>NZ_DJAY01000006.1:0-29165 GCF_002429815.1 Lysinibacillus sp. UBA5990
CAGTTTTCAAGGTTCATGTTGTTCGTTGTTGTTTTTTCAACAACAACTCTTATATAATATCATGTCACGCACACTGTGTCAACATAAATTTTTTAACGAATTTTCGTTTCAACCAGTTGTATTGGCGACTTCTATAACTATACCATAATATTATTATATTGCAAGCATTTTATAAAATAAATATTAAAGCCGTTATTCCTAGAACCCCCGGAATACCTAAAACGGCAATTGTTAAGACAGAGAAAAGATTAATCGGCACATTATATCCTATATAACCGATACCTAAATGAATCATAAATAATAATAGGAAGGCAAATGCAAATCGAAACCAAAAAACAGATAATCCTTCTAAGATTTTGCCAAGCTTAGCATGTCTTATTATGACATAAAGAAAAAGAAGCCCTACAGGAACACAAATACTCATAATTACTAACCAAGACATATGGTTACCCCCTCAAAAAAATAATTATGAAAGTTTATGTTTCCTGTATTGCTTCTATGAATGGCCAATAGAACTATTTAATTAACACTCTGCGAATTCTAGCTTCTTTAAATAAATAAAAATGAATGCTTTCTGCCGCTTTTCGTTGAGCGATCGCCCCCAGATCATAGTCGTCCATTAATTCTTCTATTATCTTAGCCTGTTGTAAATCCTCTTTTGTTTCTTTTATAAGATTTACGAGCCTATTATCGAACTCTTTTTTTAGTTTTCCTTTACTACGGAAGAACATATTAATCCCTCACTCACAGCTCACGTCGACCTTCCATCGCCTTAGATAACGTTACCTCATCAGCATATTCTAAATCCCCACCTACTGGCAATCCGTGCGCAATGCGGGTCGTACGAATACCTGATGGTTTGACAAGGCGAGATATATACATAGCTGTTGCCTCGCCTTCAATAGTTGAATTCGTAGCTAGAATAAGCTCTTGGACACTTTCATCGTGCAACCGGACCAACAAGGAAGCGACATTAATATCCTCTGGACCAATGCCATCCATTGGTGATATCGCACCTTGTAGAACATGGTACATGCCATTATAGTCACGCATTTTTTCCATCGCAATCACATCTTTTGTATCTTGAACAACACAAATAATCGAATGATCTCGTTGTTTGTCTGTACATATGTGACATGGGTCTACATCCGTAATATTGCCACAAACGGAACAGTAGCTTAAATTTCGTTTAGCATCAACTAATGCTTTAGAAAAAGATAAGACATCTTCTTCCTTCATTGATAACACAAAAAACGCCAGACGAGCCGCAGTTTTCGGCCCGATACCTGGCAATTTCATAAAACTATCGATCAATTTTGATATTGGTTCTGGGTAGTACATATGAATACCTCCTAGAATGGAAGGTTTAAGCCTTGAGTGAATTTACCCATCGTTGAGTTCGTTTTTTCTTCTACCTTTTTTAATGCCTCATTAGTAGCAATAACGATTAAGTCTTGTAGCATTTCAATATCCTCTGGATCTACTACAGATTCATCAAGATTTACTGACACAACTTCACGTTGACCAGACACACTTACTTTTACCATGCCGCCACCTGCAACACCTTCAAATTGCTCTGCATTGAGAGCCTCTTGAGCCTCCATCATTTCCTTTTGCATTTTTTGCATTTTTTTCATCATACCTTGCATATTTCCCATTCCGCGCATACATGTTTTCCTCCTAAAATTTAATCTTCCATAATTTCAACAAAATCTTTACCAAAGAGATTTTCAGCCTCTGTCACAAGTGGGTCCTGTGAGGCAAGTGGCTGAGCATCATCGATAAATGGCTCATCCGACATTTCTGCCGGTGGTGGTTCTAATAACTCCTCACCATTCTCTGATGCAGCTGATGTTTTTTTGTGCTGCATACTATGATCACGGATAAACTCTTCACGCATCTTTAACCAAGATTCTTCTGGTATACAAAGCATCTCGTACAAGGTACCAGTTTGTCCGGCAATTAACTGGGTAAAGTGGCCCTTTAAAGACTGATTATCTGCAACCATCTGACAATGAATATCATACTTGAATTTTAACACAAAAGCACTTGAAGATGCCGCAACCGGTTCAGCTTCAGCTAAAAGCGCAGATTGAGATTTTTGCAATTGATTTAGTGCTTGTGCCCAAATCGATTTTATACGTTGAACATCTTGCTTTGTAGCGTCCTTTAGTACCTCTTGAATACGACCTGTCGGAGCCTTATACCCGTTTGGATTTTTAGCACGTGGTCTTTGCTCTTTTGGTGTTTGCGATGCTTGCACAGGAGCCCCTGATTGTAATTGTACGGATAATTGTTGAACCATCTGCTCAAGCGCTACAATTTTTTGAGCAAGATCAGGGCTAATAGCCGTATCGCTCGTTGTAGTTACCGCTTGATTAGTGCTCCCTCCCGAAAACTGTACCATTTTAAGTAATGCCGTTTCTAAATAGATTTTCGTATGGTGAGAAAATCGCATTTCTTGCTGAGTTTTCGCAAGTATATCAATATAGCCATAAAGCATATTCGGTGCAAATTCATGCGCCAAGGATAATACACGTTCCTCAGGAGACACGAGCTCTAATAATTCAGCTAAATCATCACTTGTTTGAAGTAATAATAAATCACGGAAAAATGTAATTAAATCTTCTGAAAGACGCAGTGGATCTTTACCATCAGCAATTAGTTGTTCTAATAACGCAAGCATTTGTGCAACATCTTTCGCTTTGAGTGCCTCGGCTAAATCATAAAAAACATCCTGACTTATTGAACCTGTAACTAGCAAGGTATCCTCAAGCTTTAGCTTCTCTCCGCTGAAAGATACTACTTGGTCCAATAAACTTAAAGCATCACGCATTCCCCCTGCAGCAGATTGCGCTATTACTTTTAAGCCTTGCTCTTCATACGGCAGCTCAATATCTTCTAAGACAACTTTCATACGTTCAATAATATCATTGGTAGAAAGTCTTTTGAAATCAAAGCGCTGACAACGAGAAATAATTGTTGCAGGCAATTTATGAGGCTCTGTTGTTGCTAAAATAAATACCGCATGAGGAGGCGGCTCTTCTAATGTTTTCAAAAGAGCGTTAAAAGCACTTGTAGAAAGCATATGCACTTCATCAATAATGTACACCTTGTATCTGCTGCTTGCAGGAGCAAAACGAACTTTTTCTATAATATCTCTAATCTCTTCAACACGTGAATTTGAAGCTGCGTCAAATTCAATGACATCAGGATGCGAACCGTCCGTAATACTTATACATGTAGCACATTCGTTACAAGGCTCTTTCGCAGGCGCATGTTCACAATTTAAAGCTTTTGCAAAAATTTTAGCTGTACTTGTCTTCCCAGTACCACGTGGCCCAGAAAAAAGGTAAGCATGCGTCGTTTTATTCGCTAGGAGAGCATTTTGTAGCGTTCTTTTGACATGCGCTTGACCGGACATCTCTCGAAAAGATTGCGGCCGATACACACGGTAAAATGCTTGATACGTCACTGTTTTTCTCTCTCCTTCTCCATTAAATAGAATAGTCTTATTATAGCATTTGCTGTCTTATATATAAAATGAAGTTACTAAATAAAAAATAAAAAAAGCACCCGCCTTATAGTAGACGGATGCTTTGAGTTGGCAATTTAATGCCGTGCACCTTTCCTTGACAGCCGCACATAAGCGTTACTCCTGTCGTTAGCTCAGATTAGGCAACCCCGCGGCACATGGATATGACCACTTAATGCTGCTTCCTTCCGGACCTGACATGGTTCATGGGTATCCATTGCGCAGGACCCAATCGTCAACACTACGTGCAGAAGGCAGACCAAACAATACGGACAGCCTCGAAAAAGGAATTCAGTCTCGCTAGAGCGGATTGCGAGTTACAGGACACCGCTACCTTCCCACCTAGCACGGCAATAACTAGTATACTGACTGTTTGTATAAATTGCAACTTAATGCACAAATTATTTATTACCTATGTATTTTTAACATCACGATATTTTGTAAAAAAATTATTGACTTGGGTTTTAAGTTATGATAAATTTATTTTTGTCGAAAGACAGCAAAGCAATATAACATGGAGGTATACCCAAGTCTGGCTGAAGGGATCGGTCTTGAAAACCGACAGGCGGGTAACACCGCGCGGGGGTTCGAATCCCTCTACCTCCTCCAGTTTTTAATTTCCGACTACGAATGTAGCCGTTTTTTTTTTGCCAAAATTGTATGTATGACTTGTTAAATACCACTTCCGTCTCGGTTGTGGTATTTTTTTATTATATTGCTTATGGGAGGTTGTCAAATTGCCATCGAAAAAAAATATAGCTCGCACTTCCCTCACTTGGGTTATTTTGATTGCTGTTTTGACCGCAATTGGTAGTGAAATTAAAATTATGCCGTTTGCCAATACGACATTTCGCTTTGGTTTAGGCACCATTATCTTTTTCTTATGCACATTAATTAAACCCACTCCCATTATTTTAGCTGGGTTTGCTACAAGTATAGTGACAATCATTTTTCGTGTTTTTAATTCCTATTTACATGATATACCCGTATTAGAGAGCATATTTAACCATTTACCAGCAGGATTATTTTATGTATTGTTTGCTATATGCCTACAAATTTTAGATGTTCAAACATATAGAGAAAAACCACTAAAGCTTGGTTTACTCGTCGCTTTTAGTGAGGTCATTAGTAACTTAGCCGAACAAATTTTCCGATTTTTTGTACAAACTTATACATTTTTATTTCTTCACGACCTTTTGATCCTATTAGCAGTGGCCTTATTACGAAGCTTTTTTGTAGTTGGTATATATAGCTCTATATTGATCGCCGAACAAAAAAAACGTGTACAAGAGATGCTGAATATTGGATCTGACCTCTATGTTGAGACTCTGTATTTAAAAAAATCCATGAACCATATTGAAACCATAACAGCTAGCGGTTTTGAATTATATCGGCAATTAAAAGCTCAAGGATATCGAGCGGAAAGCTTGCAAGCTCTTCATATTGCCCAGGAAATTCATGAAGTGAAAAAGGATTCACAACGCATCTATGCGGGCATTTCAAAGATTGTTGGTGAGAGAAGCTTCGGGCCCTTTATATTATCAGAATTATTACATTATATCGAAGACGGCAATAGTAAGTACGCTGAATTACTTGGGAAGAATATACAGTTCGAAACAAGTATAGACTTCGATTTTCAAACAAAGGAACATATTGCACTGCTTGCGCTTTTAAATAATTTAACTGCCAATGCAGTGGAGGCTATCGAAGAACAAGGTATCATTTCTATTGCTATTCAACGACAAGAGGATAATACTGTAGTAACAATATGTGACAATGGAAAGGGAATTTCACAGAATGATTTTTCTATTATTTTTGAACCTGGATTTACCACAAAATATAATGTAGAAGGTGTCGCAGCTACTGGCATTGGCCTTTCACATGTTGCTGAACTAATAGAAAAATTAAAAGGCTCCATAACCGTTGAATCAAACAATCAATACACAACGTTTAAAATCATAATTCCTACGCAAACTATTCAAACGGGAGAGACTTAAATGAGGTATTTTATTGTAGACGACGATCGCGCAAGTCGTGTCATGTTAAAACAAATTATTGAAGATAGTGGGTTAGGTACAGTGATTGGCGAAGCTCGCAATGGAGAGGATGCCATACCACAAATTTTAATGACCCAGCCTGAGATTGTGCTAATCGATTTACTGATGCCAAAGCTTGATGGTATAGCAACAGTCGAACATCTTATTCAAAATCGCTTTGAGGGTCAATTTATAATGATTTCTCAGGTTGTGAATAAAGAAATGGTTGGTGAGGCTTATGAGCAGGGAATAGATTTCTTCATTCATAAACCGATTAACCGCATTGAGGTTGAAAATGTTTTGAAAAAAACTACAGAACAATTTCGGCTGAAAAATTCATTGTTAGTTATTCGTCAATCACTTACAAATATTGAATTAAGTGAGCAAAAAGCAAATAAAGCAACTTCACGAGACCATATTCAGTCCATATTAAATGATATGGGTATTGTCGGTGAGATTGGGAGCGAGGATATTATAGCTATTATCGAAACTTTACTTGCTCATCAGCATAAGATTGCACCCCTCCCTCCATTAAAGGAGCTTTATGAAGAAATCGCTGCTGTAACAAAGGCAACACCTGATGACATTTTAAAGGAAAGTAAAGCCATAGAACAGCGTGTGCGCAGAACGATATTAGCTGCCATGATTAATCTTGCAAACTTAGGTGTTGTCGATTACACCAACTCTGAGTTTGAATACTATGCCCCTCGCTACTTCGATTTTAAAGAAATTCGTCAACTCATGACTCAGATTGAAGACCATGACAATCGTAAAGCAAAGGTAAATATTAAGAAGTTTATTCAAGTGCTATATTCAGACATTTTAACAAAATTAAATTAATTTTCTCGGATTTTGTCGGATTCCATAAGTCCTCCGTATTATTAAAGTAAGGCGTGTCCTAAAAATTTAATATCAGGGGGTACAAAGGGTTTGAAGAAGAAATTTAAAATCAGTCTAGCCGCTCAAATTTTAATCGGCTTGATTTTAGGGATCATTGTTGGTGGTATTTTTTATGGAAACCCCAAGATTGAGACATATTTACAACCATTAGGGGATATCTTTTTACATCTTATTAAGATGATTGTTGTACCGATTATTATTTCTACATTAATCGTAGGTGTTGCTGGTACTGGAGACATGAAGCAGCTTGGCCGATTAGGCGGGAAATCCATTATTTACTTTGAAATTATTACGACTGTAGCTATTTTAGTCGGATTACTTTCCGCTAATATTTTCCAACCTGGTGCAGGAATAAACATGAACGAATTATCTCAAGGAGATATTTCGAAATATGTTACAACGACTGAGGAAGTACAACATGAGGGGCCCTTCGATATAATTGTAGGTATTGTCCCAACAAATATTATTCAGTCTATGGCTGAGGGTAATATGCTTGCGATTATTTTCTTCTCAGTTATTTTTGGTTTAGGAGTTGCAGCAGTTGGCGATCGAGGAAAGCCAGTCTTAGACTTCTTCCAAGGGGTAGCAGATGCGATGTTCTGGGTAACTAACCTCGTAATGAAGTTTGCTCCAATCGGGGTATTTGGTTTAATTGGTGTAACCGTTTCCAAATATGGGTTTGCCTCATTGGTACCACTTGCCAAATTAGCCATTCTTGTTTATGCAACTATGTTATTCTTTATCTTTGTTGTTCTTGGCCTTGTGGCAAAATTCGCAGGAATTAGCATCTTCTATTTAATTAAAGTGCTGAAAGATGAGCTAATCTTAGCATTCTCAACAGCAAGTTCTGAAGCTGTATTACCGCGTATTATGTTAAAAATGGAGAAATTAGGGGCTCCGAAGGATATTGTATCCTTTGTTATCCCAACCGGTTACTCCTTTAACTTAGACGGATCAACGCTATACCAAGCGATTGCAGCATTATTTATTGCGCAAATGTACGGTATTCACCTAAGCATTGGTGAACAAATTACGTTAATGCTTGTATTGATGGTTACATCGAAAGGGATTGCAGGGGTTCCAGGGGTATCTTTCGTAGTGCTTCTAGCCACTTTAGGTACTGTCGGCATTCCGTTAGAAGGTCTAGCATTTATCGCTGGTATTGACCGTATTCTTGATATGGGACGTACAGTTGTTAACGTAATTGGTAACTCATTAGCGTCATTAGTTATGGCGAAATGGGAAGGCCGTTTCGATCGCGAAAAAATGAAGAATTATTTTAATGAAAATGAAAATTTAGCATAAAATAAAAAACGCTCACGATGTTGGATGGCATCGTGAGCGTTTTTTTATTTTCCAAGCACTTTATTTAAATATGCAACAATGGATTCTTTGCCATTTGCATGTGCTTCTTGAGCACGCTTTTCATCTTTTAGTATCTTTTCCTCCGCAGCTTCGATCACTTTTTCAGCATCTTGCTGTGGTACAACAATAACACCATCCACATCTCCAATTATATAGTCGCCTGGGTGAACTGTTACTCCTCCAATGGCAATGGGAACATTTACTTTGCCACCACCATTTTTATTACCAGCAGCTACTGTAGTACCTAAAGCGAATACAGGGAAATCTAGCTCACGAATAGCGGCAATATCACGAATTACACCGTCAACTACAAAGCCTTTTACACCAATACCTTTTGCTAAGGACACCACAAAATCTCCTGCTACCGCTCGATTGGTGTTTCCTTTTGCATCAATAACCAAAATATCTCCTTCATTAGCCGCTCGAATAGCCTCCAACACTGCACCATTTTCACCATCTGGTAATCGTACAGTTACCGCACGCCCAGCAATTTTAAAATGATTGGCTAGCGGTTTAATCGTACTACACAAATTCGTATGTCCACCTGTCACATCTGAAATAGCTGTTGTTGGTAGATGCTGAAAACTTACTTCCACTTTTGTCATCCATAACACCCCTATTATGATTAATGAACGTCTTACACAAATATTGTAATGAAAAAACTTATACTATTTCAACACATCTACAAAATATTGTAAATTAGTCCACCACCTAGTCTGCGAATGGGGCAATATGCAACGTTAAATAATTTCAATAAATTGCTTGGACTGCTCGTCTAAAGCTTCAGCCGCAGATGCAATTTCATTAAAATCTTTAGTTGTAATAGTAATTTGTTCATTTGTTTTTTCTACTTTTTCAGCTATCTTTGTAATACTGGCTGTCACTTGATTAATTTCCCGCTCTATCCCCTCTATATGATCCTTCACCTCTGAAATGGATTGCTCTACCCTGACAGAAAGCTTGCGCACCTCTTTTGCCACTACATCAAAGCCTCGGCCATACTCCCCAGCTCGTGCAGCTTCAATAGCTGCATTTAAAGCTAATAAATTTGTTTGGGAAGCAATCTCTTGAATGGTTTTCACAATCACTTTAATGGAAACAGATTGATTTTTTAGCTGTGCCAGATTGCTAACATTTTCTTTTGACTCCTGAGAAACCGCTTGAATGGTGCTCAGTAATTCTTGACTATTTTGAATACCAGCCTCTGAGCGTTGATGAAGCTCATTAGACATTTCCTTCAATTGATCTGCTACATTTGTTATTTCATTTTGACGTTCAGTAATATTTGTAGCAATTTTTGAAACACCAATTACTTTATTTGTGTGGTTAGCGAAAACAGGCATATACGTAGCCTCAAGCCAAATTCTTTGGCCATTTGCATCAATTCTCTCAATTTTGTCCTGATAACTATTTCCTGCTACTAAATTGCGCCAAAATTGTTCGTATGCTGCACTGTGAACGAAATTTGGTAAACAAAAATCTTTATGATTCTTTCCTAACATCTCTTGTACTGTATAGCCTAATGTTCTAGCAAATAGTTCATTCACATAGGCTACCCTTCGATCCATATCAAAACGTATAATTGCTATATTTCGTTCAATGGCTTGTACTACTAAATCATCAGTTACTTGAGTATCTGCACCTTGCATAATCCACCTCATCCATTTCTATTTTTTACCGTTTATTTTATATTATAAAAAACATGGGCAATGTTCACCCATGTTTTTTTAGTAAACGTACTATTTCCTCTGGAGTAGTTGCTATACGGAAAAAGGACTTTTGTTCAGGTCGTATAAATCCTTCCTCTAGCATTATTTTAAAATGCTGTAAGAGTGCATCATAAAAACCATTTACATTATATAAAATGACAGGTTTTTCATGAAGGCCAATTTGTGCCCAAGTAAAAACTTCAAAATATTCGTCTAAAGTTCCTGCACCTCCTGGAAGAGCAATAAATGCATCAGCCAGCTCCGCCATTTTAGCTTTCCGAATATGCATAGACTCAACAAAATGAATTTCTGTTAATGAAGCATGAGCCAGTTCCCGCTTTTGTAAATGGGTTGGCATAACACCAATAACCTCTCCACCTGCGGCTAAAACAGCATCTGCGACCTTTCCCATTAACCCCATTTTGGAACCACCGTAAACAACACTATGTCCGTGCTTAGCTAATACTGTACCTAGCTCTGTAGCTTTCTCCCCATAGACTGGACTTTTACCTATACCAGATCCGCAATACACTGCAATTCTTATAGTAATCCCTCCTATTCAAAAAACGTGAAACAATCGGCTATGTATTGTTTCACGTTCTTTGGTCGTTTCTTGCTCTTCTATTTTCTTAAATGGCTTGTTTGTTTTAGCATATGACTGATACGGCTCACAATTGATTCAATTGCATCCGGATTTTTTAATAAATCATAATCATTAATATCTAAACGTAGAACTGGACAGGAATTAAAATTATTAACCCAGTTTTCATAACGTTCATGCATTTCTATCCAATAATCATTTGGCGTTTGTTGCTCCATTGCACGCCCACGTTCTTGTATTCGCCCAATAACAGCATCAATCGGCCCCTCAAGATAAACAAGTAAATCTGGATGTGGGAAATACGGTGTCATGACCATAGCATCAAATAAATTTGTGTATGTTTCATAATCTGTTGGGCTCATTGTTCCCTTATCGTAATGCATTTTAGCGAATATCCCAGTATCTTCATAAATAGAACGGTCTTGTATAAATCCTCCACCATACTCAAAAATACGTTTCTGTTCCTTAAACCGCTCTGCCAAAAAGTAGACTTGTAAATGGAAGCTCCATTTTTCAAAGTCCTCATAAAATTTATCAAGATACGGATTTGTATCTACTTTTTCGAATGATGTACGGAAATTTAATGCTTCTGCTAAAGCTGTTGTCATCGTAGACTTTCCTACGCCTACAGTACCGGCAATCGTGATGACCGTTTGTGGAGGAATATCGTATTTCTCTCTTAAATTCATTATTGCAAACTCCTTTTTTGTAACGTATCCTTAATAATTTTTAAAACATAATTTAAATCGTCTGGATTTTTAACAAAATCGAGCTGATCTCCATTAAATCGAATAACTGGTATTTCAGGATGCATATTCTCAAAATGTTCGATAAAAGAATGATAATCGGTTACGAGCTGCTCCATATAATCGCGTGATATCATTTTTTCAAAATCTCGTCCACGCATGGCAATGCGTTTCATCAATGTTTCAACGCTTGCATGTAAATAAACAACTACATTAGGAACAGGCATGTCTTTTGTTAATATATTATATATTTCCTCATACTTTTCGTATTCGGTAGATGCCAGTGTACGCTTCGCAAATATTAAATTTTTAAAAATATGATAATCTGCTACAACTGGCTTGGCATGAGCAAATCGGAATTTTTTAATGTCCGTTAATTGCTTATAGCGATTACAAAGAAAGAACATTTCCGTTTGGAAACTCCACTCCTCAATGTTTTCATAAAACTTATTTAAAAAAGGGTTTTCGTCTACAATTTCTTTTAATAGATGGTAATTAAATGTCGCCGCTATCTCTTTCGATAAAGAGGTTTTACCAACACCAATCGGACCTTCTACCGTAACAAATGGAACCGTCACCAGAAGCTCCTCCTTTTGTTATATGGATTCGATCATTGTGTTCTACATAAATGAGTCAGTACCTTTCATTTTATCATAGTGAGAAAATGAAAAACAGAATCAACCTATTATTCTAGAAAATTAAGCAGGAGATTTCCCTCCGTATAAATAGAAAAAAGGCATTAAGAATATGCATCCCAACGCCTTTTCATCTTTACAATTTCACTCGCTGTAAACGTAGAGCATTTAATACAACCGATACAGAACTAAAAGCCATTGCCGCACCTGCCACCCACGGAGCAAGCAGACCAATTGCAGCAATCGGAATACCTAATGTATTGTAAGCAAATGCCCAAAACAGATTTTGTTTAATATTACGCATTGTTTTTCTACTCATAAGAATGGCATCCGCAATACTATTTAAATCACCACGGATTAACGTAATATCTGCCGCTTCCATCGCCACATCTGTCCCTGTACCAATGGCCATACCAATATTGGCCGTTGCCAGCGCAGGTGCATCATTAATACCGTCGCCAACCATTGCTACATTTTTACCCTGGGCTTGAAGTTTTTTCACCTCATTTGCTTTTCCTTCAGGTAAAACTTCCGCAATAACTTGGTTCACGCCTACCTCTGCGCCTATTGCCTGGGCTGTACGTTCATTATCTCCCGTCATCATGATGACTGTAATGCCCATATTCTGTAAACGATGAATGGCTTCCTTAGACGTATCTTTTACTGTATCAGCAACAGCTACTACCCCCGCATATTGGCCATTTATTGCAGCCAACATCGCTGTTTTGCCATTTCGCTCTAATTGCTCCATTGTTGGTAAAATATCATCTAGCTGGATGCCGTACTGTTGCATTAATTTTCGTGTACCAATGACAACACCTTGACCTGAGACTGTTGCCTGCACACCGTAACCTGGAATAGCCTCAAAAAATTGAACTTCCCCTAAAGCAATCCCACGTTCTTCTATACCATGAACAATCGCCTCTGCAAGTGGATGCTCCGACTGTTTCTCAGCCGCACCAATTAATGATAAAAAGCGTGTTTCCTCTTGGTCTGGTGCTAAAAGAACATCCGTTAGTACTGGCTTACCATGTGTCACTGTCCCTGTTTTATCTACAACGACCGTATCAATACTTTGTGTTTGTTCTAAATGCTCGCCACCTTTGAATAAAATACCAAATTCAGCAGCGCGACCCGAACCAGCCATTATAGAGGTCGGTGTGGCTAAACCAAGTGCACATGGGCAAGCAATTACAAGTACTGCAATTAAGACCTCTAAAGCAGGCGTAAATTCTCCTGGACGTACCCAAATAATCCAAACGATAAATGTCACAATCGCAATGCCCACAACAATTGGTACAAAAACCCCTGAGATTTGGTCTGCTAAACGTTGAATCGGTGCTTTTGATCCTTGAGCATCTTCTACCACCTTAATAATTTGTGCTAGTGCCGTATCACGACCAACCTTTGTCGCTGTCATTTTTATAAAACCATTTTTATTAATAGTCGATCCAAATAATGAATCGCCCTGCTTTTTATCGACTGGTAAACTCTCTCCTGTCAACATGGATTCATCAACAGCCGTTGTTCCCTCTAAAACTTCTCCGTCAACGGGTATCTTTTCTCCTGGTTTAACTAGGATGATATCACCAATCATCACTTCTTCTAAAGGCACTTCCATCTCTAGACCGTCACGTACAACAATGGCTGTTTTGGCTTGAAGTCCCATCAGTTTTTTTATCGCCTCAGATGAACGTCCTTTTGCTTTTGCCTCAAATAATTTACCTAATAAAATTAATGTAATTAATACAGCGCTTGTTTCAAAATAGAGGTGCGGGCCATGATGTGATCCTATCGTCATGATTGCTTGATAAACACTATAGAAATAAGCCGCTGATGTCCCCATCACAACAAGTACATCCATATTTGCACTGCCATTTCGTAATGCCTTATATGCCCCTACATAAAACTGCTTACCAATAATAAATTGTACGGGTGTAGCCAACACCATTTGAATCCATGGATTCATAAGGATTTCCGGCACATATAAAAACGATGTAAATGTAAAATGTCCAACCATCGTCCAGAGCAGTGGTAGGGATAGAATAGCTGATAAAATAAATTTTTGTTGTTGCTGCTTAATAGCCTTTTCTCGATGATCCTCTGTTTCCTGCTCATCTGCTTTTTGATGAGCGCCATATCCTAACTTCTCAACCTTAGCAATAATATCTGCAATGTTCACCTCTGATGGGTTAAACTCAATCATTGCTTTTTCAAGAGCTAAGTTGACATTGGCAGATGATACGCCGCTCATTTTATTTAATCCTTTTTCTATTCGAGTAGCACAGGCCGCACATGTCATTCCTGTAATATCAAGTTCAGTTTTTTGTTTAACTACTCCATAGCCAAGCGCTTCTATCTTTTTTTCAAAATCTGCTTCACTTAGCTTTGCTGGGTCGTACTTAATAGATGATTTTTCAAGAGCTAAATTAACTGTTGCTTGTTCTACTCCATCCATTTTATTTAACCCTTTTTCTATGCGAGTGGCACAGGCCGCACATGTCATCCCTGTAATTTGCAAATTAGCTTCCTTATGATCAGAACTCATTTACCTTTCACCTCTCCTTATACCGACTGGGGGTATATATTTTTGAAAATAAGAGAGTGCCACAGAAGCACTCTACAAATTTTATTTTACTTCATAGCCTTGATCATCAATTGTCTCTTTAATTTGATCAAGTGATACTTGTGCATCGTCAAATGCAACATCAACTAAACCTTCTGCTAAATTTACTTTTACTTGTTCAACACCAGCTAAAGCACCAACGTTTTTTTCAACCGCGTTTACACAATGACCACATGACATTCCTTGTACATTTAATGTTACATTTTGCATAATAAATCTCTCCTTTTAATTTTTTTATATACATCTATTTTTTCATTAACTTTTGAATCGTTACTACTAATTCATCTAAAACTGCATCATCGCCCTCCGATAGACGATCCACAACACAACCCTTTAAATGACCTTCTAATAAAATTTTCGCTACACTATTCAAAGCTGATTGTGTCGCAGACAGTTGCGTAATAACATCATCACAATAAACGTCTTTTTCGATCATTCCCTTAATGCCTCGGATTTGACCTTCTATACGGTTTAAACGAGTTGTTAAATCCTTTTTTACACGCTCAGGGTGATGGCTTTTTCGACAAGACGTAGCTCCCTCTGTATGACAAGCATCCTCTTTTACTATGTCCTCCATCCACTACACCTCCTATTTCAGTTTTATTATACTATACCCACGAAGGGTATGCAAGCCGTAAAATTTTTTTTTATTCATGATGATGTTCATGAACATTTTTCAATTGACATAAAATTGAGCTTGCATGTGGATGGGAAGCCGTTTCTAGTTGAATGGTTACATGTTTAATACCCTTATGCTCAAGATTATGTTCAATTTTTCGTAGAATATGCTCACCCTCTACAATGTTTAAGTGCTTATTTACCACTGCATGACAAGACAAAGCATTGGTTCCACTAGTAATTGTCCAGATGTGTAAATCGTGGATGCTTTCTATCCCATCGGTTTGTTCAATTAATTGAATTATCTCCTGAACATCGACATTTGAAGGTGTTCCTTCCATTAAGACATGAATAGCGGATTTTGTAACATAGTAGCCACTTCTTACTACTAATAAGGCGACAATAACACTCGCTAGAGGATCAGCCCATCCCCAACCAAAAAACATAATTAGTAAGGCAGCCACAATAGCCCCTACGGACCCAAGCATATCACTTAGTACATGTAAAAAAGCCCCACGCATATTTAAATTGTCCTTTGTATCACTACCACGCATCATAATCCATGCAACTAAGATGTTAACCAAAAGACCAATTGTACTAATAATAAGCATACCTGTAGTAGCCACTTCCGGAGGATTTGCAAAACGTTCGATCGCTTCATAGAAAATAAATAATGCAATCCCAATTAATGTAACGCCATTTAATACTGCTGCTAATATTTCAAATCGTTTATATCCATATGTTTTACTGTAGCTTGCTGCTTTTTCTCCAAAAACAAACGCAAGTAAGGCGATAGCTAATGAGATGGAATCACTTAACATATGACCGGCATCCGATAAAAGAGCCAAACTATTCGTTAAAAAACCACCAATTGCTTCAACAACCATATAACTAGTAATAATAATAAATGATACGATTAACACCTTTTTATTAGCGCCATGTGTATGATCATGGCCATGATCATGATTATGTCCCATCAACAATACCTCCGTTCTTTAGTTATGTGCAGCATGCTCAATTGCCTGCTTCAATAAATTCATAATATGATCGTCATCTTTGGAGTAATATAAAGTGGTACCTTCTCGTCTAAATTTCACTAATCGCAAATTTTTTAGAAACCGTAATTGATGAGAAACGGTCGATTGTCCTAAATCTAAAATTTCAGCAATGTCGTTGACGGAATGCTCATCTGCGCATAGTAAATTTAAAATTCGGATTCGTGTTGGGTCACTTAATGCCTTAAAGGTTTGTGACACGACGAATAATGTCTCATCGTCTAAATGCTGACTATTTTCCACATTCGTTATTTTTATTTGTTCATCCATATTAGTTTACCCCCAATAATTTATATTTATATATGACCATGTGTTCATATATAAATATAAATGGTTATTTTAGGAATGTCAATACATCATGCTTTGGAATTCTGCATGAAGTTAAAAGTAGCAATTACCTATTAAGCAGGATAAACTACTTTTAAGGAGAGATATTTAGTGGATATTTTTGAAACAGATCGTCTATTTATGAAACAAGCATTAGAGGAAGCAAAAAAAGCAGCTATACTTGGGGAAGTACCTATAGGGGCTGTCCTTGTTTATGATGGGCAAATTATTGCAAGAGCTCATAACCTACGAGAAACAACACAAAATGCAACAACACATGCTGAATTAATGGCTATTCAAGAGGCTTGTCGAAAAATTGGCAGTTGGCGTCTCGAAAAAACAACACTTTACGTTACGCTTGAGCCTTGCCCCATGTGCGCAGGTGCAATCCTACAATCCCGTGTACCACGAGTCGTTTATGGTGCGAGGGATATGAAAGCAGGCTGTGTAGATTCACTCTATCGTTTATTAAATGATGCTCGCTTTAACCATGAATGCGAAGTATCTGAAGGAATTTTAGCTGATGAATGTGGACAAATCCTTACCGATTTTTTCCGAGCTTTACGTGAACGAAAGAAGGCAGAGAAAAAGGCAAGACAAGCAGCAATGGCTGAAAGGGAATAGCCGAATGAATAAAAAATGTGAATATAAAAAGTAGGTGTCTTTCATTATGAAGACACTTTTTTTATATGGCAGCACCAAATTTCTGCGCGATAAAACATTGACATACATAAACTCAAAAGGGAGAATATAACTAGTTATAATTTTGATTTATTAGTAAATAAATAGGGGGTTTAATGTTAATGCCTATTTTTGATAGAGTGAAATTTGACGGATTACGCTCACGTGATTGGTTAATTTACAAACATCCAACTGACAAGTTAGTACTTGGTACCGCACTTATCGTCCATGAAGGACAAGTAGCCATTTTTGTAAAAGGTGGTCAAATGTGTGATGTTTTTAATGCGGGAACACACGTTTTATCTACGAATAACCTACCGATACTTCATAACATTGTAAATTTAGCATATGGAGGGGGGACTCCCTTCTCAGCAGAGATTTACTTTATTAATCTCACTGTGAAAATGGATTTATATTGGGGAACCACTGATCCTATTCAGTTAATTGATCCAAAATACTTTGTAAAATTGCGTATAAGAGCATTTGGGCAATTAGCTCTACGACTTGATGATTACTTAGTATTCTTTTCAGAAGTGATCGGCTCTATGAATAAAGATGATATTGTTAGCTTCGAAAAAGTACAGGATTATTTTAAAGGTTCTCTTATTACATCTGTAAAAACCGAACTCGCAAATAAGATTATTAATGAAAAAATTTCTGCGTTGGAAATAACGCCAGAGCTTCAAAACATTTCAAATAGTTTAAAAGAAAAAGTATCTGAAGAATTCATTAAGTATGGCTTTATAACAGCGAATTTCCATATTCAATCTATTAATTTCCCTGAAGAAGATTTTGAAGAAATTAATGAAATTTTACAGGATAAAGCTAAGTTTGAAATTATGGGAGACAATCGTTATGTTACCCAACGTAGCTTTGATGTTTATGAGTCAGCCGCATCAAATGAAAATGGAGTAGCTGGTATATTTGCAACTGGTGGAGTTGGCTTGAGTGTAGGACAAGGCATGACATCCATGATGAACCAACAAGTACAGCAACCTGGTCATCAGCCTACACATAAGATTTGTCCTTCTTGTCATGGCAGTATTTCTTCTAGCAGTAAGTTTTGCAATTTATGTGGGGAAAATTTAGTGCGAAAAGTTATTACTTGTCATTCCTGCCACAATGAAAACGAAGAATCTTCAAAATTCTGCAGTACTTGTGGAACTAGTTTACTGAAACCGGTTTGTTCATGTGGACAAGAAATAGATGTTAATTCTAAGTTTTGTAATAACTGTGGTGCTCAGGTTCATCCCATTTGACAGTTTTAATCACACTAATTTTTCGACTATGTACTTAGAAAACAATTGGAGGTATTAACATGAGCAATATCGAATGTCCACAATGTGGTGCACCTGCTGATATCACATTATCTCAATGTAAATATTGCGGGGAAAAATTCAGTTTCCAAAGCGAACAACCAATAGTGCAACAACCTACTTTTCAACAATCGGTACAGCCTGTGTATCAAGCACAGCCACAACAAGCTCCTATGTATGATGGTATTGATCCTTCTTGGCCTATAAAAAGTAAAGGTTTAGCTGGGGTCCTCGCTATATTTTTTGGTGGTATCGGTATTCATAAATTTTATTTAGGGAAGGTTTTTCAAGGGATTCTATATTTAGTTTTTTGCTGGACTTATATACCTGTCATTATATCTTTTATTGAGGGTATTATTTACTTACTCTCTAGTGAACACAATTTCTCTGTGAAACATCGAGTGCGCACTCGCTAATATTTTTTCAACAGTAGTTTCTAACTAAAAGATATTTTCACATGAAAGAAGGTGCCTCCTAGTGAGACACCTTCTTTTCTATATTTAATCAGTGTAATAAATGGTTTTGTAAAGCGCTCGTCTCATTGTGAATACCCTGTGCAATAATATCTCCATGTCGGCGTTTGTCGTAATAAAATCCTCTAGGCGATAACGTCGTATGATTATCTCGATATAGTTTATGTCCCAGGAAATTATCTAAGTATTTTATTTGCTTACTTTCATAAAAATGCTTTGAAAACTCAATTCCACCAATGGATTTACCATGTTCCATTATCGGGTAGGTCGAACTTAGTGATAAGTAACTAAAACCATTCAAGGTCGTTAATTGTTGTTCGTAATATAAAATTGGTTGTCCCGTTTGCAATACTTTAAAAATGGTACTTGTTTCAGGTGATAAATTTTGATAATTATCAGTCACAGTACTGTAAAAAAATTCATCAGGTGTTAAGCCGATTTCCAATAATATATGCTAAATCATAAAATATTGCACAGCCTTTATCGTCTGTAATTAAGATATTGTCAAATTCATTTAAAGCCTGAGCAAATTGCTGTAAATCCATGAATTCCCTCCCTTGTCCCCATGAATATTAACCCATTATAACGAATTTTCAAAAATTATGAGAGTTATCAATTTTGCAAAAGAAAAAAGGCTATTTTAGATTACCGTGTAAAGGTTAGTCTAAAATAGCCTTGATCAGTTGTTTATTTTGGGGCAATTACTTCTTTTCCACCCATATATGGTCTTAAAACTTCAGGAATTACTACGCTTCCATCAGCTTGTTGATAGTTTTCTAGTATAGCGGCAACTGTACGACCAATCGCAAGACCTGAACCGTTTAATGTGTGAACATATTCTGGTTTTGCATTTGGGTCACGACGGAAACGAATATTTGCTCGTCGTGCTTGGAAGTCCTCAAAGTTTGAACAAGAAGAAATTTCACGGTACATATTTTGTGCAGGAATCCAAACCTCTAAATCATATTTTTTCGCAGCAGTAAAGCCTAAATCGGCTGTACACATTTTTAATTTACGATATGGTAATCCTAGTAATTGCAGTACTTTTTCAGCATGACCCGTTAACAGCTCTAACTGCTCATATGACTCCTCAGGTTTTACAAAACGAACTAATTCCACTTTGTTAAATTGGTGCTGACGGATTAAACCACGTGTATCACGACCTGCAGAGCCTGCCTCTGAACGGAAACATGCACTGTATGCAGCAAAACCTTGTGGTAAAGCTTCAGCAGTTAAAATTTCATCACGGTAGAAGTTTGTTACTGGTACTTCCGCTGTTGGAATCATGAAATAATCTGTTTCCTCTAATTTAAATACATCTTCCTCAAACTTAGGTAGCTGTCCAGTACCCGTTAAGCTATCGCGATTTACAATCACAGGTGGCAGCATTTCCTCATAGCCATGCTCTTCTGCATGTAAATCCATCATAAATGTCATTAACGCACGTTCTAAGCGAGCCCCAAGGCCGCGGTAGAATAAGAATCGGCTACCAGTTACTTTGGCACCACGTTCGAAGTCCACAATTTTTAGATCTGTAGCTAAATCCCAGTGCGCTTTAATATCAAAATCAAATGCCGGAATTTCACCCCATGTATATTCCTCAACATTGTCATCTTCTGTCGTACCCACTGGTACAGATCCATGAGGAACGTTCGGCAGGCGCATCATCATATCTTTAAAGCGCTCTTCCACATCATTTAATTGAATATCAAGCTCTTTAATTTCATCGCCCACTTGACGCATACGTGCAATCACTTCATCTGCGTTTTCTTTGTTGCGCTTCATAACAGAAATTTGCTCAGATACTTTATTTCGTTCTGCTTTCAGTTCTTCCGTTTTAGCAATTAGTTCTCGACGCTTTGCATCTAAATTTTCAAAGTCATCTAAGTTTCCTAAATCTTCATTACGTGTTAATAGCATCTCTTTAATTTCCGCGAAATTATCGCGCACGCGTTTAATATCTAACATCGATCATACCTCCAGTAGTTTCTTAATGATAGGAAATTGTTGCATCTTGTTTCTTTATCTTGATTTAGTGGTCATTTGAACATCAAAATAAATAGCAATGTAGAGGAGCAGCATTTGGCTGTATCAAGATAAACACAAAAAAGCCCCCATCCCATAAAGGGACGAGAGCTACCCGCGTTGCCACCCTAATTGACTAGACACTATGTCTAATCCTCTTATTTTATAACGGCATTCCAGCCGGCAGCAGCCTACTTCATTGACTTCGACTGTGCAACTCCAGGACGGATTCACAAGTGCTTTTATCAGCTTCCACCAACCGCTGACTCTCTAAAAAAAACGTGCTTGCTACTACTTCCCATCATCGTGTTCAGTTAATTAAATTTTAACCATACTGTACTATATGAAAACAAATTTTGCAAGTCATACCATAGATGCTATAAAAAATTCAAGAATACGTGTGTCTGATGTTAATTCAGGATGAAACGAACAACCTAGTAAATGTCTATCCCTGGCTAAAATAATTTTACCTTCATGCTCTGCGAGAATTTCAACATCTTTTCCGACTGTCTCCATATGAGGTGCCCGAATAAAAACTGCTGGAATTGACTTACCTATTTTAGGAATATCGAGCTTTACTTCAAAGCTGTCAACCTGGCGTCCAAATGAATTTCTTGCAACTGTCACATCCATAACTGCTAAATGCGGTTCATCATTTACTAAAGTATTAGCCATTAAAATTAATCCTGCACATGTCCCAAACATAGGCAAGCCTCGTTGTGCTAGTTCTCGTATAGGCTCTAGTAGTTCAAAACGATCCAACAGCTTTCTCATTGTCGTGCTCTCACCACCAGGTAATACAAGTCCATCTAGTTTTATTAAATCCCGCTTCTGTTTTACTTCTAAAGCTTCACAGCCAAGATTTTCTAGCATTTGAACATGCTCTCGTACCGCCCCTTGTAAGGCTAAAACGCCAATTCGTTTCATCCTACCAGCCTCGCTCTTGCATGCGCTCATGTTGCCCAAGCTGTGCAATATCTATACCTTTCATTGGTACGCCTAGTTCCTTTGATATTTCAGCAATAAGCTTATAATCCTTGTAATGTGTCGTCGCTTCCACAATCGCATGTGCAAACTTTTCAGGATTATCGGATTTGAAGATACCTGACCCAACAAAAACACCATCAGCCCCAAGCTCCATCATTAATGCTGCATCAGCTGGTGTAGCCACACCACCAGCTGCAAAGTTAACGACTGGTAAACGCCCAAGACATTTGATCTCTCTTAATAATTCAAAAGGTGCTCCTAGTAATTTTGCCTCTGTCATTAATTCATCCTCTGTCATGCCTACCACTTTGCGAACTTGGGCATTTACTTTACGAATATGTCGAACTGCCTCCACTATATTCCCTGTTCCTGGTTCACCTTTTGTCCGTAGCATAGCTGCTCCTTCACCAATACGACGGGCTGCTTCGCCTAGATCACGACAGCCACACACAAATGGTACGGTATAATCACTTTTTAATAAGTGATACTCTTCATCTGCTGGTGTGAGCACTTCACTTTCATCAATATAATCAACCCCCATTGCTTCTAAAACACGAGCTTCTACAATATGACCAATACGAGCTTTGGCCATAACAGGAATGGAGACTGCTCCTAGTACTTCCTCTACAATACGAGGATCTGCCATACGAGCAACACCTCCTGCTTTGCGGATGTCTGAAGGTACTCTTTCTAATGCCATTACTGCTACTGCTCCTGCCGCCTCTGCAATTTTTGCTTGCTCAGCATTAATCACGTCCATAATGACGCCGCCCTTTTGCATCTCAGCCATACCACGCTTCACCAAATTTGTACCTGTCTGTTTCATTGTCTAACCTCCACCTTTATGATGAAATTTAGTATAATAGAAATTGACCATATAAAAATATCCAGTTTTTTAAAAAATCATAAGGTCAGGGGGTTTTTATCATATGGATATGCTTTTATTTCAGCTTGAACGGGATGGCGATAAACCTCTATATGATCAGCTTTACAACGGCATTAAAGAAGCTATCATTTCCAAGAAAATAGCAGTGGGAGAAAAATTACCATCAAAAAGAAAATTAGCCGATTTTTTGAATATCTCTCAAACAACGATTGAAATTGCCTATGCACAGCTTCTTGCAGAAGGCTATATTATGTCCAAATCACGTGTTGGTTATTTTGTAGAAGAAATAGATGAACTACCCTACATCCAGCAGGACACCGTAATTCAATTCAATGAGCATTCTAAGAAAAAATCATACAAAATAGATTTTAATCCTGGTTCTATTGATATCGATGCTTTCCCATTTCAGATTTGGAGAAAATATGCAAAGGAGCTGTTTGATGAAGCTTCAAAGAAATTATTATTAACAGGGGAACCTCAAGGGGAGCTTTCTTTGCGAACTGAAATTGCCAATTATTTATATCAATCACGTGGAGTGGTCTGTAATCCCGAGCAAATCGTCGTTGGCTCTGGTACTGAGCAGCTTCTACCTATGATTTTACGTCTTTTTAGTGATGATACTTGCTTTGCACTGGAAAACCCAGGGTATCCGGCAGTGCATCGTATGTTCTCTCAGCATAAACGAAAAGTTTATCCTATTGCCGTCGACGAAGAAGGAATCATCATTCAAGAGCTAGAGCAAACACAAGCTAATGTTGTTTATATTACACCATCACACCAATTTCCTACTGGTGCAGTATTATCCGCTACTAGACGTGCACAGGCTTTAAATTGGGCGGCACAAAGCTCATCTCGTTATATCATTGAAGATGATTATGATTCGGAATTTCGTTATACTGGAAAACCAATTCCTGCTCTTCATGCTCTCGATAGAAACGATAAAGTCATTTATATGAGCACTTTTACAAAATCGTTAATGCCCTCTTTGCGCGTAGCCTATTTTGTACTTCCACCACAATTACTTGCTACATATAATGATGTCTTTAATTACTATTCATCAACCGTACCTCGCTTTGATCAGCATATCGTAGCAAATTTTATGCATGATGGTCATTTTGCAAAACATCTTAATCGGATGCGTAAAGTTTATCGTAAAAAACATGATAAGCTTACTTCTATTTTAGAAAAATATTCATCATCCATTAAAATTACAGGTGAGCAAGCAGGAATGCATATATTATTAGACGTTGAGCACAAGTTGCCAGAAAAACAATTACAACAGCTTGCCTCCCAAGCAGGAATAGGTATTTATCCATTATCTGATTATCAACTTGATTACGTTGAATCTTCACAAGCACAATTTTTACTTGGCTTTGGGGGTATACCTGTTCATGTAATTGAACAATCGATAGAACAATTAATGGATTGTTGGGGAATACAAAAGAATCACCCATCTACTACAACCAAGTAGTAGATGGGTGACCCCCATTAAGATTCAATAAGTTGAATATGATAATGCTCAAACCAAGTATGAATTTGCCCTAGATATGCTAAAAGTTGAGGTCCCGCCATTAATTGTCCATACCATGGAATTTTGAATGAGCTACCTCCAGATTCTATTAATTCCGCAAGTTTTTTGTGCTCAAATAATTCATGTAAGATAGAGTTCTTATCTTTAAGTATTTCTCTTAACCATGTTTGCACACCTGCTGTATAAACTGGATGATATGTTTTAGGATATGGATTTTTTTTACGATACAACACTTCATCAGGCAATAAATGTGCCATGGACTTGCGTAGTAACCCCTTTTCTATGCCATCTAAATCCTTCATTTCCCAAGGAATATTCCATGCATATTCCACAAGGCGATGATCCGCAAAAGGAACTCGTACCTCTAAGCTCGCTCCCATACTCATACGATCTTTCCGCTCTAGCAAGGTCTGCATAAACCATTGCATATTTAAATAAAACATTTCACGATGTTTTACTTCTGAAGGACTTTCGCCATCTAGCAACGGGACTTCTGCAATTGTTTGTGTATAAAGCTGCTGTGCGTAGGATTCAATTTTTAATTTTTTATCCCACTTCTCTTGGAGTAATGCATTTCTTTCAGCCAATGATCGAATCCAGGGAAAACCCGTTGTTTTTTCTTTAAACCATGGATATCCACCAAAAATTTCATCTGCACATTCCCCAGATAGTGCTACAGTAAAGTCTCTTTTAATTTCCCGACAAAACCATAGTAACGATGAATCTACATCCGCCATACCTGGG
Source organism: Lysinibacillus sp. UBA5990 (assembly GCF_002429815.1). Taxonomy (NCBI): domain Bacteria; kingdom Bacillati; phylum Bacillota; class Bacilli; order Caryophanales; family Bacillaceae; genus Lysinibacillus; species Lysinibacillus sp. UBA5990. The sequence goes on from NZ_DJAY01000006.1 coordinate 24,797, forward strand.
GAATCTCTAACTATAACCGAATCTACTAGTAAATCAATCAGCTGTTGCTGAGTAATTTCCTCTGCATGATGTATCGTTTTAAAAGTTTCAGTCATTTTTTGAATCCAATACGTATCTGTTGAAGTTTGAAATGCATGGGGATTGAAAAAACGTTTATTATCCTCATAATCGATTGAATACGTATGCAACTTATTTTTTTGTTGTTTGAATCTATCTGCAGCAATTCCTGTAATAATACTTGAATCGAGACCTCCTGATAGAAATGTACAGATTGGTACATCCGAAACAAGCTGTCGTTCAATAGCATCCGTTAACAGCAAACGAACATGTTCTATTGTCTCTTCCAATGATTCTTCATGCTTGCGGCTTTGTAGCTGCCAATATTGCCATTTTCTTAAACCTTCTCTAGAGAAGCGCATTGCATATCCTGGTCGTAACTCCTCAATATTTTGGAAAAGGGTCTTACCTGGAGCTCTAGAGGGGCCTACAGCCATCATACTTGCCAATCCCTCCATAGTAATGGCAGCTTCAATCATTGGATGTGCTAGTAAAGCCTTTACTTCCGATGCAAAAAGAATACCCCCCTGTTGCTCTGTAAAATAAAGGGGCTTCACGCCTAATCGATCTCTGCATAAAAAAAGAGATTGCCCCTGTTCATCCCAAATACCAAAGGCAAAAATACCATTTAGAAAGTCTACACATCGCTCTTTCCATTCAATATAGGCAGTCAATAGCACTTCGGTATCTGAATGTGTTGTGAAAGTATAACCTCTTTTCTGCAGCTCTTTACGCAGCTCTTCGGTATTATAAAGTTCGCCATTATATGTAATGACATAGTTTACCCCATCATGTATTTTTTTCATCGGCTGCTTGCCACCTATTAAATCGATAACTGCTAACCGTCGATGGCCAAATGCAATATGCTCACTACACCAAATATTTTCATCATCTGGCCCTCTCTTGTTTAATGTTCGTGTCATTGCTTGCAAAACTTTTTCACTTGCTTTTAAATCCTTTTGAAAGTTAGCCCATCCTGTAATGCCACACATTTAGCCACATCCTTTCGCCTATTAGCGTATGCTGTACGGGTCCAAAATGTGAAAAAGCACATGAATGTTTGCTAACATTCATGTGCCCTTTAATTAATGATTAGAATAGTCCTCCAACGAAATCAGAAATCCCACTCCATAAATTGCCGAAGAAGTTCCCAACACCTTGGAAGAACAATGAGATACCGCTAGCACGCTCTACAGCCCCTGTAGTAACAATATCGGATGAAATATCCTTACCATCGATAAAGCCGTAATCTGTGCCCTCTGTGCGCTCAATAACGACCTTCCCTACAACAGTATCTTTTTTAACTCCTGCCTCAAGACTCTTTTTATCTAAAACCAATTTAGGTTTATAAAGATCCTTATCGGAAGACTTGATCATAAATGAAATAGGTTCTTTTACAGCAATCTCTACTTTGTCTTCTTTACCTTTTGTCACTTTTACTGTTTTTTGATCTTTAAACGTATAGTTCGCTGGTAGAATTTCTTGTTTTGAGAATTGTGAAAAACCATAGTTAAATAATTTTGCTGTTGCATCAAAACGAGCTTTATATGATCCTTGTCCACTAGCATCAACTGCTTTCATGACCACTGCAATTAATCGAGTACCATTACGCTCTGCAGTACCTGTAAAGCAATGGCCTGCAAAGTTTGTAGTACCTGTTTTTAATCCATCTACACCTTGATATTCAAAAACTAACCCTGGTAACATAAAGTTCCAGTTAGACATTTCAATGGCATCCTCTGTACCTTCACGGAATGTCTTCTTAGTAATTTGAGAAGTTTCTAGTACCTTTGGGTGATCCTTTAATAGATGATAGGCTAGTTTTGCCACATATTTTGCAGGCATCACGTTCTCATCCTCTGGTCCTGTCCCTGCTGGTTGCATCCCAAAAAGATCCGCGTTATTTAGACCTGTGGAATTGACAAACTTATAACCCTCTAGGCCAAGTTCTTCTGCTTTTTTGTTCATTAATTTCAAAAATTCAGTCTCTGTTCCAGCAATTGTTTCAGCTATAGCAACAGTTGCAGCATTCGCTGAATAAATAGCCATTGCCTCATACAATTCTCGAATCGTGTAAGAACCATCACGACGTAAAGGTACATTACTTAATGCACGATTTTGAGACATACGATACGTATAATCGGTTACGTGGTATTCTTGATCCCATTTAACTGTCCCTGCATCAATAGCGTCCAATAACAGGTATTCAGTCATCATTTTTGTCATACTTGCAATACCTAGTGAAGTATCTGCATTTTGTTCATATAAAATTTTCCCTGAATCTGCGTCAATTAAAATTGCAGCATCCACTGTTAGTCCTAAATCCGTCTCTGCATTTGCCTTTGCAGGAATACCTGCAAAAATACCAATTAATAAAACGGGAATTAGGAGTAAGCGTAATACGGTGTTCATTTTCTTTTTCACCTTTAAAGCCCTCCAAAAAAATAATCTTGTCCTCGACATTTTATCATAGATATCAACATACGTGTTGACTCTCTATCATAAAAAAATGCTCTCGCGCCATCTTTGTAGACGATGCGAAAGCATAAAAGTTGCAAGTAATATATTACATGGAATAGTTTGGTGACTCTTTTGTAATCTGTACATCATGTGGATGTGATTCACGAAGACCTGCACCAGTCATTTTAACAAATTGGGCATTTTCTCGTAGGTACTCAAGATGCGGTGCTCCACAATAACCCATACCAGCTCGGATACCACCAATCAGTTGATAAATTGTATCAGCTAATGGTCCTTTATAAGGAAGGCGACCTTCAATACCCTCAGGCACTAACTTTTTCGCATCCTCTTGGAAGTAACGATCTTTTGAGCCTTTTTCCATTGCTCCAATAGATCCCATACCGCGGTATACTTTGAAGCGACGACCTTGGAAGATTTCTGTCTCTCCTGGAGATTCGGAAGTACCAGCAAGAAGTGATCCTAGCATTACAACATTTCCACCAGCCGCTAAAGCTTTCACAATATCGCCAGAGTATTTAATACCACCATCAGCAATAATCGTTTTACCAAGCTCACGAGCTACTGTAGCACAATCATATACTGCTGTAATTTGCGGTACACCTACGCCAGCCACAACACGTGTAGTACAAATTGAGCCTGGGCCAATTCCTACTTTAACAACATCTGCACCAGCCTCGAATAAGGCACGTGAACCTTCTGCAGTGGCTACGTTACCAGCAATGATTTCTAGTTCTGGGTAAGTTTCGCGGATTGAACGGATTGTCTGTAATACACCTTCTGAATGTCCGTGTGCTGTATCAATTACTACAATGTCAACTTGTGCTTCTACAAGCTTCTCAATACGTACCATTGTATCCTTCGATACCCCAACTGCTGCACCTACAAGTAAGCGACCATGTGTATCTTTAGCAGCATTAGGGAATTCAATAACTTTCTCAATATCTTTGATTGTGATAAGTCCAGTTAAGCGACCCTCTTCATCAACAATCGGAAGTTTTTCGATTTTATATTGTTGAAGAATTTTTTCTGCATCCTCTAGAGTCGTTCCAACAGGAGCTGTAATTAAATCTTCTTTCGTCATGACATCTTCAATTTTTAAAGAGTAATCCGAGATAAAACGTAAATCACGGTTTGTAATGATCCCTACTAGTTTTTGGTTTTCCATACTATCAACAATAGGTACACCGGAGATTCGGTATTTACCCATTAAATGCTCAGCATCGAAAACTTGATGAGTCGGAGTTAAGAAGAATGGGTTTGTAATAACACCATTTTCAGAACGTTTTACTTTTTCTACTTGTTCAGCTTGTTCGTCGATACCCATGTTTTTATGGATAATACCGATACCGCCTTGTCGTGCCATAGCAATAGCCATTTTAGACTCTGTAACTGTATCCATACCTGCGCTGATCATTGGAATGTTTAATTTAATCTTTGGTGTTAATTGAACAGATAAATCAACATCTTTCGGTAATACTTCAGAATGAGCTGGTACTAATAATACATCATCAAAAGTTAAACCTTCTTTGGCAAATTTAGTTTCCCACATTTTCGTAACGTCCTCCTATAGTTAAAAGAATATTAATTGTAAGATTAACAACGTGGACTGCTACTGTCAAGAAACTTATAAAAGAAAGACAATTCAGACTTTTAATCATAGCAAATTTTAATTGAAAATCCAAATAAATAGCTATATAAAAAACTACTAGCGACCATACTATAGTTATATGAAATCTTACAATTAAATCTTTTTATAATGAATGATTTTTGTATAAAATCCTGTAATTTATGAAGGATATTCTTAAGATAATAAAAAAACAGCCAGCACACA
>NZ_DJAY01000016.1:0-140495 GCF_002429815.1 Lysinibacillus sp. UBA5990
GTTCGTGTTTGTATGGAATCATATCTGTTTCCTCCCCTGGATAAAGGGTGCCAAATGATTATGCACCTTTAAAGATTTTGTTAATTATATAATGCAATATAATTTGGCATTAATCAACTCAAATTTTAAAACTTTTTTAATTTTTGCATCTGTTTTTCGTATTGGTGTTAGAATAAGCTTAATGGAATACAGGAGGACAAGATGGATAACAATGTACTACTAAGTATTTATAAATACGTCATTGAAAAAGGGGATATGGGAATTTGCGTTGTCGATACAGAAGGCAAGTTGCTCATATACAATAAAAAAATGAGAGAACTAGAAGGCGTAAATGAGGACGAATATGAGGAGAGGCGAGCAATAGAAATCATCGATTTCGAAATTGAAAAGAGCGATATCTTTAAAGTCCTGAGTTCTGAAACGCCAGTTCTACATGTCAAAAAAACGTATTGGAATAAAAAAAATCAAGAGGTGACCTACATAAGCAATATTTATCCGTTGCACTATGAGGGTGTGTTAGTAGGGGCTGTGGAATTTGCGCGAGATATTACGCAGCTTGAATATATGATGTATCAGCCATTAAGAAGATATGGTGCACCGCTAACATTTGATATTATTACGGCTGTTTCCGTAGTCATGAAGGATGTCATTGAAAAGGCAAAAATTGTTGCATTGAGCAGAATGCCTGTTGTGTTAATTGGTGAGTCAGGCACTGGAATCGATATGGTTGCTGAGGGTATTCATCATGATCTGAAGGTGCAAAATGACATGTTTATCGCTCTAATTTGTCGCCGAGATGAGCAAACAGTGTTGAATCAATTTGAAAAATACATTGTTGAAAAAGAGAGAATTACTTTTTTTGCTGAACGCATCGAATATTTATCACTCGAAGCACAAGAAAAGATTGTCGAGCTTTTCAACAATCATCCAAATCATCAGCATGTTTTAATTGCTAGTGTTGGCAAAGACCCTATAGATTTAATTCAAAAGCAGGAGCTTTCTAAAAATCTTTACCGCTTATTTTCTGGAATCACGATTTATGTACCACCTTTACGTGAAAGAAAGGAAGATATGATGCCATTTATTGATGATTATTTCAAAAGGCATCGTGATAGCTTTGGCTCAACAATTCAAGGTCTTTCGGAAGAAGTTCAAGAGACATTTTTGAAATATGATTGGCCAGGTAATTTAAAGGAATTAGAAGTATTGCTGGACGAGATCACCTCGCTAATTACCAATGAGACTATCGTTGAATCCCATATGCTACCTGTTCATTTTAAATGGAAAATCCAAAGCACATGTGAGGAAGCAGAAAACGAAGTATCAACGAGTGATTTGTTTGTCATTAAAAATCAGCAAGACATTCGACCATTAGATGTCTACATGAAAGAGGTGGAGGAATATTATATTTCGAAGGCATTAGACTTTCACCAAGGTAATATTTCCAAAACCGCAGCGGCATTAGGAATACGTCGACAAAGTTTACAATATCGCGTAAAAAACTATAAGCTTAATAAAAAAAGCGAAAACATTGATTAACAATGTTTTCGCTTTTTTGCATAGCTTGTGTAGAGTAACTGATAGCAATTTCAAACCGCTAGGCCTCAACTATTATTTTCCTTTTTTTGAAAGGCGACCAAGGGCGAATGCAGCTGCGCCTAAGCCAATTGCTAGGTTTGTTTTTTTGTTAAACACTTGTTTTGTTACAAGTGCTACGTTTTGTGGGCGTTCTGCTAAACGGCGCATAAAGTAACCGTACCAGTCGTTACCAAATGGTAGATATGTGCAGAAATTATAGCCTTCACGTGCAAGATCTAACTGCATTTCTTTACGGAAACCATAAAGCATTTGGAATTCAAATTTTTCATTTGGAACGTTATGTTGTTTAACGAATTGCTTCACATGATTAATTACATTATGGTCATGCGTAGCGATAGAAGTAAATTTACCATGTAGTAAATGATGTTCAATGAGCTTCAGATAGTTACGGTCGATATCACCTTTTGATTGGTATGCTACACTTTCTGGCTCTTTGTAGGCACCTTTTACAATACGCAAGCGGAAATTTTTGTACTTTTCAATATTTTCTTCCGACTCGAAGAAGTAAGCTTGAATCACTGTCCCCACATTATCAAATTGTTTGTGTAATTCCTCTAGTAATTCAAAAGAGCTGTGTAAACGTTCGTAATTTTCCATATCGAAATTCACGAAAATATTGTATTGATGTGCAAGTTCTACGATTTCTTTTAAGTTTTCATAGCAAAATGCGTAATCAATGTCTAAACCTAATTGGGAGGGCTTAAGGGAAATATGAGCATCTAGTTGCTCATCGTGAATGGCTTGAACAACAGCTAAAATATTATTTTTTGCAGCAGTTGCTTCTGATTTCTCATAAACGAACTCTCCAAGATTGTCGACTGTACAAGAAATATTTGCTTTGTTTAATTCTTTAATAGATTGTACAACTTCAGGTAAGCTAGTGCCTGCCACAACACTTTGAGCACCCATTTTTAAACCATATTTTTGAGCAGCGCTATTTAATATTTTGTTCTCTGATAAGTAAATGAAAAAATCACGTAATACCATTTATATGCCTCCAAAATTGAAAATTTTAAATTCTTGGCGATTATAACACTTTTTTCGAAAAGTAAAATGGTTTGATTTTTAGAAAAAATTTTTTTGCACGGATGACTGTGGGGGTAAACTATTGGCACAATTGACTTTTCAAATTTAAAAATAGCCATAAAAAATATTTTTTCAAAAAGAAGGACTTTTCAAAATAGTAGTTTTGTTTTATGGTAAAATTTTTGTCTTAAAACAGAAGCTCTACTTTATTGGAAGGAGTTTTTTAATATAATTTTAGCAATCTATTGGAGGATAGAGTGAATGTTTAGGCCAATCTATAAGAGAAACGTAACAAGTGGAATGCTTTCTTGTAAAATATATTGATATAATTTCATAGTGTGGGTAATTGTGATTTTTTTCCAATTAGTTACGAAAAATATGCTTTTTTAGTATGATCATAAATCTATCATTTATAGTAAAAATTTAGAAGGTGTATTATAATACAATGGAGTATAATCATGAATAAAATATGTACTTGTTATGAAAATTTAGTTACTTTTGATTAAGAATAGTGTGTCTATTAATGATGCTAAGGGATTAGGGCGACTATAAACTAAGATAAGGTGGAAAGTATGGCAAGGGGAAGAAAATTTAATTCGAATGGGGAACGAAGCAAACAACTATTACTTGAAAAAGCGATAGAGCTATTTTCAGATAAAGGATATCACCATACAAAAATTAGTGATATTGTGAAGGCTGCTAATGTAACACAGCCTACTTTTTATTTATACTTTAAAAGCAAGGATGCACTTTATAATGATTTAAATGTACAATTTCAGAGTGGCTTTTTTGAAGTGATGAATAGTAAATCCTCTGATAGTGTGGCTAATGGATTAGAAGCATTTATTTCGATTTTAGAACAAAAACTGTCAAATTTATTCTTCTATATAATCGAAAATCCGAAGCTATCAAAAATCGGTTTTATAGAATCTAAGCAGGCTTTTTTAGTAAAATCACAGTTAACGCAACAATTGATCCATCTTATTTATCTTTATGATTGTGACAAGGACTTACAACGTTATTGTGTGGATATTAAAATTTTAATAGATTCTTTAGTTGGATCAATGGAGAGATTGATATTAACCAATTTACTGGAGCAAAAAAGATTGCCTGCAGAACTAGCGAACGATATTGTACAATTATATTTTTGGAAAACTGAAGAAATGATACAAAAATCCTCTCATCAATCGTAATGTAGATCGACGAGAGGATTTTTCTTAATTTTCAAATTTTATATGTTGATAATAGCCTTTTTGTGCCTTGCTTTGCTTTTTCGGATGAATGAGTAGCATATATTCCTGATCGAGTGATAAAGGACTTGTTGGAGTAACAATTAATGTTTGCCCTTCAACTTTAGTCGTTGCTACTACTTCATCAGCTCCTAAAGCGATAAGTTGAACATGCCCTTTATCAATTTGCGATACAAGTGTTGAAGGTAGTTTCATCGTTAAATTTCCTGTTTGAAAGGCCATTTTCCCAATTGAAAGCTTTTGATATTGAGGATATTGCTCCTTTATGGCATCAAAGTGTGCTTGGAAAATAGGCGCCGTTGTTGTTTGAATATTAGGTTTGACACCTACTTCATGAATAGTCTGCTGCGCAGGACCTGTAAATTTGCCTACAGTTAATTTTAAGTAGCTTCCATCATGGAGCATATAAAAACCTTGCATAGCTCCCTTCCCATAAGTGGTTTCACCGTATAAAATAGCGGCCTTCTGGTCTTTTAGTGATGCAGAAAGCATTTCAGAGGCACTAGCACTATAACGATTGACTAAAATACGTGTATTTACTGGAAACTTAGTATTTTGCTTAACGGCTGGTATAGTATAAGAGGAATGTGCTTCCTCTAATAGATACGCAACTTTTGCTGATGGAAATAGCCCTGTAAGTTCTTCCGCTGTTGTAACATAACCGCCACCATTATTTTGTAAATCTAAGATAAACGATTTGGCACCGCGCTTTTTTAAGTCAATCAGTGCTTTTTTGATAAGCTGAGCACCATCTTCTGAAAATGAAGCAAGTGAAATATAGCCAACGTGTCCAAACAATAATTCAGATTGTACATTTGGCAATGTGAATTTTTTTCGTGTAATGGTTTTCGTAGTTGTCATTTCATTACTATGTTTAAGTGTTACTTTCACCTGACTACCTTCATGACCCGTTAAGAGAGAAGAGGTCTCCTGTGTAGAGCGACCAATAATAGACTCACCATTTACAGCAATGATGATATCTCCAGCCTGTAAGCCTGCATCAAACGCACCACTGCCTTCAATTACTTGTAAAATATGAATCCCATCTTCATGCTCTTCAATAACAACACCAATGCCGATGGTTGATAGATTGATGCTATTCATATAATCCTCGAATTCTTGTTTTGTAAAATAGGTGGAGTAAGGATCCAGCATATCAATAATTTCTGCGATGGATGTGGCCTTTTCTAAGTTCCCATTGATCGTCCCTACATACGTATTCTGAATAATTTCCTTTATTTCTCTTACTAACGATTGTTCCTGGCTAACTGCCTGAGTAGATGTAAGTGGTAGGAGAAAGAAGCCTAGAATAAATACGAACGAACATATTAATTTTTTCATTGGACACCTCTTTTCTAGCACTCAATAGAAATGTATGATCCTGTCAGGTAGTGGATGGATACATTTTACAATTGAGTATCTAGTTTTATTATACATGAACGATAGGAATAGTGGATGAGTTTAATGTAATAGAAAAAGAATCTGCTAGCAATACATGGCTGGCTAGCAGATTCCGTGGAAGATGTAAGCTCTATTATGCAGAGGCTTGTTTGTTAAATAGTTTGTAAATAATAAAGCCGATGAATGCGCCGACAATGGCTGGTACAAGCCATCCTAAGTTTTGGTCATATAATGGCAAGGCTTGAAGAATATTTTCATATGATGTGATTTCAATTTTCATTTGTTTTAATCCATCATATAAGCTGACAAGGAAAGTAGGGATTAGCGCTAAAATATAAACAATTTGTCCACCTTTATAGAAATGATCCGCTAATGATAGTACCATCAATACCATAGCTATTGGATAAATGATTAACAGCACAGGTAGAGAAGCATTAATAATTGTTGAAAGTCCCACATTAGTAATGGCTGTACTAAAAATAGTAAAAACGATTAAGAATGTTTTGTAGGATATTTTTGGGAATAACTTATGGAAAAATTGTGCATTGGCAGTTAGTAAACCAACAGCTGTTGAAATACAAGCTAGTAAAATAGTCGCAGACAAAATAATACTTCCTAGACTTCCAAAAAGTACTTCTGCTGATTTTGCAATAATATCTCCACCATTAGCAGAAGTACCAATGGCAGTAATACTTGTATTCCCGATATGACCAAGTGAGATATAAACAAAAGATAATCCAATGGCTGCAACGACACCGGCAAATATAGTTGTATTCACTTGTTTTTTCTTATCTGTCATGCCCATATCGCGTAATGCTTGTAAAATAACGATACCGAAAACAAGTGCGCTCAGAACATCCATTGTTAAGTATCCCTGTACAAACCCTTCAGCAAATGGAGAATTAATATAGCTTCCGACCGCGACCCCTGGCTCTCCCATTGGAGAAATAAAGCTTTTGACAGCTAACAATAAAATCACAAGAAGCAGGGCAGGGGTTAAGATTTTTCCTACTCGATCGACAAGCTTCGAAGGGTTAATGGATAAATAAAGAATTAAGGCAAAAAACAAAATAGATGTAATGAAAAGTGGTGCCCAATGGTCCTTCATAACTTCTGGAAGAAAAGGGGCAATTCCAATTTCATAGGACACTGATCCAGTACGTGGTACGGCAAAGAATGGTCCAATTGCTAAATATACAATAGATGTAAAGAGTATACCAAAAGCGGGACTCACACGATTGGCGAGCAGTTGTAAATCGCCTCCTGCTTTTGCGACAGCAACGATAGCTAATAGTGGTAAACCGACACCTGTTATAAGGAAACCAATCATGGCTACTGTGATATTTTCACCTGCCTGCTGACCTAATAACGGTGGAAAAATAATATTCCCAGCACCCAAGAATAAGGCAAATAGTAGTAATCCTACTGCTAAATTTCCTTTGATGAAATGCATGATGTTTTTCATAAGTATAAAAACTCCTTTAAGATTGAAAAGCTAAAACTTTCTAAAAATTTTAAATACAGATGTGTATGTTATCATAGGAACCAAAATCTTGCAATGAATATACTATTGTAATATAGTCGGATTTCGTCGTTTTCTATAAGTTTGATAAAATGTTTGAAAAATAGTCAGTATTTCCGATTTTTCATACTATAATTATCTAGTATGATAGACACACAAGGAAATATTCTAGCACGAACGGAGGCACTTTGGTATGCAAAAAACAAAAAAATGGAGAATTCTTGTTTTAAGCACTTTAGCCACTTCATTTTTAACTCTACAAACTGCAGAGGCTGCGACTTATACTGTACAAAAAGGCGATACTTTATCTAAAATCGCCCAAAATCATCAAGTAACGATTTCAGAGATTATGAAATGGAATAATCTATCGAAAGATACGATTTATGTAGCTCAACAGCTTGAAATTCAAAAGCAAGCAACGAGTGATAGTAAAAAGCCTTCAGTCCCATCAACATCCACAAAGCCAACAACTACTTCTCATACGGTAGCGAAAGGGGATACATTATCGAAAATTGCTAAGCAATATAATGTGACAATTAAGGATATTATGAATTGGAATAAGCTTGAGAAAGACACAATTTTTATTGGACAAGTGTTAAAAGTGTCTCCAGGCGCAGTCATTCCCGAGGGCGATTCGATACATAATAATGTGACTTCAGATGCGGGTACACCATCAAAAGTAACAACAAATGATCCTACAACTAATGGACAAGCTATTTATAAGAAAACAGTAGAAGTAGCTCAGACATTGGTTGGTACACCATATCTATATGGAGGAAATACTCCTGTAGGCCTTGACTGCAGTGGCTTTATTTTCTATGCCTTTAATCAGGGCGGTTTAAAAATAGGAAGAGCAAGTAGTGAAGGATATTATAATGGCAATACTACATCTGTACAAATTCCAGTGCCTGGCGATTTAGTATTCTTCGAGAACACGTATAAAGAAGGCATTTCTCATATGGGTATTTACCTGGGGGATAATAAATTTGTCCATGCGGGTACAGATGGTGTAGAAATTTCAGATGTTACGTATCCATACTGGTCTTCTAAACTAGTAGCCTATAAACGGTTTGAAAGTGTGAAATAAAAAACAAGCAATTTTTGCTAAGGCAGATCGCTTGTTTAGTGAGAAATTGAAAAAGCCCCCTCTTTTAGAGAAGGGGCCTTTTATTATTGGGTTACACGTGCTGTCCAACGGGAAAGATCCGCGCCTTTTGGATTTACTAATTCAGTGGGGAAAATAAATGTCCAAGGTTTTGTTGAATTAGGTTGGACGGTTAAAATAGGATCCATTTTAAAGGAACCTTTTGCGATTTGTTTTCCTCTAGCGTCAATAATTTCAAGAGGCAGTTGCTCCAAATTTATAGCTTTATTGTGTCCATTTCGAATAAAGATAGAGACGTTTAAACTACCATTATTCATAAATTTAGCTTGCAAACCAGTAAAGTTTACTTCTGTGTCTCCTAATTTCGGTAAAGTTTTAACGATCTTGGCAAGCTCTTCTTTTTGTTCGGCTGGTAGCTGTTCTTCCCATGTAGAATCAAGTTCTAATTGATGTTCGCGTAAGGATACAAGATTGAAAGCCAGTTTCCAGCCCTCTTCTGGTACTTCATCTACTTGAATAACTGATTTTTCAAATTCGAATACCCATGGACGAGCACTTTTAGCAGGGATTGTTCCAAGAGCTTTAAAGTCGAATTTTTTAGAAGCTACAAGCTTATCGTTTTTATCCATAATAAATAGTTCGATCTCTCCAAGCTCAATTGCTTCAGAAAGAGAAGACCGGAAAAATGCACGCACTTGCCATTTACCAGAGCGATCCTCTTCAATACTAATTGAAGAAAGTGATAGTTGATTGGGTTTCAACGGCTCTAGTTCATTTGCAAGAAAATTAAAAATGTATTGTTGCTCTTGAGGGACAACCCAATCTGGGTGGAACGAAAGTTTTGTTTCAACTATCTCAGCGTTTCCATTATTTGTAACCGTACTTCCTAGTAAATCTGCTGAATCGATTGTGTTTTCTTGAACTACTTTATCTGATTTTTTAAAGAACGAAAATAAGCCCATTATTTTTCCTCCTGTTGCTCTTCAATTGTTTTCATGTATCCTATTATTTCTATAATGATAGAACGACGTAAAGCTTGGAAGTTTTTAGCGAATAACTCTAAGCCTTCACGTTGATAAATACGCATAGGATCCTCTTGTTGATAATGACGAAGGCCAATACCCTCTTTTAGGTGGCTCATTGCTTCTAAATGTCTGATCCATCCGTTGTCTATGTTGCTTAGCATGATTTGTGGAATAATACTAATAACTTGATCATTCTCGGCAAAAATGTCCATTTTTGCAGTTAATGCATCCACAGGTTTCTGTAGTGAATCTAAGATAGGTATAACCTTTCCAACTTCTCTATCAACTGAAATAGGAGTTAGGAAGAGGCTATTTAGACTTGTCTCTATACCATCATAGTCCCACTCGAACGAAGGTATATCATCTGGAGTTGCGTCACGTACGGCAAAGTCCACTGTTTCATATAACATTTGTTTTAGTTGTTCTAACAAATCTTCCCCAGCTAAAATTTTATCTCGCAGTCCGTAAAGCACAGTACGTTGATCATTAATGACATCATCTAACTTTAAGTTATATTCACGCATGCCATATTGAGATCCTTCGACAATACGCTGAGTACGGTCTATTAGCTCCTGTACCTCTTTATTTTGAATAATGCCTTGTTCATCCACAACCATTTTAGCAGAGAATTTTTCAACTTCTTCTTTTGCATAGCGGCGGAACATATCATCTTCAATAGAGAGAATGAAGCGGCTTTCGCCTACGTCTCCTTGGCGACCAGAACGACCACGAAGTTGATTATCTACACGACGACTTTCATGCTTTTCTGTACCAATGACATATAATCCACCAAGTTCGTGAACATCATCACCTAGCATGATATCCGTACCACGACCGGCCATATTTGTCGCTACTGTAATACGCCCTTTTTGACCTGCTTGTGAAATAAGCTCAACCTCTTGCTCAACGGTTTTGGCATTTAATAATTGGAATGTTAATTTTTCCTTTTTCAAATGCTCAGCGACTGTTTCAGACTGTAAGATCGATGTTGTACCAATTAAGATGGGTTGTCCTTTATCATGACGTTTTTTAGCTTCAGCAGCCACATACTTATATTTTGCCTCTTGTGTGCTAAAAATAATATCAGGCTGATCGACGCGCTGACGAGGACGGTTGGTTGGGATTTGTATAACTTCCATGCCATACACTTCTCGGATTTCTTTTTCCTGTGTTTTTGCTGTACCCGTCATCCCTGAAAGCTTCGGATACATACGGAAATAGTTCTGAATTGTGACCTGTGCCATTGATTTATTTTCATCCGTAATCGTAACGCCCTCTTTAGCTTCAATTGCTTGATGTAAACCGTCAGAAAGTGAGCGGCCTTCTAATATACGACCTGTAAACATATCGACAAGCTCAATTTTGTCATCTTTGACAATATAATCTACATCGCGTTCGAACATTACATGTGCACGAACAGCTTGGATGACGTAGTGGAAAAGTGTTTGATGTTCTAAATCATACAGATTATCAACATTGAAAGCAGCTTCAACCTTTTCAATACCTTTATCCGTAAGGGAAGTAGCTTTTGTTTCATCATCAAAATCATAATCTTCATCTTTCTTGAAACGTTTAGCTACCATTGCAGCGATGCGATGTAATTCATCATTTGAAGGCATCTTACCAGCAATAATTAATGGTGTTTTAGCTTCATCGATTAATACACTATCCACTTCATCAATAATAGCGAAATGATAAGGACGTTGTACTTTATCTGCTAAGCTATAGGCCATATTGTCACGTAGATAGTCGAAACCAAATTCAGTACCCACACCGTATGTGATATCTGCATTATAGGCTTCTTTTTTCTCATCAGCTTCCATCATCGGAATATTTAAACCAACAGTTAGGCCAAGGAAACGATGAATTTGACCAACAAGCTCAAAGTCACGTTTTGCTAGGTAATCATTGACGGTGATGACATGAACGCCTTTACCTTCTAATGCACGTACATAAGAGGGAAGGGAGGCAACTAGTGTTTTACCTTCACCTGTAGGCATTTCAGCAATATTGCCTTCTGTTAACACTAAACCACCGATAAGCTGCACATCAAAATGACGCATTCCTAATACACGCTTTGAGGCTTCGCGTACAACAGCAAATGCGTCTGGGATGATCGATGTAATAGGCTCACCTTGTTCCAATTGATTTTTGAAAATAAAAGTCATCTCTCTTAATTCAGCATCTGACTTATCAACATACTTTTCTTCAAGATTATTAATTTGATCTACTATTTTGTAGTAGCGTTTTAATTGACGAGCACTTGTTTGCTCTTTGTTACTTTTGAAAATTGAGAACATGAAATATACGCTCCTTTAATGTTGTCTAAATGTTAGACACACCATTATTCTATCAAATTTTACTTAAGGTGACTACAATTGACTATATAGGAATCTATGAATGCTAAAATGTACAAAATATTTGTGAAATCGTGGAAAATGTTTAGAAAAAGTATATTTCAATGCTTGTTCGTGCTATAATCAATTTGGATTTCAATGTAGATTATTTTTTTGAGGAGGAGAGACATGATTTACGTGTCTTTAATAGCAGCATTCGTTGCATCCATTTTGTTAACTCCATTAGTGAAACGTTTAGCATTTAGAATAGGTGCAGTGGATGCACCAAACTATCGAAAAGTACATGCTCGAATTATGCCAAGACTTGGTGGTTTGGCAATTTTCCTTGCATTTATAATTGGTGTAACAATTTTATATTCTTATTTAATTCAAACTAAAAATGGCAATAGCGATTATTTAATAGCGATTATTATTGGTGCTTGTATTATAGTTGCGACAGGCGTTGTTGACGATATGCGTGAGATTTCTGCTAAAGCAAAAATGCTTGGTCAGCTAGGTGCGGCACTCATTATTGTTTTTGTAGGCGGCATTCAAATTGATATGGTAAACTTACCGTTTTTAGGTACATTAGATTTTGGATTACTAAGTATTCCATTAACAATTATTTGGATTGTCGGGATAACAAATGCTGTAAATTTAATTGATGGCTTAGATGGTTTAGCGGCTGGTGTCTCCACGATAGCGCTGATTACATTAGCAGTCATGGCATTTATTATGAGTAATATGTTTGTTTTAGCAATAGCAGCCATATTAGCTGTAGCTTCACTTGGCTTTTTATTTTATAACTTCCACCCAGCCAAAATCTTTATGGGTGATACAGGAGCACTATTCCTTGGATTTATGATTTCTGTGCTAGCGCTACTTGGTTTTAAAAATGTTACGTTCGTTTCTTTAATCATCCCAATTATTATTCTTGGTGTACCGATTTCTGATACGTTCTTTGCGATTGTTCGTCGTGTCCGTATGAAGAAGAAATGGTCTGATCCAGATAAATCCCACTTACACCATCGTTTACTGGATATGGGTTTCACACATCGTCAAACTGTCCTTCTTATTTACGGAATTGCCGTGATGTTTGGATTAGCCGCTATTATTTTCTCAATGGCAAAAGTATGGGGAGCAATTTTACTTGTCGCTGTTATCCTAACAGCCATTGAAATATTTGTAGAAATTATCGGGCTTGCTGGTAAAAACTACAAACCATTATTAAATTTTGTACGGAGTTTCAGTAAATAAAGCTTTGTGAAATAATACTAAATACTAAAGGCACACTTAATTTTTTGAGTGTGCCTTTAGTATTTTTTCTTTTAACAATAACAATGAAATTAAGCCTCAGTCCAGAACTTAGACTGGGAGCATAGCAGGCAGCTTAAAAGGACTATGGCTGAAGTTAATATTTGATTTGAGAGCCATATGAAAGAGACGAGAGAACTTCTCGATAGCTTTTGACTGGGTAAACCGTCGATACGCAATGCATTTGGTGGTATGTTTTTCCATCATTGGCTTCTGAAATTTTATTATGGAGGTTTATTGATTATTAATACTTACTGATAGCTGTTTGAAGTAACGGATTAGAGGGAAAAGAAACAACAACCCTAAAGCTGCTCGTATGGTCGTTAGGGTGTATGGAAAAGAGCAGGAGACTTATACTAAAAATGGCCTTGGCTAGAAGTAAAAAAAGATCATAGACAAAATTTTGTCTATGATCTGAAGGGTCTTATTGTTATACGAACTGATTATTCTACAACTGAATTTTCATCGCTAGCAGCACTATCAGTTCCTGTATTGTTGCTACCACTTGATGTTAGGCTTGATGATTCTTCATTTCGGCCAAGGTGGTTTTTAAATATTTCCTTTGTTTCTTCCACAGAATCCTGATTTAGCTGATAATAATAAATACCAGTAGACATATCATCTGTACCTTCCAAATTTAAAGTGTCGATACGTGGAGCGCCTTTTGATAAGTATGACAAGAAGGATTTCATTTCAGTAAATGTCATATCTGTTTTCATATTATCACCAAGTGCTTTAATCACATCATCATACTTTGTGATGGAACCAACAGATGCTACTTTTTTAATTATAGCTGAAAGAATTTCCTGTTGACGTTTACCACGTTCGATATCGCTATCTTGTTTACGTGTTCTTGCAAGGGCCAGTGCCTCACTACCATTTAAATGCTGTAGTCCTGGCTGTAAATTGATTGTAAACTTATCAAATTCGTCTAATTCGTGTAGGGCATACGGTACTTCTGCCTCAACACCGCCTAAAGCATCGACAACATCAATGAAGGCATTGAAGTTCATACGTACATAGTAGTCGATTGGGATATCGAATAATTGTTCTACTGTTTCTATAGTAGTAAGCGTTCCACCCATCGCGTGGGCATGAGTAATTTTATCTTTATAGCCCACTTTAGGAATATAAACGTAAGAATCACGAGGGATACTTAACATTTTAATGGTATGTGTTTTATTATTTAACGTTGCTAAAATAAGCGCATCCGAACGTGAATGATCAGAACCTTGTCCGCGATTATCACTATCATCAACTCCGACAAATAAAATAGAAACATTATCATGTACCGGTTCTACTTTTTCCTCACGGAGCTTAGAAACTTCCCGACCTTCTAATACTTCATGGGCTGAGTTTGCCGCATGCTCTACCTGTTTTGTAAGGTAAACACCATAAGCAGTAACACAAATCACTAAGCTAGCAACTAGGAGTAGTGTAACTTTTATAATTAAGGAAGCTTTAGAAGATCTCTTTTTGAGCTTATTAACAGATCTTTTTTTCATAATGGATATATTCTCCTCTTATTATTAGGAATAATAATGCAATAAAGCTAAATTTTATTCAATTACTAAAGAAGTAAACGTGTGGTCCATAAAAATAGCCTAACAAAAAAATTATACTATGCATATTTAGTTTCGACAATTAAAACTATTTATTTGACAATAAATTCTATAAATTGAGCATCTTCGAATGTGATGGATGCTTGTCCATTCGTGATTTCTGTCATCCAGCTTCGGAACTGTTCCTCTTCTTCTTTTAGCACAGAGACGATGATTTCGACACCCTCTAAATAACGGATGTCCTCTAACGAATAGGACGAACCTCTTACTTCGTTTTCAACTTTCCCGAGCCATGTGTAATCAATGGCAACTTTCATGAAATGATGAAGCTTGCGCTCAACTACTTGCGCGGCAATAAGACCTTCTGTTGTTGCTTTTCCGTATGCACGTATAAGACCGCCACCGCCGAGTTTAATCCCTCCAAAATAGCGAGTCACAACGACTACCGTATCTTTTAGGCCTTGTTTTTTTAAGACCTCTAACATAGGGACGCCAGCCGTACCGCTAGGTTCCCCGTCATCATTCGCTTTTTGAATGTTATCATGTTCGCCGATTATATAGGCTGAGCAATTATGTGTTGCGTTGTGATGCATTTTTTTTATACGATCTATAAAAGAAATTGCATCCTCTTCCGTTTCTGCACGTTCTATATAAGTGAGAAAGCGGGATTTAGAAATAACAATTTCGCTTTCACCATATCCTTTTACTGTTAAATAGTTTTCTCTCATCCGTATCAATCTCCTTTTAACTAGAGTTCTATTCTATAATTTTCGTAAAGAAAAAGCATTAAATTTTAGCATGGTAATGCTATAATAGGTGTAGACTATGGAATATAAGAATTTGGTCTATTAAAATAGTAAGTAATCATAAGACATTAGACTGGGGAGTATAGTATGTTTTCAAATGATACCTTCGATTTAAAGTCGCTTGATGACATTTTTAATCGAATGTTAGATACAATCATGAGCTCGAAGGATGATATCTTTATTATAAGCGAACAAAGCCGTAGAAGCTTTGAAGATATGCAAAAAGAGCTAGAAATTGTTCGAAAACAAATATCAATTGTAATTGATGAAGGCGATGCATTGGAAAAAAGTACGCAGCTTGCTAAACAAAGACTTGTCTTAGTAAGTAAAGCTTTTGATAATTATACCGAAGAACAAGTTAGAGAAGCATATGAAACTGCACATGATTTTCAAGTAAAGCTCTCCGTTATTAGAACGCAAGAAAAACAGCTACGCGATAAAAGAGATGATCTAGAGAGAAGATTAAGAGGATTACTCGATACGATTGAACGTGCTGATCATATTGTCAATCAGGTAAATGTCGTTTTGAATTACTTAACTTCAGATTTAAAAAATGTTGGTTTAGCGCTTGAACAAGCAAAAATGAAGCAAGATTTTGGGATACGTATTATTGCAGCTCAAGAAGAGGAGCGTAAGCGTTTGTCTAGAGAGATTCATGATGGACCTGCTCAAATGCTTGCAAATGTACTAATGCGCACTGATCTAATAGATAGAACGTATCGTGAAAAAGGCATAGAAAATGCATTAGCAGAAATTGCTGATTTAAAGAAAACGGTGCGAAACGCATTATCTGAGGTGCGACGTATTATTTATGATCTACGACCAATGGCACTTGATGATTTGGGAATTATTCCGACATTAAAGAAGTATTTATCAACAGTCACTGAATATAATCCAGGTGTCGACATTCATTTCCAATCGAGAAGTACAGAAAAACGTATACCTTCCAATTATGAAGTATCCATTTTCCGTCTAGTGCAAGAGTGCGTAACAAATGCCATGAAGCATGGAAAATGTAAAGACATTTGGGTAAAGCTTGAGTGGTTAAAAGATGCTGTTAATATTGTTGTTAAAGATGATGGTATAGGCTTTGACCAACAAGTAGTGAAAGACCATTCCTTTGGGATTTTAGGAATGAAAGAACGTATTGAAATTTTAAATGGTACAATTACTATTACTAGTGAAATCAACCGAGGTACAACGGTGTTATTTAAAATTCCGTTAGAAGTAAAGTAACTGTTGCAGAAATTTAGGGGGTAAAGACAAATGACAAAGATTATTATTGTAGACGATCACCAGCTATTCCGCGAAGGAGTAAAACGTATTTTAGATTTTGAAGATACATTTGACGTAGTAGCAGAAGGTGACGATGGTACAGATGTGGTGACGTTATATGCTGAAAACGAACCAGATGTAGTACTGATGGATATTAACATGCCAGGCAAAAATGGTGTAGAAGCAACATCAGAGTTAATTAATGAATTTCCAGATGCGAAGGTCATTATGCTGTCCATACATGATGATGAAACATATGTGACACATGCATTAAAATCAGGCGCTCTTGGCTATATGTTAAAAGAAATGGATGCAGATGAAATCGTGGAGGCTATTAAAGTTGTTGCAAACGGTGGGTCTTACTTACATCCAAAAGTAACGAAAAATTTAGTGGCAGAGTTCAAAAGACTTTCAGAACATGAAAATAAAGGTAACTTCCACCAAACGGAAATTCGCCGTCCATTCCATTTATTAACGAAACGTGAATGTGAAGTATTACAGCTTTTAACAGATGGCCAATCAAACCGTACAATTGGTGAGACGCTGTTTATCTCTGAAAAAACAGTTAAAAACCATGTATCAAGCATCTTACAAAAAATGAATGTGAATGACCGTACACAAGCCGTTGTAACAGCCATTAAAAATGGTTGGGTTGAAGTACGATAATTGTTAAAACTGTTTTTAAAAGCTACTTTGTATAGAAGTAGTTTTTAAAACAGTTTTTTATTGTTTTTTAGTAAATATTTGAAATACTTGTTGAAGGTAGTGGTTCGCCTTTCACAAATTTGTAACATTGCTCTTTCGTCCTGTTACTAGGTATTAAATATGGAAAATGTCAGATCATGCAACATTTTACTACCGAATTCGTCATAAGGAAGATGTAGCACTTAAATGTTGAAAAAGCACAACAAAATTCCTACGACAGCATTTATATGCTACAATATGCGCGGGAGGTTTTGTGATGTTAAAGAAAAGTTTTCTAGCAGTTTTAATTTTATTTGTATTCACTTTAACTGCATGTAGTAATAAAGAAGAAAAGATTAGTGATGACGATCGAGAAAAGGTAATAGAGGATGGTACCGTTGGCTTTGAGATGATGGGCGGTAATGTAGAAAAAGCAGAAAACGTACCAGCAGCAGATGAAAAAGCTATTTTAGCTTCTTTCGAAGAGTATATTGCAGCCCTAAATGCGGAAGAAATCGACCGATATATGAAAACGATTTCGAAAAATCCAAAGGGTTTTAAATATGATGAAGAAAAAGCATATGCAACGGAAGTGTTCGATCAATTTGATATAAAGCGTGATGTCGAAAATGTAACGATTGCCAAATATGAGTCAGAAGAAGCTCAAGTATTTGCCAACATGAAAATGCATTCTCTTCAACTCGAAACAAATGTCGAGCATGAAAGCGCAGGACGACAGGTAACGGTCTTTGTCAAAGAAGATGATGATTGGAAAGTAACAAGCGTCTTTTATATTGGTGATGACTCACAGTCAAGTACAGGCAATTAAGAGGAGCGATTTTCATTCAATATAGAATTGAATGAAGATACGCCTCCTATACATAGGAAATGAATGTGAAATGGAGGCTAGTTTGCTACTAGCTCATTGTCGAATGACCAAAACGTAAAATATACGTTCGTCCTTCATCACATTCATTTCTTTTTTGTTTTTATTCTAAATATGTGAGAAACCCAACAACAATTGCACCAAGATGAAATAGATTGTAAACTATGAATCATAGGAGAGTGGACATAGATGAGGACGGCAATTGTAACAGATAGTACTGCATATATTACGGCTGAGGAACGTGCACGCTTTAACATTCATATGATACCTTTAAGCGTTAATATCTCAGGCCAATTATTTGCAGAAGAAGTAGATATCACAGCATCGGAATTTTATGATAAGGTGCGTGGTGCCAAAGAATTCCCTAAAACAACACAGCCTCCAATTGGAGAATTTGTCGCTCTTTTCGATGAGCTAGCAAAGGATTATGATGAGGTTATTTCCATCCATTTATCGAGTGGAATTAGTGGAACATATCAAGGCGCAGTGCAGGCGGGCGAGATGGTGGAAGGTATTGATGTGTATGCCTTTGACAGTGAAATATCCTGTGCTGTTCAAGGCTTTTACGTTTTAAGAGCAGCTGAAATGGCGAAAGAGGGCTATTCAGCCAAAGAAATACTTGCAGCATTAGCGGACATGCAGCAGTATATTCGTGCTTACTTCATTGTAGACGACTTAGCACATTTACAACGTGGTGGGCGTTTATCTTCTGCGGCAGCCTTAATCGGCGGACTTTTACAAGTGAAACCTGTCCTTCATTTTGTGGACAAGGTAATAGTACCTTTTGAAAAAATCCGAACACGTAAAAAAGCTTTAAAGCGTGCGGAGGAACTGTTAGCTGAGGATGCTAAAAAGTATAATGCTATGGATGCTGTGGTCATTCACGGCAATTGCCCAGCAGAAGCGCAAGAATGGCTAGAACAATTAGCCGCAACCTACCCGAACGTCAACTTTAAATTAAGTTATTTTGGTCCAGTTATTGGTACTCATTTAGGGGAAGGATCAATGGGCTTAGGTTGGACAAAAAAATAAACGTAACCGATGAAAGTCTCTACTCAACAGTAGAGGCTTTTTTCCATGAAGGGAGAGTTCATCTTGAGATACAAAGGTTGGCTGTTGCCACCAGCTTTACGTGATTTTCATGAGGGGCGAATTTGGTTAAAAAACCATTCTCCATTTTTAACTGCAGATATCGAAGAAGCAATGAAGCGAAATTACCTCCATATAATAGAGGGAATTCAAATGAAGCCAATCATAAAATGCAATCGTTGCCACAATATAGACCCACATTTATTCACGATATTCGAATGTTCAAAATGTCAGCAGCAATGTTTATATTGTCGACATTGTATTCGAATGGGTAGGGTTAGTAGCTGTGCGCAGTTGATGATTTGGACAGGCCCTCAAGTAATCAAAATGAGAAAGCATACATTAAAGTGGGGAGGGCAGTTGACTAAACTCCAGCAGCAGGCTGCAAGTGAGATGCTAGCAAGTGTACAAGCGAAACGCTCCCATCTTATTCATGCTGTATGTGGGGCAGGAAAAACTGAGTTGCTTTTTCCAACTGTTCATGGTGCATTAAAGCGGGGTTTACGTGTTTGTATTGCTACACCACGCACTGATGTAGTATTAGAGCTATATCCACGCTTTCAACAAGTATTCCCTAAGACAGTTATTCATGCATTATATGGTGGTGTAACGAAGCAGAATGCTTATGCCCAGCTTATTATTGCCACAACTCATCAGCTCTACCGATTTGAGAGCGCCTTTGATGTTATGATCGTAGATGAGGCTGATGCTTTTCCGTATACTATTGATGAAACTCTACAAAGAGCAGTGGAAAAGGCCAAAAAGGAAGAGGCACCTATCGTATTTGTTACCGCAACGCCATCACACAAATTACGCAATGCTTTCCAACAAGAAAGCTATTCCTTCATCCCCAAACGCTTTCACAATCATCCATTACCAGTCCCTCAGTTTCGTGCTTTATGGGGCTACAATAAAAGCTTCAAACAAGGAAAAATTCCTAAGAAGTTAATAAAATGGACAGAAGAACGCCTTGAACGAAAGGAACCATTCTTACTATTTTTCCCTACAATCGCCCTCATGCATAAAGCAGCACCTCTATTTCAGCTAGTAAATGAAAACATACTAGCTGTGCATGCAGAAGATCCGGATCGGAAAGAGAAAGTAGGGATGCTCCGAAATAATCAAGTACCCGGACTTTTAACGACCACCATATTAGAGAGAGGTATTACCATTAGTAATGTGCAGGTGGCAGTTATTGGTGCAGAATCCTCTATATTTACCGCAAATGCACTAATTCAAATCGCTGGACGAGTTGGACGAAATAGTCAATATCCAAACGGGGACGTCGTATTCTTTCACCATGGTATCACGACAGAGATGGACGAGGCATGTGCAAAAATCTTCTTTTATAATAAGGAAGGATTTTCTGAATGAAAAAAACGGAATCGCATTGCTTATTGTGCTCACAGCTATTGAAAACTTCAGTTACTTGGAAAACGCTATTAATAAAGCAATTTACTCCAACTATATGTACAAGATGCACTGCTCGCTTTGAACATTCACAGTCAGCTACTGCACTCTATCAATATAATGTGGCCATGAAAGACTATTTACACCAGTTCAAATTCCTACAAGATGTAGCTCTGGCCAAAGTATTTCGGCAGGAGCTGTATGCTCGTTTTAATAAAGAAAAGGCGATCATTTTACCAATCCCCATGCATCCCATCAAACAACAAGAGCGCACCTTCTCGCATACTAATGAATTATTAAAGGCAGCTGATATACCATATATACAGCTGCTCGAAAAGACAACAACGGAAACACAAGGCTCCAAAAATAGAGAACAGCGCTTATGTGCAGCTCCTCTATTTCGCTTAAAAGCGGGCGCAAATGTAGAACATAAAGATTACCTTCTATTTGACGATATAAAAACTACAGGAACCACATTACAGCATGCTGCAGATGTTTTAATGCAAGCAGGTGCAAAAAATGTCCGATACTTCACATTAATTGAAGGATGAATTTTCCAATGTATTATGTATAATAGATGATGGGTATAGCATTCGTAGATAAGATATCTTGTTAGAGGAGGAAAAGCAGATGGCAGAAGTTCGAAATTGTCCAAAATGTAATGAGTTTTTTAATTATACAGGGGTACGAGAAGTTTGTCATAAATGTGCACAATCAGAAGAAGAACTGTATCAGATCGTATATCGCTTTCTTCGTAAACGTGAGAACCGTGCTGCAACAGTGGAACGTATTGTAGAAGCAACGGGTGCTGAGGAAGAGCTACTATATAGATGGGTTCGTAAAGGCCGCTTGCAGCCAGCGATGTTTCCTAACTTAGGCTATCCATGTGATAACTGTGGTCATTTGACGACAACAGGTAAGCTTTGTACTAAATGTCAGGATGAATTAAAAGCAGATTTACGTACTTTTGAAGCGGCTAAGGAATTCCGTGATAGTGTAGAGCAACGCGATCGTGTCACATATCATGCAGACCGAAAACGTTAATAATAGAAGGTGTGTTAATTTTAAACAAAATTAGCACACTTTTTTATATGTGAAAACTTAACATTATGTGAGACAATCCGAAATAATAGTAAGATAAGATTTTAGACGGGGGGTTTTAAGATGAAAATTACAACATATGGAATTAATGCGGTGAACGCCTATAAAAACCAAGTTCGCAATGTTAAATCCGATACAAACAAAACATCTTTTGCAGATCAAATCGAGATTTCAAAAGCTGCTCAAGACATGAAAAGTGTTTCAACCTACAATACGGAGCGAGCTGACCGTGTTCAACAGCTGAAAAAAGACATTGATTCTGGAGAATACAAAGTAGATGCTCGTAAAGTAGCTGAGGATATGCTGAAATATTATCGTTTCTAAGGTATAGCAGAAAGGGTGTATAGCGAAATGTCTGTAGAAGCGATTAATTCTACATTAACGATGCTAGAGAGAATGCATAAAAGCTTACTTGAACTAGCCTTAAAAAAAACAGAAATCATTAAAGCTGGCGATATTGAAGCACTAGACCAATTGCTCAAGGATGAGCAGGCACACGTAGCGGCCATCGAGAAACTCGAACAACAGCGTCAGAAACAGGTAACGGACTACCTTGAAGCAAAGGGACTTGCTTCTACTGACAAAACAACTGTGGCGGACGTCATCGAGGCTGCTGAACAACAAACGGACAAATCAACATTATCAGTAGTTCGCGAACGCTTATTGCAAATTATCAATGACCTACGCAAACAAAATGATTTAAATCAAAAGCTCGTGTTCCAGTCACTACAAATTGTCAACCTAACATTAGATGCTGTCAGACCTCGTACAGAGCAAATGAACTACTCTAGCAACGAGGTTCTCGGCACAAATAACATAGCAAAAAAATCATATTTCGATTCACAAGCCTAACAAAGGAGGAAGAAACATGCGCTCAACATTTATGGGTCTAGAAGCAAGTAAACGTGGCCTCTTCGTACAACAGACAGCTTTATACACAACAGGACATAATATTTCCAATGCCAACACATTAGGTTACTCACGCCAACGAGTAAACATGCAGGCAACACCTGGTTTTCCAACTGCTGGATTAAACCAACCAACTTATCCAGGACATCTCGGTACTGGGGTGGAAGCGAGTTCAATTCAACGTATTCGCAGTGAATTTATTGATCGCCAATATCGTCAAGAGACAAATAAGTTAGGTTACTGGGAATCTAGAACAAATGCTATTGCCCAAATGGAAGATGTTATGAATGAACCTTCGGAATTTGGTTTAGATAAAGCTTTCGAACAGTTTTGGAAGGGACTTCAAGATGTTGCGACAAAGCCTGCAGATGGTGCTTCACGTCGAGTAGCCATTAGTCGTGCGGAGCACTTAGCTGAATCTTTTAATTACCTTGATAAACAATTAAAAATGATTCAAGGCAATCTTGGGAATGAACTTAATGTTTCAACAACCCAAATTAATACCATCCTAAAACAGATTGCTGCTGTAAATAAGCAGATTCAAGAGGTTGAACCTAGTGGACATGTACCAAATGATTTATATGATGTTCGTGATACTCTAGTTGATAAATTAAATGAATATATACCAGTATCAATTGAACGTATCCCTTCTGGTGGTTTAGCATCAGAGGTTGCAGAGGGTAGTTTAAAAATTACATTTAAAGGCGCAGATGGTGTTGTCAGAGATCTAGTAAACGGTAAAGATTTCGCTCAATTTACAGCAATGGGTACAAATGGTACAAAGGTGACAGGCGACGATATTACAAATTCTTTCTCTGAATTACAATTAACAGGATTGGAATCTTTAGATGCGCACGAAGCAGGTGCTGTCACTAGTACACAAACAGCCATTAAACAGCAAGACTTTGAAGCATCAAAAGGGAAATTACTTTCACTTATTAATTCGTTTGGTTATCAAAGTACGGGTGGTGATATTAAAGGATACTACCCAGAAACTTTACAAAAATTAGATCAATTAGCCAATGCATTTATTAAAGAATTCAATGCGCAGCATGCAAAAGGTTATACCCTTGAAGAAAAAGATGCGAATGGAAACATCACCAATGCTTCGAAACCGGGCGGCGTTTTCTTTGAAGGAACTGGTGCTGGTGGAATTAAGGTTAATGAAGATATCTCTAAAAATCCTAACCTATTAGCTGCTTCATCTAACCCAACAGAAGAAGGAAATGGTAAAAATGCTTACGAGCTTGCCAATATGCAACATAAATTATATGCAGATATAGATAATGCAAGCTTACAATCATTCTATCAAGCGATTATCGGAAAAGTTGGTGTAGATGGTGAAGAAGCATTGCGTTTAGCAGCCTCGTCAGAATCCCAACTTGAAATGGTGTTCAAAAGCCGTGATTCTGTAAGTGCTGTTTCTTTAGATGAAGAAATGACAAATATGATTACTTTCCAACAAGCATATAATGCAAATGCACGTATGATTACGGTTGTCGATGAAACATTGGATAAAATTATTAACGGTATGGGCCGAGTTGGTTTATAACATTAAAATCAAGTAATCAAGGACCGATGTATTAACTTAAAAGAAGGGAGTTTTTTCAACATGCGTGTAACACAATCAATGTTATCAAGTAACATGCTACGAAATTTAAATAACAGTTATGGTAAAATGTCTAAGCTCCAAGATCAAATCAATTCTGGTTCAAAGATCACTCGTCCATCCGATGACCCAGTAGTTGCAGTAAAGGGTATGGGCTATCGTCGAGATTTAGCTAAAGTAGAACAATATACTCGGAATATGATTACGGCAGGAAGCTGGTTAGATTCGACAGATGAATCTCTTAATCAGGTTGGCGAACAAATGAAGCGAGTTCGCGAACTAGTTATTCAAGCAGCAAACGATACAAATACCCCTGAAGAACGTGAAAAAGTAAAAATGGAAATTGATCAAATTCGCCAACAGATACAGGATGTGGGTAATACGAATATTGGTGGCAGTTACATATTTAGTGGAACAAACACAAATCAGCCACTTTTTATACCAGGCGGAAGTGGTAAAGTAGTCGATCCTGCTATTAACGGAAATGCAGTGAATATTGAAATATATGATGGTATTCAAATCCCAGTAAATACACCAGGTAAGGATTTATTTAAAAATATTGATGATATGATGGGGAAAATTTCAGACTTACTAGGTGATTCAACAAAAACAGGTGAAGAAATTGGTAATATGCTTGGTGGTGTTTCGTCTTCCAGTACCAACGATGATATTACAACAATGCATAATAAAGTCCTAGATGCACAAGCCGATATCGGTGCCCGTCAAAATCGCTTAGAGATGATGGAAAATCGCCTTGGTATACGTGAGGTCAATGTAACGAAGCAGTTGAGGGATAACGAGTCTGTTGATTATTCAAAAGCTATTACTGAAATGGTTACACATGAATCAATTCATCAGGCTGCATTATCGGTGGGCGCTAAAATTATTCAACAAACATTAGTTGACTTTATCAGATGATTTTTAAGCGTTTGGACATTATTATGTTCAGACGCTTTTCTTGAAAGGAGAGGAGTAAATGAGACTCCCGCAAATTCAAATTCGTACAACCGATGCTCAAATGGATCTTGATATTTCCAAACCGAAGCAGTACATTAAACAACCGAGAGCAACGCAACATATTGAACAGCCAGCAGCCATTCTTGAAATACATACGACGCGTGGTGCACTCCGTATTGATTCTTCACAGGCGAGACGGGACTTAGGTTTAATAGGTCCACTTGAATCAAGTGCTAATTATGCACAAAAAGGGAAACAGGAGGCTCTGCAAGGGATGGCACGAAGAGCAAGAGAAGGGCGACAAATGATGGAAAGTGCTGGTAAAGACCAAGGGCGCGCAACTATCCAAAATATCGCGAAACAAAATCACGGCCCCCATCGCGTACAATTTAACATTAATTTTGTGCCATCAATAGGGTCAGTAAAAATTGATTATACACCAGGTACAACTGATATTAATATTCAAAGAAGAGAACCAAAAATTGACGTAAAAGTGAACAAACCAATTCATGAATACACACCTGGAAAAGTAACTGGTACAATGGTGCAAAGACCATCTGTTCAAACTGACGTGATTGTATAAAGGAGAACATTAACTATATGAAAATCGCAACGAAATTTTTAGGAGAAGTAGAAATAACGAATAAGGATATTATAACATTCCCAGAAGGTATTCCAGGGTTTCAAGATGTTACGAAGTTTGTGTTACTCCCTCTTGATCAAGACTTACCACTGGCGCTATTACAAGCGATTGAAACTGCTGAACTTAGTTTTATTGTTGCTTATCCATTTGTATTCAAACCTAATTATGCATTTGACCTTTCAATGGAAGATAGTAATGTACTCGCTGCTGATCAGGAAGAGGATATTGTTACATATGCAATCGTGACATTAAAAGAAAAATTAAGTGACTCTACAATGAATCTACTTGCACCAGTTGTCATTAATATGAAGAAGAAAGTGGGCAAGCAGATTATATTAAGTGACAGTAAGGCTTATCCGTTACGCTTTTCGCTAAGTGCTCTTGAAGGAAGTGTTAAATAATGCTTGTACTTTCAAGGAAAAAGAACGAATCAATAATGATAGGTGACCATGTAGAGGTGAAAATTCTATCGGTTGAAGGCGACCAAGTGAAGCTCGGCATTGTGGCCCCAAAAACAGTAAAGGTTCATCGTGCAGAAGTATTCGAAGCAATTCAACAACAAAACAAGGAAGCGTTAAACGTAGCTTCAAACTTATTAGAACAATTAAAGAGAAAATAAAATCTGAGCCTATAATCTCTTTTGAGTAATAGGCGTTTTTGTTTTTCTTTTAAGACTTGCTTTTCAAGAGCTCTTATAAAAATTGAAAAGTAAGTTTTTATTTTTTCTTGAAAATAAATAAAATTTCGCTAAAAACTATTAAACATTTCTATATAGGTACGATATAGATAGTGTAAGGCAGTGGAAGTACATAATACGTCCAAAGCCAACAGCATTCCACAAGGATGTGGAATGACAAAAAAACATTCAGGGAGGAATTCCAAATGAGAATTCAACATAACATTTCAGCTTTAAACACACACCGTAACTTAGGCTTCAACAACGCACAATCTGCAAAAAACCTTGAGAAATTATCTTCTGGTTACAAAATCAACCGTGCTGGCGATGACGCTGCTGGTTTAGCAATCTCAGAAAAAATGCGTGGACAAATCCGCGGTCTTGACATGGCAACTAAAAATGCTCAAGATTCAGTATCTTTAATCCAAACAGCTGAGGGTGCACTTAACGAAACACACGCAATCCTACAACGTATGCGTGAATTAGCAGTACAATCTTCAAACGATACAAACGTAACTGGTGACCGTAAAGCACTTCAATTAGAAATTGAATCTTTATCAAAAGAAATCACTCGTATTTCTACTGATACTGAGTTCAATACTCAAAAATTATTAAATGGTGATTTTGGTGCTACTATTGAGAATGCGGGATCAGCTACAGATGCTGGTGGTAAAGTATTCCACATTGGAGCAAACTCTGGTCAAAATATTAACTTAAGTATCGGTGATATGGGTGCTACAGCTCTAGGAGTCGATGCAATTGCAGGTAGTGCGGCTGAATTGGCAGCAAATGCTAGTAAAGGTGCTGGTATCAACATCACAACTCAAGAAAGTGCTGATAACTCAATTTCAATTATTGACAAAGCATTAACAAAAGTATCTGAAACACGTGCATCTCTAGGTGCTGTACAAAACCGTCTAGAGCACACTATTAACAATTTAGGTACAACTTCTGAAAACTTAACAGCTGCAGAATCACGTATCCGTGACACTGATATGGCTAAAGAGATGATGAACTTCACGAAGAACAATATCTTAACACAAGCTGCACAATCTATGCTTGCGCAAGCAAACCAACAACCACAAGGCGTTCTTCAATTATTACAATAATTGATAACTTTAACCCTGTTTCTTAAAAAAGAAACAGGGTTTTTTTAATAAAAAAATCTACAAACTGAAATAAAGGTTATTGATTATTTATAATACTAGTCGATATATATATAGAGGTGTACTTATGCAGAATCAATTTATTATTGAAACATTTGAAACAAAATTAGGGAATATGACGTTAAAAGTCAATGATTATTTTTTACATAGTAAATACAATCCTATATTAGAGGCAGATAGATTCGCAGAAAACCACTATGAACCACATCATATACATATCTTATTTGGGTATGGATTAGGCTATATTGTAGATAGTTTAAAAGAGAAATTTAAATATAATGAGCCGTTAATCGTCATTGATCCTTTATTTGATGATTCTCTATTAGAGGTGCAAGCTGAACATAGTGAAAAAGGGCTAGATAAATTTTTGTATAATAGTAAGTATATTAATAAGTTAGACAATATAATAGATAATATTAAATCAGTAGATTTTCAAAATACCTTTAAAATTATCTGTTCACCAAACTATGAAAAATTATTTCCAGAGTTTTATTTACAGATTTTAAAAAAGGTGAAAGATATACAAAAATCAAACATGGTCAATGAAGTTACAATTTTTAGTTATTCCGAAATATGGCAGAAAAACTTCAGTGAAAATCTGATTTCTTTGTTTGAAGATCGGAACCTAGTAAAATTAGAGCAAGCGTATTCATGTCCGGTTATTATTGCCTCGGGCGGTCCGTCTCTTACAAAGCAATTGCCGTTATTAAAAAAAATTCAAGATAATGTCATAATTATTGTAGCCGGATCAACAATTAACTCTGTCCTTCATTATGGAATTGAACCTGACTATGTAGCTTCAATTGACGGAGCTGAAGTAAGTTATGATCAATTCAGGGAATTGGAATTAAATGGATCTAAGTTATTCTATTCAGTTTTTAATCATCCGGGAATTAGAAAGAAGTTTGGGAACAGAGGTTATGCCTTTACGGCTAACTCCGATAAAGCTATTCATCGTTATTTAACTGAAAAGATAGGTCTGAATTTACCTACCATAGTTGGTGGAGGTAGTATTGCACAGTATGCTTATAGTCTCGCACAATATATATCTAGTGGTCCGATTGCTTTAATTGGTCAAGATTTAGCTTATACGAATAATCAAACACATGCTGCGAATAACAAACAAGCTGAACGTATTGAAGAGAGTTGGAAGAAAAGTGACAACATGTTTACAGTAGATGGCTTTGATGGTGAGGCAGTTTGGACAAGCTCAGTGTTTAATTCTATGAGGATAACGTTCGAGCAAATGATTGAGAATTATCCTCCTAAAAATATTGTCTTTAATTGTACAGAGGGGGGAGTTCGATTGAAAGGCTTTGAACAAAAATCATTTAAGGATTTTTGTGAAGAATATGTTCAAGAAGAACTTCCGAAAAAAGTGAAAAGAATTGAAGATCATGCCTATAAAGTTTCTCCAGATGAATGGGAAAAATTGAAGGAATTGTTAGAAGCTGAGCTAGAAGATTATGTTCAAATAATAAAATATTTATCAAAGGGATTAACAGCGTTGGAAAACAATGGATCCAATACGGTTTTTAATAATAAAACGCTAAAAAAGCTGAATAAAGTGGATAAAGAAATTGCTAATCTTTTTTCAAAAGTGCAGATGGATTTTATTGTAACCCCAATTACCTTAGAGGTGTTAAAAGGTTTTTTAGAAAAAGAGAATGAAACAGCTACTGAAAAATATACTAGAGTATTTAATCAAACGAAGACACTCTATAGTAAATTGTTAGAGGCAACAAAAAAATCAAAAATCTATACTGAAAATGTAGTTAAACGAATAGGTAATGAAAAATTAATAAAATGAAGAGTGAGGATTAATAATGACAGAAATCTTAATGGATACGATTCAAAGTTTTAATGAATATTTACCAAGAGTAGCTATTGGAAGCCAAGAAATAGCTGGATATTTAAGAACGGATCAAATAGCTAGCGCATTGAAAATGGTCTTGGAATTTTCTGAAGGCATGTCATGGCTATTAGAGGCTAGTGAACTATTAAAATTAAATGATATAAAAGTTGATATACAAATTGAAAAGATTCGAGAGTTTTTAGAAGAAATTAATTCAGGCCTTGAAATGCAGGATTATGTATTAGTAGCAGATATTTTTGAATATGAGATTACCCCTTTCTTTGAAGAAGCAATAGTAATTGAGGTACAACCAAATTAATGGATTGGATAGTAGAATATGCAAAAGATGGGTCATATACTCTTCAACTTAATGGGATTTACCTTTATAGTAAATATCGCCCAAAACAAGATGTAGAGAAATTTATTGAAAAAGAACTTGAAATACAGTCTAAACAATTTATTTTATTCGGTCTTGGCCTTGGTTATCATGTAGAGGCACTTCTAATTAGTAATCCGACTTCTACTATTTATGTTGTTCTTGCGGATAAGGAAGAACTAAAATTATGTAGAGAGTTTGGTGCTACAAATATTTTAGATGATAAACGTATAAATATTATTACTGACAAAGACTATCTAAAAAATATTATATTGAATGAAACACAGTTTATTATTCCGTTGCAATGGCTAAAGGCAATAGGCACAGCCCATCCATTGTTTACGTTTTTGGAAGATATTAAATTAAGACAAATGTCCTTTCAAAGTGATAGTGAAATTATGCAAAAAAATTTCTTAGCCAATCTAACGAATTCACATTTTTTTATGAGGAAATTTGAAGGAATAGCGAAAAGTGAAGAAGCGGTATTAGTATCAGCTGGGCCATCACTTAATCAAACAATCAAATCTTTAAAAGAAGTTAGCGAGTCCTGCTTTATTTTAGCGGTTGGTTCAGTCTTAAAGACATTGTTAAAAGAAGGTATTACGCCAGATGCAATCATTATTACTGACCCCACGCACTTAGTACAGGAACAAATAGAGCACACTGAATATAATGGTTTACTATTTTATATGGCTACAGCTAATCATGGGATGACGAAAATTCACAAAGGTAAAAAAACAATCTTATTTCAAGAGGGGTATTTTTTATCTGAGGAGTTTTCAGCGTCCAATGCTGTACCTTTAATAGAAACAGGAGGATCAGTTGCAACTACAGGCATATCTCTTTTAGAGTTCATGGGTTTTAAGATAATTTATCTATTTGGTCAAGATCTGGGCTTTAAAAATAATCAAACTCATGCGAATTTATCAACATCTTCCAATACATTTGAATCAAACATAAAGTTTCAAAAAGTCCTTTCTAATAGTGGGAACTATATAAATACATACAGTAGTTTTAATATTTTTCGCCGTTGGTTTGAGCAAAAAGCTGAAAATTCTTCAATGCAAATATTCAATACAGCATGGGACGGTGCTAAAATAGAGGGTATACCTTATCTATGTGTTGATGAGCTGGAAAGGCAATTAAGAAATACTCCAAGTATTAATTACAAGGAGATTTTAGCAGAAATCGCATCAAGTAAATAATTTGAAAAGGTGTTACAGAAATGACTAAAAAAATATTAGTAACGGGCGCTGACGGATTTATTGGCTCCCACCTAACAGAAGAACTTGTAAGACAAGGCCACGATGTGCGTGCATTTGTCTACTATAACTCATTCAACTCATGGGGATGGTTAGACCAATCTACAAAAGAGATTAAAGATTCTTTGGATATTTTCTCTGGAGATATTCGTGACCCATTTGGTGTGAAGGAAGCGATGAAGGGTTGTACACATGTATTGCACTTAGCATCACTTATTGCAATACCTTACTCATACCATTCTCCAGCTACTTATATTGATACGAATGTAAATGGTACTCTTAATATTGTACAAGCTGCACATGAATTAGGCGTGGAAAAAGTTGTGCATACGTCGACAAGTGAGGTATATGGTACAGCTCAATATGTGCCAATCGATGAGAATCACCCGTTGCAAGGGCAGTCCCCTTATTCGGCCTCTAAAATTGGCGCTGACCAAATGGCGTTATCATTTTATCGTTCATTCGAGACACCGGTTGCGGTTATTCGTCCGTTTAATACATATGGTCCACGTCAATCAGCGCGTGCGGTTATTCCGACAATTATTAGCCAATTAGCAAGTGGCCAAACAACAATTAAACTAGGTGCTATTAGTCCAACACGTGATTTCAATTATGTACAAGACACAGTTGGAGGTTTTGTTTCTGTCATGAACTCAGAAAAATCATTAGGTGAAGTCATTAATATTGGTTCTAATTATGAAGTGTCAATTGGTGAAACTGCTGAAATGATTGCAGAGATTATGGGAGTGAACTTAACAATTGAAACCGATGAACAGCGCTTGCGTCCAGAAAAAAGTGAAGTCAATCGTCTATGGGCAGAAAATAAAAAGGCAAAAGAATTGATCGGATGGCAACCTCATTATGGCGGTAAAGATGGTTTTCGTCGAGGGTTAGAAGAAACAATTGAATGGTTCTCTAATTCAAAGAATTTAGCTCAATATAAGGCAGATGTTTATAATATATGAATACACAATGGATAGAGTTTATAGATCAGATTAAAGCACACTATCAAAAGGACTTTGTGCCATTGCACGAACCAACTTTTACTGGTAAAGAGTTGGAGTATGTAACAGATTGTATTCAAACAGGGTGGGTATCTTCTGTAGGTGCTTATGTTACCCGTTTTGAAGAAGATTTAGCACAATTTGCAGGGGTGAAACGTGCTGTTGCCGTTATGAATGGGACTGCCGCATTACATATCGCGATGAAAGTTGCAGGCGTACAAGCAAATGAAGAAGTGTTTATGCCGGCTTTAACATTTGTTGCCACGGCCAATGCAGCTTCATATATTGGTGCTGTTCCCCATTTTGTGGATGTATCTGAAAAAACACTGGGTCTTGATCCGGAAAAATTAGAAGCACATATTATAGACATTGGCGTTGTGCAAAATAATCAACTGATCAATAAAGAGACAGGCCGCGTCATACGTGCAGTTGTTCCGATGCATACTTTTGGGCATGCCGTTGAACTAGAAGAATTACAATTGATTTGCGAAAAGTATCACTTAGTATTAGTGGAGGATGCTGCAGAATCATTAGGGACGTACTATAAAGGGAAGCATACAGGTGGCTTTGGTAAAGTGAGTGCGATTAGCTTTAATGGCAATAAGATTATCACTACAGGTGGTGGTGGTGCCATATTAACCGATGACGAAGAGTTAGCGAGCTATGCTAAGCATATTACAACAACAGCTAAAATACCACATCGTTGGGAATATGAACATGATGAGGTTGCATTTAACTACCGCTTGCCCAATATAAACGCAGCATTAGGATGTGCTCAACTAGAAAAGATGCCAGAATTTATAAAAAGAAAACGTGCATTAACAGCTTTTTATGAAGAACTAGTGGGATCATTAGAAGGTGTTACTCTTTTTAAAGAGCCAGCGAATACATCCAGCAACTATTGGCTGCAAACATTAATTTTAGATGATACATTAGAGCGAGATGAAGTTTTGACATTTTTAAATAATAACGGTGTAATGAGTCGTCCAATTTGGACGCCCATGCACGATTTAAAACCATTTAGAGAATGTCCAAGAGCAAATTTATCTACAATTGAAAGATTAAATAAGAAAATTATTAATATTCCAAGCACACCAATAAAAGAGGGATAACCATTGAAACGAAAAATATGTGTTGTTACAGGGACACGAGCCGAATATGGATTACTTGCGAATTTAATGCATGCTATTAAACAATCAACTGATTTTGAGCTACAACTAGTTGTGACAGGCATGCATTTATCCTCTGAATTTGGCTTAACATATAAACAAATTGAAGAGGATGGTTTTGTCATAGATGCAAAGGTAGAAATGTTATTGTCCTCTGATACAGCAACAGGTGTTGCAAAATCTATCGGATTGGCGACAATTGGATTCTCAGATGCTTTTGAAAAAGTTAAACCAGATTTACTTTTAATCTTAGGGGACCGCTTTGAAATGTTAGCTGCAGCACAAACTGCACTTGTGATGCAAATACCGATTGCTCATATTCATGGAGGAGAATGTACATTTGGCGCTTATGATGATGCTATCCGTCATTCGATTACTAAAATGGCTTCATGGCATTTCACGAGTACAGACACACATCGTAATAGAGTTATTCAGCTTGGTGAAGAACCCTCATCTGTATGGAATGTTGGGGCAATTGGGATTGAAAATATATTAAAGTTGCCATTACTTAAGAAGGAAAAGTTGTATACAGACCTTCAACTAAATATAGATCAGCCAATGTTTTTAATAACATATCATCCAGAAACGAATCTCCAAACAGATGGGATTTATGCATTATTAGAAGCTTTGAATAATTACCCAAGTGTCAATTTAGTTTTTACAAAAGCAAATGCGGATAATGGTGGACGGGAAATTAATAGGGCTATCGAAGAATTTGTTTCGCAACGACAAAATGCAAAAGTGTTTGATTCACTAGGTCAGCTAAGATATTTAAGTACAGTGAAATATGCAGATGTGGTATTGGGGAACTCTTCTAGTGGCTTGATTGAAGTGCCATATTTACACACGCCTACTGTAAATTGTGGTGATAGACAGGCAGGCCGTCAAAAACCTAGCTCGGTATTCGACTGTACTTTAGAGTCATCGACAATAGAAAAAGCAATTGAGAAAGCTTTAATGTACAAAGGACCATATAATCAAATTTTTGGAGATGGACAAGTCTCTGAGAAGATAATGAGGCAACTACAACAAATCTCATCATTCGCTAGACAAAAGGAGTTTTATGATTTATGAGCCAATCAACATATATAATTGCCGAAGCAGGAGTGAATCATAACGGCTCCTTTGAAATGGCGAAAAAATTAGTAAAAGTGGCAAAGGTAGCTGGTGCCGATGCAGTTAAATTCCAAACCTTTCGTGCGAAGAATTTAGTGACAAAAGAAGCAATGCAAGCTGATTATCAAGTAGAAAATTTAGGTGAAGTATCATCTCAATATGAAATGCTTGAAAAGCTAGAACTGTCATTTGACGAATTTACATCATTAAAAAGTTATTGTGATGAATTAGGAATTGAATTTTTATCTACGCCATTCGATCATGATAGCGTGGATTTTTTAGTTGATGAGTTATTAATGGAAACGATTAAAATTCCTTCTGGGGAGTTGACTAATTCTCCATTTATCCATTATATTGCGACAAAGCAAAAGAAAATGATTGTTTCAACTGGCATGGCTACCATGAATGAAATACATGAAGCATTATCTTTTATAGCCTATGGATTAGCAAGACCCTATGATGATGTTTCGATTGATAATGTTCATTCATTTTATAAAACAAGTGAGGCAAAGGAGATTTTGAAAAGATTCGTAACTATTCTTCATTGTACAACGGAATATCCAGCACCTTTTGAAACGATTAATTTAAAAGCTTTGAACTATTTATCTGAAGAACTAGCATTATCTATAGGTTTTTCCGATCATTCACAAGGGATTGCAATACCAATTGCCGCCACTAGTATGGGGGCAACTGTGATAGAGAAACATTTTACATTAGACCGAACATTACCAGGTCCAGACCATGTAGCATCATTAGAACCATTGGAGCTAAAAGCTATGGTAGAGGGTATACGTCAGGTCGAACGTGCTTTAGGGTCTGGTTTAAAAGAACCGACAGTAGCTGAGATGAAAAACCGAGTGGTAGCAAGAAAGAGTATAGTGGCAAAAAAAGATATCCAACCAAGTGAAATCCTTAATATTTCTAATCTTGATATTAAAAGACCTGGTAATGGCATTTCTCCATCGAAATATTGGTCTCTGCTAGGCGGAAAGGCCACTAAATTTTATAAAAAGGATGAACTGATTGATGAATAAGCCGATAATAATATTAGGAAATGGCGGTCATGCTTCAGTTTTAACAGAGATATTATTACTTCAAAATCGAAAAATCCTAGGTTTTACAGCACCAGAAGAACAAACAAATTCATATGATTTAAAGTATCTTGGAACGGATGTAATATTTGAAAATTACAACCCATTGGAAGTGGAACTTGTTTTAGGTTTAGGAACTGTAGGCATTTCAAATGTTCGTCAAAGCCTGTATAAGAAACTGAAAAATCAAGGATATACATTTGTAATATGTGTTCACCCAAGGGCAATAATAGCTAGTACTGCAACTTTAGATGAAGGTACTCAAATAATGGCTGGTGCAGTTGTACAGCCACATGTGCAAATTGGGGAAAATACAATCATAAATACAGGCGCAATTATTGAACATGATTGTATAATAGGTGCTCATGTCCATGTAGCACCAGGCACAACACTGTCAGGGAATATTCAAATTGGTGACTGTACACATATAGGAACTGGTGCGAAAATCATACAAGGAATTACAATCGGATCTCACAGTCTTATAGGGGCTGGTGCGGTGGTAGTAAATAATATTTCATCAAATCAAAAAGTTATTGGAGTACCAGCAAAATCACATAGAATTTAATATAAGGAGCTATAAAATATGAAATTTTGTAATAAATGTACAATGCCAAATACTAGACCGGGAATTTATTTTGATGAAGAAGGTGTTTGTCAGGCGTGTAGAGCTGAAGAACAAAAAAACTATACAGATTGGGCTTCACGTCATCAAGAATTAGAAGAATTATGTGCGAAGTATAGAAGTTCAAATGAAACTGAATACGATTGTATTATTGCCGTAAGTGGAGGGAAAGACAGTCATTTTCAGGTACATTACTTTAAAGAAGTAATGAAAATGAATCCATTATTAGTTTCTGTTGAAGATAATTTCGAAATGACTAAAGCTGGTGAGCACAATGTGAAAAATATTTCTGAGCGATTCGGGTGCCATTTAATCACATTAAAGCCAAATATAAAGGCTCAAAAGGCTATTATGAAAAAAACATTTGAAAAATATGGAAAGCCAACTTGGTATATTGACCGTTTAATTTATACTTATCCTCTACATATAGCTTCAAAATTTAATATTCCCTTAATAATTTATGGGGAGAATATTAGTTATGAATATGGTGGCACAGATAGAATTGAAACGTATTCAGCAAAAAACCAAATTAATAATGGGGTTGCATCAGATATTCCCTACGAAGAATTACTAGATGATAAAATCACAGAAAAAGATTTAATCTTCTGTAACCCACCAAGCAATCAGCAACTAGAGAACTTAGATCCAATCTACTTAAGTTACTTTGTTAGATGGAATAGTTATGCGAACTATATATTTGCTAAAAAAAATGGATTTAAAGATTTGGCACATGAATGGACGAGAGAGCATACTTTTGAAAATTTCGATCAAGTAGATTCAATTCCTTATTTGGTACACCCTTGGTTAAAGTATCCAAAATTTGGGCATGCTTCTGCCACTGACTATTCTTCAAAGTATATTAGGTATGGATTAATTACAAGAGAACAAGGTATAGAACTTGTTAAACAATATGACCATAAAATCGATCAAAAAGCAGTACAATCATTTATAGATTTTCTTGGATACACTCATACAGAATTTTATAATATTATTGAAAAACTGTATAATCCAGATTTATTTGAAAAAGATAGATTTGGGGAGTGGGTATTAAAACATCCAATTTGGGAAAAAGAATAGGATTAAAGGAAGAGGAGGGATTGCGATGAATAGTTGGAGAAAGATAGTGGTGTCTCCAAACACAACATTATTGGAAACCATGAAAATAATTGATGATACCTCCCTTCAATTTGCGATAGTCGTAGATGATAGTCAGACGCTGTTAGGGACGGTAACAGATGGGGATATTCGTAGAGGTATTTTAAGAGGAGAAGGATTAGATGTAAATATTGAAAGTGTAATGAATGTAAGTCCTATTACAGCTGGTCTTGATAATACTTATAGTGAATATCTGAATATTTTAAAAAAATACAAATTAAATCAATTACCAATAATAGATAACGATAATAGAATAGTAGACATTATTTTTGCAGGTCAGCAACAGCAAGAAACAAATAAAAATAATCTTGTTGTCTTAATGGCAGGTGGACTTGGTTCACGTTTACGCCCATTAACAGAAAAAATTCCAAAGCCAATGCTAAATGTAGGAAACAAACCAATTCTAGAAACAATTATCGAGGGATTCAAGCAATATGGATTCACTCGGTTTATTTTATCCGTGAATTATAAAAAAGAAGTTATTCAAGATTATTTTCAAGATGGATCAGATTTAGGTGTGACCATTTCTTATATAGAAGAAGATAAAAGAATGGGAACAGCAGGTGCTTTGTCCTTACTGCAAGAAAATCTTAATAGCCCTATTTTGGTAATGAATGGTGATTTGCTAACGCAAGTAAATTTTGAACAGCTATTACAATTTCATGAAGAAACAGATGCAACTGCGACAATGTGTGTGCGTGAATACGAATATCAAATACCTTATGGTGTCATTGAAACGAAAGGTCAGCAACTAATATCTATTAAAGAAAAACCTATTCATAGAAGCTTTGTGAATGCAGGAATATATGTATTAAGTCCGAGTGTATTTGAGTATATTCCACAGGGTAAATTTTACGATATGCCGGATTTGTTTAACCAATTAATAGATGAACAAAAAAATGTATCAGTATTCCCTGTTCGTGAATACTGGTTAGATATTGGGCGCATGGCCGATTTTGAACGTGCTGATGAAGAGTATAGTAACTATTTTAATAAAGTAGGTTGTAAATGATGAGTGTGAAAAAGGCTGTTGTAATAGGCTACGGGTCTATTGGGCAAAGACATATTAATTTATTAAATGGCTTGGGCATTGCGACAGTAGTAGTTTCAAAACGCTATATTGATGCTGAAAAAAGCTATTTAACAATTGAAGAAGCTATTGAAAGTGAGCGCCCGGAGTATATTGTTATAGCAAATGAGACTTATTTCCATGAAGAAACGCTTAATCGCATTCAAAATACAGGGTATGATCATAAGATTTTAGTGGAAAAGCCGCTATTTGCCAAAATGCCGTCTCAAAACTATCGCTTTTCTTCGCTGTATATTGGTTATAATTTAAGATTCCATCCAATTATACAAAAATTGAATGAGTTGTTAAAGGTTGAACAAACATTATCGGTCAATGCGTATGTAGGTCAATATCTACCCACTTGGAGACCTGATACAGATTATACTAAGGGCTATTCTGCTGATATTGCAAAGGGTGGCGGGGTTATTAGAGATTTAAGCCATGAATTGGATTATTTAAATTTCTTATTTGGAAATTGGGCTGAAATGACAGCAAATGGTGGTCAAATAAGTAATTTGTTAATTCAATCAGATGACTATTTTTCAGTATTGTACCAAACTCAGACAGGGATTAACATTTCAGTAGAAATGAATTATTTAGACAGAATTATACAAAGACAGTTAGTTATACAAACAAATAAACATACATATAAAGCTGACCTAATCGGACAAACGTTACAAATTGATAATGAAATTTTACGCTTTAAAGTGGGTCGAGACGAAACGTATATAAATCAACATATCGCATTATTAAATAATCGTGTGGATATGCTTTGTGATTTGCGAGGCGGAATAGATATAGTTCGTATGATTGAAACAGCCGAACAATGCTCGAAAGAGAAGGTGTGGATGAAAAATGAGTAGAATCTGTACAATTTGTGCTCGTGGTGGGTCGAAAGGCGTTAAAAATAAAAATTTAAAAGAAATATTAGGCAAACCACTAATTGCTCATAGTATTTTACAAGCAAAAGCTAGTGGGTTATTTGACATAATCGCAGTAAGTAGTGACAGTCAAGCAATTTTACAAACTGCTGAGGAGTACGGAGTTGATATTGTAATCAAACGACCAGCAGAGCTAGCAACAGACACAGCGGCAAAGTTACCAGTTATTCAGCATTGTGTAACAGAAGTTGAAGAAATCACAGGCTTAGTATTTGATATTATGACAGATATTGATGCAACATCACCATTACGAAACGTGATAGATTTGAAGAATAGTATCGAGATGCTTGAAAATCACGAACATGCAACTAATTTAATTACTGGTGCTCCGTCTAGAAGAAGTCCATATTTTAACTTAGTAGAAGAAAATGCAAAAGGTTTTGTTCAGTTATCTAAAGAATTACCAGCAGCGATAGTAAGAAGACAAGATGCGCCAAATAGCTTTGATATGAATGCTTCTATTTATGCTTGGAAACGTGCTGCGTTCTTCAATGATAATTCAATATTCACTCCTACAACAATATTATATGAGATGCCTGAAGAACGTTCAATCGATATAGATTCAGAGCTAGATTTTGAATTCGTTTCATTTTTAGCTGAGAAAAGAGGAAGTTTATTATGAGTGTAAACTATTTTGAACGTTTTAATTTAAAAGGGAAAAATGCTATTGTTACTGGTGGTGCTGGGATTTTAGGAAGTTATTTTTGTAAGGGATTAGCAGATGCTGGTGCTCAGGTAGCTGTAGTTGATATTAACATTGAGGAAGCAACTAAGGTTGCAGAGCAAATTATCGTCGATTATAATATGACAGCAAAAGCGTTTTATTGTGATTTAACATCTGAAGAATCTGTGAAACAAATGGTTCAGGCTGTTGTAGAAGAATTTGGGGAAATTAATATTCTACATAATAATGCTGCAGGCAAATCTAGTAATTTAGCTGCATTTTTTGCACCATTTGAAGATTATGATCTAAATCAATGGAAAGAAATCATGAGTACAAATTTAGATAGTATGTTCCTTGTTGCAAAATATGTCGGGAAAGTAATGAAAGAACAAAATAAGGGAGGGTCTATTATCCAAACATCTTCTATTTATGGTGTAATGGGTCCAGATAACCGTATATATGAAGGTTCAAATTATTTGGAACGTCAAATTAATACCCCTGCTATTTATTCAGCTTCTAAAGCTGGCGTAGTAGGTCTTACGAAATATTTGTCTACCTACTGGGCAAAGGATGGTATTAGAGTAAATACCATTACTCCAGGTGGTGTGGAAAGTGGTCAAAATGATACATTCAAGCAGAACTATAGCAATCGTATTCCATTAGGTAGAATGGCACAACCTGAGGAAATGATTGGTGCATTGATATATTTAGCTTCGGATGCAGCAAGTTACGTTACAGGCCAAAATATCATTATAGATGGTGGATTGAGTGCTTGGTAAGTACTATATTTATAATGAAATAC
Organism: Lysinibacillus sp. UBA5990; assembly: GCF_002429815.1. NCBI lineage: Bacteria > Bacillati > Bacillota > Bacilli > Caryophanales > Bacillaceae > Lysinibacillus > Lysinibacillus sp. UBA5990. The sequence continues at coordinate 40,478 of NZ_DJAY01000016.1, forward strand.
TTGTTGTCATGAAAAATGACGGCAAGTATTTTTTTTACTATTTACTTTAATCGGATATTATCTTAAGTTTCAAAAGGTATGATTTTAATAAATATAAAAAGTGACCGATATATACAATATATGCTATAGGTCGATTAATAACATACATAACTTAAAAGCTAATACAAGAATTGAGGAAATAAATCCATGAATATACTAGAAAATAAAACAGTACTGGTAACAGGCGGCACGGGGTCTTTTGGTAAAAATTTTGTCAAACAGGCCTTAAAACTTAATGTTAAGAAAATTATTATATTTAGTCGAGATGAACTGAAGCAATATGAAATGAGACAACAATTTCATGATGAACGTATTCGTTTTTTTATTGGGGATGTTCGCGATAAGGAGCGTTTAGATCGTGCGTTTGATGGAGTAGATATTGTTGTGCATGCTGCTGCGATGAAGCATGTGGAAGCCTGTGAGTATAACCCGTTTGAGGCGATAAAAACTAATATCCATGGGGCACAAAATATTATTGAAGCTGCTATTGATTGCGGTGTCGAAAAAGTAATTGCTTTGAGTACAGATAAAGCATGTAGTCCGGTTAACTTATACGGAGCAACAAAGCTGGCATCTGATAAATTATTTGTTGCAGCTAACTCTTATGTGGGTTCGAAGAAAACAGGCTTTTCTGTCGTACGTTATGGCAATGTTGCTGGTAGTCGTGGAAGTGTGGTCCCATTCTTTAAAAAAATATGCGTAACTGGAACGGTACCAGTAACTGATGAGCGTATGACGCGTTTTTGGATTACTTTAGATCAAGGTGTTCAGTTTGTGATCGATAGTCTAGAGCGTATGCATGGTGGTGAAATTTTTGTTCCAAAAATTCCAAGTATGAAGGTAATGGATTTAGCTAAAGCGATTGCACCTGAGTGTGAAGTTGAAATTGTCGGTATTCGTCCTGGGGAAAAGTTACATGAGGCAATGATTATGGAGGATGATGCCCGACATACAGTAGAGTTTGATGACCATTATGTCATTCAACCAGAGTTTCCTTGGTGGTCTAAAAAATTTGCTGAGGGTGGCAAGACATTACCTGAAGGATTCGCGTACACGAGTGATAATAATACGGAATGGTTAACGATTGAACAATTAGAAAAGCTGTCGGAAGATATATCATAAATTGGTCGGGTTATATTGCATGAGAAAAATTATTGAATTAAATATCAAATGAAGTATCTGGTTGTTGTCACAATCTTCGTTCAGGAGATCCAGCGAAACGCGTTAGTTCAATAGTTAGAGCTAAGAAGATAATTAATTGGCAGTGACAATATGACTTAGAAAAAATTGTTGAAACGGCATGGCAGTGACATGTGAAGAAATTTGGAGGTACAAAATGAAACGTATATTAGTGACAGGAGGGGCAGGCTTCTTAGGCTCGCATTTAATTGATCGATTACTAGAACAAGGGCATGCTATTGTATGTATCGATAATTTACAAACTGGTGCAATGGTAAATATTAGCCATGTACGGGATAAAATTCAGTTTGTTCAGCATGATATTATAGAGCCTTTTCCCGAATTAGGTCAGTTTGATGAGATCTATAATTTAGCTTGTCCAGCCAGTCCTATACATTACCAGGCAGATCCTGTTCATACATTTAAAACAAATGTATTAGGTGCTTTGAATATACTAGAACTTGCCCGTAAAACAGGTGCAAAGGTATTTCAGGCATCTACCTCTGAAGTTTATGGGGATCCTATAGTACATCCGCAACCCGAGCATTATTGTGGAAATGTAAATCCGATTGGTATACGGAGTTGCTATGATGAGGGAAAGCGTGGTGCAGAAACATTATTTTTTGATTACGCACGTATGTATGGTATTGAAATTAAAGTGGCTCGCATTTTTAATACATATGGTCCAAGAATGGATACTAAAGACGGACGTGTCGTCAGTAACTTTATCGTCCAGTCATTACTTAAAAAACCTTTAACTGTATATGGTGATGGGAAACAAACACGCTCTTTCTGCTATGTAGACGATTTGATAGAAGGCTTTTTACGATTAATGGCAACCACAAAAGAAGTTACAGGTCCTGTAAATTTGGGCAATCCGAATGAATTTACAATGCTTGAACTCGCAGAAAAAGTTGTGAAATGGACAGGGAATGATACACCTTTACAATTTGAAAAGCTTCCACAAGATGACCCAAAACAACGCCGACCGGTCATTGCTGAAGCACAACGTATCCTAGATTGGGAACCAAAAGTCATGTTAGATGAAGGACTTCAGAAAACAATCGCTTATTTTGCGAGTAAAGTGCAGGAGAGATGAAAGATGCAAAGAGTACGTAAGGCAGTAATCCCAGCAGCTGGCTTGGGAACAAGGTTTTTGCCTGCAACAAAAGCTCAACCAAAGGAAATGCTTCCAATTGTGGACAAGCCTACAATTCAATATATTGTAGAAGAAGCAGTGGCATCGGGTATTGAAGATATTATAATCATTAGTGGACGCAACAAACGTTCAATCGAAGATCATTTCGATACGAATTATGAATTAGAACATTCATTGGAAATGAAAGGTAAGTTGGAGGATTTAAAGGAAATAGAAGCCATTTCAAATCTAGCGAATATACATTATATACGTCAAAAAGAAGCGAAGGGCCTTGGAGATGCGATTTATTGCGCACATCGTTTTATCGGAGATGAGCCATTCGCCGTATTACTAGGTGATATTATTTTACAAGCACCTACTCCTGCGTTAAAACAATTAATCGATACATACGACCACGAAAAGGTTTCTGTCATCGGTGTCCAGCAAGTACCGATGGAAAGTGTCCATAAATATGGTGTGATTGATCCAGCAGCAGAGGTGAAGAATGGTAAGGCAATTGAAGTAAAGGGTTTTATTGAAAAACCGTCAAAAGAGGCTGCCCCCTCTAACTATGCTATTATGGGACGTTATGTACTAACACCTTCGATTTTTGAAAAGTTGGAAGCTACTGAACCTGGTGCGGGTGGAGAAATCCAATTAACGGATGCGATTCAATCGTTAAACCAAGAAGAACGAGTAGTTGCACAAGATGTTGTAGGACAATTATATGATATTGGTAGTAAAATTGGCTTTGTCCAAGCGACGATCGACTTTGCATTACAACGTGAGGATTTAAAAAATGATATTCAAGCTTACATCAATACGAAAGCAGGGGTAACAAAGTGAACGTAGGTATTATTGGAACGGGATATGTCGGCTTAGTAACAGGGGCCGTGTTATCAGACATCGGGCATGTTGTTACTTGTTTAGATATTAATGAAGAAAAGATTAATACCCTTAAAAAAGGGCAATCACCAATTTATGAGCCTGGATTAGATGAAATACTAACACGTAATATTGAGGAAAATCGCTTAACCTTTACAACAAGTGCTCAAGAAGCATTTGCACAGGCAGATATTATCTTTATAGCTGTAGGTACACCTCAAGGAGAAGACGGGGTAGCGGATTTGTCTTATATTGAACAAGCAGCTAAAGATATTGCGAAAAATGTAGAGCATGATGTGATTGTTGTTGTGAAAAGTACGGTTCCAGTAGGTACGAATGATAGAGTGGAAGAAATACTTCATGCAAATATGGTAGCGGGTTTACAAATTCATGTAGTATCTAATCCTGAGTTTTTACGAGAAGGACATGCAATTAACGATACATTTTACGGAGATCGTATTGTGATAGGAGCAGAAAATTCAATTGCTAGAGAAAAGGTAGAATGTTTGTTCAAGTCACTAAATATACCAATTATGCATACGAATCGCCGCAGTGCGGAAATGATTAAATATGCATCAAATGCATTTCTAGCAGTGAAGATTAGTTACATCAATCAAATTTCTAATTTATGTGAAGCGCTTGGAGCTGACGTGAATACAGTAGCAGATGGTATGGGTATGGATAAACGAATAGGACGCGAGTTTTTGAATGCTGGATTGGGCTATGGTGGATCATGTTTTCCAAAAGATACAGAAGCATTAGCATACTTGGCACATGAAAATGATGTGAACCTAAGTATAGTGCAATCAGCTATACGAGCAAATGATGAGCAGCGCTATATTTTTGTAGAAAAGGTATTAAATCATTTTAATCGAGATGTTATAGGGAAAAAAATTGCGATATTAGGGCTAGCATTCAAGCCAAATACAGACGATATGCGAGAAGCCCCGTCTATCATGATTATTAAAGAATTAGTGGCAAGAGGTGCTGAAATTTCAGCGTATGACCCAGTTGTGAAAAAAACCCAGTATTTGGAGGGAATAAAATTAACTTATGCAACTACTAAGGAAGAGTGTGTCTCAAAATCTGATGCAATCTTGCTCGTTACAGAATGGCAAGAGTTTATCGAGGCAGATTGGGCTAAGTTAATGACTTATTCTAACAATGCTGTTGTCTTTGATGGAAGGAATATACTTAAATTTTAATGGTTACTGGAGGTGAATGAAGTGAGCAAAATTCAAGTTGAAGTACTTGACAGTAAAATTGGGGTTCCAGCTCTACAAGTAGAGATTGATGATAAAAAAATGATGCTCCATAGTAAATATAATCCCATGCAGGAAGCTGAACGTTTAATCGATTCTCTTAAAGAAAAAATAGAAGAATCAGAGCATATTTTATTTTATGGGGTGGGATTAGGTTATCATATTCGATACTTTTGTGAGCAGTTCCCTGAAAAACTTGCATCGGCATATGAACCAGTTGCTGAGATTGCTACAATTTCTTTAAAGGAGCTTACAATAACCAAATTTCCTAAAGATAAATTATCGAATTACATTGTAGAGGATAGTCAACATCCTTTAGTTAAGAATTTGGAGTTACTTAGTGAGCTTATTCATCAAAAAATGTTGTTGATTGTGTTGCCTGTTTACGAAAGAATATTTTCAGAAAAAACAAAGGAATTCGGAGAAACATTAAAATCATTATTAATGAGTAAAGGGTCTAATATGGTTGCAGCCACACTTTTTTCAAAAAGATGGACGCTGAATGCATTGATGAATTTACCAGGAACATTTAAACATGAAAATATAATTTTACATAAGAAAAAACACTTTAAAAACAAGCCCGTTATTTTAGTAAGTGCGGGTCCATCTCTTGATGAAGAATTAGAAAATTTACGCATTATTAAAAAACGGGGCTTGGCATATATTTTCGCAGTTGGTTCGGCCACTAAGGTATTGGTCTTAAATAACATTTACCCAGATGCAATGTGTACATATGATCCACAATCACATAATCACACTGTTTTTAAAGAAATATACGAGCAAGAAATTACTGATATTCCAATGATTTATGGTACTACGGTAGGTTTTGAAACTTTACAATTTTATCAAGGACCAAAGCTATATTTTGTAACATCACAGGATCATATTACTCCACAGTTCTATAAAGAACAATTACCTGTTATTTCTGATGCACCAACAATTGCATTAATTATGCTACAAATTTTCCACGCTCTAGAAGTAAAACAAGTATATCTTGTTGGCCAAAATTTATCTTTTAAAAAGAATAAGTATTATTCAGAAGAAATTAAAAGATATGATTACGAGAAAAAGGAACTAACAAATAGTTTAATACAGACGCATGATTTAATTAGTTCATTTGAAGTGAAAGATGTTCATGGTGGCAAAGTCATTACAAACGATAGTTTAAATCGAATGAGACTAGATATAGAGAAGTATATAGATTTTGTAAATATGCCTGTCATTAATACAACTAATGGTGGTGCAGCTATAAAAGGCGCAAATTTCCAACCTTTACAACAGATAATCGAAGAATTATCGGAAAAAGTTGTAGTAGATGAATGGTGGAAGCCAGTACCACTAGATGGATTTTACGAGTTAAATCAAGCTTTTAAAAAGAAATATAGAAAAGAATTTGAGCTTTTTATTCGATCTGATAAAGAATTGGAAATCTATTTAAATGACTTTAAAGAGTCTTTAAAGAGCATAAAGGTAAATCAAATTAAGCAAAAACTTGAAGAGTTGGAGATACTTTTCGAAAAGTATCAAAGAAACATATTCTTTCTGACGACTATTTCACCAATAGCAAAGCTTGCATTTGAAAAATTAAATGCAGAAAAACAAATTATGAGTAAGATGGATAGTTCGACAAAAAAAGTTGAGAGAACTATTCAAGTGTACAACGGATATCTGAATAATTGCCGAACTTTTTATCGAGATCTTGCTCCAATCATTACCAATATTACATTGTTGGAATTAGAGAAACAATTAGAAACAAAAGGCTATAATAGCACTTCAGGTGTTTTTCATTATGTAGGAGATTGGAAGAAAAAATATCATACCTTGAAGGAGAATGATGGATCCAATTATAGTATTTATACATCAGGAGTAGAAACAAAAGAAAAAGGTGCAAAAATAATCTTCCAATTTCATGGTGAAAATTTAAAGGTGTTCGGAACAATTCATTCTCAGAAAGCAGCAAAAATTCAAGTTACGATTGATGATAAAATGAACACAATTATACTGACCAATGGTGTTAATGAAGATAAGTATGGCTCATTTATGCGTCAGAAACTATTTGAAACTTCAGGTCTAGATGGCAAAAGGCATGACGTTGAAATTGCTATCCTATCAGATAATCCATCAATTGTTTTTGAAGGGATTGAAATTTGTTCAACTGGTAGGGCATATCACATAGATGAAGTGATTTCTGTAGGAGATCTTGAAATTGGGAAGCGGATTCGTTGTCATTATAAAGCAACCTATAATCAAGTTGGAGAATTTTCAGGGCTTGGAGATGAAATAAGTAATCACTTACCAGTTATTTCAACTGCATATCCGAATGGAGATTTTTATTTTATTATGGTGGATGAAATTGATAGTGAGAAGAAGTTGATTGCAGATCGAGTTCTTCAAAATTATATTAGTTGGAATGAACTTACTGTACATCTGAAAAATAGTATAGATCTATTGGAAATTGCCATACCAACAGGTAATAGTACATATAGTAATGAAACAGATATTGATAAACTTCAGGATTTAGATGCGAAATTTATTAGTCAAAATAAAAACAACATTATGTGGAATTATAATAGTAATTCATCAACTTGGATTAAAGAAAACATGTGGTGTGATGTAAAAGAGAAGGTAAACTATGTTGGTTTTAGAGGAGGTAACTTTGGAACTAAAGATAAAGATTTTAACACACTATATATTAGACGGGAGGACACAATAGGAGCACATGTCGGTTTTCGCCCATTATTAATCTTGTGAGGAGTTGTTAAGTTTGAGAGCGGCCATATATGGAGCTAGTTCATCAGGTTACTATGCAAGTGAAATTTTAAAACTACAAGGTTATACAATAATGTTTTATATAGATCAGACTGGTACAATTACTGATGCAAGAAATTTTGATAATGTAATCGTCTATAAAAATGTTGCTGAAATTCAAGATGAAAGTATAAAAAGTATAGACTTCCTTCTAATTGCTCTTGGTAATAAAGATGAGTCAAGATTGCTTCAACAAAAATTATCTTCAGTAATTCATAAACCTATTAAAACAATACATGATGAGCCGTATGAATTAATCTATTCGCAATTAAAAAAACAAAAATACAATTATTTAGAGGAATGTGGTTTTTATAGAAGTATTAATGAAAGGAAATCTGTGGATAAAAATGGAGAACCCATACCATGGATTACATATCCTTGTATTGAGTTTTTATCGAGTAGAATAAATAAAAATATGAAAGTTTTTGAATATGGATCAGGTAATAGTACATTGTGGTGGTCTAAAAGAGTCGATAAAATTTTTGCTGTTGAACATGACAAAGAATGGTATATACAGGTGAAAAATTTAACTAAAGATACTAATGTAGAAATAGTCCATAGAGAATTAATTTATAATGGAAATTATTCAAAAGAAATTTTGAAACATAAAAATATTGATATTGTGATTATAGATGGTCGAGATAGAGTGAATTGTGCCATCAATAGTCTACATTCTTTGAGTAAAAGCGGAGTTATTATTTGGGATAACACGGATAGAGAATGTTATAAAGCAGGATATGATCATTTGATTAAGAGTGGATTTAAACAAATTGAATTTATTGGAATGATTCCAATTTATGATTTCAAATCACAGACGAGTATCTTTTATAAAAACGATAATTGTTTAGGTTTATGAAAGAATTGTAATTGTCCAAAATACGAATCGCCCTATTAAAGCAATATTATAAATTGTTTGAGATACATAATTAAGTTTAGGGGCTTTAAAAGAAATAAAGTACCTTGTGATAAGGGTAACAAAATATAGATGTAAAATATTGAGGGGTCCAATAGCAATTCGAGCAAGATAATTAGTAAGACTGGGGAGTGAAGCAGGGCTGATAGTGATTATGCAAGGTAGTGTAGGGAAAGATCATAATCACTTATTACTATTATTCAAGTAAGTTTAGCACCTAGCAAAAAAATGCAATACCTAAAGGGAAGGTCGCCGAGAATATTGCAAGACGATTTTTCTGAGCTAATAAAAAAGTATTGAGGACAATTTTTGTGGGAGAGAGGGTACTTTTGTGCGACTGTTGGAACAGTTACAGAGGAAATCATAAGAAACTATATAGCTAATCAATTCAGCGAAGACAAGAATGATATCTTTAATATTGAAGAATGGGTTTAGTCAGTATTCAGTGTGCAAAAGTACAAGAGCTTTAAGAAAGCCTTCGAAATGCTTAAATTAAAGGGAGTATGAAATTTTATTTTATATAGATCAAACAGGAATGATTTGTGACACGAGAATTAAAAATAATAATGTATATAAAGGCAGCAATGAGGTGCCAATTCGTCTTATAGAACAGGCAGATTTTATTATAGTTGCAACAGATAATTCTAATATAGCAAAAGAAATTATGTATTCATTGAATTATAAGTCCATTTATAATCAACTAAATAACATGGATATAGAATATTTGCAAAAGAACGTTTTTTATCAAAGCGTTGGAGATAATAGTCCTGTTGATAAGAATGGAAAACCATTATCGTGGATTACATATCCTTTATTAAATTTATTAAAGATAGAGTAAATGAAACTATGAAAATTTTCGAATATGGTTCTGGGGGTAGTACTTTATGGTGGTCTGAAAAGTTGTTAGTATTATCTCAGTAGAACATGATAAACAGTGGTTTGAAAAGGTTAGTAATAATTTGTGTGGAAAAAATATTAATTTATAAAGAGTTATTTTATGATGGAGAATATTCAAAAGAAGTATTAAATCATAAAACCTTGATGGAGTAATAATTGATGGCAGAGATTGAGTGAACTGTACAGTTAATAGTTTAAGTCCATTAAATGAAGACAGAGTTATTATTTGGAATAATACTGACAGATATTGCTCTGAAGAAGGTTTTGATTATGTAATAAAACGCGGCTTTAGAAAGATAGATTTTGTTGGAATGGCTTCGATGTGCGATTTTAAAACACAGACAAGTATTTTTATAGAATTAACAGTAATTTTGGTATCTAATAACAAAAAGAAATTCAGAGGTGTATAATGCTAGATTTAATAGATAAAAAATTAATCTTTTGGGGTACGGGATCTTTAAGTAAAAGAATTTATTGTAATATTATGCTAAATAATCTACCTGTTCATATAGAATGTTTTATTGATAATGATAAAACAAAGGTTGGTCTTATGTTATTTGATAAGAAAATACATCATTCTGAAGAAATTCATAATATAAAGACTAGTGAGCATTGTATCGTTATTTGTAGCTCTTTTGAAAAGGAAATTATGAATCAATTAGGGAATATGAGATTTAAACAGCAGATAGATTTCATCACATATAGGGAGTTCGACAATTATTTAGAATATTTAACTGCGTATGAGCAGATTAAGTATTATGACAAACTAAAGGTTATTATCGGTGCATCTCAAACAAATCAGAAAGGGTGGATTTCTACAGATAAACCTTATTTGGATGTATTAAAGCAGGAAGATTGGAAGAATTTATTTGGAGGTAGGGAAATAAATTCTATTGTCGCAGAGCACGTTTGGGAACACTTAACTTATGAGCAAGGAGTAATAGCAGCCAAAAATTGCTTTTGTTACTTGGAAAAAGGTGGTCGTTTAAGGATTGCAGTTCCAGACGGGAATCATCCGAATCCACACTATATTAGTTGGATAAAGCCAGGTGGATTTGGTGATGGAGCTGAGGATCATAAAGTTTTGTACACCGTTGATATGATAACAGGTTTATTAAAAAATGCTGGTTTTAATACTGTTGATGTAATTGAATACTTTGATGAAAGTGGTAATTTTCATCAAAGCGATTGGAAGCTAGAGCATGGTTTTATTAATAGAAGTAAGGATAATGATCCGCGAAATTGGCACGTTAATAATGTTTACTCGTCTTTGATTGTAGATGGAATAAAATAAAATCTAAGTTGAGGGATGAAAAATGAAAAAACCTGTAGCATTTATCATATTCAATCGTCCAGATACAACAGCTATCGTTTTTGAGGAAATTCGCAAATATTCGCCAAAGCAGTTATTTGTTATTGCTGATGGTCCAAGAGCGTCTAAAGAGGGCGAAGCGCAGTTATGTGCAGATACACGCGCACTTATACAGGTGGATTGGGATTGTGATGTGACATATATTTACTCAGACGAAAATCAGGGTTGTAAAAAAAGGATTTCTTCAGGATTGGATGAGGTATTTTCGTATGTAGAAGATGCGATAATCTTAGAAGATGATTGTTTACCTCATACAGATTTCTTTAGCTTTTGTGAGGAATTATTAGAATACTATCGAGAAGAAGAAAAAGTTATGACAATAGCAGGTAATAATTTTCAATTACCGTCATTTCAAATAGATGAAAGCTATTATTTTTCTGTATATCCAGAGTGTTGGGGATGGGCAACGTGGAAACGTGCGTGGGAAAAGATTGATATTAGTTTGGGGGAATGGTCTAAATATAAAGAATCGAATGAATTTGATGAAATTTATTACGATGTCTTCGTTAAAGAATTCTGGGAAAAAACATTTGATGATGTCGCCAATGGTCTTATAGATTCTTGGGCGTATCCATGGGTTTTTACGTCATTCATAAACAAAGGGTATACAATATTGCCTAAAAAAAATTTGGTTAGTAATATTGGTTTTTCGAAGGAAGCAACCCATACTAAAGAATATAATGATTTATTAGCTGAATTACCAGTTTATCCAATTGATTACCCTTTAATTCATCCGAAAAAAATTGTATCTAATTTTGAAGCGGATTTTTTTACAACAGAAAATATCTTTAATGTAAAGCTTTTGAAAGAAAAAGCATCTACTACCGTTCTGAAAATGAAGTTTATTGAGAACTCTGTTGAAGTAATGAGTCCTAATAATTTTGAAGTAGGAGAATTGTATATATTTGGGTCAGGGGAATGGGGAGAGTTTTTACAAGGTTATATGGATGAAAGAGGATATCGTGTTAAAAACTTCTTAGTAATGGAGTCTAATAATGTAGGGAAAGTATTAAATGGCATAAAAATCAAAGATATTCGAGATATAAGATTTAAAGCTGAAGATATAATTTTGGTAAGTATAGAGGGACATCATGATAGAAAAGTAATTTCTTTAATTAATGATTTAATACCGGAAGGTGTAAAAATAATTAATTGGAAATATTTAACTTATAAAGAAGGTATATAATATAAATGGCAATAAATGGTTTGTGTTTATAGGAACTAGAAGGGAGGGAGGACATGATTTTAAAAAAATTATTAAAATTCGATGGTGATATTTATATTTTTGGAACAGGTGCAATGGGGTTGAATGTTCTAAAAGAGTTGAAAAAGAAAAAAATTAATATTAAGGGGTTTATAGATAATGATATTCTAAAACATGGGAAAACATTACAAGGGCTCAGAATTATTAAACCAGAAATTATAAATAAAGAGTCTTATATTGTAATTGCCTCATCGTGGTATTTAGAAATAGAGACACAACTCCAAAAAATAGGGCTAAAAAAATTTGACAACTATTTATATTGGGAAGATTTTTTTGGTATTTATGGAGATTTCGATAATTGGCAAGAAGCAGAAAGTTTAAGTAGAGGCTATAATTCAGAAATTATACTTAATAAGGTTAAGAATTCCTTATTAAAGGTTAAACAGGGTGAAGCTTTATATGAAAGGGACTCCGTTTTATTTGATAAACCAGATTATTCTTTTCCATTGATTGCCTCATTATTATTTATAGCGAATAGTAATGGAGGGGATTTAAACGTTCTTGATTTTGGAGGATCTTTAGGGTCAACCTACTATGAGTGTAAGAAATTTTTTGATTTTAAGAAAATAAATTGGAATGTTGTGGAACAGGAAGAGTTTGTTCGTGTAGGTAAAGAACATTTTGAAGATGATACACTTAAATTTTACAATAATATCCAAAAGTGTTTACAGACAAAGAATATTGATGTAATAATTTTTTCAAGTGTTTTACAGTATCTTGAGGTCCCATATCTAATATTAGAAGAGGTTATTGGAGAAAAGGTACCATTTATTTTGTTCGACAAGATGCCATTCAATAACAAAAAAGAAGATAGATTATCTATACAATACGTTCCTCACAATATTTATGATGCAGATTATCCTGTTTGGATAATGAGTAAAGAAAAGTTAATAAATTTTTTTTATGGGAAGTATAATATCTTTCTTGAATTTGAATCACATCTTAAAATTAAAATTGATGGGGAATGGAAATCTTATGAAGGATTTTTAATGAAGAGAGGATAAAAATTAGTGATTGTTTAAAAATATTCTAAAATTTCAGAGACAGTTTAAATCGTTATAGTTGAAGAAAGAGGTATAGGTAACTAGGTGATTTACCTATTACAGAAAACCTTTGCTATAGATTCTGAGTATTCCTTTAAATGTAACATTAATGAATAGAGAGCAAGAAGAAACTGTAAAGAACATAGTGTAGTTTTTTGAAGTTGGAAAGGAGTAATAGTTTGCTTAATTTTTGTACTTTATTTGATTCGAATTATTTAACAAGAGGTATGGCATTGTATGAGTCTTTAGAAAACACGGGAGATAATTTTCTATTATACATTATTTGTATGGATGACTTATGCTTTGAAATCTTAGATGATTTGTCTTTACAGCATGCAGTTTTAATACCTTTAGCAAGTTTTGAGAGCGAGAGATTATTATCAGTTAAAGAGAGTCGATCTAAAGGAGAGTATTGTTGGACATGTACACCATATGCAATTTCTTATGTATTAGATAATTATGATGTGAAAGAATGTACATATTTAGATGCTGATTTGTATTTTTATAATTCACCGTCTATTTTACTTGATGAATTTGATAAATCTGGAAAGTCGGTTTTGATAACGGAACATCGCTATACAAAAGTATACGATCAATCAAGTACATCAGGTATTTATTGTGTACAATTTATGACTTTCAAGAACAATTTTAAAGGTAAGAAAATATTAAACTGGTGGCAAGAACGTTGTTTAGATTGGTGTTTTAATCGTTATGAAGACGGGAAATTTGGAGACCAAAAATATTTAGATGACTGGTTAACTAGATTTGAAGGAAGCGTTCATGTACTTGAACATTTAGGTGGTGGAGTTGCTCCGTGGAATGTTCAACAATATGATTTTTCTAAGGGTATCGATACTGAAGAATCTCTAATAGTTTTTTACCATTTCCATCAATTTGAAATATATATCAATAATAGATTTGAAGCTGGGCGTTATCGTTTAAATAAAGATATTATAAATGCTATATATATTCCATACTTAAAAAGCATAAGTAATCAGAATGAAAAATTAAAATCGTATAATCTATTAGAATCAACTGTTTATGATGAAAAAAAAGATAATAACAAAGAAATATTGCTCAAATGGTTAGAAATTAAAATAAATCAAGATAAATCTGTGTGTTCAAATTTCCAGTACTTTAATGATAAAGATATTATGTTGTTTGGAAAAAATCGAATTACACCTCTAATTCTGAATGAACTCGAAAAAGCAAATATTCGAGTTCAAGCTTTAATCGAAAGTAATCCTCAAGAAGTAACAACAGATGATGGTATTCCTATTTATGGTAAATACTATTTAAATGATTATAAACATGATGCAGTTATTATAGTATGTTTAGAGGGGAGTCATGATTTAAATTTAATTAAAGAGTTAGAAGAACTTAAAGTTACTAAAGGACGGTTGTTAATAATAAGTTGGAAAGAAATTGTTGAACAATTTAAAGGGGATTTATTTATTCACAAGAACCAGCAAAATTATAGTTTTATACATTTTAATTCAAAAGAATAGGGAGTTAATGTGGAAATATTAAAGAGAATTTTAAAAAGGAAAGAATTTATTGATAATCCGCCTGTTTTATTAGATATAGGAGCATCGGGTGATTTGAATCAGAAGTGGGAGATACTTGCTCCATATTCAATTGGAGTAGCATTTGATGCTGATGATAGGGATTTTGAGTACATAAATAAAAAAGATTCTACATTTAAACAATTATATGTATTTAATAGCATTGTCTCAAATATAGAATCTAAAAAAGTGTATTTTCATTTGACTAAATCTCCCCATTGTTCTAGTGTACTTGAACCAAATAAAAGTCAATTAGAAAATTGGTCATTTGCAGAGTTGTTTGATGTAGATAATAAAACTGAGTTACGCAACATTACATTAAAAAAAGCTTTACAAAGTATAGGTATTGGATATGTAGATTGGTTTAAGTCGGATTCACAAGGAACCGATTTAAGATTATTTACTAGCTTAGATCAACAGATTCAAAATAAAGTATTATTAGCAGAATTTGAACCAGGGATATTGGATGCATATAAGGATGAGGATAAACTTTTTTCAATTATACAGTATTTTGATCAAAAAAATTTTTGGTTATCTAAAATGGATGTTAAAAGCACATTAAGGTTTAATAAAAAGGTTGAGGCACGATATTTTTCTAGAGCTGAACAAATGTTTTTAGAAAAAAACTTAACTAAAGCACCCGGATGGGCTGAAATTACATATTTAAATGACTTTAGTAATGAAAAATATTTAACAAAGCGAGATTATTTATTAGGTTGGATTTTTTCTATTATAGAGGAACAATTAGGGTTTGCTCTAGAAATTGCAACTTGCGGGTTTGAAAGATATTCTGATGGTGTTTTTCAAGAGATGAAAGAATATACTTTATTAGAAATAAATTTTCGATTAGAAGATGATGAGTTTTATAATTATTTAAAACATGATGCCGTCTATACATTAGATGATGAAAAACTATTCGATAATCTATCCATGTGTACAAATGAAAAAGAGATATTTATATTTGGTGCAGGTTCGTTTGGAGAAAGAGTTTTAGAACATTTAAATAATCATTCAATAAAGTTGAGTGCTTTTATTGATAATGATCTGAATAAACGAGGTCAGCTTTTAAGTAATGTAAAGGTTGTCTCACTTGATGATTTGCCAACCAATATGTTTATTATTATAGCGTCTACTTGGCATAAAGAAATTAAGCAGCAATTAACAGATAAAGGTTTGAAAATAGGGAAAGATTTTTTAGTTGTATATATTTAATCAAAAGAATGATATGAAATTAGGAGATTAAAAATGTTAAGAGCTCTGATTACAGGTATCACTGGTCAGGATGGTGCCTATTTAACAAAATTCCTTTTAGAAAAAGGATACGAGGTGCACGGGTTAGTCCGTAGATCTTCAATTGAGCGCTATGATCGTATTGAGGAATATTTAAGCGATGTGCACCTTCATTATGGCGATATGACAGACTCAGCTAATTTAATTCGTCTAATGTCTGAAATTCGCCCAGATGAGGTGTATAATTTAGCTGCGATGAGTCATGTGAAAGTTTCATTTGATACGCCTGAGTACACGGCGAATGCTGATGGAGTGGGTACACTTAGATTGCTTGAAGCAATTCGAATCTTAGGGCTTGAAAATAAAACACGTATTTATCAGGCATCTACAAGTGAACTTTATGGGAAAGTGCAAGAAACACCACAATCTGAAACAACGCCCTTTTATCCACGTAGTCCATATGCTGCTGCAAAAATTTATGCATATTGGATTACGGTCAATTATCGAGAGGCATATAATATTTTTGCATGTAACGGTATTTTGTTTAACCATGAATCACCATTACGCGGCGAAACCTTTGTTACACGTAAAATAACACTTGCAGTTGCCAATATTAAGCATGGCAAGCAAGAATGCTTGTATTTAGGGAATCTAGATGCTAAACGTGATTGGGGCTTTGCAGGGGATTACGTTGAAGCAATGTGGCTAATATTACAACAAGACAAGCCAGATGATTTTGTGATTGCGACAGGTGAAACAAGAACTGTTAGAGAATTTGTTGAATGTGCATTTGCAGAGGCTGATATTACAATTGAGTGGCATGGTAAGGGAATTAATGAAAAGGGTATTAATAGGGAAACCGGAAAAGTAATTGTCGCTGTTGACCCGCAATTTTCTCGCCCAACTGAAGTGGAATTATTGCTAGGGAATTCAACAAAGGCAAGGGAAGTATTAGGATGGCAGCCAAAAACGAGCTTTAATGAATTAGTGAAAATAATGGTTCATGAAGATTTAAAAAGAATCTAATTTAAGAAAGGTGCGATATGAATTTTAAATATAAATCTCATATCGCTCTTTTTAATATGATTTGATGAAAGAGTGACATTGAAGATACAGGAATTATAGAAATTCAAATTGAAGAAGCAGTTAATGAAGAAGATATAGTGTGTTTTGAGTATGATTGGAATGAAATAATCGCCATAATTTGAGAATCTATGAAAGGAACTGTAGCTATTCAGTTCTATTCTTTTATACCGATAATAAAAATAAGAGATTTTATAATAAGGTGTTGTCGAATGGATAAACAAAGTAAGATTTATGTAGCGGGACATAGAGGTCTAGTTGGATCTTCTATTATGCGTAATTTAAAATCAAAAGGGTATGAACAAATTATATATAGAACGAGCGATGAGTTAGATTTACGTAATCAGCAAGGTGTTCAACATTTTTTTGAACAAGAAAGACCCGACTATGTGTTTTTAGCTGCTGCAAAGGTAGGAGGAATTTTAGCCAATTCTGGTTTTCCAGCTCAATTTTTATACGATAATTTAATGATTCAATCGAATATTATTGAAGCCGCTCGCCAATATGGAGTTAAGAAGCTATTGTTTTTAGGAAGCACATGTATTTATCCCAAAATGGCCCCCCAACCCCTAAAAGAAGAGTATTTACTAACAGGTGAATTAGAATGTACAAACGAGGCATATGCAATAGCTAAAATTGCAGGTATTAAAATGTGTAATGCTTATAACAAGGAATATTGTACAAATTTTATTAGTGTGATGCCAACCAATTTATATGGACCAAATGATAATTTTGATTTGGAAAGTTCACATGTATTACCGGCACTTATTAGGAAAATCCATGAGGCAAAAGTGAATAATGAGTCGACAGTTTCTGTTTGGGGATCGGGGAGGCCACTCCGTGAGTTTTTGCATGCTGATGATTTAGCTGATGCTTGTGTTCATTTAATGAAACATTGCGATGCTGAGCAAGTTGGGGAATTTGTTAATATCGGAACAGGCAAAGAAGTGTCTATAGAACAATTAGCTTTACTATTATCTGATGTAATTGGCTATAAGGGCAAGCTAGTATTTGACATTAGTAAACCAGATGGCACACCAAGAAAGCTAACAGATGTATCTAAGTTACATCATCTTGGCTGGAAACATTCAATTGAATTAAAGGAAGGAATTCAAGATGCATATAATTGGTATCTTGATAATGTCATAAAGTCATGAAAAATGGACCAAAAATTAGTATAATAACTGCTTGTTATAATGCAGAAAATACAATTGAGCAAACGATTCAAAGTGTACTCGGGCAAACGTATAAAAACATTGAGTACATTATTATTGATGGGGCTTCCACTGATGGAACGATGGAGATTGTGGAGAAGTATCGAGACAAAGTAGATGTAGTGGTCTCAGAGTCGGACAAAGGAGTATATGATGCTTTTAATAAAGGTATTGGGTTAGCAACAGGTGATTTTATAAATTTTATGAATGCTGATGATTATTTCAAAGATATTTTAGTAGTAGAAAAAATTGCTCGAATCTTAAATGAGAAAAAGCCAAAAATATTATATGGGAAAGTAAGAGCAATTGATGAGATAAGTGGAGAGTGGCAATTTAGAGGTAAATTATTAACTCTTAATGATTTTAAAAAGGGGGAAATGTGTCCGCATCAAGGAGTATTTACTGAGAGAAATATCTTTAGTCAATTTGGTGGATTTAATTTGAAATATAAAATACTTTCAGATGTGGATTTTACAATTAAATGTTTTAAAAAATACGAGTTCGAGACTCTATTTGTAAATGAAGAAATTGCTATTTTTAGAATAGGGGGATTAAGCACAAATATAAAATACATGAATCGTTTTCATGAGGAAAATAAAGAAATACATCTAGAACACTTTAATTATATTCCTATTCATAGCAAAAAATATTTGGATAATAAAGATATTCATATTTCTAATTATCATTATAGAGAGTTATTTATGTTATCAATTTTAGATAATGATTCATTACTTAAAGGGTTAAAAAAATCAAATCGGTCTGCTGCCATTTTCGGTTCAAGAAGACTCGCTGTTTTACTTTATCACTATCTAAATAAAAATGGGTTTAAAATAAGTGGATTTATTGACAATAATAAGGAAATGCAAGGGGAATATTTGTTAGGAAAAGAGATAGTTTCTGCTGATAATGTAGATTTGTTACAGGTAGACATAATAATAGTTTCAGTTGAGAGATTTGTAGGTGCTAATGAAGTTAAGCTTCAATTAGAAAAGTTAAATCCAAAAATAAAAATAATAACTTGGCATGAATTGATAGATTCTACTTCTAATCTTTAAATTACTTAGGAGGTAACTATGTTAGTATCGGTTCTAATAAACAACTATAATTATGCCCCTTATTTGACTGAATGTATACAATCAGTTATAGACCAATCCTATTCAGATATTGAAATAATCGTTTATGATGATGGTTCAACGGATAATTCATTAGAAATTTTATCAAAATTTAACAACATAAAAGTAATTTCTAATAATAATTATGGTAAAGGCCATAATTTGAATCAAATGAATGCAGTTAATAAAGCATTTGAAGAATCTACTGGTGATATTATTTTCTTATTAGACAGTGATGATTTCTTTAAGAATGATAAAGTAGAAAAAACTATTAACCTATTTAAAGAAAGTCCACATATTGAAGTTATTCAACATCTTCTCGAAGAAGTGGATGAAGATAATAATCTTCTACACAAGGTTGTACCAGTACTAAAAAAAGTTAAAAATTATAAAGAATATATTTATGAAACAGAGAGTATCTATCATTTGTTTTCTATGACGAGTGCGTTAGCATTCAGACGGAGATTTTTAGAAAAAGTACTTCCTTTAGATGAAGATGATTTTTCTTATATGTGCGTTGATACTCGACTTATGCTAGTCGCTGCTCTGCAATCAAATATTTTAACTATTAGTGATTCATTAACTTATTATCGTAAACATGGAAGTAATGCTTGGGGAAAACTTGGTGATTTAAATAATCATGAGGATTACCTACAAGATTTATATGGTTTTTTTAACAAAATCGCTATGGAGAATGGACAGCGACCGATTAGTTATTCTTATAATAAGTACATAGAAAACACTTATTTTTACAATCTTGTAGATAGTAAGAAGTGTATGCGATTTATACAAAACCAACATGCAAAAAGGTATTATATTTGGGGTGCAGGAGAAGCAGGACAAAGTGTCTATCATGCGTTAAAAGATAAAGGTTTGAATTTTCTAGGCTTTATTGACAGCGACGAACGAAAACAAAACTGTTTAGTTATGGATAAAGAAGTATTTAGTCCAGCTAGTTTATACGATAAGGATAATATTTATATACTGATTTCTCCTTTTCATGCCTATGAAACAATTGCCACAATTTTAAAAAATCAAAACTATATTGAGAATGAGCATTTCATATCTCCTTATATGGAGGATTGACAAGTGAATGATATTAAAATTTCAGCTGTAATACCAACATTTAATGCAGAATTATATATAGAAAAAGCTATTCAAAGCATACTGAAGCAAACTGTACATGTGAATGAAATTATTATTATCGATGATGGCAGTGTCGATCAAACCTGTAAAGTAGTTCGAAAGATTCAAAATGACGAACCGAATATAGTTTTGCATACACAAAAAAATACTGGAGCTTCAACAGCAAGAAATAATGGCATTCATGTGGCAACAGGTAACTGGATATTATTTTTAGATGCTGATGATGAATGTTCAGAAGATCTAGTTGAAACTTATCTAGCTAAAATAAATGAAGCTACAGAAGATATTTCAGCAATTTATACTGCTTATTATCAAATTAACGAACATTCTCAAGTGATTTCCTCGCAACTAAGAGGTAAGCGATTAAGCGGAACGGAAGGTTTTTGCGATATTTTGATAAGAAATCCTATTATTTCTCCTTCAGGTGTATTAGTGAATAAAAAACAATTAAATGAATTGAATGGTTTTAATACGCAGATTAAGTATGTAGAAGATGTTGATTTATGGGTGCGTCTATTAGATAGGGATTATTCAATTGAATATATTGATAGACCTCTTTCTTTTATAAGACGTCATTCAAATAATACTACTTCTAGTATGAGTACTTCACATAATGCAGAAAAGCTAATAATGGATCAATATGGTTTGGATTATATTAAAGAAAAGCTTTATAAACGTAGTTATACAATGGAGAAAAACAGTTTAGATTTTGCTTTATTTTTAATTCGTTATAAGCATTGGAAGCAATGCGAAGAGCTTTTAGAGAATACTCGGATTTTAGAAGATTCACCGCATTATAATAGCTATTGTTTTCTGAAATCTATTATTTATATTGAAGATAAACGATTCGATGAAGCGTTGGATGAATATGAAAAAATACTTGTTGCAGATGTAACCCATGGGGCAGCGTTGAATAATTCAGGTGTTATTTACGCAATGTATGGCAATAAAGAACAAGCAATTAATAATATGGAACAAGCTTTGTTACTATATTCAGAGTATTTAGATGTTAAGCATAATATGACACTACTTGAAAATAGTGAAACAGATAAATCACTTTTTAGATTTACTTTGCGTGAGTTAAGACCAGTATTACTATCATATAGTACAGATTAAAGAAATGTGGTGAAAATAGTGAAGTTAATTCTACTTTCAGGTGGATCTGGTACAAGACTGTGGCCACTATCTAATGATTCGCGTGCAAAGCAGTTTCTTAAAGTGTTACATAACGAGCAAACTGGCGAATTAGAGTCGATGGTGCAACGTGTGTATCGTCAATTGTCCAAGGTTGTTGCTGTTGAAGATATGATTGTGGCAACGAATGCTGCGCAAGTAGATATGTTACGCAATCAGTTAGGTGATATTCCAATTGTCGTAGAACCGGAAAGACGTGACACATATCCAGCAATCGCACTAGCATGTACGTACCTTTATTCGATTTTAGGGATGAAGGAAGATGAGGTTGTTGGGGTCGTTTCAGTGGATGCTTTTGTCGATGTCGCTTTTTATCAGCAAGTGAAGAAACTTGAACAGCTTGTGATGACAACCAATGCTGATATTGGCTTATTAGGGATAAAACCTACTTACCCCTCCTCTAAATATGGCTATTTAATACCAAAGCAATATACAGAATACATGCAAGTTGCCCGTTTTGTTGAAAAGCCATCTGAAGAAGCTGCGGAAGTATTAATAGGTAAAGGTGCTTATTGGAATAGTGGTGTATTTGCTTTCCCTTTAAAGTTACTATTAAATAAACTTAGCAAAGATGGATTTTCTAATTCATATGAAGAATTACTAGATCATTTTTCAAGATTGACGAAAAATAGCTTTGATTATGAAATAGTAGAAAACCTAACTAAAATAACTGCTTTAACCTATGACGGTTATTGGAAAGATTTAGGAACATGGAATACGTTAACGGAAGAGATGTCCCAACAGGTTATAGGAAATGGTGGGTTAAGTGAGGATAGCCATAATACACATGTCGTAAATGAGCTTGATTTGCCTGTTAAAGTACTTGGGATTTCCAATGCAGTAGTTGCAGTTAGCGCGGACGGTATTTTAGTAACAGATAAGCCAGCTAGTTCACGAATGAAAGATATGCTCCATGATGGTTTATTTTCAAGACCGATGTACGAGGAACGGCGGTGGGGATGGTATCGAGTGCTTGATGTTACAAGAAAAGATGGGCGCGAGGTTCTAACGAAAAGGCTTTGTGTTGAGGCTGGTAAAAACTTAAGCTATCAATTCCATAACCATCGATCTGAAGTGTGGACAATTATATCAGGGGACTCAATTTTTGTTCAAGATGGAGAAACAAGAATGGTTTCACATGGCGATGTACTAAGCATTCCGTTAGGATCGAAACATTCTCTGTATGCGCTCACAGATACAGAATTGATTGAAGTACAAATAGGTGATCATATAGTAGAAGAAGATATAACAAGACTTTCTAATGATTGGTTGGAGATACTTGAAACAATAAAATAGCAAAAAATTCGGCTTTCATACAATACGTGAAAGTCGTATTTTTTGTTATTATGGAACTAGAAATACAATGTTAGATAATATATCCGATAAATAGTATAGAATATTTTTTAGAGATTACTAATTTCTGATGGAGGTTCTAAATGATTCGCTTTATTAAGCTTAGAGAAGAGCATCTTCAACAAGTTCTGGAATGGAGAACACAGGAAGATGTCACTAAATTCATGAACACCGATATTGAAAAAGACATGGATAAACAGAGAGCATGGTTTAGACGGATTTCAAATTCAAAAAATAATGTTTATTGGATTATAGAAATAAAGGAAAATCCAATAGGCGTAATTTCTTTAAATAATATAGATTTTGAGAATAAAAGAACGAGCTGGGGCTTTTATATTGGCGAAGAAAAGTATCGCTTATATGGAGGAATTATACCTCCATACTTTTATAATTATATATTTTCAAGTTTCGACTTTCATAAAATCACTGCAGAAGTGCTAGAAGGAAATCATAATGTTATGAAGTTGAATATAATGCATGGTTATAGAGTGGTTGGCGTGTATAAAGATCATATTTTAAAAAATGGTTCTTACTTTGATTTGAATTTATTGGAGCTTTTAAAAGACGATTGGTTAAAACTTAATAAATTCCAAAAGTATGTATGTGAATTTGAAGAGTAAAAATATAGAATTGGAGAATAAATAAATGGATAAATTATTATTAATTATTAATGAAATGCGAGAAGAAGCAGGATTTGAATCAATTGATTCTTTAGAAGCTTCTATGGATTTAAGAGAAAATTTACAACTAGACTCTTTAATGTTAGCAGAATTAACAGTACGGATTGAAGATGAATTTGATGTAGACATTTTCGAGGACGGCATCGTTCAAACAATTGGTGAAATCATTGTTAAAATAGAAGGCAAATAATATGGAAAATGTTTTTTTAATACATAATGAGACTACTTATACCTATAAGAAATTGCTATTTGATTTAAATAATAAGGTATATGAAACACCTTATTTATATGTGAAGGACAATCATCCATATGAGGTTTTCTTAGCGATTGTTCACAGTTTGCTTTTTGACTATCCAATTGAAGTGTTAGATGGTGATTTTTCTGAAAAAGAGATAAGTGAATTGGGTATTAATGTGAATGCGTTAACCTTGACGACAAAAATGAAAGAACGCTTCCATTTTCAAAAGCTGGATGATGTCATGAAACAAATAAAAAAAATAGAAAAATGGCAATTAACTCTTTATACATCTGGTACGACAGGGCGTCCTAAGAAGATGAGTCATACTTTCCATACTCTCACAAGAAACGTAAAAAAACATACAAAATTTGAAAATGATGTTTGGGCTTTTGCTTATAACCCAACTCACATGGCTGGGTTGCAAGTGTTTTTTCAAGCATTTCTCAATCAAAACACATTAATTTATATGTTTGGTGAATCAATGAAGAAGATACCAGCATTAATTGAGGAATATCAAATAACTCATATTTCATCTACAGCAACTTTTTATAGAAATGTTCTCCCTTATGTACAAGGAAATACGTTTTCAATGGTCAAAAGAGTGACATTTGGTGGTGAAAAATTTGATTTACTTTTAGAAGGTAAGTTAAAAGCTGTTTTTCCAAATGCTAAGATGATTAATATATATGCATCGACTGAGGCAGGTAGTTTATTTACAGCACAAAGAGATACTTTTGAAATTAAGCCAGAGCATCAACAATGGGTGAAAATTACAGCACAACAGGAATTATGTATACATCATTCTTTACTTGGACATTCAGAGTCTCTATCACTGGATAGTAAATGGTTTCACACAGGAGACCTTGTTGAATGGGTTGATGAAACACATTTTAAATTCCAATCACGTCAGTCGGATATGATTAATGTAGGAGGCTACAAAGTGAATCCACTCGAAGTAGAGAATATACTGATGCAAGTTCCAGGTGTTATCGATATTCTAGTGAAGTCTAAAAAGAATAGTGTTACGGGTGAGCTACTTGTCGCAGACGTTATCAAAAATCAGGAAATAGATGAAAAAGAGTTGAAAAAAGAAATAAAACAATATGCATCTATACATTTACAAGAGTGGAAAGTTCCACGCATTATTAGATTTGTAGATGAACTTCCTAGTACAAGAACGGGAAAGAAGGTCAGAAAATGAAATGGATTATTGTGTCTGGTGATTCAAGAGGAGTCGGCAGGGAAATTGTTCATCAAATACTAGCTGAAACAGAATTTGGTGTTATTGGCATTAGCCGTTCAAGTGAAGATGCTGCTGGCGAGCTGTTAGCAAAATACCCAGACCGTTTCAAACCACTTTCTTATGATTTAACCGATGTGGATGGTATAAAGCCATTATATATGGAAAAGATTCGTAAAATAGGTCCGATTTACGGACTCGTTAATAATTCAGCAATGGCATATGACGATATTGTTTCTAACCTAAATGTTCAACAATTGCAGACAATGTTTCAAGTGAATGTATTTGCAGCTATGCACCTATCGAAGTATGCAATTAGAGATATGTTATTGCATAAAACGCAGGGCTCTATCGTGCATATATCCTCTATCAGTGCTCATACGGGATATAAAGGGTTGAGCATGTATGCAGCATCTAAGGGAGCGATGGAAGCATTTTCTAAAAATACTGCTAGAGAATGGGGTAGCAAAGGAATCCGTTCAAACTGTGTTGTACCAGGTTTTATGGAAACAAGTATGAGTACAGCATTGACAGAAGACCAAAAAGCACGTATTTACCAAAGAACATCTTTGAAAAAGGAAACGGATATATCAAGTGTAGCTAGTACAGTGCTTTTCTTACTTTCTGATCAAGCAAAGTCGATTACAGGTACAGTTGTTCATGTTGATAATGGAACAATATAATAGAGATTTCTATGTAAATGTAGGGTGTGATTATTTGAAAACAATTGTTATTATTCAAGCAAGAATGGGGTCAAGTCGACTTCCAGGTAAGATTTTAAAACCGCTCGGGGATACGGATGTGCTGACTTATGTAACAAAGCGCTGTTTGCAAATTAAAGGTGTCCAAGAAGTCGTTGTTGCAACTACTCTATCATCCAAAGATGACGCGATTGTAGCTTGGTGTCTAGAGCGTGATGTAAAATGCTTCAGGGGTTCAGAGAACGACGTATTATCTCGTTTTGTAGATTGTGCGAATGAATATGAACCTGATTATGTAATGCGTGTGACGTCCGATTGTCCATTTGTAGACTATGAAATGGCCTCTGAAATGATTGCTTTAATGGAAAAAGGGCGCAAAGATATTGTGTTATTAGATGGTGAGTTACCTCGTGGTCTAGCTGTTGAATTAATCTCTTATGCGTCACTGTTGAAAATAAAAGAGATTGGGCTAGAACAGCGTCATCGTGAACATGTGACGTACTATGCTTATGAATTCAAGAATCAATTTGAAGGAATTACATTTAAAGTGCCAGAAAATCTCCAAGCACCTGAATTTCGTATTACTTTAGATACAGATTCGGACTATGAGCTCATTCGAGCGTTAGCAGACCATTTTGATGATTTACTTGTTTCAAGTGTAGACGTAATTGATTACTTAAAGCATACACCTGAAGTGGCAAAACTTAATGTACATATTGAACAAAAGCCGGTGATTTAAATGAACTTTATAATTCGTACAGATGCTTCTGCCAAAATTGGTAGTGGACATGTGATGCGATGTTTAACTATTGCAATAGAGCTTAGAAAAAACGGTCATGAAGTAACCTTTTGGATGAAAGAGCTTGTAGGAGATATGCGAGAGTTTGTACAATCTAAAGGTTTCTCAATTATTACTGAAATGGAAAATACGGATATTTGTATTATCGATCATTATGATATTGATATTAAGTGGGAAAGAAAAATTCGACCATTCGTAAAAAAAATTGTAGTTATTGATGATTTGGCCAACCGTAAACATGACTGTGATCTATTATTGGATCAGAATGTAGTTCCAAATTTTGAGCATCGTTATGATGATTTGGTTCCAGTACATTGTGAAAAATTATTAGGACCGAGATTTTTAATGATGAGAGAAGAATTTATCCGAGAAAGAAAAAATCTTTCATACAAAACAGGTGGAGTGAACCGCATTCTTATTTTCATGGGTGGTAGTGATCCAACGAGTGAAACATTGAAAATTATAAATGCATTAACGCAACATCAAAGTTTCTCATATGTAGATGTTGTTGTTGGTAATAGTAATCCTCATAAAACTAAAATTGAAGGTATTTGCATGAAGGAAGGCTATCATTTTCACTGCCAAATAGATTATTTGGCTTCTTTAATGGCGAAAGCAGATTTTTCTATTGGAGCTGGCGGTAGTGCTACTTGGGAGCGCTGCTTTGTTGGTTTACCTTCATCAAGTACGATTGTTGCAGAAAATCAACGTATTTCAACTGAAACTGCAGAAAAGTTAGGCGTAATATGGAACTTAGGGTGGCATGAACAAGTAACTGTGGATACATATAAAGATCTACTTAGATCCTTAAAAGATAAAAAAGAATTATTGATAAACATGCGCAAAGCCGGATTAAAGTTAACGGAGCAATCAGGAGGGGCGAAATCTTGGTTGGACGCAATTTTGGAGGTAACGAAATGATTCAAATAGGTGATAAAAAGATAGGACTTTCGGAAAAGCCGTTTATTATTGCAGAAATGTCAGGTAATCATAATCAGTCACTCGAGCGTGCTTTAAAAATAGTAGATTTAGCAGCTGAGGCTGGAGCAGATGCAGTGAAATTACAGACATATACACCAGATACAATGACTTTGGATATTCATACAGGTGATTTTTTAATCGAAAATGACACAAACCTGTGGAAAGGACAATCTCTCTATAATTTATATAAGGAAGCATATACGCCTTGGGATTGGCATGAAGCTATTTTTAATCGCTGTAAGGAACATGGGATAGTTGCTTTCAGTTCACCTTTTGATGAAACGGCAGTAGAATTTTTAGAAACTTTAAACGTGCCTGCTTATAAAATCGCTTCATTTGAAAATGTAGATATTCCTTTGATAAAAAAAGTAGCAGCAACAGGTAAGCCTATTATTATCTCAACTGGGATGGCATCGATTGCAGAATTAGATGAGGCAGTACAAGCAGTTAAATCTCAAGGGAACGAGCAAATTATTTTATTGAAATGTACAAGTACATACCCTGCGACACCAGAAAATTCAAATATTTCTACGATCCCACATATGAAAGAATTATTTGGGACAGAGATAGGTTTATCTGATCATACAATGGGTATTGGTGTAGCAGTTTCTGCAGTTACACTAGGTGCTACAGTAATTGAAAAGCATTTTACGATTGCGCGTGCTGATGGTGGTGTAGATTCAACATTCTCTTTAGAGCCATATGAACTAAGAATGCTAGTTGAAGAGACGGAACGAGCCTGGAGGAGTTTAGGCAAAGTTACCTACGGACCTACAAGTGTGGAAAAACCATCTCTTGAATACCGCAGGTCACTCTATATAGGAAAAGATTTAAAAGCGGGTGATATATTAACGAAAGAAAATGTTCGAGTCGTACGACCAGGGCATGGACTAGCACCGAAATATTTAGAGATGGTAGTTGGTAAGAACGTAAAAATAGATATACTAAAAGGGACACCTTTAACATTTGATATACTACTATGAGGACTGATAACATGAATAAGCGCTCAACATTTTTATCATATGGAAAACAGTCGATTGATGAAGCTGACATTGAGGCTGTTGTAGAAACATTACGATCGCCTTTTCTAACGCAAGGACCTAAAGTTGAGGAATTTGAACAATCAGTAGCAGATTACGTAGGTGCAAAGTATGCAGTAGCCTTTTCAAACGGCACGGCTGCCTTACATGGCGCTTGTTATGCTGCAGGAATTGGGGCAGGTGATGAAGTCATTACAACGCCAATAACTTTTGCTTCGACATCGAATGCAATTTTGTATTGCGGTGGAACACCTGTATTTGCAGATATAGACTCACAAACTTATAATATTGATCCTGAGGAAATTAAGAAGAACATTACCTCCAAGACAAAGGCTATTATACCCGTGGATTTTACTGGGCAACCAGTAAACTTAGACGAAATAATGACTATTGCAGAGGAACATAAACTTATTGTAATAGAAGACGGCGCCCACTCATTTGGTGCCAGCTATAAAGGTCGTAAAATTGGTTCACAAGCACATATGACGATGTTTAGTTTTCATCCAGTGAAACCTATTACCACTGCAGAAGGTGGAGTAATCACTACTGATTCTGAAGAATATTATGAAAAATTAAAGCTTTTCCGTAGTCATGGAATATCTAAGACTCCTTATGCAGTTGAACAAGGTGATTGGTACTATGAAATGACGGAACTTGGTTTCAATTATCGTATGACAGATATACAAGCAGCGTTAGGGTTATCTCAAATAAAGAAAATAGATAAATTTATTAATATTCGCCGTGAAATAGCTGATATTTATCAGGAGGCTTTAGATCAATTTCCTGGTGTAATATTACCAAAACAGTTAGATGGAACAAATTCAGGATGGCATTTGTACATAATTCAGCTGGACCAAGCCGTACTAAATAAAACTCGAAAAGAAATATTTAATGAAATGCGAACATGTAATATTGGTGTCCATGTGCATTATATTCCTGTTTACTGGCATCCTTATTACGAACAACTAGGGTTCTCTAAAGGAATATGTAATGTAGCAGAGAGTTGGTATGAAGGTGCTTTAACATTACCGATATTCCCTAGTATGGAAAAATCAGATGTAAATAATGTGATTGAAATATTAAAAAGTACTTTGAATAAATAATTTATAGCAAAGTAGTTCCTTGATGAAGGAACTAAACAGTCCATTTATTACAAAAAATGTGATGTAATTTAAAACAAAGTAGATGGATATATCATAATATTAATTATCATAGACCCATATCTTTAAGCATTAATTCATCACGAGTAGTTTAATTATATGAAAGCGACTTTTCTGTTTTTCGTAAACGAATTGTCGCTTTTTGTAGTGTTTATGTATAGTTCATATTTTCCAATTTCTAATAATACATAATTTAAATTCCTTTTTCTTTAAAAGTGAAACTTCCTAAAATGTTTCCGATAATACACATAAGTACATGAAATGTTTAGGAGGTTGGATAGGATGCGTATTGCAACGCAAGGGCAAACAATAGAGACACCTAATGCTTCAAATAATACGAGGGTGGCAAACTTAGAAGTTAAAACAGAGCCTACTGTCACTAAGCAAAAAGTTGAAAAACAAAATGTTGCACCAGAAGAGCAAGAAATTTCAAAAGAAAAATTACAACAAGCTATAGAAACAGTGAACGAATTTTTGCTAATAAATCATAGTTCTTCGAAATTTGTACTACATGATGGCTTAGATCGTTATTTCGTACAAATGGTAGATGCACAAACAGAAGAAGTCGTGAAAGAAATACCACCTAGAAAACTATTAGATGCATTTTATGAAATGCAAAAACTTTTAGGTATGATTGTAGACGAAAAAATTTAAGGGATAATTAGGAGGAACAAGATATGGTAAACAGAATTGGCGGTTTAGCTTCAGGAATGGATATTGATGCTTTAGTAGCAAAGTTAATGCAAGCTGAAAAATCACCTCTTATCAAATTACAACAGAAAAAAACGATGTATGAATGGCAACGAGATGCGTATCGAGGAATTAATACGAAACTTCAAACATTTGATAAGTATATTGCGGACAATTTAATTTTAAAAAGTATGAAATCAAAAACAGCTGCAGTTTCTAACAGCACATATGCTTCTGCTACAGCAACATCCAGTGCTTCTGGTACGCTTGTACTTGAAGGTGTGTCACAACTTGCAGCTGCAGCGCGAGGCCTTGGTGATCAAAAAAATGCTACTGCCGATACGAAGTTAAGTGAACTTGGCATCAGTAGCGGTGTAATAAAGCTCAACGCTATAAAACCAGACGGAACGATGCCAACAGAGGGTACTGAAATTGTTATTGATGAATCTATGACAATCTCGAAGTTTGTGGAAAAAATTAATGATAGTAATGCGGGTGTAAGTGCATTATTTGAAAACGGTCGCCTATCTATTACTGCAAAAAATACAGGTGATAATAAAAATGGGGCCGAGGTCCAAGTCACTGCTGGAGCAGATGTTTTTGGTAAGCTTGGATTTACGTCGCTTATTGGACAAACTTCTGGTGATTTAGCGCAAGGTGGAAAGAATGCAATTTTCCAAGTGAACGGTATTGCTACTGAACGTGCTTCAAACACATTCAATATTTCTGGCTACAATGTTACGTTAAAAGAGACATTTAACGCTGGTGGTACGATAAATTCTCTGTTAACGTTGTCATTTAACGAAAGAAAAAATGCTGCAGATGATTTGATCACAAAAGATTCAGCTTTTAATACTAAAAAAAGTGCTTATGAAAGCGCCCAAACTAGTAATGATGCAGCTAGAGCTAAATTCTTAGATAGTTTAACAGGTGCCCAGAAAGTAATTTACTCTAATCTTACCTTAGAAACTAGACCTGTCTTAGCCGAGTTAGATTACAGTCAGGTTACAAAACTTGCTACTATAGATTTTACAGATGAAGCAGCTGCAAGGACCGCAATTGCAAATCTCTCTGAAGCAGATGGTTTTACGCCAGCTTTAAAAGAAGCACTAGGCAAAATGAACATTGGTGATTTAAAAGAAATTTCCGAGTTACCAGAGGCAGATTTTAATGCAATATCTGATGTTGCAAAATTAGAAAAAACATTTAATGTTTTGGATAAGCAAGTTTTAAAAGGACTTTCAGGTTTAGGTGCAGATATTGCAACTGCACTTACAGGTCGGGATTTAACAGTAGAAGATCCATTTGCTGATTTACCTGAGGGCCCTTTAAAAGATAAGTTAAAGTCATTAGATAAAGGAACACTTAAGGCTTTACAAGATTTAAGTGGGGACGAAATTGAGAATCTATCGGCAGCAGCTGATGCGCAAATTAAATTAACAACAGCACATAATGAATTTAAACAAGCAGAGACGGCATTAAAAGCGGCTCAAACGAGAAATGACAATGCAGAAGCAAGCTATAAGCAATTATATAAAGAGAACATTTTTAAAGGGAATGAAGCCGATTTTGAGGCAGCTTATCAAAATCATATTGCAAATGATACGACCCCCCCACAGATAACTGCTGATCCATCGACAGTTTCTCCAGTTACCATTACATCTACTACCAACGTTGATGAAATGATGAATAAGATTAAAGAGTTTGTTACTACTTACAATGGCTTAATTAAAGATTTGAGCGAACAAACAAAAGAAACTAAATATCGTTCCTTTGCACCTTTAACGGATGAACAAAGAAAAGATATGTCAGAAAACGAGATAAAGCTTTGGGAAGAAAAGGCGAAAAGTGGTTTACTACGTGGCGATACAATTTTAAGAAGTGGACTTGCTAGTATGCGAGCATTGGTTTACGAAGCAAATCCATCCGTTTCAAATCCAAAATTTAATACACTCTTTAATATAGGAATTACGACAACTAAGAATTATAATGATGGTGGTCAATTAGAAATTGACGAAAAGAAACTACAAAAGGCACTTGAAGAAGATCCAGATGCAGTAGCAGCATTATTCTCAAATCTAGACGGTAAACAAAAAGATACAATTACAGTAACTGATAAAGATGGAAACATTACTACTAAAGAAGCAGATACCCGAGGTTACTTACAAAAATTACGTAGTGCTATGGATGGTTTAAAGATTGATATAGAGAAAAAAGCGGGACGTGCTTCAGCTACAGAGCAAACCTACTCAATCGGTAAAAACATAGTAGATACAAATAAACGTATAGATACTTGGCAAGAAAAACTTAAAGATATTGAAGCTCGCTACTGGAAGCAATTCACAGCCATGGAACAAGCGATAAATAAAGCAAATTCGCAATCAAGTATGTTCATGCAAGGATTAGGAGCATAAGGCTTTTAATAAAGCTAGAGTAGGAGAATTATATGCAATCAATAGAACAACTACTGCAGGTTTCTGCTAATCTATATAAACTTTTAGGGGAAATCCCAGAAGAACGTGATAGCTACATTGAAAACATTAATGCAATGTTGGATAAACGTGGAATTTTTATTAAACGCTTGCAGGAAGAGAACTTTAAGTTCGATGCTCAAAATCGTGTTCATAATACCCTACTCGAATTAGATAATGGTATTAAACAACGATTAGCTGTTGTCATGGAAGCTGTAAAGAAGGATATGGCAAACCTACAAAAAACGAAAAAAAGTGAAGAGCAATACTTCAATCCCTATGCGAATGTTCGTGTGATGGATGGCATGTATTATGACAAAAAGAACTAACATTTAACTTCATTCAGCTTGGTGGAAGCTGAATGGAAGATCAAGCTCCAACGAATGTCAAGGATTTTAAAAGGAGTGAATTGTCGATTGTACAATTCAAAATCCCGACACATTTACGCCTCGGCGTAAATGATCAAATAGCTTTTCTTCATAAAATGGTTTAAACTAGTAAATAAGTAACCTTTCAAAGGAGTTGTCCTTTATTGGCAGCAAATTTAACAGCACAAAATGCGTACAAACAAAATAGTGTGACGACTGCTTCTCCTGGCGAGCTGACTTTAATGCTATATAATGGATGTTTAAAATTCTTGAATAAGGCGAAACAAGCTATTCAAGAGAAAAATGTCCAAGAAAAAAATACAAATCTTCAAAAGGCGCAGGCAATCATTGCCGAGCTTATGTCTACACTCAATATGGATTTAGAGATTTCTAAGCAAATGCTACCTCTTTACGAATATATGAATCATCGTTTAGTCGAAGCGAATATTCAAAATGATGTAGCCATTATTGAAGAAGTAGAAGGATTAGTGACGGAATTCCGCGATACGTGGAAGGAAGTTATTCGCATTAATCGACAACAGCAATTTGGTCAGGGAAACAGCGGACAAATTTAGACACTATTAGAGACCATCCACCAAGATGGTCTCTTTTCTTTAAGACAATCATCCGCTAAAAATTATCACTAAATAGTCATAAATTAGGCTGTTCAACGGTAAAATATGTTACTTATTCCCCTAGCTGTAAGATGGGCATCGTGTCATAATCAAAGCAATATAAATGTTTAACAATATACTGGGGTGGGAATATGATTTTTAAGCGTCAAGAAGGTTTCCGATTTAAATTTGAGGAGCCTGTTCAAATTACTTTTGCTGTTTACGAAAATGGGAGAGTTAATTATGGGCAGACGGCTATGGCTGAATTGCTGGATATTAGTCCGCGTGGGTTAAAGATGTATACGGAAGTGGATTTAGGTGTGAATCCTCCACCATTGGATATCCATTTTGTGCTTGATACACAAGAGGTGCGGGCTTATGGTGAAGTGATTTGGAGTCGTCCATTTGGTAGTGGTAAGCAATACGGCGTTTATTTTAATGATCAAGGACGAGTTGAAGAGTTGATTGTAGATGAATTAAAGCTACGACGTAAAAAGGAAGCGGCAGAGGCGAAAAAGCAAAGCCAATATTAATTTTATAAAAGTTTTTTGTAAAATAAAGAATTATTTTAGAGGAATTTCACACACTTGTGTAGAAATAGATAGTATAGCAGTTATAAAGGAGGAGTTTACATGTTAAACTTTAACATTCGTGGTGAAAATATTGAGGTAACTCCAGCTATTCGAGAGTATGTTGAGAATAAAATCGAAAAAGTTGAGCGTTATTTTAACGAAGATGTTAACGCCAATGCTAACGTAAATTTAAAGGTTTATAATGACAAGCAAACAAAAGTGGAAGTCACAATTCCAATGAAGAACTTAACTCTTCGTGCTGAGGAGCGTCATAATGACATGTATGCTGCGGTTGATCTAATTGTTGATAAATTAGAGCGTCAGATTCGTAAGCATAAAACAAAAGTAAACCGTAAATTCCGTGAGCGTGAAGGGGCAGGCCTTTATTTTGCTACTACTCAAGCAGTCGCTGATACGACTTTGGATGAAGAAGAATACTCCATTGTACGTACAAAGCAATTTGATTTAAAACCGATGGATCAGGAAGAGGCTGTATTACAAATGAATATGTTAGGACATGATTTCTATGTCTTTACAGATGCTGAATCAAACGGCACTAATATTGTGTATAAACGTAAAGACGGAAAATATGGCTTAATTGAAACAACTTAAACTTCATGATGACAAAGGCTCTCGCGATGGCGAGAGCCTTTTTGTATGGCTTTCTTATGCAAGTAGGGTGACTGTTTGCATGAAACTGTTACACAATGGTAAAATGAAAGTTGAATCTATATAGGAAGTGAAAAACATTCATGGCAAACCTATTAAATAAATTATTTGATTTCAATAAACGTGAGTTAAAAAAATTAGAAAAAATTGCTGACCAAGTTGAGGGATTCGCTTCTCAAATGGAACAGCTTTCAGATGAACAATTACAAGCGAAAACAGAAGAGTTTAAAAAGCGTTTTGCTGATGGAGAGAATTTAGAATCGATTCGTGCGGAGGCTTTTGCTGTTTGTCGCGAAGCGTCGAAACGTGTGTTAGAGATGTACCCATTCCGTGTTCAAATTATGGGGGCAGCTTCACTTGATGAAGGTAACATTTCTGAGATGAAAACGGGTGAAGGTAAAACGTTAACAGCTACGATGGCGGTTTATTTAAACGCGATTACTGGTAAAGGCGTGCATGTTGTCACAGTCAATGAATATTTGGCTAGCCGTGACGCTGCCGAGATGGGACAGCTGTACAATTTCCTAGGTCTTACAGTAGGTTTGAATTTAAACAGCCTATCAAAAGAAGAGAAGCGTGCGGCCTATGAAGCGGATATCACTTATAGTACAAACAATGAATTAGGGTTTGACTATTTACGTGACAATATGGTTCTTTATAAAGAAGAACGTGTTCAACGTCCACTTCACTATGCTGTCATCGATGAGGTTGACTCGATTTTAATTGATGAGGCGCGTACGCCATTAATTATTTCGGGTCAGGCTGGGAAATCAGCACAGTTGTACAAACAGTCTAATGCGTTTGTACGTATGTTAAGTGCAGAAACAGATTACACATATGAAGAGTCAACAAAAGGTGTTACATTAACGGATGCTGGTGTTGAAAAGGCTGAAAAAGCATTTGGCATTGACAACTTATTTGATTTAACACATGTCCGCTTAAATCATGCCATTAACCAATCGTTAAAGGCACATGTGAGCATGCATAATGATGTTGATTATGTTGTCCAAGAGGGCGAAATTGTGATTGTTGACGGCTTTACAGGTCGTTTAATGAAAGGGCGCCGATATTCGGATGGCCTTCATCAAGCTATTGAAGCTAAAGAAGGCGTTGAGATTCAAAATGAATCAATGACAATGGCTACCATTACGTTCCAAAACTATTTCCGTATGTACCAAAAGCTTGCGGGTATGACAGGTACAGCGAAAACAGAGGAAGAAGAGTTCCGCAATATTTACAATATGAGCGTAATTGCGATTCCTACGAATAAGCCAATTGCTCGTGATGACCGTCCAGATTTAATTTTTGCTTCTATGGAAGGAAAATATAAAGCAGTGGCGGCTGATATTGCAGAGCGCCATAAGGCAGGACAACCTGTGCTTGTTGGTACGGTTGCGATTGAAACATCGGAAATTATTTCGCAATTGCTTGATAAACATAAAATCCCTCATAATGTACTGAATGCGAAAAACCATGAACGCGAAGCAGAAATTATTGCTAATGCTGGTTCAAAGGGTGCTGTAACGATTGCTACAAACATGGCAGGTCGTGGTACCGACATTAAACCTGGTGAAGGTGTATTGGAAATTGGCGGGTTAGCGGTAATTGGTACTGAGCGACATGAATCCCGTCGTATTGATAACCAGCTACGTGGACGTTCTGGTCGTCAAGGGAATCCAGGGGTGACACAATTCTATCTATCATTAGAAGATGATTTAATGCGTCGTTTCGGTTCAGATAATATGAAGTCTATGATGATGCGTTTAGGTATGGACGATACACAACCATTGCAATCAAAGGTTGTGTCGAGAGCTGTAGAATCAGCGCAGAAACGTGTTGAAGGTAATAACTTTGATGCTCGTAAGCGTTTATTACAATATGATGATGTTCTCCGTCAGCAACGTGAGATTATTTATAAAGAGCGTTATGATGTTCTAGAAACAGAAAATATGCGCGTGCTTGTGGAGTCGATGATTCAAGAGACAATCGACAATGTTGTTGGACTATATACACAAGGTGAGCAAAAAGATTGGAATCTAAAGGCTATTGATGACTTTGTGGCTGCTAATTTGCTAGAAGAAGGTCAACTAAAAGTAGCCGATTTCCAAGGCAAATCTGCTGAAGACATTAACCAATTGATTTCAGAAGCTGTCCATGCTCGATATGATGAAAAAGAAGCTGAGCTTACTCCAGAGCGTATGCGTGAGTTTGAAAAAGTTATTTTATTACGTTCTATTGATACAAAATGGATCGATCATATTGATGCTATGGATCAACTTCGTCAAGGTATCCATCTGCGAGCATATGGTCAAAATGACCCGCTACGTGAATATCAACAAGAAGGTTTTGCGATGTTCGAAGATATGGTCGCTTCCATTCGCGAGGATGTTGCGAAGTATGCGATGAAGGCTGAAATTCGCAGCAATCTTGAGCGTGAAGAGGTGGCGAAAGGTCAGGCAGTTAATCCGAAAGAAGAAGGCGGTCCTGCTCCAAAAAAGCAACCTGTTCGTAAAGCTGAAAATATTGGACGTAATGATTTATGTCCGTGTGGAAGCGGTAAGAAGTTTAAAAACTGTCATGGTGCAGCTCAATAATATAAATGGGAAAGATCATTTTAACTGTATGTTGAAATGATCTTTTTTTGTATAAAAAAATAAATTATTGTCATAAAAGTCATAATTTATAGACAATAGTAAAATATGGGTATACAATAGCTGTAATAATAGGAATTTAGTTTTAGAGAAATCTTCTATTATTATCCTAAATTATTAGGTGTGATGGAGTACTAAGGATTAAGTGACGAAAGATTTTGAGAAGCTGAGGTGTGAGAAATGTGGGGAGAAATAAAGTTTTCCAAGCAATTTCGACTTGTAGAAAAAAGCGGGAATGTACGGACCTTGGTATATTCCTTTTTTATTTAAGCTGAAAACATAAGTGCATAAAGGGGGAATAAGGATGCATAAAAAGGATATTATGAGTAGTGAAACTATGCTGTATATGCCTGTGTATGATTCCTTTGGAAATTTATGTACTCGGGTGATGGAAAAAAGGAACGAATATATTTCTAAATTACCACCAACGAAGTTAATGGACTATAATCTTCGTTATTATGGTTCTAGCTTAAGAGGGGCTTTCGATGGATCGAAAATGATTTTAGGGAAACTTAATAAAAATCCAATCGTTGTGGATGAGCGTGGTAATATTTTATGGTTTCCAAGCAAATCGCCTCTACATCCGGAATGTATATGGTTTGCAGTCCATCATATTGATGAGTATATCTCTGTGGATAAAAAGAGCACAAAGATAATCTTTACGAATGGTCAGGAAATTATTGTAGATGTTAGTGTCAAAACGATAGAGTATCGTATTCAGCGGGCATTTTTATTAAAATATAGATTAGAGAGAAGAACGAAGCATTTACTTGTTCAATATGATCGTGTGAAATTATTTCAACGTTTTGCACTTGATATGCTTGAGGACGAGACGTAGGATCGTGTTTTTATGTATGTTTTCCTCTGTAAAAACGTTATAATAAACAGATACGGAGCTTTCACAATAGTCTCCATTACTAACGTTCGGAGGATTTTACAATGATTGAATTAGCAGATGTACGCAATGTGTTAGACACTACAGCCAAAAAATTGGTGGACTTCAGGGGGTCTCTTTGACTTAGAAAACAAAGAGGCACGTATACAAGAGCTAGATGAAATGATGCTAGAGCCAGGGTTCTGGGATGATCAACAAGGTGCACAAGTGATCATTAATGAGGGCAATGGTTTAAAAGCAATTGTTAATGAATATAAAGATTTAGAAGAAGTACATGAGAATTTAGATATGACACTGGAGCTTTTACGTGAAGAACCAGATGAAGAATTGCAGGAAGAGTTAGGGAAAGAGCTGGCGGAATTTCAACAAAAAATGGCTGATTTTGAGCTACAATTATTATTGAGCGGTCCATACGATCAGAATAATGCTATTTTAGAGTTGCATCCAGGAGCAGGCGGAACAGAGTCACAGGACTGGGGTTCTATGCTACTACGTATGTATACACGATGGGCTGAGAAGCGTGGCTTTAAAGTGGAAACAATGGATTATCTTCCTGGTGATGAAGCAGGCATTAAATCTGTTACCATTTCGATTAAAGGTCATAATGCTTTTGGTTATTTACAGGCCGAAAAAGGTGTCCATCGCCTAGTGCGTATTTCACCGTTTGATTCATCAGGCCGTCGTCATACTTCTTTCGTTTCTTGCGATGTCATGCCAGAATTTGACGAAAATATTGAAATTGATATTCGTACAGAGGATCTGAAAATTGATACGTATCGTGCGACAGGTGCGGGTGGTCAGCATATCAATACAACAGATTCAGCTGTTCGTATTACACACATCCCGACTGGTACGGTTGTACAATGCCAAGCAGAACGTTCACAAATTAAAAACCGTGAAAAAGCGATGGCCATGTTAAAAGGGAAATTATATCAATTAGAGTTAGAGAAGCAACAGGCACAGCTTGATGAGATCCGTGGTGAACAAAAGGACATTGGCTGGGGCTCACAAATTCGCTCGTATGTATTCCATCCATACTCAA
This sequence comes from Lysinibacillus sp. UBA5990, assembly GCF_002429815.1. Classification (NCBI taxonomy): domain Bacteria; kingdom Bacillati; phylum Bacillota; class Bacilli; order Caryophanales; family Bacillaceae; genus Lysinibacillus; species Lysinibacillus sp. UBA5990. Next base: position 79,986 of record NZ_DJAY01000016.1, read on the forward strand.
TGGTAAAAGATCACCGTACGAATGAAGAAACAGGGAATGTCGGAGCGGTAATGGACGGCGATTTAGATCCATTTATTAATGCTTACTTACGTTCAAAAATTAACTAATCCATCCCCCAAGAGTTGCTCTTGGGGGATTTTTTTTAGTTAAAAGGGTGGATGATAGGGTGAGTCTTGACTAAGTTGTTTTCGTTCATTCATGTAATGTTTATAGAGCATAGATGCATTCACAAACTGTTTACTAATAGAAGCATATTGAATAGGTAGCTCAATCTTTTTATCGTTTTTTAATGTGACAACACATCCTGTTTCGCTCGGCGTAATATTGATAATCGCATGGAGCCCTATCCATATATTATGGATGGAATTCGGTGAATAGGTTGGTAGAAAGATGCAAGGAAAACCATAATCAAAGGCCACAACGATTGGTAGCTTATGTTGATTACCAAAAAAGCGTTTAGCAGATTGCTTTGCTGCTTCATAGGTGGAGCCTAATGAAATACAAGATTTTCTCAGTACATGCATCGGCTTCCGAGTAACAATTAGCTCATTATGTTTGTCAATAACATGAGTGAAAACTTTAGTATCATGCTGAACTGGTTGTAGCAAGTAAGTGTTAAAGGAAATTAAATAACCATTTACAAATTTAGTAGTCATATTGAAAATGCCTCCCTTTTCTTTTAATAACCGTAGTGTAGTACATAATATGAATTTCAAAAAATATACAAAGTAACGAAACAAGGTTGATAAATGAATGAAATGCTTAGAGAGTTTGCTTTAAACTTTTAGAGTTTACTAGTTAACCCAAGTTATTTTCAAATCGTAAGCATTGCTTTTTAATTTCAATTTTCATATAATTTAGAAAAGGATCGGGGTGAGATCGTTGGATAAATATTATTCGTACACAGATTTTCTAAAAGCCGTTGGTCAGTCAAAAAAAGTTGATGAGGCAGAGAAATTATTAAACGAGATTTATTTAGATTTATTTTTAAATCGTATCCAGCGTATGCATCGACAAGAGCAGCTCATCGTTCTATTAGATAGGGCGCTCGATGAAAAAGATGAAAACGCATTTTATCAATACGCAACCGAACTCAATTCCTTGCAGCAAACAGAAGATGAATCATACTAATAATTCCGCTCTCCTCGACTATGGAGAGCGGAATTTTTGTTTTTGGGAACGATAGAGTGGATGTACTATGCACTTTATTTATGAAAAATGTTGCTCTAAAAATGAGAAAAGACAAGTGGCGACTATCATTCTACAATTGACGTCTCATTAATAGATATAGCTTGAAAACCTGTCGAAACGGCTATTATGAGAGTAGAGGTTGAGTATTCATCTTCCATTTTAGGGGTAGAAAAAAATTTTACAAACATTCGTTCGTTAAATGTTCGAAATTTTAATATTGCTATGCTAAAATATATGTACAAATTGGAAAGAAAGGACGGGGACAGGTGTGCAAACTTTTGATTTACAAGCGCCATATCAGCCTAATGGGGATCAGCCACAGGCAATTGCGGAATTAGTGGAGGGTGTGAAAGCAGGCAAGCGTCATCAAACATTACTTGGTGCTACAGGAACTGGAAAAACGTTTACGATTTCAAATGTAATCCAGCAGGTTAAAAAACCGACACTCATTATGGCCCACAATAAAACATTAGCGGGCCAATTATATAGTGAGTTCAAAGAGTTCTTTCCAAATAACGCTGTAGAATACTTTGTTAGTTACTATGATTATTACCAACCAGAAGCCTATGTACCGCAGACAGATACTTATATAGAAAAGGATTCTAGCATTAACGATGAAATTGATAAGCTGCGCCACTCTGCAACTTCTGCATTATTTGAGCGTGATGATGTCATTATTATTGCATCTGTATCCTGTATTTACGGTCTTGGTTCTCCTGAAGAATATCGTGAAATGGTTGTATCGATCCGAACGGGTATGGAAATTGAACGTAATCAGCTATTGCGCAAACTTGTAGATGTTCAATATGAGCGTAATGATGTTAGTTTTACACGCGGGACGTTTCGGGTACGAGGAGATGTAGTTGAAATTTTCCCAGCCTCACGTGACGAGCATTGTATTCGTGTCGAGTTTTTTGGGGACGAAATTGATCGCATTCGTGAGGTAGATGCTTTAACTGGAGAAATATTATCAGATCGAGAGCATGTCGCTATTTTCCCAGCATCCCACTTCGTTACACGAGAAGAAAAAATGAGAAAAGCGATTGAAAATATTGAAAAAGAATTAGAGGATCGTCTGGCTTTACTGCGTGCCGAGGATAAATTATTAGAGGCTCAGCGTCTAGAGCAACGGACACGTTATGATTTAGAAATGATGCGTGAAATGGGCTTTTGCTCAGGGATTGAGAACTATTCACGTCACTTAACTTTACGTGAAGCAGGCGCGACTCCATATACTTTGCTTGATTATTTCCCCGAGGACTTTTTGCTTGTAGTAGATGAAAGTCACGTAACTCTTCCGCAGGTAAGAGGGATGTACAACGGTGACCAAGCGCGTAAAGGGGTACTCGTAGAACATGGTTTCCGCCTGCCATCTGCGCTAGATAACCGTCCATTGCGTTTTGAAGAATACGAAAATCGAGTACATCAAGCTATTTATGTATCTGCCACACCTGGACCCTATGAGTTGGAGCATACACCTGAAATGATCCAGCAAATTATTCGACCTACTGGTTTACTGGATCCATTAATTGATGTCCGTCCTATTGAAGGTCAAATAGATAATTTGATCGATGAAATTCAGGAACGAATTGCACGTGATGAGAGAGTGTTAGTAACAACACTAACGAAGAAAATGTCAGAGGATTTAACGGCCTATTTGAAGGAAATGGGCTTAAAGGTTGAGTATTTGCATTCTGAGATTAAAACATTAGAACGCATTGAGATTATTCGTGAGCTACGGAAGGGCACATATGATGTACTAATTGGAATTAACTTATTGCGAGAAGGACTTGATATTCCTGAAGTTTCACTTGTTGCCATTTTAGATGCTGATAAAGAAGGGTTTTTACGTTCAGAACGTTCCCTCATTCAAACGATTGGTCGAGCTGCGCGTAATGCGAACGGTCATGTCATCATGTATGCAGATCATGTAACAGACTCAATGAAAAAGGCGCTTGATGAAACAAAACGTCGTCGTGAATTACAAATGGCATATAACGAAGAGCATGGTATTACGCCTCAAACTATTAGTAAAAAAATACCAGAAGTAATTCGTGCTACACAAGTGGCAGAAGAGGAAGAATCCTATGTAACAAAGGCGACGAAGGGCAAAAAGCTGACAAAGGCAGAAAGAGAACAGCTCTTAGCTTCTCTAGAAATAGAAATGAAGGAAGCAGCAAAAGCGCTAGATTTCGAACGTGCAGCTGAGCTTCGAGATACAATATTTGAATTGAAGGTAGAAGGGTGAATGACTTGTGAAAAATACTGAAATTGTCGTGCAAGGTGCACGTGCTCATAATTTAAAAAATATTAATGTCACAATTCCACGTGATCAATTAGTCGTTTTAACAGGATTATCAGGCTCAGGTAAATCTTCATTAGCGTTTGATACGATTTATGCGGAGGGACAACGACGTTATGTCGAGTCTCTTTCCGCCTATGCGCGTCAGTTTCTTGGGCAGATGGACAAACCAGATGTTGATGCAATCGAAGGATTATCGCCTGCTATTTCAATTGACCAAAAAACGACGAGTCGAAACCCACGCTCTACGGTCGGGACGGTTACAGAAATCTATGATTACTTACGTTTACTTTATGCGCGTATTGGCAAGCCGATTTGCCCGAATCACGGGATAGAAATTACTTCCCAAACGATTGAGCAAATGGTGGACCGTTTATTAACTTATCCAGAAAGAACCAAAATGCAACTTCTTGCGCCAATGGTCTCGGGCCGTAAAGGAACACATGTTAAACTGCTAGAAGATTTAAAAAAGCAAGGCTTCGTTCGTGTGCGAATTGATGGAGATTTACGAGATTTAGATGATGCGATTGATCTTGATAAAAATAAAAAACACTCTATTGAGGTAGTGATTGACCGTGTTGTAATGAAGGAAGGCGTCGCTGCACGTTTAAGTGATTCTTTAGAGACAGCTCTTCGTTTGGCGGATGGTCGTGTGCTTGTAGATGTCATGGAGCATGAGGAATTACTGTTTAGTGAACATCATGCCTGTCCAATATGTGGTTTTTCCATAGGAGAGCTAGAGCCACGCATGTTTTCATTTAATAGTCCATTTGGTGCTTGTCCAAGCTGTGACGGTTTAGGCTCGACGCAAGAGGTGGACTTAGATTTAGTGGTGCCTGATTGGGATCGTTCTTTATTAGAGCATGCTATCGCACCTTGGGAGCCAACAAGTTCACAGTACTATCCTCAATTATTAAAAGCAGTTTGTGATCACTATAATATTCCAATGGATGTGCCTGTAAAAGATCTACCAAAAGACAAAATGGACAAAGTGTTATTTGGCTCAGGAAAAGAGAAGATTCACTTTCATTATGAAAATGAATTTGGCAATGTGCGAGACCAAATGATTGAATTTGAAGGTGTTGTCCGAAATGTAGAGCGTCGTTTTAAAGAGACAACTTCAGATTATGTTCGTGAGCAAATGGAAAAATATATGGCACAGCAGGCTTGCCCTTCTTGTAAGGGTTATCGTTTAAAGCCAGAAACATTAGCTGTGAAAGTTGCCGACAAACATATTGGTGAGGTGACACAATATTCAATTCAGGAAGCCGACACATTTTTCAAAGAGCTAGATCTCACTGAGAAGGATATGAAAATTGCTCGTCTAGTTTTACGGGAAATTGAAGAGCGACTGGGCTTCCTTGTTAATGTAGGTTTAGACTATTTAACTTTAAGTCGTGCGGCAGGTACATTATCAGGTGGGGAGGCACAACGTATTCGCCTTGCTACTCAAATAGGTTCACGATTAACGGGCGTTCTATATATTTTAGATGAACCATCGATTGGCTTACACCAAAGGGATAATGATCGCTTGATTAGCACCTTACAAAACATGCGAGACATTGGTAATACACTGATTGTGGTGGAGCATGATGAAGATACGATGCTAGCAGCTGATTATCTGATTGACGTTGGACCAGGTGCAGGTGTACATGGTGGCCAAATTGTTGCAGCTGGTACACCACAGGAAGTCATGGAAAATAATAAATCTTTAACAGGACAATATTTAAGCGGGAAAAAATTTATCCCATTGCCAATTGAAAGACGTCAACCGAATGGTCGTAAGCTTTCGATTAAGGGTGCCAAGGAAAATAATTTACACAATGTCAAAGTCGACGTTCCACTTGGCTTATTTGTCGCAGTGACAGGTGTATCTGGTTCAGGGAAATCCACGCTGATTAATGAAATTTTATATAAATCATTGGCACAGAAGCTGAATCGTTCTAAGGTTAAACCAGGAGAACATAAAGAGGTAACAGGGATGGACGAGCTTGAAAAAGTCATCGATATTGACCAATCTCCAATTGGCCGTACCCCACGCTCGAATCCAGCTACTTACACGGGAGTCTTTGATGATATACGCGATGTTTTTGCTACCACGAATGAAGCAAAGGTACGAGGCTATAAAAAAGGTCGTTTTAGTTTTAATGTCAAGGGTGGTCGCTGTGAAGCATGCCGTGGAGATGGAATTATTAAAATAGAAATGCATTTCCTTCCTGATGTGTATGTTCCTTGTGAAGTATGTCACGGCAAACGCTATAATCGCGAAACACTTGAAGTGAAATATAAAGATAAAAGTATTGCAGATATTTTAGATATGACGATTGAAAATGCAGTAGTATTCTTCGAAAATATTCCAAAGATTCAACGTAAGCTTCAAACTATTGTTGATGTTGGCTTAGGTTATATGAAATTAGGTCAACCTGCTACAACATTGTCTGGAGGAGAGGCGCAGCGTGTAAAATTAGCATCTGAATTACATCGACGTTCAACAGGTAAATCATTCTATATTTTAGATGAACCAACGACAGGCTTACATGCAGACGATATTGCACGTTTACTTGTAGTGCTACAACGTCTTGTTGAAAATGGTGACTCCGTATTAGTTATTGAACATAATCTAGATGTTATCAAAACTGCTGATTATCTTATCGATTTAGGTCCAGAGGGTGGAGACAAAGGTGGTACGATTATTGCAACAGGTACACCTGAAGAAGTGGCAGAAGTGCCGGGTTCTTATACAGGGAAATATTTGAAACCAATTTTAGAACGTGACCGTATGAGAATGGAAGCAGTAATAGCAGAAGCTTCTAAATCTTAATCCCAGCCTTCAATCGGAATGCGAAAAGCGCAACTCAATCCATAGAATTAAAGAAGAATGGGAGCACATCTTTCGAGCTGACAAGAAGGAAAGCCTTCGTTGAAATAAAAAATCCATTTTATTTCAATTTTGCAGTGAAACTTTTCAAAAAAAGAATCGTATAAATAGTATAACGATGAGGGAGGCTATTTAGTTATGCAAAATGAACGTCAACGAATTTTAGAACTTGTAGAAAAAGGTACGATTTCAGCACAAGAGGCGATTACATTATTAGAAGCATTAGAGCAATCTGGCAAATCTACTCAAAATGTTATGGATGATGTGTCTAAAGAGTCACAATCATTTTCATCTGACAAAGAGTCATTATTTGAAGAAAAGACTAAAGATGGCGACAAGAAAAAAGAAGATTTTATGAAACATTTCCAAGATGAGATGCAAGATTTTCGTAAAGATTTAACGCAGATTGGTTCTCTCTTTATGGATATGATGAATACAGCTGTCAAAAAGGTGAAGGAATTTGATGTAGCTTCTCCGTTTGGCGATAAATTTGAGTTTACGCATACAGAAGAAGTGGCTGCTGCCAATGTAGAAAGCATTATTGCTGAATTACCGAATGGTAACTTTTCATTGGAATCCAGTGAGGGAGATACAATTCAAGTTATTTGCAAGGTGAAGGCACCTCTTATGAATGATAGTGAAGAAGAAACACGCAATCACTTTTTAGAGCAATTTGTCGTGAAAGAAGATGAGCATTCACTACGAATTTTGAGTCAATTAAAGCTTGTTCAAGTCAATGCGAAGGTACTAGTTCCAAAGGATAAACTTGAAAAATTATCTGTTCGACTTATGAATGGTAGTGTTTCATTACAGGATACAAATGTTGAAGAATTAAAAGTGAAAACATTAAACGGTGCTATTAAAGGGACTAAGTTCAGTTTTGGCAAAGCGGAAGTAGATTCCTCTAATGGCTCCATTGAATTAACAAAGGTTCGCGGGAAAGATTTAGAAGCTGAAACATTAAATGGACGTGTTTATTTAGATGGTGCGTTGGACGAAGTGGAAGCTAAATCTGTTAATGGACATGTTGTGGTGACGACTTGTTCAACAAATTCATCCAAAATAAAAGCTCAAACTGTTGCAGGAGCGGTTGAATTATATGTGCCTCGAACTATTTCATTAAGTGGTAAAGTGGTGACGAATTTTGGGAAAGTAGACGTCGGAATACATGATGTGTCCAAAATGGAGTCGCAGGATCAATTCCTCTCCAAAGTTGTTCGTTTTGATAAAGAAGTTGAACATGCAAATCGCTTATTTATCGAGGGAGAATCAAAAACAGGTGCTGTTTTAATTCGCTACACAACAACAGACGAGCAGCAAGTTTAATACAAAGCATTCAGGCGGATTGCCTGGATGCTTTTTTCTTGTGAAGCAGCAATCGACACTGTATGTCGTCGATTGCTGTTTTTATTTTATGTCATATTTTTAAGGATTATGGCAAGGAAAGAACGAAATAGAAGGAACTGCCACGGATTGAAATGAAACTGTAATAAAAAAACAGAAATAGAGTGCTATAATAGTAAATGAAATACCTCTTACATAGTGAGAGTTTTAGGTGGTTTAATCATGATAGAAATGAAAAATGTGACAAAGAAGTACCCCAATGGCGTTGTTGCGACAAATGGTATTTCTGTAAATATAAAGCAGGGCGAATTTGTGTATGTAGTAGGCCCAAGTGGTGCAGGTAAATCTACATTTATCAAATTGATGTACCGTGAAGAAAAAGCAACGTCAGGGCAGATTATTGTGAATGGTATCGATTTAGCAACGTTAAAGAATAAGAAAGTCCCATATTTGCGTCGTCAACTTGGAGTTGTTTTCCAAGATTTTAAATTATTACCTCGATTGAATGTCTATGAGAACGTAGCGTTTGCGCTAGAAGTAATCGAGGAACAACCTGATGAGATTAGACGTCGCGTTATGGAAGTTTTAGAGCTTGTAGGATTAAAGCATAAAGCTAGAATGTTTCCGAATGAGCTCTCAGGGGGAGAGCAACAACGTGTGTCCATTGCACGCTCTATCGTCAATGTACCAAAAGTTGTGATTGCGGATGAACCTACGGGGAACCTTGATCCTGAAACTTCATGGGAGATTATGAATTTATTTGAAGAAATTAATGCGCGGGGGACAACCATTGTAATGGCGACCCATAACCGTGAGATTGTTAATACGATTCGACGTCGAGTTATCGCTATTGAGGGCGGTTTAATTGTCCGTGATGAACACGGAGGTGAATATGGCTATGAAATTTAGTACTGTAAAGCGTCACTTCCGTGAAAGTATTAAGTCTCTTGGACGAAATAGCTGGATGACCATTGCGTCTGTCAGTGCAGTCACAGTTACACTTATCCTAGTTGGTGTTTTTGCGCTTATTATGATGAATTTAAATAAAGTGGCATCGGATTTAGAAAACGACGTTGAGATTAAAGTATTAATTGATGAAACAGCAGATGAGGCGGCAGAAAAAGCACTCATTGAGAAAATTAAAAAATTGCCTGGTATCTCAGAAATGAACTACTCAACCAAGGAAGATGAGTTAACCAAATTAGTCAAAGATTTTGGTGACGATTTTAAACTATTTGAGCAAAGTAACCCATTACGTAATGTAATTTATGTAAAAGCAACTGAGCCTCAGCAAACGGCAAAAGTTGCGAAGGCGATTGATAAATATGAGTATACATATGACGTTATGTATGGTGAAGGCAAAGTAGAAAAACTATTTAACTTCTTAAATATGAGTCGTAATGTAGGAATCGTGCTTATTTTAGGGTTATTATTCACAGCGATTTTCTTAATTTCAAATACTATTAGAATTACGATTATTGCGCGACGAGATGAAATTGAAATTATGAAACTAGTAGGTGCCACGAACTCATTCGTGCGTATCCCGTTCCTATTGGAAGGTATGTGGCTCGGAATTTTAGGTTCTATTATTCCGATTGCGGTTGTCACAACCCTTTACCACAATATATATAAGATTATTGCACCTCGTTTACAAGGTGAGCTCATTCAAGTATTAGATTTTTCTCCACTTGTGTATCAGGTGAGCGGTCTTCTGTTACTCATTGGTGTGTTGATCGGTATTTGGGGAAGCTTTATGTCAGTACGTAAGTTTTTAAAAATTTAGTTTAGCACTCACAGCGGATATTTGTGAGTGGGAAAATGAATAGTCGAAGGGAGTTCAATCGGTGAAAAGTAAGGCGAAAAATACATTGAAAACACTTGCAGTAGCATCTGCTCTAATTCTTTTTATCCAAACTCCATCAGCGTTTGCAACAAGTTTATCGGATTTAAAAGAAGAGAAAAAGCAAATTGAAACAAAGAAAAATGAATTAAATTCATCCATTTCAAACAAATCAAATGCCATTACAGCGAATCAAGAAAAACAACAAAAAATCATAGATCAAATTCAAGCATTAAACGCTGAAATCGACAAAACAAATAGTGATATAAAAAAAGTACAAGCCGAAATTCATGCAACGAATGAAGAAATAAAAAAACTAGAAGAGTCTATTAAAGAACTATTGCATAAAATTGAAGAGCGCGATGTTTTACTACAAGAGCGTGCTCGAGCAATTCAAGCAGGAGGCTCTGTTAGCTATTTAGACGTATTATTAGGTTCTAATAGTTTTGTAGACTTTATTGATCGATTCTCTGCGGTCAATGCCTTAATGGAAGCGGATCGTCAAATTATTCAAGATCAAAAAGATGATAAGCAAAAATTAGAAGAACAAAAGCAAATTGTAGAAGAAAAACGTAAAAAGTTGGAAGGTCAACGTGCGGAGCTTGAACGATTAAAGGCTTCCTTAAATAGCCAAAAGACTGAGAAAAATAAATTAGTTGACCAATTAGAAAAAGAGCAAGAAAAGCTAAAATCAGAAAAAGTATTACTTGAAAAAGAGTATTCAGAGGCTTTGGAAGTTAGCCAAGAATTACAGGATCAAATTATTTCTGAGCAAAAACGTTTAGCTGAAATTGCTCGTCAACAAGAAGCAAAACGTAAAGCAGCCGCAGCTGCAGCCGCTGCAGCTGCAGCTGCCAACAATGGCGGTGGCGGCTCATCTGGTGGTACAGTCAATGCCCCACAATCGAACGGGACATGGATAAAACCAACGAATGGTCGTTTAACATCACCTTATGGATGGCGGAACCTTGGAGCAGGCCCTGAATTCCATTATGGTGTGGATCTTGCCAATTCAACAGGGACACCAATTTGGGCAGCAGCGGATGGTGTAGTTGCTTATGCTGCACCACTAAGTTCCTATGGAAATGTGGTCATTCTGACGCATTCGGTAGATGGGCAAATTTATACAACTGTATATGCACATTTAAATTCATTTAATGTGAGTGTAGGACAAGAAGTAACGCAAGGTCAGCAAATTGCTGCAATGGGTAGTACTGGTCGCTCTACTGGTCCACACTTACACTTCGAAGTGCACATCGGTCCTTGGAGAGGACAAGCAGTTGGTAGTGTAAACCCGCTAAAATATATACCATTGTAAAATATCAGCTATACATTAGAGCAATCTAGTGTGTAGCTTTTTTTGTCCTTCAGCCTTATGAAGGGCCTAAGTATGTTTAGTGCCCAAGCAAAAAAATGAATTACTAGCTAGCCATAACTATTTGATAGACAGCAATATTGTTAGGATGTGATGAACTAGCGAAGCTCCTCACTTTTCCTATTATCAGATTCTATTTAATGTTATGATGAATATATACGTAGTGGGGTATATTTCTTAAGATTTTCTGAACACAGTGTGAAATTGGCTTATGTTGAAAAATTCTATGCTATGCTGTATGTATCTTTCGGAGGTGGATTAGAGAGTGATCAATACAAATTGGTACTCCATCCGAGCACTAACTTTACCAGCAACTGCAATTGCTCTACTTATTACATTTTTCATAGTTTGGCTTATTCTGCGCTTACAATTTTCAAAAAAGTGGTCTGAGGCATATAGTGATGCAGCCTTTACATTTATACTTGTGTGGAAATTTAGCTTGCTTGTCACTGACTTTAAATCAGTGGTGGCGCAGCCTATCTCCTTACTTTATTTCAATGGAGGTACAGTTGGCGTTTTTCTTGGCGCCATCGCTGCATCTTTGCAAGTATGGCGAAAGCGACATAAGCTCTCGTTACAAGGCCATCATATAATCGCGTATAGCTGGGCGATCATCTTAACGCAATCCATTTATCAATGGCTTGTAGTGCTGTTTAACGACAACTCTACAACGAGTGAAGTTATTACATTAATGGTACTAAGTGTATTGACCGTCTTCATACTATGGAAAATGCAGGGGGGAGTAAAACGAGGCTTAATACTGTATACAGCTGGTTTAATTATTGTTGCCGCCTTCTTCCAGCCACTTGGTATAGGGCAAACGGCTGTAGGTATGAGTTTATTATTACTTTGTCTTGGTATAGTTTTAGAACAAGAAGAACAAATCAAAGTGGGAGGGTAAGAATGAAAAAGAATATTGGACTACTGATTGTCGTGCTTTTAGTAGTTGCGATGATTGGTACATATGTTAGACAGCAAATTAATGAAGACCGAGCCATTGAAAAATCTGCTCTTGGCAAGGATATAGAGGAGCGAGAAATTGGTTTAGGCAATGGAGATACACCGCCTGATTTTACATTAACAAGCTTAGATGGGGAAGATATCACATTAAGTGATCTTCGTGGAAAGAAGGTTGTATTGAATTTCTGGGCGACGTGGTGTCCACCATGTAAGGCAGAAATGCCCCATATGCAAAGCTTCTATGATAAATATGGCCAAGAAAAAAATGTAGAAATCGTAGCTGTCAATTTAACATCAGCCGAGCGTGATGTGACAGCGGATGCGAAAGTGGATACGGTGATGACTTTTAGAGATAGCTTTGAGCTAACATTCCCAATTTTATTGGATCCTGAAAATTCAGCAGGCTCAGACTACCAAATTATCACCATTCCAACAACTTATTTTATTGATTCTAACGGGTATATACAGCGTGCCATCAAAGGACCAATGGACGTGGATATGTTAAAAGAATATGTAGATGCATTAGATTAATTCATAAAAAATCTGTTCAGTTTCTATCGTAGAAACGAGCAGATTTTTTTTAACGGTGACACCTTGATGGGGAATCTTATCGTGCAGAGAAGTTTTCCACATTTCCACAGAGTAATGCCGATGGCTCGCAAAGTGAGAGAAAGTATCTCCCCAAATCATAATTTTGAAAACTAATCTTGTATGTTTGAAAAAATAGTGTCATACAGTAAAAGAGACGGAGGAGGGAAGATTTGCGCAAATTAACGGCCGGTGTCGGTGTCCTACTTAGTAGTTTAGTGGTAGGCAGTGGTATTTACTTTGATTGGTTTAATATTGGTGATAAAAAGGAGCCTGTTACGGAGGTTGACACAATTGGTGAGGCCATAACCCTTATTGAAGAAAAATCAGTGTACAATACAAAAAAAGATGCATTGGTGGAAGGAGCCCTTCGTGGTATGGCAGATGCCATTAAGGATCCTTACAGCACTTATTATTCCAAGGAAGAGGCTGAGCAACATCGACAAATGCTAGCTGAAGAAAGAGTGGGTATTGGGATTGAACTCTCAGAAAATAAAGGGAAATTTATTGTAGTTTCCCCTGTTCGTTCATCACCAGCAGAGAAGGCTGGAATGCGTTCACTCGATGAAATTGTACAAGTTGATGGTGTTCGTGTAGATGGTAAAACGATGAGCGAATTAATGCATTTAATTCAAGGAGAGAAGGGGACGAAGGTTACCATTGTTGTTTACCGTCCAAGTGAGGATAAGCATATTAAAATGACAATGGAACGGGCCGCGATCTCTAACAAAACTGTCTCAAGTGAAGTTGTAAAAGTAGAAGATACAGCAATTGGCTATGTTTCAATTTCACTGTTTGGTGAGAAGACGGCAAATGAATGGGTTGCTGAAACAAGTAAATTACTTCGGAAAGATGTTGAAGGAATTGTTATTGATGTTCGCGATAATCCAGGGGGGTATTTACATAGCGTCGCAGCGCTACTAAGCACAGTATTAGATAGTGGCAAGGTATTTGCATATATGCAAAATGCTGAAGGTGCTATGGAACCATTAAAAACACAAACAAAAGGTATTGATGAAAAATATTTAGAAAAAATGAACAAAATTCCGATTGTTGTTTTACAAAATCAAGGTAGTGCTTCTGCAAGTGAAGTATTGAGCGGAGCCTTAAAAAGCTGGGGGCGTGCTTCTCTTGTTGGGGTGAAGAGCTTTGGGAAAGGAACTGTACAGGAATCCTGGGAGCTTTCGAATGGCGGAGAGCTTAAATTATCAACGAATAAATGGTTAACACCAAAACGTGAATGGATTCATGGGCAAGGCATCGAGGCAAGCTTAGTAATCGAGCAAAATGAATTATTCGCTTTCCAATTACATCCACTGACAGGGAAGTTTAAAGTGGGCGATATGAGCGAGGAAATTTCTTATTCTCAAAACGCCTTACAGAAACTTGGCTATCAGATTGATCGCTTAGATGGTTATATGGATGATACAACGGCTGAAGCGGTTAACCTTTATCGAAAACAGAAAAAATTAAAACTAGCAGAAGATGAATTTTATATGGATACGACCTTCTTTAATAGCTTGAATGAAACATTAAAAAATTATAAAGTAGACCGTCAAAACGACCAACAATTCCAAATGGCAACTAGTTTTTTACTACACGCAATTGAACAATAAACTCGCTAGTAGAACAAAAATACCATAATACAGAGCTTTCTATGAGTTTGTACTACGCAAGAGTGTAGTCGTTTGATACAATAAATTCATAGTATTCAAGATAGAAACGGCGGGTGTTCGTATGGTTAGTGATATATTATTAGAAATTGTAACAGCGATTGGCCGCTTTTTACTCAACCAATTACTGTATGTAGCCATCATATTTGCTATTTTATTAGGTTATCGTCGCGTAAAGCAGGAGCGTAAATATTTTAATAGACGGATTATTTGGGGCTGGACAGAGTTAGTCGGACAATGGAAAGATGGATGGCTTTATGCATTGCTTATTTCGCTAATAAGTGTGGCGGCAGGGCTTACCGTTCCAAAAGTTTTTTTAATCATTGTAATAGCGGTCTCGGTAGTAGGGCTCGTATTGTATTTCCTGAATGTGTTGTCACCTATTTTAACAATGGGTATAGCAACGCTAGCAATATGGGCTATGTCTTACTACAACTGGTCCTTTACTTGGTGGGACATTTCCTTAGCAGGTGTCGATTTAGAGAATGGGGCTATCGTTACCATTTCTATTCTTGTAGGTCTTTGTGTGATTGCTGAAGGTCTTTTAATTCGACATGCAGCAATGAAGGTCACAACACCTTGTGTGGAAAAAACAAAACGAGGTATGCAGGCGATTGTCTATCGTTCAAGAAATGTTTGGGTACTGCCTATTTTCTTTGTTATGCCTGGTGATGCGATTTCTGCTGTATTCCCGTACTGGCCACAGTTTACGATAGGGGATACTAGCTTTGCACTGGTCCTTTTCCCACTCGTAATTGGCTTTTCGAAGCTGATAAGAAGGGATTTACCTGCCCTAGTATTTCCTAAAATTGGGCGTTCTGTAGTTATACTTGGACAGCTTATTTTAATAGGGGGGCTGGCTGCATATCTTGAACCAATGATCGGTTATATAACGCTTGGGTTGGGAGCAATTATCCGTATCATCATTTCCATCTATTATGCTCAGCAGGATAAAACAGATCATTATGCGGTAGCACCTAGCACAAAGGGTGCAATTATTGCAGCAGTGTTTCCTGATTCGCCAGCTGAGAAAATGGGCTTACTTGCAGGGGAATGTATTCGGAAAGTAAATGGTGTTTCTATTTTTACAGAAAATGAATTATACGAGGCATTACAATTGAATGCCGCTCATTGTCGTCTTGAAGTGCTAGATCGAAACAATGAAATTCGTTTAACGCAGCATGTCATTTATAGTAATGATCATTACCGAATTGGATTACTACTTGCTGAGCCGAGGGATATATAATGGACGTTTTTGGGAAAATGATGTTGGCGCTCTTCATACCTGCTTTATTGGTGCTATTGTTCACAAGAATTACGTATAATCGCTATGTTGCTCTATTATTGGCCATTGCGCTTATCGCTGCATCAGTATATGCAGGATATACATCTCCACCAATTATTTTCGTTATAGATGCATTTTCATTAACAGTGGGCTTTTGGTTAGCAAGTAAAATGAAGAAATAAAAAAGGTCAGTCCTTGTGGGGACTGACCTTTTTACATGAAAAATCGCACAGCTGCCATTATGATAACTCCTGCAACGACAGTAATAGATAAACTTTTTGTAATAAGCGCAATAACTAGCGTTGGGACAAATGTAATAAAGACTGGCCAATCAAGAGTCACAACTTTGCCGCTTTCGGTATCGATTAAATTTTCGATGACAAGAGCACTTAAAATACAAACAGGAATAAAACTAAGCCACTTTAGGACCACATCTGGGAGTGTGACACTGCGTACAAAAATAAATGGAATGACACGTGGTAGCCATGTGACAAGCGCACAGCCTATAATCAGCCATACCATATAAGCAGTTGTTGTCATTTGTCAGTCACCACCCCAATAGTTGCTACGATCACCGTTGCTAGCAAAACAGCCACATGTGAAGGTACTATATAAGAAAGACCATACATAATAACAGCCATATAGCCGATTAACTTAATATAATGCATGATTTTACTTTTGCCGACACTACTCAATTGTAAAACTATAAGAGCGACAAACATAGCGACTAGGGCGAAATCTAGTCCCCATTGTTCAGGGTTTGCCACCCATTGCCCTAAGAAGGCACCCGTGACACAAGATAAAATCCAAAAAATATACGCTGTTAAGTTAAGCCCATCCATCCATTTACCGTATAATTTACCCGTTTGCATTTGCTTGGTCACAGCCACCCCAAAGGTTTCATCTGTTAATAAAGTACCGAAGCCTACATTTCTAAGCATCGAATAACGGGTAAAATGAGGTGCTAATGTTAAACTCATTAATAAATGGCGTAAATTGACGACAAAGATGGTTACAATGATAGCAGAAGCAGGACTACTTGTTAAAAGTAGTGCACAAAAGATAAATTGTGCTGAGCCTGCGTAAATCAATATGGTTAAAAGGGCGATTTCAAGTACTGATAGTCCTGAAGCGGAACCTACAACACCGAATGCAAGTCCTATACTAATATAACCGAGTAAAGTGGGTACACAATCCTTCACGCCCTGTATAAAGCTATCGTTGGGAGAGTTTGTTGCCGGTTCATGATGAAGCTCTGTTGTACTTGTCATAAATAGGTCATCCTTTCTTAAAAATTTCCATGTATACTGTTGATGGAATAGTTTGATAGTTCTTGATGTTTATTAAAGTATACATATGTCTGATAAAATAAACAATAGAAAATTGGTGATTAAAAATGGAACAAATGAGCCGAAATTTAGCCTTTCAATTAAAGAAAATTAGACAACAACGTCATTTAAGCTTAGATGATGTTGCTAAAGCAACGGGCGTTAGTAAAGCGCAACTCGCTCAAATAGAAAAGGGAGAAGCGAATCCTACTGTATCAACCATTTGGAAAATAGCTGCTGGAATGCGTATTTCATTTTCTTCTTTATTACAGCCGCCAACAGCTCATTTCATGCGTTACAGCGGTAAGGATGTCCCACATGTTGATGAGGATGAGGGACGCTATCGTGTCTATTCCATTATTCCGTATAATCCTGAACGAGGTTGGGAATTCTACAAGGTTGAGATGGAGCCTGGAGCCATTAGTAGGAGTGAAGCCCACACAGAAGGGGTAGAGGAAACTGTCATGATTATCAAAGGACAAGCTGCTATTTCTGCTGGAGATATGCATGAATTACTGGATGAAGGGGATACACTAGTATTCTCGGGGCATCAACCCCATGAATATCGAAATACATCTGAAGGGTTAACAATTTTTCATTTAATTTTACAGTATAAATAGAGGTGTCGATAGTGAAAGAATGGTTTACAGTAGAAAATATTGAACTTGTTGCGGCGCAGTATCGAACACTCGGCCCCGTCATTGGTTTACTGCTACCTTTTCTAGAAGCGTTTTTACCATTCCTACCATTAGTAGTGTTCGTTGTAGCTAATGCAAGTGCATTTGGTTTATGGCTTGGGTTTTTATTATCTTGGTTGGGTTCTGCGGCTGGATCATACGTGGTATTTTTGCTTGTTCGACATTTTGGTAAACATCCAAGGCTGCGATTTATAACTGGCAGTAAAAAAGTACAGAAACTTATTAAATGGGTGGATATGAATGGCATAAGCCCTCTTTTTGTCCTCCTATGTTTCCCTTTTACACCTTCTGTCATCGTGAATATTGTGGCGGGTTTATCTCATATTCATAAAAAGTTTTACTTGGTCGTTTTACTAGCAGGAAAATTCGTGATGATTTTAGGTATGAGTGTATTGGGATATGATTTAAAATCGTTACTAACAAGCCCTGTGAAATTAATAATTGCGGCTGTTGCGATTGTTATTTTATGGTTTATTGGTAAGCTAATTGAGAAGCGTTTGAAAGCTCGTGTAGAAAGAGATTTAAAACAAGCGCGAAATTTGACGAAAAATCAGGATCACCATGCAAGATAAAATAGTTGTAGCCTCTTTGATTTGTTGAAGAGGCTGTTTTTTTGTGAAATGAATCATTGGTTTTTATTGTCTATCGAAGGTTGATAGATAGTATTTGCTAGTTATTTTCGATAGAATTTAAGATAGATGATCAGGGATGTAAATAGCGAAATCACTCTGGCAACGGAATCAGATTAAGTGATAGAAACGATAAAAAATAATCTATATATGTAGGTGAATAGAAGCAAACGCGCAATTAAAATAGTTAGACAGTAATCTATAGAGGAGGGGAAAGGATATGACATTGCGAATTGTTTCGGGACGTTCGGGAACAGGGAAATCAGTATTTATTCATCAAGAAATTGTTGAACAGCTAAAGACTGATCCCCTAGGTCATCCTATTTTTGTAATTGTTCCTGACCAGATGTCTTATTCTACTGAATATGAGCTAACGAATAAGCATGGTTTGCATGGCTTGATTCGTGCGCAAGTGATGACGTTTAAGCGTTTAGCATGGCTTGTTTTACAGGAGACAGGTGGTATTGCTCGTAAAGAAGTGAATGGCTATGGTTATCGGATGCTGATCCGTAAACTTTTGGAGGAACAAAAAAGTGAGTTCTCTTTATTCCGACAAGCTGCTGGAAAACGTGGTTTTACGGAGGAAATTGAAACACTTTTAAAAGAATTTAGTCGATATAGTGTCAATAGCTCTGTTTTAGCTGAGGTAACAGAATCTTTAAAGACCATTGACGCACCAAATACCTTACAAGCGAAAACAAATGATTTACATGTCGTTTTGCAGGCTTTAGAAGAACGACTTGGTACGACATATGTCGATAGTGAGGGCTATTATCCGATATTAACGGAGCAATTGAAGTATGCTGAAACAATGAAGCAAGCAACCATCTATATTGATGGATTCACAGCCTTCACTGTGCGAGAGTTAGAGCTGGTACGAGAATTGCTTAAGGTAACTAAACAGGTAACAGTCGTTCTTCCGTTTGATCATATAGAAGAAGCTTTTGATGAACAGGCTCTTTTTCATGAAGCAGCGTTAACGAATCAGCGACTACATGATATAGCAAATGAAGAGGGAATAGACATCGAGGCACCTTTACATTTTTATTATACTCAAAGATTTCAATCTGAAGATTTACAACATGTGGAGGCGAATTTTGCTAATATGGTGCCGCAAACGAAAGAAACTTCTGGAGATGTAATGGTGTTTGAAGCATCGAATCGTCGAGCGGAGGTTCACGCGATTGCCCGGGAAATAACAAAGCTGACAAGGGAAGATGGCTATCGTTATCAAGATATTGTCCTTTTATATCGACAAGCAGAACTTTATGATCCATTGATTACAAGTATTTTTCAACAATATGAAATTCCTATTTTTACAAATACTAAAAAAACAATGCTCCATCATCCATTGATAGAGCTTAGTCGTTCGGCATTAGAAATCATGACGTCTAATTGGAAGTATGAACCTGTATTTCGAAGTGTAAAAACAGATTTGTTTTTCCCCTTACAAGCGGAGCTAACCATTTGGCGTGAGCGAGCTGATCGATTGGAAAACTTTTGCTTAGCGCAAGGAATCTATGGTGAACGTTGGTTTCAAGAGGCTCGTTGGTTTTATAAAAAGTATCGTGGGCTTGAATTTCATTCGCGTGTACAAACAGATGAAGAACGTGCCATGCAAGCAGAAATTGAGGCAATTCGTGACGAAATTCGTCAGCCGTTAAAGGTGTTTCAAGACAAACTGAGTATTGCGCCAACGGGTAAGGAGGTTGCCACTGCTTTATTTGAGCTTGTAGAGTCCCTACAAGTATATGAGAAGCTTCAAGCTATGAAAGATCGTGAGCTTGAGCGGGGGGATGCACTGGCAGCGAGTGAACATGAGCAAGCCTGGAATGAATGGATCAATGTATTGGATCAATTTGTCTATATGTTTGGCGAGCAGGAGATGTCTGTGGAGGAAGCGGCTAAAATTCTTGATGAAGGTTTTGATACATTAGAATTTTCTCGCATTCCGCCAACATTAGATGAGGTTATGGTAGCGACAGTTGATTTAGCTCGTTTATCCAATGTTAAAGTGGCCTTCGTTTTAGGAATGAATGATGGTGTATATCCAACTCGAATGGAATATGAAGGTTTATTGTCAGATACAGAGCGTGAATGGTTTAGTCAAATTGGTTATGAGCTTGCACCAACCTCTTCTAACCGTTTATTACAGGAAAATTTCTTATTTTATCGTGCTGCCACAACACCCTCAGATAAGCTTTATTTGACTTATCCTACAGCAGATGAAGAAGGAAAGGCACTGTTATCGTCACTATATATAAAAAAATTCATAGGAAATGACAAAACAGCTGGTCTGTTAAGTGGTATTCAAGCGGAGCGGGTTGTAATGGATCCAATTGAATTATTAGATGGAAATGCTTTACCGTATTTACGCCATCCACGAACAGCATTAGCCCATTTAATGGTGCAAATACGTCAGGCAGAACATAGCCGTGAACTGGCACCAGAATGGCTGGCGTTAAAAAAATTTTATCAACAGGACCCTTACTGGGCACTTATCTTTGATCGAGTACATTATCCGATTACTCATAAAAATGAAGCAGAGCCATTGGAAACCTATATAACACAAGAGTTATATGGGCAAAAGCTCACATCTAGTGTGTCTCGAATAGAGAAATATTTTAGATGTCCATTTTCTCATTTCACAACGTATGGTCTACGTTTAGAAGAACGTGCGGAGTACCGATTAGAAACCTTTGCAATGGGTGATTTATTCCATGAGGCTCTAAAGTGGATAACAGAGGAAACTCACCGACTGCAGCTATCTTGGATTCGTTTAACAAAACAGCAAATTAAACAGTTGGCACGTCAAGCAGTAGAACAAATTGTTCCTGTCTTCTCCCATCAAATTTTATTATCTAGTGCGCGTTATCGCTATATTCAGCGAAAGCTTATTCGAATTGTGGAGCGCACGATGATGGCATTGACACAGCATGCAAATGTGTCTCACTTTAAACCAATTGCGATAGAGGCTTCGTTTGGCCCAGGACAACATGAACAGCTTCCACCTCTTGAGATTGATTTGACTAGTGGTAAGAAAATGTTTATGCGAGGGCGTATAGATCGAATCGATAGTGCCACGATAGATGACCGTTCTTATTTACGGATTGTTGATTATAAATCATCAGCTAGAGATTTAGATTTAAATGAGGTTTATTATGGATTGTCTTTACAGGTTCTTACTTATTTAGATGTGGCAATGGAAAATAGCTCCTATTGGCTTCCTGGGGAAACGGAGCCAGCTGGGGTACTGTATGTCCATGTCCATAACCCCATGTTAAAACTAGATAAGGATATGACGGATAGTGAAATAGAAGAGGACCGTTTAAAGCAATATAAAATGAAGGGTCTGCTGTCTGAGAATGCTGAGTCCATTTTATCGATGGACGAGCAGTTAGAGGAAAGTAGTGGACACTCAAAAATTATCCCTGTCTATATGAAAAAAGATGGAACACCTTCTGAATCGCAATCTCGCATTGTGCCTGTGAATGATATGAAAAGACTCCAGCATTTCGTACGTCGTAAGCATCAGGAGGCAGGGAATGGGATTTTGTCTGGTGATACTGCCATCAGCCCGTATAAATTAAAATCCAAAACGGCCTGTGATTATTGTCAATTTGCCGCAGTTTGCCAATTTGATCCATCTGATGGTAAACAAAACTACCGTCAGTTGATGCAAGCGAAACCAAATGAAATTGTTGATAAAATTCGGAAGGAGGTAGAGTAGCATGGTCCAAACAATTCCTATAAAACCGGCGGATGTCTCTTGGACAGACGATCAGTGGAAGGCCATTTACGCTAGTGGGCAAGATACACTTGTGTCGGCTGCGGCGGGGTCTGGGAAAACAGCGGTACTGATTAATCGTATGATTGAAAAAGTTATTGCTACTGACAATCCCATCAATGTAGATGAGCTGCTGGTGGTGACCTTTACGAATGCTTCAGCAGCTGAAATGCGCCATCGAATGTCAGAAGCTCTAGAAAAGGCTATAGTAGAAAATCCAACTTCCAATCATTTAAGACGACAACTGAGTCTTATTAATAAGGCGCAAATATCCACATTGCATTCTTTTTGTTTAGCAATTGTTAAACAATATGCTTATATGCTCGACATTGATCCTGGATTTCGTATTGCTAATGAGGCAGAGGTAGCCTTATTAAGAGATGATATAGTAGCGGATGTTCTAGAAGGAGCCTATGATTCTGAAGAAGAGACACAGGTACAAGCTATTTATCGACTTGTGGATAGCTTTACGTCGGATCGAGATGATCAGGCTATTGAGACGCTGATTAGTAAGCTTTATGATACTTCTCGTGTGCACGCAGAGCCTCAAAGGTGGCTGTGGAGTTTACCGAAAGCTTATGAATTAGCGGAGGAAGTGACGATTGATGATTTAGAGCTATCCCACTATGTTAAATTGACTGTTCGACATAGTTTGGAGGAAGCCTTCGTCCTAATTTCAGAAATGCGAGCAATCACCCTCCTACCGGATGGACCAGCCCCATATGCTGAAACGGCAGAAATTGATTTTGCTATGATTCAGGAAGGGATTCGAATAAGTCAGGAAGGTACATGGCAGGAACTCTTTGATTATTTTGCGACCGTTAAATGGTCTACATTAAAACGAGTATCCAAGGATGCTTTAGTAGACGTGGAGCTACAGGAGCTTGCAAAGAAAAAGCGAGAAGCAGCGAAAAAAATTATGAATAAAATGAAAGAAACCTATTTTATTCGCACCCCCGCACGATTGCTAGAAGAAATACGCTTAATGGCGCCAATCATTGGCACATTAGTGGAATTGACAACGATTTTTAGTGAGCAATTCCGACTTGCCAAATTAGAGCGGGGTATTATTGATTTTTCAGATTTAGAGCATTATGCACTGCAAATTTTAACAGTCGAGATAGATGGAGAGCTACAGCCATCTCCCGTAGCACTTGATTTGAAAAAACGTTTTAAAGAAGTACTTGTGGACGAATATCAGGATACAAATATGCTACAGGAAACGATCTTACAACTTGTCAAGTCAGGGGAAGAACAGGATGGTAATCTGTTTATGGTGGGAGACGTCAAACAAAGTATTTATCGTTTCCGCTTAGCTGAACCTAAGCTCTTTATGAGGAAGTATAGTGAGTTTTTGGAAACGCCTGAGGTAACGGGCATGCGTATTGATTTAAATGCTAACTTTCGTAGTCGTAAAGAGGTATTGAACGCGACGAACTATATTTTTGCACAAATTATGGGTGAGCGTGTTGGCGAAATTCTTTATGATGACAATGCGTCATTAAAGCCCGCAGCGCCCTATGATGAAAAAGAAGTACCTGTTGAGCTTGTCGTAATGCACCCTCCACAGGATGAGGAAGCGGAAGACGAGCAAGAGGATAAGACGAAAGAAGCGACTGAGCTAGAGGAATTAAAAAAGTCACAATATGAAGCACGTTTTATTATTGATCGTATTCGACAAATGATGGAAGATGGAACAACTGTTTATGATACGAAATCACTGACAGAAAGACCGTTGAAATATAGTGATATTGTTATTTTAATGCGTTCTATGACATGGTCGACAGATTTAGTGGAGGAATTTAAGCTAGCAGGTATCCCACTCTATGCAGAATCATCCAAAGGCTATTTTGATGCACTGGAAGTCATGATTATGTTAAATGTCCTAAAGGTAGTAGATAACCCTTATCAGGACATCCCATTGGCTTCCGTACTGCGTGCACCGTTTGTTGGCTTAACTGAAAATGAATTAGCTAAAATCCGCTTAGCTGATTCAAAGGTACCTTTCTATGATGCGCTACGACAATTTATTCGAAGTGAAGGACATGGGATACAGACAACTACGTTTGAAAAACTTCAACGCTTTATGCTAGCTTTTGAAAATTGGCGAGATTTAGCACGTCGTGGGTCACTATCAGATTTAATTTGGAAGATTTATTTAGATACACATTATTATGAAATGGTTGGCGCAATGCCAAATGGTAAGCAGCGTCAGGCCAATTTACGCATCTTACATGATCGTGCATTAATGTATGAGCAAACGGCCTTTCGGGGTCTCTTCCGCTTTTTACGCTTTATTGATCGGATGCGTACACGGGGGGATGATTTAGGTACTGCTAAATCAATTGGTGAAAAGGACGATGTAGTACGCCTTGTGACCATTCACTCCTCCAAGGGATTAGAATATCCTGTAGTCTTTGTGGCAGGAATGGGACGTCCGTTTAATAAAATGGATTTTCATAATCCTTATTTATTCGACCAAGATTTTGGACTAGCTGTAAAGGCTATTGACCCAGAAAATCGGATTACTTATACTTCGTTACCGTTTTTGGCGCTAAAAGAGAAGAAAGAGCTAGAAATGCGTGCAGAGGAAATGCGTGTTTTATATGTTGCTATGACACGTGCTAAGGAACGTCTGATTTTAGTGGGCTCCGTGAAAAATTGGGAGAAAACACGGGACAGCTGGCAGGATGCACAAAATATATCAAATGATGCACCGCTTCAAGAATATTTGCGGGCTAGAGCTAATAGCTATCTAGACTGGGTTGGACCAGCAGTGGCAAGGCATGGTGACTTTGCCTCTCAAGCTACCACTTCATATAAGGAATTGGACAGTCCATCCCATTGGTGGATACAGCCGGTTGATACGAGACATTATTCGTATGATATACAGGCATTTGATGATGACATACAACAACTCCTTACAACACAAGAGGACGAGGCGCTTTTATCCGAAATAACGACACGCTTTCAAGCGCAGTATACGTACCAAAAATCAACAAGAAAACGTTCTAAAACATCGGTTAGTGAAATTAAACGTATAGAAAACTTACAGCGTCAGGAGGAGCCAGAATATTATTTTGCGACTCCAGCTAAGCGGACGTCAGCTTCTATTGCACCACGACCAACATTTTTACAGGATCAACAACTAACAGGTGCCGAAATAGGAACGGCTGTCCATACAGTGATGCAGCATATTCCACAGTTTGGCTTTGATGATATTGAAGCTGTAAAAGGCTTTGTAGCAGATTTAGTAGCAAAACAGCTACTGACAGAGGCAGAAGGAAAAGTGGTCCCTATAGCGAAAGTTTTTCATTTCTTTCATACTGAAATTGGGCAACGCTTTAAGCAGGCAAGACAGATTCGTAGAGAAATGCCATTTACTATTAGTAGAGTAGATGAAGATGGTGATGCTCAAATTGTCCAAGGGATTATCGACTGTTTGTTTGAGGATGAATATGGCAATTGGGTCTTGCTAGATTATAAGACAGACCGTATTTTGCCTCATTTTGCAAAGGAGCCCGCCCTGACAAAAGAAATAATGGGGCGTTATGCTGTTCAGCTTCGTGTTTATAGTGAGGCTATTGAGTCCATTTTACAAATTAAAGTAAGCGATAAAGTGCTGTATTTATTCGATAATGAACAAACTGTACAGGCATAAGTTTTTGTTATGGAAAAGCGGAGGATGCAATTTTTTGCTTGCTCTGCTTCAACCATAGCTGCTATTTAAGAGGAGGCTATTTTGTGGAGTTCAAACCGACAATGTTGCAGGATCGACTAGCAACATTAGATATTTTACGAGGTATTAGTTTATTAGGCATTTTGCTTGTAAATATGTATACCTTTTATTTGCCAATGCCGCATATTGATTTAGCATCTTGGTTTACAACACCATCAGATATCGTATGGCAGAAAAATTTAGATATTTATGTACAAAGTAGCTTTTATCCGCTGTTTGCGATGCTATTTGGATATGGGCTTGCCATGCAGTGGCAAAAAGCACAAAGTCGGGGGCAAAATTTCTATACGCTAGGATTACGTAGACTTTCTGTATTATTTGCCTTTGGTTTCATACATGCCGTGCTAATATGGTGGGGCGATATTTTAATGATGTACGCATTTTGTGGGGTATTTTTAGTGCTTTTACTACGTTTAAGCCCTATTTGGTTAGTGGTTAGTGCACTTATAATTAACGGTTTGATGCAAGTTTTTATGTTATTTGTCATAGGCATTATGCAGTTTACTACGAAGGTGGATGACTATTTAGATATTGTATCTGTAGAGAAGGCGATTACAGCTTACGGTACTGGAAACTGGCTAGATGCTTTTATGCAACGCTTAACAGACTTATCGACGCAAGCAGGTATAGGGATGTGGTTTGCGGCATTGTTTACTATTTTACCATATATGTTAATAGGCGCAGCTGCATCAAAATGGCGTCTAGTAGAGCGAGCAAAAGAATTAAAATGGCTATGGCTAGCATTTGCGATTACTGGGTTGATTATAGGTATAACGATTAAAAGTTTACCAATTATGTTTACACGGACGTATTTATTTGATTATTTAAAGGTATACATAGGTGGCCCCATTCTTTCAGTGGGCTATATCGCGATCATAGTGCTACTTTGCCTGTTACCAATTGTACCTAAGCTACTTAGTCCTTTTGGCAAAATCGGTCGGATGTCGTTAACGATGTATATTATGCAATCCATTATCGGCACGTGTTTATTCTATCAATTTGGCTTTGGCTGGTATGGGAAGGTAAGTGTAGAAACAGGCGTATTCATTGCCATTGGAATAATTGTTGTGCAAATGATCATAGCCGAAATTTGGTTATCAAAATGGAAGCAAGGTCCTTTAGAGGCTTTATGGCGTAAATTAACGTATAAGGAAAAAGTGGAAATACGATAATATATTCCGCTTCACATGCATAATTTATGAATATATAACAACTTATAAAATTATTGTCGCAAAAGTGAGGCAATTTCTATCATATTGTTGTATCATGTAGAAAAAAGAAGGAGCTCTTTCAATCATGAAAATTTTATCATTCAAATTAGGTGGACATGTAAGCTTTGGACCAAAAGTAAAAAAAGAAGAAGCGGTATGGGATGTACTCGCTATTCAAAATGAACTTCAAGTTCTCCCTTCTTTTTCAAGTTCTATTGTAGATGGTATTGCTCTAGGCTTTGATTTTGTTGAACAGATTCGTAAATTAGTAGAAGCAGCTGAAAAATCTGATCGTGCTAATAGTTTTAAACGTGAATTTACAGAAATCGAGTGGCTTTCACCAATTCCACGTACACCAAAAAATATTATGTGTATAGGTAAAAATTATAATGAACATGCCAAAGAAATGGGTGCAGAAGCAGCACCTACGGAATTAATGGTATTTACAAAATCGCCAACGGCTATTGCGGCAGATGGACAAACACTTTCCATTCACGCAGACCTTTCATCGAAAATGGATTATGAAGGGGAGCTTGCTATTGTAATTGGAAAACGCGGTAAAAACATTCCGAAAAACTTAGCATATGATTATGTTTTTGGTTATACAATTGCCAATGATATAACAGCTCGTGATTTACAAGAGAAGCATAAACAATTCTTTTTAGGTAAAAGCTTGGAGGGCACTTGTCCGCTTGGACCATATCTTGTGACAAAGGATGAAATTCCAAATCCTCAGGACTTAACAGTAGTCACAAAGGTAAACGATGAAGTGCGCCAGAATGGCTCGACGAAGGACATGATGTTCTCAGTTGAAACTTTAGTATCTATCCTATCTCAGCATGTAACACTTGAGCCAGGTGATGTTATTTTAACAGGTACACCAGCAGGAGTTGGAAAAGGCATGAACCCGCCACAATTCTTAAAGGCTGGAGATACGGTAAAAGTATCTATTCAAGGCATCGGTACTTTAGTCAACCATTTTGAATAATAATTGGGAATCCGCGTGAGTCTTTACTCCGCGGATTTTTTTATTACTTCACGTGTAAGTTGCTTTTTAGGGAGTTTCTACGTCACAAATGGTGTAAATTATGTGAACACTATTGTAATGTTTGAAACCCTTTCCATCGCATGGTAGGATAGAGTTTGATAGAAAAATGAATGAGGTGGGACAAACATGGGTTTTTTAACTAGCCAAACGCATTTGCATATTACTACGTGGGTAGTAGCTATTGTTATCTTTTTAATCGCTGCGCTAATGGGCAAGCAATCAAAAGGCTTACATATGACATTGCGTCTATTTTATGTACTAATTATCATTACAGGTGGGGCATTATTCATTGAAGGCATGAATTACAACATGGGCATGCTTTACGGCTTTAAATTCATAGGTGGTATTCTTGTAATTGGTATGATGGAAATGGTTTTAGTACGCCAAAAGAAAAACAAACCAACTGGCATGTTTTGGATTTTATTTGCAGTATTCTTATTGATTACATTGTTCCTAGGCTTCAAGCTACCAATGGGTCAAAATTTCTTAGCATAATATTTGGTGAAAGTCGTGAAGTATTTGCTTCGCGGCTTTTATTTTATTAAAAACTGCGATCATACTGAAATGGAAGGGAACGGACACCTTTTTGCCGTAATTCCTTCCGCATTTTCGTAAAATCTTTTGAAAAGATAGCGACGTGACAGTGATATTTGGTAAAATGACGATGGATTGGTTTGAAAGAGAGGGAATAACAGTGAAATTCAAGAAGTGGATAAGTGCGACAGCTGCATCACTTTTACTAGCTACTACATTCGTAAGTGCTACACCTGTAGCACATGCGGATGAAAAAGTGACAACATCGATTGCAGAAGAGAGCATCTATGATTTACTCGTTGACCGTTTCTTTAATGGCTCGGGCGCAAACGATTTTGATACAAATACGCAAGACCCTTCGAAATTTGCAGGAGGGGATTTTACAGGTTTACAAGATAAATTAAAATTTATCGGTGAAATGGGCTATACGATTGTTTCCATTGGACCTATTTATTCCACAGAGAAATATGATGGATCCATGCTAACAAGCTATTCTACGATTGAACGCCATTTTGGGACTGCAGAAGAATTTCAAAGTGTTGTAGAGGCTTACAAAGCTAAAAATATGTCTATAATGGTGGATTTTCCACTCAATGATGTAAGTCCTAATCATGAATGGGCAAAGGATACTGCGAAAGCAGACTGGATTGCTTCTACGAATAATGGACAAGTTCAATGGGATTTAACGAATACAGATGTGCAAGAAGCACTTATTCAATCAGCAATCGATTTTGTTTCTACATATGAAATTGGTGGAATTCGATTAACTCATATTTCAGATGCTGATACGGATTTTATCAATAAAATGATAGCAGCATTAAAAGAGACAAAAGCATCTCTTTATGTCATAACAAATGAAGCGAGCGAGGCTGATTTTGATGCAACCTTCTCACCAGCGACAGCAGAAATTTATCGCAATATCTTTAAGAATGTTGATATGGACTCATCTAAATTAACAGAGCCGTTTTCAGGAGAAAAACCGACGCAAATTATGGTGGATTCTTTAGAAACCCACCGTTTTACATTCGATTCTGCGAATGAAAACATGTTCCCGCCTACACGTTTAAAAATGGCTATGGGTGCTTTATTTATGATGCCAGGAACTCCAGTTGTCCAATATGGTACAGAAATTGCAATGAACGGGGAAGCTAAACCTGATACACATCAACTTTATAACTTTAAAACAGATGAAGAATTAATTGACTATATTAAAAATGTTCAATCCTTACGAAATCAGTCTGCCACTTTACGTAATGGTGATTTTAACGTCATTACAAATGAAAATGGTCTACTTGTCTTTACGCGTACTTCAGATGAAGAGCAATGGGTAATTATGGTCAATAATACGAGCAAAACACAACGCGTGGACTTAACACCAGAACAACTGGGTGAAGGGAAAATGCTAAACGGGATTTTACATGAGGAAAAAGTTCGTATAAACGAAAAGCAAGTGTATCCAGTCATTTTAGACAGAGAAATGGTAGAGATTTATCAGGTTCGCAATGATGAGGGGCTAAACGTTCCGTATATGGTTGCCCTGGGCTTAGTTTGGGTTATCTTTATTGGCTTTGTTGTAATCATCATTAAACGAGGAAAAGTTCGTCGTCAAGAACAAGACGCTTCTTAATATCTAAACAAAAAATAGCATGCTAGGAGTCATCCTAACATGCTATTTTTGTTTTAATTTAGTAATGCTCCAACAGCTCGGCAATTCCGAGCTATCATGGTTTAGCCTTCATAGCTCTTATTTGTGAAGAAAATCGCGATAGTGCCTGGCCCTACATGCGAACCGATGGCTGAGCCAATCATCGTAATTTGAACAGCCTGAGGAGAAAAACGCTCCTGAATGGATGCTTTTGCTTCATTGGCAAAGGCCATATCATCACTATGACTAATACCAACAATTTTATTCGTAAAGTTACCTCCACGCTCCTGCATTAAATCCAGCATACGATTAAGTGCTTTTTTACGACCACGTGATTTTTCTATCGGTACAAGTTTGCCATCTTCAACATTTAAAATAGGTTTAATGCTTAGAAGGCCACCTAAAAAGGCACTAGCTTTTGAGACACGGCCACCTTTAGCAAGGTAGTCCAAATCTTCAACTGTAAATAAATGCTCTATTTGAGGAGCGAAAGCGCTAATTCTAGACGCTACATCTTCAAATGAGGTACCTAAATTTCTAAGCCGAACAGCTTCTTCCACAACAAGACCATGTCCTAGTGATGCACATTTAGAGTCGATAATGACTAACTTCAATGAAGGATATTGTTCTAATACTTGATTACGAATCATTTGAGCAGTACTATATGTGCCGGATAATTCTGATGAAAAGGCAATATAGATACCTTCTTCTTCATTTTTAGCTAAATCTTCAAAGTGCTTCAAAAAAAGCTCTGGCGACACTTGAGATGTTTTGGGTTGGGCACCTTGACGGATTCCATCATAAACCTCTTTGGAATCAATGGAAATGACATCTTCATATTCTTTGTTGTTCAATTGCACTCGTAAAGGGAGTAGCACGACATCATTTTCTTCATAGTAAGACTTTGGTAGATCACATCCACTATCCGTAAAAATCTTCATTCTCTTGTCCCCCTAATTTCAACTTACTTTTTAAAGCCTTTTTAGCTTTATTCAGTCGGTACTCACTTAAATCAACCGGAAGGGGTACCACTGAATAAAGTTAAACTGGTAAAAATGGTATGGTAACTTGAACTTACTACTTAACTATGATAATTTCAAGCGTTCGATGAGTATTTTTGCAATCCCATCATCATTATTTGTAGTAGTGATTTCATTGGCAATATTTTTAAGGCTGGATATACCATTCCCCATCGCTACGCCAAGTCCAGCATATTCGATCATCTCTAAATCATTGTCTTCATCACCAAATGCAATAATACGTTCACGTGGAATACCTAAATCATTCGCTACATGTGCAATGCCTACTGCTTTATTTAATCCACGTCGAACAATTTCTATAATATGAAGAGGTGCGCCCCAACGACGGTGTTCAATAACTTCAGCGTGCACTGCCTGTAAGTGATCGCGGATAATGACAGAATTGTCTTCATTTGCCTGTATCAGTAAACTTGTAGGATTATCTAAGAGATGTGTGTATAAATCCCCAAGTGTAATTTTGGGATTACCCATATTAAAAATATTTAAGATGCGATCATCCTCTGTGTGTACATAAATATCATCCTTTACCTCAGCGATAATATTTTCATACTCATAACTATTAATGGAATTAACGACATCATGGACAACACTTAAATCAATGGGAGTGTGCATATGCTGCCAAGAGGCATTTTTAGGGTGATGCACATAGGCGCCATTAAAGTTGACTATTGGTGTTGTAAGCCCAAGCTCATGATAATAAATATCACTGGCACGGTATGGACGGCCAGTTGCAATCATTACTTGATGTCCTTGTTCCTTAGCCTGCAATAATGATTTTTTTGTTTTTGCGGAAATTTGTTGTTGGTCTGTTAATAAAGTACCATCTAAATCCAATACGATTAAATGCGGTTTCATAGCTCGTTGCCCCTTTCCTATAGTTTGAATAGTATCTCTTTGTCTTTCATTCGTCAAAATTTTGTCACAGTGAAAAAAGTTTGCTAACATAAAGATGAGACAAGAGTTGGGAGTGACAAGAATGTTTGTAGAAAAAGAAATGTGGGGAAATATTCCTTTATTACATATACATACAGACAATATGAATGAAGATACCCCGGTAGTGATCTTTTTACATGGCTTTATGAGTGCAAAAGAACATAACTTACACTATGCATATCAATTGGTGCATAAAGGGGTGCGTGTCCTATTACCAGATGCAAAATTTCATGGTGACCGTAGCGAAGGCCTCTCAGATATACAAATGAACTTGAAATTTTGGGACATTGTTATAAATTCTATTCATGAAGTGGAACAATTATATAATGAATTAAAGAATAAAAATTTATTAGCTCATCATAAAATTGGCATAGCAGGTACGTCCATGGGTGGTATTGTGACATCAGGTTGTCTTAAGCTTTATGATTGGATTCAAACGGCTGCAATATGTATGGGTGCGCCTGGTTTTATAAAATTGGGTGAATACCAATTGCAACAATTCACAAAAAGTGGTGTCAATTGGCCCATGACAGAGGAAGATGTTCAAAAGATTAATGAAGTCCTAGCAACCTATGATGTCAGTCTAACTCCTGAAAAATTTGCCGGACGCCCGATTTTCTTTTGGCACGGTGAATTAGATAAAACCGTACCTTTCCATGAAACATATAAATTTTATGAAACCTTACGGGAATACTATCAAGCAAACCCTGAAAATTTAACATTCATGGTGAATAAAAAGGCTGGACATGCTGTACCACGTGATGGAATGCTGGCAGCAACAGATTGGCTTGCAGAGCATTTGGCATAATATGATGCATCTGCTATGATAAGGTTAACACTATGATGGAAGGAGAAATGGGAATGGATCAAGATATGAAAGATAGCATGTTAGGTGCATTAGAAAACGTAATTGACCCTGAGCTTGGAATTGATATCGTCAACTTAGGTTTAGTATATGATGTAGAATTAGATGATGAAGGTGTAGCGACGGTTACAATGACGCTAACATCGATGGGGTGTCCCCTTGGCCCAGTGATTGTGGATCAAGTGAATACAGCATTAAATGAACTTCCAGAAGTGAAAAGTACAAATGTAAACATTGTATGGAATCCACCTTGGTCAAAAGATAAAATGTCACGCTATGCAAAAATGGCATTGGGTGTACGCTAATATTATTTATTAAAAATCCCTGCTTATTATAAATAGGCAGGGATTTAGCATGTAACGAATTAATCGATACGGCATACTTGTAATGGACAATTTTCGCAGGCAATCTCATTTTTTAAAAATTGTAAATCATGAATAGTAATAAAGCCTTTGTCAAAAGTCAAAATGTCATGTTTTTTTAAATCATTCAACATACGATTAATCATTTCACGACTAGTCGCACACAAATTAGCAATTTCCGTATTCGTTAGTTGAAACTCAATAAAAATGGAACCATCCTCTAAAGGTTTACCATACGTATTAGATAGACGAATGAGTGTTGAAAACAAGGCACCCTTTTTCCCATTTAACACTAAATCACGCAAACGACTTTGATGCTTTAAATTTTCTGTTTGTAGCCACTTCATATATTCCACCATGATCGTAGGCTGTTCTTCTAGTAAATGTTCTAATGATTTTCGACTTAAAACATACAGCGTAGCAGATTCTAAAACTTTTGCAGTCATGGAGTTATAGACAAGGTTACAAAATAATGAACCTTCTCCAATGATACTATCAGGACCACATATACGAATCGTCAATTCCTTGCCAGTTTCGGTTTCTTGACTAATCGATATAACACCTGACTTAATATAGTATATTTCCTTTGACCGTTCGCCCTCTAGAAAAATTTTATTCCCTTTAGTTACTTTGATAAAAACACCATGCTTTTGAAAAAGGTCCATAATTTTTTCAAACATATTATCCATTGAAACCATATCTCCAACACATCGCTTTCTTTTTGTAATAAATGGCGATTATTACAAAAGGACAGTGGACTTTTCGATACTAAAACATAGAAACATACAGTTATTATAACGTAAATTTTCAAGAATAAGTGTAAAAATTTAGTGCTATTTCTTTGCGAAGAACTGTCGAGTGATGTAAAATAAAGTTAGTCAAAGAAGGTCAAACTTTTAAAAAGAACCACAATGGGTATAAAAATTATGCGAAATATTAAAGTAAAGGAGTGCTAGTTATGCAATTTCAACAAACAGATAATCAAAAGCCATTAGAGCAATTTGGACGTAATTTAATAGAAGAAGTGAAAAATGGCAAAATGGATCCTGTCATTGGGCGCGATGAGGAAATTCGAAATGTCATTCGTATTTTAACACGTAAAACAAAAAATAATCCTGTATTAATTGGTGAGCCAGGAGTTGGTAAAACAGCGATTGTAGAAGGTTTAGCGCAACGTATTGTGAAGGGTGATGTACCAGAGGGCTTGAAAGAGTGCGTGCTATACGAGCTGGATATGAGTGCCTTAATCGCAGGTGCAAGCTACCGTGGCCAATTTGAAGAGCGTTTAAAAGGCGTGTTAAAAGAGGTTAAGGATTCAGAAGGACAGATCATTTTATTTATTGATGAAATTCATACAATTGTAGGCGCAGGCAAAACGGATGGTGCAATGGATGCAGGAAATATGTTAAAGCCCATGCTAGCCCGTGGAGAATTACACTGTATCGGTGCCACTACATTAGATGAATATCGTATGTATATTGAAAAAGATCCTGCCTTAGAACGTCGGTTCCAGCAAGTTCTTGTACGCGAGCCTTCAATTGAAGATACTGTGTCTATTTTACGAGGCTTAAAAGAACGCTTTGAATTACATCATGCAGTACGTATTCATGACCGCGCGATTGTGGCTGCAGCAGAACTCTCCAATCGTTATATTACAGAGCGATTTTTACCAGATAAGGCGATTGATTTAATTGATGAGGCATGTGCAATGATCCGTACAGAAATTGATTCAATGCCACAGGAACTAGATGCCGTGACTCGACGTATTATGCAACTAGAGATTGAAGAACAAGCGTTACGTAAGGAGAAGGACGAAGCGAGTAAAAAACGTCTTGAGCAATTACGAGAGGAATTGGCTAAGTTAAAAGAGTCCTCTGAGGGGATGCGGCAACAATGGGAAGCAGAGAAGGAAAAGCTACATGATATTCAGAAAAAACGGGAGACATTAGATAAATACCGCCGTGATTTAGATGAGGCGGAAAGTAAGTATGATTTAAATAAAGCTGCTGAATTACGTCATGGTAAGATTCCAACACTTGAAAAAGACATTCAGGTGCTCGAGAAAGAATTAGAAAGCGGTGCAGAGACCCGTATTTTACGTGAAGAAGTGACAGCTGAAGAAATTGCAGCAATTGTTTCTCGCTGGACTGGTATTCCTGTGACAAAACTAGTGGAGGGCGAGCGAGAAAAACTATTGCGTTTAAAAGAAACATTACATGAACGGGTAGTTGGACAAGATACAGCTGTTCAATTAGTAACAGAGGCTGTATGGCGTGCCCGTGCAGGTATTAAAGATCCGCATCGGCCAATTGGTAGTTTTTTATTCTTAGGTCCAACAGGTGTTGGTAAAACAGAGCTTGCTAAGGCACTAGCTGCTCAATTATTTGATTCAGAAGATCATTTTATTCGTATTGATATGAGCGAATATATGGAGAAGCATAGCGTGTCTCGTTTAGTTGGTGCTCCTCCAGGTTACATTGGCTATGAGGAAGGCGGTCAATTAACAGAAGCTGTACGTCGTAACCCTTATTCTGTAGTGTTATTAGATGAAATTGAAAAAGCACACCCAGATGTGGCTAATATTTTATTGCAAATTTTAGATGACGGTCGAATTACAGATAGTCAAGGGCGTATGGTCAATTTTACAAATACCGTCGTGATTTTAACATCGAATATCGGCTCTAGTTATTTAATGGAGGCTAAAGATGACGATCCAAGCGTTGAAGACTTGGTTATGACAGCTCTCAGACAGCATTTCAAACCAGAGTTATTAAACCGTATGGATGATATTATCTTTTTCCATGCCTTATCAAATAAGCACTTTACAGCAATTGCTTGGAAGTATGTGGAGCAGTTAATTAAACGTGTGGCAGAACAAGAAATTACATTAGCTGTCGACCAAGAAGTAATTGATTGGGTTGTCCTACAAGGAGCAGATGCTCAATTTGGGGCAAGACCACTAAAACGCTTTGTACAACGACATATCGAAACGGCTGTGGCTATGGAACTGCTACGAGGCGAGGTATTGCCTGGAGAAACATTGCATGTAAAAATGCATGATGGCCATTGTATAGTGGAAAAATAGCAGAAAAAACCTGTTTCGCATAATGCGGAACAGGTTTTTTCTAGCTGAATTAATGATGGTCTGCAGCCTCTGGTGTAGGATCGTTTGGAATGATTGCTCCAATAATAAAAATTAAGATGGAGAATACAACTGAAACGATTGCCCCTGTCTTAAAATCAAATGGTGCACCAAGTACAGAGCTGACTACATAGTTTAACATAGAAACTAGTAGGAATGACCATACGAACGTTACGATATATTGCATTAATTTCACCTCAACCGAACTTTTTTCATCATAAGTTTTTACTCATATTCATTATCATATCATAACATAAATCGAAAAAAAATGAATCTTTTATGTGAAACATGGCGAATTTGTCACAACAAATACAAGGTTTTGCATTTTATAATTCTCATGTATTTTTTGAGGCATTCAATTTGCCAAAGTATGCAAACCTGAAAAAAGGTATTTGGAAACTCTATAGACTTCACGCTATACGCAGTATAAGCCTAAGCCTACTTTCAATAACAAAAAACGACTCGTTCAACGTACAATAATTTTAAATCATCTTGCGTCATTCCTTGACTATGCGTTATAATTATGACCAGTTACTAATAATTGATAGTAAGAAAGCTGAGGGGTTGCTATATGAACGCTGGTATTTTAGGAATAGGCAAATACGTTCCTGAGAAAGTCGTGACAAATTTTGATTTAGAAAAAATAATGGATACTTCGGATGAGTGGATTCGTACGCGAACAGGCATTGAAGAACGTCATTTTGCGGCAGATGATCAGGAAACTTCAGATTTAGCAGTAGCCGCTGCTAAAGAAGCTATTGCAAAAGCGGGTATTACGCCTGAGGAGATTGGGTTAATACTTGTAGCAACTGTCACACAGGATCAAACTTTCCCAAGTGTAGCATGTATGGTTCAGGAACAACTCGGAGCAGTAAATGCTGCGGCGATGGATCAAGCAGCCGCATGTGCAGGATTTATATATAGTTTAGTGACAGCTAAACATTTTGTAGAGGCAAACACTTATAAATATGTCTTAGTAGTAGGTGTTGAAAAGCTGTCAAAAGTCATTGATTGGAATGATCGAAATACAGCAGTATTATTCGGTGATGGCGCGAGCGCAGCAGTTATAGGGCCAGTATCTGAAGGTAGAGGTATTTTATCATTTGAGCTTGGTGCAGATGGCACAGGCGGTAAAAATCTTTATTTAACAAAACAAGACACAATTGCCATGAATGGTCGTGAAGTATTTAAATTTGCTGTACGTCAAATGGGTGAATCGGCTGTCACTGTGTTAGATAAAGCAGGATTAACAAAAGAAGACGTAGATTTTTTAGTGCCGCATCAGGCAAATATACGTATTATGGAATCTGCTCGTGAGCGATTAGAGCTACCACCAGAAAAAATGTCAAAAACGATTCATAAATACGGAAATACTTCTGCAGCATCGATTGGTATTTCCTTGGTAGATGAGCTTGAAGCAGGTAAAATTAAAGAGGATGATTTATTAGTCCTTGTTGGTTTTGGTGGCGGCTTAACATGGGGTGCCGTAGCCATGAGATGGGGAAAATAAGTAGGAAAAATGCTTGAGGGGAGTAAGACAATGAGTAAAAGACGAGTAGTAATTACAGGAATTGGCGCAGTTACACCACTAGGGAATAGCATCGAAGAAACATGGGGGAACATTAAAGCTGGTAAATCTGGCATTGGTGAGCTAACACGTTTAAATAAAGATCTTTTTGCAGCCAAAATTGCAGCAGAAGTGAAAGATTTTGATATTGAAAAATATATTGATCGTAAAGAAGCTCGAAAGATGGACCGCTTTACACATTATGCGTTAGCTGCTTCAATCATGGCTATGGAAGATGCACAGCTAACAATTGATGAGGAGCTAGCTCCACGTGCTGGTGTTTGGATTGGTTCGGGTATTGGTGGAATGGAAACATATGAGCAACAGTTTTTAACATTCCAAGAGCGCGGGGCAAGACGAGTTAGCCCATTCTTCATTCCAATGATGATTCCAGATATGGCGTCAGGTCAAGTGTCGATTCATTTTGGTGCAAAGGGAATTAACTCTTGCTCAGTAACTGCATGTGCTTCTGGCACAAACTCAATTGGGGACGCTTTTAAAGTTATTGAACGTGGGGATGCAGATGTTATGATTTCAGGTGGTGCGGAATCACCAATCGTAACGATGGCAGTGGCAGGTTTCTGTGCCAATACTGCATTATCTTTAAATCAAAATCCACAAGAAGCTTGCCGTCCATTTGATAAAAACCGTGATGGATTTATTATTGGCGAAGGTGCAGGTATTGTTATCTTAGAAGAATACGAACATGCAAAAGCTCGTGGTGCTAAAATTTATGCGGAAGTTTTAGGTTATGGTGCAACGGGAGATGCTCATCATATTACTGCTCCAGCTCCAGAGGGTGAAGGTGCGGCACGTGCAATGATGCAAGCATTGACAGATGCTGGTGTAGAGGCATCTCAAGTTGATTATATTAATGCACACGGCACTAGTACGCCATATAATGACTTATTTGAAACACAAGCTGTTAAAACGGCTTTTGGCGACCATGCTTATAACCTAGCTATGAGTTCTACAAAGTCTATGACAGGACACTTATTAGGAGCAGCAGGGGGCGTAGAAGCTATTTTTACCGCTCTAGCACTTAAAGAAGGTATATTACCACCAACAATTAATTTAACAGATCCAGATCCTGATTGTGATTTAGATTATGTTCCAAATGAAGCGAGAAAAGCAAAGATTCAATATGCAATGAGTAATTCTCTTGGTTTTGGTGGTCATAATGCAAGTCTTCTATTTAAAAAATATGAAGCATAAATAGAACATCTAAACTCAAAAAACGTCAGCCAAATTTAAACGGCTGACGTCTTTTTTTATAGTTTTGTGAATAAATGATAAGTAAGAAGAAATAGAAAGGATGCCGTTACATTGTTCCGTCTCTTTTTATTTTTAGTAAGCTATGGTCTCATGATCCTCTCAGTAGGGAATCTTATATTGTATTTAAATTACCGTACGCTAGGTTATTCTTGGAAAGTTGTGTTCAAATTTATTTTTCAAACAACGGAATTTTATATGGCGGTTGGTGCTTGTATCATCATATGTGCTGTCGTTCTTGATATAGGTTTTGATCGAACGTCAGATAAGCTATAAATGATTAGCGACATGCACGACCTAGACCCATTGCCTCTTCCATACGTTTTAATGTAGCACTGGCAATTGCATTTGCTTTTTCAGCACCTTCATCAAGTATGAAGTCTAATTCAGAGGATTCTACTAAATGATAGAATTTGTCTTGAATTGGCGTTAGGTGATCGATTACAGCAGTAGCTACACCTTGTTTGAAGCCACCATAACCAATGCCTTCATATTTTTTAACTAGATCATTAATAGAAATACCTGAAATAGCCGATTCAATCGTTAATAAATTTGAAACACCTGGTTTATTTTCAACATCAAATGCTACGATACCATCAGAATCAGTAACAGCTGATTTAATTTTTTTCTCAATGTCTTTTGCTGTATCTAGCAATCGGATTGTCGCCTTTGTATTTGGATCAGATTTGCTCATTTTTTTTGTTGGCTCTTGTAAAGATTTAATGCGAGCACCGGCTTTTGGTAATTGAATTTCTGGAATTGTTAAAACGTCACCATAACGTTTATTAAAGCGTTCTGCTAGATCACGTGTTAACTCGATATGTTGTTTCTGATCATCACCTACTGGGACAATATTTGTGTTGTAAAGTAGAATGTCTGCAGCCATCAATGGTGGATATGTTAAAAGAGCAGCAGAGACGCTTTCTTTACCATGAGATTTATCTTTAAATTGTGTCATACGTTCAAGCTCACCAATAGATGCAACACATTGTAACATCCATCCTGCCTGAGCATGTGCTGGCACCTCTGATTGTATAAATAATGTAGATTTTTTAGGATCGATGCCAGTTGCAATATAAGTAGCAGCAAGCTTACGAATACTTTCACGTAATTCTTTTGGATCTTGAGCAACTGTAATAGCGTGTTGATCGACGATGCAATAAATAGCATCCCCTTCATCTTGAAGGGCAGGGAATTGCTTGAAGGCTCCTAAGTAGTTCCCTAAAGTTACAATTCCTGTAGGCTGTACACCAGAAAAGATGGTTGTCATGAAAATTTCCTCCTCGAATTCAAATAAAAAACATCACGCGTCCTCATTAGACTTTTTCTAATGAAGGGACGAATGATGTTTGAATCCGCGGTACCACCCAGCTTGCCTTAACGGCCACTCAGCTTCGTAACGTGAAGGGACGAGCCTTGCTAGTAGTTTCTATTCATGAAACGTTCACAAAGCTAACTCGGAAGTCCATTCCATATGCCCCACGATCTGTTTTCACCAACCACAGACTCTCTAAACGTGTAATTAACATATGTACTACTCTTCGTCAGCGTTTTTCTCAATTTAAGATTAAATTGATTTTATTGCATTGAATTATATTATAAAGATTTCATTGTGTAAAGTCAGACTTTTGGCGGTGTTTTTTTTAGAGAAAAAAATATATGCTTTTTTTGTTGTGTAAATTTGTTATAAAAAGAAACTTTTTATTAAAATTAACTTGTGGTGTACACGTCGAATTGACAATTTTCTCGTTTATTTTAGATAAATGAGAACAGCAGAGTGACGTAAAAAGATGTTTAAAATACACTTAAAGTGGGAATAGTAGTAGTAGTTCGGAATGTTGTGAAAAAAGTATATACATTTAAAAGGTATATAAAAAGACAGAAAATTTAGCGAGACGCTCATTCTTTTTTTTATTGGAACTATATTCAAAAACAGCGGAGTGCTGTATAATGGTACTGTGTATTTTACATTACATTAATTCTAATTTAACACACTGGTTTATAGATATGATTACAAAATGAAAGGATGTGTCAGAACGAATGATCGTAACTCTATTTACATCACCAAGTTGTACCTCTTGCCGTAAAGCGAAAGCATGGCTTGAGGAGCACGAAATTCCCTATACAGAACGTAATATATTTTCTGAACCACTAAGTATTAGTGAAATTAAAAAAATCTTACGTATGACGGAAGATGGCACAGATGAAATTATTTCAACGCGTTCTAAAATATTCCAAAAATTAAATGTAGATGTGGAAAGTTTACCTTTACAACGTTTATATGAATTAATTCAGGAATATCCTGGTTTATTACGCCGACCAATCATTCTAGATGAAAAACGTCTACAAGTTGGCTATAACGAAGATGAAATTCGTCGTTTCTTACCTCGAAAAGTTCGAGCATATCAGTTGCAAGAAGCACAAAGAATGGTGAATTAATTTTATCTATTCTGAATAAAATAAGTAGTAGATGTTACAGATGTGAGATGCATATTGTGACATCTATTTTTTTATGTTTTACTTATGTAAAACCTTCTATATAAAGTATAATAATTAATAGGGCAAAGTCATATATTTCCGTTAAAGTATGTTAAACTTGATTTAAGTTAAATAGTTTACTACAATTTCAATAATTCAAATATCTTCTGTGAAACGGTGTATATCCTTTTCATTTTATGACAGAACAGCATACAATAGTGTTAGAGACAACTGTGAATAAAAAATTTTAATGTTTGCAGTTCCTCGTGTGGTTTTACTGGTGTGGTCAAAGGTTGAAAAACAAATGCAGTATGAAGGTTAAAAACAAAGAATAAAAGCATACTAATGAAACAAAACTGTTTTTCGACATATGACAGTGAAGGGAGATGAGGTCTAGTGGACATCGAACGTGTAAATGAAAATACACTTAAGCTCTTTATTACGTACAATGATATAGAGGATCGCGGCTATAGTCGTGAAGAAATCTGGTACAATCGAGCAAAGGGTGAACAGCTTTTTTGGGATATGATTGATGAAGTAAATACGGAGGATTATTTTGATGTAGAAGGTCCGATTTGGATTCATATCAATGCATCTGAAGTAGGCTTAGAAATCATTGTCACACGTGCACATATCTTAAAAGACGGTGAAACATTAGATGGTCATTCGAATTTTGATGAACACAAAGAGATGTTTGCACCATTCGATGAAGTTGGGGATGATCTTCTTAGCCAACTAACTCAATTTGGTGACATGGATGAATCAGAATTATTTATGGATACAGACATTTATGTATATAAATTTAAAGATATTGATGAGTTAATCCCTGTTGCAAAACGAATGACAGACGAATTAGTGGATTCCTCATTATTTAAATATGAAAATTGGTACTATTTAGTGGTTGATTTCGGTAATGCAGATGAAGAGTTAAACCGTCACGATCGAAATGCGGTCATCAAAGAATTTTTAACGCCATCTAATTTTACGATTCATCGTTTAGAAGAGTACGGCGAAAAAATTATGGAATTTAATTGCTTTGAGACAGTTCGAAAATACTTTGCTTAAGCATATGTTTACTTGATTTTTTAGACTGTAGTGAACTCGGTAATTTTATCGAGATTCACTACAGTTTTTTTATACGGCTCAAAATAGTGGCATTTCATAAATTTCAAGAAAAAACAGCTTTTAATTTGTGATAGCTACTAATTTTTACTATAGTTGGCCAAAAAGGAGCTGATTTTATGCTGATTGCCTATAATAATCTACAGCAGCTTTTTTACCCATATCAATATACGAGAAAGGCATTGCAGAAATATAGGCGCCAGATGACATTTTTTTGTCCTCAATGTCTAGAACCAGTTCATTTAAAAATTGGTTCCTATAATATCCCACATTTTGCACATCATACGAAAAGTCAATGTCCGAAATTATTTGCAGAAGGTGAATCAAAACTTCATTTACAAGGTAAAATTCAATTGTTTGAATGGCTACAAAAACTAGGACATAAAGTGAAGTTGGAGCCCTATTTAACAGAGCTTTCTCAGCGTCCAGATTTACTCATTGCTTCAGAGAATAACAACGTCGCACTGGAATTTCAATGTAGCCCAATTACTCATCATAAATGGCAGGAACGGACGACAGGCTATGAAAAAAATAACATTCAAGCAATTTGGCTCTTTTTAACTCCTCAAAGATACGAAGCAATCAATGGAATTCGAAAAATAAGCATTCCTCCATTACTACAGAAGTCATTCATGAACACTTCAACTGGCCTTCCTTATTTAATGACCTATAATGCCAAAACAGCCCATTTTGAATATTGGACGAATCTCCTTCATGTGCATGGGCATACTTTTATAGGTAAAGTCCAAAAAATCTCAATAGATAAGCAACGCTTTCCATTTTATTTACCAACTTGCATTTCCTTAGAAGAATTTCAACAGTATTGGCAGCTATATAAACATGCTTGCCAGGAATTTGCAAATAGGCGCCTCCTACATAGTAAACAAGGCGTGCAGGATTCATTTTTACGAAGTTGTTATGAGGTGAATTTTTCTATTTCGGCAATGCCCTCTTATGTCGGTATACCCGTAAAAGAAGGGACAGCAATTTCGCTATTTGCAAGTGAATGGCAAACGATGCTGTTGCATTTTAGTCAACAGTTAGGTTTAGAGCCATATGAATTAAAAAAACAC
Source organism: Lysinibacillus sp. UBA5990 (assembly GCF_002429815.1). Taxonomy (NCBI): domain Bacteria; kingdom Bacillati; phylum Bacillota; class Bacilli; order Caryophanales; family Bacillaceae; genus Lysinibacillus; species Lysinibacillus sp. UBA5990. The sequence continues at coordinate 123,895 of NZ_DJAY01000016.1, forward strand.
CATATTCAAGATTTTCTAATACAATCTCATTTAGAATATACGGAACAGGCAGTAAAGGCTGTTCAACACTATAGCCTAATATTGAAAGTGATAGACCAAGATCAGAAATTAGAGGATATTTGTGAGATAGTGTACGCACAATTATTTGCAATTGCCGCAATATACTGAGAAAATATGAGAGTATAGGGAAAAAAGCACATATAAAGGGGGCTGGCATGCACATGGCTAGTAACAGTAATCAAATTTTAGTACGAGATGAAGTACCTGAAGAATTAACATGGCGATTAGAGGATATTTTTGTATCAGATGCACTTTGGGAAGATGAGTTCAAGGAAGTTGCAGAGCTTGCTAAAAAAGCATCTAGTTTTGCAGGCACTTTAAATAATGGAGCACAGGCATTATTAGCGGCTTTACAATATCACGATCATATTTATGAACGCGCGATGAAGCTCTACACATATGCTCATATGCGTTATGATCAGGATACGACAAATAGTTTTTATCAAGATATGAATAGCCGTATTCAAACATTGGCAACTAGTATTTCTGCTGGTCTATCATTTTTAACTCCAGAAATTTTGGCATTAAATGAAGAAACAATTAAAAGCTATTTAGCTGAAAATCAAGACCTACAATTGTATAAGCAATCGTTAAAAGAAATTACAATGGCACGTCCACATGTCTTACCAGCGGAACAGGAAGCATTACTCGCTCAAATGTCTGAGGTAACAGGCACTGCCTCTAATACATTCAGTATGTTAAATAATGCGGATTTGGAATTCCCTTATGTGAAAAATGAAGAAGGGGAAGATGTACAACTTACGCATGGTAACTATATCAAGTTTTTAGAGAGCAAAGATCGCTCTGTTCGTGAAGGTGCGTTTAAAGCTATGTACGAAACATATGGCAAGTTTAAAAATACGTTCTCGTCAACGCTAACAGGGAATGTGAAAAAACATAATGTGAGTGCTCGTATTCGACATTATGACTCTGCACGTGAGGCAGCAATGTCTAATAATTTCATTCCTGAAAATGTTTATGATCAACTAGTAGAAACCATCCATAAGCATTTACCTGCGATGCAGCGTTATATTTCGTTACGTAAGAAGCTTTTAGGTGTGGATGAATTGCATATGTGGGATTTATTTGCCCCCCTTGTAAAAGAAGTAGAAATGAAGGTTACTTACGATGAGGCTAAAGATATTTTAGTGAAGGCTTTAGCGCCATTAGGCGAGGAATATCAAAATATCGTTCAAAACGGATTAGATAACCGTTGGGTAGATGTTTTAGAGAATAAAGGGAAACGAAGTGGTGCATACTCATCCGGTGCTTATGGAACAAATCCTTATATTCTAATGAATTGGCAAGATAATGTGAATAATCTCTTTACGTTAGCACATGAATTTGGTCATAGTGTTCATAGTTATTATTCAAGGAATAATCAGCCATTTGTTTATGGGGATTACTCTATTTTTGTCGCTGAGGTTGCTTCGACATGTAATGAAGAACTATTAAACGACTACTTACTTAAAACCATTGATGACCCTCAACAAAAAATCTACTTGCTAAATCATTGGTTAGACGGTTTCAGAAGTACAGTTTTCAGACAAACAATGTTTGCTGAATTCGAACACCTAATTCATCAAATGGATAAGAACGGTGAGTCTTTGACAGCCGATCGATTGACTGAAGTGTATTATGAACTTAATAAAAAATACTTCGGTGATGATATGGTTGTGGATGAGGAAATTGGTTTAGAGTGGGCACGTATTCCACACTTCTACTATAATTACTATGTTTATCAATATGCGACAGGCAAATCAGCAGCTACAGCATTGAGTAAACAGATTTTAGAGGAGGGTGAACCGGCTGTAGAACGTTATATTAATAACTTCTTAAAAGCAGGTTGCTCGGATTTCCCAATTGAAGTATTAAAGGCAGCAGGTGTTGATATGAACGTTGCTAAGCCAATAGAGGATGCTTGTAAAGTATTTGAAGAGCGTTTGAATGAATTAGAAAAATTATTGTTGAATAACTAATTGATTGGGCTATAGGAATCTTCCTATAGCCTGATTTTTTTTTTAGACAGCTTTAATTGAATGGAAAGAATAATGATTTTTTTTGATTTATAAATACTTTAAAAGAGTGCATCTTGGAAAAATACTGTTTGAAATCGCTTTCTATTTGACAAATTTGTGAATCTAGTATTGGATTCATTGCTAAATATATTATTCCATGATAGAGTAATTCTTGTGAAATAAATCACAAAACAAACATACACCCCTTTGTTTGAACGTGAACATTTCTCCCATCCCCTTTGTGAAAAAGAAGCGTCTCTATCGGTCGAGGATAGAGGCGTTTCTTTGTTTTTATGTAATAAAATAAGGACTCAACTAATGATTATTAGTTAAGTCCTTAACGTGTATTATTTAAGACGCCATAATGTAGCGTGAGTTGTCTGGATTCGTTCAATCTTTTGTTGCAGCATACGTTTCTTTAGTTCACGTTCGGCTGCTTGTTCTGTTAATGAATAGATAAATGCTATTTCATTTGTAGAAAGTGTATGGAATTGTGAAAATAAGTCCTCTATTGATGGTAAAGGCTGACGTACAAGCTGCTCATTGAGCATTTCTTCTAAAATATGTTCATAAACTTCATAGGCATAGCTACCACTAACCTTTAGTCCCTCATCTTCTATACATTCATTGAAAAATACGATACTTGGGACTTCGTCAACTTCCATTTCACGTTTAATGTATAAATCACATTGGAAAGCTCGTGCTGCTTCCTTTGAGCCGAAGTCAACGGTAAATTCATTCATATCTAGTTGAATATCCTCTGCGATCTTTAAAAGAGTAGCATAGGAGTTTACATCTTGATGGCTTAGTAATACATATTCTTGTAATTTCGATAGATATCGTGCACCTGCGCGTTTGCCCTGTAATTCGGCCGCTTTAATAGCGATAGAAGGTAATACAGGGTGATTAATATCTAACTCTATGCCTGATATACAACCCTTTACACGTTTACTTAAGCAGTTTAAAGAAGTAAGCTCAGTGCTTAGAACAAAACGCCAAGTAAAGTAATGGTTGTATTCAAGCTGTAATTTACGAAGTACAGCTTGCATACTAAAAGCTTCAGGACAAAGTGGATCTACGAAAATATACAATTCAATAGGCTTATTGGCAGTAGAAATCGTTGGCGTTGGTTCTTGTAGCATTTGAATATTATTCACGTAACAATTCCCCCTCATCGTCATTAGGCGTATTAACCATGTGATGAGCTGTTAATACTAAACGTTGATAATAAGTTTCACGGAACTTCCCTTCCAAACCTACTTCATCCATAGCTTCTGACATACATTCCAGCCAAGCTTGTGCGCGGTCTGGTGTAATCGGAAAATTCATATGACGTGCACGCATCATTGGATGTCCATGTTCTTCAGTAAAGAGATTTGGTCCACCTAAATACTGTGTTTGAAATTGAATTTGCTTACGGGCTGTCTCTGTTAAATCCTTTGGAAAGATTGGAATAAGATCAGGATGCTGAGCAACTCTTTTATAGAATGCATGAATAAGCTCTGCCAGTTTTTCAGCCCCCAGCTCCTCATAAGGAACAGTGTATTTTCGACTCATAAGTTATATGCTCCTTTAATCTTTATATCGTAAAGTATCATTTACATACTCCGTCATCATTAAAATGTGAATTTCTTGTGACTACCTTCATTCTATCAACGTCTTTTCGTTTTCACAAATAAAGAGCTCTTTCGAATTGTTGTTCGCTATAAAAGCACAAATTTCACCACAGAGGGTGAAATTTGTTGGAAAAAAGATAGATAGTAAGAATAATGCGATTACACTGTGAAGTAATTCATCACTTTTTTGACATAATTCTGTGTTTCTTTAAAAGGAGGGATGCCTCCATATTTTGTGACACGAGAAGCGCCAGCATTATAGGCTGCTAATGCTAATGTAGGATCATTATTAAACTTATCTAGCATTTGGCGCAAATATTTTGCCCCAGCCATAATATTTTGCTCTGGATCAAAAGCATTGGTAACTCCTAGATACTGTGCTGTTTGAGGCATTAATTGCATCAATCCCTGCGCTCCTGCATGACTAACTACGGATGGATTAAAATTAGATTCTTGTTTTATAACGGCTGCAATAAGCTTCTCAGGTACACCGTAAGTTACTGAGGCCTTTTCGATAATAGCAGCATATTGATCTGCTCCTGCCAAAGAGTTGGCATAGGCAGTTGAGCCAATAACATTCTCTGAAACATAGGAATCGAGTTTTGTATGCCCATAAGAGCTTGCTAATGCCTGCTTAACGGATTCAGGAATGTACACAGCATTAGAACCTTTGTATAACAAAGATTCAAGCGTTCCTTCTGAAGTATTAGCTAACTGATTCAAGATATCAGCGTTCGCTGTGCCTAAACCTAGTAAGCTAGATAATTTGGCATTGCTGGCAGTTGAAGCGTCCCCTAATAATTCTTCCATCATATCAGAGAAAATAGATTGATTGTCTGTCAAAGCGTTTGTGGATGAACTATCTGTCGATCCAAGTGTTTGTAATGCTTGAATCTCCATTAAAGATCTTAGTGATTGAATATCCAAGAAGTTAGTCACCTTTCTTTTTATACTATTATGAATTTTGCTGCTGTAAAGCCTTCATAAAGCGGGCGATTTTCTTATCAGTTTCTTGCTTTGGAATACCATATTGTTGTAAAAATTCGTCGAAGATTGCTTTTCCTTTAATGGCATCTTTTGCTTCATATTCTACCTCATAATCGTCGCACTGCAAATAGTAAGAATGATCAAAAACAAGAAGACCCTCTTTATACGGAATTTCGACACGATCTGTAGTAAGTGAGCCAAACACCCGTAATTGGTCTAAGGGAATGTTATGAATAGCAAGTTTTTTGGCGACCTCTTCAGCAAAAAAGCCTTCGCCCTCCAGCATTTTCTGAGCTTGAGCCGCTGTTAATTGATCTGTAGTTTCAAGGTGAGCATGCTCAGCATTTTTTTCTTTAAGTGTACATTCATAATTTTCACCGATTTGCCTAATGCGTAGTCCACTTTGTAGCTTGCGAATTGCATGAGTAGGTGTGTCGAAATAATGATTTGTTTGACGATGAATAGCATTTTTACGAATGTGGAAATCTTGTAATAGTTGCTCGTATTGATGTTTAGTTAGGAGATTTTTAAACTCGATTTCAATTTCTTGTGTCATTTATATTCACCTATTTATTTTTTTATTTTTCATTCGCTGTTTCGCTTGATTTAACATTTACACACTGCAACTATTTACCCTCTGTGCTAAAATAAGAGGAAGAGTACAACGAAAAGGGGAACCGCACGTGCGTAAAATTTATACAATAGATACATCGAATTTTGAACAAGATCAACTTCATTTTAGTTTAAACGACAATGAAGTAAATTTACAGTTAAAACCTGCTGGACAACTTATTGCAGATTCAGATGATTTTGCATTTATTTATTTACTGGATGCAGGCGAAGACTATCATTACTTGCGTTTTCCACCGAGTAGTTGGGAGAATCTTGTACATATTTTACAAAAAAAGAAAGATCCAATACTGCGAATAAATGAAGAAGCAATCGAGCTTACAAATTTCTACGATGAATTGGAAATGCTCGTGTATAATATTGAAGGAAATTACAATTACGGGGCAGAATTTGTCCAAACAGTGGAACAACACTTCAAGGCAATTCTCGCTGAATAGAAAGACAAAACGAACAGACGGTGTTCGATACCGAATGTCGGGAGGTTTTTGTGATGGGACAATGGGAAATATTTTTAAGTCCTTATAAACAAGCAGTAGATGAACTAAAAGTAAAATTAAAGGGCATGCGTTCGCAATTCGGTATTGTTAATGCCAATTCACCTATAGAATTTGTAACAGGACGTGTAAAGCCCTTAGCAAGTATATATGATAAAACATTGGAAAAAGGGTTAGCTTTTGAGCCATCTAAACAACTTGGTGATGAACTCGGTGATATTGCCGGTCTTCGAATTATGTGTCAATTTGTTGATGATATTGCTACAGTAACGGAGCTTATTCGTCAACGAAAGGATATGCGTGTAGTGGAAGAACGCGATTATATTACACATAATAAGCCAAGTGGTTATCGCTCCTACCATATGATTGTTGAATACCCTGTTGAAACGATTCAGGGGAAAAAGGTAGTGTTAGCCGAAATCCAAATACGAACACTCGCTATGAATTTTTGGGCATCTATTGAGCACTCTTTAAATTATAAATATAAGGGCATGTTCCCAGAGGAAATAAAAAATCGCTTGCAAAGTGCGGCTGAGGCAGCATTTCGCTTAGATGAGGAAATGTCATCCATTCGTAGTGAAATTCAAGAAGCACAGGCGTATTTCAGCGAATACAAGGAAGCATCGAATCCTAATTTACTATCGGAGAAGGAGCGTGACTCACAATGAAATTTGCTATTCAATCACGTCGCGATGCACAATCCAATGAGCTAATGGAGCTAGCTAAAACCTACTTACAGGATTTTGGCTTGACTTATGATGAGGAAGCACCTGAAATCGTTGTCTCTATAGGTGGAGATGGGACGCTTTTACATGCCTTTCATCGATATTCTCATTTATTAGATCAAGTGGCATTTGTCGGCATCCATACAGGACACCTAGGTTTTTATGCAGATTGGAAGCCTTCAGAATTAGAAAAGTTAGTTTTGTCCATTGCTAAAAAGGATTTTAATGTGGTGGAATATCCACTGTTAGAAGTGAAGGTGGAGCATCATAATGCAGAATCAAATACGTATCTAGCTTTAAACGAGGCAACAGTTAAATCGCCAGATGTCACACTTGTAATGGACGTCGAGCTAAATGGCAATCAATTCGAACGTTTCAGAGGAGATGGTCTTTGTGTGTCAACTCCTTCTGGAAGTACAGCCTACAATAAAGCGCTTGGAGGAGCAATCATTCATCCCACTTTAGCAGCACTTCAAATTACAGAAATTGCATCCATTAATAATCGTGTATTCAGGACAGTTGGTTCTCCATTAATTTTACCCGCCCACCATCATTGCGTTTTACGTCCAGTAAATGAACAAAACTTTAATATGACTGTGGACCATTTACAAATTACACAGGGTGATGTAAAGGCAATTGTATTTAACGTGGCAAATGAAAGAGTACGTTTCGCACGTTTCCGTCCATTCCCATTTTGGGAACGTGTGCATGAATCATTCGTTGCAAATGAGTAAGATGGATACAAGATTTACATTGCGCTTTATGGCTAAGAAAGAAGGCCAATTATTACGAGAAGCTCTACAAGAATGGCGTATATCTAAGCGAGCATTAACAGCTATAAAGTTCGATGGAGGGTTATTAACGGTGAATGGGATCGAACGTAATGTGAGATATGCCCTTCAAGTTGATGATTGTGTGGAGGTGATGTTTCCTCCTGAGGAAAAGAGTGAGGGGCTCACGATCGAGTATGGCGATTTGGCTATTGTATATGAAGATGATACAATCTTGGTGTTAAATAAACCGGCTCACCAAAGCACGATTCCCTCACGTGAACACCCAACCAATAGTATTGCCAATCTAGTTTGCGGCTACTTTGAGCAGCAAGGAATAGCGTCCACTGCTCATATTGTAACGAGACTTGACCGAGATACTTCAGGTTTACTCTGTATTGCCAAGCATGCACATATTCATCATTTAACGGGCTTGGCTCAGCGTAATGGGGAGATTTCAAGGCAATATGAGGCAATTGTCCAAGGACATGTTCACCAGGATAGACAATCAATCGTGGCACCTATTGGGCGGAAAGAAACGAGCATTATTGAGCGAGAAGTTCGTGAGGATGGGCAATATGCTCATACGGATGTAACCGTAATAAAACGTTTTTATTTAGGGGCTGAACCGATGACACATGTAGGCCTTAAATTGCATACAGGACGTACACATCAAATTCGTGTACATATGTCGTCGTTAGGTCATCCACTTGTTGGTGATGAACTTTATGGAGGAAGTCGACTTCATATGGACCGCCAGGCACTACATTGTGTGTCCTTAAATATGAGACATCCCTTAACATGTGAACATTTGCAGTTCACAAGTATGCTTAATGAAGATATGCAAAATTTGCTTAAAGGATCTTCCGATTAATATTATGATAAGGAGATGTTCGAACAACGGGCATCTCCTTATCATTTTTGATAGTAAATAAAGGGTTCTTTACACCCTGTTCATTTGACAAGTACAAATATAGGGTATAGTAAAATAGAAAACGTCATGATTTTTTTAGGAAGGAATACCATTATATAGAAGGGCATGTAAATCCTCGTGGAAATAAACAAAAAAGGGTTTGCAGAAGGGGATAATTCGCTCTATTATATAGAAGGTAGATTTACGGTTTTGCCCGTAACAATGATGGATAGCTCGGAAGGAGGGGACAAGCATGATAGAGGATAGAAATGAAAAGGATGATGTGCAATTTGACGAAGCACATTTACGAGGCATGCTCGAAGCACATAATATTGACGCATTCCGTGATGAGTTTTTAGAACTTCATCCATATGATCAGGCAACGTTTTACGAAAAGGTGGAACCTGATATAAGGAAGATTATCTATTCGTTCTTGTCTCCGACAGAAATGGCTGATATTTTTGAGGCAATCGATATTGAAGATGATGAATATAAAGCATATCTAGCTGAAATGGATCCATCTTATGGGGCAGAAATGCTTTCTCATATGTATGCAGACGATGCAGCTGATGTTTTAAATGAACTGGATATGGAGCAACGTGAAAGTTATCTGGAAATGATGGATGAGGAAACGGCTGAAGAAATTAATGAGCTACTAAGCTATGATGAATATACAGCTGGGTCCATTATGACAACTGAATATGTCGCTATTCCAGAAAACTCTACAGTGCGTTCAGCAATGGCCATTTTACGTAAAGAGGCACCAGATGCTGAGACCATTTATTATATTTTCGTAGTAGATGAAGAGCACCGTTTGACGGGTGTTATTTCATTAAGAGATTTAATTATTGCAGAAGAGGATACACTTATTCGTTCAATTATGAATGAACGCGTCGTTATGGTACATGTAGGAGATGACCAAGAGGAAGTCGCACACATAATGAAAGACTATAATTTCTTAGCGACACCTGTTATTGATGACAAAGGTGAACTACTTGGGATTATCACCGTCGATGATATTATTGACGTTATTGATGAAGAGGCATCTGAGGATTACTCTAAGTTAGCCGGTATTTCTGATATGGATAAATTTGATGTCACACCACTCCAAGCTGCTAGAAAACGTTTACCATGGTTGGTGGTACTACTGTTTTTAGGTATGTTAACAGCCAATTTAATGGGGCAATTTGAGGATACTTTAGATAAGGTTGCCTTATTGGCAGTCTTTATTCCGTTGATTTCAGGAACATCAGGGAATAGTGGAACACAAGCTTTGGCCGTAGCTATTCGAGGGATTGCTACAGGTGATGTAGAAGAACATAGTAAATTAAAATTACTGCTACGAGAAGCTGGCACAGGCTTAATGTCGGGAATTGTTTGCGGCTTAATTGTCATTGGTATCGTTTATTTTTGGAAACAAGAACTAGTACTCGGGATGTTAGTAGGTGCTGCACTTTGTGGCTCGATTTTAGTTGCGACATTGGCTGGTTCATTTATACCTTTGTTAATGCATCGTTTAAAAATTGACCCAGCTGTTGCTTCCGGCCCGTTTATTACAACTTTAAATGATATAACAAGTATTTTAATTTATTTAGGTTTAGCAACAGTTTTCTTAAGTCAAATAGGCTAAGAACCAATTTACTTACTTCCGCATATTGTATGGAAAAAGGGGAAGTGAGTATTGTGGGTCAAGAACCACGCTTGTTTATAAAATCACCATCGTATTTTTTAAATATTTCTAAGGTGTTGCATGAACTCGATTTAGATGAAAGTACATCTGTATATGTAAAGGACAATTCTTATGTAGAGGAAACGGTTGAAGAGGAAGATGAAGTTGAAGTTGTAAAAGATGTGGAAGTGGATCCGTATTTACTAAAACAACTTCAATTTTTAGAAAAGCCATTTCGTCAGCGTGCCTATCAGCCGCTTTTAGTTTGTTTAAAAGATGGTAGAAAATTAACTGGTTCTGCTTCAGATGTACAAAATGATTCTTTGATGCTTACCTCTCTAGAATTAAAAACACAGGAAATTATTTATTTTGAAGATATAAAACAAGTCCTTTGGCGGGGAAGGCAATTACCATCATTATAAAAAAAGTGTACAGCAGAGGATGCTGTACACTTTTTTTATGTGTGTGTGTCAAAGGTGAAAGAAATTAGTCACAAATCCCTAAGTCAACATCAGCGATACATTGTACAGCACAGAAGCAAGATAAGTCTACAGTAATACAGCTATCTGTTGAGTTCCAATCATCCACTTTACAGATCTTCTTCATATTTACGCAACAGCCGTCACGACTTAATAAATCTACTGTACTTTCGCTAGAATCGAATGTACATAGAGGTTCTAAAACGCGTAAAGTCGCACAACACTCATCAAACATATCTTCAACGCGGAAGAATACGGATGTACAAATACAAGGATCTGCAGTTGGGGAATTAAAGAATGCTTTGAAAGGAGTACCATCTTTTGTAATTAACATAAATACACGTGTATCTGCTTGAGAGCGAGCAGGACTAACAATCCCGCCTAGTGGTTCTAAGAAACAGTTAGCTGTACATGGAGAACACTCATCTCGCACCGCTTGATTTTGAATATCTAAAATAGCGCGCACTACGTCACAAACGCAGCCTGCTGAATGGATTGGTCCAATAGGATTTGTTGGCTTACCACAACCCATATTGTCACCTCCTTTCCTTGTTACTACTTCTACAATATGTGCTTTTCAAATTTGGACTCGGGCTTTTGTATATATGAATAGTTTTTTTATGTGTGGAGAAACTTTAAAGAAAAGGAGGGTAAAACTTGAGGCTACTTGGAATGACGTTACCTCTCTTAGTCGTTTTGCTATTAAATGGTTGTGCTGAAAAAGAAAAATTTATCGTCTACGGTCCATCTCAAAATGGAAGTGAAGTCGAAGCCCTTATAAAAGAAGAGGACTATGTGGAACGTTCAACCGTTATCCATTATGACGATAGTATGCTTGTTGCAGTACAAATTAAACCATGGGAAAAGTGGAAGAAGACTAAGTTAGAGAAAAAGTTGCAAAAAAAATTTGATGAGAAATATCCAAATAAAGATGTTTTTGTCTCAGCTGATTATAAAATATTTTATGAAGCCAATAAAATAAAAAAGGATCAGATTGAAGATAATAAATTAAGCGATAAAATTAAAGAACTTAAAGAGCTTGCAAAGGAGAAGACATAAATGGAAAAAGAGCAATATCAGCAGTTGGAGCAAAATGTGACACCAAAGCCTCCATATTTAAAGAATGTAGCAAAGGCGTTTTTTGTCGGCGGTCTTATTTGTACAATTGGCCAAGCTGTGTCCCTTTTTTATATTATATTCTTCAATTTTACAGAAGCGACAGCCGGTAATCCAACCGTAGCTACAATGGTGTTCTTTGCCATGTTGCTAACAGGGCTTGGGCTATATAAAAGAATGGGCCAATTTGCTGGGGCAGGCTCATCAGTGCCAGTAACTGGATTTGGTAATGCCGTTATTTCCGCAGCTATCGAGCATAGATCAGAGGGTTTAGTATTGGGAGTTGGCGGTAATTTATTTAAGCTAGCAGGGTCAGTGGTTTTATTTGGGGTAGTAGCAGCGTTTTTCGTAGCACTTATTAAATATATCTTCGTAATGATAGGAGTGGTTTCATGGTAATTGTTTTTCAATCGAAACCATCCCTATTAGCAGGTGGAGTGGTAGCAGGTCCATTAGAGAACCGAAGTATTTTTAGTCAGTATTTTGATGCAGTGTATGATGATGAACGTTGGCAAATGAAAACCAATGAACAGGGGCATCGTAAAATGATTGAAGAAGCCTGTGATGCAGCCATGAAGAAAATGAACGTACAAAGTGGAGATATTGATTATTTAATGGGCGGAGATTTGGTCAATCAAATGACCCCGACCAATTTTGCAGCAAGAGATTTAGAAATTCCATTTATTGGACTATTTTCAGCATGTGCCACCTCTGTTTCTTCCGTCATTATTGCCTGTCTTTTAACAGAGTTAGGTGCTGCTAATTATTCATTAGCTGGTGCCTCAAGTCAGCATAATGCGATAGAACGTCAATTTCGTTATCCCATCAATTACGGTGCACAAAAGCCACAAACTGCTCAATGGACTGTAACGGCTGCTGGCTATGCGCTAATCGGTAAACACCGTGAAGAGTATCCTTCCATCGAAGCCGCCACAATTGGTAAGTCTGTTGATTACGGCATGGATGATCCTTTCCATATGGGTGCTGCAATGGCACCTGCCGCCTTTCAAACGATCCAATCTCATTTACAACAACGAAATCAAAAAATTTATCATTACGATTTAATTTTAACGGGCGATTTAGGTCAGCTTGGTTTAAAGCTTTTGAAGGGAATGCTTGTTGAAAATGGTGTGAAAAATGAGGAACTAACTCTTTTACGCGATGCAGGTGCTGAGTTTTATGGGCAAGACGAATCTTTTCAATCAGGTGCAAGTGGTGCAGGCTGTTCGGCAGCTGTTTTTTTTAGTTACGTTCTTCAGCAGATGCGAGCGGGTAGCTATAAGCATGTATTATTAGTGGCAACCGGGGCATTATTATCTCCATTATCGTTTCAACAGGGTGAGACGATTCCATGTACGGCACATGCGATCGAAATTACAATGAAATGAGGCATAAATTATGGTAATGACATTTGTATTTGCATTTATTGTTGGAGGCATTATTTGCGTCATCGGCCAATTATTAATGGATGTCGGTAATTTAACACCAGCTCATACATTAAGCACACTCGTTGTCCTTGGTGCTATATTGGATGGCATGGGGTTGTATGAGCCATTAATTAATTTCGCTGGCGCAGGAGCTACTGTACCCATTACCTCTTTTGGTAATTCCCTAACACACGGGGCAATGGCTGAAGCAGAAAAGCATGGACTGGTTGGCGTCTTAACAGGAATGTTTAAAGTAACAAGCTCAGGAATCAGTGCTGCTATTGTTTTTGCCTTTATTGGTGCATTAATTTTTAAGCCTAAAGGAAATATCGACTAGACGAATACCCCTCCCATTTCTACAACCAAAACATATTATAGGTTGTAGAAGGGAGGGGTGCTTTTATGGGATATCAAGGCTGGTCCTCACAACCGTATGGAAATAATGTTGGTGGGTGGAACAATAGCTATTGCGGAGGCAATAACTATAGTTATTGTGGAGGCAACAACTCTGGCTATGGTTCAACATTTGTTCTAATTGTTGTTCTATTTATTCTTTTGATAATTGTTGGCGCTACTTACATCTAATTTGATGAACATATTGTAAAGGCTTTAACTCTTATTTAGATGGTTCACATACCTAAATAAAGTTAAGGCCTCCACCATTTGTGAATGCTTCGGGCAAGTCGCAAGGTCAAATTGAGTTTTAATGATAGGAGGGAAAACATGCATCGCTCGTTATTTAATTCAATTGAGCAAAAAACAGGTGTTTCGATGGATGAAATCTTCGCATTAGCCAATGCCATTCAACATGCGGATTTTACAAGTGAAAAACAAGTAAGAAAAATCGTACGACGTGTTGCTAAGATATCTAACAGAACGATTACAAAAGAGTTAGAAGATAAATTAGTACAATCTATTATTCAAGATGGAGCATCACTAGATTTCGATAAAATCACTAGAATGATGAAGTAGCGCATGGCATATCTACTTGGCAAAGCAGCTTGTTACGATAGAGTAGATAAATGGTGGCAAGCGGATTTTGGTTTAAAAAAGGGTGTTACGACATTGAACAATATCGTAACACCCTTTCATTAAATTTTTTTCTCCATTGCTCGATGCGGAATACCAGCATCCAAAAATTCTGGAGAAGTTACCGCATAGCCAAGCTTTTCGTAAAAGGGAATAGCATGGCTTTGCGCGTGAAGCTTCAATGTTTCTTTAGGGATAGAAATGGCGTATTTCTCCATTTCCTTCATTAGTAAAGCCCCTAGTTTTTTACCACGTTGAGATTGTAAAATACAAACACGTTCAATTTTTGCTGTATTGCTTTCAATACTACGTAAACGCGCTGCTCCTACAGGCTCATCGTCATCATACATAATAAAATGCGTTGCAGTTGCATCTTCAGCATCACATTCCAAATGGAGTGGAACGCCTTGCTCTTCAACAAATACTTTTTTGCGTACAGTAAACGCATCATCATGTTCTTTCTTTGTTTCAACAATCTTAACGTTATACAATCATCACTCAGCTCCAGACAAACGGAATGTTTCGTATGTTGTCCATGAGCCGTCTTCTAATTGATATAGAAGATGAATGCGATCAATTGTATCTTTTTCATCCACACCAGTCATACGTAATTGACCAAAGATGTCGTCATGCTCAGAATCCGACATTTTTTGAGCGATTGTAATATGAGGTACAAATACATGTTTCGATTCCCCATAAGAAATATTTTCTTGGATTTCATGTTGGAAAGCAGCTAATTGTTCAGTTGGTTCAATGCGGAAATAAATGGCATTGGTTGTAGGGAAAAACGAACTGATGCGTGATGCATGAATGTTTAAAGGCGCATATTTAGCAGCAAGTTCATCCAATTGCTTAACGATGGTTTTAATTTCTTCTTCAGACGCATCAAAGCTGTCTTTTAACGTCATATGCGGTGTAATCTTCGCAAAATGAGGATCATATCGTTTGCGATAAGTGTTCGCTAAATCTTGCAATTTTTTTGATGGAAATGCCACAATACCGTACTTCATAGTCCATTACCTCCCGTAAATAAACAAATTTTCTATTTAAGTATATCAGAAAATCCAATTTTCGTAATTTAATCACTCACATTAATTAAAATTTTCAATTAATGCACGTCGAAGGTCTGGTTTCCAATATTTCCATGTATGATTGCCATCAAACTCGTCATAAAATATAGAGAATCCTTTATGGATCATAAGATCATGAAGCTGACGATTAGGTGTTAAAAAATCCTTCACAGATTTATCCATAGTCACTACTTGGTCTTCACCCTTACCAACTATATGGTATATAGAAATGGCTGCTGGATCTTTGAAATTTTCGACTGCCTTCAAAACGTCATCATCCACGTATGGTGATTGAAGAATGACCTTGCCGAAAATACTTGGATACTTTAATGCGGCCATTAAGGAAGCTGTGGCAGCCATCGAATCTCCAATCACCCCGCGACTCATACCCATTTGATAAGTGGAAAACTCATTATCTAAATAAGGTACTAGCTCATGTGCTAAAAAGCGGAGATAAGCTTCATGCTGCTCACCACTAGGAATATATTTATGACGTCGATCGTTAATATCTTTATATGGAACAAAAGCAATAATTAAATTTTCGATTTCATAGTCATCAATCAGTTCATCAGCTAGCTTTGTAATACCACCAAGCTGGAAATAGTCTTTACCATCTGATGCGATTAGAATGTTGTATTTATATAGTGGAGAGTAATTTGCAGGAACATAAATATAGAGCTGTAATTCTTCCTGTAATGCCTCACTATAGAATGTTAAATCCTGTACTGTTCCCTTATCCAATGATGACACTCCTTCTTATGTTTGTAACAAAATTGTACCATATTACGAAAGTAAAGGTATAATAGGTTGGGCTAGCACTATACTAGCAATAAAATCGAAATGAGGGGTAGCTATGCATAATAAAAGTATTCGTGTGCACTCTGAGGAAGTAGCGAAGGCAGCACATGCCGCGTTAATTCGTAGAGGTGTGGCGATCGAGGATATCGCAAAAATTGTTTACGAAATGCAAAAAACCTATAATGAAGGTTTAACACTGGATCATTGTGTTCATTCGGTTGAGCGTGTACTGCGTAAACGAGAAGTGCAACATGCACTTTTAGTAGGAATTGAATTAGATGAGCTAGCTGAGAAAAAATTATTATCATCACCATTACAGCAAATTATAGAATCTGATGAAGGTTTATTTGGTGTGGACGAAACAATCGCACTAGGATCTGTTTTTACATATGGCAGCATTGCAGTAACCACATTTGGTCATTTAGACAAGCAAAAAATTGGCATTATTAAAAAATTAGATACAGAGCCTGGGCATCACGTTAATACGTTTTTAGATGATTTAGTTGGTAGTATCGCGGCTTCTGCAGCATCACGAATTGCTCATCGTATGCGTGATTTAGAGGAAGAGGGCGAGACATTTGCGGATATCGAGCCAGAAGAACTGGGACCAAAGCCAAAATCACATAATGAAATATAAAATGAGTTTCTACTATTAAAAGTGAACCTTCTCAAATACGGGGAAGGGTGACAAAAGCCATCGAGAATTGATCTGACCCAAAAAAGTTAGACATATTTAGTTAAGCAACTGCTAAGACCTGAGTTCGGTACTCCACCGGGCTTAGGTCTTTTAATTTTTCTTT
>NZ_DJAY01000016.1:140680-140892 GCF_002429815.1 Lysinibacillus sp. UBA5990
CTGAATTGCGACTTTCACATCAGCGTATTTATCATGACGATTCAAACGCTTTTCCCAGTAATAATACGTACTACGTGGAATATCAGCGACTTTGATTAATTCAACTACTTCATAGATTTCCTTTAGTTCATAAATTACTTGCGCTTTGATTTGATTGGTAATTTTTCTTGCATTTGAACTAAAGTATTCAACTTTTTTAAGTACGCATTCTC
>NZ_DJAY01000013.1:0-6000 GCF_002429815.1 Lysinibacillus sp. UBA5990
TTAGACGCCTGCCGGGCGCGCCATATTTTTATTAAAATAATGCGGGTGTAGTGTAATTGTAAATCCTCGGCCTTCCAAGCTGATGTCGTGAGTTCGATTCTCATCACCCGCTCCAAGGGCCTATAGCTCAGCTGGTTAGAGCGCACGCCTGATAAGCGTGAGGTCGATGGTTCGAGTCCATTTAGGCCCATTATTTATTCCGAAGTAGCTCAGTTGGTAGTAGCACCTGACTGTTAATCAGGTTGTCGCAGGTTCGAGTCCTGCCTTCGGAGCCATTTTTTTTGTGGGGAAGTACTCAAGAGGCTGAAGAGGCGCCCCTGCTAAGGGTGTAGGTCGGGTAACCGGCGCGAGGGTTCAAATCCCTCCTTCTCCGCCATGGGCCCGTTGGTCAAGTGGTTAAGACACCGCCCTTTCACGGCGGTAACACGGGTTCGAATCCCGTACGGGTCATACAAAAAACAGTAGATGCATTTGCGTCTACTGTTTTTTGTATAGAAAACTAATGTAAGATAAACGATTTACTCTTGATTTATTGCATGTTCATCCATATAAACAACTTCCCAAATATGACCATCTAAATCTTGAAAACCCCAGCCATACATAAATCCATGATCTTGTGGATCACTATAAGGTTTACCCCCGGAGGCAAGTGCCTTATTTACTAGCTGATCTACTTGCTCCCGATTTTCTGCAGATAGACATAAAATTGCTTCCGCAGAAACAGAAGTATCCGGTATTTCCTTGTTACTAAATCCTTTGAAACGATCTTCGACCATTAGTAAAGCAAAAATATTTTCACTAATAATCATTGAGGAAGTCGTTTCATCACTGAATTGTTGATTGAATTCAAAACCTAACTCCTGAAAAAACGACGTGGATTTCTTTACATTTTTGACTGGTAAATTAATGAAAATATTTTTCGATTGAAAAGACATTTCTTATCACCTCCAAATCGACATTATCATAAAAAATAAATGGGTGTCAATTTCAGAAGATAACCCGGATACTATGAGCAAATGAAAAGCAGAAATATTGTTTTTACAACATCTCTGCTTTAAAATCATAATTCATCTTCTTGCTAACATTCTTTCCAGAGAACTAAGAGCTTCAGTGCTAGTATGACCATCAACTTGAATACGGTTATGTGGTTGACCTTGTTCAATACTTTCTAAGCACCATAGTAAATGGGGTAGATCAATGCGATTCATCGTTAGGCAAGGACAAAAGTTTTCATTTAAAGAGATGATCTGTTTATCTGGATGCTGCTTTATAATACGATTGACCAGATTCATTTCTGTCCCTATTGCCCATGCAGATCCACTAGGTGCTTGATTAATTGTATCAATAATGTACTTAGTTGAGCCAGCATCATCAGCCTCGTCTACAACCTCACGACTACATTCAGGGTGAACAATAATTCTCATGGCTGGAAATCCCTTACGAACGGCCTCTGTATGTTGAACTGTAAATCCTTCATGGACAGAGCAATGACCCTTCCACAGAATAACTTGGATGTTCTCAAGAGGCTGTTTAGTTTCAATTATATTCTTATGTGGATTCCAAACGGCCATATTTTCGAGTGGAACACCTAAGTCATAAGCAGTATTTCTGCCTAAATGTTGGTCAGGTAAAAAGAAGATACGCTGTTTTTGTGTAAATGCCCACTGAACAAGCTCTTTCGCATTAGAGGATGTTACACATGCACCACCATGTCTTCCTGTAAAGGCTTTAATAGCAGCTGTTGAATTAACATAGGTGAGTGGAATGATCGTATCACCAAAGAGCTGCTGTAAAATGGGCCATGCTTGTTCAGTTTGATAGATATCAGCCATGTCAGCCATCGAGCAACCTGCACGCATATCTGGTAAATACACATGCTGCTGTTTTGATGTTAGCATATCAGCAGTTTCAGCCATAAAATGCACTCCACAAAATACGATGTGCTCCGCCTCTTTGTTTGCGGCAGATAATTGAGCTAGCTGTAAGGAATCTCCCGTTGCATCAGCAAATTGAATAACTTCATCTTTTTGATAGTGATGGCCCGGAATAAAAAGCTTGGATCCTAATTTTTTTTTGATTGATAAAATACGAGATTCCATTTCCATTACGGATAATGCCCGATAATGCTCAGGAAGTAACGTCGTCTGCTGTAATAAACTAGTGATGGACAATGGAATAGCCTCCTTTCATTTGTACGAGAGCGCTAATGTCAAAGGCTTTGGCTGAGTGGGTTAGAGAACCAAGTGAAATCCACTGTATACCTGTTTGAGCATAAGCTCTTATATTTTCAAGAGTTATGCCTCCTGACGCTTCAGTCGTTATAGAAGAAGGAACAGCAGGCAGCCATGCACGTATTTCTTCAGGACTTCTATTATCAAACATTATAATATCTGCTCCAGCTAAAATGGCTTCATCTAGTTGTTTTTTTGTTTCTATTTCCACTTCAATTTTAACGGTATGACCAACTTTCTCTCTAGCAGCCTGAATGGCGTTTGTAATGCTACCAGCAAAAGCAATATGATTATCCTTTAGCATGATTGCATCATATAAACCATTGCGATGGTTAAAAGCACCACCGATTCGAACAGCATATTTATCAAGCATACGCAAGCCAGGAATCGTTTTACGGGTATCGCATATTTTTGTGTTCGTTCCTGCAATTTCCTGTACTGCTAGGTGAGCCGCCGTAGCTATTGCAGACATCCGTTGTATAAGATTTAAAATTACGCGTTCTCCCATTAATAATTTTTGTAAGGGGCCATCTATAATGGCAATGACGTCGCCAACCTCTACGGCTTCCCCATCTTTTTTAGGAAGGTTTACTTTTATAGACCGATCTAATAAGTGAAAACCATGCTCAATAATAGGTGCGCCACAAAAAATGCCACTTTCTTTGGCATAAAAAGAAAAAGTTCCTTGCTTTTTAGGAGAAAAAATATATTCACTCGATAAATCCCCATCACCTATATCCTCATTAAAAAATTGCTTGAGCATTTCCTCGAGTTTGATGATATTCATACAATGAATTCCTCACTTTCATTTGTCCTTGCGAAAAAATAATCCATCGGTTTGCCCACTGTGCTTCCATTGCGGGTTTATCGCTACGAATGTGGGCTCCACGTGTTTCAGTCCTTGTAAAGGCCGCATGGGTTATTAATGTAGCGACAACATGCATCATATATAGTTCCAGCTCAGTCTGTTGCAAACCCTTTAAATTTGCATGGAGAAGTGCTTGTATAGAGGGTAATTGCTGAAGGGAATATTGCAAGTCGTCACCGTTTCTAACGATACCTAAGTACTGCATCATATGTTGCTGTAATTGTTGTTTGCTAAATAATGAAGGCATTGAATCGACATTTTTATCGTTAGCAAGTAAGAAATCTTTTTGGCTACAGCCTTGTTGAATAATGAAATGTGCCGTTTTTTGACCAAAAGTAATTCCTTCTAATAGGGAGTTACTAGCTAAACGATTAGCTCCGTGGACCCCTGTACAAGCCACTTCGCCGATAGCATACAAGTTGGCTATAGTGGTTCTTCCTTTATCATCAGCGATAATACCGCCCATTAAAAAATGACTACCTGGTGAAACAGGAATCAGGCCATCTTGTAAGTCAACATGGTTGTTACGGCAAAGCTGTGTGATTGATGGAAATTTAACATCAAAATTTTGGATGGAGGATATATCAAGGAATGTTTCCTCACCAGCAGCCCGTTTCTTAAATAGTGTGAGTGCTGTAATATGTCTTGGCGCTAAGTCAAGTTGTGCATGAATGCCCTTCATAATTGGACGACGTTGGGCATCGACAAAGATACCGCCAGCTCCTCGTACTGCTTCAGAAATCAACCCTTTTGCCTCGTTTTCACACCAAAGCAGACTTGGATGAAACTGCATAAATTCCATATCACTGATTGCAGCTCCAGCTCGAAAGGCTAAAGCAATTCCATCACCAGTATTTGTTGGATAATTAGATGTACTTGAATAAAGTGATCCTGCACCACCTGTCGCTAAAATAACATGATGGGCAAAATAGCGTTTAGTGCCTTCGCTTCCTTTTGTAAGTACACCTACACAGTCACCATTAGTATTTAGTAAAAGTTCATAGGCCATTTCATAGCAATTTACCTTTGTATTAGGTGAAAGTTTATGAAGCAAGTAATCTATGAAAATTTGACCAGTACGATCACCACCTGCATGAAGAATACGATGATGGCTATGTGCCCCCTCCAGACCTAGAGCAGGTGCTCCATTGCTATGTCGATCAATAGGGAAACCAGCTTTAAGGTAGCTACGCATTATTTTTGCGCCTTCCTCTATGAGCGTTTGGACATGTCTACTTTCATGATGAAACTCTCCGGCCTTCAATGTATCCGCAACATGGCAATCAATATGATCCTCCTCACTTGTCACGGCGGCAATACCACCCTGTGCACGATAGGAACTACTCGTAAGGACGGATGATTTGGTAACTATTTGTATTTTAAAATGTTTTTCGAGTAGTAGAGCTGCCTGAAGTGCTGCAATACCACTGCCAATTATAAGGACGTCTGTCTTTACATCCATAGTTATACCTTCTTTACAGTTGTCTTTACACCTATCTTTACATAAAATAAAAAAGAAAACAAGACCTGTTGAACGAGAGAGGAAGAATACGATGATCTACATGGATTACGCAGCAACATCACCAATGACGAAGAAAGCGCTTGAAGCATATGTAGAGGTGGCGCAGCGTTATTATGGAAATAACGCAAGTCTACACGATTTAGGGGGACAAGCTCATTATTTTATCCAGCAGTCAAGAGAGATTATAGCCAATGAACTCGGCGTCAATAGTGATGGCGTTATCTTTACTGGAAGTGGAACGGAAGGAAATATTATAGCCATTTTGTCATTAGCATTAGCCTCTAAAAAAGGAAAACATATTATTTCATCACAAGCTGAGCATACGTCTGTACATGCAGCTTTGAATACATTGGAGAAAATGGGTTTTGAAGTGACAAAATTACCGTTGCAAAAAGATGGCTGTATTGATTCAGAACAACTACTAAATGCCATTCGAAAAGATACAGCATTAATCTCTATTCAACATGTAAATTCAGAAATTGGCTCTATTCAACCTGTGGAAAAAATAATCGAAGCAGCAAAAGAATCCGTTGTTTACTGTCATATAGATTGTGTACAATCCTTTGGAAAATTAACTATACCAAAAGGGGGAGACGCTCTGACAATTTCCGCACATAAAATAGGAGGACCTAAAGGATGTGGTGCTATTTATATAAACCCTGCAATCCGTGTTCCAGCACTAACACCAGGCGTAACTCATGAAAGAGGATTAAGAGGGGGGACTTTAGATACACCTTCAATTGTTTCCTTTGCGGTAGCGGTTGAAAATAATAATTATGAAAGACAGCA
Source organism: Lysinibacillus sp. UBA5990 (assembly GCF_002429815.1). Taxonomy (NCBI): domain Bacteria; kingdom Bacillati; phylum Bacillota; class Bacilli; order Caryophanales; family Bacillaceae; genus Lysinibacillus; species Lysinibacillus sp. UBA5990. The sequence goes on from NZ_DJAY01000013.1 coordinate 5,411, forward strand.
TTACGAGAAATTAAGAAGTTATTTTAAAAGTCGTCTACCTAAAACAGGTCAACTAATAGAGTGTAAGCAGCAATTGCCGAATATTTGTGGTGTCATGATGAGTAAAGTGGAGGGACAATATGTATTATTAAAATTAAACGAGGCAGGGATCAGTATATCAACAGGAAGTGCGTGTGATATTCATAGCGAATCCGGAACAAAAGCCATTTTATCTATGAATTATTCACAGGAAGCGGCACGCCAATTCTTTAGAATATCTTTCGGAGATTCAACAACATTTAAAGAAATTGATAGATTGACTATGGAACTTGCTACTATTTAGTAGCAAGTTTTAAGCAAGATATAAGCTGAAAATATATAGATAAAAAATAATTGTTTTCTTTTGAAACAACTATTGATATAATATTTTGCAGGGCAATATTTTCTCTTACTTAACAAAAATATCTCTTAAAAGTAATAATTTCTTTTTTTTATAAAAAAGTATTGCACAATATGAGAAAACGTTATACAATAATTCTTGTCTTGAAGGACAGGTAAATAACTTCAAAACAAGATACATAATAAAGCAGTCTAGTGATGATGGCAAAGAG
>NZ_DJAY01000017.1:0-68633 GCF_002429815.1 Lysinibacillus sp. UBA5990
AACACGGAAGTTAAGCTCTTTAGCGCCGATGGTAGTTGGGGGCTTCCACCTGTGAGAGTAGGACGTCGCTAGGCTGTATATTAAAATTATTCCGAAGTAGCTCAGTTGGTAGTAGCACCTGACTGTTAATCAGGTTGTCGCAGGTTCGAGTCCTGCCTTCGGAGCCATTCTTGGAGAGTTGTCCGAGTGGCCGAAGGAGCACGATTGGAAATCGTGTAGGCGGTTAACACTGTCTCAAGGGTTCAAATCCCTTACTCTCCGCCAGCACTTTAATTATTCCAAACGAAGGCCCCTTGGTCAAGTGGTTAAGACACCGCCCTTTCACGGCGGTAACACGGGTTCGAATCCCGTAGGGGTCACCATTCATTTTTATACCCAGATGGAGGATTAGCTCAGCTGGGAGAGCATCTGCCTTACAAGCAGAGGGTCGGCGGTTCGAGCCCGTCATCCTCCACCATTTTTAAAAACAACATATATCATTATCGCGGGGTGGAGCAGTGGTAGCTCGTCGGGCTCATAACCCGAAGGTCGTTGGTTCAAATCCGGCCCCCGCAACCAAATGGTCCCGTGGTGTAGCGGTTAACATGCCTGCCTGTCACGCAGGAGATCGCCGGTTCGATCCCGGTCGGGACCGCCATTTTTTATAGTATATGGGTCAGTAGCTCAGTTGGTAGAGCATTAGATTGAAGCTCTAAGTGTCGGCGGTTCGATTCCGTCCTGACCCATCATTTTTTTGCCGGTGTAGCTCAGTTGGTAGAGCAACTGACTTGTAATCAGTAGGTCGTGGGTTCGACTCCTATCGCCGGCACCATGTATTCCCGGAGGGGTAGCGAAGTGGCTAAACGCGGCGGACTGTAAATCCGCTCCTTAGGGTTCGGCGGTTCGAATCCGTCCCCCTCCACCAGTTTTATTTTTTTTATTTTTATAGGGGCATAGTTCAACGGTAGAATAGAGGTCTCCAAAACCTTTGGTGTGGGTTCGATTCCTACTGCCCCTGCCAATTTATTTTATGGCGATTGTGGCGAAGTGGTTAACGCACCGGATTGTGGTTCCGGCATTCGTGGGTTCGATTCCCATCAGTCGCCCCATTCAAGTATAAAGTAAATTTTATAATAACTATAATATCATGGCGATTGTGGCGAAGTGGTTAACGCACCGGATTGTGGTTCCGGCATTCGTGGGTTCGATTCCCATCAGTCGCCCCATAGTTGGGGTATAGCCAAGCGGTAAGGCAACGGATTTTGATTCCGTCATGCCTAGGTTCGAATCCTAGTACCCCAGCCATTTTTTTGCGGAAGTAGTTCAGTGGTAGAACACCACCTTGCCAAGGTGGGGGTCGCGAGTTCGAACCTCGTCTTCCGCTCCAAGTATGATGGCGGCATAGCCAAGTGGTAAGGCACAGGTCTGCAACACCTTTATCACCGGTTCAAATCCGGTTGCCGCCTCCATATTTTAACTGCTAATCGGTTTATCCGATTTTTTTTATCTCCATTATGCCGGTGTGGCGGAATTGGCAGACGCGCACGACTCAAAATCGTGTTCCTTTGGAGTGTCGGTTCGACCCCGACCACCGGTATCATTACGTACATATACGTTACATTTAGTAAGTTTAGAAAGCTCACAATCCTTGATAGTACAGGGTTTGTGAGCTTTTTGTTTTTGGCGTTACGATAGAAAACGCTAAGAATCGAAATCATTTTATAGAAATTTTACATACAGACAGGTTCATTTTACAGAAGTTTTTACACAAGTGCGATCAGTGATTAAGGAAGCAAAACAGAAAAGACCATGTTTATTTTTGAACTGACCCCTTCGGATTAGACAAAACAAAAAAGCATCCTTCAATTGAATTTAGGCTAATGTATCCTAATATCTATTGGAGGCGCTTATTTTTATGGGAACGAGAGTGAGTTATCCGCACCTCTTAATTATTGTAGGTTTGCATATGCTTGCTTCAAAGATAATTTTAACCCTCAACGTTCCTTTCATACCATGTAGAATGGTGCTCTATCTGAATCCCTACAAATCAAATTATCTGTGAAAATGTTGAAGTGGAGACGGACAAGTAAGAGTCTTCCCCTCATTTTTTTAATTAGGAATAGTATACTTTTTCTACTTTATATAATGTATGCTCGATAGTCGAGCAGAGAACGGCATCCACTTTGTAAAATTTAACTCGAAAGTATAAACTTTTTAAGAAGTTCTTAATATTATTTTTTTGCTTAAAGGCAGGGAGAAATTCTGAATTTTTCTCCACATCCCCAAAACTTTGAATCCATTGCTCTACATAAGTCTGACTAAGTATTTTTCTATTTAAAACACTAATTATGGATTTTACCATTCTCTCATCTTCCCCATCGGAGTAAATTCGGTCTGTTATGGTCATCTTTTCGTAAACCAAATCGAGGATAGTTAAGAGGTCATTTTTATCCAGTTCGGAACACTGAGCCAAATCTTCTAAAGCATCTGCTGCATGGGCTATAGCATGAGCCCAGCCTTTTTTTTCGTCATACCCACGGTAATCTCGCTCTCCTTGTACATTGTAAAATACTTTCTCTTTTATCTGATGAATGTGCTCTCTTGATAGAAATGGAAATTCTCTATGCCTCGTGAAGAGGAGTGGTATGACTAGCATGGAAAAAGATCGAGTGAAGACAGAGTCTGTATTTGTTTCACCAAGCTTAAAAAGCAAATGATTTTTATCCAAAATAACCGGTAGAAGTTGTTCTAGTTCGTTTGCTGTTAGAGAACTATTAGGAATCCAATGTGATAAGGTTGTATAAATTAGCTCATCACGTAGTTGGGCATCTAAAGAACCGATGTTATGTAACATTTCTAGTGTCAACTGGAATGTATCAGGGGGTGCTTGGTACCCATTTTCTTGTATTAATATCAACTTTTCTTTTAAATTCATTTTACACGCTCCTACTTGAATATTTTTGAACTACTTTTTTCAAGGACTTCTACTGGTTTCTTCCGTACCCTCTTCCCTTACTATAAGGGACAGATAGAATCAGAGACAATCCGGAATAGCAGAAAGGAATAAATTATGTCCAAGCGGTTTATTTCCTGATAAAATCCATAAAATTCTCCCTCCTTGTACTTTATACGTAAACTTGCTATCTAAAAAACTTCTCCACATGATTTTAGGATAAAGAATCCAAATAATAATTTTTAGAATTTTACTTGTAAGTTACTGGTTGTTTAGTTACCATTTGTATATTAAATTAAATTAATCTAAAGCGCAATAACTTATAGCACTAGTATTAAAGGGGCATAAACCTTTTTAGAAGGAGTGATCATAATGAAAACAATATATATTTATCCAAAATTAGCAATGGGGTTTAGGGGATTTGCCACAGGTTTAGATAGAGAAGGATTCTTCTTCAAGAAAAGGTCAGCGAGATTAAAAAAAAGTATAGAAATTTCATTGAAAGAGAATCATTTGAGTTCTTTTAACGTAGAAGTTACTCATGGATTTGAATCTCCAGAGGAATTATTAGAAAATGATGGCGTTTTGGTTTTAATTTCTCCATACTTAAAAAGTTTACTCGGTCACATTGATTTTTCGAAAAGTGGATACTATCTTTTATCAGAGACGGAATATAATTCTGAAAATATCAGCAACATCATAAAGTATATAAAAACACTATAAACGTATAAAACGGACAAGATTAAAAGAAAACTATTGAAATGCTAAAGTTAATTAGGCTAGCGATTGGACATACAAATTTTACTAAAAAATTTTGAAATAAAACAAGAATCTTTCTATTAGCATTCTTATTTTTTATGACAATATTTGTTCTAACTTTTAAACTAGGTGGTGATCATGTTGAAGCCGATACAGCTTATAGAATTACCTAAAGAAATACTCGATTATGTTGGTGGAGTTACCCACATTTCTTTTCCAAGACAGGGGCATACATCGGATGTTGGAATCCTTTTTTCTGAAAGAGGCACTTTCGTTTTAAAGAGAACCAAAGGAAAGCAATATGGCTCATGGTTAAAGAAAGAAGTGACTGTCCTAAAATATCTATCTAATTCTACTTTACCTGTCCCCCGTTTATATTGTTTTGTTGAACAACCATCAGACGATCAGGCATGGGCATTGATGGAATATATAGAAGGAAGCACGATTAGACAGGCGTTAGAGAATGAAACTAAAGAGGAAAACAGGCATGCAATCATCTTTCATTATGGAAAGGTGCTTGCAGCAATTCATTCGACGCCATGCCCACATGAAATAAAGGAGGGTACAATTGCAGTTTGGATCGATGATATGTTAGGTCAGGCAGAGTTTAATCTTAAAAATTTTGAGGTGGATGGTACTTCAGAGTTGTTAGATGACTTAAAAAGAAATAAACCAGAACCTATTCAGCAAACATTTATACACGGTGATTTCACAATCGATAATGTTCTCGTTCATAATCAGAAAATATCGGGTATTATTGATTGGAGTGGTGGAGCATTCGGTGATCCACGATACGATTTTGCGCTAGCTGTACGACCTAAGCCACATGCCTTTGAAACTGAAAGAGACAGGCAGTTTTTTTATGAAGGGTATGGGAGAAAGTTAATTAATCAAAACGAGTTCAATTACTTTAAAAATGGATTATATGAGTTTTTTTAGGTGAAGATCTAAACCGTTCTGTAGGATAAATTACTTTCCTTCAGAGCGGTTTATTTGTTTTCCCCTACATTTTTAACGATTAGTTCATACTCTGTTCATGTAACAATTTTAAGCTAAGGATAATCAAAGAAATGGAGGGGTTAAGGATGAATCTTGCCTGGAAAGAAATGAAGAAAAATAAAATACGGTTTTTAATCTTGGGCTCCATCATCTTCCTAGTTAGTTTTTTAACGTTTATTATTTCAGGTTTGGCAAATGGCTTGTCGCAGGATAATGCAGCTTTAATAAAAGACTTACCTCATGGGCAATTTTACATGACGGAGGATGCAGATGGGACGTTTAATCTTTCGAGAATCTCTAGCGATCTACAACAGGAAGTCATGACTGAGGAGAAGGAGGCAGTTGCCTTTTCTATTCAAATGGGCTTTTTAAGTGATCAGGATGATAAACAGCAAAGTGTGGCCTTTGTCACGTCGACGGAATCAACACTATTTAGAAATGTACGACATGGTGAGGTGCTGTTAGACAGCTCACTACAGGATAAAGGAATTAAGGTTGGAGATATATTAACGAACAATCAATATAGTGGAGAGTTTATAGTGAAAGGCTTTGTGGAGCAAAAAAAATATAGCCATGCCCCTGTTGCTTATATAAGTAAAGAGGCTTATCAGGAAATGTATCGGGTAAAGGATATGCAATTAATTTTCGTTCCCCAAAATACGGCTAAGGAATTTGAGGGGCTACAGTCTTATAGCAATAAAGAATTTCTGAATGCTATCCCGAGTTACAGTGCGGAACAGATGTCTTTAAATATGATAATTTGGTTTTTAGTTGTCATTAGTGGTATGCTATTTGCTATTTTCTTCTATATGATGAATGTACAAAAGATTGGATTATATGGCATTCTTAAGGCGATTGGATTAAAAACAAGTAGGTTATTTAACATGATCTGGACACAGATGGTGATTATTACTGCCATTTCATTAGTATTATCAGTCAGCCTTAGCCAATTATTCAATATAGTTGCGCCAAAGGAGATGCCATTTACGTTAAACCTAGGTACAACCATACAACTATCGTTAGTGTTCCTTGTCATTGGTTTTGTGGGAGCTACACTGTCAGGTCTACAAATTAAAAAAATCGAACCGTTACAAGCAATACACCAAGGGGAGGCTTAGTCATGACGTTATTTACGATTGATGAAGTAAGAAAAACGTTTAAAAATGGTGATGTCGAAGAGGAAATTTTAAAAGGCATTAATTTATCCTTAAAAGAAGGAGAAATTACAGCATTGGTAGGTGCATCTGGTTCAGGGAAAAGCACGCTATTAACTATAGCTGCTGGACTACAACAAGCAACAGATGGACAAATCCTTTTTGAGGGACATAATTTAACGGCTATGAACGAGGAACAGGTACGAGGGCTGCGTGCAAGTAAATTTGGCTTTGTCTTTCAGTTTGCACATCTTGTACCTTTTCTTACCGTAGCGGAGCAGCTGCTATTAATGTTGGATGTTGCTGGGTCGCCACTGAAGAAACATGAAAAAAAGCATGAAGTAAATCGTTTATTACAGTTAGTTGGGTTAGCACATCGTCAACATGCTTATCCTTCTTCCTTGTCGGGTGGAGAAAAGCAACGTGTAGCAATTGCTCGTGCCATTATTCATCAACCGAAAGTATTGTTTGCAGATGAGCCAACAGCAAGTTTAGATTCACAGCGCTCTAAAGAAATTATGTTGTTGTTAAGAACATTAACAAAAACGTTAAATATAACAACATTATTAGTGACACATGACGAAGAAATGTTGGGTTATACAGATCGTATTATTAAAATGAGCGATGGTGTCGTATTATAAAATAGGCAAGGCTCCCAAGAGTAGGGAGCCTTGTGTAACGTTAGGTTAAACGTGCATTACGACTCACTTTACAAACCATTCTCATTAACGCTTTGTGTAGAAAAGGAAAAATAGTGAAAATAACATCCATTGTTTTGCGCATGGGCATTGGACAAATGATAGGCTTATTTTGATGAACACCTTCTATAGCCATTTTTGCAATTCGCTGAGGTGAGATCATTTTTTGCTGCTTTAATAGTTTGGTGATAATTGATTTATCCATATGAATCGCCTTGGCGTTATCGAAAATGGGTGTATCCACAAACGTTGGACATAAGGTACTCACCTTAATCCCAAATTCCTCAGCCTCATAGTGTAGAGAGGTTGTTAGTCCTATAACAGCATGTTTGGTAGTAGCGTAGGCAGTAGAAAAAGGAGAGGGTCCTAACCCTGCAGCAGAGGAGGTATTGACGATATGTCCAAAACCTTGTTTTTTCATAAGCGGATAGCCTATTTGAGTACCATAAATGACACCCCATAAATTAATATCCATAATTTCCTTCCAATCCTCAATAGTCGTTTCAGCCATCTCCCCATACATAGCAATACCAGCATTATTAAACAGATAATCTATACGGTGAAATTCTTCAAATACATCATGAATGACAGATGCTACACTTTTGTAATTGGTTACATTTAGAGGTACAAATTTTGTATGGACAGCATCTTTATTTAACTCTGCTTCTAACATACGACCCTCATGTTCTTGAATATCAGCAATAATAACGAAAATATGGCGAGTAATTAATTCTTGGCAAATAGCCTTTCCTATCCCTGATACACCACCTGTAACAACAGCAATCTTTCTCATCTTAGGACCTCCCGATTGTGTCTCCTTCTTCTCCATAAAGTTCAATGATAGAGCTATATTGCTGTGCCACTATATTAGCACCTTTACTATTTAAATGAACGCCATCCAAAGTTACATGTAGCCCTCTTTTTTGAGATAATTTATCGATACGAAAAGGATTTTTGTAAAATAAAACATCTAGTAGAACTCTCATTACATTCGTATTAACAAAGCCTGAGCACTCCAAATGTTCTAAATGCTCTTTAAAGAGATTTTGCATATTCACAAAATAAATGTTGCCGGACTTCAATGCAATGGACTCCATAACGGACGTTAGCTCTTTTATTTCTTTGTTGGAGTGATTTTGAAGATCTTCTCCTACTAATGCTGGAGATACTAACACTACATTTTTAGAAGCGACATGTGCTTTCTCTAATACTTTTAGGCAGTACTCTTCGAATTCAATATGATCCTTCGCCACTGGTTGTGCTTGCACCTTTAATAATTTTGAATAGACGTCATTGACGCCTATCCAAAGAATAAGGAGATCATAGGAAGATTGGAGTGGTGCTTTTTCCAAGCGAGTAAATAAACTTTTAATCGTTTCGCCTGGATTTCCAAGATTATCGAATGAAATATGAGGATATTGAAGTTTCAATAGATTATAAAATGAAACGCCTGGACGACCTTTTGTTAAGCTATCACCTATTAAACAAACTTTCATTTAAATCCCACCTTTTTTAATTTCTTTTAAGAAAATCGTTATTGCCTGTTGAAAGAGTGGTTCTAATGATTTCAAGTTTTGAGTATTGGTCAGCTGACATAAACCACCTAGCCATGTGCCAAGTAAGACGGTCCATGTATCTACATTGCCATGAACAAATTCATTTTGGTCGATGCCCTCTTGAAGAATTGCGCGATAAGCATTCATTGGTGTAATAGCTAAATTGAATAACTGCTGTATAGAATCGGGGCTTGATTTAGGGTTAGATGCCAGTTCTTGTCCTGATTTTAGTAAAGGTGTTTGATACTCATAGAGGACATGCATGGCCATACCATATAATTTATCTGTTGATGTGGTGTATGAAGATTCTTGTTGCAACCATTTGTCATGCCAATTTTTCATCGATTGCTGCGCTAAAAGCACAAATAACTTTTCTTTATTTTCGAAATGATAATAAATATGTCCTTTGCTATAACCAGAGGCTTTCGAAATATCACCAACAGATGTCTGATTATAGCCATGTTGAGAAAATAATTGGATGGCATGTTTGATAATTTCAATCTTTGCCTTGTCACTGTCATAGCGTCTTTTATTCAATGTTGTACTCCTTTAATGATTTGAATAATCGTTCTAATTTAATTATACATAATTTTCTAACTAATTAAATAGTTAAATTTTTTATTCGAAATACTGTCAAATTTCTAAAGTTGGAAGGGAAATCCAATTAATTGTTGAATTATTTGTTATGCAAAAATAAAAAGGGGGATATGTATGGGAAGAGTAATTGGCTTTGAATTAAATAGTCAGGAACCGGAGAAAGCGGCAGTTTTTTATAGCAAAGTGTTTGGCTGGGAGGTAGCGGCCCCGAATTGGGATTATTGGCCAGTTACAACTGGGCAAAAAAGCAAAATTGGGGTTAATGGTGGCATTAGTAAAGGTCCGAGTGACTATCCACATGGTACACGAATTCAAATTGAAGTGGATGCAATTGACGAAGTTGTCGAACAGGCAACAAGCAACGGGGCTACTATTTTGCGTGAGAAAATGGAGTTTGATGGCTTTTATCTTGCTTATTTGGTGGATCCGACTGGTCTAGGAATCGGATTAATTCAACATAAAAATAACGCATAAAGTCTCTTTCAGTAGAGTCTTTTTTCATTTTAAGCATAACTACACGTCTTTATGGGTAAAGAATCGGTGAAGGAGGGATAATGTGAGGAACATATTGAAATTAGTATGTTTTTTCCTGATAACGATTGGCATAATACCGAAGGAAGTGCAGGCAGCCAGCTTTAGAGATTTAACGGATGATACTTTGCTGACAGAAATACATTATTTAGTGGAGCAGGATATTGTGAGGGGCTATTCAAATCAGTTATTCAAGCCAAATGACTTTGTTACGAAAGCACAAGTAGCTGTCATGCTCACACGTGCTTTAGGACTAAATACAATCAACATAGAAAACCCCCACTATCAAGATGTAACATCGGCTAATCAATACTACAAAGAAATAGCTGCTGTACAAAACAAAGGGATATTCGATGCAGCCCATAAATTTAATCCAGATGCGCCGATTACTAGAGGAGAAATGGCTATTGTGCTAAATAGGGCATTTCAATTAAAAGGCTCAGATCCGTATTATTTTACAGATGTGACGGAGCAGACAAGTGGTTATAAAGAAATTTTAACACTGGCTCATAATCATTTAGTAAGGGGCTATGGGGATGGTGCGTTTAAACCTAATAACCCTGTTACACGTGCACAATTCTCAGCATTTTTGGCGCGAGCAATGACTCTTTCTAAGCCACACTTGCTAAAGGACCCAGCATTTGTATATACGTATGCCTATTATTCTTTAAGTGACAATAAGCGTTATACTTTAAGCTATCAATATGAGCAACATGACGGTAAAAATGATGTATGGACCGTCAAAAATGTAAGTACAGGACAAACTTTTTCTAATGAGCTTTTATATGGCCATGATCGGGCATATGGTCAAGCCATTGCAGGTGACGCAAACACACATTATGATTTATATATGGAACTACCACTTAGAGTAGGTGTTATTTTACATGAAGATGATCCAGGAGTTACTGCAGGAGAACGAGTAACTGTAAAATCAACTAACGGCACAGTACAAGCTGGTGAAGTGCAATATACGGGTGTAATAATAGTAGAGAAAAGGTCAGAATTTAGTAATGTGGTAAAAACTTATTATTTCGTAGATGATATTGGTTTAGTCAAGGAGATGCACAATGATCTGGTTGTTTTTGAATTGCTCAATCGGACAATGAAATAATCAGAAAAGGAAAGCAAGCCATTGATGGACTCGCTTTCCTTTATTGTTGTAAAGAGATATGAAAAAAACGCTGCAGGGCCTGCAACCATTCCTTCTCAGTGTTTGTCGTATAGGTAGTTAAGGATTGTCCTTCGTAAATTCTAAATTCATTGTTCATCATCGTGTGACGACCACGAGCCGTTCGAATCATGGCAATTTTATTTTTTTGTTTAGAGAGTCGTGGGGCAAATTTTGCATCATTAGCGTCATTATGAAAGCAATAGAGCAAACGCCATTGTTGCTTGGTTTGCTCAAAAAGCATCCAACCATTTTCTTCATCATACTCTACTTTATATAATTCTCGATTTTCTCGGTGTTGATATCCTGCAATTAATGGTACTGGTTTACAAGGCGCTAAAGCACCAACGCCTACATCTGAAATATAGGATAGTTTCGCATCCTTTACTAGTAATAGCTGATGCATGGGTATATCTTCAGGAGGAGTATGTTCTTCAACGTTGCGCCAAAACTGAGCATAGCGATTGGTAACTGAAAAGCCGAGCTCCCGTAAAAGCCAGCTAAATAAAATATTTAGTTCAAAACAATTGCCACCACGTCGCTCAATAATAATCTTTTGAAATAAATCAGGAATAGAGAATGAGATACCGAGGTTCAAGGCAACATCTAAATTTTCATAGGGAATGGTCAATAGATGCTTTGTCTGTAGCTGTCCAAGAAGTTGGACGGTAGGCTCTAAAGTTCCTTGAAATTGAATATGCTGTAAATATTGCTGAATCTGTGCATTCATAAAATCGCCTCACTTCCTTATTTATAACATAACCGAAACAGCATCAGAATACACGCATAATATTACGAGGGAAATGATAGAAAAATAGCTAAATAACTTGTAGAATTAATATATTAGCTACTATAAAGTGAAATCTTTTCCAATATAGTTAATGAATAAGAATTTAAGGTAGGTATGATAAGGAAAATGAAATGGATAGAAGTCAATACATATGACGAAATGAGCGAAGTGGCCGCAAATATTTTTTTAAAGCAAATACAAAAGAAGCCAAATAGTGTGCTCGGATTAGCAACTGGTGGTTCACCTGTAGGAATGTATAAAGAATTAGTAGCGCGACATCAAGCTGGTCAATTATCATTTAAGGATGTACAAACTTTTAATTTAGACGAATATGTAGGTCTTAAGCGAACAAGTCCTGCAAGTTACTGGACTTTTATGCACAATAATTTATTTAATGATGTAAATATTAAACAAGAAAATATACATTTGCCAAATGGTGAGGCAGAGGATTTAGCTGCTGAATGCATGGCATATGATGCAAGAATTGATGCGGCAGAAGGTATTGATTTACAGCTTCTTGGAATTGGCGTAAATGGTCATATAGGCTTTAATGAGCCGGGTACTCCGTTCGATTCTATGACAAATATTGTTGAATTAACGGAGTCGACAAGAACAGAAAATGCGATTTACTTTGATGATGAAGCTGAAGTCCCAACACATGCCATTACAATGGGTATTCAATCTATTATGAAGGCGAAGGAAATTGTCCTGATTGCCTTTGGTGAGAAGAAGCTGGCGGCCATCCAAAAATTGAAAAGTGGCCATATAACAGAAGATTTCCCAGCAAGTCAATTATTGAAACATCCTAACGTCACGATTATTTATGGCGGCACAAATTAACCATGAAAAGCAAAGCCTTCTTATGTCTGAAGTCTTTGCTTTCTTGCTTTTCCTGATAAACGTATGAGCAATGAATATACGCTCCAGAAAATTACTGCTACAATAACAATTAAATCCACCTTGTTGAAGGTAAAGTCTACTGTCTAAATGTCTGAAGGCTGCAATTGTAGAATGTCGATAGTTTCTCCTTAGGTAGAAAAAAACCGTATAAAATAATGGGAAGAAGATGCAATAATAGATAAATGCCTCGCACCAGCTTAGAGGCAGCATAAGTAAAATAAGAGGAGGAATGAACATGAAAAATACCGTACCACGTTTACAAAAGGGAGATTTAGTAGGTGTAGTTGCTCTATCGAGTCTAGTAGATCCTGAGAAGCTAGGGGACGCATTATCTTTTTTAGATGAGTTGGGTCTTCACTATATCGTAGGGGATACAATCCATGCAAAGCATGATTATTTAGCGGGTAGTGATGAAATCAGGTTAGCAGATTTTCATGAAATGGTAAAGAATCCTGAAGTGAAAGCGATTTTTTGTGTAAAGGGTGGCTATGGCGCTGCTCGAATAGCTGAAAAAATTGATTATACGTTATTAGAGGAAAATCCAAAAATTTTCTGGGGCTTTTCAGATATTACATATTTGCATTGTGCCATCAATGAGTACGCCAATTTAGTAACATTCCATGGACCTATGTTAATGGCTGCTAATACAATGGATGAACTATCGAAGAAAATGTTTGTACAATTATTTTCCCCTATCGAAATACAATATACGGAGTCAATTTCTCCTTTAACAACAATTGCTGGTGGGATGGCACGTGGTGAATTAATAGGAGGAAATCTTTATCGTCTTGTCAGCACATTAGGCACTAAATTTGAGATACAGACGGAAGGTAAGATTTTATTGATAGAGGAGTTAGCTGAATCGATTCCTAACATTGATTCGATGCTACAGCAATTAAAGCAAGCTAGAAAATTAGAGCAGCTAGCAGGTGTTGTCATTGGCTCCTTTACACAAACAGAAGCGGATGAAGCAGCACTACACAATTTAATGAAAGAGTATTTTTCAGACTTAGGCATTCCTGTTGTGGCAGGTTTTAAAATAGGACATGAATCAACGAATGTAGGCATTCCTCTGGGGGTAGATGCGTATTTAGATGCAGAGGAAAAAGTATTAAAAATATTACCAGGAGTATATTAACTGTAGGGAGATGTTAAATGGTATGGATATTGAAAAAAAGCTCTATGAAGCAGCCGTCCAATTAGTGGAGAAAAGATATCCCTCAGGATGGGGCGGTGCGGCCGCTTTGTATTCTGAGGACGGGCATATTTTAACTAGTGTAGCACCAGAGGTCATCAATGCAGCAACTGAATTATGTATGGAAACGGGTGCTATTTTAGAGGCGCATAAATTGAATACAAAGGTGACCCATTCGATTTGTGTTGCTAGAGAAAATGAAACATCCAAATTCGTAGTGCTCACACCTTGTGGGGTCTGCCAAGAAAGACTCTTTTATTGGGGAGAGAATGTGAAGGCAGCAGTTACGAATTCAGACGGTACACTAATATTTAAAACGTTAAAAGAGATACAACCATATCATTGGTATAAGGCCTATGAACAATAATGCAAAAAAGACATTACAAAAATATGTAATGTCTTTTTGGGTGTGAATTAATAAGGGTCGGCATTATGTCCTTTATCTATCGCATCTTGAGGGGCATGATTTCCATCAATATTGCCAAGCGGCTTTGAAGGAGAGGATTCCTTTCTTGCCTTATGCAACCCTTCTTTTAGCAAACGACCATATTCTTCATCTGCTTCTTCTGCTAGTGCAATCATTGCATTTTGTATATCCATATGACAGACGGATAAATCACGAATTAAATTGGCAAGCAGCTCATCGCGCTCCCATTGCTCAAAGTTACGGTAAGTTTCACCAGCCTGCTTGGTATTACTTTGATGATCAATGGATTCTCGAACAAGGTTTCCTTCAACATATGGAGTATATTCCTTGCCATCCTGTGTAGCTTCCTTTAAGCCATTTAACATGGATGGCTCATAATTAATATGTGGATTTTGACCAGGTGCTAAATCTCGTTTATACATCATTTGGCCACCACTTTGATTGGTTGCTACACGCTTTTTAGGAGCATTAATTGGCAATTGAAGATAGTTGGCTCCCACACGGTGACGTTGTGTATCCGAATAGGAGAATGTACGACCTTGCAGCATTTTATCATCGGAGAAATCTAAACCATCGACCAGTACGCCCGTACCGAAAGTAGCTTGTTCTACCTCTGCAAAATAGTCCTCAGGATTTTTGTTTAATACCATTTTACCGACTGGATACCATGGGAATTGATCGTTTGGCCAAAGCTTTGTGTCATCCAATGGATCAAAATCAAGCTCAGGATGTGGACCATCCTCCATAATTTGAACATGTAACTCCCATTCAGGAAATTCTTCACGTTCAATTGCATCATATAAATCCTGGGTGGCATGATTAAAATTTTTCTGCTGAATTTCTTCTGCTTCTTTTTGTGTTAAATTTTTAATGCCCTGAAGTGGCTCCCAATGATATTTGACGAGGACCCCTTTACCTTCCTGATTAACCCACTTATACGTATTGACGCCAGAACCCTGCATCATACGATAGTTAGCGGGTATACCCCAAGGTGAGTATACAAATGTTACCATATGAAAGGATTCTGGTGAGCTAGCACAAAAATCAAAGAAACGTTCAACGTTTTGAATATTAGTAATAGGATCAGGCTTAAATGCATGAATCATGTCAGGGAATTTCATGGCATCACGGATAAAGAAGATTTTTAAATTATTACCGACTAAATCCCAGTTGCCATCCTCTGTATAAAATTTTACCGCAAAGCCTCGTGGATCTCGTAATGTTTCAGGCGAGTGTCCACCATGGATAACCGTTGAAAAACGCACAAATACTGGCGTTTTTTTTCCTTTATCCTGAAAGACTTTTGCACGAGTATATTTAGAAATTGGTTCATCGCCTACTACACCGTATGTTTCAAAATAACCATGTGCACCAGCACCGCGAGCATGAACAACTCGTTCTGGGATTCGCTCTCTGTCAAAGTGACTTATCTTCTCTAGAAAATCATAATTCTCAAGTGTTGCAGGACCGCGATTACTGACTGTTCGTAAATTTTGATTGTTAGTAACGGGATGCCCCTGTCGATTTGTCAATGTTGTATCTTGCTCATGTGTTGAATCATTTTGCTGCGTCATAGTATGACCCCTTTCCAATAGTTACTTCCATTTTGTCCTTGAAAGGGGCAATCTAGACATAGGGAATTTTTACATATTTGCTGATAAAAAGGCTCTCCATACATACATGTAGGAGAGCCTTGGATGGCGTTTTCAAATGGAATCAAGTTTTTTGAGTATGGCCTTTACCTATAGTTGGTCATTAGTCATCGGTCATACAGTAACAGGTAACTTGTTATTGGTTTTTATCTAATTAGCCGAATAGCTAAATTTGAAAACAGCACATCCAACTCGGTTTGGAGTCTCACCGCCCCGAGATTAGAAGTATCGGGAATCATCAAAGTTAATTTGTATGCTGTAATTTTTTGAATTAATAAGATTGGATAGTTTATGTGCCTCTTTTTCGAGCTTCATTGCTCGTTCTCGATAGTCATCAGGCTCATATAATGCAATCTCGTATAACATAGCACCATCACCATAGCCAAAACGAACACTTTCTTTTTCCCGCATACTAAATTCTTTACATAGTTCAGCCTCAGCACGAAGCTGTGTAGCTAATTCGATAGCTTCTACTAGTGCTAGTTTCTGATCTTTAAAATTTACTGTGTTTTGAATGTTTGCTTCATACACTAAACGATCTAACGTACGCATATCTTCACGAACTTGTGCCAATTCCGTTTCAATAAGAGAGAGTGCACGGTTACTTGTTTTAGGAGCCTGTCCCTTTTCTACTGTCACAAAAGCACTACGATGTAATTCACTAATAAGCTCTTGCGTTTTCTTTCCTAAAATACTTTTTAGTTTAACAGCTTCTGCAAGATTGATCACGAAACCACGTCCTTTTTAAAGTGTTGTAGATGGTGCATTATTTGACAGGAGGGCAATTTGATAGTCACCACCGTGAATTTGATTAAACATTTTGCCTGCTGACGCCAAAAGGTCATTCGCTGCTTCATGTGTTAATGATGGTCTAAGATAAAAAATATGTAGCGCCTCAGTCGTATCT
Source organism: Lysinibacillus sp. UBA5990 (assembly GCF_002429815.1). Classification (NCBI taxonomy): domain Bacteria; kingdom Bacillati; phylum Bacillota; class Bacilli; order Caryophanales; family Bacillaceae; genus Lysinibacillus; species Lysinibacillus sp. UBA5990. Next base: position 16,266 of record NZ_DJAY01000017.1, read on the forward strand.
TCTGTAACGGCTGTACGTTTAGAATCGACAAATGGAGAACCAAATGCTCCCTTTTCATCACGACTAAAGAGGATGTTGTTGAATGTATTAAAACGCCCATTTAAACCTTCATAACCAATGTCTTCATGGCCAAGAGCTATTTCTACGCACCCTTTTATAAGGGCTACATCATATAGGCCAATTGGAATTTCATATTGAAGAGAGAAGAAGTTATTTAAATCTACACCAGAATGAAATGGTGTTAAATAGTTTTGTTTACTAATCCGACGCATAAGACTTTCTGCTGAGTGACGATAACGATTTGGATCGGCACCTAGCTTTTTCCATAGTGCTCGCCATTCTGCAATGCCCTCACGCTGGTTCACTGGAAGGTCCTGCATGTCTAGAAAAAGGTTTTCTTGATACAATTGCATCCGACCTTTAATCATTTGAGGGGATTCTGCTACAACAATTTTGGTATAATGAATAATGCCGATTTTTAGCTCGGGATGTTGTGTTAATAGAGATTCGTTAATGGAAATTTCCAAAGAACATCACCTACTTTATCTATTTCTATTATTGTACCATGTAAGGAGTTGGAAATAAAATGAACATACATGACCTACAACGCGACTTTGTGGCATATGCAATATCCATTGGCGTTGATAAAATAGGTTTTACAACAGCAGCTCCCTTTACAGAATTAAAAAACCGACTGCGTCGTCAGCAGGAGCTTGGCTATCAGTCTGGCTTTGAGGAAAGTGATATTGAGAAACGTACCGAACCCCTGCAATTATTAAATGAGGCAGAGAGTATTGTCTCGATCGCGGTTGCTTATCCCTCACGTATGCAAAATGCACCCATTGGCAAAAAGGGAGCAAGACGTGGGATATTTTGCCGTGCTTCATGGGGAGTCGATTATCATACAGCAATACGTGAACGTTTGAAGTTATTATCTGCTTGGCTTGAGGAGCGTGTCGAAGGTGTACGTATTGAGTCAATGGTTGATACAGGTGCACTTGTAGACCGTGCAGTAGCAGAACGTGCAGGCATAGGCTGGAGCGGTAAAAACTGTTCGATTATAACACCTGAATTTGGGTCTTATGTGTATTTAGGAGAGCTTATTACCAATATTCCATTCTCGCCAGATAAGCCAATGGAGGATGAATGTGGTGAGTGTCGCCTATGCTTGGATGTTTGTCCAACAGGTGCATTAATCCAAGGAGGGCAATTGGATGCACAACGCTGTATTGCCTTCCTCACTCAAACGAAGGGAACACTTCCTGAAGAGTTTCGAAACCACATTGGTAATCGTCTCTATGGTTGTGATACTTGTCAGACTGTGTGTCCCAAAAATAAAGGGAAAATTAATTGGATTCATGAAGAATTTATGCCTGATCCAGAGCTTGCCAAGCCATTACTAACACCACTATTAACGATTTCCAATAGAGATTTTAAGGCGAAATTTGGCCACGTTTCTGGTTCATGGCGAGGTAAAAAGCCCATTCAACGAAATGCGATCCTCGCCCTTGCTCATTTTAAAGAGGAAGCGGCTATACCAGATCTCATCAACCTTTTGAAAAACGATAATCGTCCAGTCATTCGAGGCACATCCGCATGGGCTTTAGGTAAGATCGGCGGCGAACAGGCTAAGTCTGCCTTATATGATGCGGAAGCTAGTGAGCAGGACGAAGAAGTATTGCATGAAATTCACAAAGGTTTGAAGTTTTTCAGGATGAATGAAGAGAACAACAACTCAACTAAATGAGTTCTACTAAAAGAAATTATGACAATAAGGAAGTGTATTGTTATGCCATTGCATATCGTTTTATATCAACCAGAAATTCCAGCGAATACAGGAAATATTGCTCGCACTTGTGCTGGTACAAATACATCATTACATTTAATTCGTCCACTAGGCTTTTCAACCGACGATAAAATGCTAAAACGGGCAGGCTTAGATTATTGGCATAGTGTGAACATTGTTTATCATGATTCACTGGATGATTTTATAGAGTATTCTAAAGATGGAGACGTATATTTAATCGAAACTTATAGTGATGAGCCGTTCACTACGCATGATTTTAGTGATAAAGAGCGTGATATTTACTTTATGTTTGGGAAAGAAACAACAGGACTGCCGAAAGAATTTGCATATGAACGTCGTAATATGTGCTTACGTATTCCGCAAAGTGATCATGTCCGTTCACTCAACTTATCTAATACGGCTGCGATTGTTATATATGAGGCATTACGACAACAAGGATATCCAGGTTTACATTAATAAAAGCAGTTCTCAACTTGTGAGAACTGCTTTTTACTAAAGTTTTAATAATACGGCATTTCCAGCCGGGTCCTCAGTTTGGAATCCACCGTCTATATCGATAACAGGTGCACCCATTGCACGAAGGTTCGCTTTCATCATTGATGCTTGTTCTTCATTATCTAAACGCAGTGAGTACGTTTTTAAGCCTACTTGGTTTTCGCCAAGCTTTGGAGCATTTTCTGAGTGCCAAGTGTTTAGGCCAATGTGATGGTGATAGCGCCCTGTAGAAATAAATAATGCCTGTGAACCATAGCGCGCCACAATATCATATCCTAAGCCCTTTGTATAAAATTGTTCAGCCTCTGCCAAGTTAGAAACAGATAAGTGAATATGTCCCATGACCGTACCTGCAGGAAGGCCATTCCAATTTTCATCACCTTCTTCTAAAATCGAACGAATATTTAGTGGCTCTGTCACCATATGCACTTGATCCATATGCCATCCCCATTCATTTTCAGGGCGATCTGCATATACCTCAATACCATTATCATCAGGATCATTTAAATAGAGTGCTTCACTGACAGCATGATCAGAAGCCCCAAGATATACTCCTTTTTCATGAAAATGCGTGATAATATTTGCTAAATCACGACGAGTTGGCAAGAGTAGTGCAAAATGATAAAGTCCAGTCGTCCTGCTCAGTTTTTCTTCCACTGTGTCTGGTTGGACTATTGTTAATAGTGCAGTATGCCCATCCGCTGTTAAAGTAGCTTTATGTGATCCTTCGTGTAAAACGTTGAAGCCAATGACGTCTTGATAAAATGCTAAAGAACGTTGTAGATTGCTTACTTTTATTTCAACATTTGTTACATATGTGTTGGGTTTTTCATGGAAATGCATATAGAATACCTCCAGTAAGTTATTTTTATTTATTTAGTTACTTTATGTAAGTTAGTTTATTTTAAAAATAACTGAAAGTCAAGTAAGTAATTTTATTGTTTGACAAAAAAAGAAAATCACTAAGCACATCTAATGCTCAGTGATTTTCTCGAGGTATTATTTATCCGCTTTGTAATCGCCTTCGTACCCAGCAGTAAAAATAGCTGTTAAGAAAGCAACTGTTACACCAATGATTAATAATAGTTTCATGGAAGTAACCCTCCTCATGTAATAAAGACATCTCTGTTTAGTATAGCCTATCTACTGTGAAAATGAAACGACATACCTGAATAAAATATGTCAGAAATGGTTCAAACGTATAGTTATCGGGAAAACTATTAAGGAGGTGATTCATATGAAAAAAAAAGTGCCAAACATTGAAAATGGTACGATGGCGAGAGATATGAAGGAATTAAAAGATTTGGGCAAACAAATGGAACATTTACGTGATGGTCTAGAGCTTGCGGAGGATGAGCGTATTGCTGACCCTATTCAATTGGAAAGTATCGAAGAAAAGGATGAATAGTGGTGGAGAACGGTAGCTTCTTTATTTTTCTTAAATCCAATTTTTTGTATAATGGTACTAGGAAAAAGAAAGGGGTTGTGATTCATGTATTTACAATCATCGAAAACATTATTAAATGGAGTAGAAATGCCTCGCTTCGGCTTAGGTGTTTATAAAATGACAGATCATGAAGAAACATTACAATCCATCGATACAGCTCTGAAGGTTGGTTATCGAGCTATCGATACGGCATCATTGTATGGGAATGAAGCAGAGGTAGGAGAAGCAATTCGTCATTCAGGTGTACCACGTGAACATATTTTTGTTACAACAAAAGTATGGAATAATGACCAAGGATATGATGAAACCTTACGCGCATTTGAAGTATCGCTGAAGAAACTTAATATGGATTACGTAGATTTATATTTAACACATTGGGCTGTTCCAGAAACATTTGAGGAAACATATCGTGCCATTGAGCGCCTATATGATGAAAAACTAATTCGTGCAACAGGTGTGTCGAACCATCATGAACATCATTTAGAAAAAATACTGGCAAAGGCCAATATTGCTCCAATGGTTAATCAGGTGGAGATGCATCCATATTTACAACAACAAACATTAAGCGCATTTTGCCATGAACATGAGATTGCAGTTACTGCATGGTCACCGTTAGGACGAGGTGGGGTACTTGATGATTCAACTATCGTAGAAATTGGTAAGGAGATCGGCAAGACGGCTGCTCAGGTAGTGTTACGCTGGCATTTACAAAATGACACATTGATAATTCCTAAATCGGTTACATCAAGTCGAATTGAAGAAAATGCACAGATTTTTGACTTTGAATTAACACAGACTCAAATGGATAAGATAGCGTCATTAAATCGTAATCAACGATTTGGGCAAGATCCTGATCATTTCAAATTTGATTTTTAGTTCTATATATAAATCCCGCTCTCGTAACAGAGAAGCGGGATTTTTTAATTATTGATCGTCCTTGACTGTAATGCGTTTATTTAAAAATGGATGGTCAAATTCTAATTGGATAGCATGGAGTTCATAGTCATCACTAGCCGTTTCTCTTGCACCGTACATAGTATCACCAATAATGGGATGGCCGATATAGGCTAAATGGACACGAATTTGATGTGTTCGACCCGTTTCAAGAATCAAATGGACCACACAAGAATTTTTGTAGCGTGATACGACTTCATAATGTGTCACTGCATGCTGACCAGTTTTGGACACGACACGTCTAGAAGCATGATGTCGATCTTTACCAATAGATTCGGAAATGGTACCTGATGAGGAGCGTATATTTCCTTGTACTTCTGCCGCATACGTCCGAATAATCGATTTTTCTTCAATCATTCGGTCAAAAATTGATTTCGCTAAAGGATGCTTGGCTACGAGTAATAAACCTTGTGTCCCTTTATCTAGCCGATGGACATGCTCTGCATACATACCACCTTGTTGTTGGATATGCGCCATAACGTGGTTCATACATGTATGGGTATCTCGGTCATCATTAGGGTGCGTTGCCATTCCCTTTGGCTTGGATACGATTAAGCAATGATCATCCTCATAAACTATATCAATCGCACAAACAGGTGTTGGTTTATAGCTAGACGCTGGGATTGGGAATGTAAATTTAACAATAGTGCCTACTTGTAAAGGAGTATTCCATTGAACAAGCTCATCATTTTCTAATGTAATAGCTTTTGCCATCCGTAGTTCATGGACGAGCTTTTTGCCTAGTCGCCAATGATTACGTAACAGTTCCTCAATCGTTAAGTGATCTTCATTAAATGTATAAAGAAACATTGATCTTCCTCCGTAAAAAAGACCGTATTCCAATGGTAGAACACGGTCTCTTGATTATTTTGCAGCTTTTGTAGCTTTTATTAAATAGAAGCTTGCCCCTGCAATTAAAATAAATGCAGTTAATGCTAAAAATGGAATAGTGATAAAGCCTAACCAGTTAATATATTGTCCTGTACATGATACGGCGCCACAAGAAGGGGCATTATCCGCTAAAAAACTAAGCTTTTGAATGCCGTAATGATAAAGTGAGATACAGCCTCCGATAACTGAGAAAACCGCTGTTGTGACAGCAATACGAGCATTTTTTTGTATAAAGGCTACAGTGGCCATAATGACGATCGGGTACATAAAAATACGCTGTATCCAACATAGTTTACACGGTTCATAATGACGAATTTCAGAAAAGTATAATGAACCTAGTGTAGCTACAGCAGAAACTATCCATATAAATAATAAGCCATTTTCCTCTTTTTTAGACATATCGATTCTCCCCTTTATAAAAACACTACTTGTACGATTATAGTTGTTCTAGTTTTATATGTAAATTAACTTACGCAAAATAAGGACGATAATTTCAGTCTAAAGTATGAATGACTAATGCAGACGAGCCTAATGCCTTAATGGTATCATTAACAATAGTAATGCTAAAGAAGAGGTGTTTTCGTGAAGGAAAATGAGCACTCCAATATAAGTATATTGAAGGAAATTGCAGAACTATTAAATGAAGAAACTGAAATCGTTACGATGCTAAAAGGGGCCCTTATCAAATTTTTAAATGGAACGAATTTTGAAACAGGTTGGATCTTTTTTATTGATGCAAAGGGACGCTCGGAGCTTGTTGTTCATGAAAATTTACCTGAGGCATTGGAATTTAACAACTGTCATTATTTAAAAAAAGGTGGCTGTTGGTGTGTATCGCGTTATCGTAATGAGGAGTTAAAAAAGGCATCTAATATTATTGAATGTCAACGCATTGAAAGTGCGATTGCAGCAAATGTTGGGGATCATGAAGGAATCACCCATCATGCCACGGTGCCCCTTCAATCTGGACAAGAACGTTTTGGTGTATTAAATGTTGCCTCAAAGGATACGGTACGCTTTTCTGAGGAGGAGCTAGCCCTATTGGAGTCGGTAGCATTTCAGATGGGTTCTGCTATAAAGCGAATTTTACTGACGAAACAAGAGCAAGAAATGGCCCTTGTAAAGGAACGCAACCGTCTAGCAAGAGATTTACATGATTCTGTCAATCAACTATTATTCTCGGTTACGCTAACGGCGAGGGCTGGTATTGAAATGACACAGGATAGCGATGTGAAAGAAACATTTAAAGAGATACAGCATTTAACTCAGGATGCGCTAACAGAGATGCGGGCATTGATTTGGCAGCTGCGACCAAAGGGATTGGAAAATGGCTTACTGGAAGCGATAAAAGTATATGCTGAGATGCTTGGCTTAAAATTACATGTTACGGTTTCAGGAGTTCTACAATTTCCATCGCGTATTGAAGAGACATTATTTCGAGTAGCTCAAGAGGCTTTAAATAATGTTCGACGCCATGCAGGTGTTTTAGAGGCGGCACTTTATATTACCGTCACATCTACAGATATTTTATTAGTTATACGCGATGAGGGACGAGGATTTGTCATTGACAATAATACGAAGCTATTGTCAATGGGCTTACAATCCATTAAGGACCGTGCAAAATCAGTGGGTGGCACTGCTGACTGGGTAAGTGAAATGGGCAAAGGTACGGAGCTGCTAATCCGCTTGCCATATTAAGGGGGAGAGGACATGATACGTGTATTAATTGCAGACGATCATCACGTAGTGCGTCGAGGATTACTGTTTTTCTTAAAGACACAAAAAGATATTGAGGTTGTTGGAGAGGCAAAAAATGGACATGAAGCCGTATCATTAGCAGAAAGTATCCAACCAGACATTATTTTAATGGATTTAGTGATGCCTGAGTTGGACGGCATACAGGCAACAAAGCGCATTAAAGCAAAATTTCCAAAAATAGAGATTTTAATGCTGACAAGCTTTTCAGATCGGGACCATGTTGTCCCTGCAATGGAGGCTGGGGCAGCAGGCTATCAATTGAAAGATATTGAGCCAGATGAATTGGTCTTATCTATTCGTCGCATTATGCGTGGCGAAAATACATTACACCCAGAGGCTACAACGACGCTTGAAATGGATCGCCAGGAGGCAGAGAATGCCCCGCATTCGTTAAATCCATTGACGCCTCGTGAGCAGGATGTGCTGGCAGAGCTAACAAAAGGGAAAAGCAATCGAGAAATTGCTTCCTCATTATTTGTTACAGAAAAAACAGTTAAAACTCATATTTCTAATATATTTACAAAATTACAAGTACAAGATCGTACCCAGGCTGCTCTATATGCGGTTAAGCATGGTTTGACAGAGGGTAGTGGTAGCTAAAGCAAAAACGACGAGTTTCTACAATATTGTAGGAGCCCGTCGTTTTTAGTATGATTATTTACTTTCCACAAATAATTTTTTTGATATCTCTAATAAAGTAGAACTTGGAGTTAATGCTAAATCCTCTTTTAGTTTTTGTTTATACGTTAGGAAAATTTTATGTGCCTGCTCATGAAGACCTGCCTGAATTAATGTGTATAAATAGTGCTCAAGTTTTTGTTCATTATAAGGATCATATTCTAATAAAGCATGTAAAAATTCGATTGCTTTATCAGTATCTGAAAAGACTGTAGTTTGGAACCCTTTTTCTAATAATTCTATGTATGATTTCGTTAATCTATCCTTATAGGCTTTTGCCCATTCATAATCATCAAATACAAATAAACCATTTTTATAAATTGCTAGACATTGATGAATTAAAGAAATAGAAGGAAATTCTAATCGTGAAAAATCCTCATGAAGTTTTTGAAAATCATATAAGTCACACACGAGGCTTGGTTTTTCAAAGATATAGTACTTATTTGAAAAAACAATACAGTTTTCATAGCCAATCGTATTTAATGTTTTTCTTAAGTACGACAAAGCTGTATGAAGATTTGATTTGGCTCTTACATAATCTAAATCTGGCCAAAAAATTTCAATTAAATAATCTCGGTGAATAGGAATATTTGGATGCAAAATAAAATAAGCAAACAATTCCTTCGTCTTCTCAGTTTTAAATGCCACTAAGCTTTTATTGCTATAAACAGCAAATTGATCAAAGCATTGTACATTTAATAACGTTTGAGTTGCTTGTTGAAGCATTTGCTGTATAGAAAATTCATGCTCAATACGAGTCACCGTTTTTTCTAAACGAGCATGGCTGATGGGCTTTAATAAATAGTCTAGACCACCAATTTCGTAAGCCTGTAAAGCAAATTCATGATAGGAAGTAATAAAAACAACACTGACATGTGGACGCTCTGTTTTAATAATGTCTGCTACTTCAAGACCAGAAAGTTCTTTGAGTTTTACCTCTAAAAATAAAACCTCAAATTCTATCGAGGGCAGCTCATTAAGAAATACTTCTACACTCGTAAAGGTTTGAATAATTTGTATTTGCTGAAATACTTGTAGTTTATTTTGAAAATATTGTAAAGCTAAAGGTTCATTGTCTATTAAAACGGCTCGAATCACATCAAACTCTCCTTTTTACAATTAAATTGAAAACCATTAAACTTTAGTTCATTTTGGTTGAAAAGGCTTTCTATATATACTGAAAGGGCATGAAAAGTTAAAATCACTTAATTTCTCTATTAAAAATTTGATACTAAAATAAAGCAATTTGTTGTAGGTCTTCCACAGGCGAGAGTTAGTAATCCTGTGGGGATGTCACATCACGCCAAATCCCTTCTTAGAAAGTATTCGCCGTTCATTATATAGAAGAAAGAAGTTATTTATTTGTGTTAAGAGAATTGAAATAATTGTTTAGGCGTTTATGTATCAAACTATTCTTATAAAAAATTGAAACAGTTTATATTTAGTAGGAATTAAATGCTGTAAGAGATCGACTTTAAAAAGTAATATTTTTTCTTATATTGTAAAAATAGTATAATGATTGTAATAATTAATCAGGCGTTATTATAGTACATTTGTCTTAAATAAAACTCAAAAAGTACTTAAAAAATACTTAAAAATATAGGATGATAGTAATTAAAATGCATTTTACTGAAAAAAAAATAAGATCTATTAAGAAAGGGGCTTATCTATGAAATTAGAGCGTCTGCTAACAATGATAATGATATTAATCAATCGAAAAAAGGTTACCGCACAAGAATTAGCAGAAGTATTTAATGTATCGGTTCGTACTATTTATCGAGATATTGAAACACTAAGCTGTGCAGGGGTACCTGTTATTAGCCAACAAGGGGTGCACGGAGGAATTAGCTTAATAGATGGTTATCGTGTAGATAAACAGGTTTTAACAAAGGATGAGCTTGCGTCTCTGACAATTGCCATTAAAAGTGCTTTGACTACCTATGAAGATTCACATGCAGAAGCTGTTCTTGAGAAGTTAACAAGTATTGCAGATGATCAAGTCAAACAATCCATGGACCACTTATTTGTAGATTTGAGTCCATGGGGGCCAAATATTCTTTTTAAGGAACATATTACATTTTTAAAAAGTGCTATAGAAAATAGGCTTTGTGTAAGCTTTACGTATTCGACGACACATGGAGAGTTAACAAGGCGAGTAGTTGAACCGCATACATTGGTTCAAAAAGGGAAGACATGGTATTTATATGGCTATTGCACGTTAAGAATGGACTTTCGTCTCTTTAAACTGGCAAGGATTAAAAACTTAATGCAAAAAGATCTACACTTTGAGCGAAAGGAAATTAATTTAAGTGAACTTCCATGGGGGAAAGAATGGTATCAGCCACAAAACGTAGTCGATTTAGTCATTAGTTTTGATATGGCTGTGACGACATTAGTGGAAGAATCCTTTGGAGTAGAATATGTTGATCATGAGCTGGCCAAAATTAATATATCTATACCAGAGGATGAGTGGTTGTACGGCTTTTTACTTAGTTTTGGCAATCGCATAAAAGTTATAGAACCACCTCACATTAGAGATATTCTTCAAAAACGTGCGCAGGAAATTTTTCAACTATATAAGAATCCGGATAATAGTTGACAGACAGTTGTCAGGTTTCCTTTGCTATAGTAAGGACAAATAAAGCGAAGGGTGGAATCAACCATGATGCAAAGCTATTGTCAAAGCTGTGGAATGCCTCTAACAGATGAGGCTTTATTAGGAACGGAAAAAGAAGGTCACAAAAATCATGACTATTGTACATATTGTTATGAGAAGGGGAGTTTTAAACAACCTGATTTAACCGTAGAAGCAATGATTGATATTTGCGTGCCACATCTAAAGGGAGAAGGCATGCCTGAAAACGAGGCCCGTCATATGCTCACATCTTTTTTGCCAAGCTTAAAAAGATGGAGAAAACAGGAATGGTCAGAACCAAAAATTATAAACAGAGAGGCATTTCAAATCATAGGAATTTCGGCGGAAACAAGCAATGCCAATGAAATGACAGCACAAGCCAAAATCCCGCAATTATGGCATGATTTTTATGAGCAAAATATTGTTGGCCAACTTTCTACGTTGGATAATCAAAGCGTGTACGGTTTGTACTCGGACTATGAAACTGATGTAAACGGCAATTATTCCATAACACTTGGTGTAGAAGGCCCATTGAACGAACCACCTTCTGAATTAGTCATCAAGACTATTCCAGCAGCCAAATATTTAGTATTCACATCACAAAAAGGAAAAATGCCGGAGATTGTTATCCAAACATGGCAAGAAATTTGGGCATGGTTTGCAAATTCTGAGGTGGAACGAACATATACTGGTGATTTTGAATTGTATGATGAACGTTGTGCAAACCCACAAGAGGCACAGGTGGAAGTTTATATCGCTATTAAATAAAAGTAAGTCTCTTACCAATCAATTGGTAGGAGACTTTTCATCGTTTTGGGGGGGAATTATTTCAATATGTGGTTCGATATGCACAAGAACCTGACAAAAGCGATTTTCTCGCAAGATGGTACGTTCGATTTCTTCAGTAATGCGGTGACTGTCAAAAACATTTAAATTGGGGTCAACAGTTACGGTTATGTCGATAAAATACATATTACCATGAGCTCGGCCTTTAAAGTCTAAGAGCTCGATCACACCGTCCACATTACGAATTAGGACTGATAATGTTTCCACTTCATTGATGTCAAATGCATCTGTAAGACTTTGAACAGCTTCCCAAAAAATTTCTACTGCTGTTTTAATAATTAAAAAGGCAACGATAAGAGCTGTTAGAGAATCGATAATGGGAAAACCAAAAATCGCACCAAAAATACCTACTGCAGTGCCAATGCTGACAAATGCATCTGAGCGATTATCAAAGGCGGCTGCTTTGACAGCGGAGCTTTTTATTTTTTTAGATAGTGCCAAATTATAGCGATAAACGATATACATGACAGCACCACTACCTATCGCTACAAATGCTGTTAAGAGGGAAGGCGTTGTGCCAGGTGGTGCCCATAAGCTTTTTAAAGAATTAATTAAAACCTGGAGACCAACAACAAGCATGATGAATGATGCTACTAAAGAGGCAATGGTCTCAGCACGCAAATGCCCATATTGATGGTTAGAGTCGGGCGGTCTTTGAGCAATGCGTAAGCCAATCAAGACGGCGATAGAGGCGATAATATCCGTGGTGTTATTTAAACCATCTGCCTTTAACGCCTCAGAGGTGCCGATATAACCAATCGTTAGTTTGATGGAGCTTAGGATTAAATAAGTCCCAATGGATAACCAAGCGCCTTTTTCCCCTTCGCGTAAATTTGTATAGAGCTCCATTTTGTTTCCCCCTCGCAAAATTTTCGGACATTAGAAAACGACTCCCTTTTTAAAAGGGAGTCGTTTATATCTATTATCACGGTATTAACTCCCACCTATATAAGGTGTGAGGAAAAGTCCATATTTATGAATCTTACTCAGTAACAGCGTCAAATTCATTTGATAAATCACTTTCAGGTAACTTCAGAACTTCTAAGTATAAAATATGGTGACCATCTAATTCTTTTGCAATAAATTCATAACCTTGCTCCTGAATACTGTCCCCTTCGACTGCATCGAAGCGCTTTGTCATAAACCAACCACCGATAGTATCAATATCATCATCTTCTATGTCAGTACCTAGCATATCATTCACATTTTCAAGAAGCATTTTGGCATCTAAAATAAAATGATTATCTGCAATTTCTTGTACTTCCGGGATTTCATCTTCGTCGAATTCATCTTGAATATCGCCGACAATCTCCTCAATAATATCTTCGATCGTCACTAAACCAGATGTTCCGCCATATTCATCCATTAAAATGGCCATATGAATACGTTCACGTTGAATTTTGAGTAATAATTCGTTAATTTGCGTTGTTTCCATCACTCGAATGATCGGCTGCATATAGTCAATAACTGGTTTATCCCCATTTTTCGGGTCTTTAATGTAAGCGGTTAATAAATGCTTCATATTAACTAAACCAATTATATGGTCTTTATCGCCATCAATAATCGGATAACGAGTATATTGTTCAACACCCATTAAATCAAATACCTCTTTAATTGTCAGTTCTTTTTCAATGCCGACAATCTCTGTTCGAGGTACCATGATTTCCTTTGCAAGACGATCTGAGAACTCAAAAATGCTATTTACATATTCATATTCTGCGTTATTAATTTCTCCACCCTTTAAACTATCTGATAAAATCATACGTAGTTCTTCCTCTGTATGAGCTACTTCTGATTCAGACATCATTTTTAAGCCGAAAAGGCCAGTTAGGCCACGGGCAGATCCGTTTAATAACTTTATGACTGGATACGTAATGTTGTGGAATAAAATTAATGGGCCAGATAAGTTTAATGTGACAAATTCTGCTTTTTGGATGGCTAATGTTTTTGGCGCCAATTCCCCAATAACAACATGCATAAACGTTACGATTGAGAATGCAAGTATAAATGAAAGGATAGATGTTATACTACCATTCAAATTTAGAAATTCAAACACTGGGTGCAAAATAATTTCGAATGTAGGCTCACCTAACCAACCTAAACCGAGTGCAGTGATAGTAATACCTAACTGACATGCAGATAAGTACTCGTCTAAATCTGAAACAACACGTTTTGCATTTTTCGCCTTCTTATGCCCTTCTGCGAGCAATTGATCAATGCGGGTAGTTCTCACTTTAACGATTGCAAATTCTGTTGCAACGAAAAATCCTGTCATTATAATTAGTAGGGCGAATGCCGCCAACCTAATGGTTATCTCCAATATGTCTCCGTCCAAATAATTCCTTTGTTCCCGCCCAAATGAGGGAAGTAAACAAAGTGTACACCTCCTATGATTTAAAAAATTGTTGGATGTTTCAATAATAAGTTATTTAAAAGAAAAACACAAATATTGACAACAACTTTTTCATTTGATTTTCTATCCTGTTTAAAAAAGTAGCTAGATTCAAAAGCAAAGTGATTGTAAACGCGATTGCAATATGCTAACTTAAATTGAGCAAAGATAGTTTGTTTAGGGAAAGAAGCATTTTGCATCTTATATATTACGACACGTCAAAAATCTCAAGAATGCTTTTACTTGCGGATTTTTTTAAATGAATTATTTTAATAGCTATTGGAGAGACTCGATCATCAATTGAGACTTTCCTTTTTTTTATATGATAAAAAACTTAGAAGGAGCAGTCACATCTGTAGACTGCTCCTTCTAAGTTTATTCCTGTTGGAAACGTAATTTTAAACATGCTTTCTCTACATCATGAAAGGATTCTTTCAAAGGTAAATTCCCCGTAAATGGTGCTATAGATATTGGTGCTTTTTCTGTAATACCTTGCTGAGTCAAAATGTAATTTTTACCGTTATAAGTAAAGTACATTGTTTTAATTGATTTTTTACCAAAAGTGCTAGCAGAAGAGTCAAAGAAACCTTTGAGTTGACTACAATATTCATTATAGAAATCGCCATTAATGCCAGAAATGGCTTCAAATTTTTTGTTATCTAATTTACCAGCTTCGTCAGCTAGTTCGAATACTTTCGCGGAAAATTCTGAAAAAAATTCTTTTACTTTTACACGTATTAATGCTTTTGAATGATAACTGTTTAAGTCATCGGAAAGCGTGACTTTACTCATTGAAATGGCCCCCTGCATAAAAAACATATACTATTAAATTGCTAACCCTAATGTATAAGAAATAAATAGGAATTTCAACATGTATCAACATAATTAGCATAAAGGACGTGCTATATATAGTAAATATAGGTATTTTTATGTGGGAATTAAGCGAAAGAATTACTATATTTTTTAATCATACACATGGAATAGCATTAGCTCATGAATCATTTTTTTAACATCTTCTTCATTTGGTGGTGTTGGCCCTGTCCATTGAATAGTGCCATCTTTTAAATATTCAGCAGAGTAGCGTTCACGACGATAAAAAAATGAAACAGTCCATCCTGGAAGTTGAATATTTTCAAATAATGGCTTAAAACTGAAATGCTGAATCATCATCAAACCTCATTTCTATAGTATGTAGTTCATATTATTCAAGGATAATGGTAATTTTGCAACTATTCACTTTTATACTGAAATCTAAAGAGGGTATTTCTTTCGTTGGAAATCATTGCTCTGCTATAATAAGTGCAGAAGGCGACAAATAACGCCAATCGTGAATTCAACTGAAATGAGAGGATACTAATGGACAATTTTATAGTGACATTACTTTTTATGGCAATTATTGGCGCAGCAATCGGAGGCGTTACCAATCACCTAGCCATTAAAATGCTTTTTCGTCCACATAACGCACTATATATTAAAAACTGGCGCGTTCCATTTACACCTGGTCTTATTCCAAAACGACGCGATGAATTAGCAAAACAGCTTGGTCTTACCGTTGTAAATTATTTATTAACTCCTGAAACATTTAGAAAGAAATTTTTCTCGAAGGATATTCAGGAAAAGGTTGAACAGTTCGTGCAAACAAAAGTAGAGGAAACCATCTTTACAAACGATAAAACGATTCAAGATTGGTTAAATATTGCAGGGTTTGCTCATATGCCAGCTACTATTGAGCAGAAAGTTGAAGCGATTGTTGAGGGACAATTTGCATCAGTGAAGAATACACTATCAACAAAATCAATTCGTACACTGCTATCTTCAGATATGCAGGATACTCTTGATGCCAAGATTCCTGTAGCAGTCAGTCATATACTAGAAAAAGGCGAGGATTACTTTTTATCACCAGAAGGTGAAATGACAATTAAAGCAATGATTGATGACTTCTTATCATCAAAAGGATCATTTGGTGGTATGATCAATATGTTTTTAGGTGATTCATCGTCCCTTGTAGGAAAAGTTCAACGTGAGCTCGTCAAATTTTTACAAGCTCCAGGTACGTCAACATTATTAACAAAAATATTTACACAAGAATGGGAAAAATTAAAAGATCGACCAGCGATGGACTTTTTACAAGACATGCAGTTTGATCCAATTTTATCGAAATTACAAATGTATGTAAAAGAGCAATTAGCTGTCGCTGAACGTTTAAATCAACCAATTTCTTATTATTGGCCTGAAGGTAATGAATGGATGAAAAATTCCGTCATCCCACAGGCGATTGAAAAAGCTTTTGTCAAGGCAGAGGAAAAACTAGAGGATGTACTTACACGTTTAAATTTACAAGAAGTTGTTCGTGAGCAAGTGGACTCTTTCCCTGTAGAGAAATTAGAGGAACTTGTATTAGGTATTTCAAAACGTGAATTTAAAATGATTACCGTATTAGGTGCAGTTCTTGGTGGATTGATTGGAATTGTGCAAGGTTTAATTGTTTACTTTATTTAAAAAGGAGACTGTATAAATGGTTAATATTTATAACGACATTAATGCGCTAGAGGCAACTTTCCGTAAGACCCCAGAGTTTGAGGCTTTACAAGCGGCGGTGGAAGTTGTAAAGAGTGATGAAGAGGCGTTAAATGTCTTTAAAAACTTCCGTAAAATTCAAATTGAATTACAAAAGAAACAATTAGCTGGAGAGGATTTATTGGAGGATGAACTTGTTTATGCTCAAAAGGCATCTCAGCTTGTGCAGCAAAATGAAAAGATTTCAGCTATGCTTGAGGCAGAAATGAAGTTAAGTAAAGTCATTGAAGAAGTGAATCGTATTTTAATAAAGCCAATTCAAGGCCTATACGAAGATATTCAATAATCATCCATATTGTAAGGAATAATTGTCTCAGGAATTGCACATATACAAGTAAGAGGAAAACGTGTATCCGCTAATCGGATCACGTTTTTACTTTATATACACCAGTCGATTGTATTGGAGGTTACAACTATGCATGTATTCATTGAATGGACCTATAAAACACCGAAGGGAGCAACAACTGTTTTACGTTCTGAAGAAATGCCTGCAGCGCAAGCGTTATTACTAGCAGAGGATATGGAGAAGACCGGAAGAGTCAAGTCCATTCATTGTTTGGATCGTCAAGATACAAGTTGGACATTAAAAGAGCTAAAAGCCTATTTAAAAGAAATAGATACAGAGCCGCATAATATCATTGTCTATTTCGATGGAGGTTTTGATCGGGGGACAAGACAGGCAGGGCTTGGATGTGCTATTTACTATGAACAAAATGGCAAGCCTTATCGTTTAAGAAGAAATGCTTTTTCATCCGAGCTTAAATCTAATAATGAAGCAGAATATGCTGCGCTTTATTTAGGTTTAGTGGAGCTAGAATTACTAAATGTTCATCATTTACCTGTCCAAATTAAAGGAGACTCCCAAGTAGTTATCAATCAATTAAATGGGGAATGGGCAGCATTAGAAAAAGATCTAGTAGGTTGGGCAGATAAGATTGATGCCAAATTAGCACAGCTCACTATTCAACCGGACTATCAGCTAATCGCTCGCAAGGACAATTCAGAAGCAGATCGGCTTGCTACACAAGCATTAAATGGTATAGATATTACAGGCTTGAGCGAACTCGTAAAAGAATAAATCGAAAGAGGTGTCGGTAGTTACTGTCACCTCTTTTTTTAATTCTCTATAGGTAATGAAACTTTTTCCATTTTGAAACTACTACTCCTATGAACCCAAACAATAAGGAGAGATATTTTATGTATATGAAAAAATTAGCACCAGCAGCTTTGTCTGCATTATTAATGGGAAGTGTTGTCATACCTGTTGCTTCGGCAAATGAGCAGAAGGATGAAGTTGCAATTCCACAAATTCAAATTGATCCAGTACACATTTTCAATCAAACACATGGAACAGTTGAAGATATTCGTGTTGGTAATGACATTACATATTACACTGTTAAAGACGGAGAGCAAATAAATGTACTAGAAATTACAAAAGATACTCCTGTGTATGATAATACGGGTAAAAAAGTAGAGCTTAAAGAAGGGGATAAAGTAGAGGCCTATACATTTGCCAATAAACCACAAAAATATATCTATCCACCGCAATTTAATCCAGAGATTGTCATTGTTGATTCAAAAGAAGTTGGGTTTGTAGAAGTGGATTATTTCTTTGAGGATTTAACAAACACATATGATATTTTAAAATTAAATATTGGGAAAGAAACAGAGCTACTCAATGCCAAAGGTGAAAAAGTAACGTCAAAAGATTTAGCTGAGAAGCATTTAGCTGTTTTCTATACAGCATCCACTAAGAGTATTCCGGCACAAACAACACCTTCGAAGGTGATTGTTCTAGATGACAATTCGAAAAGTTCTTTGAATCCAGTAGATGAGGAAATTAATAAAATCATCGCCACAGATTTTTATATGGTAGAAGAAACAACAATGGTGCCATTACGTAGCATTTCAGAAAAGCTTGGCTTTAAAGTAGAATCAAAAGGTAAAACGGTTATCCTAACAAAGGGCAATGGATCTTATACAATCACACGTGGAGATAAAACGATTGGTTATAACAAATCATTACGCACTTTGTCAGTGGCACCAACGTTGAAAGACACGAAAACATATGTCCCTGTTGAATTCATTGAAGAATTTTTGAAATAAATTTGAAACTAGTATGCCAACTTTTATGGCATACTAGTTTTATTTTTCAAGAGACTATTCTGGAAGGATATCTTTTTGCAAATTGCTGCAGGCATTGCTTGAAAGAAACAGTACTCATAAAATTTTTAGCTAATATCATTTCATCTGAATACAATAAAAATTGCTGGAAGTGCTGTTTAACGAATGCCCTAGCTTTCTCGTAGTGCTTGTTGATAGAAATAGCTCCGTACATTTCTTGTTGGTCAATGATGTAGATAAAGTCACAGATCACATTAAATGTTCCATATTTAAATAATACGGTGACATATAATGTTTTTTCATCACATCGCGCTAAGTCAAAATGGTGGAATGCTACCTCTACTTGATGAATAAAGCTCGAAATGGATGGACGATTACTATTTTTTAAAAGAAACACTATCAACACCACCTTTTGTAAAAAATTATAATGACAAAAAAATAGTTTGTCTATATGTAGACTGAATATTCTGTTTTTAATCGTTTCTTATTGTTACTTTGCTTATAGTCATAGAAATTTGTTAAACTTAAATCTGCAATATATATGGAATAAGAAAAGAAGAGAGCGAAACAATATGAAAATGATTCACATAGATCAAAAATATCCTGAGGATTGGATTCGCGTATTAAATCATATAGCGAATTTATTTTTTGAGGATTCCAAGCTGCGAGTTGAGCCGGGGGAAGCAGATATGTCGGTCTCATTTACGTACGATGTTGGAGAGAATTTTTCTATAGCTACAAAAGCAATATTAACTGTAGATGGACAGCAATATACAAATGATTACAGTATCCAATACGAATCAGCTGCAACAGGTCGTGACCTCAATATTCGAATGAAACGAGCATTATCCCATGTATTTTTAGATGTTCTCGAGCAGCATACAGGGGTACTTCAGCAATGGGGGATTTTAACAGGAGTCCGTCCGACTAAGCTCTATCACAAGTTTAGAAAAGAAGGAAAAGGGGATCAAGAAATTGCTGAGCTATTAATTCGAGATTTTCGCCTGTCTGAGGAGAAGGTAGCACTTTTAAAGGATATCGTGGAACGTCAATTAATAACCATTCCAGATATTGATCAAATTGGGAAAGAGATTAGTGTATATATCGGCATTCCATTTTGCCCAACGAAATGTGCCTATTGTACGTTCCCAGCCTATGCGATTGGAAGTAATCGTAAGCAAGGTCGTGTAAATACATTTTTAGATGGCTTGCATATTGAATTACGTGAAATGGGAAAATGGCTCAAGGACAATAATATGAAAATCACCTCTATTTATTGGGGGGGCGGTACTCCAACTTCCATTGAAGCAGATGAAATGGACGCCTTATATCAAACGATGTATGAATCCTTCCCAAACCCTGAAACAATTCGAGAGATTACAGTTGAAGCAGGAAGACCAGATACGATTACAACTGAAAAATTGGAAGTGCTTAAAAAATGGGGAATTGATCGTATTAGTGTAAATCCACAATCTTATACAGACGAAACGTTAAAGGCTATTGGTCGTCATCATACAGTTCAAGAAACAATTGATAAATTTTGGCTTGCTCGTGAATCAGGTATGAACAATATTAATATGGACCTCATTATTGGTTTACCAAATGAAGGTATTGAGGAATTCCAACATTCGTTAGTGGAATCGGCTAAGATGCAGCCTGAATCATTAACTGTCCATACATTATCATTTAAACGTGCATCTGAAATGACTCGCAATAAAGATAAATATAAAGTAGCGGATCGTGATACGGTTGCTGAAATGATGCAAATGGCACAGGATTGGACAAAGGAAAATGATTATGTTCCATATTATTTATATCGCCAAAAAAATATTTTAGGTAATCTCGAAAATGTCGGCTATAGTAAAGCTGGTGAAGAGAGTATTTATAATATTGTGATCATGGAAGAGGTACAGACAATCTTAGGGATTGGTTGTGGCGCATCTTCTAAATTTGTTCATCCTGAAACAGGAAAAATCACGCAATTCCACAACCCAAAAGATCCTGCAGCATATATTATGACCTTTGAAGAGGCTATTGAGAAAAAAATCGAGTTTTTAGATGAGTTATACAAAATATAAAATAAAGGCGATCTGAGTGTTTCAGATTGCCTTTACTATTTATAGAGTTCGTAATGTACACGCCATTTGCAATATCACTGCATCTTCAAAATATTGTGGGTCATAGCCTGTCAGCTCTCTTATTTTATTTAATCGATAAGTAAGTGTATGACGATGAATGTTTAGTTGCTGTGCACAAAGCTTTAACTGTAAATTACAGTCAAAAAATGATTGTAATGTTTCCAACTGTTTTGCATTGATATTTTTAAGGATTCGGTGATGAAAGGCTTGTACCTCCTCTGATTCACGATGTTTAAAAAGAGAAAATAACTCTACATCTTCAAAAAAAGTAATCTCGTTATGGACGTTCGCGAATTCAAGAGCTGTTCTAGCTCCCTGATAGCTATAGGAAAGTTGTGAAAGTTGCTGGACAACAGGACCAATACCAATTTGTAAGGAAGGTAGTTTTTGTTTTTTCTTTCTTAGAGCTTTTATAATAGATTGACAGCTTTGTTCCTGACAATGGGTTAGCAGTATATAGTACTCCTGTAATTGGCTATGTCCAGCTAGAATGGGCTGTCTATAAAATAAATCCTCAAAAAAGAAGGGCATCGTATTTTCTAAATAAGATGTTTCATGTAAACTCACTAAAATAACTTGGAAGGGTGCTATTAGTGAGAAGGGTAATTTCTGAATTCGTTTATTTAAAGTAGCATCAAGCTTACTTCCATGAACGAGTGCCTCGAATATGTAGTCATTATTCTTCCGTTGCCACTCGCTTTTAGACTCAACGAGTGCCTGATGTGTCATGATCTCTGTCGTTAATTGAACAAGATTGGCGATTTCAAGCATTTCTTCTGAATCTCCAGTTATACCAATCACACCTACTACTTCATCCTGATACATAATAGGCATATTAATGCCAGGCTTTGTATTTGGATACAACTCTATATTGTCTTCATTAATAATCAATGTTTTTTTTGTTTGTGCTACATAAACTGCACCTTCGTGAATATCTTCCACCCTCATCTTATCTCCAGAGGCTAAAATTACACCAGTAGGGCTAATGACATTAATATTGTGACGTAAACGCAACATTGTTTGATGGACGATATCTTCTGCTAATTTTTTGGTCAACATGTTTATACACCTCGGATAAAAAACATTCTGTTATAGAACAGTTAAATTGTACATTTATTATAATGTTTTCTGAATTTATTGTCATTATAATAATTTGTAAGCGCTTAACTTAAGAATTTAAAATTTACGTAAATGTCAATGGACGACATAAGTGGAGGTATTATATGAAAGTCATTATTAGTCCAGATTCCTTCAAGGGTACTCTGTCAGCAGTTGAAGTAGCGAAGTCCATGCAGAAAGGAATTCTGGATGCAGATCCATCAATAGAAACCATTATTCTACCAGTTGCAGATGGTGGGGAAGGGACACTTGATTCACTTATTGCCTCTACGAAGGGGCAATATTTTTCAGTGGATGTATTAGATCCAATAGGAAGAGACACTCAGGCACAATATGGTGTTTTGGGTGATAAAGAAACATGTGTGATTGAGATGGCTCAGGCATCAGGCATCATGTTGCTACAAGACAACGAAAAAAATCCTGAATTTGCCACAACCTATGGTACTGGCCAAATTATTAAAGCAGCTCTCGACCGTGGCTTTAGTAAATTTATTATCGGTATAGGTGGAAGTGCCACAAATGATGCAGGGATTGGTATGCTCAAGGCATTAGGTGTGCGATTCATAAAGGAAGATGGTTCCGATTTAGAGGATGGGATTTCTAGTCTATTGGAGTTAACAGCAATCGATGTAAGTGGACTGGATGCTAGATTAACAGAAGCGATATTTACCATTGCCTGTGATGTGGATAATCCATTCATTGGTGAACGAGGAGCAACAGCTATATTTGGTCCTCAAAAAGGTGTGCAGGATGATCAAGTCACACATTTTGATAACTGTTTAAAGCATTTTGCAGATATCGTCGAACAACAGTTTTCTATTCGTTTGCATGATTATCAAGGAGCGGGAGCAGCAGGAGGATTGGGAGGCGCGTTAATCGCATTTTTAAATGGGACATTTCATGCAGGAATTGATATAGTCATAGATGCTGTCCAGTTACAGGATCATATAGCAGCCGCACAGTTAGTAATAACGGGTGAAGGAAAATCGGATCTCCAAACATTACATGGTAAGGCTCCATTGGGGGTTGCGAAAACCGCTGCGTTAGCATATGTAGATGCAGTTTTATTGTCTGGAGACATTGATAGTACGGCTAAACCTGCACTTCAAAAGTATTTTAGCGTTGTAGAAACATTAGTAGATGAGGAGATTACTACTCAGCAGGCAATGCAAGAACCTGCTCATTTTATTCGTTTAAAAACTAAGAAAATCTTAGAGCTTTACATACAAAAGGGGGCTGACTAGATGTTGTTCATTATTATTTTAATAGGGGTATTGTTTGTTGTATTGGGCACAGCAAAATTAAAGCTACATCCATTTCTGGCGTTATTAATTAGTGCCTTCTTCGTTGGAATTGCTTCAGGAATGCCACTATTAACAGTGGTAGAAAGTATTAACACTGGTTTCGGTGGTTTAATGACGAGCATTGGCTTAGTGATTATCGCTGGAACTATTATAGGTTTAATATTAAAGAAATCAGGTGCTGCCTATCGAATGGCAGAAGTGGTTTTACGAATCGTCGGTCCCAAACGTCCACAACTTGCGATGTCTTTAATTGGTTACATCGTATCCATCCCAGTATTTTGTGATTCGGGTTTTATTATTTTATCGAGTTTGCAAAAATCATTAGCAAAACGGGCTAACGTAACGATTGCATCAATGGCAGTAGCTTTAGCAACGGGCTTATTTGCGACACATGTATTAGTACCCCCCACACCGGGTCCCATAGCAGCAGCAGGAAATATTGGGGCGGCCAATTATTTAGGGACAGTTATTGTCATTGGTTTATTAGTAGCTATACCAGCTACATTCGTAGGCTATATGTGGTCAGTGAAAGTTGCAACCAAAATTCGAGTACCTGAAGACGAGGTGGAGGCATTAGACTATGAGGAAGTCATTAAATCCTTTGGAAAAATGCCTTCAACATTTAAAGCCTTTTTACCAATCGTCCTCCCAATTGTTTTAATTGGTCTTGGTTCGATAGCATCGTTAGTAGGTGATCCGGAATCAACATTCAATACGATCTTTAAGTTTTTAGGTTCACCAACAGTAGCATTATTTTTAGGGGTAGCTGCTGCCTTTTTATTATTACCTGAAATTAGTGAAACGACTTTAACGGGTTGGATTGGAGAGAGTTTAAAAGAAGCCGCTCCCATTTTACTTATTACAGGAGCGGGCGGTTCATTTGGAACCGTTATTAAAAATGCTGGTGTTGGAGAAATGCTGCAGGAAATGGATTTGGGGATGTTTGCGTCAGGTACTTTATTCCTGCTAGTGCCATTTATAGTAGCTGCTGCCTTAAAAACCGCCCAAGGATCTTCAACGACAGCGCTTGTTATTACGTCTACTCTAGTTGCACCAATGCTCGTGACACTTGGCATTGAGGGAGCTGTCCCGTTAGCATTAGTAGTAATGGCCATTGGAGCTGGTGCAATGACAGTTAGTCATGTGAACGACAGTTTCTTCTGGGTAATTACACAGTATAGTGGAATGGAAGTTACACAAGCCTATAAGGCACAAACCGTTGCAACATTATTGCAAGGTATTGTTACAATCATGATTACAATGGTTTTATGGTGGATATTTGTTTAAAGTACGGGGAGAGCTGCCCATGGTAAGCTCTCTTTTTTGTATAATAGAAAGATAGAAAGGAAGTTAGTAACATGAAAAAATTAATAGTAGTACTCCTTTGTATTTTTTTATTAGCAGGCTGTACAGAAGCAGTTAAGACAGAGCAAGTGCCTGTATCGGCTGGCCATGAGATGCGAGTTCATTTTATTGATGTGGGACAAGGGGATTCCATATTAATTGAATCGCCTAATGGGAAAACAATGCTTATAGACGGTGGCGTGAAAGGTGCAGGACAGCAGGTAGTTTCTTATTTAAAGGAACTTGGTGTGAATAAACTTGATCAGGTAGTGGCAACACATCCCGATGCTGACCATATAGGTGGGCTCATTCCAGTGTTACAGGCAATCCCTATTGAGCAATTTTATGATTCGGGCAAAGTACATACCTCTCAAACCTTTGAAGAAATGCTGATGGCGATTGATGAAAAAAACATACCTTATTATGTACCGAAAACAGGGGACCTTATTGAATTTGATAAGGATGTACAGGTGAAGGTTTTAAATGCAAATGAACATGCAACAGATAATAATGATGCTTCGATTGTTTTAAAAGTTGTTTATGGCAACGTATCCTTTTTATTAACGGGGGATGCTGGCATATCATTAGAAAAAGAAATGATGCAAAATGATGTGACAGCCACTATTCTGAAGGCAGGACACCATGGTTCTAATACAAGTAGTTCAGAAGAATTCATTCATGCAGTGAAGCCAGAAGTCACTATATTAAGCTATGGTGAAGATAATAAATATGGACATCCACATGCAGAAGTAGTGGATCGATTGCAAGCAATTGGCAGTAACATCTATGCTACTGCTGACTTAGGAACGATTATGGTGGCAACAGATGGGGTAAACTACACAGTGAATGGAAAGGAGGCTTCCAGAGCTGTAACTCCAAAAACTCCATCCACTGTTTTACCTTCCTCAGCTGTTGAGATCGTCAGCAAAGATTTAGTGACAGAAATTGTAGGCATTAAAAATAATGGTCAACAAGCTGTTTCGTTAAACGATTGGCAGCTTATTTCTCTAGAAGGAAATCAAGTTTTTAATTTTCCTAATTTATCACTACAGCCTGGTAAGATCATTTATATTACTAGCGGGGCTAATGCTCGTGAAGGGGATAATTATTTAAAATGGACCACTAAACAGATATGGCTAAACGGTGGAGATGCTGCGCAATTACGGAATGAGAAAGGGGAACTTGTTAGTGAGCTCGACTAAATATACTTTAGATCGTATTGAAGACGGTTATGCTGTTTTTTTAAAGTATCCTGAGGAAGAAGAACAAATCATTATTTTACAGTCAGCTATGAATAAGACCGTGCTTGTTGGGGATCGTGTACAGATAGAAGAAATCGACGGCATGTACCATATTGAAATTTTAAGGGAAGAAACGGAACGAAAAAGAGCCGATATCCAGAATTTAATGGACCGTTTACGTCATAAACATCAATAAAAGGTGACAAGCTGTGAGGAAGTTATCCACAGCTTGTTTTTATTTTTGAATCAGTAATGTCTTGTAGATGGGTGGAATTTGAGAGGAATTGGACATAATTTGTTATCCTAAATATTTTGAAAATATGCTAAAATAATAGTATTAATCAGAACCTAGGAGCGGACGGACAAAATGTCGATAAACACTATTATTTTTGATTTAGATGATACACTACTATGGGATAAAAAATCAGTAAAAACTGCTTTTGAAAAAACGTGCGACTATGCTGCTACGATACATAATGTGAATTCTGCTGAGCTAGAGGAAGCGGTTCGTCGAGAGGCTCGTGCGTTATACGAAGGTTATGTAACATACGACTATACAGTATTAATTGGTATTAATCCTTTCGAAGGACTATGGGGAACTTTTGATGACCCGACTGAATCTTTTCAAACAATGAAGGGGCTTGTTCCGAGCTATCGTGCTTCAGCATGGACAAAAGGTTTAGCTGCTCTTGGTATAGAGGATGCAAACTTCGGAACAGAACTAGGAGAACGTTTTGTAGCTGAGCGCAAAGCCTCACCATTTTTATACGAAGATACATTTACTGTGTTAGACGAATTAAAAGGGAAGTACCAGCTTGTTTTACTTACCAATGGCGCACCTAGTTTGCAAAATTTAAAGCTGGAAATTACGCCAGAAATTGCTCCATACTTTGATCATATTATTATCTCAGGAGACTTTGGAAAAGGTAAGCCTGACGCTTCTATTTTTGAGCATGTAATGGAGAGAGTAGGCATTACAGCAGATGAGGCGATTATGGTTGGCGATAATCTTAATACTGATATTCTAGGCTCTTCTCGCGTTGGGATGCGAAACGTATGGATTAATCGCGAAAATAATATAGCCAATGGAGCTGTGACACCTACCTATGAGATAGTCTCCTTGACAGACTTATTACAACTAGTGGAAAAACTTTAGAGAAATGTACTGCTCCTTCATGGATGCAGTACATTTTTTTGATTGGAAAAATTTTATATTTTATGCCAAGCGTATGAATAGAAAAGCTATCACCAATATCACGATCACTAGCTTCCCCTTTAAAGAGTAATCAAAAAAGCAGAGAGTAAAAACTCCCTGCTTTTCATTTTCCTTATTATAAATTAATAGCTTTTACTTCATCGATATTTTCAAGCTGTGCAACAAATGCTAAATCCTCATCTGTTACAACATTATCTATCGTTAACATCATAACTGCTGTTCCACCAACTTGGGCACGACCAACTTGCATAGTTGCGATATTGATATCTTTTTCTGCAAGTTTAGTGGCTACACGACCTATTGCACCTGGTTTGTCAGTGTTTTTAATATATAGTAGATGTCCTTGTGGAATAACATCTACAACATAGTCTTCTACTTTGACGATACGTGCACCTAAGCCATTTAATAATGTACCAGCTACGGTATGTGTTTCATTTGCAGTAATAATTTCAATCGTAATTAAGCTTGTAAAGCCTTTAGCTGTTGTCGTTTTATGCTCAATAATTTTCATACCAATACGCTCAGATAGATAGCGAGCATTGACATCATTCACATGATTGCCGTGGTTTTTAGCTAATAAACCTTTTAATGCATTAGAAGTTAATGGACGGACATCATAGTTTGCTACATCCCCAGCATAAGATAAGTTGATTTCTTTTACAGGCTCTGTTGTTACTTGTGATAAGAATGAACCAAGTTTTTCCGCTAATTCAAAGAAAGGCTCGACTTGTGCAAGAAGTTCTTTCGGAATAGATGGCATATTCACTGGATTTGTTACAGTACCTGTCTTATAAAATTTAATGATGTCATTTGATACATCAACAGCTACAGATTCTTGTGCTTCAATCGTAGATGCACCTAAGTGAGGTGTTGCGATTACTTGAGGTAAAGTAAGAAGCTTATGGTCTGTCGCTGGTTCAGATACGAATACATCCAGTGCAGCACCTGCTACTTTATCAGCTACGATTGCATCATACAAATCGTCCTCATTAATGATACCGCCACGTGCACAGTTAATGATACGTACGCCATCTTTCATCATTGCAAACTTTTCTTTATTAATGAGATTACGTGTTTCAGGAAGAAGTGGTGTGTGTACAGTAATGAAATCTGCTGCTTCACAAATTTCTTCCACTGTCGCCTTTGTGACACCTAATTCTTTTGCACGCTCATCAGTTAGGAAAGGATCATATGCCATAACATTCATACGTTGACCTTTTGCACGGTAAGCTACTTCAACACCGATTCGGCCAAAGCCTACGACACCTAATGTTTTGTTTTTTAGCTCTACTCCAACATAAGATTTACGGTCCCATTTCCCATTTTTTAATGTATTAAAAGCTTGTGGAATGTGACGTGCAAGTGATGTCATCATGGCGATTGTATGCTCAGCAGCTGAGTTTGTGTTACCATCTGGAGCATTGACAACGATAATACCATGCTCAGTGGCAGCAGCAAGGTCAATATTATCGACACCTACACCAGCACGACCAATTAATTTTAAGCTTTTTGCCGCTTCAATTACTTCACGTGTCACAGTAGTTTGTGAACGAACAAGTAACACGTCTACATCTGCAATTTTAGCGATTAATTCTTCTGGTGCTAGGCCAGTGTCTACGATAATGTTTAAATCTAAATCTTGTTCCTGGCGTAATGGGAAAATCCCATCCTCACTTAGTGGGTCAGCAATAAATACGTTAATTGTTTTTGTGGCAGTAATCATTATAATTAGCTCCTTTTTAATAAATGTAAATTGTGGTCTTATTGACGACGGTCTGAAATTTGTAAAATTCTAACATCTTACAACATGCAAACAATCTCCTTTCCGAATCGAAAGCAATATAAAAAGCCTTTCACGCCTTACAAACACAGTTATTGTGTTGTAAGGGGCGAAAGGCTGTATAAACATTGGTTCGCGGTACCACCCTTAATCACTGCTAGAAAAACCTATTCTTGCAGTCTTAGCAATATGCGTAACGTGCATGAGACGGATAAGCTTACTTAGATGGTTCAGCTTAACTATTCAGGAGTGGAACTATTATCGTAGAAATCACTGATTTACACCAACCATCAGCTCTCTTTGGATTTTCTTTCGACTAGTGTGTCTCCGTCGTTATATTTTTTATGATTAAATTTGTTAACATCATAATCCCTATTGTTCACCTTTGTCAATGATATTTCTAAAAAACTAAAAAAAAATTGACTTCAAAAGTCTGAAAAATACCAATACACGAATATTTTGTGCATTTAAGCTTGATAATGTTCGTCTTTTAGGGGTGTACAATGAAAGCGTTAACGTTATTTAAAAAGACTGATTGTATCAAGGTTCCATGAAGCTTATAGCAAAAATATTATATGGCAATTAAATGGAATTAATTAATTGTTCTAAGTTAGAACTAGTTTGTTTCATGAAAGAAAACGAACATTTTGCCTTGTCACATTTTAGACAAAACTTTGATTTTTAGAAGGTAAATAGACTATGAGAGAAGAATTTAAATTAAGGATGATTGATTTGGGGGTGTAGTAATGAAATACGATGTTGCAATAGTTGGTGCCGGACTGGCAGGCTTAGTGGCAGCCTGCGAGTTAGTCGATGCAAAGAAAAAAATACTTTTAGTAGATCAAGAGCCTGAAAATTCATTAGGGGGACAGGCATTTTGGTCCTTTGGTGGCATATTTTTAGTAAATTCTCCTGAACAAAGAAGACTCGGCATTAAGGATAGTAAGGAGCTGGCATGGCAGGACTGGTTAGGGACAGCAGGCTTTGATCGTTTAGAAGATGAGGATTCCTGGG
Organism: Lysinibacillus sp. UBA5990; assembly: GCF_002429815.1. NCBI lineage: Bacteria > Bacillati > Bacillota > Bacilli > Caryophanales > Bacillaceae > Lysinibacillus > Lysinibacillus sp. UBA5990. The sequence goes on from NZ_DJAY01000017.1 coordinate 46,026, forward strand.
CATATAAATGGGCGAGGGCCTATGTCGATTTTGCTGCTGGTGAAAAATATGATTGGTTGAAGTCGAAGGGGATTAAATTTTTTCCTGTTGTTGGCTGGGCAGAACGGGGTGGTTCTCTTGCTGGTGGACATGGAAATTCAGTGCCGAGGTTTCATATTGTATGGGGAACAGGTCCAGGCATTGTTAAGCCATTTGTGGATAAAGTCAAACAGGCAATAAAAGATGGCTATATTGATTTTAAACCACGACATCGTGTGGATGAATTTATTCAGCAAGACGGAAAGATTATGGGGATAAGTGGAACAGTACTAGCAGAAACCTTTATCAGTCGAGGGGAAAAAAGCTCAAGATTAGGAGTCGGAGAATTTTCTTATGCGGCTGCAGCCGTTATTGTGGCAAGTGGGGGTATCGGGGCGAATTTCGATTTAGTGAGAAAAAATTGGCCTGAACGATTAGGGACCCCTCCTAAAAATATGGTATGTGGTGTCCCTGCATATGTAGATGGGAGAATGCTAGAAATTACAGAGCATGCAGGGGGACGTATTGTGAATCGTGATCGTATGTGGCATTACACAGAAGGATTAAAAAATTGGGATCCGATTTGGCCTAATCATGGAATACGAATTTTGCCAGGTCCCTCTTCCTTATGGTTTGATGCAGAAGGTAACCGATTTCATGCACCTAATTTCCCTGGATTCGATACACTCAGTACACTAGAAACCATTCAAAAAACAGGCTATGACTATTCCTGGTTTATTTTAACAGAAAAAATTATTGAAAAAGAATTTGCTCTATCTGGCTCGGAACAAAATCCGGATTTAACAAACAAAAGCATTGGAGATGTTTTAAAAAGGATCATGCCCGGACCACCTGCTCCAATCCAAGCCTTTAAAAACCATGGTGAGGATTTTGTGATTGCAAATGATTTAAGAGAACTAGTAGATGGAATGAATAAACTAGCAGGCAATAATTTACTCGATTTCATGAAAATTAAAGAGCAAATTTTAGCAAGGGATCGAGAAATGGATAATAAGTTTACAAAAGATTTACAGGTGAACGCCATTCACGGTGCCAGAAATTATATTGGGGATAAGCTTGTACGTGTTGCTAAGCCACATAAAATTTTAGATACTAAAAATTGGCCATTAATTGCGGTACGATTAAATATTTTAACAAGAAAAACCTTAGGTGGCTTACAAACAAACTTAAATGGGGCAGTGTTAGGGATAGATGGTCAGCCTATTCAAGGATTATTTGCTGCTGGGGAAGTAAGTGGCTTCGGAGGCGGTGGTGTTCATGGCTACCGCGCTTTAGAAGGCACGTTTGTTGGTGGCTGTTTATTTAGTGGTATTCAGGTAGGACGTTTTTTAGCAGAAGTTTAGTGCAAAAAGAGCATCGTCATAAACGATGCTCTTTTTGCCGCCAAGTAATGGAGTGATGTCTATTATGAATTTGCGTTTTGGGCATTTGCAATTTTAGCGATTTGCTCTTCGATTTGATTTACCGTCCAGCCATGCTCCTCAACGAAGAAGTTACGTTTGGCACGACGGCACTCATCAGAACAGCTACGCATATAAAAGTCTTCATGCTTTTCTTCACATAGCATTAATTTATGGCATTCGGGATTTGCACAGTTCGTATAACGTTCGGAAGGCTCACCTGTGAAATAATCTTTTCCGATAACGACATGCTCCACTTGATTGATTGGTACACTGCGACGACGATCAAAAACGAACATTTGACCATCCCAGAGTTGACCTTTTACTTCAGGATCTTTCGCGTATGTGGCAATTCCACCATGTAATTGACCAACACTTTTTCCATAGCCCTCACGTTTTAACCAACCAGAAAATTTTTCACAACGAATTCCACCTGTACAGTAAGTTAAAATCTTTTTATCAGCAAATTCTTCTTTATGTGTTTCCATCCATTCTGGTAAGTCACGGAAATTTTCAATATCTGGTCGAATAGCGCCTCTAAAATGACCAAGGTCGAATTCATAGTCATTCCGTGCATCGATAATGATTGTATTCTCTTCTTGCATTTGTTCCATAAATTCCTTTGGAGATAAATATTCTCCTGTTATTTCTAATGGATTAATATCATTTTCTAAACCTAAGTGAACGATCTCGCGGCGAGGGCGAACGTGCATTTTTTTGAAAGCATGCCCATCAGCTTCGTCAATTTTCCACATGATATCGCTAAATCGAGGATCTACCTTCATATGATTCATGTAAGCGTCTGTTTGTTCAATAGTCCCCGAAACAGTTCCGTTAATTCCTTCATAACCAACTAAAATACGGCCAAGAAGTCCGAGTTCTTGACATAATGCTAAATGTTCTTCAGCAAATGCTATAGGGTCTTCAATCGTAACATATTTATAATAAAGTAATATACGATAGTCTTTTTGTGTCAAAATGTGTAACCACCTTTATAACAATATTCGTCCTTTAATATAGCATAAGCAAAAGCGAATTTGTTTAGCGGAGAAGGAGTTTTCTAAAAAAACACGAATAGTAATAGTGAATGACTATTCATATTTGGGGGTAATGGAGATGGAATTTTCAACGATTACTTTAGAAATGTTAGATCGCCGTGCAACGTTAACATTGAACCGTCCTCAGGCGATGAATGCGATGGATGACGTTATGATGCGAGAACTCGCTGAATGCTTTGAGGCTTTGCAACAGGAAAAAGATATACAAGTACTTGTTATTCGTGGAGAAGGGAAGGTCTTTTCTGCTGGAGGCGATATTAAGGCGATGCTTGATTCAAATAAGCCTCTAAATATTGATGAAGCGATGGTATATCTTACACGCATCGTTAAGGCCTATTATCAGCTACCTATGATTGTCATTGCGGCAGTTCATGGTGCATCGGCAGGTCTTGGCTTTAGTTTAACACTAGGGGCAGATATTGTTGTGGCATGTGAAAATAGTAAGCTAGCTATGAATTTCATAGGGATAGGGCTGATTCCGGATGGAGGTGGTCACTTCTTTATGAAGGAACGTGTCGGGACTGTGAAAGCGAAACAAATGATTTGGGAAGGTAAGGTCCTTACAGCACAAGAAGCATTAGATGCAGGATTAATTGACTATATAGCACCAGCCGGCACTGTATTTGCAATGGCAGATCAGCTAGTTGGTAAAATGCTTGCCTCACCTATTTCTTCTATGATTACGACAAAAAATATTTTACACGCTCAAAATTTACCACAGCTCGAAAATATCCTTGCAATGGAAGCGGAAGGTCAATCAACTATGCGTAAAACGACAGATCATTTAGAAGGAATTCATGCCTTTGTAGAGAAAAGAACACCTGTCTTTGTAGGGAAATAAAAATAAGAAAAGGCATGTAGATATCCTACGTGCCTTTTCTCAATTATTAAACATGGAATAAAATTAATTTACCTGAAGCGTTTACAAGACGATGAGTTTTGTTGGCAACACCTTTTTCTTCTATTTGTTGTTGGCCATTTAATTTAGCAGCCTCATCATTTTCAAAAGTCCATGTTTCATCAAACAATGTTTCCCCTGTTTTTTCGAAAGCTGTGAAACGATAATTCTCCATACAAACCCCACCCTTTTATTGAAATATATATCTATTATACATAGAAGATTTATAAACTTCACGGTAAAACTAGTAAACTATTTGATAAATTACGAAAATTGTGGAAAAAGTAAGTCGGCACTTTTTTTTAAGCATTACCATTTTTCATAAATAGGGAAGTATGATAAAATAGAACAAATATTCGGTTTTGTAATCATATGACTGCCTTGGTTGATAGTTTGTAGTAACTAACTGAGGTGGGAATTATCTATAGTTGGGGTGATTGGATGTCAGCAATTCGTTTTTTCCATATGGCAGATTTACATTTAGATAGTCCATTTAAGGGCTTATTTGGCTTACCTGAACACATTTTGAAAGAAATTCGATCAAGTACGTTTGATGCTTTTGATAAAATTATTCAAAAGGCGATTCAGGAGCAGCCCGACTTTTTATTAATTGTCGGAGATATTTACGATGGTGAAAATCGCAGTTTACAAGCTCAAAGAAAATTTCAAGAGGCAATGGAGAAACTTTTTCAGCACAATATTCCTGTAATTATTAGCTATGGGAACCATGATCATTTAAAAGGAACTTGGACACGTTTTTCTTTACCAAGCAATGTTTATGAATTACCGGCTGAGACAAGTGTTGTCCATTTGAAAATCCGTGGTCAGCAAGTCTGTATATATGGCTTCAGCTATAGTGAACGCCACTTAAAGGAGTCGGTTGTTGATACTTATCCAATCGCTCAAGATTCTCATGCAATTCATATTGGCATGTTGCATGGCAGTGAGGCTAGCGATACTTCACATGCTTTATATGCTCCATTTACAAAACAGCAGCTGCTTGAAAAGAACTACCATTATTGGGCGTTGGGACATATTCATAAACGACAGCTCTTACATGAAAACCCCCCTATAGTTTATCCAGGCAATATTCAAAGTCGTCATCGTAAAGAACAAGGAATAAAAGGTTTCTATGATGTAACTTTATCTCAAACAACATGTGAACTTGATTTTATGCCTACCTCCGCCATTGTTTATAACACGATAGAGGTGGATTGTACGAATATCGTACATGCTAATGAATTACTTAAAAGATGCGAAGAAGCAATTGCTGTCAATCGTACTTCATTGGGAGCGGCGGTAGTGGAACTTTATTTAAAAAATATTGATGAGCAGACAGAGGCCTTGTTTGAGCATGCGACGGTGGACGCGTGGCTGGAGACCATTCGAGAGGCAGAAGAGGGGATTGAGCCAATGTGTTGGGTACAAAAAATGGTGTTACAAAAACCTTCGATTCATGGTGAATATTCTGCTGCCACGCAATCAGTCGTAAGTTTAATGGAGCAATGGGATAGTAATGACTGGAAGGATATACTAAAAGACTTATACCAGTATGCTGGTGGCGCTAGGCTGATCGAGCCTTTATCTGAAAAGGATATAAAGAATCTAACGCACAACGCACAGTCACTATTGGCGGAAGAAATTCAAAGGGCGTGATGCACATGCTAACAATCAAAAAACTACAAATTTATGGCTTTGGTAAGCACGAAAACCTGACGATTCCCTTAAATGAAGGCGTTACAATTTTTTATGGATTAAATGAGGCAGGAAAAACAACGATTCAGCAATTTGTTTTACAGATGCTCTTTGGCTTTCCAACAAGGCAGCAGACACAGCGCAAATATGAACCAAAAGCATCGACGAAGTTTGGTGGTCAACTGACACTATTACACCCTATTTATGGCTCATGCATTATTGAGCGTGTGAAGGGCAAGGCTGCAGGTGATGTTACTGTTTATCTTGAAGATGGTACAACGGGACAGGAGGAGCTGTTAGCTAAGCTTTTATATGGCTATTCTAGAGCATCCTTTGAATCCATTTTTTCCTTTTCATTGCATGAGCTTCAAGGTATTGAAAAAATGTCAGAGGAGGAACTAACACATCTTCTCCTCTCCTCTGGCACAACAGGTATTCAGCATCTGTCTGCTCTTGAGAAAAAAATGGACAAAGAGGCGAACGAGTTATTTAAGAAGACAGGTAAAGTTCCAGTAATTAATCAAAAAATTGAGCAGTTAAAGCAACTGGAGCGAACGATTAGACTCGAGCAAGGTAAGATTCAAACATTTGAGGATAAATTACAACAATTGCAACTCCTTGAGCAAAACCTAGAGAAACTTTATGCCACTCAAAAAAAGCAACAACAACAATGGCAATATTTAACGGTTCAAAAGCAGGCCTTGCCTCTTATCAAGCAACAACAGATGTTGCAGCAAGCATTAGGGAATGATCAGCATGTTCAATTTCCATCAGAAGGTGTAAGACGATATGAACAAGTAAAGGACCGTCTTTTACACGAAAGTCAGCATTTGCTGCAATTAAAAGAACAATATCAATTGCTACAGGACAAAGTGCTAGCTACTGTGAATGAGCAAACCATAAATGAAATGGGCCTTCTCATGCAAAAAGAGGCAACATGGCATCAGTTGATCGTGAAGGAGAAAAACTTACGAGATGATCTCTTTATGCTCGAGCAAGAAATTGATACGCAGTTTCGTTTATTGGGTGTGCAAGAAAAAGAGGCACAGAACATTCTTCTTGGAGAAACAGTATCCTTACAGCAGGAACAGCAATTTCAACAGCAATTAAAAAAGCTGGAAGCAGCGGAGGATGAGCTAAAGTTTCATTTACGTTCGCTAGAGCAAGTCCATCAAGAATTAGACGCCATAACGCAACAAAAGCAAAGGCTAAAGCAGGAGTCATTAACAAAGGAAGAAGAACATATTTTAGCACAGTGGCCTCAACAAAAGCGGAGGCTAGAGCAATTGCGTGCTGCCAAATCGCAACGGACTAAACAAAGGCAGCCTAATTATTTTTCTTGGATGATTTTATTGATTGGTTTATTGTCATTTGTTTATGGGGTTATGCAAAAAAATATGGCAGTAGCCATTATTGGTGTAGTTTTGACAATCATAACAGTATTGTTGATAAAGTTTGTTAGACAAGCGACTGAGACGCCCAATAAAGAAAATAGTCACCTCTTACGACAATTAGAGCAAGATGAAATGACTGTACAAACTATACTCCTAAAACAACAAAGCTTGGAAAATCGCTGGTTACATGTCAATGAGCAGCAAAGTGATAAGGAGCAGCAGTATGCCCAATTGGAATATAAAATTCAGCAAGCAGAGACAGAGAGTGAAGAAACTACGCAGTCATTGCAGCAATTTTTAGAACGCTATCGATTACAAGGTACGATAGCTAGAACGTTAATGCCAGAATTATTTATGCGCATACGAAATGTGCAAGAATTGGCGGTAAAAAGGGACGGCTCAATTATCCTTTTACAAGAAATTCAGGATGAAAAGAACAGTCTTTATGAACAGCTTCAACAAGTACTAAATGAAATTTATAATGAACATGAAATATATATGTATTTGCGCACAGCCTACCTGGAAGCGCAGCAACAGCAACAGCAAGTACAGCAAGCACAAGCTCAGCTAGCTGACATCAAGATTAAACTACAAAATGGACAAACACGAATAGATTGTTATACCGCTGATATGACAAAGCTATTGAACGAAGCGCAGGTGCAAAACGAGAGAGCTTATTATGAGAGATATGAGCAATTTGAGCAGCAGAGGAAAATTACGACAGAGCTTCAAACGGTTCAGGCTCAATTAGCCTCGTTGAATTTATCTAAACACGATGAGTTAATAGAGGACTCTGTTATAGAGAATATGCGTGTTTTAGAGCAGGAGCAAACTTCTTTGCAAGTGGAAATAGACCGATGTCTTGAGCATCGTGCTGCCTTGCAAATTGAAAAAGAACAGTTATTAAATGACGAAAAATATGGCCAAATGCTTCAACAGTTTGAACAGGAAAAGTCGGAGTTACAGCAGCTGATTGAGCATTGGGCAACGAAAAAAGCGGTGGCGACTGCTATTCATGAAACATTATTTCGTCTTCGGGAAGAAAAATTGCCACATGTTTTATCGAAGGTGAATGGGATATTCCAATTACTTACAGGAGGGCGCTACGATCAACTTACGATTCATGAAGAGGGTTACTTTATTGCGAAAGATGTGGCGGGACTCCGTTATCAAATGGTCGAATTATCGCAGGCGACTAAGGAGCAAGCCTACATTGCATTACGTATGGCACTTGCGCAAACGTTGATGACCTCAGCGCCATTCCCGATTATTATGGATGATCCGTTTGTCCATTTTGATCGAAACCGTACAGACAAAATGGTACAATTAATGAAAGAAGTAGGATATGAACGTCAAATTTTATATTTTACTTGCCATGACGAAATGCTCAAACATTGGCCGAAAGAGCAAATTATTGATGTAGGGGCACTAGCAAATGAAAGGGGAGTGGCGTCAACATGAAAGGAATTACAACGCTCCAGGTTGGAGAATCGGTTGATCAATATTTATTAATTAAACAAGCGACAAAAGGAGTTACCACTGTTGGGAAGCCATTTATGTCGCTAATATTACAAGATAAAAGTGGAGATATTGAGGCTAAGCTTTGGGATACAAATGAAGATCATGAAAAGATGTATCATGCTGAAGCCATTGTACGTGTCGGTGGAGAAATTCACGACTACAGAGGGAAAAATCAATTGCGCATCAAAGCCATTCGTGTGGCAAAGCCAGAAGAAGGAATTGCCATTCATGATTTAGTACCCTCCTCTGCAACACCAAAGGAACAACTATTTGAAGAGTTGAATCAATTTTTCTTTGATATTAAAAATCCAAATATTTCACGTATTACGAGAGCAGCTATTAAAAAACATCAAGACGCCATATTAGTTTTTCCAGCGGCTACTAAAAATCATCATGATTATGCTTCTGGCTTATTAGATCATATGGTGTCTATGTTAAAACTAGGTAAGGCCATTGCTGATTTATATCCAACTCTTAATCGAGACCTGTTATATGCAGGTATTATTTTGCACGATATTGGAAAAGTTGTGGAGCTGTCTGGACCAGTTGCTACGACGTATACAGTGGAGGGCAACCTATTAGGACATATTACGATTATGGTGAATGAAATTGCTAAGATTGCTAGTGAACTAGAAATCGAAGGTGAAGAAGTGATGCTTTTACAGCATATGGTATTATCTCACCACGGTAAGGAAGAGTGGGGTAGCCCGAAAAAGCCGATGGTTCAAGAAGCAGAAATTTTACATTATATTGATAACATCGATGCTAAGATGAATATGCTGACTAGAGCATTAGGTAAAACGGCACCTGGTGAATTTACAGAGCGACTATTCCCTCTGGATAACCGATCGTTTTATAAGCCAACATTTTAATCACTCAACATATTGTTTGTGAAATTTTTGTTTCTAAATCACTGTGTGAGCGAGCTTTTATATAAGTCTAATTATATATCTGTGGAATTTCAGTACCTATCCATTGTACCAATACTGTATTTATTTTAGAATATAGGAAGAATTTATAGGAATGGGGAAAAACAATGGATAAAGAGGAACTTGTTTCACGTAAAATAAAATTTTGGAAAAGTTTGATTTTCAAGATGATACTAGCTATTGGTATCAGTTTATTTATTAGCTCACATATTTCTGAGTTCGTCAGCCAACAAATCGAAAAGGTAGTGGAGTTAAATGGTAGCGCGGGTGTTGCCATCAATACTTTTATTTCACTATTTATTGGGACGGTAATTATTTCTTTATGTACAAGATATATCGTCTTAAAGCGTGTAAAGCGCGTGTTAAAAGCAATGACGCAAGCTGCGGATGGCGATTTAACAGTACGTATTGATGATAAATTGAAAGATGAAATTGGTCAGTTATCGACTGAATTTAATCATATGTTAGAGCAAATTGGCTCAGTTATTGAAAAGGCGAATAAAGCATCTACGGATGTCTCTGCATATACAAATGAATTTACGACAATTACAGAGCAAAGTAGTAACACAGTTGAAACCATTTCTGTTGCGATTCGTGAAATTGCTGCTAGTGCGGAAGGTCAATTGGAGCAAATGGATTTATTATCCGACTCTGCTAACTTAATTTCTAAAGATATGGAACATGCTTCATCCGCAGTACAGGCAGTTGCAGATATAGCGAATGAAACGAATCAAAAGGCTGATTTAGGATTACAGTTAATTGAACAAACGATTGGAAAAATGAATACTATTAATGAATCTGTTCACCAATCAACAGAAGTTGTCAATGCATTAGGGGAAAAATCGAAGGAAATTAGTACAATTGTAGCACTCATTACAAGCATTACGGATCAAACAAATTTGCTTGCATTGAATGCTTCCATTGAGGCAGCACGTGCAGGAGAAGCAGGAAAAGGATTTGCGGTTGTCGCCGATGAAGTAAGAAAACTAGCTGAGGAATCTGGGAAAGCTGCTGACAATATTAGAACATTAGTAGATGATATTTTAAGCCAAACATCAAGCGCAGTTTATGCTATTAATAGTGGTACACAATTTGTGGAGGAAGGGCGAGAGGCTGTTGAACAAACAGGCGGTGCCTTTAAAAATATTGTAGAATATTTACAACAAATTAGCCATCGTACCAAGGAAGTTACGGATATAGTATTGCGTGTAAATGAGAAGGCCAGCCAAACAGATTATGCAACGAAAGAAATTGTTGGTATTGCAAATAGCACATCTTCAGGTATACAGCATATCGCGCTCTCTATAGAGCAGCAAACGGCTTCTAACGAGGAAATTGCAAGTGCAGCAAATGTTCTCCAGACAATGTCGAATGACTTACAAGCCGAAATAAGCCAATTTAAAGTAAAATAGCAAAAGAGAAAGGGAGCATCCGTATTATGAGATGCTCCCTTTTTTTGAGGATGTCGCTCCTTTAATGAAAAAGGTCAATCATCCTAATTATTTAGATTCTTTATCTGTATCTTCTGCTTTGTCGCTAGATTCTTCCTTAGAAGCATTTTCTTCTGCTTTTTTAGCTGCTTCTTCAGCTGCTTTAGCTTGTTCTTCACTTGTTGTAGTAAAGAATTCTAGGGAATCTTTTAAATCTTTATCAGAAGTTTTAACATTTGCATCTTTTGCCATTTTCGCAACGATGTCTTTTAGAATAGTTTGCGCTTCACCTGTTTGGTTCAATTTACTTAACATCGATGTACGAATTTTTTCTTCTTCATCTTTAAATGAACCAACATCTTTCACGTCACGCTTGTCCGTAATTTCGATTACGTGATAGCCGAAGCTAGACTTTACTGGCCCACTTAAAGTGTTTAATTCAAGCGCATAAGCAGCATCGTTAAACTCATCAACCATTGAACCAACAGAGAACCAACCAAGCTCTCCACCATTTTGTGCAGAAGCTGTATCTGTTGAGTACTCTTTTGCTACATCAGCAAATTTAGCGCCACCTTTAATTTTTTCAATGGCTTCTTTTGCTGTTTTTTCATCTGCTACTAAAATATGACGACCATTTAATTCTGTTTTCATTTGCTCGTAGTATTTTTTCACATCTTCTTCTTTAATAGCTTGATCTTTTAAAGCTTTTTCTTGAAGAAGTTGAACGCGTAAAGAATCTTTAAAGCCTTGTTCTGTTAAGCCACTTTCAGCAAGTGCTTGTGCAAAACCATCACCAAATTGTGAAGCTGTAGTATCATAAGCTTCTTTAAGTTCTTTATCTGTTACTTCATATTTGTCAGACAATACTTTTTCAGTCACCATTTGTTGTAATACATATGAGCCTGTTAAAGATTTGGCTTTTTCATTAAAGTCAGCAACTGAAATATCGCCAGCTTTAGAAGTAACGATTGCTTTGCTATCTCCGCCGCTACACGCACCAAGCGCTAAAACAGAAGCAGCTAAAGTTAAAGATAAAACTGTCTTTTTCATAGTGGATATTCTCTCCTAACATGGTTTCGTCCATTTTTTACTATAACATAAACGTTTTAAAAACAAAATGGTTCCCCCTTGAGTATTGCCTATATTTCAATTTTTGAAGCGCATAGGATATAGAAAAGAAAGGGGGTGAAGTTATGGGCAACGGAGGATACGGTGGCGGTGGCTACGGCTCAGGCTTTGCTTTATTAGTTGTGTTATTTATTTTATTAATTATCGTTGGTGCAGCGTTCCTATATTAATTAATAAAACAGTGAAAAGCTAAGAGCTCCATTAACTCTTAGCTTTTCTTAACAATGTTAGCATTCACGCCGCATGCCAGAGATCCAAGCCATTAGTAATGGTTTGAGTAGTTGTTTTATGGGGACTCAACTTATCTTGTAGCGTGCGGATGTGAATGTATTTTACTTTTCAGTTGTTATACTGCGTATAAAATTTCAATATAAAATGAGACAAGTAAAATGGTAATAAGTATATTTATAGTTCGGAATATTTTTGGCTGGTTTTCTTCGGGAATTTCACGTCGCATACATAGAGCATATGTCATACGGTTAATTTGAAATAAATAGAATACCGAGAATAGAACTACAATCATTAATAGCAAGTCTATTCCTCCCCTCTTTCAATAGTAATAGCATAACAAAGAACGCCATTAAAAAACAAGTACAAGCAATTTAGTGAACAGTTGGTGGAACTAAAATTTCATAGCCCTTTGGTGTTTCTTCAATTTGTGAGTTTTTTGGAGAGTGCAATAAATATTTCACGTAAAGTATATCAATCAAACATAGACTACAGTGATACGCTAACAGCAATGTACCATAATGTGTGTATGCTGGTAGTAGCCAAGTGCCTATTATAATACTAGTATTGAGAACGATAAAAGGTGTAAGAAGTGCTAATATATATCGGTTTTTGGATAAAGGCTCATGAATACGCATGTGTAAAACCGGAATTAGATAAAATTGCGTACGGACACGCAATTTAAGATGCTGGCGTAAATCGTAAAGAGCCAGAAAGTGTAAAAACTTGTGAACCGGATAAAGTGTTAATACAGCTATTACAAAGAGCCAGAATAAACGATCTGTATAGTGCTCTTCATTGAATAAATTAAACGTCACATACGATACTGAAAAAACGGATAAGAAAGTAATGACACCCATTATAATAATACGCGTAGTGCCATAATGATGTTCAAGATTTAAAATTTTCCAACAGTGCATGGTTTATTATCAACTCCGAAAATAGGAAGTGTCCTATTTAATGTAAATTGAATTGTCTTAGAATGCAAGAGAAAGGAGGTACTTCAGAAATATTTCTGAAATACCTCCTTTCACATGATTTATTCCTGAATAAACAGCTAGAATCCACAGGAAATATCTGTACGATAGCCTTATTTAACCTTTTACAGTTGGACGTTCTTCAAGCGTGTCAAAGGAATCACGGAAATGCTGGAAGGAGCGTTCAAAAATATCGATGAAATCCTCACCATAAATATTACGAATGACAGCCATTACGTCTAAAAAGTCTGGGAAACGGCCATATAAGTCTTTTAAGGCCAATGATCCTTCTAATACAGAATGATAAGTATTATGGTAGTTTTTATTCATCTCTACAATGAGCTCTGTACCAGCTTCAGTTAGCTCAACATACGTATTACGTTTATCGTCATCTCGCTTCGAAAACTTAAGGAAGCCACGTTCTTCTAATTTTTTGGAGAAATTAAATGCTGTAGATACATGCATAACTCCAAACTTTGCTACATCGGAAATGGATGCCCCTTTTAAATGATAGGAAATCCACAAAATATGATGTTCATTAATATTTAAATCATATGGTTTAATCCATTGTTGCCAATCTTTTTCAACCGCTTTCCATAATGCTTTCGATAATTGTGCGATTCTTTGACTATAAAGCATTGCTTCTTTTTGTGTGTATAATTCCTCTGACAAAACCATCACCTACTGCTTTCTTTCACATTTTTAAAAATATTATAGCAGTAAAGAAAAAAAGTTTAAAGTTAGAAAAATTAAAAAATTGAAAAGTGGTTAAAAAATAATATTATAGCAATAGTTTTTGGTGGAAAAATAGATTAACTTGCGTCTAAAGAGGACTTTAGTCGCTAATTTTTTCCTGCGGTTTTTTCTTATTTTCTGTGAATTGTGCAATGTTTTTCTCGATTTCGCTTATCGAATTCTGTAAAGCATCTAATTCTTGTTGCAAATTATTTTTATTTGGCTCTATTTCTTCTGTAAAAGTCGTAATTGTTTGTTTTAAATCATTTATTATTTGTGGGATATTATTTTTAACTTCGTTTGTTAATGTATTGACAGAATGTTTCACAGTCCCTACTTGTTGTTTAACATCAAGGAGCATACCTTTTGTTTGGTCAGCATTTTGTTTTAACGTTGTGCGTAACTGCTGGCCTGATTGTGGGGTTGAGAACAGCACAGCAACTGTTCCACCAATAATACCTGTTGCTAGTCCAATTAAGAAAGGTTTTGCTTTCATATTATATACCTCATTTCTTGTCATGATTAACTACTATTAAACCATGAATTGCATGAATACAAAAAGAAAAAGAAACTGAGCAAGTGATAGAGCATCACCGTTCAGTTTCTTTCGATTATTTTAAAGTTAGTATTTATGAAATCTGAGAAATGGCAGTCACAAATTTAGAGCGCTTCACTAATTTTGCAACAATAGGGTAAATAATAGCAAAAGCAACGACATTAAATGCTACCGCTGGAAGGACAACCCCAATAAAGAGCATCGCAAACGTTGCACCTACATTTGCATTGAAAACAAAAAGTGCCACTGTTAAAAAGACTGTACCTGATAGTATAGTTCCTAAACCAACTAAAACTGCAGAGACAGCGAAGCTATTTGCTATCTTTTTTAGAACAATTACAGCAGCTAAAAACACAAAGCCTGTTACAGCTTTATCAATAATGTTTGGAACTAGACCGGCAGGAAATGTTGTGAACAAACCTGAAAGTACACCTGTTGCTAGCGAAAGTAAAAACGTTTCTTTCACTGTAGGAAACAATAATATGCCAATAAACATCATTGTTAACATGAAATCGGGTTTCATGCCGTTAATCATTCCTGGTGTAACGACATATAGTGCCGCACCGATCCCAACTAAAAGGGCCATTAATACTAAATTCTTTGTATTCATTTTTTATCTCTCCTCGACTGAGCTAATCTATTAGTTTCCCAACGTGTCCTCTTGACCGTTAGCGAAACTTATTTGTGATTGTACGCTAAAATTTTTATATTTGCAATACAGTATGTGGGTTATTAAAATGTTAATATATGACAAAAATCGTTATAGGTTGGCTTTAATACTTTCTGCCACTTCAGCCAATTGTTCTGGTGAATATTTTTGTGTTTGCCAAACTAAACCTAAGCCTTCTTTTTCGTCATAACGCGGAATAAAATGTAGATGATAGTGGAACACAGTTTGTCCAGCCGCTGCCCCATTATTATTAATCGTATTCAAACCGATTGGCTCAAACGCAGCCTTAATGGCATTCGCAATTTTCGGTGCCGCAGCATATAAGTTGCGTGCAACATCCTCTGGCATTTCGTATAGATCTTGGCAGTGATGCTTTGGTATTAGTAAAGTATGACCTTTTGCAACTGGTGAAATGTCTGTAAATGCATAGACATGATCGTCTTCATAAACTTTTGTACTTGGAATGGATCCATCGATAATTTTGCAAAATAGGCAATCGCTCATGAGAATTTCCCCCTTATCTTATATGTAAATTCATTCTATCATACTCAAACCTGTATCATTTGCTAATTTTTGATAAAATATAAAACAAGAAGAGGAGTGAGGTTATGTCAGTATTAGAGGTACAGCATGTAACAGGTGGATATACAAGAAAACCTGTTATTAAAGATTTATCTTTTACTATTGAAAAAGGAGAGCTTGTTGGCTTAATTGGCTTGAATGGGGCCGGTAAAAGTACAACGATTAAACATATAATAGGAACAATGTTGCCAAAAGAAGGGGATATTTACCTTAATGGGGTAACGTTAAAGGAAGATACGGACAAGTATCGTACAGCCTTTTCTTATATCCCTGAAACCCCTGTGCTTTACGATGAGCTAACATTGAGGGAACATTTAGAATTAACAGCGATGGCTTACGGTATTGATAAGGCAACTCTAGATGCTCGTTCTGAAGTACTTTTAAAGGAATTTCGAATGGAGAAAAGATTAAACTGGTTCCCATCACATTTTTCAAAGGGAATGCGTCAAAAGGTTATGATTATGTGTGCCTTTCTAGTGAATCCTAGTCTTTATATTATTGATGAGCCTTTTGTGGGGTTAGATCCACTCGGAATTCAATCATTATTAGATCAAATGGATGAGAAGAAAAAAGAAGGTGCTTCCATATTAATGTCTACGCATATTCTATCGACAGCTGAAAAGCATTGTGATCGAATTATATTATTGCACGAAGGAAGAGTTCGAGCGCAAGGCACGATGGCAGATTTGCGACAAACATTTGCGATGCCCAATGCAACATTGGACGATCTATATATTGCAATGACAAAGGAGCGGGACCATGAAGAACTTGCGTGATGTATGGTCCTCTCGCTTCATGCATTATATAGGAGAAGTACAAAAATATATGCAATTTATTTTTACAGGGCATATTGCCATTGTACTTGTATTTCTAATTGGAGCAGGAGGCTACCAATATAGTGAATGGTTGAAAGTTGTACAGACAGATTTCCCAGCTGAAATACTTATTGCTGTTTTTATAGGCGTCTTATTGGCCTTTAGTCGCCCTACTACGCTTTTGAGAGAGCCAGACCAAGTGTACCTATTGCCCCTTGAATCAAAAATGTCGCTGTATTTTAGTAAGGCATTAGCTTGGACATTTTGGTCTCAGGTTTGGATTGTAGCGATTGTCTACATTGTTAGTATTCCGCTATTAAAAGCAGTGACGGATTTAACAACGGGTGACATTTGGTCGATATTCCTACTTGTGATTGTGCTGAAATATATAAGTGTACGAGGAGAATTCAGCTATCGATATAGTGAACGAGGTCAAATGGTTTGGGTGGACAGGCTGATTCGAGCAATAATATTTGCTGCCGCTGTTTTTATGGGGCTGCAAGCTCAGTTGCTTCTATCAATTGTAGCTACAGTCATTAGTATTATTTATATTATTGTCTTTAGAAAAAAATCTGCAGGAGAACCAGTACCTTACGAACATTTTGTAAAGCTTGAGCAAAATCGAATGATGAGCTTTTACCGTTTCGCCAATTATTTTACAGATGTACCCCATTTACATGGAAGCATCCGACGTCGAGGCTGGATGGACTGGCTCTATAAATTCGTTCCATATGGTAAAAATAACGCTCAAAAGTATTTAGTATTTCGTACCTTTGTTCGTACAGATGATCATTTTTATTTATGGCTCCGTCTTACGGCCATTTCAGCAGTAATTGCAGCATTTGTAGACATTCCAATAGTTACATGGATTGTTGCCGCGGCACTAAGCTTTGCAACGACTATCCAATTAAAACAGGCATTACTTTCAAGTGGGGAATTCCGCATGGACATGCTGTTTCCGTTGCCGGATAATGCTCGTCAACTAGCTGTGAAGCAAATTGTACGTCTAGCTATGATTACACAAGCGATCATCGTAGGATTATGTGCGATTACACAGCCGATGTTTTATATTGTAGTTGTCATTGTTTTAGTAATTAGCGAATTGACTGCGAAAGTATCTAAATAATGAAAAGCTCATTTTCCCAGCCTGTGCTGAGAAGATGAGCTTTTATTTGTTGTAGGTCTATTCTGTATCCTCTTTTGGCATAGCACTATAAGTTGTAACGTAGGACGCTGCCGAGAAGATGTTCTGCTGATTTACACCACTAGAATCATCTCTTTTTGCATGTGCGTTTTCAAAGGCTTTAGAGCTTTTCCATGCTTCGAATGAATGTGGTCCATGCCACTGAGTCATAACAATATAAGTGTCATCCTTGATGGGACGAAGTAATCTGTAGGACTCAAAGCCCGGCTCTTCCTCAATGACATGTGAACGTTGTAAAAAGCGATGCTCGAAAACAGGGCGTCCTTCATCTGTTACGGGAATATTATTAAGAACAAAGAATCCATGTTCTTCTAACTCGTTTACTGAATCTAACACTTCAAATTTGCGAGGTGTGGCAAAAACGGATTTTCCTTCAGTTTCATGAATTAATACGGAATTTCCCTCTCCATGAATTAAGATCATATGCTCATTTGGATACTTATTTTTCAGTTGTTCTAAAAAATCACCAGTACCAGAAGTTAAATAAATATTCATCAATTTATCCTCCTTATGAATCTTACTAATTATAGCGTGATTATACCCTTTTCAGCATAAGTCTAACGCTTTGTCTAAAAAGAATCTGTCTAGAATGAACAATTTTATGACATTTCACTAGGAAAACTATACAATAACAGAGGAAGCGTTTACTATTGGAAACGGATATCAATAATAAAGGAATAAATAATACATTTTTTTCTTGATTCAGCAAATGTTTTTTGTACTGAAATCGAAGTATAAGATACAGAAGACTCTTTCCGCTATAGAGAGTGGTGAACCCACTGATTCAAGATAAAGCCTCTGGTCGATTTTGCAGATTTTGAAGAGAAGAGTAAACAGTAAGAAATCTGGACACAATTACGCCAGGGCGTATGGATAGTAATGAATTTATCGAGGGGAAGGAATTATTCATGACAACTTTTAACGATACACTTCTGCGTGCTGCTCGTGGAGAAAAAACTACACACACGCCAGTATGGTATATGCGTCAGGCAGGACGTTCTCAGGCAGAATATCGTGCCATCAAAGAAAAATATTCATTAGAGGAAATTACACATCAACCAGAGCTATGTGCATATGTCACTCGTCTACCTGTAGAAAATTACAATGTTGATGCAGCTATATTATACAAAGATATTGTCACACCTCTTCCTGGAATTGGCATAGATGTAAAAATTAAAGCAGGTGTTGGTCCTGTTATTTCTAATCCAATTCGTTCAGTTGCAGATGTTGATAATTTAGGTGAATTCAATGCTAAAGAGCATACACCATTTGTATTAGAGACTATTAAAATCTTGACAGAAGAGCAATTAAATGTCCCGTTGATTGGTTTTGCTGGAGCACCATTTACACTTGCCAGCTACATGATTGAAGGTGGTCCTTCTAAAAATTATAACAAAACAAAATCATTTATGGTGTCAGAACCGCAAGCTTGGTTTGCGTTAATGGATAAACTTGCTGACATGATTATTGCAGATGTAACTGCCCAAATTAAAGCTGGTGCAAAAGCAATCCAAGTATTTGATTCTTGGGTGGGTGCTTTAAATGTGGAAGATTACCGTGTATTTATAAAACCAATTATGACGCGGATTTTTGCGGAATTACAAAAAGAAAACGTACCATTGATTCAATTTGGTGTCGGTGCAAGTCATTTAGCGAAAGAATGGAATGATTTACCGATTGATGTTGTCGGCTTAGATTGGCGTTTACCAATAAAAGAAGCACGTGCGAATGGTATTACTAAACCAGTCCAAGGTAACCTAGACCCATCGCTATTATTGGCAGATTGGTCAGTCATTGAAAAACGTACAAAAGATATTATCGATCAAGGTTTAGAAATGCCAGGTCATATCTTTAACCTAGGTCATGGTGTTTTCCCTGAGGTTGATCCAGAGGTCTTAAAACGTTTAACGACACTTATTCATGAATATAGTGCACAACAAATTCAAGCTCGTTCTTAAAAAAAGCGAATCAAATGTGAAATATGTCCTTTTCTATGTTCGTAATTTTTATCATAGAAAGGGAGCTGTCCAACATAATAGATTGGACAGCTTCTTTTTATCACATAATGTATGAAAACATAAAACAATTTTAGAGGTGAAAAGGGTAATGAAAGAAGTTAAAGGCTTATTGGTAATGGCATACGGAACACCTTATAAAGAAGAGGATATTGAACCTTACTATACACATATTCGTCATGGTCGCAAACCTTCGGAAGAGCATTTAGAAGATTTACGTAGTCGCTATGAAGCAATTGGAGGTTTATCTCCTTTAGCAGCAGCAACACAGGCACAAGCTGAAGCATTATGTGCACGTTTAAATGAAGTTCAGGATGCTGTAGAATATAAATTGTTTATTGGTTTAAAGCATATTCATCCATTTATTGAGGACGCAATAGAGCAAATGGTGGCAGAGGGCATCAATGAAGCGGTATCAATTGTTTTAGCTCCTCATTTCTCAACATTCTCTATTAAATCTTATAATGGCCGTGCTGTGGAAGCAGCAGGAGATCGCTTAACGATTACATCAGTAGAATCTTGGTATGATGAACCTAAATTTATTGAGTATTGGAAACAACAAGTTAATGATACATTTAAGTCAATGTCTGAAGAAGAACGTGAAACAGCATGCTTAATTGTTTCAGCTCATTCACTTCCTGAAAAGATTAAAGATTTAGGTGACCCTTATGAGGATCAATTAATTGAAACAGCCCGACTTATTCAAGAGGCAACTGGTTTGAAAAACGTTGAGGTCGGCTGGCAATCAGCAGGACAGACACCAGAGCCTTGGATTGGACCAGATGTTCAAGACTTAACACGTGAGCTTTATGAAGAAAAAGGCTTCCGTTCATTTGTTTATACACCAGTAGGTTTTGTAACAGAGCATTTAGAAGTGTTATATGATAATGATTTTGAATGTAAAGTTGTTTGTGATGAACTAGGCGCAAAATATTATCGTCCATCGATGCCAAATACACATCCTTTATTTATTGATGCAATGGTCGATGCGATTTATAAAAAATTAAGCTAAGCGAAAAGAAAGTGATGATGTTGGTGACTCAGAAAAGACGAAAGGTAGTTGTTGTAGGCGGTGGTATTACGGGCCTTACAGCTGCGTTCTATATGCAAAAACAAGCAAGCACAAAAGAATTGCCATTAGATATCGTACTTGTCGAGTCGTCATTACGTCTTGGCGGAAAAATTCAAACACTAAGAAAAGATGGTTTTATTATTGAACGTGGGCCAGAATCCTTTTTTGACCGTGAAAATTATGTAAATGCTTTAGCAAAGGATCTCGGTATCGAACATAAAATCATGACAAGTAATGCAGGACCTCACTATGTTGCTGTTGGAAGTCAGTTATACCCAATCCCAAGCCATCTATTATCAGGAGAAACGCCACATATCTCGTCATTTATTACATCAGGCTTGTTTTCACTAAGCGGTAAAGTTCGTGCGGCAGGTGATTTTTTTATCCCACGTTCAGCACAAGACGATGATCAACCATTGGGAGCATTTTTTAGAAGAAGATTTGGGGCAGAGGTTGTTGAAAATTTAGTGGAACCATTACTAGCTGGGACATTTGCAGGGGATATTGAGCAATTAAGTATGAGCTCTACTTTCCCACAGCTTTATCATCTAGAGCAAAAATATCGTAGCTTATTAGTAGGGATGAAAAAGGCTGGAACAAATTTCTTGAGTAATGATTTTATTCATGAAAATAAAGGGATTTTTCAAACCTTTAGTAATGGGCTTGAAACATTAATCGAGAGTATTGAGGAATCTCTACTTCCGGGGACAGTGATGAAAGGTGTCAAGGTCGAAGAAATTGAGCATGGAAAAGATGGGTCTGTACATGTAATGCTAAACAATTTCTCACATATTAAAGCGGATGCAGTCATTATTGCTACACCCTTTAATATGGCGGATAAGATGTTCAGTAAGTATAATTTATTAAATGAACTAGGGACAATGAAAGCTGCAACTATCGCAACTGTTACAATGGCATTTAAAAAGGAGCAGCTTGGTGATTTAGACGCGCTCTCATTTTATGTCTCTCGAAATAGCGATTTTTCAATCACTTCATGTACGTGGATGAATCGAAAATGGCCGGGTACCTCACCTGATGATTATGTGTTATTACGTAGTTATATTGGTCGAGTGGGTGACGAAGCGATTGTAGCATTATCAGATACTGAGATTGAAAAAACAGTGCTACAGGATTTAAATAAAACTATCGGTATAGATGGAGAACCGATAACGACAGTAGTTACACGCTGGAAAAATGCGATGCCACAATACACCGTTGGACATGAGGCGAAGGTCCAACGTATAAAGCAGGAATTACGAGAACATTTTCCAACTGTAAAATTGGCAGGTAGTTCATTCGAAGGAATATCCATCCCAGAATGTGTCCAACAAGGTAAACATGTTGCCGCTGAAGTGTTGGCGGAAATTTTTTGTTAGTAGAAGCACGATAGTACAAACATAATGTTTGTACTATTTTTTTATTGAAGTAAGTTCAAAAGACAAAAAGAGAAATAGCAAACTAACTATTTCATAGTTTGCTATTTCTACATCTATATATCCAAATTTTCTAGATAACCTAGTTCTAAGAAATTCGATGACATGACCAAACGATACCACCAGAGTTAGCTCCACCTAGTGTAAGAGAGATAGTCAAACCATTGGCTTCATAGAACAAATCAATCGTATCTCCAGCATTTAAATTCACTTCTCCTGCCAAAGTGATTGTGCCATTTCCAAGAACTGCTCGTAAAGTTAATACAAGTGCCACATTGACGTTTAGTACAGGGAATAAGCCACTAATTAAATTTGTTGTAGCATTTTGCCTAATTGCAAATGATGGGTTAATTCCCCCTCCTAAAGTAACACTAATGGCAGCAGTAGTGGAGTAGTTAATAGTTGCTTCAAAGGAATATCTACCTGTGGTTGGTACAGTGAATATGCCAGTTGTTGGATTGAATGCAGGTGTTGTAAAGTATGGTGACGCGACACTCCAGTTAGTGATTGAAGTAGATCCACTAACAGCCAACGTGTTTTTAAAGGCAGAGAATCCTTCAGTAAACGCAGGTCCAGTAGCACCAGTAATTCCTATA
The DNA here is from genome assembly GCF_002429815.1 of Lysinibacillus sp. UBA5990. Taxonomy (NCBI): domain Bacteria; kingdom Bacillati; phylum Bacillota; class Bacilli; order Caryophanales; family Bacillaceae; genus Lysinibacillus; species Lysinibacillus sp. UBA5990. Next base: position 68,401 of record NZ_DJAY01000017.1, read on the forward strand.
GCGCCAGTAACCCCAGTAGAGCCGGTAGCGCCAGTAGAGCCGATAGAACCAGTAACGCCAGTAGAGCCGGTAGATCCTGTAGAACCAGTAAGTCCGGTAGCCCCAGTAGGTCCAGTGGAACCAGTAATACCTGTAGCCCCAGTAGAGCCGGTAGCTCCTGTTACACCAGTAACGCCAGTAAAGCCGGTAGCTCCTGTTACACCAATAGCCCCAGTAGAACCAGTAGAACCAGT
>NZ_DJAY01000012.1:0-134324 GCF_002429815.1 Lysinibacillus sp. UBA5990
CAAATTGTTTTGCTGGCATCAATTTTGATGTCCAAAATTTTGTTCCGTTCACTAGCTAGGCTAGCTATTAAAAACTTTATTGATTACGTTTTGCTTGTTCAGTTTTCAAGGTTCATTTCGAAGTCGTTTTTCAGCGACTTCTTTATATTAACATCTCGTTCAAAACATGTCAACCACTTTTTGAAAAAGTTTTTTATGTTTTTCATCGAGTTATTCGTTATGTCTTAGCGACAATTAATATAATACAATACCAATGTGTTATTCGTCAACTACTTTTCTAAAAAAATATCGAGGTATTTTTTAGATACCTCGATTACAAGCATACTACAGTCATTGACCGATTTCTAGAGCATCTTTATTGACCTTATAATGGCGGTGAAAGATCATCTCGTTTTTCGCAGTAACTGGCTCTATATGAATATACCCCTTATCCACTAAGTATTCGACAAACACTTCTAAATCAACTGAGTAATTCATGAGTTCATGATGGTCATGTAGCTCTTGAATAGACCAGGTTTCCTTTGTTTGCATCACTTCTAATATATGTTGTGCTCCATCTCGTGTACGAGAATGGATTAAAAACTCACTTGCTAAAAATAAAAGTTCTAGGCGCTTTTCTATTGGCTCATTACTTGTCACTAGCTCTTCGTATAGCTTATAAATGGCTGGTTCAATTTTTTTCACTTGTCCCCATACAGTTACTTCAGGGTATAAACCACTATCAATAATCGATAAACGACCCAAATGGTGTAAAGAATCGACTACATGATTATATGCATCCAAATAACTGCCCTTATCAAAGTATTCTTTCCCCTCCAAATAACGACGGATTAACTTTGAGAATTGAATGCCCGTTTTAATCTTACGACCACTATACGGAAATTCCTGTAACTCTATTTTTAATTTATGCAGAAATTCATTTCGATCAAATAGTACTCTGCCAAAGAAAATCCAATCGACTACTTTCTTATTAGAACCGATTAGGAGCCATTTTCGTATTAATTTTTCCGTAACCGTATGTAGAGCGACTTTATTTCCTTCATATAAGTAATGTTTTGAAAAGACTGGCTGCTCTGCTTCTTTTACAATAATTAATAAAACAGTATCAAATGTATCTGTAACGTTACTTTGCTCCTCACGCTTTTCTACTAAAATAACGCCTAATGTATTTGACTGACTCGCACGTTCTTGGTATATAGGACGCAATACTTGCTCCATGTTCAGCCCCCCTTTATTCATATAGCTTCTCTTGTTCCGTTAAAAATTCGACATACTCTAAAAGTATTCCTTCTTTGATTTACCTCAAAGCTAAAATACTTTGCCCTTATATGTTATAGTAGATTTTAGATTGGGAGGCAAGATAAATGAAACCTTATAAAAGTAAAATTAATAAAATTCGTTCATTCGCTTTAGCACTAATCTTTATTGGTTTTATTGTAATGTACGGAGGTATATTCTTTAAAAATAGCCCAATATTAGTTTTAATTTTCATGACATTAGGTGTTTTATGTATTATTGGTAGTACAGTTGTCTATGCCTGGATAGGTTTATTATCAACACGGGCAATTCAAGTTGAGTGTCCAAATTGCCATAAGCATACAAAAGTTTTAGGTAGAGTTGATATGTGTATGTATTGTAATGAGCCATTAACGCTTGATCCTACTCTTGAAGGCAAAGAGTTCGACCAATCCTATAATCATAAAACGAAAAAATCCTAGCCCGTAAAAGAGCTAGGATTTTTATTGTACTTTAGCAGTAACACCTTTACATGATGGACATGTGCCGTATATCTCTAAACGATGCGAATGCACATCAAAGTCAGTTACCTGTGATGCAAAATGCTCTATTTCATCGAGACCAGGATAATGGAAATCGACGATCTTGCCACAGCATTCACAAATCATATGGTAATGATCATTTGTCACGAAATCAAAGCGACTTGAAGCATCTCCATAAGTAAGCTCTTTCACAAGACCAACCTCACGAAATACTCGCAGGTTATTATAGACCGTCGCTACACTCATATTAGGAAATTTCCCTTCAAGTGCTTTATAAATTTCATCGGCAGTAGGATGTGCCATAGATTGAATTAGATATTCCAAAATAGCATGACGCTGAGGAGTAATACGTACACCAGTTGTTTTTAACGTGTCCAGTGCATCCTGTAAATGCGTTGTAGACATCGTCATGCACCTCTTCCATAAGTATTATTAATTTATAATTGTTATAAATAGTGTATCCAATTAGCGCTACTTCGTCAACAATCACACATACTAATCCTCTAATTTCATCGTTTTTTTTCTTAATATCCTCTCGATAGCTCCATGACATTTTCTAAATCTCTGTCACCTCTTAGCCATTTTGTTAAGCTTGGCTTAAAAATTTCTAAGCTTCGTTCCACATAACGAGATGAATGGCTTGAGACATGTGGTGATACTATAACATTTGGCAATGCCCATAGTGGATTGTTTGATGACAGAGGTTCTTCTTCGAATACATCCAAAACGGCATATCCAATTTCCCCAGCCTCAATCGCCTGTATGAGTACCTTTTCATCAACCAAATTCCCTCTGCCAAAATTCATGAAAATCGCACTGCTCTTCATAGCAATAAAATGTTCTTCATTTAATAAATGCGTTGTTTCTTGTGTTTTTGGCAGGACAGAAATGACAATATCCGCACTCGGCAAAGTTTCTTTTAATTGCCCAAAGCTAATCATCTTATCCATGTTTGACGCTTCATTTCCAGAACGATTGCAGCCAATAGTCTTGACACCAAAAGCTTGTAATAAGCGACCCACTTCCGAGCCAATAGCCCCTGGACCTAAAATAAGCGCTGTACTATCTCGCAATTCAGTTTGTTTGGCTTTTTTGGACCATTCACTTATCTTTTGTTGCTCATACATCCAAGGTAAAGCGCGTTTAATGGCTAAAATATGGGCTAGCATTGATTCTGCCATAGGTGTTTTATGAATACCTCTTACATTAGAAACTAAAATACCCCGTTCCATAATAGCTTGGGAAGGCATTTTTTCAATACCTGCTGATGCAACAAAAATCCATTTTAACTTCGTCGCCTGTTGAATGCTCTCTGTTGATAAATCCTCCCCATATGTAACTAATACATCCGCTTTTTGAAGCTCTTCATTTGTTATTCCGCTTTCAAATATAAAATCGACTTGTGGGAACTCTGCTAATAATGGTTCACGTAAATCTGGTCTTGGTTCAAAAGTAAAATAGATTCTCATGTTGTCGCCTCCTGTTCTGCTAAATAGGCATAAACTTCTTCAATATGATTTTTCACACGTACTTTACGCCAAGCTTTCATTAACTTACCCTCCGAATCAATTAAAAATGTTGAACGCTCAATACCCATAAATTCACGTCCATACATTTTCTTTAAGACCCATACACCGTATGCCTCCGCTACAGCATGATCTTCATCTACTAATAAAGAAAAAGGCAAGCCATGCTTATCAATAAATTTTGTATGTTTGTTTGCATCATCTGGACTAACGCCCAGAACAACAGCGTTTAAATAACTAAAGTCCTCAAACTTATCTCGAAAATCACATGCTTCCGTTGTGCAACCCGGTGTCATATCTTTTGGGTAAAAGTATAAAATAACATTCTGTCCTTTAAAATCAGTTAGCTGTACGCTCTCTCCCTTTTCATTTATAAGAGAAAAATCGGGCACCTTCTGTCCTTCTTGTAAAGTCATAACTATCTCCTCCCTTGTACGTTCTATTTTACTCCAAGTAACAAATCAAGTCATATTCCTTAATTTCTTTGGATTTCTTACACTGATAGGTCTACAATAGATTACGTATAAAAAGTTAGGAGGCAATACTATGAATCACGCAAAATCTGAAGCAGTACACGCAGAGGCGTTACAACATATCGTTGGTGGTGTAAATAGCCCTTCTCGTTCATATAAAGCAGTAGGCGGTGGTTCTCCTGTGGCAATGGTTCGAGGAAAAGGGGCTTATTTTTGGGATGTAGATGGCAATCGTTATATTGATTATCTTGCAGCATATGGTCCTATCGTTACAGGTCATGGACACCCTCACATTGCTAAGGCCATTACACATGCCGCTGAAAATGGCACATTGTTTGGAACGCCGACTGAATACGAGGTTACTTTTGCAAAAATGCTAAAAGAAGCCATTCCGTCTATGGATAAAGTACGCTTTAACAACTCTGGTACAGAAGCTGTTATGACAACTATTCGTGTTGCACGTGCCTATACAGGACGTACAAAAATAATGAAATTTGCCGGATGCTACCATGGTCACTTCGATTTAGTATTAGTAGCTGCTGGTTCAGGTCCTGCTACATTAGGAACACCAGACTCAGCAGGTGTAACGACTTCTACAGCTGAAGAAGTTATTACGGTGCCTTTCAATAACCCTGAAGCTTTTACAGAAGCAATGAATAAATGGGGCGATGAAATTGCAGCTATTTTAATTGAACCAATCGTAGGAAACTTCGGTATTGTTGAACCGAATCCTGGCTTCCTTGAATTAGTACACGCTACAGCCGAAGAAAAAGGAGCCTTAACAATTTACGATGAAGTTATCACGGCTTTCCGCTTCCACTACGGCGGTGCCCAAAACTTACTTGGTCTAACACCTGACCTAACAGCACTTGGTAAAGTTATTGGAGGCGGTTTACCAATTGGTGCATATGGTGGTCGTAAAGAAATTATGGATACAGTCGCACCACTAGGCCCAGCTTACCAAGCCGGAACGATGGCCGGAAATCCAGCATCTATGCAAGCAGGTATTGCATGCTTAGAAGTCCTGCAAACACCAGGCATTTACGATGAAATGGATCGGTTAGGTGGGATTTTAGAAGAAGGAATTTTAGCTGCAGCTAAAGAGCATGGAGTGACAATCACGTTAAATCGTCTTAAAGGCGCGCTGACAATTTACTTTACAGATGTGAAAGTAGAAAACTATGAGCAAGCCGAAAACTCTAACGGTGAAATTTTTGGCCGCTTCTTTAAACTAATGCTTGAGCAAGGCGTTAATCTAGCTCCTTCTAAATATGAAGCATGGTTCTTAACTACAGAACATACAGAAGCAGATATTCTTGAAACGATTAAAGCTGTGAATTACGCATTTTCACAATTATAATAATGAACATACGAAGGCGACTTTCTATCATAAGTCGCCTTTTTCTTATTCCTGCATACAAATCTATGTATTTTATGAGCACTTCCTTCTATAATGTAAAGAAGCTAAAAAATATTAGACAGAAAGGACATCTTTATGAAATTAGGTGCCCGCGTATTTAAAACTGGTGTCGCTATCGTATTTGCCCTGTTTATTGCAGAGCTATTAAAACTACCTTCACCTGTTTTTGCTGGAATTGCAGCTATTTTTGCGATTCAGCCTTCTATTTATCGCTCTTATCAAACCATTGTAGAGCAAGTTCAAGCAAATATTATAGGTGCAACCATTGCCGTCTTTTTCGGCTTGCTTTTTGGCCATCATGTGGTTGCCATTGGCATAGCCGTCATCATAGCTATTGGTTTAATGTTGAAATTTAAACTAGAAAAATCTCTTTCGTTAGCGCTGGTGTCAGTTGTGGCCATTATGGAGTTCCAAGGAGAAGACTTTTTAACATTTGGTTTAATACGCTTTGTTACTATATTAGTTGGCGTGTTAGCAGCATTTGTCGTTAATCTTGTTTTCTTACCACCGAAATATGAGATCAAACTATTCCGCAAAATTTATATTTTGCAGGATGATATTATTCGTTGGACACGACTTGCGGTACGCCAGGCTTCTGAGCATACATCCACAAAGGGTGCATTAAGTAAATTTAAAAGCCGTATGTTACGAGTGGATACGCTGTATGATTTATACAAAGAGGAGCGTAATTACTTCAAAAATAAAAAGTATGTAAAAGCACGTAAATTGGTCGTCTATCGTCAAATGATTTTAACTTCCAAAAAAAGTTTAGAATTGTTACAACGATTGCATAATCACGAAAACGAATTAGCTAAGCTACCTACCCAATTTCACTTAATGATTCAAGAACGGCTTGATTCCTTATTAACGTATCACGAACAATTGCTCTTAAAATATACAGGGAAATTAAAGCCTGAGCATTCTGAGTGGAGTAAAAGCATCGACTATGTTCAACGCAATGAACTAATGGAAATTTTCATCAAGCAAGTAAACTTTGCTCGCGAAGAAGGCGATACGGAATTTTCTAGCTATCACTTACTCTATATTTTATCGAGAATTTTAGATTACGAGGAAAATTTAGAGCATTTAGATACACTGATCGTTTCATACCAAAGCTACCACGGCCATGAAATTAATGTAGAATTTGAAGAAGAATTTATCTAGCAACCACGTAAGCGACAGATTAATGCACAGTGAATCTGTCGCTTTTTACTACACGAAAAAACCTCTAAGTAAAATTCTACTTAGAGGTAAAATTAAAAACGTAACGCAAGCAATTGCTCCTCTGCTTGCTTACGTTTACCTGTCTGCTCATTCCGTAAATGCTGATAGTTAGCAATACCCGTAACAATGGTATCCCACATTTCTTCTAGCGTCTGTGTTGTATCCGCTTGCTGAGCAAGAGCTGTGCTTAGGTGAACCGCTTCATTGCTAACTTCTCCAAATTGCTTCACTCGATTTTCAAAGGCTGATGCTGATTGATTTTGTAATTGTTGACGTCTTTCATTCACAGCATTCATCAGCCCCATTTTAAAAACAGGAATGGTTTTAACAAATGCGCCATTAATCTGTTCCATCAACTCACTATTTCCATGTCGTAGCATCTCAATTTGTGGAGCTGTTAAAATGGCAACCATTCGTGATTTTTCTAATTCATCTATTTTTTGTTGAAGTATTTCAGCAATTGCCTGTAAACGATTAAGCTCCATTTTGGCTACCTGATTACCTGCCTCACCCTGTTTCTCATACATAGGAATTAATGTGGTTTGCACCTCATGTAATTTCATATCAGCTGCTACGATATATTTTTCTAAATCAAGGTAAAACATCAAATCTTCCTTGTATAATCGAGCAAGTAATCGATTATCCTTCGCTAATTCCTCTTCCATCAGTACAAATTGGTAATGAATTTTCTCAATATCTCTACCGAGCACATTGTATTTCGTATATACATCATCTTCACCTTTGGATTTACGTGTAAATAGTTTCTTGAAGAAACCCTTTTGCTCAGTAAAATCTTTTTTATCAAAGGTCAGCATTATGGCCTCGAGCTGTTTAAATAATGTATTGGATTCAAAAGTAGCCGATTGGGTCACTATATCTAAAATTTGATTTGCAAATTTTGCTAATTTGGTAGCTGGTTCTTTTCCCAACTCCATTAGCTCTAGCTGATTTTTTATATCAATCTGATGAGCAATTTGTTGGACCTCTACATGCTCTCGTAATTGTTGTTTGACGGCATCTGCTGTTTCTTGTGTCAGCTGCTCAAGCATCATTGGGATGTTTGACATGGTCGCCGCCTCCTTCCTATCATCAGAAAAAGCGATTAAAGAGCTTTTTAATAATTTTATCCGGTGCCGTTTTTTGTTGCTGTGGCTCTTCATAGGGCAAATCAAATAACATATGCTCTAAACGATGTACATCATAAGTGTCCTCTTGCAGGTGCTTTTCTAAATCTAATTGACCTGTTGGATTATAAAAAACGATATCCATACCGAACCGATTTAAAAACGCTAGTAAGGCAATATCTTCACGCGATAAGGCAGGTTGCTGTGGCGCTTGATACAAAACAATCTTCGGTATATCTTGTGAATAGTCGAAGCTTTGCAATAATCTTAGGATCTCTTGAGGAATCATTGTTAACTGCTTAAATAAAAATAACTGTAAATCATATAAAGTCTCATTTGGCTGTTGTTTTAACATTGGTTGCTCACAAGATATTTTGATCGTATGGGCAATGGCTTGCTGTAGCTCCAACGATAATTCACCATACTGCCACCAATCACTTTGTATAATACGTTCTACTGAAAGTTCGCCATTTACTAAGCAATGTTTATAATGAAAATGAAAGTTGGCCTTGCTCGTTTTTGTAAAAGGGAATTCCTGCACGAAGATAGTTTGTGGGTTTATTAATAACTGATGCATTAAGTGCCAATATTCCTCACGCTGGCTTGAGACTCCACTGATTTTAGCAAAGATGACAGGGATCACTACTTCATTTCCATTGATATCAAATTGCGGTCGTACTAATGCTTTTTCCTTCGCATAAATAAAAATATCATCATATGTCATACGCAAAGTTAATGAGCGTGGCATAAAGTCTTTAAATTGCCACGGTCTATAGACTCCTGATTGCTGGTCATGCATTAATTGTTCAAAGTGCTGACTAGAACGATACCCTACAGTTGCCTGACGATCACGAGGCTTGTCAGGAAATGGCTGTAATGTTGTTTGGCTCGTATAGGAATAGCTGACGGAAAACGCATCAGTAGGATCTAACTCAGCAAACTCATCGACTTTTGCTGGATGAAATATTAATACGTCACAGCCCAGTTCCATTAGCAGTAAAAGAAAATATCGCTGACTAACAGTGGCTTCTCCATACCAAACAACTTTAGGAAAATCATCAGTAGGCTTCAGAGCTTTAGCCCATTGAATCCAATGGTTTTTTAACCACTTCACCAGATCAATTAAAAAACGGCGAAATTCATTGGAAAGTAAGCCTAGCGATTGTTGATGTTGAAATAATTCTATAACCTTAATAGTCGTTAGCTGTAAATGTCGATTCATAATGCTGTCATCATGTTTGGGAATCAGTTGATACCCATACATCATCGCAACTAAACGATTAATAGTAAGCCCTTTAGGTGTTTGCTGATGCTGCGATAAAATATGTTGTATAGCTTGAAAGTCTTTCTGTTCAATATGCTTATTTAATTCTTCACTTAAAATATGAATATTTTGGTTTTGAGATAAAGTATATAATGAATTAAAATACTCATCTTCCTCAATTGGTACTCCTAAAACACGTAGAGCAATACGGCTAAAACTTATTTGTTGCGGTGTTTCCTCATAAAATGCACGATTCTTTGGTGAATCTTGAAACGCCTGTAGCCAATCATCTGGATTACGCTCGACTATTGATTTAATTGTGATTGTTTGCATACAAACGCCACCTCCTAAAAAAATCATCCTCAGTATATCCTTAAGCTAAATTCAACGGGTATATAAATGAAATTAATATTATTTTCCTTATTATTGTTGAAAAGGTATACCCAAATAAATCCAACCTAGCATCCCCAAAATGCAAAATGGTAAAATATGAATTCCACTTTCATGGAGTTTATTCCACCCTTACTAAGTAAAACTCCAGTAAAAAAACTAAAATGATTGCCGTCATCATAACTTGATTTTATGCTAACAAATGTGGATGTACTTTATGAAAAATTTCGTTTGTCATCCAATAATTCTATCCTATGATAGCGAAAAATCTTGTTGTGTTGCATACTGTAAAACAGTCTGAAGCAAATGTTTGGTAAATGCTTCCCCCTCATACGGCGAGTATGTTGTATTAAGTAGTATTTTCGGCTGTTTATCCTTTAAATCACCGTGGTTTGGTGTAAAAGCTACATCAGCCATCATCAGCATTCCATAATCCATCATAGAATCGCCTGCTGCTATATGCACATCGTATGTACAAAACTCCATCATATATTCTATTGCAGCTTCCTTGGTCAAAACCTTTGGCATGAAATATAATTTTTTTCCTTGTAGAAGAACGCACCAACCATGGGCATCGAATTCTTGAACAATGGCATGTAAATCATCCTGCTGTAATACATCCAAATTTACATGATGGACATAAAAAAGATCGTCTATATAGAAGGAACGTTGTAGCCATGTATCCGATTTGATGGTTTGAAATAGTTGTGACATATCCTCTTGCGGAATTGAAGAATCTTCAATACGTCTAGCTAATGTTTTCGTCCATTTGTCGTATGGCTGACCCTTCTCTAATATTGTACCCCCATTACTCGTAATTGCAAAAGCAGGGTTCAAGTCATTTATAAAATGAATTCTTTTATATTGATGTAACGCTCTAGTTGTAACAGGGACAAATTGTGTTTGCTGATGCACTTGTTGCAATAAAATAGCCGTTTCTTTTGTCATCATGCTCATCGTTTCATTAGCCTTCTGTTCAACGACCACTTTATCTGAAATAGGCGGAAACATTTCCATCATACGTTTAGAATAAATCAGTGTTCTATCTAAATCTGATGTGAATAATATCATTTTGAGCTCCTCTACAATTCTTTTATTAAGCCGCAACATGCGTAGGACATATGCGAATATTCTTCTATTACTACATTTTTTTCATGAGCTAATAATAAAATATGCTCTAGCTCATCTGTATACTGTGGATTAATTAAGATTTTCCAAGGTATTCGTCGCAATAAAACCCTTGTCGTTTCTCCAACACCTGGTTTAATAAGGTTAATGTTATCCATGGCAAAATCCAATTGAATATTTTGGACCGATTTCATACCTGCCCAAGTAATAAGAGAAGTGGCTTCATCCTGAAGTTGACTGATAATCTCACTCTGTACTTGTTTGAAGCATGCGACTATACGATCTATGTACAAGTTCGAGACATCTATATCTTCTAATTCTTTGTAGTATTTTGCTCCATGGAAGTCGTGCTCATCCATAAACTGCAAATTTAAAACGGTTCTACTCACCAAGCCAGAGACAGTTGAATTTAAACAGGCCGATGGAATTAAAAAATCTTCCCGAGTTCCATAAATCCTCGCACAATGCCCTGGATCTGCTAATACAGCTAAATCAGCTTTTAATTGTGCTTGATATTGTCCATTAAATTTTTGGCAAGATTGGATCAATTCTTTGGTTATAGCACCCTTCCCCGTCCAACCATCAATAAATTGAAGACAGCCTTGTGGATGTTGTGACAAAATGTAACGTATCGCCACCTCATCAAATCCACGACCACGCAAAATTGAAATCGAATAATGTGGCACATCCACCTTGTAGTTCATCGATATGTAACGTTTGATTAAAATGCCGATTGGCGTACCTGCTCTAGCTAAACTAACAAGTATTAAATTGTCTAACCCTCTATTTTTGATGATTCGTTCTGCTACTATCCCAACGGCTATCGCTATTCTATCCGCGGAAGCATCCAAAGTTTTATAAAATAGATTCATATATGTTTTAGATGGTTGATATTCCCTTGGTAACATTTCAGAATAATGCGTACCTGCTTGAATAAGCTGCTCCCGTTTTTCATTACCCATCTCTAGAAAAACATTTCCAATATCACGCAATAAAAAAATAACGTCCTCTCGTGCATAGCTACCCATTCTATCTGGCTGTAAAGTCGATTTCATCGTGCTCCCTCCAACTCATGCATACAAATAACATATACCTTTGCTTCACTAATTGACTGCAGAGCTGCCACCATCCTAGCTACTACCTCGTTACTTGCTATACGTTCCACTAGTAGAAAAAGTTCCGTATACGGTTGGCTTTGGACATTATATAAATAATTTTCAACCCCATTATTCTCGGGACTCTCAAATACTATTTTCTCTGTAATCGTATAATTTAAATCGTCTGTACAATAGATCGGACTGCGAGTTGTTGATTGAAAATAAACATCATTCCCTAAATAAGAGGCAATTTGCATAGGCACATACATAAACTCACCAGTCCCAATCACAAGAGCTGGTCCGTCCGTTCGTAGCTCCATTAATTGCTTGGCGATAGCCTGTAACATGTGCTTTTGTTCAAAATGCTGTTTAGATGTTAGCATAAATCTCCCTGTTGCTTTAAGATACGGTCGACTGTTCATTTTGCCATTCTCTGCAATTGAATGATAGAAAAGAGGATCAGTGGAGTCTTTGATGGGCAATAGGTTGATGTCTTTTGTAGCAATAGTCGTAATGCTCGGCTGTATACTTGTTAAACTAGGTACTCCTGTACAATTGAATGACCCACACATAATGGAGATGAATTCAATAGAAATTCCCCATTGCTCTTCTAATTGCTGAAAGACTATTCGCTGCTGGTCTGATCGCCAATCTAAAATCGATAGGACTGCGTACTGTTTAACATCAGGAAACTTCTTTTTTAATGTTTCAATTATGTTGATGACCGTATTCCCAGTAGTAATTTCATCATCTATTAACACGATGCGCTTAGCTTGCTGTAAAACATCAGGTTCCTCTGTATAAATTCTATGGCTTGTCGCATGGGAATGTTCTTCTTCGAATGTGACAAATGGTTCAATATGAGGAATGACTTCACGAGTGGTATGGATATACATAGCATTTGATTGAAATGCATTAAATACAGCATGTCCAAGTGCAGTGGCTGTCTCCGCGAACCCAATAAACAATGTCTCTTGTGCTAACTCTACGCTTCCTTTCACAGAATTTTGTAGTTCCTCTATATTTATTCCTTCTTTTAAAGCTTGAACAACAGACGATATTGTATTGACTTTTTGACTACTGCCTTGCTTGTCGTACATCATAGCTAATAGAGCTCCAGTTAACAAAGGAATTTGCGGACGAACAGCCAAATGCTTGCCAAGCACAGTACTTACAAATAAAAATTGTCTCTTCTTATTTATACGAGCTGCCATTTGAAATAAATCTGTTAGCGCAAAATTGTGTGGGTTATGGGTGATTTCAATGTCGATTGAATAATTTGGTAAAATAGTAAGTTTACTCATTTGTTGTTGCATACATATGACCACCTAGTTCAGAATTTAATAATAGTGAGGCGAAATCCACAGATTCATGATAAACGCCATAGACATGTGCCTGTTTTAAAATACGTTGTGCCCATCGCATATGTGGTTTGATTTCATTCATTTTATTAGCATAATGACTTTTCATCACACCTTTACTACCATCATTATGTTCAACAATACTAAGTGCATCTAAATACTCTTCATACGAAATAGCGTATAGTGCATGCACAACACGGATATGACTTGGATGAATAACCGTTTTACCGACAATTCCATTTTGTTTATCCATTAAAACTTCCTTCATTAGTCCATCTAAGCAATCGTCTAATAATGCTTTCCTCGTTTCAAGCGCACCTTTTTCACTAAATGGTGTCATGCGTAATGCTGGTTTTAACACACGCTGATTACTAAAATACTCCCACACTGGCCCAGATATCACAAAGCCGTCTTCCTCACGTCCTAAAATGTTCACTATATCAGCTATACAATCCCTTATTACGCTAATATCATATATGGTCGAGTCCATACGGCGGCGAATTCCATAAATTCCACAAAAATCAGTTGCACCAATTCGTATATTCAACACCCTTGATTTGTGCTGCAGTAAAACCGATTTAATGGCTACTAATGCCTCCATCCGAGATTCTTTATATAGAACCTCTCGACTTTCTAAAATCGGCATCCCATATAAAGTAAGATTATTTTCTTGAATTGTTTGCTCAAGAAGCTCAAAATAACGTGCTCCCTGTGTCGCTGTGAATTTTGGAAAGACATAACCAGTTAAAATTTCCTGCTTCTCTTTTAATCTAGAAGTTAAATAACTAAATTGTTCAACATGACGCACCCGAATAAAAAGTAAGGGGATATCTTGGAGCTGCAATTGTTTTTGTTGATAGAGTTTGTATAATTCGCTAATGTCCTCTATCAATTTTGCCTCACAATCACCTAATTCTGAATCCCCTACTGCATCCTCTAAATCAATGACAAGTGACGTAAGTTCTTTATATTTTTGTGATTGGATCAAACCTACAATTTTAGGCATGGAAGCGGGCATATACAAAGTAGCACCTAATGCATAGGATAAAATATCTGACGTTGCCCATTTCGTAAAAGGCTGCGGCTTCTTATAAAAAATCGTCTCTGCTTCTGTTGCAAAGTGTTGCATCTAATCCACTCCCCAATAATTATGCCTTTTGTGAAAAAAGCACTGTATCAGCCTGTTCCATACAGACCAATACAGTGCCATGTTACACTGCTGTTTTCTTATTCATCTTTGTACAACAAATGTCAATAAGAACGCAGCAATTAGAATAATGAAAAATACTTCATGTGGTGGATGGAATCCAAAAATACTCCCAAACATTTTCAGTACAATAAGCGGATTTAAAATATTTGCAGTCGTTTCAAACTCTGACACTCGCTCCATTAAGGACGCATCATAAATATTCCTAAAATTCCGTCTACTAATAGAACCTATACTTTAATGTGCATATGTACTTAATCATTTATTAAGTACATCATACAAGATTCTCATCATGTACCTGCATCTACTAGTTACTGTAGGCCATATGCGCTGATTAATGCTGCTAGGCCGCCTTGATAGCCTGAGCCTATTGCAGCAAACTTCCAATCGCCATTATGACGGTACAGCTCACAAAATACTACAGCTGTTTCAATACTAAAATCTTCGCCTAAATCATAACGCAATACCTCTGCTCCTGACTCTTCATTTGTCAAACGAACATAAGCATTTAGGACTTGTCCAAAGTTTTGATGACGTCCCTCTGCATCATAAATAGTGACCGTTACAACAATTTTGTCAATTTGAGGAGATACTTGCTTTAAGTTGACGAGGATTTTTTCATCATCCCCATCCCCTTCGCCTGTGCGGTTATCCCCTGCATGAACAACAGATTGATCTGGACTCGCTAAATTATTGTAAAAGATAAAGTCTTGTTCGTTACGACACTTGCCCGATGAATCTAGTAGAAATACAGATGCATCAAGGTCAAAATCTTGCCCACCATCAAATTGTTTTACATCCCAGCCTAAGCCGATGCCGATGGTGTTTAAACTAGGGTCTTGCTTCGTTAAATCAATTCGCTGCCCTTTACTTAATTGAATAGCCATTCAAAAATCTCCCTTTCTTTCCAAAGATGAAATTTTAGTTTACGTTCAAGCCGTAGTCATTACATAAAGCAGCTAAGCCACCCTGATAGCCAGCACCAACTGCGTTAAATTTCCATTCTCCGTTATGACGATATAATTCACCAACTACAATCGCTGTTTCAATACTGAAGTCCTCACCTAAATCATAGCGAATTAGTTCTTGGTTGGATGCAGCATTTACAATGCGAATATATGCATTCGATACCATGCCGAAGTTTTGATTGCGTGACTCTGCATCATGAATAGTTACAGTGAATGCTAGTCGTTGAACATGTGCAGGAACTTGAGTTAATGCGACTTTTACCACCTCATCGTCACCTTCACCAACACCTGTTAAATTGTCACCAGAATGTTCAACTGATCCGTTACCACCTGTTGTATTGTTGTAGAAAATGAAGTCATTTTGATCTGCTACTTTTCCTGTATCAGCAAGTAAAAATACAGATGAATCTAAATCGAAATCATTCCCACCATCATATTTATTTGTATCCCAACCTAAACCAACAATTACATTTGTTAATCCCGGATTTGTTTTCGTTAAATCTACTTTTTGACCTTTTTGTAGTGAAATGCCCATACTTTTTATTCCTCCTAAATAGTCGTTTATTTTATTGATATCTTCGAACAACGTCGCCAAGTTTGAGATCGTTCGTTCCTGAACCAACTGCTGCGAATTTCCATTCAGTTTGATGACGGTAAATTTCACCACAGATTAACGTCGTTAAATTCGAATAATCATCACTTAAATTATAGCGAATTAGTTCGCTTCCTGTCCTGTCATCATACACACGAATATATGCATTTCGAATCATACCGAAGTGTTGGTTTCTACCTGCCGCATCATAGATGTTTACGACAAACACTAGCTTATTAAATTGTGTTGGAACAGACGAAAGCTCAATTGTGATGACTTCATCATCCCCATCGCCATCTCCCGTTAAATTATCGCCAGAATGTCGAACAGAACCACAGCTACTTGTTAATTTCCCAAAATAAATGACATCGTCCCCAGCTAAAACTTTATCATCTTGCAGCATTAATACGGAGGCGTCACAGTCAACGCTTCTACCACTGCCACTATTTCTACTAGAAAATAAACCGCCAAGGAAGCCACCACTTTTTTCTTGGCCGACAGGGTCCCACCCTAACCCTACTTTAATCTTATTTAATCCTGCGTTCCCTTTTGTTAAATCAACACGTTGCCCTTTTTGTAAATTAATCGCCAATTTGAACACCCTCCTAAAAATATGTATTTCAATTGAAAGACTATATGTAAAGTCATAATCTACCCATTTAGATTGCCTTTTTCAACAATACTTTAAGTCTAAAATAACGTGACAAAAAATTCAATAAATGGCTCCGAAAGGTTCATCTTTTTTTATTTTATTTTGTAGGAATATTTCTATAAAGGACGCTTCAACTGTAAAAGAGTTCCTTTTCAAAACAGCCGAAAAAAAAACCTTCTAGCTTGTAGAAGGCTAATGAAATCTAATCACTAATTTTTCATTTTAGGATCTAGTGCATCACGTAAACCATCACCCATTAAATTAAAGCCAAGAACCGTTAACATAATCGCTATACCTGGGAAAATCATTGTCCATGGTGCATTTAATAAAAACTTCCTTGCATCCGCAAGCATTTTTCCCCATTCTGGTGCTGGGGCTTGCGCGCCTAGACCAAGGAAACCTAATGCCGCCGCTTCAATAATGGCTGTTGCAATAGCAAGCGTCCCCTGTACAATAATCGGAGTGATTGAATTCGGCAAAATATGAGAAAACAGAATTCGTGAATCACGCATGCCAATTGCCTTTGCTGCTACAATATATTCCTCTTCTTTGACACTTAATACTTTAGAGCGGATTAAGCGTCCAAAGTTCGGTACATTAATAATGGCAATAGCAATTAATGCATTTTGTAAAGAAGGACCTAGCACTGATACTACTGCAATCGCTAGTAGCATACTCGGGAAAGCTAGCATAATATCGAAAATACGTGAAATAATCGTATCAATCCATTTCCCATAATAACCTGCAATGATACCAAGTAAACTACCAATTATAACGGATAGAATAACGGAGAAAAAGCCTACCCAAAGCGAAATTCTTGCGCCATGAATGATTCTCGAAAAGATATCCCGTCCAAAATCATCCGTTCCAAACCAATGATTACTGGATGGTGCCAGTAAACGCTTTGTTAAATCTTGTTCATTGATGCCCTGTGGTGCAATGAACGGACCAATGACAGCCAGTAAAACGAAAAATATAACAATTCCTGCGCCTACTAGTGACACTTTGCTCTTTTTAAAGCTACGCCAGCCTTCGAGCCAAGGACCTACTGCCCTTTCTGGAATGGGTGCTGCTTCTTTCTTTATATCGATTGCTCCAGTCATCATTGCAACTCCCTTCTATTTGTATTTAATACGCGGATCGACGACTGTATACAGTAAATCCACGATTAAGTTAATCATGATGAAAATAAATGCAACGATTAAAATTCCTGATTGAATAACAGGATAATCCCTGAAGCCAATCGCATCATAAATATAACGACCAATTCCTGGCCAACTAAAAATCGTCTCTGTTAAAATAGCGCCACCTAGCAGTAATCCTGTTTGTAGACCAATTACTGTTAACACAGGAATAACCGCATTCTTCAAGGCATGCTTATAAACAACAATAAACATTTTTTGGCCTTTTGCTCTTGCAGTGCGGACATAATCTGAACGCATAACTTCCAGCATAGAAGACCTTGTAATTCTGGCAATGATAGCCATCGGAATCGTTGCAAGTGCGACACCTGGTAATATGAGTCGCTTTAGGACTTCGACGAATTGATCAAAGCGACCTTGTATGAGCGTATCCAATAAATAAAAATGGGTTATGGCGGTTATAGGATTTCGCACATCTTCTCGACCAGAGGTAGGCAACCATCCAAGCTTGCTACTAAATGTCCATTGCTCCATCAAACCCAGCCAGAACACCGGAACAGAAACACCGATTAATGCGACAATCATCGCTGTATAATCAAACCACGAATTTTGGAACCACGCAGAAATAATACCAGCATTTACACCGATAACAATTGCAATAATCATCGCAAAAAAGGCTAGCTCAGCTGTTGCTGCTAAGTATGGAAAAATTTCATCTGATACAGGTAATTTTGTACGTAAGGAAACCCCTAAATCTCCCTGAAAAATGCCTGCCAAATAACTAAAATATTGTGTATACCAAGGTTTATCTAATCCTAAACTTGCGTTTAATGCCTCGACCGCCTCTTTTGTCGCCTGTTGTCCCAGTATAACTTGAGCGGGATTACCAGGTATTGCTCGTATTAACATAAAGACAATAAAAGTCATTCCAAGCAAAACTGGGATTAGTTGAAGTAACCGTCTCCCCATATAGTGAAGCATGTTCATCACCTCTCTATGATTTTCATAATCTACTTTGAAGTCTTTATATTCTGTTGAAAGGTTGAGCCTTCACCAAACGGTTTTGAATGTTTAGATGAGTGATCTTTCATACAGGAGAAAATAATTTGGTTTTCTTTTACTAGAAAAGAATCTGCTAGAATTCCACGGCTTACCCGCAGAAAAGCAAGCAGATTCTCTTATTCTCTTATTCAATTAAACATAAAATTACTATTGAATATCTACCGCATCTAAACGGTCAGAGCCAGTAGGATGCGCAATATAATTTGTAACCTTCTTGTTGGCAGCTAAAATTGGTGTAGAGTGAGCAAGTGGAACCCATGGAGCATCCTCAGAAATAATCACCTGAGCTTGCTTATAAAGTTCATTACGCTTGTCCTCATCGATTTCAGTTTGAGCAGCTGTTAATAACTTGTGTAATTCTGGATTGTCATAGAATGTATAGTTATTAGAATGGATATTATCGCCATCTAGTAATGAATATAAGAAGTTATCCGCATCCCCATTATCACCGGTCCAGCCAAGTAAGAATGCATCGGCTTCACCCTTTTCAGCTTTATCTAAATAAGTAGCCCATTCGTAGGAAACAATTTTAGATTTAATACCCACATCCTCTAAGTTCTTTTGAATCGCTTCAGCCACCTTTTGACCGTCTGGCATGTATGGACGTGGTACCGGCATTGCCCATAATTCTATTTCCTTACCATCATAGCCTGCTTCAGCAAGTAATGCTTTTGCTTTTTCAGGATCATACGTATAGCCCGCAACTTCATCGTTATAGCCAGAAATTACTGGTGGCATTGGATTTTTCGCAGGTTCAGCTAGTCCTTCATAAAATGCATCCACTAATGCTTGCTTATCAATAGCATAGTTAACTGCCTGACGCACTTTTACATTATCAAATGGAGGGCGTGTTACTGTTAAACCTAAATAACCAACATTCATAGATGGACGTTCAATTAGTTGTAAATTGGCATCCCCCTCAATTGTCCCTTTATCGGATGGACTTAAGCCATCAGCTACATCGATATTACCTGCTAATAAATCATTTAAACGAGCGGAGTTATCTGGAATAGAGCGATAAATCACTTTATCCAATTTAGGATAGCCATCAATATAGTAATCAGGGTTTTTCTCAATTGTTATTGAATCATTACGTACCCAGCTGACAAATTTGAATGGACCAGTTCCTACAGGATTTGCTGACAATCCCTCTTCATCTTCCTCAAATGCTGTTGGCGAAGCGATTGCAAATGGAGACATTGCTAAATTTTTCAAGAATGGTGCTTGTGGTTGGCTTAATTTAAGGACAAGCGTGTAGTCACCCTCAGCAGTAGCTGAATCTATAATTTGCTTGTCACCAACGACAAATTGAGTTTTAAAATATGGATATTTATCATTGCTTGATTTCCAACGTTCAATATTCTTAACAACAGCCTCAGCATTGAAATCTGTGCCGTCATGGAATTTCACACCTTCTTGTAGCTGGAATGTATATGTTAATCCATCCTCTGTTGCCTCCCATGATTTTGCTAGACCTGGTTGAATCGTTACATCTTGTTCACCAAAGTTTACTAATGTTTCATAAATATTAGCTGTCACCGTAAAGGATTCACCATCTGTGACAACAGCAGGGTCAAGTGCTACAGAATCTCCTCCACGACCATACACTAAAATTTTTGGATCACCACTGCTAGCTGTATCGCCACCAGTTGAAGTATCTTTACTACCCGTATCCTTTGTATCAGAGCCGCCACAAGCTGCTAAGATCGTCGAGAGAATAAGGAGCAGCATTACACCTAAAGTCCAGAGCTTCTTTTTCTTCATTCAATTTCCCCCTATGTGGTTTTTATATCATTTAATGTTGGAGTGCCTCATATAGATGGCAAGCAACATAATGACCTGGTTTCACTTCTTGCATGCTAGGTACTACCTGTGA
This sequence comes from Lysinibacillus sp. UBA5990, assembly GCF_002429815.1. Taxonomy (NCBI): domain Bacteria; kingdom Bacillati; phylum Bacillota; class Bacilli; order Caryophanales; family Bacillaceae; genus Lysinibacillus; species Lysinibacillus sp. UBA5990. The sequence goes on from NZ_DJAY01000012.1 coordinate 20,285, forward strand.
GCATTGTTCCATTTTAAAAGGACATCGCGTATGGAATGTACAGCCACTCGGCGGATTGGATGCACTCGGAATATCCCCAGTTATAATGATTTGTTCACGTTCAAACGTTGGATCTGGCACTGGGACCGAAGATAAGAGTGCTTGTGTATATGGATGAAGCGGTTCAGCATATAAGTCCTCACTCGCTGTCAACTCTACTAATTTACCTAAATACATGACGCCTACACGATTGCTAATATGGCGCACAACCCCTAAATCATGAGAAATAAAAATATAGGTTAGCTTTAAATCCTTTTGCAGCTTTTGCAATAAGTTTAATACTTGTGCCTGTATGGACACATCCAATGCCGATACAGGCTCGTCCGCAATGAGCAAACGGGGATTGGTCATTAACGCACGCGCGATGCCAATTCGTTGCCTCTGCCCACCACTAAACTGGTGTGGATAGCGTTTGATATGATATTCATTTAATCCAACAATCTCAAGTAGCTCCAAAACCTTTTGCTTTCGCTCCTTGGCATTACCTATCCCATGAACAATAAGAGGCTCCTCCAATATTTTGCCGATGTTATGGCGAGGATTTAATGAGGCATAGGGATCCTGAAAAATCATTTGAATATCTCTACGTGCCTTCCTCATTTCATTGTTGGATAATTCAGAAATCATTTTACCTGCGAATTCAATGTTTCCTTCAGTAGGCTCTAGTAACCGCATTAGTAAACGACCTGTTGTCGATTTACCACAGCCTGACTCACCAACAATCCCTAATGTTTCTCCTTCAAAGACTTCAAAGGAAACATCATCTACTGCCTTTACATCCCCTGTTTGTGTATTTAGCACTCCTTTGCGGATCGGGAAATATTTCTTTAAGCCATCAACTTTTAATAACACTTTCGACACGTTGCTCCACCTCCTGATTCTCTAGTAAAAAACATCTCGATTTATGCTGCTCTGCTGCCTCAAATAAAGGTGGTGTTTCCTGTAAACAACGTTCCATTGCGTATTCACAGCGTGCTGCAAAACGACACCCTACTTGAATACTTCCTGGTTTTGGTACACTTCCGGGGATCGAATATAAATGATCCTTTTTAAAACGCATATCAGGCACTGATTGAATAAGACCTTGTGTATAGGGATGCTTCGGATTAGAGAATATTTCTTGAATTGGTGCTTCTTCTACAATTTGTCCAGCATACATGACAATCACACGCTCACATGTTTCTGCTACAACGCCTAGATCATGTGTAATTAACAGGACTGCTGTATTCAATCGTTTATTTAAGTCCTTCATTAGCTGTAAAATTTGAGCTTGAATCGTAACGTCCAAAGCAGTTGTCGGTTCGTCCGCAATTAAAACCTGTGGATCACAGACAAGTGCCATAGCAATCATAACCCGTTGTCGCATACCACCCGACAGCTGATGCGGATAATCCTTTAGCAATTCTTCTGGACGTGGTAAACCTACAAGTTTCATAATTTCAACAGCTCTGGCAAACGCTTTCTTTTTCGACCATTTTGGATTATGTATTAAAATGGCCTCCTTTAATTGATCACCAATTGTAAACAACGGATTTAGTGAAGTCATAGGCTCCTGAAAAATCATAGCTATATCTTTTCCACGTATTTTCTGCATTTGTTTTTCTGTACAATTCACCAGATTTTTACCCTCTAGCAATATTTCACCACCTGTTATTTTGCCTGGGGGTGATGGAATTAATCCCATGATGGACAATGACGTAACACTTTTACCACTTCCCGATTCGCCGACAATCCCTAATATTTCTCCTTCTTGGACAGAAAAATCGATATCATCTACAGCAGGAATTTGTCCATTATCTGTGAAAAAGGTTGTTTTTAAACCTTTTATTTCTAGTAGCTTTTTCCTCATGCGCAACGTCCCACCCTACCTAATATTTTACTTAATTGTATAAATTTTATTAACAGAATACTATAACTTTTGTTAAATTCCCTATTTTCAGATAATTCTAACTAAAAATCATCACTCTTTCAATCATTAATATTCTGCAATTTACGCAGTTTTTCTGCATCTTTCGCCTTCAGTATTAATTACATCTTATAAAGTAATATTTTCATATAGATTTTCAAAAAAAAATAGCCTTCCATTTAAAAATAAATGAAAGACTTTTTTTGAAAAAAATTTCACAATTGATGATTTCTGTATAATTTCACTATTATTACTCCAAATGTTGCACTTGGAATAAATCATAATATGTCCCTTGCTTTGTCATTAATTGCTCATGAGTACCGCTTTCGATTAATAGACCATGGTCTATTACCAAAATCTTGTCAGCATGAGTGATGGTTGAAAGACGATGCGCAATAATTATGGTTGTTCGCTCATGAGCTAGCTCCTCTAATGATTCCTGAATCAATGCTTCACTCTCTAAATCGAGCGCTGAAGTTGCTTCGTCAAGAATTAAAATCGGAGGATTTTTTAAAAATACGCGAGCGATGGCAACTCGTTGTTTTTGCCCACCTGATAGTTTTACTCCTCGTTCACCTACTTTAGTGTCATAACCATTTGGCAGAGTCATAATAAAATCATGGGCATTCGCCGCTTTGGCAGCCTCTATCACTTGCTCATCTGTAGCATCTGGTTTTCCCATTAAAATATTTTCTTTAACAGAGTCACTGAAAAGTATATTATCTTGGAGGACAATCCCTATTTGAGAACGTAGTGAATGCAATGTAACATCTCGTACATCCTGTCCATCAATCGTTACGACACCATCGGTTGCATCATAGAAACGAGGAATTAAGCTAATAATCGTGGATTTACCGCCTCCACTCATTCCAACGAAGGCGACAGTCTCACCAGGATTTATAGTGAAATTAATGTTATTTAAAATAGATACGCCTTCTTTTTCATATTGGAAAGATACATTGTCAAAACGAACTTCTCCCGTGGCGGATCGTAAATCACGCGCATCAACTTTATTTTTCACTTCATATGGTTCATCCATTAAATCAAACATTCGATCCATGGATGCAATGGATTGTGTCAGCGTTGTTGAAGAACTAACAAGGCGGCGAAGTGGGCCATACAATCGTTCGATATACGCGATAAAGGCAACCATTGTTCCAACAGATAAAGTACCATTTATGACTTCATAACCTGCATAAGCAATAACTAGTAAAGGCGCTACATCTGTAATAGTATTTACCACAGCAAAGGATTTAGCATTCCACTTTGTTTGGTCAAGGGCCTTCTCTAAAAACTCCCCATTTGCTTCATCAAATAATTTTTGTTCATGCTTTTCTAGCGTAAAGCTTTTTATAATACTCATACCAGCTACTCGTTCATGTAAATAGCTTTGTACACCTGCAAGTGCTTGAGAACGTTTACGTGTTAAGTCCCGCAGTTTTCCAAAAAAGTACTTCACACTCAGTGCATAAAACGGGAACGCTAATAAGGCCACTAATGTGAGCTTAATATCCATTGTGAGCATAATAATTACTGCAATCACAATGGTTGCAAGGTCTAGCCACACATTCATTAAACCCGTCATCACAAAGTTCTTCGTTTGCTCAACATCATTGATGACCCTAGAAATAACATCACCAGCACGTGTATTGGCATAATATTTTAAACTTAATCGTTGTAAATGTGCGTAGATTTCTTTCCGAATATCAAACAGCACCTTATTACTAACATGTTGTGCAAAATATTGACGATAGTACTCAATTGGTGGACGAATAATAAAGAACACAATAATCGTTCCGCCGAGCCAATATAACAGCTCTTTTGTTTTTTCTCCATCTGTTAAGTCGTCCGCAGCAATAATATCATCCAACACAATTTTAATGAGTAATGGAATAAATAATGGAATAGCAAATTTAACTATACCAATAACAATCGTTAGAACGATTTCCCAAGAATAAGGTTTTACAAAGCGCATATATCGCTTTATGCTTCCCAAATTTTCATCACATCCTTACAAAAAGAAACAGGCATCCATTGATGAATGCCCTATGTATTATAGCAATATTTTGATTAAAATACAGTTATGATGACTTTACCGCTAACTATTTTGTATGTGCCTTCCCTAACAGTGTGGAAGATGCTCATTAAGAGTGGCTAAAAGAGGCAATATAAAACACCTATTAGTTAACTAATAGGTGTCACTAACAATCATCTGACTGCATATCAAGCTGGAACTTGTAACGATTTGTCCAAACATTGATGAAATCGGGTGCAAATGGTCCTTTTTTTTGTTGAATCCAGCTTATTAGCTTATCGACATTGCGCTTTAAAATTTTATCAATCACATCAGGATAAGACATTTCCTTACGATGAAGCTCATATTCATCCTCGTCTAAAAGCGTATAAGACATGTCAGGAAAAACTTTAATATCTAAATCATAGTCGATATATTTAATGGCATTATTATCGAACACAAATGGTGAGCTTAGATTGCAATAATAATACACGCCGTCTTCACGTAGCATACAGATGATGTTAAACCAGTGTTCCGCATGGAAATAGCAAATAGAAGGCTCCCTCGTTAGCCATGTACGACCATCGGATTCTGTCACAAGTGTCCGTTCATTCGCACCGATCACAATATTTTTTGTTCCTTTTAAAACCATCGTTTCTTGCCAAACACGGTGGATGCGGCCATTGTGTTTATAACTATGTATTTGTATCGTTTCTCCTTCTACTGGTAATGCCATTTTGAAGCCCACCTTTTCGTCTATGCTACCTTAATCTAGCAGTCTCTAGTATATTATAGCAATGTGTACGCGAAAGGTGTAGTTAGAAAACCACAAATTTCACTACGCTATTTTGAATTTGTATAAAATTTCGTTAACTTTAAGCGAAATTTAATAGTAGTTCTACCATTTTGGTATTTATTGGTTTTTTAAATAAATATAGAAAGGAGCTGTCTTTTTCATCTTTTCGGATTTTTAGACAGCCCCTTAGAGGTAAATGCAATTATGCAATTACAAAGTGTTACTCACCTAAATCTTGGTTAGTTTTAGAGAAACGACCTGAAGCTGGAGCTTTCTTTTGCTCTGCTTTAGCATTTTGCTTTTGCACTTCATTTACGTCCGTTTCATAACCAAATTCTTCACTTTGACGTTGCATGTTTTTATTCGGTTGGAAATTTTGGTTGTTTTGCTTTTTCATTATTCATTCACCTCCACGCTAATTATTGTGTACCGAGGTGATGAATTTTATGCTCACTAATTTATTGTTTAAAGTAGGATTTATTTTCCTGTTTATTGTTTTACCTCTTCCCAAATTTTTAACATAGGAACAGGCATCGGCAATTGTTCTATTTGTTCTTGAGTGAACCAATCGCCTATCGATGTGGATTCACACTTCATAAAATAGCTATTTATATGCCATGTTAAATGTGAAAACACGTGCTTAAACGTAAGCAGTTCATGCTTAGCTTGTACACTGATGGAACATTCCTTTAAGAAGCTTTCCACTGATACCTGACTAGTATCAATCATTGGGAATTGCCAAAGGTTAGCTAATAACCCTTCTTCAGGACGTTGCTCCATTAAAAAACGTCCTTGTTCATCTTGACAGACAAGAATATCATAACTCAAATTCTTCATCTTTATTTTTTTCGATTTAACAGGCAGTTTTTCCGGTTCACCTTCATTAAACGCTGTACAATACTCTCGCACAGGGCATAGTAAACATTTCGGTGACGTAGGTGTACAAATAAGTGCCCCTAGCTCCATTAAGCCCTGGTTAAAGGAAGACGCATTAGTAGGATCTATAAGCTCCTCAACTGCAGCTTCAAAAATTTTTTTGGTTTTTGGTATGGCTATGTCTTCACTTATATTCAGCACTCTGCTTAATACTCGCATAACATTGCCATCTACTGCATGTTCGGGCTTGTTATAGGCAATACTTAAAATAGCACCCGCGGTATAAGGACCAATACCTTTTAATTTTGATATTTCGTGGCGATTATCGGGGACCACGCCTCCGTAATTTTCTAATACCTCACGTGCACCTGCCTGTAAATTACGCGCTCGTGAATAATAGCCAAGTCCTTCCCAATGCTTTAATAAATAATCTTGCGGAGCTTCTGCAAGTAAATCTAATGTTGGAAAACTTTCCATAAAACGATTGTAATAAGGAATAACTGTGTCGACACGTGTCTGCTGTAGCATCACTTCAGAAACCCAAATTTTATAGGGGTCCGTAGTATGTCTCCACGGTAAGTCGCGTTTCTCAGCGTTAAACCATTCGACTAAAGAATGTCGAAATTCTGTTACATATGGGTAATTCACAGTGACCTCCAAAGTTTTTACGATTTAATTTATGTTAAAAAGGGTATACAATTAAAGAAGAATGAACATTCGTCCATAACTGACAATATTCGTCATTATCGAATGTCACCAGACTAAAAATTGAATAAAGTTATTTATAAATGAAATAAAGATGTATGCACATTGTACTCGATTTTACTGCATACTAGGAGTGGATATTTTTGGATTCAGGTACACATTTCGTTATGGGTATTGCCCTTGGCGGTCTTGCATTAGCTGACCCTATAGTAGCAAATCACTCAATGACCTTTACTGCCGTCATGGCAGGTACGATAATTGGCTCACAAGCTCCGGATGTTGATACTGTGTTAAAACTACGCAATAATGCCATCTATATTAGACATCATCGTGGAATTACACATTCACTACCGGCAGTAGCTATATGGCCGATCTTAATTACAGCTGTTATATCCCTTATTTTGCAAGACGTAAATGTGTTTCATTTATGGCTTTGGACTTTTTTAGCTGTCGCTCTTCACGTCTTTGTAGATATTTTTAATGCATACGGCACACAAGCAATACGGCCGTTTTCCAGAAAATGGGTTGCTTTAGGTGTCATCAATACATTTGATCCGATTATTTTTTCCTTACATTGTTTGGGTATTGTATTATGGGCTTTTGGAGCCAATCCTGTTTGGACATTTGGCATCATGTATATCATGATCGTGATTTATTATATGTTACGATTCGCTGTTCAAAAAGCAGTAAAAAATGCTGTCCACAGTACAATACAAGATGAAGAATATGTTATCGTAGCACCAACTATGCGCTTCTTCCATTGGCGAATTGCCGCAAAGTCTAAAACACATTATTATGTTGGCCGGGCTTACGGCAGGACTGTTAATATTTATGATAAATTCGAAATTAAACCTTTACCTAAAACTGCCCTTATTCATGCAGCCATGAAAGACCCCAATTTAGCTGCCTTCGTGTCGTTCTCCCCAATGTACCGATGGGAGATTTCTGAGCTTGAAAACGGCTTATTGGAGGTACGTTTAATCGACCTGCGTTATCGTAGTGACAATCGCTACCCATTTGTGGCAGTAGCACATTTAAATGACGATAATGAAATCGTTACATCTTACACAGGTTGGATTTTTACAGAAGATAAGCTTCAGAAAAAATTACAAATTGGTGCAAGTAATTAAGCAGTAAACCCTGACCAATATTGGTCAGGGTTTTATTATTGTATCATATCATCGCTAGCATCTAGGAGGTGGGCATATTTTGGATTGCGCCCTGCAAAGGCATGTAGTTTATCACCATAGCTTGTAATTAATTGACGGACAAGATTCTCTGTATAATCTGCCCCTCGATAATCATATCCTGCTTTTGCTGATGTTGATTCAAAGTCGCTCCATAATAATTCAATCCAGACACGGGCACGTCCAACTGACATTTGTGGATTTTTTGCAAGCAATTCTGCTGTCAATTTTTCAATTTTTTCTTCCACTTACTTGCCCACCTTTACAGGAGACAGCATAGATACAGGTAGTGCCTCTTGGTATTTGTCACCGCCTAAACGATGTCCCCATGCAAAGCGTCCCTTTAAATAATCGACTTGGAAAAATTCATTATCTGAACGATCAATACGATACATTTCTCCAGGAACAATTGTGTCTAAATCTACTAAATAAGCCGCTGCCATTAATGCTTTACGCTCATATACAGCAAATTCATTAATGATTCCAAGCTGTTCTGCCTTTCTTGCCTTTTCTTTTAAAAACGCAATTTCCTCACGCAGTTCATGCTCAGACATCGCAGCATAATTCTTCTCGTTCATTCCTCATTCTCCTTCTCTTCTATAAAACGGTCTATTACTTCTATAGGAAAACCCTTTTGATAGAGCGTCTGCTTTACCTTCATTTTTAGCTCATAACCAGTATACTTCGATACGTACTTTTTCCAAACTTTTTCGCCTTGTGCATCGAGTAATGGTTGCCAGTTATCTTCATCTTGCTCCAGCTCTATTTGATTAAGCACCTCTTCTACAATCGGAAATGCATAGCCTTTTCTTAACAGATAATCCTGAATTTTAGCCTTTACTTGTGCTGGCGTCTTTCTTTTTTCTGAACGTACAATTTTTTCCGCCAACTGCAAGGCCAATTTGATTTGTTCTTCAAAACTATATGTGGCAAGCACCTCATCTTGAAGGTTTTTATCAATTCCTTTTTTAATGAGATCTTGTCTAATAGCTCTCGGTCCCTTTTTCATTGTCGCCTTTTTTGTATCAAGTAAAGCTTTGGAATAGTTTTCATCATTTATAAAGCCATACGATTTTAATTTCTGAATCGCTTCTAAAACTACCGCTTCACCAAATTCTAAGGTAAGAAGTTTTTTCTTAACCTCGTGCTCACTTCGCATTTGATAAGAAAGAAAGTTTAATCCTTTATTAAATGCCTTCCGTATTTCATCCTCGTAGGCAATTTCCTGAATTTCAAATTCATCAAGAACCTTCCCCTTTGTTAAACCAAATTGAAGAAGAATAGCCTCGTCAACAGGAAATGCATATTCTTCATTTAAGTAGATATTATAACGTTCAGGATTGTTTTTTTGACGTGCAATTTTCGTAATCATACGCATAGCCAACACCTCACTCGTCCATTATAACATTTCTTTTTATGGTATCTGTTATTCGATGCTATTCATCCCTCTTCTTCTACGGTCACTTTAGATGTTCGCATACGTGTTAAATGATACACTTAGTAGTAAGTGTAATTTTGAAAAAAGGGGTGCTTTTTATGAAAATTGTGATTGCGGGTGGAACTGGTTTTGTGGGAAAAGCTTTTATTAAGCTAGCACAGGAAAACGGTCACAATATTTTTGTCTTAACTCGGAGTGCATCTTCCGAAAAAAATGGCATTCATTATGTACAATGGTTGCAGGATGAGTCACTACCAATAGAGGCATTAGAAGGAGCAGATGCCTTTGTGAATTTAGCGGGAGTTTCTTTAAACACTGGTCGATGGACAAAAAAACAAAAGAAGGATATTTATTGGAGCCGGATGCATGCGACACTTGAAATAGTGCGCATAATGGCAGAGCTCACGAAAAAACCTAAAGTACTGGTTAATGCAAGTGCCATAGGTTTTTACCCCCATTCTTCAGAGGCTATTTATGATGAAACATTTACTGATGCGGCGAACAATTTTTTAGGCACGACCGTTCATGATTGGGAACGACATGCGAAACGAGCAGAACAATTAGGAATTCGTGTCGCCCTTGCACGCTTTGGGGTCATTTTAGGTAGAAAGAGCGGTGCATTACCACCAATGCTATTACCATATCAAATGCATGTTGGCGGAACAATCGGCTCTGGTAAGCAATGGCTTTCATGGGTACATATTGAAGATGTAGCACGTGCTTTATATTTCGCCATCCTTCATGAAAATATTCATGGACCTTTCAATGTAACAGCACCTCATGCTACGCGCATGAAAGAATTTGGGCAAACAATCGCAATGGTCATGAACAAACGACATTGGTTGCCTGTGCCTAGTTTTGCTATACGTTTGGCGCTTGGAGAACAGAGCACTCTTGTTTTAGAGGGTCAACATGTACGACCAGTAGTGTTAGAAAAGCATCATTTTACATTTAAATATCCTCATTTAACAGAAGCACTTGAAGACTTATTAATTGATCAGAATTAGTGGATAATTTATAGCTATTTTACGCATCCTAATGAAAAAGAAAGGATGCGTTTTTTATGTGGAAACAACATATTGTAGGTGCGGTAATCGCTACGTTTATTATTGCCGCAGGTATTAGCATTAATCCATATTTTGCTGCAGGTTCTGATGAACATCATTGGGGCTTTAAGCGTGCAAAAAATGGTGAACAGGCAGAGGCTGGTGCACAGCTAGATCAATTACTTGATAAATACGGGGCTATTTATAAAGGGAAGGCAGATAAAAAAATTGCCTACCTAACATTTGATAATGGCTATGAAAACGGCTTTACCGAAAGTATTTTGGATACATTGAAAAAAGAAGATGTACCTGCCACTTTCTTTTTAACGGGGCATTATTTAGACAGCGCCAGTGACCTAGTAAAACGTATGGTAAAGGATGGACATACTATTGGGAACCACTCGTATGGCCACCCTAATATGGCTCGACTTTCACCAGAAGGTATGCGTGCAGAATGGCGAAAATTTGATGGGAAATTACGTGAATTGACTGGCATAGACCGCACAACCTATGCTCGCCCACCAGAAGGAACTTTTAATGCAAAACTGCTAGAAGTAGGAAATGCGGAAGGATATCGTCATATATTTTGGTCTGTTGCCTTTAAAGATTGGATGAAAGATGAACGACGTGGTGCAGATTATGCCTATAATGCGCTCATGGAGCAATTGCATCCAGGTGCCGTTATTTTAATGCATACTGTTGCACAAGATAATGCCGAAGCTTTGCCAATGTTCATAGCAGAAGCAAAAAAACAAGGCTATACCTTCTTATCACTTGATGATTTAGTATTAGAATATGAAGATTTCCCTGTTGCTTTGCAATCGTCTGCTCCTTCGTTATAATGGGGAGATGACATTATAAAGCAGGGACGTGGAACGTTTGACGCAGCAAACAACAATGACCGTGGGACAACAATTCCCACTAATAATAAAAAGACTAGGGATCAACGGAGAAGGTGTAGGTTTTTATAAAAGAAATGTAGTATTTGTCAAAGGAGCTATTCCTGGCGAAGAAATTACAGCTCAAGTTACGAAAACACAACGTAATTTTGCTGAAGCTGAGATTTTATCCATTCGTAAAGCCTCTAAGCACCGCCAGGAAGCACCTTGTCCAGTCTACAATGAATGTGGTGGCTGTCAACTTCAACATATGACATATGAAAAACAGCTAGTGGAAAAACGTGATATTGTCATCCAAGCTTTAGAGCGTTATGCGAAACCTCTAGCTGAAACAGTGGAAGTACGAAAAACACTTGGAATGGATAATCCATGGCATTATCGTAATAAAAGTCAATTTCAAGTACGTAAGGAAGGCAAGCGAGTATATGCAGGCTTATTTGTTGAAGGCAGTAATAAGCTACTAAATATTAACGATTGCCTTGTACAGCACCCTGTCACTTCTAAAATTACTGTTGCAACACGTAAGATTTTACAAAAATTAAATATCACTATTTATGATGGACGAACACTTGATGGCTTAGTGCGTACGATCGTAGTACGTACAGGGATACGTACAGGCGAAACACAAGTTGTACTTGTAACTACTCGTAAAGAAATTCCTCATTTAGCTGAACTGATTACACGGATTAAAAAAATCGATCCTAGCATTGTCTCCATTGCACAAAATATTAATCGTGAGAAAACTTCTTTAATTTTTGGCGATGAGACAATAGTTCTTGACGGTAAAGAAACGATACATGAAGAGCTTGGCGAATTGGCCTTTGACTTATCGGCTCGTGCTTTCTTCCAGCTTAACCCCACACAAACAGTTCATCTATATGATGAAATTAAAAAAGCAGCTGCATTAACAGGTAAAGAATCAGTAGTGGATGCATATTGTGGAGTTGGGACTGTGGGACTTTGGCTAGCCGATCAAGCGCAAGAAGTTCGCGGGATGGATATCATTCCCGAAAGTATTCAAGATGCCCGTAAAAATGCTCGCAACCATGGCTTCAAGCATACCAAATATGCTGTTGGTACTGCTGAAAGTGTTTTAGCAAAATGGCGCAAAGAAGGCTTTACACCAGATGTTATTACAGTAGATCCACCACGTACAGGTTTAGCACCCGAGTTTATCCAAACCGTGCTTAAGCTTAAACCAAAGCGTTTTGTTTATACATCTTGTAATCCATCTACATTAGCAAAGGATTTACAGCAACTATCGAAGCATTATCATATTGAGTATATTCAACCTGTTGATATGTTCTCACAGACAGCGCAGGTAGAATGTGTTTGCTCCATGGTTCTTAAAGCAGAACATCGAAAATGATATTTCCTTTGTAAATTTTGGCGACTTGATTAGGCGTAGTCTGCGTTTTGTAGACTGCGCTTTTTTCTTTTTTGATAGCTATTTCTACAGTTTTCTTCTCTAATAAATATAGCCGAACATTTGAAAAACCAAATGAAAAACGTTGAGTGACTGTCACCGATTGTCGATTGATTTTAATATGTTTACATTGTGTTATAGTCTTGGGGGGCCATGCAATTATAAGGAGGAAAAATGGATAACATTCAATATTTATCACAATTTAATCTACTTAATTCGCTCTCAATGGAAGATTTAATAGAGATGGAACAATTAACTTTAATAACGACCTTTCCGAAAAACACTTTTATTCAAACACCAGAAACTTTTTCGGAAGGGCTATACTTTGTTAAAAAGGGGAAGTTGCGCCTGTATAAAGTAAATGCTCAAGGTAAGCAATTTACTTCGGATATACTCAACGAAGGTAATGTATTTGGGGAAATGGATATTATTTCATTTGGTACTCGAGAGAATTATATTGAAACAATAGAGGAAAGCCATATTTGTTTGATGAATAAGGAAAGATTTGAAAATTTTTTAATTCAGCGGCCTCAATTTATGATGACATTATTAAAAGTACTAAGTAATCGAATTATCGGTATGAGTCAATTAACGCAAAATCTAGCTCTTGGGAAACTACATGACAAAGTTTTATATGCGCTTATTAAGCTATCTGATCAGTTTGGACTTACGGGTAATGATGAGTATTACAAAATAGATTTTCCTCTTTCACATCAAGAAATCGCCAATTTAGTTGGTGCAACCAGAGAAGCTGTAACTGTGGTTTTACAAGAACTTGTTAAAGAAGAAGTCATTAAGACAGGATTTAAAACAATCTATATTCATCGAGAAAAGCTTTTGGAGAGGAACATTTCATAGGCTGAAAAAATGCTGGATAGTATCAAGTAGCATAGAGATTTTCAAATTGAGTTGTAAACAACATTACATCTTCCTTCTAGAAAAAGTTGTATCGTATAACTACATACAAAATATATTACGATACGGAGATGACATAATGGAAAACACACCATTTCAAAAATTGCAAAGTGAATTAGATATAGCAACTACACATATGGAAAAGGTGCTCCCAAAGGAAGTGCTGGATATATTCGAAAAATCCATTCATGATTTACGTACATCTGATTCGGGTAGGGGTTTAATAGCTGGAGTCAAAGCTCCTGACTTCACTTTAGTGAATTCTACAGGACAAAAGATAACTTTGTCTGAAGAAATTTTGAAAGGTCCTGTTGTTCTTATATTTTACCGCGGTACATGGTGTCCATTCTGTAACCTTGAGTTGAAAGCATACCAGCGAATGAATGATGACATTGAGTCAATTGGTGGCCAATTGATTGCAATTAGCCCGCAAACTCCAAACTATTCTGCATCTGTACAAGATAAAAACGCATTAAAATTCCATGTTTTAAGCGACTTGCAAAATAAAACTGCCGAAAAATATAATCTGAAATTTAAAATACCTGAGTATGCGTATCCTATCTACAGATCGCTTGATATTTCACTCGAAACATTTAATGGTGACCATTCTTGGGAACTTCCAGTACCAGCTACTTATGTAATCGACAAAGCAGGAATTATCCGTTTAGCTAGCGTGGAGGTAGACTATAAAAAACGTATGGAACCTAGTAAGGTGATGCACTTTCTCCAATCACTTTATTAGCATCCTAGAATTATAAAAATATGATGAAATAAAAAACAGTCTCTCAGTTACCACATTCGTTTTGGTTAAGGAGAAGTTGGAACAGAGTCGATTGATAGCCGCCAAATTAAACAATATAATCGTTAACAATGGTTATTTTGCTATTTATTAGGTCATTTAATCATAACTGGTAGAATGTGTTGCAAAGCTGGTATTGAAAAATAAATAATCATAAAAAGGACGTCTCAAAAGAAATGGAGACGTCCTTTCTTTATGTTGCACAGCACGAGCAGCCTGGTGGATGACGGACGGTCCAGAAAAGTCGATACCTCAACCATTACCCCAGGATTTAAAAGATTTTTAAAGCTTCAATTTTCAGCTTTTATAGAAAGATGTTTGACACGTAAACTTTATACTTTTACCTTTAACCTTTAAGCCTTTAGGTTATTTTTATTGTAAGATTCATTTGTGTAAGGCATGTTTTATGTTTAAACTCACACACATGCCTTGAAGCGCGAGCGACTCTTCGTTTTCCGTTTTCGCAAGGCCATGCATATCTCTTTAAGCTTGGACTTCAATAAATGTTGTGGCATTCGATTCAGATAAGACTGCATCGACCTCTGATTCGAACTCTTCAATCCGACTACTTAATGTCTCTATTTGCTGTTTGACATTTAGTGGATCAATGATTTCAAACTCATTTCTTTTCATAAATGTGTCCGTATGTAATTTTACTTCTTCCGGAGATTGTTTATCTTTATTGCCTAATATATTAATTAAATACGTTTCCAGTTTAGCCGGTAATGCATCATTTTCTTTGGCAACTGTATGAATAGCGGAACGATATTGATGTTGCATGACTTCTAGCAAGTTCTTTTCATATTGAATAGATTGTTTCCGCTCAATGGCCTCCGCGACAGTCATTTCTTCCTTGCCAACGATTACCTTTGTGCTGGCATTCGATTGTACAACTAAAGCTTTTATTTTATTTCTATAGCTAATTAAGCCCATTACTTTATCGTAGGATGCTTGCATTTGTTTTTCATACTCAACTATTTCTATTCCATTTATTTTCTGATTACTTTTACGATTGGCTACTACAGAGCTAACCTCATTTGTTGCCCCTTCAATGCGTTGCTGTAGCATTTTTAATTCTGTTAAAGCGCGATGAATAGATAGTTTTTTCTTTTCGGTCATGATAAAACCTCCTTCTTAAGCAAGTGTTCTTTCATTATATTTAAAAATAGTAGTAATGTCCAAAATATCCCTTTTTATTTTTATTGATTTCATAAGAATTTATCTGTATAATTCTTTTCTAGGTGCCAAACCTATGTAACTTGGACGGAACATCCTTGTTACGCAAAAAACGCCATAACAGCACGGATTTGCTGGGCGTTTTTTTGTTTTTGAGCGGGAGATGAGCCCCGCTCTTTTTATTTTGCCATTGATGTCTGTTTGTTCATTTGACGTCCAAATATGAGTAATATGAAAGCCACAACTAGCAACAGCATTGCTACAAGTAAAAGGAAGCTATAGTTTTTTACATATTCTAAATAAACTCCACCTAAAAACGGTCCAGTTAAACTACCTATACTTAGGGCAATTCCACAGAGTAAATTCCCAGTAGGTAGTAGCTCCTTTGGCGTTAAATCTGCCATAAATGTAATCCCCAAAGAGAACATCGAGCCAACTAGTGTACCCGTTAAGAAAAACGCTATAGCGACAGCCAATTGTGAATGTTCTAAAAAGCTGGCAATTGCGAAAATAATAGCGCCACCAAATGACCCTACCATCAAAATATTCCGTCTCCCAACTTTATCTCCCAGTGCACCTAATGGTACTTGAGTTAAAATACCACCAAATGTAAAGACTGATAAAATAATTGGAATCATGCCAACCTCAAAACCTTTACGCAGTGCATATACGGGGAATAATGCATTTAATGAAGATTCGAGGAACCCGTATACAAAAGGTCCTAAAAAGGCAATCCAGCCAAATAAAATAGCCATTTTGTAACGCTTCCACCCTCTTGCATGTAAATCACCTGTTAAGCGCTCAGGTTTTTCATTTTGTAAGAAGAATACAAAAGACCACGCAATTAAACACATGACTGACGAAACAATAAATGGTAAAGCTTCACCTATTTCAATCAACTTTACCATAAGTGGCCCAACAGCAAAGCCTATACTAAAGGACAAGCCATAGATAGCCATCCCTTTTCCCAAGCTTTTATGATCAGCAGTACTAGTAATCCATGTTTGGGTGGCATAATGCAAGGCATGGTCCCCAACACCAATCAGTAAACGAAGCACAAACCAAAATGTGACGCTTTTCCATAAAGGAAATGCCAATAAGGAGATAAAAACAAGTGCGCCACCAATTAAAATAATCGGTTTATAGCCCCATTTTCGTAATGGCTGCTCGATAAATGGTGAAATTAATAATGTCCCTATGTATAAGCCCGTTGCGTTTAAGCCATTTAATGCTGAGGAAACGCCATCACGTTCAAAAATTATAGAAATGAGCGGTAATAGCATCCCTTGCGAAAAGCCCGATATGGATACAATTATTACTAATATGGTGAATCTTTTTTTGCTGTAGTCTGAGAAGTATGTCATCTTTTCCTCCAATCAATCTCCCAAAGAACAGCATACCAAAAAGCCTTAGCGCTCACCACATGTGATTTTACGCTAAGGCTTAACGAATACTTATTGTCATTTAATTGTATAAACACGAAATTCGGCTTTTGATTATTACCGAGTACTTGTTTAAACTCCCTCCTTTTCGAGTTAGAGTATTAAAGATGTTTTCGATCAGCTCCTTTACTTTATCTTAAAACAACTTTAACATACATACTCAATATTGTAAATATTCCGTCTACTTATTTTTAAAATTAATCGCTTAGTCCTAGGTGTCTACCTAAACATTGAAATTTCAGCCTAAATCAGCTACGATGAAAGGGATGAAATGAGGTGTATGTATGTCCAAGCCAATCACTGATAAAAAACAGCAAGTAACCTATTTAAGAGAGCGTCTTGAAATGTTTTTAGAAGTATTAGATGCCCTAGATCCTGAAACAGCAGAATTAGATGATATTGATCGTTTAATTCAAATGATGGATGACTTAGAAGATAAAATGGAGCAATTTAATGCTCGTGAACAATAAAGATTAAAAAACAAGCGAGCACAACGTATGCTCGCTTGTTTTTTAATGACAGTCCCAATTGTAAAGAACATTGCTAAAGTCCTTATTTTTTAATTCTTCCTCAGTAATAAAGAAATTGCCAACTCCACAATCGCCCCATAATATATCATCCCCCACACTATCTATTTGCAATAGCAAAATTGTAGAGTCTGTATAATCACCGTATGCACGTGGATCTTCTTGTGTAAAGAAAGGATAACCACCTATTTTATGTCCATCCCCAGTTAAAGCATCATAAAAGGCATCTTCTAATGTTTCGTTATCTTCAACCGTCGTTATGATATTACTGTAAATTTCATTGGCTTTGTAATCATCAATCGATAAGGGTTCAAAATCTGTTTTAAAGGATAATGTCATTTCACGCTCTACTGGAAAATACATTTCCTCATCTTCCTTTTCTACAAAAGAAAAATCTTGTATAAGCTGCGCTTCATCATGTATAACGGTATCATGAAAAATGACACGGAAACCTTCTTGATTTTTTCCATTATCAAAGTCCATTCCTAATACATCGTCATAGCCATCAATATAAAACTGCAATATCCCTTCTTCTGGGAAATCCGGCAAATGCTTCGGCAATTCGGCAAAATTAACTTGGGCTAAAAGCTTTAGTGGTTGTCCACTTGCATTTTTAGGATATTCCATTGCAATTGGGAAATAAGGGTCCCCCGCAAACTTACTTTGAAACAAGGTTGTTTTCCCAGCATCTGCATCAATAAGGACAACAGGCTTCATTGTTTCCTCTATTAGTGGTCTGTATAGTTCAAATTCTTCCGGTAATTCAAGTAAAGTTTTAGCAGACATACAAATTCCTCCTAATTGTGGGTTATCATTATTATAGAACAAACGTTCTAAAAAAATCAACTCTCTATTAAAATACTATTAAACTATGCGTAAATTTAGCCCTCATAAGTAAGGCCTCTTTTTTTCATTAGTTGAAAAGAGTATAATGTTACGTGGAAATAATCAAATTTTCTATGGGGGGCAATACACGAATGAATCTACAAACTTTGGAGAAAAGTCTTTATGATTTAATTACTGAAACATCCACGAATTTACCTAAGGATGTACGTCGTGCGATTAAAAAAGCAAAAGAAGCTGAGAATGCTGGAACACGTGCGGCAATGAGCTTAGACACAATCTCAAATAATATTATTATGGCAGAAGATAATGTATCACCTATTTGTCAGGATACCGGTCTTCCAACTTTCAAAATTTATACACCAGTGGGCGTAAACCAATTAGAAATTAAAGCTGCGATTAAAAAAGCAATCAGTGATACGACAGCGGATGCAAAACTACGTCCAAATGCAGTGGATTCATTAACTGGTGCCAATAGTGGTAATAACCTTGGCGATGGTTTACCAGTTATGAAGTTTGAACAATGGGAAAATGATTACATTACGATTAAATTAATTCTAAAAGGTGGCGGCTGTGAGAACAAAAACATTCAATACAGCCTTCCATGTGAAATAGATGGTCTTGGTCGTGCAGGTCGTGACTTAGATGGTATCCGTAAGTGTATTTTACACTCTGTATACCAAGCACAAGGTCAAGGCTGTTCTGCTGGTTTCATCGGTGTTGGTATTGGTGGAGATCGTTCTTCTGGCTACGATTTAGCAAAGGAACAATTATTCCGTCATGTTGAAGATACGAATCCAAATCCTGATCTTGCCAAATTAGAAGAGTATGTGGTGAAAACTTCTAATACATTTGGTATCGGTACAATGGGCTTCGGTGGTGAAGCAACATTACTAGGATGTAAAATTGGGGTTATGCACCGTATCCCAGCTTCCTTCTATGTATCTGTAGCATATAACTGCTGGGCTTACCGTCGTATGGCTGTGGACATCGATCCTCAAACTGGTGAAATTATAAAATGGCACTACCAAGAAGGTGAAAAAATTACTTTCAAGGATGAAGTGGCTGCTACAACAGAAGATAACACAACAAATGTAGTAGAACTTACTGCACCAATTACAGAAGAACAAATTCGTTCACTAAAAGTTGGAGATGTAGTTTCTATTACAGGACGTATGTATACTGGTCGTGACGCTATCCACCATCATTTAATGAGCCATGATGCACCAGTGGATCTAAATGGACAAGTTATCTATCACTGTGGTCCAGTTATGGCAAAAGATGAGGCAGGCAATTGGACAGTAAAAGCAGCTGGTCCAACTACTTCTATTCGTGAGGAGCCATATCAAGGCGATATCATGAAGAAGTTCGGTATTCGCGCTGTCATCGGTAAAGGTGGTATGGGACCAAAAACATTAAAAGCTCTTAATGAACATGGTGGCGTTTACCTAAATGCTATCGGTGGAGCAGCCCAATATTACGCAGACTGCATTAAAGGTGTAGATGGTGTTGATTTAATGGAATTCGGTATTCCAGAAGCTATGTGGCACTTAAATGTTCAAAAATTCACAGCAGTTGTAACAATGGATTCACACGGCAACTCGTTACACGCAGATGTCGATAAATCCTCTTTAGAAAAACTTGCATTGCATGCAGAAAGAGTTTTCTAATTAAATATAAGTAAGCAGTAGCCCTTCTGACTGCACACTTTTATAAGGCACAGAATATTCCTAGTGAATAGACTGTGCCTTTTTCTGTTAATAAAAATCCCTTTTTTTTAGCTACCCTCTTTATTTCTATAAATTCCTTTGTTATAATAATTCTAAATAATATACATGGTAATTGAAATCCATTTTCAACTACACACCATATTAAATTGTTTATAATTAAAGGTTTTTGATATTGATTTTCATTATCAGGAGGGATATGAATGGAATACTCTAATCGAGAAAATATAAATTTAATTGAGAAAATAAAGGAACATGCAGAATTAATCGCTGCGTTAATCGCTGGTGTATTCATCTTACTTGCATGGCGTTTAGATACTAGCGGACAAACAACCGCTTCTGTTCTTCTTTATGTCATTGCATTTTGTGTAGGTGGATTTGCCAAGGCAAAAGAAGGTATTGAAGAAACAATAGAAGATAAGAAATTAAATGTTGAGCTACTAATGGTATTAGCAGCTATCGGTTCCGCAGCCATTGGTTATTGGACAGAAGGTGCTATTCTTATTTTCATCTTTGCAGTAAGTGGTGCACTTGAAACTTATGCTATGAATAAAAGTCATCGTGAAATATCTGCATTAATGAATCTTCAGCCAGAAGAAGCCTGGTTAGTTCGAGGCAACTTTGAGCCAATGAAAGTATCCGTTTCTACATTACAAATTGGTGACCATTTATTAATCAAACCTGGGGAGCGTATTCCAGCCGACGGTATTATTTTTAGAGGACAGTCTTCCATTGATGAGTCAGCTATTAGCGGAGAACCATTACCCGTTTTAAAAAGTGAAGGTGATGAAATCTTTGCAGGTACCGTAAACTTAAATGGTGCGATTACGATGGAAATGACGAAGGCCAATTCAGAAACACTTTTTCAAAAAATTATCCAGCTTGTTCAAAGTGCTCAAAGTGAAAAATCTCCGTCTCAACAATTCATCGAAAAATTTGAGGGAACTTATGTGAAGTTTGTTTTACTTGGTGTAGCCATCATGATGTTCCTTCCCCATTTCGTACTAGGTTGGGATTGGACAACAACTTTTTATCGTGCCATGGTTTTATTGGTTGTTGCATCTCCGTGTGCACTTGTCGCAGCCATCATGCCTGCGACACTTGCAGCCATTTCAAATGGCGCCAAAAATGGTGTGCTATTTAAGGGTGGCTTACATTTAGAGCATCTCAGTGTTTTAGGTGCATTAGCAGTCGATAAAACAGGAACATTAACACAAGGTAAACCGGTCGTGACAGATTTTATTGTCCGCGATGGATTCGAATCTCAGATGGCTTTAGCTATTCTTGCAGGAATTGAAACACAGTCCAATCACCCTCTTGCTCAAGCCATTACTTCCTATGCAAAAGCGGAAGGAATTACGGTTTTACCACAAGCAACAATTGAGGATATTCCAGGTTGGGGTATTAAAGGGACCGTTCACAACAAGGAGTATCAAGTTGGTAAACCTGAATTTGTGAATGCTCAACATGCCAATGATTTTGCAAATGGCGCTGCGGCAAAACTTGCTGCACAAGGTAAAACGGTTATTTTCATCCGTGACCAAAATGGAATCGTCGCGTTGACAGCCTTAAAGGATACTGTCCGTACCGAAGCCAAGAAAGCTGTGTCATTATTAAAAGAGCTTGGTATTCAAGTAGTCATGCTTACTGGCGACAATGAAAAAACAGCAAAAGTAATTGCAAAAGAAGCTGGTGTCACAGAGTATGTAGCGGAGTGTCTACCTGAAACGAAGGTAACAGAAATGAAACGTTTGCTGTCCCAACATCAATTTGTAGGAATGGTTGGTGATGGGATCAACGACGCGCCTGCATTGGCTACCGCAACTACTGGTATTGCGATGGGTGAAGGTACAGACGTTGCGTTAGAAACAGCTGATGTTGTATTAATGAAAAACGATCTATCTAAAATCGCTTATGCAGTTCGCCTGTCTCGTAAAATGCAGCGAATTGTCAAACAAAATATTATCTTTTCTATTGGGGTAATTATTTTGTTAATTGCCTCTAACTTTTTACAAGTAGTCGATTTACCTCTAGGTGTAATTGGACATGAGGGTAGTACCATTCTCGTTATTTTAAATGGCTTACGCATGCTGAATAAAAATGTTTAATCACAAAAATGCCTCGCTTCTCTCCTACGAGAAGCGAGGCCATTTTTTTAATCCGGTCAATTCCTTATCTATTAATTTCCTTTTGTAACGCCCTTTTCTGCATTGTAGCATTTAATACTCCACCAAAGATTAAAATAATTCCCGTAAAATATAACCAGAGCATTAAAATAATAACGCCACCAATACTACCATATGTAGCAGAATAATTCGCAAAGTTATTAATATAGAAAGAGAAAGCATATGTGACCACTAACCAGGCAAGTGTAGCAAACACCGCCCCTGGCCAAACACCCAATATTTTCAACCTTGGGCTTGTATTAGGCACGAACCAGTAAATACCCATTAAAACAATAAAAATAAGTATCGGTGGTATTGACCATCTTAAATTATGCCAGACCGATTCAAATTGTTCTTCTATGCCAACGATTGAAAATAGGAAATGGCCTATTTGCTGGCCAAATACTGGCAATAGAAGAGCGACTGCAATGACAATAACAAGAGCCACAGTAAAAACAAGAGATAGCCCTCTATCTAATATACCCGCTCTTCCTTCTGTGTCGTATGCTTTATTCAAAGCTCGAATTAGTGCGTTAATACCTTTAGATGCCGACCATATCGTACCTAGTACCCCGATGGACAATAAACTACTGTTACGGTTTGTTAAAATTTCATTCAACGTATTTTCAATGAGCTTATAAACTTCATCTGGCAATACATTTACTAAAAATGAATAAACCTGCGTTGTCTCCAAATTAAGATATGGTAGTAATGTCACGAGGAAAATAAGTAATGGGAAGAATGATAGTAAAAAGAAATAAGCGAGCTGTGCGGAAAGCGCTGAAATTTCTACCCGCTTTAACCGGCCTATCAAATCTTGGACAAAGCCCTTGGATGTCATGACATCAATCGCTTCCCCCTCAGGAGACACGAATGATTTGACGAATCCAAAGGCATTTTGCATTGTTGCCTTTTTCTTTTCCATACAACTCCTCCTAAAACTACAATTATTCTTTATGAGGTAAAGTAAAAGCTGACTTTGTGTCATCAATCATACTTTGAATCGTAGTTGGCAATTCTTTAAATTCCTCTACCTTCTCTGCAATGGTGTTGACATTATCTGACACACTTTCACAAAGCACCTTCGCAGCCAGTACTTTCTCCTCCACTAGAACCTGTAATTCTTCACGATTTGTTGCATAATACGTGACAGCTTCTTTCATTTTCTTAGTTGTGTCGATTGTTTTTTCACGAGTAGTGCGATCGAGCATGCTTAATGCTGCACCAATTGCTGCTCCTGCTACGATTGATACTAATAATTTACTTTGACCCATAATAAAACCCCCTGCTTGTGTAATTGCATATTCCCTAATATTTCATAAATAAACTAGTCTACTGCCCTTATTCTACCCAATAACAGTCTATTTTTAAAGCAATGCCCAAATACGGAGTTGACATTTTTTTTATTCAATGAAATGATATGTGCGAGGAGTATGAAAGGTAGGCTAAAAAATGGATTTGTCAGTCCCGTCAAAGGAAAACGTTATTTATATGATTGATCAAATGAAGGACAAACTTCGCATGGTAAATGTCGATGCAATGAAATCGGAACATTTCGATGAAGCAAACTACGAAGACTTATCGTATTTATACGAAATGGTTATGAAAAGAGAAACATTTAGTCCAAGTGAAATGCAAGCAATTGTTGCAGAATTGGGCGCTTTACGTAAATAAGCAAATAAAAAAGCTATTAGCATGAGACAAACAGTCAGTGCTAATAGCTTTTTTAATTTATTGTGTATTCTTTGCTTCTGAGCCATCCTCAGTCACTAGCGGTTGAATAAGTACTTCAACACGGCGGTTCTTTGCACGACCTTCTGCTGTATCATTAGGTGCAATCGCTCGGTTTTCACCGTAGCCTTTTGCACTAAAGTTCTCAGATTTTAATTGTGAATTACTGTCTAATAAAACCATATAAAAATTAGATGCACGCATTAATGATAGCTCTAAATTTGATGAGAAGTTAGGACCCGCTGGAACATTATCCGTATGACCAGTAATAACAATATTACGTGGCGGATTGGATACTAATACATCCGCAAGCTCCTTCGCAATAGGAATATACTCCGGTTTAATTGTCGCTTGTCCAGGATCAAATAAAATACTATCACGAATTGTGACTAGTAAGCCTTCATCCGTCATTTCTGTAGCGAATTGACCTTCCATTTCATTGACAGCGATAAAATTATCGACACTATCTTTAATTTCAGCCAACTCCTGTTGATCCTTTAAGTAGGCTGAATTTTGTTGTGGTGTTTGGTCGCTATCTGCATTTGGACTAGGTACTGGTGCAGGCTGCTCTAAAAAGCTTGTTCCGCCATCAAAAACTTGACTAAAAACGGCTGACATTCTATCTAGCTTTTCTTGGTCTACTGAACTTGAAGCAAATAGTATAATAAACACAGCTAAGAGCAATGTTAAGATATCGGCATATGGTACTAGCCAAGACTCATCTATATGCTCATCATGCTTTTTTTTCTTAGCTTTCTTTGCCAAGGCCACCCGCCCCGCTTTCACCAGAAATTTGACGACGTTCTTCCATCGTTAAGTATGATGATAGTTTTTGTTCAATAACACGTGGAGCCTCCCCTTCTAATACTGAAAGGATACCCTCAATCATCATTCTCTTTTGTTTCACTTCTAAAGCAGATTTACGTTTTAATTTGTTCGCAAATGGGTGCCATAAAACATAACCAGTAAAGATACCGAGTAATGTAGCCATGAAAGCTGCTGAAATAGCGTGTCCAAGCTTTTCGATATCATTCATATCAGCCAATGCGGCGATTAAACCTACTACTGCACCAAGAACCCCAAGAGTAGGTGCATATGTACCTGCTTGTGTAAAAATGGCAGAACCACTAGCATGACGCTCTTCCATAGCTTCTACTTCCTCTGTTAATACATCACGGATGTAGTCTGCATTTTGTCCATCAATCGCTAATGTAAGACCATTTTTCAAAAATGGATCTTCAATTTCTGATGCTTTACTTTCAAGTGCTAATAGCCCTTCACGACGAGCTAAGTCAGCCCATTGCGAAAACATCTTAATAATTTCAATATCATTTGCTAATTTAGTTTCTTTAAAAAGAATCTTAAATAGCTTTGGTACACGCTTTAACTCTTGCATTGGAAAGGCAATTGTTACTGCGGAAATAGTACCAAAGATGATAATTAGGATAGCTGCTGGGTTATAAAAAGCTGTTAAACTTACACCCTTCATTACCATCCCTGTTAATAGCGCTATAAACGCAATTATTAACCCTATGACCGACGACTTATCCATTCTAGAACCTCCAAATCTACTATTACTCTTAATTTCGTCTATTTTTCCATATTTTAAATATATAATGCTAGTATAAATGTATTTTAAATATTTTTCGATGTAATTAATGCTTTTTATTCACATTTCGACCATTTTTGATTATATTGAATTAAGAATATTACACTAAACCGTCTTATTTCGAAAGGGGATATGAGTTTGTTATTATCATTTAACACAAAATTACTAAAATATGCCGAATTAGCGGTAAAAGTAGGAGTAAATATCCAAAAAGATCAATATCTTTATATAAGCTGTTCGACCGATAACTTAAAATTAGCTCAAATTATTACTAAAATCGCCTATAAAAATGGTGCAAAACAGGTATTTGTCGATTTATCTGATGACGAACTTGTTCGTGCTCGCTATGAAGGAGCACCGAAAGACTCATTTGATTTCTTTCCACCTTGGAAAGTTCAAGAACGCGAATGGCTGGCTGAAAATGGTGCAGCTTTCCTAAGCATTAGTTCACAAAACCCAGATTTACTAAAAGACATTGAGCGTGACAGAATAATGGCGTTCCAAAAAGCGTCTGGCCAAGCATTAGCGAACTATTATCATATGTTACAATCTGATAAATTTAGTTGGTCAGTTATCGCTGCTCCATCGAAAGCGTGGGCAGCAAAGGTGTTTCCTGATTTACCAGAGGATCAACAAATGGATGCCCTATGGGAAGCTATCTTTGGAGCGACGCGTATCGATCATGAACATTCAGTGGAGGCTTGGTTAGCTCATGATAAGGAATTACATGACAAAGCCGATTATTTAAACAGCAAACAGTATAAGTCCCTTCACTACACGGCTCCAGGCACAGATTTAACAATCGAATTACCTGCACATCACATTTGGACAGGCGGTAGTAGTGCCAACGTACAGGGTCAAACATTTATGGCGAATATGCCTACTGAAGAAATTTTTACTGCACCGTTAAAAACAGGCGTGAATGGGTTTGTATCCAGCACTAAACCGTTAAGCTATGGCGGCAATATTATTGACAATTTCACATTAACATTTAAGGATGGCCGTATTATTGAAGTAAAAGCTGAGGAAGGTCAAGAAATTTTAGCTTCTCTCATTGAAACAGATGAGGGGGCGCATTATCTTGGTGAAATAGCATTAGTGCCTCATCAATCCCCTATTTCACAATCGAATTTATTATTCTACAATACATTATTTGATGAAAATGCCTCTAATCATTTAGCCATTGGTAGTGCATACGCATTTTGTATTGAAGGTGGTAAAGAAATGACTTCAGATGAGTTAGCAGCACATGGAATTAACCAAAGTTTGACACATGTAGACTTTATGATTGGTTCCAATAAAATGAATATTGATGGCATTACCCATGATAATCAAAAAGACCCAATATTCCGTGATGGAAATTGGGCATTCTAAATAATCCATTCTTACTAATAGTATTCTAGGCTAGTATGTTATGGATGTCATAAATTATCCTTAGATTTTCCTAGTATCCTATTGTATAATTAGTTTAGGGTAATTAGTAGATCATTTAAGTAGAGAGGAGCTCTAAAAATGTTCATTACAACTGTTATTGGATTTTCAGCAGTTTTATTAATTTCAACTGGATTCTTCATCCACTACCTACAAGTTGGTTTAGATAGCAAGTCTTCAGTAACTGTAGATCCAAAGCCAAGCGAAAAATTTTAATGTAAAAAAACAGCTACTGTAAAGGTAGCTGTTTTTTTATAGTTTCAAAGTTTTTAATCTGCTAAAGTGTATGAAGTTTGCTTCTTTATTGTAAAAATTGTCTGAATAAAGTCTTTATTGTTTGCATAATTAAAGTTTTGCTCTAAAATATTTTTTGTAAGGAAGGGAGCAATTTTCATGACAATGTTACAAGATATTTTAGAGTTTAACAAAGAGTTTGTACAAGAGAAAAAATATGAACCATTCATCACTACAAAATATCCTGATAAACGTATTGTTGTTTTATCTTGTATGGATACTCGTCTTGTAGAGCTTTTACCAAAAGCGATGAATCTCCGTAATGGCGATGTAAAAATTGTGAAAAGTGCCGGTGCATTAGTAAGCCACCCTTTCGGTGCTGTAATGCGTAGTTTATTAGTTGCTGTCTATGGCCTACAAGCAGATGAAGTTTACGTGGTTGGACATTATGACTGTGGTATGAGCGCAGTTGATCCTGATGCGATGTTAAGTGAAATGGTTAAAAGAGGTATTAACCCAGAAACCATCAAAATGCTGGAGTATTCTGGTTTTGATTTAAAAGAATTTTTACGTGGTTTTGGTGATGTAGCGACAAGTGTTAAGAAAAGTGTCGATACGATTCGAAATCACCCATTAATGGTCAAAGACGTTCCTGTACATGGTTTGATTATTGACCCAAATACAGGTCATCTAGATTTAATTGAAAACGGTAACCATCAATAGTTTATCTAACTTGATTTATAGCAAATCAATAAACAAGTGCCTTTCCTTTGAAAAGAAAGGCACTTGTTTATTTATTCATCCTCTAAACGGGCATACATATAATGATCGACCCAATGACCATTTATATACAAAAGCTTTCTTAAAAGACCTTCCTGTTGAAAGCCCGCCTTCTCTAAGACACGCATAGAGGGATTATTTTGGGTAGATACATATGCCTCTACTCGATGTAGCCCAATTTGATCGAATGCAAACCGGACTACCATGTTCACTGCCTCAGTGACAATTCCCTTACCTACGTAAATTTCATCCATAGCATATCCCACAAATGCACTTGAATAGGGTAATCGTTTTACAGCATATAGTGCAATATGTCCTATTAGATTATTAGTACCATGCTCAAAAATACCAAAAGTAAATTCTCGCTTTGAATCCATTAAATATAAACTTTCTTGAATTTTTTTATATTGCGCGTCGATTGTATAGTATTCAGGTCTTTGTAAAGGCTCATAGGTTGACCAAAAGTATTTATTGCGGCTTACGAGACCTGTTAAACTTCGTGCATCATTTTCTTGGAATGTGCGGATGTAGCATTTTTCCCCCTTTATTGTTACCACATTCCCACCCTTTTTTCTTAATAAATTCCAAATTTTAAGCACCATTTCTCCACACTAGCCTTCCAATCAATATCGATAACAACTTTTACTACTTTCTCAACCACCGGAAATTAAGGGGGTTAACCCTAGTTTTACCTTATTGTATGTAAAAAAAGATGCTGCTACAACTAAAACAGCTTATGTCTTAAGTCATAGCACCATCATTTCACATTTTATTTTTCACTTCTTTTTCTCATTTAATATGTCCAGGCTAGATGACTCAGCATCCTCTATATGTGCCTTGTCTAATACATTTGTTAAATGAAGCCCACGTTTCAGCGCCTCGCGTTCAATATGTGCAAGCGTTTCTTGTAGCACCTGCACACGCGCATATTTTTTATCGTTTCCAGCTACTAAAACCCACGGAGCATTTTTCTTATCGGTCTTTTCAAACATTTCATTGGCAGCCTCAATATATTGCGGTGACTTTTCTCGATTACGCCAATCTTCGTCTGTTAACTTCCAAGATTTATATGGATTTTGTTCTCGTTCCTTAAAACGCTTTAATTGCTCTTCATCTGAAACATGTAGCCAAAACTTAATAATTATGTAGTCTCCCGCTGTTAAAATCTTTTCAAAGTTATTAATCTCCTCATAAGCACGAGACCATTCGTCCTTCGTCGCGAATCCTTCAATTCGTTCTACTAATACACGACCATACCATGAACGATCGAAAACAGCGATCTGCCCGTGCTGAGGTAGCTTTCTCCAGAACCGCTGTAAATAGTTATAGCGTAATTCATGTGGCTGTGGAGCTGAAATTGGATGGACGACATAGCCACGTGGATCGACACGTTCAATTAAACGTTTTATCGCTCCTCCTTTACCAGCCGCATCCATACCTTCAAACACTAAAATTAAACCTATTTTATTTTTTAATAAAAATTGTTGGGCATTTAACATTTCATATTGGAGTACTTTTAATTTCTTTTTATACATCTTTTTATCTAGTTCAATAGATAGGTCTAAATTTTTTATGTTTTGCGTCATAAAGCTTCACTCCTTTAATCTGGATATATTCTTATTGTACTAAAGAAATAAATGGATGCCTATTGAGATGGTAAATTGTAGATAGAATTAGCAAAACAACACGATACATTGATGGAAATTTCCGTTATAATAAATTGAGTGACGGTACTATACTTATTTGTCTTTTCCCTATACAATCTAACTCGAAGGGAGAGGAAAGCATGCCTCGATTTTTATTGATGACAATTTCTTATATTGTCTCACTCATCCTAACCTTTTCATCCTTTTTCACAAAACTTAACGGTCAATCTTTTTTAGAAATTTCTAATCGTTTTTCGGTGGTATTTGCACCTGTTGATGGAAGTCATGTAATTTGGATTGTCATTTATTTATTCACCGGTTATTGGTTAGTGATGAACATCAAAAAGACATCTATGAAACAGTCTGCGCTCTTTAGTTGCATAAATATTTTACAAGCATTAACGATTTACGTATGGCATCATGAATTATTTATTGTTTCTCTCGGCATTACCTTACTCTTAGTCTTGTATTTATTTATGTTGTACAATACGTATCCACTTCATGACAAATCACTGTCTGGCCGTATTCCTTTCGCCATTTATTTTGCATGGATGACATTTATTTTTATCACAAATATTAGCTTTACGTTAACAGCTTATGGTTGGAACGGTTTTGGTCTAAGTACTCCTCTTTGGGCAGTTATTTTACTGACATTAGGTGGAGCCATTGCGCTACATATCCGCTTTCATCACTTTGATATCATGTATCCAAGTGTTTTTATATGGGCTTATATAGGAATCGCTTTACATAATGGTTTTGATGAGCTACTCGTAACAACAGCTGCGTTATTTTTATGTGGTGTACTCTTAGTTGGTATTTTATTCATTAAAAAAAATCCTGCCTACCAAAAGTAATTTGGTGTGCAGGATTTTTTTGTAATCCTATTCTTCGTCTAATGAAGTAAGGATAATTGGTTTTTCTTTTGTAACAATTACTGAATGTTCAATTTGAGCAACAAGAGACTTATCAGGTGTAATGAATGTCCAACCATCACCAGCTTCTACAATATGCTCTGCTTTTGCTGAGATAAATGGCTCAACTGCAAGAACCATACCCTCTTTCATAATCGTAGAGTCCCATGCATCATAATAATTTAAAATGTGATTTGGCTCATCATGTAAAGAACGACCTAAACCATGGCCTGTTAAATTCATAATAACTGTTAAGCCATTAGCATTCGCTTCTCGCTCTACAGCTTTACCGATTTGATTTAATTTAGAGCCAGCCTTTACCTTTGTCATAGCACGGTCAAAAGCATCTTTAGCAACACGACATAGTTTTTCTTTGTCTTCATAGCCATCACCAACTACAAATGAAATACCCGTGTCGGCAAAGTAGCCATCTAAAGAGCCTGAAACATCGATATTGACGATATCTCCCTCCTGAATAACACGTTTACCTGGGATACCATGCGCTACTTCCTCGTTGACACTAATACAAGTATATCCTGGGAAGTCATATTCTCCTTTTGGTCCTGAAATGGCACCTGCCTCAGCAAACATTCGGCCAGCAATTTCATCTAGTTCAAGTGTTGTGACACCTGGTTTTGTAGCAGCCTTCATCGCTTCACGAATCTCTGCACAAATGCGTCCAATTTTTTTAAAAGCTTCAATTTCTTCTTGCGTTTTTACAATCATGTATAACGTCCCTTTCATCTAATATCTACTCTTTAATATAACATAACTTTTTACGCGTATAACGCTAAACGCTTTAAATATTGTATGCCTGCCTCCTTGGCAAAGTGCTATTCTCTTGTGACTGCATAAAAAAACCCCTTCACCAATATGAAGGGGATGGCATTATGCTTTACGATGCATTAGTTGTGGAGCGGCTGTGAATAATAACGCTCCCACAATGGCTGTTAATACTGTTGCGGGCAGCATATAGGTACCATTATAAATAATCGAGTAGATCCACGCATTTTGATCGCCGGCATACTCTGCAAAAAATACCGCTCCAGCAGTAGTATGCGCTGCATATCGCAAGAAGCCTGCAAACACCGTACCTACAATAATATAAAGCGCCATTTTTGTTTTGTTTAGTTGGCTTGCTGCTTCAAGTAAAGGTCTGCGTACAATGGCTGCTAACCCTACAACTGTGAAAGCAACGCCGTAATCTAATAAACCTTGAAGCCAGTGTACAATATAAGCTCCAAACATGGTTTGCATAACGCCTACAAGTAAGCCTGTTGTTAGGCCAGCTACTAAGCCCCAACGAAATGCAATTAACATAATTGGTACCATGACAAGACTAACAGAGCCACCTTGTGCCCATACTTTAAAGGAGACCTGATCGAGCACAAGGCCAATCGCAGCAAATATTGCAATCTCCACTAGCATTAATAGTCTTTTTTTGTCCATACATATTCTCTCCTTTGTTCCGATGTAGGATACAAGAGCAGGAATAGAAATGCGCTGATTTGATTCTCTCTGACATCTTTTTATTCTTAAGAATGAAAAAACGATGTCAGGACAGAGCCTCACATCGTACAAGTGTCGGTTTCTATCCACATCCCTACGCAAGTGTTAGCTTACAGGTTCAAAGAGTCAAGGCATTACGTGCCCAGTCTCAGCTGACATCATCAGCTCCCCTTGTGGTCGTTACATCTGAATTTAATTTGAACACTTTCATTGTACGCAAAGCACGGAATGATTACAACCTCTTCCATACTTAATTTTTGAAACTTTACTGTTTTCCATGCGTAAATATTAAAAAAGGAGGTACAACTATGGAGAACCAAAAAATTTTATCTGCCTTTAGTTATCTCAGTATTTTCTTTGCTCCTTTCATCGTACCATTAATTGTTTACTTCGTTACGAAAGATGCTGACATCAAAAGACATTCTATTCGAGCACTAGTGTCTCATCTAATTCCTTTTGTATTTGGTATCTTATTTTTCATTGTCTTTGTCTTTTCTACATTTAGTTTAGACCCCACTTCAAGTAATAGTACAGTAATGATCATTTGGTTCATTTCGTTCGCCATTTACGGAATTGTTTCGCTCGGAATCGTAATATGGAATATTATTCAGGCTGTTAGAGTTATCCGCTAATGTTTCATTTTTAAAATAAACAGGTAGAAGTAATTAAAAAGGAGCTGTGTTTTTGATGAAAGTATCAAAAGTAGTGAAAACCGCTGTTAAATTAGCGCCTATTGTTATACCGATCGTAAAAAAAGTGATGGCAGCAAAAAAAGGGACAACTTCTACAGTCAGTTCTCGAAAAAAATAAAAGGAAGGCGTATTTCCTTAAGCCGGAAATACACCTTCCTTTATTTTATTTCAAAATATGTTTGACTATATCCATTCAATGTTTTTTCGACATGTAAAACGGCTGGCATCGCTGATTTTAATTCAGGCACATGAGAGATGACACCAATCATTCGTCCAGAATCTTGTAAATCGATTAATGTATCTATTGCTTTATTTAATGATTCTTCATCGAGCGAGCCAAAACCCTCATCAATAAACATTGTTTCAATATAAATATTACCTTGGAAGCTTTGAATAACATCTGCCATTCCCAAGGCAAGGCTTAATGATGCATTGAACTTTTCACCACCGGATAATGTTTTGACATCTCGTAATTGATCTGTGTAAGCGTCATATACATCAAGCCCAAGTCCACTTTGTTTGGCATGCTTTTCAAGCCTGTCCGAACGTCTAAGCTCAAATTGGCCATTAGATAAATGATAAAGACGAATATTGGCTGCCTCTGTAATTTGATCTAAATAATTAATTTGAATATATCGTTCAAAGGAAAGCTTTTTCGAATTTTGCCCATTTAATAAGCCATACAGCTCCTTCACGCGCCCTGCCTCACTCTCAAGTAAACGAAGCTCTCTCTCTGTTTCTTCTACTTTGTTGATAAAGCTTTGACATGATTTCGCAAATCCATCTATTTGTTGAAGTTGTTTAAAAGCATCCTCATAGGCGATTCGGAGACTTTCTAAGGTTGCCTCCATCAGGGCTAAATCTTGCTCCTCTTTTCCTTGAAGATGTTTTTCTCCTTCTGAAATTTGAATTTGTAACGTATGAACATGTAACGTGTAGTCACTGCATGCCTTCCTAAGTTCTTCTAATTGAGCGGCACTTCTTTTCGCAGTTGCATAGTCTTCATAGTTCACAAAGCCTGCTTCCTGCATGCTTATTGAAAACTGCTCACGCTTGTCATTCATTTTGAGCTTTAATTCTTCAAAATTCTGTTTGGCGATTTCCACAGCTAGTTTAGCATTACTGGCAGCTTCCTTCGCGGCATGTAAATCATGCTGGCTTTCCTGCCATAATTTTTGTAAATCCATTTTCTGTTTACTAACATCGGTAAGTGTTTGTTTTAATTGTTGTAAGGTTGGAATAGTTGTTGGCATTTGCTTATGCTGTTCTTCTACAATTGCCTGCAGTCTTGTCCAGCTCTTCATCTGCTCAGTTAAATATTCCTCAAGTTTGACTTGTTTATGTTGCAAATGCTCTATTGCTAAACGCTGTTCCTTCTGGTTGATCCTTGTTTGAGCTAGCTGTTGATTGATAATCTTTAAGCTAGTAATCTCTTGTTCCATTTTTTCTAAGGAAGCTATTATTTGTGCTTGATCCTGTTGCTTCATCGCGTATGCTTCTAATTGTGTCAGTGCCTCTTGCTGAAGTTGTTGTGCGGATGTTAAAAACGCCTCTTTTTCCAAATACAAACGCTCGTCTGAAGAAGCTTTTCTCCTTAACGTTTCCACCTGAGCAAGCTCAACAATTTCCAATTGCTCACTATGTGTTTGTTGATGAGTCGTACTCCCACAAACCGGACAAGGTTGCCCTTCTTTAAGCTGTTGAGCTAAAATGCTTGCTTGGCTTGTCAGCCAGCGTAGCTCTAATTGTTGAAGCTCCTGTCTACTGTCCTGAAAATGAGCTTTAGTAGCGATAACATCCTGTTTCGCTATCTCTACCGTTTTTGTATATTTCTCCACCTGCATGAGCAAAGCTACTTGCTCCCGCAGTTTTGGTAGTTGCTCTAAATAACCTTCATATGGTTCCAATTGTTTTTCAAATTGCTCAATTGATTGTAAAAGCTCCTCTAATTGCGCGCTTTCTTTATCGATTAGCGCTAGGTTATCCGCTGCCCCTTGTTTAGCCGTTTCAACATATTGCTCAGCAATTTGCAGTTGCTGTACATTGCTGTCATAAGCCTCGAACTTAGGAAGCAATGCTTGGAGCTGCATTTCCTGCTGCAAAAGCTGTTGACGTTCTGACTCTTTTGCCTCTTCTGCTTCATATTTTTCTTGGGCTCTTTGTAAAAGCTCCTTGGTTTGTAGTTGACTACTGTTGGCTTGTTGATAGGCTTGTTCTTTTAAATTTTGTTCGGCTCGTAAATCCAAACATTGTTGTTCAAGTAGTAGTAAACGCTCAGCTTGTTCTGCTAAAGCTATCTCCCGTTCCTTTGCACGGTAATTGTCTTGCTCCTTTAACAGTAGTTCTAGTCGTTCTTGACGTTTGGACTGCTCCTCAAATTGTTCATTAAGCGTTTTAGCTAAACGGTAAAACTCCTGTTCTTTTTGATGATGATTATAGGCTTCCTCATACTGGCGCTGTTCATCTTCAAAACATTTTCTATAATAGCTCAGCTCCTCTTCCAGTGCTTGCTTTAGCTGAAACATATTTTCCGTATTATTAGCAATTTGTTTGAACAAAGGAGATGAACGATATGGAAGAGCACCAACAATTTGACCAAGTAGATGTTCTTTTAATTGCTTGGCACGTTCAAGATCACTTTCTGCCTCTTTTCGTTTCGCATCAAGCAGTTTTGTCATAACACCAAAGCGATCTGTTTTGAAGATTTTTCGTAATATGACCTCTTTGTTTGTAGAATCCGACGTTAATAATTTGCGGAATTCTCCTTGAGGTAGCATCACAATTTGGCTAAATTGATCCTTTGTCAGACCTATAATATCCTGAATCTTTTTATCGACTTCAAGTGTTTGCTGCTTTTCGACAATGTTATAATCGAGCTTTCCCTCTTTTACTTCCGCTAACTCCACTTTTTTACCAGTAGCTGTTTTATTTTTTTCCTTTATATGTCCAGGCTGACGTAAAATCTGATAGACCCTTCCATGCATTTCAAAAATAAGTTCTACTGCTGTATACACATCATCATCAGCAAAACCACTTCGTAGTAAAGCCGTATCCTGGCGATCCTCACCACTCCCTGCCCCATAAAGTGCATAACAAATGGCATCAAAAATCGTCGTTTTCCCTGCACCAGTTTTGCCAGAGATGGCGAACAAACGATGTTCCCCTAACTGTTCAAAATCAATTATTTCTGTATTTTTATAAGGACCGAATGCCGTAATCGTTAACTTTAATGGCTTCATTTTACTGTTTCTCGCTCCTTATCTAATAATTCCTGTAACATCTCCGTAAACAGACGCTCGGTATCTTCATCTGGTTGAACCCCAATTATATCTGTAAAGAAAGAGCGGAATAGATCGATATCTTCTAGCTTTTCAGCTTCTACTACTTGAAGTTCACTTGGTTTCTCTTGTCGTATAATCTTACGTTCAACATGCATGGCATGAGGAAAAACGGTACGAATACGTTCCATTGGTGAAGATACGGACGTAGCATCCGTCAATCTAACAAATACATAATCATCACTTGGTTGAAGCATTAGTAGCTCCTCCAACTGCCCTTCCACTACACGCAAATCTCGTCTTGGCACGAACTTTCTTTTAGTTACAGTACTATTTCCGTGCTCATCAAGATCGACGATTAAAAAGCCCTTTTCATGTAGATACTCAGACAATGAGTATTTTAATGGTGAACCAGCATAGCGAATTGTTTCATTTAAGACAAAATGTGCCTTATGTAAATGTCCGAGTGCTGTATAATGAAATGGTTTAAATAAAGCAGCATTCACACAATCTGAACCCCCAATAGAAAGCGGACGCTCTGAGTCACTAGTATTGGCTTCTTCCTCACCGTATTTGGTCACAAAGGCATGTCCAACAAATATATTGCGTTTACTTGTATCCATACCTGCTGTGATATGTTCAATAATTTTCTGCATCGCATCATGGTGAGAACGAATGGCATCCTCTTCAAAAATACTGCGAATAGTAGCAGGCTCTGCAAATGGTACAAGATGAAAATGCACCTCTCCATATTGATCATTTATAATAATGGGTGCATGATCTTTCGTAAACTGCCCCTTAATATATAAACCACTATCACGCATCAAACGACTACCAAAGTTTAATCTGCCTGCACTATCATGATTCCCTGCAACGGCTAAAACAGGAATCTTCTTCTCTAAAACTATTTTTGCTAATATATCATTTAGTAAATTCACTGCCTCTATAGGGGGCATGGAACGATCGTATAGATCACCTGCTATAATAATTACATCTGGCTTTTCTTCATCGATAGCTTGTATAAATTGTTGTAGGATATATTGTTGATCTTCTGTCATATAGACGCCTTGAACGAGCTTTCCTAAATGCCAATCTGCTGTATGAAATATTTTCATTCCTGTACCTCCTGTCCTTTTACTATTTTATCATGGCTAGTAACGGATTGTTTTTTCCTTTGTTTGGGGAATTTCGTTGGCAAAAAAAAAAGCATCCTCTAAGATGCCATTAACCATCATTATTTATCTCTTTTCTAACTTTTCCATAAAAGCTGTATAGCCGTGAAAACCCTGAATAGAACGTACGTTTCGAACAGACTGGGAGGATGTTACCTTTTGTTGTTTAGGCTGTGTGGAAGCTCGTTCTTTTAAAATTTCCTCAAATGATAGTGGATTCGGTTTCGGTAATTGTGATGAAGCAATATTTAAGACATCACTACCACTATATGCCTTAAAAAATGCGTTGGCCATTTGCCGATAGCCTTCCATATTCGGATGGACATCTGCATAGTTTGGTAAGTAGTTAGTGGCATTCAACCCAAAGCTGTCATACACATTTACATAAACAGCTCCGGTTAGCTTTGCCTGTTGCTGTAAAATCGTATTTAACTTCACAAGCTGTGCATTTGTTCCTTCTTTTTGAGTTAGATGAACAGCTGGATAAGCAAAATAATAGCCTACAACATATACCTGAGCCTTTGGCGCCACTTCTCCCAATTCATTTAATATAGCTTCCATATTTTTTCTCACCATATTTAAGGCGTAATCTGCTTGAAGTTGAGAAAAAGTTAATGTTCCAGCCGTTGGATTTAGCCGGACAAGGCTTAATAAATCATTGGCACCTGCCGAAACAGTAACTAAAGTGGCATTGGCTAATAAATTTATTGCTTCCTCAGTTTTGATACTTTCTAATACATTAGCTGTTGTAAAACCTGGGAAGGCTAGTTCCTTTGTATAGAATTTTAATTGATCCATTGCCCGTAATCTCATAGCAATTAAATCACTATACCCAGCATCAATTTGTTGAAAAGGGGTTTGACCAGCAGCTAGGGAATCCCCTATTGCTACATAGCTTTCAGCTTGAGCAAAAGCAGATGAACCCCAGCATGACAGCAATAAAATAAGCATCCCGATCAAACTACCTATGCGCTTCATCTGCTCTCCCCCATTCTCGATTCGAACTACGTTTAGAAAGCCCAGCCACCTTTGCGGAATATCGGCTCTACAGTTCCATCTGGTAAAATACCATCAATGTCCATTTCACCATTACCAATCATAAAGTCTTCATGTGTGACAGAAATATTTGCACCTAATGCTTCTAGTTGACCGTTTTCTAAATCTCTACCGCCCTCTAAGCAAGTCGGGTATGCTTCTCCAATAGCTAAATGGTTTGAAGCATTTTCATCGAATAATGTATTAAAGTATAAAATCTTTGATGCTGAAATTGGTGATTCATGCGGAACAAGTGCTACTTCACCTAAATAACTAGAACCCTCATCTACTTGAATAAGCTCTTGTAATAAATCTTGACCTACTTCAGCTTCCGCCTTAATAATTTTTCCTTCTTTAAATGTTAATTTAAAACCATCAATGATATTACCTTGATATACTAAAGGCTTTGAATTACTAACATAACCGTCTACCCCTTGCTTCATTGGAAGTGTATAGACTTCTTCTGTTGGCATATTGGCAATAAAAACATTGCCTTCAGGCGTTTTACTACCACCAGTTAGCCATTTATGCTGTGGAGCTAAAGCAATTGTTAAATCTGTTCCTGGTGCAATATAGTGTAACTTCGCATACTTTTTATTATTTAAAAGTTCAGCACGAGATTCTAAATTCGTTACATGCTGATGCCAATTATCAACTGCATCTCCTTCTCCGATATGAACTGTTTTAAAGATAGCATCCCATAAAGCAGGTACTTGCTCCTCGGCTGTCAATTGAGGGAATACCTTTGCCGCCCACTTTTGCGAAGGAACGGCAATAATTGACCACGCAATCAAATCCTTCATAACCGCATTTCGGTAGTTTTTCAATGCCGCTCCTGATACCTTTTGATGAGTAGCTAATCGATCAGCCGAAATTCCTGTTAATTTATCAGGATCTGCGGCATCAATCCATAATAATGCCCCTTTACGTTCAATGAGTTCATCACGCATTCGTACGACCCATTCAGGGAAACGGTTAAATTCTTCATCAGAGGCATGTTCAAAATAGGCACGATCCATTTCATCATCTGAAAAATTAACATGGACACGTCCAGCACCAGCCTTATACGCCTCTTTAACGACCAAACGAGCAAAATCTAAAGCATCAACTGATGTGTTGACTAACAAATATTGACCTGGTTGAATGTTTACTCCAACTTTTACTGCAAGTTCTGCGTATGCCTGTAATTTTTCTTCAAATGTCATATTATTTTCCTCGCTTTTGTCCAATTGTTTTAGAATTACCTTCCATTAGCTTACCATCGCGCCATATTTTCTGCACTGGCTTACCAGGAACTTCTCTTGTCCATTTTTTATAGGTTTTTTCGTCTTGATAAGATAGTAATGTTAATACTTCTCCATCTGCACCTGCACGACCTGTACGACCCGAACGGTGTAAATACTGCTCAATTGTTCGTGGAACGTCAACATGAATAACATGTGTTAAACCAGCAATATCTAAACCACGTGCAGCAATATCTGTCGCAATTAAAATACGTGCGTCCCCTTTGCGGAAAGCATCTAAAGCCTTTTTACGTTCTTCCTTTTTCATGTCAGAATGAAGTGTAACGATTGGTGCAGAGCGATACTGTAGCTTGGTTTCTTTCATTAATAATTGATCAATATTATTGACGAAAGCTAATGCTCTCAGACCTTCTGTATGCGATAAACGGCGAAGAAACTCTGTTTTATCACGTTCTTCCACCTTCACAAACGAGTGGATAACTTTGCCAACCTTTAGCATATCCTCGGGCTTAATTTTAAAACGAACTGGCTCAAACATCATGCGACTTGCCACTAATTCAATTTCCTCTGTAATAGTAGCTGAAACAACTACAACTTGTCGTCCGAAGGCAGAACCTTCAATAAAGGATTTAATGACCACACGGTATTCACGACTTAGTAATTGATCACATTCATCTAAAACAACTGTTTCAATTTCCTTAAGCTTTAATTTACCTGCACGTGCTAATTCATTTAAACGACCAGGTGTTCCAACAACAATCGTTGGCTTTTTCTTTAATTTTTCAATTTGACGAGCGGAATTGGCACCACCAATAAGCTGCTGAACCGTAATATCCGTACCTGTCGTCCACTCACGGATAACTTCTACAATTTGCATGGCTAGCTCTTGTGATGGAGCTACGATGAGACCTTGTGTTTGCTTTTTCGCCCCGTTTACTTTATTCAGCAATGGTAAAACATACGCTAACGTTTTACCAGAACCAGTAGGTGATTCCGCTACGACATCCTTTCCTTCAAGCATCGCTGGTATCATTTCCTCTTGAATTTTCATAGTTGCTTCAAAGTTCCATTTTGCTTGTAATTCTTCTTTTAATAAACTGATTACTGACATGTTATTTCCCACCTTCTATCTGCTTGACACTAGTTTAACACACTCGGCAGCTTCCTACTTTATATGTACGCAAACCTTTGTCTAAACGTTTCACCAAATGAAACTTTCATCCATAAAAAATCTGCCTAACTCCACACATGGAAATGTAAGCCCGTCCACAATTTTTTGAAGACTTACAGCCTACCATGTAAAGCAAGCAGATTCTTTTCTATACATTCCTAATCGATTAACTCATAACCACATGCTAAAATTGCACACTCCGCTAAAACGATTAATGAATCGATATATATATTACTTAATTTTAAATCTCTATTGACAATAGATAGCTCCGTACAACCCAATACGAGACGGTCACAGTTTAGAGCTAACATGGCATCTTCAATTGGTTGCCAATCATCCTGTGTGACATCCTTACCAGCTTTAACATAATCGTAAATGATGGTCATCACATGGGCTCTCATCTCATTATCTGGTACAACTGGTGTAATACCATATTCCTCCAATGCATCTTGGTACATGCGTGAAGTCAATGTACCTGTTGTCGCTAAAATACCAACACGCTCTGCTCCCAATTCGGATGCACGCTTCGCCGTTTCACGAATCATATGCAAAACAGGAATCGGGGAGCCTTCCTGAATCTCGTCATAAAAAGTATGAGCCGTATTACATGGAATGGCAATCATATCAGCTCCTACAGAAGCTAACTTTTTTGCATCCTCAATTATAACAGGCACTGGGTTTTCTTTCGTATTATCTAAAATAAAAGCCGTACGGTCAGGAATATTTGTATCATTATCAATAATGGTATGTAAATGCTCCTGATCTTTTTGCGCCTTTGTACGTCTTACAATCATTTCACCAATAAACATGGTTGCTAGTGGACCAACTCCACCTATTATACCTAAAGTTTGTTTTTTCATGAGTTAGACAGACCTTTGTTATTAAAATATTTCTTATATTTGCGATAAAAATTTAAATTATCAACGGTTACATTCAACCAACGTTTGGCATTCATATCCTTATAATTAAAAATAGAATCTGTCGCCATTCCTTGTCGAATTAGACTTTTCGCTTCAATAATAAGTTGTTCATTTTGTACATATTTGAAAAGGACACCATTTGGTACGATTGTCCAAAGATGTTTATTTTGCACGTATGTTAGTGGCTGTTTACTTCCTCGAACATAATCGTCTGCCACATATTGCATAAGGTTATAGCCACTAGCTGTCACATAATAATTGGAAAGCTCATTATGTAATTCGATACTTAACAATTTATAGTGTCCATCACGCTCATCATATTTCATATCAAATGTAGCAAATCCATGGAATTGAATAGCTTCTAGAAATGACTTCACATTTTCCATCAAAGTAGGATTATAGGCTGTCATAATAGCCACATAACGACCAATACCTTCTGGTGAATGCTCTTCTAAAATCGGATTTCCTACAGCAAGAAGCTTCGCCTTCCCATCTTGTCCTACATAAGCATTGACCACACACATATTCGCATCTTCTCCAGGAATATACTGCTGAATCATAAGATCATCTCGATAGGCTGATTCCTTATAAATAGCATGCAGTATGCTATCCTTTTCTTCCTTATCATGTGCAATATATACT
Source organism: Lysinibacillus sp. UBA5990 (assembly GCF_002429815.1). NCBI lineage: Bacteria > Bacillati > Bacillota > Bacilli > Caryophanales > Bacillaceae > Lysinibacillus > Lysinibacillus sp. UBA5990. The sequence continues at coordinate 62,216 of NZ_DJAY01000012.1, forward strand.
TTTTTCTTTCCAGGAAAAATACATGTGGCATACTTTGTCATATTCATCGGTTTAATGACAATTGGGTAGTCAAATGACATTTCGTACTCTTCATAATCATTTACTGTGCATACATGCATAGCTGGGTATTGAAAACCAAATTGTGCACACAGCTCATACATACTTTCACGAGTTAGCAGCTGATATGCAAGAGTAGTATCCACATAAGGAACTAAAAAATCCTCTGTTAATTCATCTTTATGTTCTACGATTTTTTTGACATAAAATTCATCACAGGCTAATAGCAGTAATTTTTTTTCTGGGAATTCCTGTGCTATTGCCTTTAGTGCCGTCACAAATCGTTCTTCTATATGAAGTCTCGGCACTTCACGGAAGGTCAGTAAATCACTTTGTTGAATTTTTTCCATATTCGTATGATTTAATGCAAGTGGCTTCACACCATAGGCTTCGTAAAATGCTCTGGCCATGCCATAAGCATTCATTTCATCGCCTAGTAAAACCGGTAAAAAAGCGTGCTCAATGGCCATTCTACTCAACTCACTTTTTACGTTTTTATTAGTGTAACATACTTCCTAATAGCTAGTTTATTTATGTACAGCTACTGCCTGTTCACCTAATTCATGATAGCTTTTAAAGAACTGGTCCACATTATAAGTGACATAGCCCTTTAACGGGTCCATTACTACTACCTTATCGCCTAAATGTCCAGTTAACACAACAGCGTGTAAATTCATAAAAGCGTCCTGTGAAGTAGTCACTCCTTTATAAATCCAACCTCTATCTGCCCTTTTTTTAGGCTTCGATAAATCCAGCGTCACCCATGTCACGACAGGAATTCCCTCACGAACAAGCTGTAAAATATCTTCCTGTGAGGCATTTCTCATATCTGTCACACGTAATTCAGCTTGTTTATCTGCAATAGCTGCCTCCGCTGCCTTGACAATTGGAGCAGCAAATACATACATACCATGAGCTTTATCACGAGGATTACCCGCAAAAGCCTCATTTGGATTTGGTCCAAAACGTTGATTACCTACAATACGTATTTCTTGCTTTGGTAAATAGTTATCAGCCATTTCAAGCTTTGACACATTCATACCATAGTAATTTAATACAGCAGTGAGTGAAGTTATTTCACAGCCATGTGGAAGCTCAGGATTTTGCATCACCACTGGAACATCTAGCTCTTGTTCGTCTCTTGTAAAATGGGTCTGCAATCTGAAGTATGGTTTTGTCGTATCATACGTAAAATTTTCGATGGTTGTATAGCCATCATTTGCCGCACTATTTTCAAGAGTCGTTGCCGCAATAGCATATTCTCGTCCCTCTTTTAGCTTCAAAAACATAGCTTCTCCCTCTTCAGAACCAATAGCTTCCTCTACAACATTACCTGTCTGTACATCTGTGACCGTGATATAAAGATTAGCAATTGGTGCACCACTATTAAATTCTACTGTTAATACTGTTAATTGATTTTTATTTTCCGCATCTTGCTGTGAAAATGGCTGACAGCTAGAAAGTAACATTATGATCAACATGCCGATAAGTAAAAGGCGTTTATACCCCGTCCACAAGACAAATTCCGCTCCTATTCTAAATCGAAGGGTCACCCCTTCTCCATTCTTTTAATTTAATTTGTCGTAGACTTTATTATACGATACTTTGAAAGAGGTTCCTATTTTATCTTGTTGCAGAAAACTTTGTTGCATTGAAAACGAAGCTTCGAAGTAAGTTAACTGTAAATACTTTTTCTCAAATCGTACTTACTTTAGGTCGTAATGTATGCTTTAGAACCTTACCTGAAGCATTGCGCGGCAGTTCAGTTAAACATTCTATTTCATACGGTACTTTATATTTGGCAAGCTGTGATTGACAATAGGATAAAATGATTTCCTCATCGAGAGACCTACCTTCCTTAAATACGACAAAGGCTTTAGGCACCTCTCCATACACTTCATGCGGTAATCCAACCACTGCTGCCTCTAAAATTTCAGGCAATTGATACAACACTTCTTCCACTTCGATTGGGTAAATATTTTCACCGCCTCGGATGATCATATCTTTTTTCCGATCAACAATATATAAATAACCTTCCTCATCAAAACGCCCTAAATCTCCTGAATAAAGCCAACCATCTATAATCGTTCTAGCTGTTTCTTCAGGATTCCTTAAATAGCCCTTCATCACCTGTGGTCCTCTTACACATATCTCGCCTACTTCACCAGCAGGAACCGGCTTTCCTTCACTATCAACTACTCGAACCTCTGTCTGCCCTAATGGCTTCCCAACAGAGCCTATTTTCGTTAAGGCATCCGTATCTAATAAAGATGTGGCTGCAGGTGTATTTTCTGTTTGACCATATAAATTTTGAACGTTCACATTTGAAAATGCCTCTTTCACTTGTTTAACAAGCTCATAGGGCATCGGGGCAGCCCCGTAACATAATAAACGCAAATGGTTAAAGCTATGTTCCTTAAATCCTGGCGTATTTAAAATGATCGTATACATGGATGGAACACCAAAGAAGATGGTTGCCTCTGTTATTGCAATCTGCGCTAATGTTTTGGTTGGTGAAAAGGCTTCTTCTATCACGACTGTCCCGCCTTGATAAAACATTGGCAGGGCAAAAACATGGAGTCCCGCACAGTGAAATAATGGTGTACAAATAAACATCTTGTCCTTGTTAGACATTTTCATGGAAGATGACCAAATATCGGCTGTAGCCACAATATTTTCATGAGTGAGCATCACGCCTTTCGGTTTACCGGTTGTACCTGAAGTGTACATAACAACCGCGGTATCATGGGCCTCCAACTGTACTACAGCTCTTACTAAATTAGTATTTTTAAAGATGTGATTCATATCTTTAAATCCAATAACATGTTGGAATGAATAGGATACATCCTCTAGCGATTCGGTTAATCTTTCATCATAAATGAGTCCCTTTGCTTGTGAATGTTTAAAAATAAACTCAACCTCTGGAGTTGCTAATTTAGTGTTAATTGGCATAGCAATGTAGCCAGCTAATTGCACACCTAAATAAGCGATTAAAAATAAATCTGAATTGAGTGTATATAGTGCAATGACATCGTCTTTTTTATAATTTTGCTCCTGTAAATAAGCTGCAAATCTTTCGACACATTTGTAAAACTCACTATAACTTAGCTTTTTACCATCATATAATGTCGCAATTTCACTAGGCTGTTGCACAGCATATTTCTCAAGAATATCCGTCATGTACATCGTCATTATAAGCCCTCCAAAAATTCATTTTTTACTGCTGGATAGAGTCAACATCAATGGCAAATTACTAGACTACTAAAATTTCAGAAAATTATGATTTTATTTTATCAAGCATTGAATTCCTTGGCAATTTTTCCATACATTCAAAGTATGTAAGTAAACTAACAAAATATTCTTAGACGTTTTACTTTTCTAGCAATTTCTATTAGGTGTATGATATTTATACGATTATTTATAGGAAAGGCCGGGTTTGCATGCTTTATGCACTTTTAGGAGACTTACATTCTAATATAGAAGATACGAAAGCTGTTCTCACTCATATTCAGCAGACAGCAAAGGAAGCAAAAATCATTGGATTAGGTGATTTATACGAATGCACGATTAGTAAGAAAAAAGCCCAAACGATGTCTGGGTTATCTTTACAAAGAGCAGCGATCGTTGAAAGTAAATTTGAAGAATTGTTAACCTTCCCCTCTATACGGGGCAATCAAGAAGAGCGTATTACACAGGTGACTGGTATTGAGCGCTTCAGGGCGTTACCTGAAACAATGGAGATTGATGGCGCCACACTTATACATGGGCACCAATTTAAATGGAGTGTAAGTTGGCAGCCAACATTCCTATCCTTTCAAAAACCACTGTTCTTCTTTGGTCATAGTCATGAATCAGGTCTTTATCATCAGCAGAAGAAATTACCGATTCGCATTCGCTATGGACAACCAATTGTATTACAAGATAAACAATACGGCGTAAATGTTGGCTCCGTTGTAGATCACTGCGAATGGTGTCTGTATGATAGTGAAAAGCGGACCGTAACCTTTATGTGTGTTCCTTCTATTGATAAAGGAACCGTGTCCTAAACCTAAAAAGAGCAAGCTAATAATTCTATTAGCTTGCTCCACGTTTTTAATGAATATATTGTTTTTTCCCGTCCAATAGAATTTCCTTTAACGCTTTGAGTTTGTCAATGACTACAAAGGATTCTTCCGAAATTTCCTTCAAGTATTTTTCCGCCTCATTTTTACGTCCTGCATTATATTCACGCACGGCTTTTTTAGCAATTTCATGTACAAGAATAAATGGCTGTTCTAATTCTACATACGCACGTTCATTACCTAATAGCTTTTTGCCAGTGCCATAATACCACTCACCAAGACGTGATTCTTTTGGCGAACCTACATCTTGCTCTGTCATCGTTTCAAAGCCTAGTAGTAAATTATAAATTTTCCAGCGCCATAATAAATGGTCGGTAATGGCTAGTTCAATGATATCCTCTTGGCTAATAATAAAGTTTTTAGAAATCGTTGAAGAACGGTATCCATCGATCATTTTACTTAATTTATAAATAGCAGAGCCCATATCAAAAACGATGACTTTACTTTTTTGCATACTTTCTGTAATTGTATGGTTCCGTTCAGAAATCGTTGTAGCGGATTGAGCTTGTACCTTTGTTGTTGTAGCTATTTCCTCAAAGCGAGCCCCTTGCTGCTGTAAACTCTTATTTAACTCTGCAAGTGTTTGAGTGATATGTAGTGTATCTGTAACACCTTGATGTAAGTCTTGTGAAAATTGAGTCGTTAATGAGCTAATATTGTTAGTAATATGAAGTAGCTCCTGTATATCTGTATGTATGGATTTGACAGATGTGCTTGTATCATCGGCAAGCTTCCGAACCTCTTCGGCAACGACAGCAAAGCCCTTTCCTGCTTCCCCCGCGCGGGCGGCTTCAATCGATGCATTTAAAGCTAATAAGTTCGTTTGATCTGCAATTCTTTGAATCAATTCCATCAGCTTCGCAACACTATTTACACGTTCAACGAGACGTTTAATATCCTCCTGCATGGATTTATGTCCTTCATCCGTTGTTTGTAGGATCGTTGATACTTGGTGTAACGAATCTAAATCCTGGTTTAATTTTTTTAAAGCAAGCTTTGTTTGCTCTGAAATATCGCCTACAGATGTAGCAATATCTTCAATGCTTTCATCTAGTTCATGCATTGATTGATCTGCTGCAATGATTTCCTGTTGCTGTATTTCTTGAAATTCGATGAGTTCCTTCACCGTATCCAACTGTGTGTTATACGTAATGATTTCACCTAATCCATTCACTACGGAACCGGCTTGAATTTCTATATAGGTTTCTAAAATAATTTGCTGATCGATTGTTACTAGGCTATCATACGACAATAGGACATCCAGCATCTTCTCTTGATCACGTGATAATTCTTTTACAATTAGCGGAATAATTAACTGATTAATTAATGTATAGGCCGAAATCATCCAATTCGGTAATACGCCTATCCGTGCATGTATATACGCTATTTTACGTCGCTTAAATACATAATCTAAATCTAATTCATCGTCAAACAGACTAATAAAGTGTGAATCGAATAACCCTTTTAAACGTTCGACTGTTGAATGTGTATGTATTACTTGATTAAATTCTGGTATTTCCAGCAAACGATCATAAAAATTATCAAGTATATGCTGTCGATTGTTTTCATAAATTTTACGTAAGAACCCAACAGATTCTCTTCTAATTCTTGATAGCGCTAAAAAGTCCAATTTTTCTTTAAAGCGCTCATTCGCCTCAATGTCAGAATTTTTGGCGGCTGAGAAATAATCATAATTTTGATTAATCTTTTTCCTTTTGAACATAATAACCACTCCCGTTTGTCTAAAGTACATGCATGTAGAAACTACTATTTGAAAACGAATAATTGAACTTCCTTCATTACCTTCATCTAATAAAACATATATATTTTACCAACAACAGAAAGACAAAAATAGATGCTCAAAAAATTCTTTACACTATCTTATTTACTTGTCCACTTTATTGACATTTTTCTTTGATAAACACTATTTCCACGCAGAAAAAGCGCTAAAACCATGATTGATCTTAGCGCCTTTTTCCTATAAAAACAGTTAGTTACTACTAGCACTCGCAATCGCAATTTTGTAAACTATCCAGTAACTTTTCCATCGCCTCTAGCTGCTCACAAAGCGTTTGAATCATGCATTTTAGAATTGGGATTAATTCTTGGCAAATACAAAATCTCAGTACATTTTGTGCTAATCGAATTCCTCCCTGATGATGGACAATCATTTCCCTTAAGTAGTTGATGTTAATGCTATTGGAAACTGGTGGTGCACACATTGCATTAAACATAGCTTCCGTAATTTCTTTATACGCACACATATACTCGTATAATTCATATTCTGAATTTTGTACAACACAGCATCTATTTTGTAACGCTTCAAGACTTTCAAGCATTTCTGTATGTGTTCGGATGATTTCTAATGCAAGATTTTGTACAGGAATATTTGTTGTGAAGCGTAAAACATTTTCTGACATTTGAATTGCTGCTATTTGATAAGGGATGATTTGCTTTATAAAATTTTCTGAAATACTACAAGTAATGGTTACATAGGTCATGCCCTGCATCATCTTTTTGAGGATGCGTTGATATTCCTCTAAATATATCTGTGTAACATTACTAAGTTCAATAGGTCTAGCCATTAGACACACTCCTTTCAGAGTAATGTATGCCCGCTAGGTTGTTGTGCGATAGACAATTGTACCAATTGCGCAATTTTTACAGGAACGTCATGATAGTTATAAGTTATACTGACTCTTCTTTATATGTATCCAAGCATGCTTGACAAATACATGTATTCGCCTTTGTCGTATTTAACAATTGCTCTGGAAACTTCCGTGTCATACACCAACATTCTTTTTCCTCTTTGGCGACACCACAATGATTTTCTTTCCCACATCGTGGGCATCTCTTTTCCGACATAGTCTAGGGCCTCCCTTTCTTTTCCCATCATTGTAAAGGAAAAAAGGAAGAGCACTCAAGACCTTACTCCTCCCCAGTCACTATTGATGCTTGTGAATTTCTTGTTTCACTTCATCAATATTTGTGTCACTATATATAGCCGTCCCATGTCCGCCCTGTTTAGCCAATAATGCTTTGACTTCATTGTAGGATAATCCTGCCTCGGTATTTTTCTGCTTCACTTCATGAATATCTGTGCCCGAAACTGTGAATTGACCTTCTCCATTTTCTCTATCCATTGTTCACTACCCCCTACAATTCATCCGGCTGTAATTCAATCAATTCATCGCCTTCTCTTTCCACCCTCTTATTAAGCTCCTTAACAGGGATAGCATCAACAGTTTGCATATCTTCATGCAAATCGAAAAGACTTATTGTATCTGATTCAACCATGTCAGGTTTGTCTTTACTATTTAAATTCATAAATATTTTCTTTTCATGTGGTATTTGTTCTTTATCCATCATGCCACACTCCTTTCTTCTTTAATGTGTGTAAAGATGAACAGATTATGTGTCTTTCCTATTAGCACTTTTATCGATGCGATGGTATTCAGAAATTTGAATGACACGTACATGCCTGGTATGCAATTCATGATAAATGCCTCTGCTATCTGTAAAGGAGATATATTGATCGCGTTCACTCTTTACCAATTTCTCTGCTTCTTGCTGCGACTCGATAAAGATAAACCTTCTGATATAATGTATTTCATCAAAAAAATACGTAATTTTAAATTCCCTCATGATATATGCTCCTTAACAATACGATGTTATTACTTATTCTATCCAAAGTCCTTAACAATCCATAATATCATTCATAAGTAGCATATAGTATAATCATAACCTGTATAAAGGAGGGATGGACGTTATTCATACCGTTAAACCTGGGGAAACGTTAACTCAAATTTCTCGTGATTATCGTACACCAATGTCTTCCATTATTGCAGCCAATCCAGGCATTCAACCAGACACTCTTTACGTCGGTCAACAAATTATAATACCTGGCTTTCCTGATCCCGTGACGATCCCATACCGTATTGAAATTTCTACAGAAAATCGTTGGCTACGCCTCTATAGAAATAATACCCTTCAAAAGCAATACCCAATAGCAGTTGGACGTATGCTACACGAAACACCTGTCGGCAGTTTCATTATTATTAACAAGGATCCAGATCCAGGCGGCCCATTTGGAACTATGTGGATGAGTTTATCAAAGGAACACTACGGGATTCATGGCACGAATGATCCTAGCTCCATTGGGCATGCTGTTTCTCATGGTTGTATAAGAATGCAAAATCCAGATGTTGAAGAATTGGCTAGTATTGTTCCTATCGGGACTGAAGTAGTGATTCATCCATAATAAATAAGGCTATCTATTGTGATAGCCTCCTCGCTTTCATTTATCCTTCTCCTCTTGACTGTGCAAGCTTCATTAAATAGTATTGCTCTTCACGCCACATATGATCCGCCATAGGTGCGGTAAATGTACCTAAAACCTCTGCACTCAATTCCATCTCTTCTAACTCTTTTAAAAATGTTTTGAATAATGTCATTTCTAACTCAACATCCTTATTAAACCGGTTTAAAGCGGGGAAGGAATGCATATTCGTTCGTAAATAACCTGTTAATTCTACTGCTTTTAAATAAAATTGTTCAAAGTGTTTGGCAAACTCATTACTCTTTTGCCTCAATCTTTTTTCGACCCCATCTAAATCGTCATGAATAATACCTGCGTGTCCTGAGGCATCCAATAGCCAAATTAAATGATGGTGAAGCTCATGAAATATTGGTGGTACTTCGCCTTTTTTTAAATAACTGAGCACATTTTGAAATTCTTCAAGTTCATTAACCATATGATTGACAAATGTTGGTGTTAAATGAATCCCAATATCTCCTGACAATTGATGCCTCAGTAGATGGAGTTTAAATTGTTTAAACTGCTCGACATTGTCATCAACGGTTGTCGAGAAAGAGATTGCATTGGCACCATCAATAGATGGCACATAGGTAAGCAGTCGAGTGAATTGTTGGATAAAATTTGTTGCCCTTTGAATATCATCCTTTTCAGAGGGATATAAAGCATCATGAATAAATTGCGCATGATTTTGCATGATTTCTAGCCAAAACCTATGCTCGAAAATTGCATGTTGCACAAAATTAGACAGGGTTAAACCTCCTTTGTTTTCTTAACTTTAAAAGAAGCGTGACGCTATCGTGCCAATTTTAAGTCCCCTCCATTCTATTCTTCATGAAATATAAATAGTAGTCTTCAGATCATCATGATCCATTTCGTATAGGATGAAACACTAAAAGCTATACTATCAATGGCTAAAGAAATTATTAGATGGAGTTACAACTTTAGGAGGGAGTATTTTGTCCACAAAGAAACAGTTATTATCCATTTTTGCCTTAGGTGGTATTAATGAAATTGGCAAGAATATGTATGTAGTTCAATATGCAGATGATATGATCCTTATTGATTGCGGAGCAAAATTTCCAGATGAAACGTTGCTCGGTATTGATTTGATAATCCCTGATATTACCTATTTGCTTGAAAATAAAGAAAAAGTTAAGGCTTTAATTGTGACGCATGGACATGAAGATCACATTGGGGGTATTCCATATCTCTTAAAAAAATTAAACGTTCCTGTTTATGCTACTCGCTTCACTTTAGGGCTGATCGAATTGAAGCTAAAAGAACATAAGCTGCTCAGAGAAACTGATTTAATTGAAATACATGCTGATTCAGCACTCAATTTGGGAGAAATTGGTGTAAGCTTCTTTAGAACTAACCATAGCATACCCGATTGCTTAGGAATCGTCCTTGCCACACCTGAAGGAAATGTTGTGCATACGGGCGATTTCAAATTCGACTTAACCCCTGTAAATAACCAATTTGCAGACATTCATAAAATGGCAGAAATCGGGTCAAAAGGAGTGCTGGTTCTAATATCAGAAAGTACGAATGCAGAACGGCCAGGCTTAACACCCTCAGAGCAACTTGTTGGACATCATATTGATGAGGCCTTTTTCCATGCTGAGCGCAAAATCATCATCTCAACCTTTGCCTCAAATGTGAATCGTATTCAACAAATTGTGCATGCAACCATTGCTGCTAATCGAAAGCTAGCCTTATTAGGTCGTAGTATGGTAAATGTTGTAGATGTCGCTATTGAACGAGGTTATTTATTTGTTCCTGATGATCTGTTAATTGATGCGCGTGAAGTCAAGTACCTTCCCCCTGAGGAGGTAGTAGTACTGTGCACAGGTAGTCAAGGAGAACCGTTAGCAGCACTCGCTCGTTTAGCAAATGGTAACCATCGGGAAGTTAAGGTTTTACCTGATGATTTGGTTATTCTCGCCGCGTCTCCTATTCCAGGCAATGAAAAAGGAGTTTCTCGCATTGTTGATCATTTATTTCAACTTGGCGCAAAAGTCATATATGGTTCTTCCAATCATACGGGAATGCATGTTTCAGGACATGGCTATCAAGAAGATTTAAAACTTATGCTGACATTTATGAAACCACAATTTTTTATTCCAATTCATGGTGAATTTCGTATGTTGCATCAGCACCGATTATTAGCTGAGTCTGTTGGTGTTCAAAAGGGCCATACGTTTATTATGAAAAATGGTGATGTTGTGGATATTGAAAATGCCACAGCAAGACAAACACGCAAAGTTCCATCTGGGGATACGTATGTGGATGGAATCGGCATAGGTGAAGTAGAAGGTATTGTTCTGCGTGATCGCAAGCAGCTTTCTGAGGACGGAATGTTGGTCATTGTCTTGACCCTTAGCAAAGCAGATGGTGCTATTATTTCAGAGCCTGATACTATTTCTCGTGGCTTTGTGTATGCAAAGGATTTCGAGGAGCTATTAAATAAAGTGAATGTCCTGACTAAAGAAATAATCATCGAGTTGCAGCAAGAAAGTAGACAAATACATGTCTTAAGGCGAGAAATAAAAAAAGCAGTAGGTCAGTATTTATTTACACAAACAAAACGGAAACCTATGATTTTACCTATCATTATTGAAATTTAAGCAGTCGGTGCGAGGATTTTTAAATCCACTACGCACCGACTGCTTTATGTTATTTGCTACATAACCTCTGAAAAATATGATACTGTTGCAAATCATTCAAAAAATCACCATTAAAAATATGATCTAGCATAGCTGTATATAGATAATTCAATTGTTCAAATCCTTGGTGTAAGCTGTCGGAATGCTGCTTTTCTTGTCTGGAAATATTATCAAAATGCTTTGGTAGTTCCTTAACTGCAGTGATTAATGAACCCTTATTCTTTAATAATTGTTCAACAGCATTTAATAATTGAACTACTTTATGCTGAATGGCTATAGAAGGTAAATCAATCATTAAACTATAGACATTACATCTCTCATTATTGTTCTGATACCATTTAATAAAATGAAATAAATAGTCACCGATTAGAATTGATTCATTCGGTATGATTGCAATGATATCATGGCTAATACATACATCTGTTTTACATTGATATATATACGTTTCCTTTAAATTCATTTTATTTAGAACGATACTTTGAGCGGGCACAAGTGAAAAAGAAAATTGTTCTTTCAACGTACTATCAACCTTTGGCAAATGACTAGTATCATCTTCCATCGATAATTCCTTTAGCGCTTCTTCAGTTATATAAGGAATACCATCCCTAGCAAAACGTTTTTTACTCGTGACCACCTTCCCAATTTTAATTTTTGCTACCTCTTCTAACAAATATTTCACCTTGCTTTCATCCTCCAATCTTACGTCCTACTTTGTAAACTGCTCTATAAACATTCACTTTCGATTTAATCCTAATAGCTTCGATTAGGCCATTTGACTAAGGAAAGTGACTACTCTAAAATTGTACCATTTTAATGTAACATTTTCTCTATTATACCACTATAATAGTATAGTCATTTCCGCTATTTTTCACTAGCTTTTAACATAGAGGTGAATCATATGTCAGACTTTTTAAAGCTAGTAGGTGAACAACTCCGTATTATTAGATTATCTAAGGGGCTAAGCCAGGAAGAAGTGGCCGAAAGAACTGGGAAATTGGGTTTCAGTAAAGGGAGAGTTTCCAATATTGAGCACGGACAATCAAATATAACCTTAAGTACATTAGAAACACTTATGAAGGCACTAGATATCCCTCCTGAGGAGCTTTTTAATTTTCAAAAATTATCTGGCGTTACTGATATTGAGGAAAAGAACCTCATGCTAGACATTCATCGATCATTATTAAGAGAACGCAATTTAGACGAAGTTAAATATGTAGTTCGTATTACAAAGGATTTTTTAGATACGATTGATTCACAGTCAAAGAAAAACAGCCCCAATGGTCAATGACATTGGAGCTGTTTCTTCACCTATATAAAAATTACATACCAAACTTTTGACGATAGCCACATTTTCTACAAAGCTCTTCAACAGCCTCTCTTCTTGAAAAGCCATCGATTATATTATTAGCACGTTCCCCATCCACTATTTCTGAAAACGATTTTTCATGAACATTTCCTAAATTAATGACCCCTTCGCCATCTAAGCAGCAAGGTACTACGGTACCATCTACAAGAATCGCAGCCTGACTACGAAGTGCGTGACAAAAGCCTTTGCCTTCATCTTCTGGCTCCAGTAAGCTAGGCCATCTAAATTCATGATCCTGATTCAAATAAATATTCGGGCCGATTTTCACACCCTTACCAGGCTCTACTTTTTCCTCGATGCGATAATCAAGATTATACTCATTTTCTAGTATTTCTAATGTTTCGCGGTTGCGACGTGCTGCAACATCCGAAACATGGTCTTGTTGTAAATTCCATAAGCGGTAGGAAATAATCGTTTTGTATTCTCTAGACTCCCGTACAAAGTCTAAAATATCGCCTAAATATTTTTCTCTGTTTTCCGAACCTTCATGCCCATCAAAGCTATGTAGAGAAAAGTTTATTTGACGTAATGCTGGTTTTCCTAATATTTTTTCACGGTTTTTCTTAATTAACGTACCATTCGTTGTAATATTAACCTTAAACCCTTTCGCATGAGCCGCATCCAATAATTGATCAATCCGTGGATGTAAAAGAGGTTCTCCCTTTACATGCAAATAAATATATTTTGTGTGTGGTCGGATTTCGTCCAATATTTTATTAAATTGCTCTACTTTTATGAGTCCCTTTGCTCGCGCTGTAGGTGGACAAAAACTACATGCTAAATTACAAACACTCGTTATTTCTATATAAACCTTTTTAAATGTTTTCAACTTTCCTTCACCGTTCCAGTTCCCTAGATATTCAAATCCCATTCATTTTAACAAATTTATAGGATAGATAGCAAAATTCGAGTGCTTCTCTCTAGTGAATATGGCTACACGTACAAATGAACTTCAAAAACTGTAATATCTTATTAGTATTAGTATCAATAGTCGAAAGGAGAGCAAACGATGCAAAGTTTCAATTCTAGAAAATTTAATGAACCTGAGGAACCCGAAAACAATTCTACTGAAAAACATGCTAGAAACCATATTACATTCAATTTTACATTCAATATAGGAAATACAGACTTCCATTTTGAGCAACGCGCAGAAGGCGGAGGACAAATCAATGAGGATGTGGGGACAAATGCCAATCAAGGTGGTCAAAATGCTAGTCATGGCAGTCACACACGCAATGTAAATTCTCAGTTCGCAGATGGTAATCGCCGTAGCGATATAGCTGGGAATGATAACAACGAAGCTGGTGAACAACAAGATATAAAGGTACGGGACAGCTTAGTCACTGACAGCGATATTCATTCCTCATCTAATCATAGTAAAAGCCATGAAAAGGACAATGATTTATTAACGGAAGAATAGAATTAAAAACTTCTATCTGTTCATTCACACGCTCAACAGATAGAAGTTTTTTGTTAAACATTTCGTTTATAGTTTTTAGTCCCATCATAGGAATACAACATCGGTTTACCATCCACATATGTCTCTAAATGCACCGGACGGCCCCACAACTGATATATATAAGGTAACACATTTTCTAAATAGTGAGGATCTAGCTCCATGCCTTCATAGCCATGCATTAAATAGAGCTCTCCATTTCGTAAATAATCTCCATTTTTCACTAAAATATAGGGGAATCCACCGTTAACCCGCATTGAAACAAGCTGATCTCGAACCATCTCATGATCTTTGTCGGTAATCCGATATTCATTCCCTTTCTTTTGAAATAAATATAAATCCTCACGCTTCGCTAAGTCTTTTGATAAATAATTACGAATAAAGGAAATATCTGACTCAATCTCTCTTACTTCAAATATTTTTTCCCGTCCCGTGTTCGGATGTACACCTAACCGCTTCATCTCATCAGTCGGGTTGTTATAGCGATTTTCTATATCCTCAAAAATTTTAATGCCAAGGTAATATGGATTAATGGATGTTTTAGAGGGCTGCACAACTCCTGCATTTAACTTGGCATATTCGATAGTTTCTGGAGTTGTTAGATTCAACTCCCGCATAATTCGTTGATGCCAAAAAGATGCCCAGCCCTCATTCATTATTTTGGTTTCTAATTGCGGCCAAAAATAGAGCATCTCTTCACGCATCATTGTTAATATATCTCGTTGCCAATCTTCCAGCTCGCGGCTATGTTCCTCTAAAAATAATAAAAGATCTTTTTCTGGTTTTGGCGGGAACTGCTTTAATCTCCGTCTAATTGGTTTATAAACTTTATCTTTTTCTTCTAAGCTCCATAAATCATCATATGGTGATTTTATTGGAGCCTTTTCTTCCTCTAGCTCATCTTCCTCACTCCAAGATAGCTTCGGTCTCATAATAGATGGATCAATATGTTCCTGAATAGCTAAAACGGCATCCAAAAACTGCTCAACCTCATCCTTACCGTATTCTCTTTCATAGCCGGCAATTCGTTCAGCCGTCGCTGTCATACTCTCTACCATATCTCTTCTTGTGTTGGAAAAACGTACATTATTCTTAAAGAAGTCACAGTGTGCTAAAACATGGGCGATAATCAATTTATTTTGCGTTAATGTATTCGTATCAAGTAAAAATGCATAGCATGGGTTAGAATTTATAACGAGCTCATAAATTTGACTAAGCCCTAAATCATATTGAAGCTTCATTTTATGAAATTGTTTTCCAAAACTCCAATGGGAAAAACGAGTAGGCATTCCATAGGCGCCGAATGTATAAATAATATCGGCTGGACAAATTTCATAGCGCATTGGATAAAAATCTAAGCCAAAACCTGAGGCAATTTCGGTAATTTCATCTATTGCTCTCTGAAGCTCTTTTGTGTCCATTTTACGCCCCCTCCCTTGAACGTTGATACTAATACAACTTCCATATCATTCCTCATTTTTCTTAAAAAAGCTCTTTAAAGCATCATAAACATCGCCTTTTTTTCTCAAAATATGATATCTAAATTTCGGATCATCAATTTTTTTATAGGTATACATAAGTGTCGAGAAGCGATTATGTTGATTGACTTCTCCATACCCAAACATGCTGGATACATCCATCAATTCAGCTACTAGTTTCAAGCACTTTTCATTATCCATTGAAATATTTTCACCATCTGAAAAATGAACAGGATAAATATTGTAGCGTGATGGAGAGTATTTTTCCTTAATTAATTCCAGTGCTTTTTTGTAAGCCGAAGAACAAATAGTTCCTCCACTTTCTCCCTTTGTGAAAAACTCATCTTCTGTAACTACCTTTGCTTCTGTATGATGGGCAATGAACTCAATTTCAACCGTTTCATATTTGGAACGTAAGAATTTTGTCATCCAAAAGAAGAAACTGCGAGCACAATACTTTTCAAATGCTCCCATCGAGCCACTCGTATCCATCATGGCAAGCACTACCGCTTTCGACTCTGGCTTTACCACTTCATCCCATGTTTTAAAACGTAAATCATCATTATGAATAGGTGTAATTTCAGCTTTACCGTGCATCGCATTGCGTTTTAATGCATTTAAAATGGTGCGCTTTTTATCCACATTACCCATTAACCCTTTTTTTCGAATATCATTGAACTCTATTTTTTCAGTGACGATTTCTGCCTTTTCCTTCTGCTGCAAATTAGGTAGCTCCAACTCGTGGAATAAGACATTTTGAATTTCCTCAATACTGACTTCCGCTTCATAATAATCTTGGCCAGGCTTGTCACCTGCCTCTTTTCCTTTACCTTGAGCTTGGTTGGCTTTACTGCCATCCCGTGCCACTACATCACCAATATTACTATCTCCTTGTCCTTGCCCTACATGCTTAGAGTTATCATAGTTATATCGAATTTTAAATTCATCAAGTGACCGTATAGGTATTTTTATAACCTCGCGACCATTAGACATCACAATACTTTCTTCACTAACTAAATCAGGTAAATTGTTTTTAATCGCATCTTTCACTTTTTCCATATGTCGTTGTTGGTCCTGGTGTCCTTTACGATGGAGGGACCAATTTTCCTGAGAGATAACAAAGCGTTTATTTTCGTGTTCAGTCATTTTTATCCTCACCCATCTATCAAATTCGCTTTTTCTATACTATGCTTGAGAAGCACTTTCTTGAACGTTTTTTATAAATTCAATAATTCATTCCCTAAAAACCCTTCATTTTGATAGTAAAAGGAGTGCCCTAATTGGGACACTCCTATCTGACTTGGAACAATAATAATTGTTTATCGATTCAACAGGCTTCCTACATATTGCAGCAACTCGTTAGCAGATGTTGTATTATAGCCATGCTCATCAACAAGTCTTGCGACTACCTCATTAATCTTCTTGAGTTGCGATTCATCCGGCATTTTTGATGAAGTTGTAATTTTCACTACATCTTTCAAATCGGCAAATAATTTCTTCTGAATGGCTTCTCGCAATCTTTCGTGAGAATTATAGTCAAAACGTTTTCCTTTTCGTGCATAGGCAGAAATACGAATGAGTATCTCCTCACGAAATGCCTTCTTAGCATTTTCTGAAATGCCAATTTGCTCTTCAATCGAACGCATTAATTTTTCGTCTGGGTTCATTTCCTCCCCAGTAAGCGGATCAAATAATTTATTTTTATTACAAAACGCCTCTACATTATCAAGGTAATTGTTCATCAATGTTTTCGCTGATTCTTCATAGGAGTACACAAAAGCCTTCTGTACTTCATTCTTCGCAATTTCATCATACTCTCTGCGGGCAACCGCAATATAGTTCATGTATTTCTCACGATCCTCTTGAGAAATGGAAGCATGCTGATCCAATCCATCCTTCAAAGCTCGTAAAACATCTAATGCATTAATAGATGGCACCTCTTTGCGGATAATTGCCGATGAAATACGATTAATAATATAGCGCGGATCAATACCGTTCATGCCTTCATTAGGAAACTCCTTTTTCAGTTCCTCTAAGTCAACGGAATTAAATCCCTCCACATTTTCTCCGTCGTACAAGCGCATTTTCTTAATCAGATCCACACCTTGTTTTTTCGGAACCTCCAATCTTGTAAGAACCGAAAAGATTGCTGCGGCCTTTAAAGCATGCGGCGCAATATGAACATGGGACATATCACTCTCTTTAATCATCTTTTCATAAATATGCTCTTCCTGACTCATCTTTAGGTTATAGGGAATAGGCATAACAATAATACGGGAATGTAATGCCTCATTCTTTTTATTAGAAATAAAGGATCGATATTCGGTTTCGTTTGTATGAGCTACAATTAACTCATCCGCACTAATTAATGCAAATCTTCCTGCTTTGAAATTGCCCTCTTGCGTTAAAGATAATAAATTCCACAAGAATTTTTCATCCAGCTTCAGCATCTCTTGGAACTCCATCATTCCACGATTAGCTTTATTGAGCTCCCCATCAAAGCGATATGCACGGGGATCTGATTCAGAGCCAAATTCACCGATTGTGGAGAAATCAATACTTCCCGTTAAATCGGCAATATCCTGGGATTTCGGATCAGAAGGTGTAAATGTTCCTATCCCTACGCGTTTATCTTCAGAAAAAGAAATTCGTTCAATCATGACGTTTTCAATACGTCCATCGTATTCCTTTTCAAGACGCATCGTATTTAAAGGCGATAAACTTCCTTCAATTCTTATGCCATACTCCTCAAAGAAATCATTACGCAAATGATGTGGAATTAAGTGCAATGGGTCCTCATGCATTGGACATCCCTTAATTGCGTAGACCGCACCCTCGTCTGTACGAGAATATTGCTCTAACCCGCGTTTCAATAAAGTAACAATTGTTGATTTACCACCACTAACTGGTCCCATTAATAATAAAATACGCTTTCTAACATCTAGCCTGCGTGCTGCTGGATGGAAATATTCCTCCACCAGTCTTTCTATAGCTGTTTCAAGCCCAAAAATTTCATGTCCGAAAAATTTGTACATTTTTTGCCCATCGCGTTCCTCTACACCAGCACTTTTTATCATATTGTAGACGCGTGAATGGGCTGTTTGAGCAACTTCAGGTCTTTCCCTAATAATGTTTAAATACTCTGCAAATGTACCTTCCCACTTCAGCCTATTTTCTTCTTCGCGATAGCTTTTCACTTTATCTAAAATGTTAATAGCCTTCCCTCCATTCAGGGCTTGATTTATAACATAGTATGAAGTAAATGACATGATGATACCGATTACTTTTTCTTTAGTGAAGTTTCTTCTTATTATGCTTTTTTTTATTGCCAAAAAAACCGGGAAAACATTGTCTAAATCGTAAGGAAAAAGCTTTCTGGAATGAAGATAAAAATTTCGGTTATTCTAAACTTTAGAAAGGAGGTCCATCATTGCATCATCATTTTAAGTTGTTTTTAACATTCATACTTTTAGGAATTACACTCTACCCGACTGCCTCGTTTGCAAAGGAGGAAGCAACGGAAGAAGAAATTATGCAGCAGCGTATGTCTTATTATGTACAATTTGATGAATTGCTCATCCCTTGGCATTTTTTAGCTGCTATTGATCAATATGAGAGAAATTTACAATCCGTTCGAAAAGATATCCCTAAGCGAGATGGCTATTTGTCCATTCAATTTTCTGATGAATATTGGTCTGGCGCATTAAATCCTGTAAAGGAAGACAGCAAACCCGAAACAATTAGCTATTTTGGAGGAATGGGCCTAGACGGAAATAATGATGGAATTGCTAGCCCTAAGGACGATGAGGATGTCATCTTCTCAATGGCAAGTTTCTTAGCTAAATATGGAACAACTGATGAGGATTTTAAATTAGCCTTATGGGAGTACTATGGCAGCGAAGAAGCAGTTAATCAAATTTTTACTATTTCTACTTTATATAGACATTATAAAACCATCGAGCTTGATGCACATACCTTCCCACTTAATATCCGCTCTACTTACAGCTATCGAGGAACATGGGGCGCCAATAGAGGTTGGGGTGGACGTCGTATACATGAGGGAACTGATATTTTTGCCAATTATGGAACACCTGTATTATCTACCTCCTATGGGGTTGTCGAAGTAAAAGGTTGGAACCAATTTGGCGGCTGGCGTATCGGCATTCGTGATAATCATAACTCCTATCACTATTATGCCCACCTTGGAAGTTATCATAAGGACATTGAAGTAGGCACAATTGTGGAGCCCGGCACTGTGCTCGGCTATGTTGGAAGCTCTGGTTATGGCAAAGAAGGTACATCTGGAAAATTCCCACCTCATCTTCATTATGGCATCTACAAATTTAATGGAAGAACTGAATGGGCATTTGATCCTTATCCTTCTTTACTACAGTGGGAGCGGCAGGCAAAAAGTAAAAAACAATAAATATATGATTCAAGACACTTGAGGCATTTCGCTTCAGGTGTTTTTTCTTTGCAATTAGGAAATTTCACATAATTATATTAATCAACCGGCGATCAGCTGTACATATTTTACTATTGGTAAAAGAAAAATAATTATACTGTTGAACTAAAAAACTATTTTTAATTATTTTTACCAAATGGCTTATTAATCTATCTAAATAGTTATAAAATAAAAGTTGTTATTCAAAATACTCTATATGGAGTTAGGTAAAGGGATGGGGAAATGAAAGGCATTTATCAGTTTAAAACACTTAAAGCAAAAATTTTAAGTGCATTTATACTTTTGTTAGTTTTAGTCGTTAGCTTTACAGGTTACACTTACACTTCCAATACAGCTATGGAGAAACAAGCAAAAGCTTTAGTGAAGGAAGATTTAGTAGTACTCAATGCAAGTAACAATTTAGCACTCTCTATGAGTGTCCGATTGTCGGCAGCCTTAAACTATGTGTTAACCGGCGATGAAAAATATAAGGAAACGTTTAATGAGTATCGTCAAATAGCTGAGGATAATAATGCGCTTCTAGACAAATATGATACATCCGAGGAACGCACTAAAACTGTAGAACTTGCACGTGATTGGAGCCAAATTGTGAAGACAGAGGTATTCGATGTCTATCAACAGGGCAATAAGGAACTAGCTTTAGAAAATTTAATGGATACACAAAATCTCGTTTCGAACGTACGTAATGGCTATGAACAGCTAGCTAATGACCGTGAAGAAGCTATTACAGCTGTTGGTAATGATGTTGTAACAACGAGCTCTACCAATCGTACGATCGGTATTATTTTCAGCTCTATCTTAACGATTATTGGTATTCTAATCGCCATTGTTACAGCTAGTACGATTTCTAAGCCCATTAAGGTAGTAGCAAATCGTATGAAGGAACTAGCAGATGGTAATTTACAGCTAGATCCATTAACTGTAAAAACACGAGATGAAATTGGAACGTTAATGTTTTCAGCAAACGAGATGAATGTTCAATTAAAGCAAACTATTCAATCCATCTATACGGTTTCTGAAACGGTAGCAGCAAGTAGCGAGGAGCTAGCGCAATCTTCCAATGAAGTACAGGCAGGTACTGAACAAATTACAGTGACTATGCAGGAGCTAGCCTCTGGCACAGAAACGCAAGCCTCTACAACAGGTGATTTAGCAGAAACGATGACAGCGTTCAAACGTAGTATTCAAGAAACAACACAAGAAGGTACCGAGCTAAAAGAGCATTCTAGCCAGGTTCAAGATTTAACGATTAGTGGCAAAAACTTAATGATTCAATCTACACAACAAATGGCCGCTATTAATGAAATAATGTTAGATTCCGTGAAAAAGGTGGAAAATTTGAATGATCAGTCTGCTGAAATCTCCAAACTGGTTTCTGTCATAGATGATATTTCCAGCCAAACCAATTTACTCGCTTTAAATGCAGCTATTGAAGCAGCACGAGCAGGTGAACATGGGAAGGGCTTCGCCGTTGTAGCAGATGAGGTCCGCAAGCTTGCCGAACAAGTACAATTCTCAGTAACTGATATTTCAACAATCGTCAACCGTATTCAAGGTGAGACAGGTACTGTCACTACTGCCTTACAAACAGGCTATGAGGAAGTCAAAAGAGGAACAGCACAGCTTGATCAAACAAGTGAAACATTTGAACAAATATCTAGTGCTGTAGAGGATATGATTGATAATATTACAACTATCTCCGATAATTTAAATCAACTAGCCGATGGTTCAGAATCGATCAATGCTTCTATTGATGAGATGGCCTCCATTTCACAGGAATCCGCTGCGGGAGTTGAGCAAACGACAGCGACTGTGGAGGAAACGGCCGCTACTATGGATGAAATAGCTCGAAGCGCTAATCAGCTCGCTGGATTAGCCGAGGAATTAAATGGCCAATTAAAACAGTTTAAAATTTAAAAGAACGATGTTAAAAGCTATCTCAATTTTTTCTAGATTTGAGATAGCTTTTTTTGTTTTCATTATTGCCAATGTCTAATTGGAACTCTTTCCAGCTCATGGCGCTTAATAATGACACTTATCTTTTGAAACCATTTCTCACATAATTCCATTGCTTCTTCATATTCTTCCTCATCTCTTGCTATAGGATGTTCACCCTGATCCATAAATATATACTCTAAAATAGGCTCTGATAAATGATCGACTACAAACTTTAATGATAGTTGTGAAACAGTATCATCCTCATCATCTTCCTCTTCTTCTGCTAAATCTTCCTCTTCCCCTAACAACGAGCTGCTCATTAAGTAATTTTTAGTTCGGAGGACGAACATTTCATCCTCCATCATAGCTATTTCATAGATTTTACTAAACGGAATTTCTATTATTTTAAGTTCATCCTCTAATTCTTCCCTTTGAGCGAAGATGAGCATATTTGTATGTTCATTTAACAATAACCCCTTTAAAGCGTCCTCTGATAATAGGCATTGAGTGTGAGGGATCGCCTTCATCTCCTCCTCACTAGCTTCCTTCATTTGTGCATACTTTTGTGATTCCACATAACGCTCTTTTATATACCGAATAATTCCAATACTCACTAATGCTAAACCGATTAAAAAAAAGAGCTGCTTAATAACGGCTAGTTCAATCGCATTTGCTAGAAAAAGATAGATGATCCCTAATAAAATGAAGAAAATAATTTTCAAGTATATCCCGCCTTTATGAAGATAATCGCTAGAGAAATAGTTTAATGTACTAGCAATCTATTCATGAATCTATCTTTTCATACTTATTTCTTCATCATAAAAAAACATGAGATCGATGAATGTACAAGGATCTCATGTTCTCTATTAGCGACCGACTAATTCTTCTTTACTGCTTACGTCGTCTAGTGTTTTATCTTTTTCTATTTTGTGCATCTCAAGGACATGCTGTGATGGTGGCACTAGTAGGCTTACGACTACAATAGTAATCCCCGTTATAACAACGCCCGAAAATACAGGTGCCTGCCATAATTCATTTAATAGACCAATGAATCCTTCTGATTGAATGGTCAAACTAGGCACAAATGTCAATGAAGTAACAATGTAATAGATTAGGCCAACGGAAATACTTGCCCATACGGCAGGCGTACTCACACGTTTCCAAAAGGGTCCTAAAACGATTGGCCAGAATATCGTTACAAAAATAACATCCCATGCTAAATACGCTAAATCAATAACTTTTTGAAAGCTTACCGCTAACACTAGCCCTAGTAAAGCACTTGATAGAATGACAGAGCGTGAAAATCTTAGCAGCTTTTTAGGATCAGGATTACGATTAATAAAATCTAAATAAATGTTCTTTGTGACAATTCCCGAAGTCGCTACATAGCATGCGGCTACCGTAGACATGCCCATAGCTGCCATGGCTGTTAAAAAAATTGCTGCCAAAAGCGGTGGGAAATAACCTTGTGCAAAGGTAAGCATCAATGTTTCTGGGTTAGTACTATTAGGATAAATAGATTTGAAAGCTTCACCTAACATTCCTGGAATCCAGCTGATAGCAATAACTATAGTTCCCGCAATGATCATACTGCGCTGAGCTACTCTTGGACTTTTCGCCGCTGCTACCCTTTGACCAAGGTCAACAGCTGGAATGTCCCCAAGTGCTAAGACAAGATATAGCGTCCAAAACTCGGCTCCTGCCTTCTCAAACAATGTATGAATATTCCACCACTCAGGGTTAAAGGTCACGTCTGGATAGTAAAATAAAATAAAGATAGTAATTCCTAGAATCCCTGCTACGGCAAGTGCACCCTGTACAATTTCTGTATAAGCGACTGCCCATAAACCACCTATAACCGAATAGATGGCTGTTAACGATACAAATAGAAGTGCTGCAGGAATGAAGTCAATTTGTAATAGCTGCTGAATAATATATGTACCACCGACTGTTAATGCTGCCGCATTAAACACACCAAAGGCAATGGCCATTACGATACCTGTATAGGCGCCTAGTTTTTTACTACCATAGCGTAAGCCATAGTAATCTGCTAATGTCCAGCCCTTTAAACGACGTAGTGGTTTTGTCCAAATGAGTGCACCAAGAATCATACAAGTTCCTAAGCCACCCATTGTTGCTGAACCTTCAAAGCCTCCACTCGTATACCCTGAGCCGACTGCTGCAAAAAAGAATGGAGCAGCTAATAAAGCCGCGACTAAACTTCCTGTGACAACAGAAAGAGGCATACTCCATCCAGCAACAATTAAATCCTCTGCGGTGTTGACACGCTTGTACCCTTTATAGCCAATATAATAAATAAATAGTAAGTATAAGCTAAAGATGATTATATTTAACATGCTCGTACTCCTTAGTTTCCATTATCCGTTCATTACAACGCCACCATTAGGTGTTAATATTTGACCTGTATAGAAATTAGCATGCTGAGAGGCTAAAAATAACACACTTTTGGCTATTTCTTCTGGCTGTGCTAAACGTTTTAATGGGTATTTTGCCGATTCTTCCTCCACATAGTTGTCTCCAAACTCTTTTAAAATGTCCGTAAACGTACCACTTGGAGCTACTGCATTGACAAGTATAGACGGTGCTAATTCTCTAGCTAAAGCTTTTGTAAAGGCATTAATAGCACCTTTAGCGGCAGAATAATGCGTAAATTCTTCACAGCCTAAGCTCCCTATATCAGAAGAAATATTAATGATTTTCCCTGTATCGCGTTCTTTCATTCTTTTAGCAGCTTCACGGCAATTATAGAAGCATCCATATAAATGAACCTTAATCATTTTGTCCCATTGCTCATCCGTCAAATCAGTAATGCTTGATGCCTGTGCAAACCCAGCATTATTCACAAGAATATCAATTTCTCCTAAATGCTTGTCCATATATTGATACATGTCTTGCACTTCCTGAGATTTAGAAACATCTGCATGGAAGGTCAACGCTTTAACACCAAACTTTTCAGCCTCCATACGAACTACCTCTGCCTCATGCTCATCCCCAATATAATTGATTAAAATATTAGCCCCATGTTGGGCAAAGCCTAATGCAATGGCTTTGCCGATCCCTTTACTAGAGCCAGTAATTAAAACATTTTTCCCTGTAAAATTAATATTCATCTTGATCATTCTCCAATTTGAATTTTGTCACAAGTGCTTGAAGCTCTTCTGCTGTTTGTCCAAGAGCTGAGGAAGCATCTTTCACTTCCTGCATTGTCGTTAACTGTTCTTGTGTAGATTTGGAAACATTAGAAGAAAAATCAGCCGATAATTCTGCAGATTGTTTAATGTTATTAACAGATGCAGCCACTTCCTCCGAGGAGGCAGAGATTTGCTGAGAGGCTGCCGAAATTTCACGTATTTGATTTGCCACTTCTTCAGAGGAAGTAAGAATTTCCTTAAAGATCTCTCCCACCTCATTAGTAAATGTCATACCTACTTTTACATCTTCTTTTCCTTTTTCCATAACAGTAAGAGAGGCATTAGAATCTTGCTGAATCGAACTAATTAAATTATAAATTTCAGTTGCTGACTGTGAGGATTGCTCAGCTAGTCGTCTTACCTCATCAGCTACAACAGCGAAGCCCTTCCCATGTTCTCCTGCTCGTGCCGCTTCAATGGCTGCGTTCAATGCTAAAAGATTTGTTTGGTCTGCAATAGCCGTAATTAAGCTGACAATGTCACTAATTTTTTTAGTATTAACATGTAAGCCATTAATCGTTGTGCCAATTTGCTCAACTGATTCATTGATTAATTCCATTTGTGCAATGACTTGATGCACAACTTGATTGCCTCGTTCAGATGCTTGTGATGCTGAAATAGAAGATTCTGCCGCTGTATTAGCCGAGTCAGCAATTTGTTGGATACCAGTTGCAGTCTCCTCCATAGCAGCTGCTGTTTCCTCTGTCATTGTCATAGAAGCTTCTGCATTTTGGGTAATTTGCTTTACATCATTGGCAATATTAGTAGAGCTGTTATAAGTCTCACCAGCATTGACCGTTAATTGAGTCGCTGCTGAAGATACGTGATTCGAAGTATTTCTGATGTTTAAAATAATATGTTGTAAATTAGCAACCATTGTTTGAATAGATGCTGATAAATTGCCGATTTCATCTTTAGTAATATCTAAATCAACATTTATTAGCTCCCCATTTGCTACTTGGTTTGCTACATTTACAACTTTTTGAAGTGGCTTTAATAAACGATCTATAATTATGTAAACTAAGACTAATAAAATTAAAATTCCGATAATTGCAATGACAATTTGCTTAATAACACTTGCTTTAATAATGGTATTGATATAGTCCGCAGAATAATCAATTCCTAATAGCGCTATCAATTGACCATTATCATCGTGAATGGGGCTGAAAACTGTTCTCCAGGAACCAAAAGGATCCTCGAATATATCTGTTACTTCAGTACTATTATTTTGAATAGCTAATTTTGCTGTTTCAACATGCTCATTCGCTAAATCGGTAAAAATTTCTCCTGCTTCATAGACCTCATTTAAATTAGATGTATAGCCAATCGGATTGACCCCACCTTCATCTTGTACATCCCAAATATAACTCCAACTCATAATACCTTGTTGTTCTTGAATCATATCGAGTTGTTTTTGTACCTTTGTAAATTTGGCGTTCGTTTCTCCTTTTTCAGACAATAAATCCTTCACTTCATTACTATCTAAATTCATTGCTGTTAACAAACCAACGCTTTTTAATTCTTGTTCCAAATCAACAGTCATTCGATTGTTTAATTCTTTAATACTTTGAGTAGTGATGACGGCTATAAGCAATAACACAACGATGGAAACCGTCAGTAAAAGTTTGTTTTTTAATGAGATGTTTTTCCATAAATTCATGACTTTTTTCCTCCTTATACGTTTTTTTTGCAAATAAAAAGCCTATTCCGAAAGAAATAGGCATAAAAAGAACTAAAACTAGAATTTAATGGATACAACTAGCACTCTTTTGCAACCTAGCCATCTAAGTAATTATTCCCTTAGACCTGTAGCTTTGCATCTTTACTTTTCAGTAAATTTGCCTATCTTTTCCCTCCCAAAATTAACACAATGGGAAAAAGTAGTCAATGCTACCAATATAAAATATACATATTTTATACTACTTCATTACTTGTACTTCAAATTTATTGGGCAAAATAAAAACAGCTACAACATGTATTCATGTCACAGCTGCATATTTTCCACTTACCCCTAAGTGTTTGAATAATTCATACGTTTTGTGTAATCAGTAATACGGATGGTATAAAGGAAAGAGTAAACATAGCCATATACCATAATGAAGTACGTCTTAATGAAAAACGAACTTTTTTTCGTTCTGCATAAAAAATATCTAACATAACCGCAACAATAAAAGGCATTGTAACACATGCAATAGCTACTAATAAGATGTCAAAATAAATCATACAAGCACCCCTTTGTTTGTGAACATTTTTCATCTTTTTTGTGAACATTTTGTGATAATTTGATTGTACACAATTCCGTCACAAAATGTCAACTAATTTAAAAGAAAAAAATGGTACTTTATGATTGATTCTCGCTATATTAGCGCATTATTCTCTATATTTATATGTTAAGCCTCTTAAGAAATTACGAACAAATGAATCGCCACATTCTTTATAATTACGATGACTTGGGTTTCTTAAAATCGCACCTAACTCACCTTTTGTTACTTTAATCCCTCCATCATATAATATTTCAAGCATGTCCTCCGTTGTTAAAGCTAAGGCAATTTTCACTTTCTTTAAAAGCATATTATTTGGGCTTTCTTTCCCCGAGACAGGTAATGGACCTTCTGGCTGTCCTTCCTTTGGCTTTTGAGGACCTCGTTTAAAAGTAATGAATCCATTCAAAAAGGCTTCTACCATTTTATTATTACATTTGATGTATTCTTCTGGTGCTTCTTCCTCATCATTAACCTTAAGAAGCATGTTTAATATTTCTTCCTTCGTATAAACCATGCCACCTAGCTTAAATATTTCCACCATATCTACATTTTTTATATCTAACGCGTAGCGTAAACGAATGAGAATATCATTATTCGTCATTGATAAATTCCTCCTTTTAATCAACCTTCTTTAGCAAAGAGCCAGGCTTTATTATAACAGACAGTTTGCTCATTTTAGCTTGATTTCCACAAGTTGTTGCTGTTAGCAATTAGCGTGTGCGTTTCCTTCTTTTAAAATGTATGAAAAGTTTGTAGGCAACCATTCTATATGCAAGGAGGTGAGAATAATGGCTAATAATAATCGTAGCTCAAATAAACTTCTAGTACCTGGTGTACAAGAAGCCGTGAATCAAATGAAATATGAAATTGCACAAGAGTTTGGCGTTCAGCTTGGGCCAGAAGCATCTTCTCGCGCTAATGGTTCAGTTGGAGGAGAAATTACAAAACGCCTAGTGGAAATCGCTGAGAAACGTTCAAAAGGTTTATTATAATAAAAAAACTAACAAGAAAAGAACGAATCCCTCTCCTTTTGAAGAAGTGGAATTCGTTCTTTTGTAATGGTTTGGATTAAGCTGTTTGCAAATCCTCAGTCGAGCCTTTTAGCGTTAGCATGACCATAAAGGAAATGCCATATAGCGCTGCTAAGTAAATCATAACGACTGTCATATCATAGCTTTGTAAAATATAGCCGACAAATATTGGTGAGAATCCTCCTATTGCTCGACCAAAGTTAAAAATTGTATTTGTTGCTGTACTACGAATTTGCACTGGATAGAAGCTACTAATTAATGCACCGTAGCCAGCAAACATCCCATTAGAGAAGAATCCTACAATTGCACCACCCATTAATATAGCTACAGCTCCTGTCGCAAAGGAGTATAGAAATACGGCACATGCAGAGGCCAATAAAAAGATACAAAATGCACGTTTCGCACCAAAACGATCCATAAATCTTCCGAAAGTGAGCATGCCGATAATCATGCCGACTGCAGTACTAATTGTCCACAATGCTGAGCTTGAAACAGATAAACCTTGCGATTTTTGGAGCATGGATGGGAGCCAGATCATCAGGCCATTATAGCCTGCAATTTGAACAGTTGCCATTAATATTAAGGTTAGGGTCGTCATAGTGACACGAGGTGTTGCAAATAGCTGTGCCAATTTCCCTTTTTTCTCCTTGTTACTTTGATGGTTTTGTGACGCCAGCCATTCTGGTGATTCATGAAGATTTTTTCGTACGATAAAGGCAAAGATCACTGGTAATACGCCAACAAAGAATAGTGCTCTCCATCCTAATGTCGGTAAAATAACGGCGCTTAATAAAGCTGCTAATATGACCCCGTATTGTGCCCCTACACTCACATATGAAGATGCTCTTCCTTGTTTATTTTTTGGCCAAGCCTCGGCGACAAGCGCCATTCCGATACCGTACTCCCCACCAGCACCTAGTCCAGCGATAAATCTATATACATAAACTTGTTCAATACTTGTTGCTACTCCTGTTAGGGCTGTACCGATTGCAAACAATATGATGGTATATGTGAATACTTTTACCCGACCATACTTATCTGCAAGCACACCAAAAATAATCCCACCTAAGAGCATACCGATATTCGTGATGGATGAAATTAATCCACCCGTTGCCAGATCAATGTTAAATTCTGCAATAATCATTGTCATTGCAAAAGAAATAAACATAATGTCCATTCCTTCTAGCGTTAACCCGGCCACTGAAGCGACCACGGTTTTTTTTCGATAATCCATTCTTTCTAACCTCCAGATTTTTGTTGTCTCTCTCTTTTAGCGTTCGAGTGAATGGATTAAAGCTGTCCTGTCCATTCTCTTTTGAAGCCTCACGGGACTTCCTTTAAAAGAGGTGTATTTGAACAAAAATAAAAGCCCTTTAGTCAGAGAAGACAAAAGGGCATGCCAAAGCAAAGATATTATAAGCCTAAGAATATCATGTAGCCCTTTTCAGCCTCTCTGGACCGTATTAAAGGTAATTTATTTCGTTCATTTATACCGTCATACATTCTATAAGATTATGCATAAAAAAGCAATGGTTGAATAGTGGAAACGAAACTAACTAGGTAACTCAATAAAGTTTTGAGCAAATTGATAGATGACATTAGCTGTTACAGCCAAATTAAGATTCTGACCATCATCAAAACCAGCTGTAATTAAACCGACCAACCTCCCTTGCATATCCAATAAAGCACCACCGGAACTTCCATTTGAAATAGCAGCTGTAAATTGAACCATAGACATTTTTCGTATATCCCTAAATCCCGCAACAATTCCATCAGAGACCGAATTAAATAAACCGAGAGGACTGCCAATCGCTACAATCTTTTGTCCTCTGACTAAATGACCATCCATTTTAACAGGTAAAGGTTGGCCTGTTCTGTCCACTTTCAAAATAGCCAAATCATGTATATCATGATACTTCACAAATTGATGAGTAATATATTCGTTTGGATCATTTTCATATAGCACAGAATAATATTTCCCACCACCTACAACATGCAAGTTCGTCAAAATATAGCCATCGCGATGGAGAACAACTCCAGAGCCAAAACATAACAACTTACCATCTTCGTCAAATGTCTTTATCATGACAACAGACGTCGCTAAAGAAGCCAACTGTTCATAACTACACTCTTCTGAAGTAACCATGCTAGAACTAGGGATTGGGATAATCGTCGGTTGTTGTGGTGGTATGCTTTTCACCGAAAGCATTTTAGGGATTATGAATTCTTTTTCATAGCAATCAGGACAACTCTGCAAATTAGATGATGCTGCTATGATAGGATACAAATTAGTGATATCTCCTTTAGGATTCATATAGCATATATCGCAACCAAGTGTCGATAAGAAATATAAGAATAATGATTCATGCTGCGTAATGTCCCCTATAAAAACAATTTTAGAGGATGCTTGATTTTCCTTAGAAAAAATTTGTGGTAAATAATAATCCATCCAATATAAAAATTTAACTGCGAAGTTTTTTAGTAAAGTGTCATTAGCATGCGGCTGTTGTTCTTTAAAAAGATGGAGAATATTTTTAAAGCTAAGCTTTTTTGTCCATTCAAGTTGATCATTCGCTAATTTACCGCATAAAGATGTCTCATACAGTAATTGCATACTATCAGCAGCAGCCTGCCAATCTTCCCAAAGCTCCGACAGTCTATCTGCTTCTTTCTTATTATTGATGACCTCAAGCCTATGTAGTCGTAAATAAAATACGCTTTGCTTTGTGAAATACTCATCCATTTTTAAAATATCTTCTTTATAAAGATCTACAGAATCAGGTATACCAATATAACGTAGAAAGACTACTTCCTTCGTAAGGGCATTGTTGTTAGGACTGATCTGCATAAACTCCTGAAAAGGATTAGCTAACTTTTTATACTTAATTTTTAACGGTCTTGTTGTCACAACCATTTTCATACAACTCCTATAAGCACGTCATTACATATAATGGTACTTATATACAATTCTCTGACATCTCTCTAAATCCTCTATTCTTAACCACAAAAATGCACAACTCTATAAAGAATTGAACGTTTTCTTCACCTTTCTCAAATAAAAATATAAAGAAATACTTATCACAAGTATGAGTAGTGGTAGGGCTTATATAAATAAAAAGCCGTGCATAAAAACAAGAACCCCACCACAGCATCTGTAGCTAGAGCACCAATAGCTAATGCAAATGGCAAAACAAACTGTTTGAAAAGAAATTATGCCAGAAGAAAATAAAAAGGAATTAACATTGGAAGACCTCGCTCAAATAATCGAAAAATTGAGGACTCATTGGACATTAGTTAAGAGCTATCTGGAGACAACATAAAAATAGAGAAATCCAAATTTGAATGCATTCGAATTCGGATTTCTCATTAATTGAAGCTAGTTATGTCTCAGCCTCTCAAATGATTTGCTTACTTAAATACTTGCGCTGCTTCAACAGCCTTTTTCCAGCCTCCATAAATTTTATCACGATGGTCATTACTCATATTTGGTGTAAATTGACGATCTAAATTCCAATACTTGCTGATTTCCTCTGTCGAATGCCAATAGCCAACTGCTAAGCCAGCTAAATACGCTGCACCTAAAGCGGTTGTTTCATTAATAATTGGACGATCAACAGGAACATCCAATAAATCTGCCTGGAATTGCATTAAGAAATCATTGGCCACAGCTCCGCCATCTACACGTAATTTGGCTAGCGGAATATTAGCATCTGCCTCCATCGCTGCTAATACATCCTTTGTTTGATACGCTAATGATTCTAGCGTAGCACGTACAAAATGCTCCTTCGCAGTTCCTCGTGTTAAACCAAAGATAGCTCCGCGCACATCAGAATCCCAGTACGGTGTTCCTAAGCCAACAAATGCTGGGACAACATAAACACCATCAGTTGACTCTACACGTGTTGCATATTGCTCTGATTCACTTGCATGACGGAACATACGTAAACCGTCACGTAACCATTGAATCGCAGAACCTGCTACAAAAATACTGCCCTCTAAAGCATATGTTACTTTGCCATCTAAGCCCCAAGCTAATGTAGTCAATAGGCCATTATCTGATTTCACTGCCTTTTCACCAGTATTCATTAACATAAAGCAACCTGTGCCATATGTGTTTTTAACCATACCTTCCTCAAAGCATGCCTGACCAAATAGGGCTGCTTGTTGGTCGCCTGCAGCTCCGGCAATTGGAACAGCAGAGCCAAAGAATAATGCCTCCTCTGTATAGCCATAAACTTCAGAAGAAGGACGTACTTCTGGTAGCATAGAGGCTGGAACTGTTAAAATTTCTAATAGTTCTTCATCCCACTTTAAATCATGGATATTATACATCAATGTACGAGAGGCATTTGAATAGTCTGTTACATGTACTTTTCCACCGGATAGCTTCCAAATTAGCCAAGTATCAATTGTGCCGAATAGCAACTCTCCTGCCTCGGCTTTTTCACGAGCTCCCTCAACATGATCTAAGATCCACTTCACTTTTGTACCTGAGAAGTAAGCATCTATTAATAAACCTGTTTTATCACGGAATAAATCATTGTAACCGCTTTCCTTTAATTGCTCACAAATTTCATTCGTTTGACGTGATTGCCAAACAATTGCATTATATACAGGCTTGCCAGTATGTTTATCCCATACTACGGTTGTTTCACGTTGATTGGTAATCCCAATCCCTGCAATTTGATTTGAACTCACACCTTTTTCTGATAACACTGTTGCAATACAAGATAGAATAGATGACCAAATTTCCTCTGCATGATGCTCTACCCAGCCTGCTTGTGGAAAATGTTGTTGGAATTCTTGTTGTGCTGTGTGTACGATTTTACCCGTTTCATCAAAAAGAATAGCTCTTGAGCTTGTAGTTCCTTGGTCTAACGCTAAAATATATTTTTTTTCTGACATAGAAATCCCTCCAAATAAATTAGTCTTCTACTTGAACATTCTTAACCGTTAATTGTGCTCCTATGAAAATAGCAATCACAATTACTGCAACAATCCAAAACGCAATACTATTTTTCCCTTCAAATATTTGTTGGAAAAACAATGCACCAAATGTACCTCCAATAATAGGGCCTACAACTGGTACCCATGCATAGCTCCAGCCAGAATCACCTTTGCCTGCAATCGGTAAAATAAAATGCGCAATACGTGGACCTAAATCACGAGCTGGGTTTATGGCATAACCTGTTGGGCCCCCTAAAGCCATCCCAATTACAATAATTAACATACCAACTAAAAATGGATTTAAACCATCTGTAATAGTATTTGTACCTAAAGCTAAAATTCCTAAAACTAAAATAAATGTTCCTATCATTTCTGATAAGAGATTTGATAAAGGATGCTTAATAGCTGGCATTGTGGAAAATGGCGCTAATTTTACATCGGCATCTGCTGTTGCCTGCCAATGTGGTAAATACATAAAGTAAACAAGTGTAGCCCCTAAAAATGCACCAATCATTTGTGCAGCAATATAGGCTGGCACATCTGCCCATGGAAAGTTTCCGATCGTGGCAAGGGCAATTGTTAATGCAGGATTTAGGTGAGCACCACTGATTCCACCTACTGCATAAGCTGCCATTGCAACCCCAAGCCCCCATGCAAAGGTAATGACGATCCATCCACCACCAAAGCCTTTTGATTTGTTTAACACGGCACCTGCTACTACGCCGCCACCAAATAAAATAAGAATCATTGTGCCGACCAGCTCAGCTGTAAACGTAGACATAGTTTAATCCCCCTTTGTGATAATAGCCCATAGAAAACAAAAAGGAACCCACATCCAATCAAACTACATTAATACATGTAGATGAACAAATGTGGGTTCCTTTTCCTAACCACGTGCGTATGAACTTATGTCCATTTTAGAGAAAAAAACATACAGAGTCAACTATTTTTTGAAATTTTCCCATAATTGTCTATTAGATGTTGTAACGGCGATAGCACCACCAGCTAATGCTTCCTCAATATTGTCCACTGTACGCACTAAGCCCCCTGTAATAACAGGGATTTGAGTACGCTCATGGATTTCCTGAATCATCGAAGGAATAATGCCAGGTAATAGCTCAATATAATCAGGCTGCGCTGTTTCAATCATCGAATAACTTTTTTCAAGAGCAATCGTATCAATCAAAAACACACGTTGAATAGCCATAATTCCACGTGCTTTGGCTTTCATTAGCATATTGGATCGCGTTGAAATAATGCCAGCTGGACGAATATCATTACATAAAAAGTCCGCTGCAAAATTATCTGTTTTTAAACCATGAATTAAATCCGCATGAATAATTAATTTTTTTCCATGTCGATGTGCCTCACGCTTTAAAGACATTAATAAGCTAATGTGCACCTCCAATAGCACAATATAATCGAATGGACTTGCTATTATCTCGTCAAATTGCTTGACGGTACGCGCAGCAGGAATCACCTGTTGATTATCAAAATGCATTCCATTCTCTCCTTCCCTTATAATACAGTGTGAACGCTCACCCTTATATTATGTTGAGAGTAACTACATCATTATAGCGCAGTTGTCGCTCGTTTTATTTCTTTCTTTACATCTTCTTCATATTGTGTCCGTTGCTGTGCTGTCCAGTTGAGTTGCTTAGCCATTTCATCTAGAATTGCCTCTTCATATTGTTGAACAATTGCCATTTGAAAGAACATATACCCTGTCCGGCGAACCATAAAGTCATTTGGATGAACGACCATTTCATGATGAATACCATACATTAATTGCGCATACAGCCATGATGGTAAGATTGGGTGTCCTTCCTTTACATAATTAAAAACAATTTCTACATTGCTACCATAATGCTGTGTTAAAAATTTGGCCTCTTCCTCAGATAAGCCTATTTTCTTACCTACTCTTGTATAGTCATATAAGAAGGCATAAAATTTACTTGAGCCGCCAATATGGCCACCAGAAATCGGAATATTTTTTGTTGTACATGGAGAGGATTTAATACCAAATTGTTGCTCTAGCTCTTGTGTAATCGTATTTAATACGGTTTCAGCCATTTTACGATAGCCGGTTAATTTCCCACCTGCAATTGTTACAAGCCCCGATGGCGAAATCCACACTTCATCCTTACGAGAAATTTCAGATGGATTTTTTCCGTCCTCATGAATCAATGGACGAACGCCTGCCCAACTTGATTCAATATCCGCATCGGTCACCTTCACACTTGGGAACATATAACGAATAGCGTTCATTATATAATCGCGATCCTCTTGATAAATATCCATATTGCGAGCATCGCCTTCATAAAATGTATCTGTTGTCCCTACATATGTTTTTCCTTGTCGAGGGATCGCAAATACCATGCGGCCATCAGGTGTATCAAAATAAACAGCTTGTTTTAATGGGAATTTGGATTCATCAAAAACAATATGCACACCTTTCGATAAAATTAAATGCTTCCCTGCTTGCTTCCCTTCAATTGTGCGCACATCGTCTACCCATGGACCAGCAGCATTAACGACAGCCTTTGCACGAATTTCGATTGGATGATTTGTTAATAAATCCGTTGCAACAATACCACTTATTTTTTGCTGTTCATTATATAAAAAGTTTTCGGCTTTTATATAATTCAATAATGTTGCCCCTCTTTCAATGGCTGCCTTTGCTACTTCAATGGTTAAACGAGCATCATCAGTACGATACTCTACATACATACCACCGCCAAGTAATCCCTTAGTTTTCACTAATGGCTCCTTCTCAATGGTTTGACCTGTACTTAACATATAACGGCGTTCTGCACGTTTGACTCCTGCTAAAAAGTCATAGACACGCAAGCCGAGATTTGTAGAGTATTTTCCAAATGTCCCTCCCTTATGAAAAGGTAATAACATCCAAACAGGTGTTGTTACATGTGGACCATTTTCATAAACAATGGCACGTTCCTTCCCTAACTCTGCTACCTCTTTTATTTCAAATTGCTTTAAATAACGTAAACCGCCATGTACTAATTTTGTCGAACGGCTAGAAGTCCCTGCTGCAAAATCCTGCATTTCCACTAATGCTACAGACAGACCGCGAGCAATAGCATCCAGTGCAATACCACACCCTGTAATACCGCCACCAATTACTAATAAATCGTACTCCCTATCTTGAAGTTCCTCTATTGTTTGTTGTCGTTGTAACGCAGAAGCTGTACTCATCATTTATTTCCTCCCTCTTCATTTTAACGATAAAAAAAGACCATCAAAAGCATATGTACGCTAGGCACATATGTTTTCAATGGTCTCTCAGTTACTCAAACCTGCTATTAACTTACTTTTTATTGTAATATGCACATTCCAAAAAGGCAAGTTTCTGTTTAGTGACAGAATACTGCTTACCTCACCCTAATAAAGTAGGATTCTTTGTTACTCAACATGATTTGCTTCAAAGCGATCAAGCAATGCACGCACTTCATCTGTTGATTTCGTGTTCATCAATTGGCTTCTTAACTCACCGGCACCTCGGAATCCTTTGACATATATTTTGAAAAAGCGATGAAGTCCTGTGATAGAGCGTGGGAGCACTTCCTCATATTGATCTTGAAGATCGAGCTGCAGTCTTAAAAGGTCAAGATACTCTTTACTGCTATGCTCCTTTGGTTCCTTTTCAAAAGCAAAGGGATTTTTAAAAATACCTCGTCCAATCATTACGCCATCAATCCCATATTTTTCGGCAAGCTCTAGCCCGGTTTGTCGGTCAGGGATGTCTCCATTGATCGTTAATAGCGTATTAGGTGCTATACAATCGCGTAATTTTTTGATTGCCGGAATGAGCTCCCAATGTGCATCAACTTGGCTCATTTCCTTTCTTGTGCGTAAATGAATCGACAGGTTCGCAATATCTTGTTTGAAAATATGCGTTAACCATTCCTCCCATTCCTCTACATCCTTATAGCCAAGTCGTGTTTTCACACTGACAGGCAGTCCACCCGCTTTGGCAGCTTGAATCAATTCTGCCGCCACATCAGGACGTAAAATAAGACCACTCCCTTTTCCCCTCGATGCCACATTTGGGACAGGACAGCCCATATTAATATCGATACCTTTAAACCCTAGCTCTGCCATGCCAATACTCATTTGACGGAAATACTCAGGATTATCCCCCCAAATATGTGCCACCATCGGCTGTTCATCTTCTGTAAAAATCAAACGACCCCGCACACTTTTCTGTCCCTCTGGATGACAATAGCTATCCGAATTCGTAAACTCTGTGAAAAATACGTCTGGTCTTCCGGCTTCACTGACTACTTGACGGAAAACAACATCTGTGACATCTTCCATCGGTGCCAGTACAAAAAATGGACGCGGCAAATCACGCCAAAAATTATCTATCATGTTAATCCCAAATCCTCTCGCTATCTGTATAACTTTAACTTAGACTCAAAAACAACTGTATGAAAAATTATAAAAAGCAGATGGTATAGAATTTTTCTATAACAACTGCTTTTCTATTATACCAACTCTAACCACGCAACCGCTTCACAATGTGTGGAATGCGGGAACATATCTACTGGTTGAATTTCTTGTGTTTGATAGCCTCCATCCTCCAGAATACGAAGGTCGCGTGCTAGTGTGGCTGGGTTACAGGAGACATAGACTACTCGTTTTGGACGTTGCTCTAAAATAGTAGCTAAAAGTGCCTCATCACAGCCTTTACGTGGTGGATCAACTACCAGTACGTCTGCTTCCTTTCCTTCCTTATACCATCTTGGTATAACTTCCTCAGCTGGGCCAGCCTCAAAATAAGTATTTGTAAAACCATTGAGTACTGCATTGCGTTTAGCATCTTCTATCGCTTGTGGGACAATTTCAACGCCCATGACTGCCTTTGCCTTTTGTGCAAGGAACAAGGAGATTGTTCCAATTCCACAATACGCATCAATCACTCGTTCATCCCCTTGCAAGTTCGCATAATCAAGTGCTTGTTTATAGAGGACCTCCGTTTGCTCTGGGTTGACCTGATAGAAGGAGCGAGCGGAAATTTCAAAGCGGACGTCGCCAATTGTGTCAATAATGACGTCCTTGCCCCAAAGGTTCAGTGTGTCATCACCAAAAATCACATTCGTTTTCTCATGATTCACATTTTGCATAATTGAAGTGACGTTCGGAACAAGCTTTTGAATTACTGCAATGGCCGCTTCTTTTTGTGGAAATTTTTTCTTTTTCGTCACGAGGACAACCATGACCTCACCTGTTGCCCGTGCTTTACGAATGACAACATGGCGCAACATGCCTTCGTGGGAAAGTTCATTGTATGGTCGCATGCCTATCGCTACTAATTCCTTTTTCAAGCCTGCTAAAATTGCATCTGCTTCTCCTGTTTGAATCAAGCAACGCTCCATATCCACAATGCTATGCGTCTTTGTTTTATAGAAACCAGCAATAGCTTGTCCAGCTTCATTTTCAGAGAAAGGAATTTGTGCTTTATTACGATAATGCCAAGGCTCTTTCATTCCTTTTACAGGCAGAACAGGTGCATCAATTTTGCCAATGCGTTGCATCACATTGCGCACCATATTTTCTTTCCATTTGAGCTGGCCCTCATAGGATAAATGCTGTAATTGACAGCCTCCGCATTGCTTAAAGTAATCGCATGGAGCTTCCACTCGATCGGGTGATGGCTTAATAATATCTACAACTTTGGCAAAGCCATAATTTTTTAAAGTTTTCATCACATGGATTTCGGCTGTTTCGTTCGGAAGTGCGCCTTGTATAAATAATGGATAGCCATCCACCTTAGCGACACCATTGCCGTCATGTGTTAAGTCTTCTATATAAACTGAAAGTCGTTCATTCTTTTTCACGGGTGCTGACATTCGTACATCCTCCATTTCAATCTCCTTATTGTAGCATGTGTTGGCGAATGAAAAAAGAACAAGACCTGCCCGTTATACGGTTCTTCTAACTAACTTGAAAAAAGAGCCGCTATTCGCGGCTCTTTCCTTGCTCTTTTGTTATATGATAATCCCTTGGTGCCCACCAAAATGCACACAAGATTCCAAGAATGACGACAATAAAAGGCGCATAAAAAATTAAAAAACTTTGCATATACTAATTTCCTCCTATGCGTGATTGTCTTCTTTTCCAGTCACATAGTTTTTATTGAACAAGAATAATTTCATCAATAAATAAAGTGATGGAAGTAGGAGACACAGTCCTAAAATAAAGGCAATGATTAAAGCAATTGCCATTTGTGTACTTGTGAAGCCATCATAAATCGTTAAATATGGATACAGTAAATATGGGTATTGGGCAATACCATAAGCAAAAAATGCTACCGCAAATTGAGCAATCAGAAGTGCAACTGCAAGCCCATATTTTTTACGCATTGCAATGAGGAACACTGTAATCATAAATAATATGGCTGATATTGCAAACATCCACCATAAATTCACCATGTGACTATAACTTTCAGGGTTAATAGACTTCATCTCATACATGATGCCTAATGCGCTGATCATTAAAGGAGCTGCCCACAAAAGTGCATATTTTCTCATTAGCTTAGTTGCTTCCTTGTCATTCGCTTTATGAGCATACCAAGTTAAGAATACTGCGGAAATGTAAAGTACAGCGGCAATACTCAGTACGACAATGCTCCAAGCAAATGGACTCGTATATAAAGTCCAATAGTTTAAAACAGGCTGCCCGTTAACGAGATCCACATACCCTCCACCAGCAATGGCAAAGACAACAGACAACGATGCAGGAATTAATAAACCTGCTACACCATAGGTCAGCGTGTAACCAATATGTCCTCTCGTACCATACGATTCAAAGGCATAGTAGGAACCTCGAATGGCTAATAGTACAAGGGAAATGCTGACGGGTATAAGTAAAATGGTTCCGTAGTAAAAAGCAGTTTGCGGGAAAAATCCTACGATCCCTACAAAAAAGAATACCAAAAAGACATTGGTTACTTCCCAAACAGGCGATAAATATCGTTTAATAATATTCGTTAAAATATGATTCTTCCCAATCAATAGGCTATAGGCGTTAAAGAAACCGGCACCGAAATCAATCGATGCGACAATGACATAGCCAAATAGGAAAATCCACAATACTGAAATACCTAGAATCTCTAGTGTCATAGAATGTCACCGCCTTTTTCAGAGTGGCGATCTTCAATCTCACGCTCAATAGGATTCTTTTTAAACATTCGCACCAAGACGACAACACTTCCTACCGCTAATACTGCATATACACCTGCAAACAACAATAGCATTAAATCCACATGGTCACTCGTTGTGGCCCCTTCTGGAGTTCGCATCAAGCCATAAAGAATCCATGGTTGACGTCCAACCTCAGCAAGCCACCAGCCCGCTTCAATAGCAATGATAGAAAGTGGCCCCCCCGCCACAATGATCCATCGATACCAGCGTGAATGAATAAACTGCCAGCCCCGTGCTTTCCCTACAACATACAGTAATGAAACTAGCACCATAAACATACCTATGGACACCATAATATCAAAGAGATAATGAATATAGAGTGGAGGTAGATCCTCTTCCTCGAATTGATCTAATCCAATTACCTCTGCGTTAGGATTAAAATGTGCAAGAATGCTTAAAGCATACGGAATTTTGATGGCATATTTCACTTCTTCTCCATCTAGCACGCCAAATAAAACAAGAGAAGCCTTTCCTTCCGTTTCAAAATGCCATTCCGCTGCAGCTAATTTTTCTGGTTGATATTCCGCTAAGTATTTTCCTGAGAAATCTCCAATCACAGCTGCTGCAATGGAGAAAATTAAACCAATTTTCATCAGTAACAGTAATGCTTTTTTATGGTATACATGTTTCGATCCTTTAAGCATTCGGTATCCTGCTATAGCGGCTAAAACAAATGCAGATGTCATATACGCTGTTACGAGTACATGCGCCACCTTTGTTGGCATAGCAGGGTTAAACATCGCTAAGAAAGGTTGAATATTAACAAGGTTCCCGTCGACAATATCGAAGCCTCTCGGAGCATTCATAAAGGCATTCACGATTGTAATAAATACAGCCGACATCGATGCACCTACTGCAACTGGAATTAACAATAGCATATGCTTTTTCTGACTATCGAAGCGGTCCCAAGTATATAAATAAATGCCCAAAAATATAGCTTCAAAGAAAAATGCAAACGTTTCCAAAAAAAGTGGTAATGCAATGGTTTGACCAGCTAGTTGCATAAAGTTGGGCCATAATAATGATAGTTGCAAGCCAATTGCCGTTCCAGTCACAACACCCACTGCAACCGTAATGACGAAGCCACGTGCCCAACGTCTTGCCATTAAAATATAATGCTCATCATTCTTTTTATACCCAGTCCATTGAGCAATCATGATCATTAACGGGACACCGACTCCTATCGTTGCATAAATGATGTGGAACGATAAAGTTAACTCAGTTAATGCACGACTCCAATAGACTG
Organism: Lysinibacillus sp. UBA5990; assembly: GCF_002429815.1. Taxonomy (NCBI): domain Bacteria; kingdom Bacillati; phylum Bacillota; class Bacilli; order Caryophanales; family Bacillaceae; genus Lysinibacillus; species Lysinibacillus sp. UBA5990. Next base: position 104,007 of record NZ_DJAY01000012.1, read on the forward strand.
CTGATTCGTTTATCATCTCATTGCCCCCTAGCTCCCAAATATTCTTCCAAGAATGGAAAGTAGCATAATGATTGCAACACCAAAGCTTAGCCAAATAAGCTTCTTCTCCTGTGACTTATACAAAAGCAACACTTCCTTTCCCTTATCCATACCCCATTTTCCACTATTACAACGAAAAAAACCTTTATAATGGACCGAAATTTCAGCCTATTAATAAGGTTTCAAATTTTGTTCAAGTAATATACGCACATTTGCCAAACATTTTTCTTAATTCGTTCACAATCCCTAATTCTAAAGGTTGGACTTACTACATATTGAATTTATCGCTGCTGGTTATTTGATTTAGTCTATTATCTTTTTAATCGTTTGATTCGAAAGTTTAGGTAGAGTTTTCTAACAGTACTCTGATTCATTTATACAAAAAAGCTCATCCTCGCTAAAACGAAGATGAGCTTTTCCTGTATTATATACGGTCCTCTTCGCGAATATCTGCAAGAGGGACAAAAATTTCGATATGACGCTTTAAATTTTCAAAGGTAGCTGGAGCGTCTCCACCATATTCACCATCTAGATTAAGATGTACTTCGTTTTCAGTAGTGACTTTGACAACACTTGCTTTTTTGTAGATGACACGGTCATCATTTAAATGTTCGCCTCTTAATGCCATAGCCGCTAGTTGAATAAACTCAGGTAGGCTAACTTTCTTTAACACTAATAATGTAAAGTATCCATCATTAATACTTGCATCTGGTGCAAGTTTTTCAAAACCTCCTACAGAGTTGGTTAAACCACATAAGAACATCATGGCATCACCGTCAAACACTTCCCCATCATATTCTATACGCATATGGGAGGCTTTGATGGATGGAATCATTTCTACTGCTTTTAAATAGTAGGCTAACTGCCCAAGCATTGTTTTCATTTTACTTGGTACTTCATATGTTAGTTCCGTAATCCGTCCGCCAGCAGCAATATTGATGAAGTAGCGTTCGCCATTTAATAGACCGACATCCACTGGCAATGTATCGCCTTGTATAATAATGTCTACCGCCTCATCAATATTTCGCGGGATATGCACGGCACGGGCAAAATCATTTGTAGTGCCCATTGGAATTAGACCAACTTTTGGACGGTTTTCAAATGGACTTACACCTGAAACAACTTCATTTAAAGTGCCATCTCCACCAACTGCGATGATTATATCAAAGCCACGGTCTACTGCATCTTTTGCTGCAAGTGTTGCATCGCCTTCACCGGTTGTTGCGTGACAGGATGTTTCATAACCTGCTACTTCTAATTTTTCCAACACCTCTGGTAGATGTTTCTTAAACGCTTCGCGTCCAGATGTAGGATTATAAATGATTCTTGCTCGTTTCATAACATACCTTCCTGCTTCATAAGATTCTATTTCATTCAACGATTTACTCGCTAAAATGTTGCATTACGTTTGTTACTTTTGTAACGCGTTTGTCACTTGTTTTTTAAAGTCTTCATAGACATACGTCCAATATGTTTGGTTCGTTATATTTTCCTCACGAATCTCTGCATAAAGGGCCTTTTGAGCCTCTTCAAATGTCGGATCTTCTTTATCTGGTAAGCTTGCACGCTTCGTTACAACCAGCTCTTGTAATTCAGGTGCACGTGGACCCCATTTTCCAATAACCTCACCAGTGCTATCTAATAGCAAGTAAATAGGAATAGCACGACCACCATTTGTTAAATAACGATCAATTAGATCTGTATCTGCATCACGGAACACTGTACGCATGTCCAATCCAGCTGCTTCAGCAACACGACGAACAATTGGATTGTTTAACATAGCATCTCCGCACCAATCTTCTGTAATCGTTAAAATTTTAGGTTGCTTGTCTTTTAATAATTCAATAAAACCATCGTTTGTTGGCACTGCAAAGTCGTCATAAATGCGGAAGCTCTCTTCTTTAAGAGTCGTCATATTGTCCATATATTGTTGAATCGAAATAGCTTCATTAAAATATTGTTGTTCTGTTTTCATTGGTTCTCGTCCCCCTTATAATTATCTATTCTATATTTTGCTATGAATGCTCCTTTTAAACAACTATTAAGTGTTACAAATTCCAATTTTGTTACATTTATGAAAAATAATAGCCAAGAAAGCAATTAAGCTCTCTCGGCTACTATGTTACAACGTTTAATTATCGTTTGGCAATTTCTTGTTGCAATAATTTATTGACCATTGGTGGGTTCGCTTGACCTTTAGTAGCTTTCATAATTTGACCAACTAAGAAGCCAATAGCACGATCCTTACCATTTTTGAAATCTTCGATAGACTGTGCGTTGTTATCTAAAACTTCTGTAACAATTGCTAGTAAAGCACCTTCATCAGAAATTTGAACTAAGCCTTTTGCTTTTACAATTTCCTGTGCAGAACCGCCATTTTCAACTAATTCAGCAAACACTTTTTTACCGATCTTAGAAGAAATAGTACCATCCGTGATTAATTTCACCATTTCAGCAAGGTTTTCAGGTGTTAATGCAGTATCTTTTAAATCTTTTTGTTCTGCGTTTAAATAAGCAGAAACATCACCCATCAACCAATTAGCAGAAAGTTTTGCATCTGCACCGTTGACGATCATGGACTCGAAGAAGTCTGAAATTTCTTTAGAAATAACAAGAACTCCTGCATCATATGGTGTTAATCCTAGCTCTTCAACATAACGCTTTTTACGAGCATCTGGAAGCTCAGGAATTTCTGATTTTACTCGCTCTAGCCATGCGTCATCAATAGAAAGACGAACTAAGTCTGGCTCTGGGAAGTAACGGTAATCATCTGTTCCTTCCTTCACACGCATTAAAATTGTTTTACCCGTTTTTTCATCGAAACGACGAGTTTCTTGGTCAATAACGCCACCTGATAATAATACATCTGCTTGACGTAATTCCTCATGCTCTAAACCACGACGAACATAGTTGAAGGAGTTCAGATTTTTAAGCTCTGTTTTTGTACCAAACTCTTCTTGACCATAAGGACGAATAGAAATGTTGGCATCACAACGAAGTGAACCTTCCTCCATTTTACAGTCAGACACATCTGTATATTGGATAATTGATTTTAATTTTTCTAAGTAAGCATAAGCTTCATTTGGTGTACGAATATCTGGCTCAGATACGATTTCAACAAGCGGCGTACCTTGACGGTTAAAGTCCACTAGTGAGTGATCTCCAGCATGTGAAAGTTTACCCGCATCTTCTTCCATATGAAGGCGAGTAATACCGATACGTTTTGTATAACCATCTACTTCAATATCAATCCAGCCGTTTTTCCCGATTGGTTTATCAAATTGTGAAATTTGATAGGCTTTCGGATTATCGGGGTAGAAATAGTTTTTACGGTCAAATTTTGTTTCTTGTTCGATTTCCATATTTAATGCAAGAGCTGCACGCATAGCGAAATCTACCACATTTTTATTAAGAACTGGTAGGACACCAGGATAACCTAAATCGATTACTGTTGTGTTTGTATTTGGTTCAGCACCAAAGTGAGCAGGTGCTGGTGAGAAGATTTTTGAGTTTGTTTTTAACTCAACGTGTACTTCTAAACCAATGACTGTTTCAAAGTTCATGTTATTTTCCCTCCCACATTTGAGGAACTTGTTTATGGAACTCCGTTGCTTGTTCAAAAGCATGAGCTACACGGTAAATAGTTGCTTCATCGAAGTATTTACCAATTATTTGTAAACCTAGTGGTAGTCCGTTGTCCAAACCACATGGAATAGAAATAGCAGGTACGCCCGCTAAGTTCATCGGAATTGTTAAAATATCGTTTGCATACATTGTCATCGGATCATTCACATTTTCACCAATTTTGAAAGCTGGTGTTGGTGATGTAGGTCCAATGATGACATCGAAGTCTTCAAATACTTTGTCATAGTCTGCTTTGATCAGTGTACGTGCTTGTTGTGCTTTTTTGTAATACGCATCATACGTACCTGCGCTTAATGAATAAGTTCCAAGCATGATACGGCGTTTTACTTCATCACCAAAACCTTGTGCACGTGTTTCTTTATAAAGGTCCATTAAATTAGTCACGTTGTCTGCACGGAAACCATAACGGATACCATCGAAACGAGATAAGTTAGAAGACGCTTCAGATGAAGAAAGGATGTAGTACGCAGCAAGTGCATATTTCGAATGAGGAAGTGACACTTCTTCTACAGTCGCACCTAAGCCTTTTAATACCTCTAATGCCTCCAGCACTGATTGACGTGCTGCTTCGCCAACACCTTCACCAAGGAATTCCTTTGGTACAGCGATACGTAAGCCTTTAATATCACCAGTAAGAGCTGCAGCATAGTTTGGCACCTCTACGTCAGCAGAAGTAGAATCATTTGGATCTAAGCCTGCAATAGCCTCAAGTAATAACGCATTATCTTCAACATTGCGTGTAATTGGTCCAATTTGATCTAAAGAAGAGGCGAATGCCACTAGACCAAAACGAGACACACGACCATATGTAGGTTTCATTCCTACAACACCACAGTAAGCTGCTGGTTGACGGATTGAACCACCTGTATCTGAACCAAGAGAGAATGGAACTTCTCCTGCTGCTACTGAAGCTGCAGATGCACCTGAAGATCCTCCTGGCACGTGATTTAAATTCCATGGATTTTTTGTAGTTTTATAGTATGAGTTTTCATTAGAAGAACCCATTGCAAACTCGTCCATGTTTAGTTTACCAACTGTAATCATACCGGCTTCACGTAGCTTGTTGACAACAGTTGCATCATAAATTGGCATAAAGCCTTCCAAAATTTTTGAGGCACAAGTTGTTTCTAAGCCTTCTGTTACAATATTGTCTTTCACACCAATCGGAAGACCAAATAGCGGTCCACGCTCTTCAAATGGTACTTTATCCATTTCAGCAGCTTGTGCAGTTGCTTTTTCTTCGTTTGAAGCAAGGAATGCTTGTACATCGCCATCAAGCTTTGCAATGCGCTCGTATGCTTCTTTCGTTAAGTCAGCGATTGATAAGTTACCTGCTTTAATTTCCGCTTGTAACTCCTTAGCTGAACGTTCAAATAACGTCATGAGGAATCCTCCTATGTTTTAGTATTACATGATAGCTGGTACTTTTACTTGACCATCTTCTTGTTCTTTTACATTTAACATCATTACTTCACGGTCTAGACCTTTTACCGCAACATCTTCACGCATTACATTGACTAATGGTAAAACATGCGTTGTAGGTTCAACATTCGCTGTATCTAGTTCGTTTAATTGCTCTGCAAAGTCTGTAATTTTACCAAGCTGTTCAGCAAACTTCTCAGCTTCCTCTTCAGTAATTGCAAGACGTGCTAAATTTGCCACGTGCTTTACTTCTTCTTTTGTTAATTTAGCCATTTTTTACACCTCCGAATACTTGCTCCATTTATTGTTTTTATTGATAACAATAGGGTTGGATAAAGTTTTAACCATGCCAATAATCATAACATTTTTCCTATTAAAAATCACAACTTTCACCAAAAATATAGAAACTTTCACTACTATAACGAAGTGTTGTTAATCTATACCAGTTGTTTTCCTTTAAGTATCTCTATCTACATAAAAAAATAGTCAGCACAAAGGCTGACTATATTATTCATAGACATGTACATAAGGATCCGTATCATTGGCCTTTTTATTGATTAATGCCTCCGGACCATTGACAGAAGTAATACTCACCTCAACATGAATATTATTAAATCGATTGATTAAAATACCTGTCAAATATTGTGTAAATCCAATGATTTCTGCTTTACCGAAAAATTGAATAGGAATTTCGATCGTCAGTTTTTGGATTTCTTTATTGCGATAGAAACCTGTACCAATAACACTTGTATAATTTGAGAAATATTTATCAACATCTTGCTTAAAGATTTTGAAGTTTTTACTCACGTCTCGATAAACATCCTGCGAATCATCTGTTGGGAATAATACATAATTTTCATCTATCCCTTCCCAATCAGCAATGTTGTTCTGTCCAGCTTTTGCTACACCATAGCTGAAATAGGCGCCAGGAATAATCTGATTGCGGGCTTGTTGCTTAAACAAGCCAACAACAATTGGTATATCCTTTAGCTCATCACGTGTACGTAAACGTGAAACGATCTCAGCAGCCATTTTTTTGCCTTGTTCAACAAGCTCAGACTCTGATATTGGTTCCTCGTAATATTCGCCATACTGCTCTTTCTGATAATAATAAATGGAGTTAAGCGCAAGTCCTATTGAAATTCCACCTAATTTCACTTTATTATCTTTAGTTTTTGTTAAGTAATTTTGCTCAACAATATGAGATAAGTAAATAGGCGCCTTTTTTGCTCGCTCTTCAGGTGTCATTGTATCTGTTGTCGGTGGATTTAATCCATCTTCTGTCTGAGAGCTTCGAGCCAGCCAAGAGCTCACCGTACTTTCAGCTAAATATTGACCCTCTTGGAAGTAATAGTTTTCAGTGTCAAACTCATGGTGAGAAAGACGCATTAAACCTGCTTCCACTTCCTTCATATCATATTTCGTATAAATATTAGATACAACTAGACCTCTACTGGCACTCTCTTTATAAGGAATAAGTGTCTTATAATAAGATTCATCAATTTGTATACTGGGGATAATAGTTGTTTCAGTTTTTTCATTTTGTTGTGTTTCCTGCGTAAGCTCTGTTCCCCCTTCATTAGAAGGTACACAGCCGACTAACATTGCAGCTGCTACAAGTGCTGGAATGAGTCGAAATGACTTCATTTTATTTAGTGCTCCTTTACTCATAATCAATTTGGTTCGACGAATCACTGATAATCATAAGCGTAACTCATATTTTTCTTGAGGGTATGTCGTCAGTGTATTTATTAGATAAGGTTAAGTTGTTCAATTAAGTTTTCTTCATTCCAAACTTCAATACCTAATTGCTCAGCCTTTGCTAGCTTAGAGCCTGCATCCTCGCCTGCGATAACAAGGTCCGTTTTTTTGCTGACACTGCCTGTGACAGTCCCACCTAACTCTTCTATTTTCGCCTTTGCTTCGTTACGTGTCAATTGCTCAAGTTTACCAGTTAAAACAATTGTTTTTCCTGCAAAAGGATTATCGCCTACCACTACTTCTACTTTTTTTCCTTTAAAGGTCATATTAACGCCTACCTCAGCAAGACGTTCAATGACTGCACGTGCGTCATCATTGGAGAAATATTCAACTAATGAAGATGCCATTTTATCACCAATCTCATAAATAGCCACAAGTTGTTCCTCTGTTGCTGCCATGACAGCTTCCATCGAACCAAATTGCTCTGATACGATTTTTGCAGCCTTTTCACCAACATGACGAATTCCTAGACCAATCAATAAACGCTCCATCGAATTTTCCTTCGATGCTTGAATCGCATTGACTAAATTGGTTGCAGATTTTTCGCCCATCCGTTCTAGCTCAACCAATTGCTCTATTGTTAAATGATATAAATCAGAAACATCATGTATTAAATCTGCACGCAATAACTGCTCAACTACTTTATCACCAAGGCCATCAATATTCATAGCATTACGAGACACAAAATATTTAATGCTTTCTGCAATTTGAGCAAAGCATGCAGGATTTACACAGCGTAAAGCAACTTCACCCTCAATACGAATCAATTCACTATCACATACCGGACAATTTTTGGGCATCTCAAACGGCACAGAATTTTCAGGACGCTGCTCGATTAGCACACCAACAACTTGCGGAATAATATCACCAGCTTTTCGAATAATGACCGTATCCCCAAGGCGTATATCTTTCTCTCGAATAAGGTCTTCATTGTGTAACGAAGCTCGTTGCACTGTTGTCCCCGCTACTTGAACTGGCGTTAAAATAGCTGTTGGTGTGACAACCCCTGTACGCCCTACTGTTAAATCAATATCTAGTAATGTCGTGACAACTTCCTCTGCTGGGAATTTATAAGCAATGGCCCAGCGCGGGCTTTTTGCCGTATAGCCTAGCTCATCTTGTTGAGCATAGCGGTCTACTTTTATAACGATTCCATCAATTTCATAGGCTAAATGTGGACGGTTTTCTGTCCAATGCTCGATAAAAGCCATTACTTCTTCGATTGTAGAGCAACGCTGACGCTCTTTATTGGAAGGAAAACCTAGATCTTCTAAATAATCAAGCATTTCTGCATGTCCGTCGATACCATAGACCTCACCATCACCGCCAATGGCATAGATGAAAGTTGATAGTTGGCGGCTAGCTGCAATTTTAGGGTCTAACTGGCGTAAAGAGCCTGCAGCAGCATTACGTGGGTTAGCAAATAGTTCTTCACCATTGTCAGCACGTTGCGCATTTAATTTTTCAAATGATTTTTTTGGCATGTACGCTTCACCGCGTACTTCTATTGTAATCGGTTCTTTTAAACGAAGAGGTATAGCATGAATGGTCTTTAAATTGGCTGTAATTTCTTCCCCTACAACACCATCTCCTCTTGTTGCTCCTTGGACAAACACGCCATTTTCATATTTTAACGAAATGGCAAGACCATCTATTTTTAGCTCACATACATAGGAGAAATGATCCCCAATAGCCTGTCGAACCTTACGATCAAATTCTTGTAAATCTGCTTCGTTAAAAGCGTTTGATAGACTTAGCATCGGGTAATCATGTGTCACCTTTTTAAAGCCTTCTACAACTGTTCCTCCAACACGCTGAGTAGGTGAATCGGGAAAAATAAGTGATGGATTGGCCTCTTCTAAGGCAATCAATTCATGCAATAATTGATCATAAACACTGTCAGCAACGACCGGTTTATCTAGCACATAATAGGCATAACCATATTCATGTAATAATTTATTTAACTCCGCTATTCGCTGTTCTATTTCGTTCATTTACGTTCCTCCGCTTACGCTTTTTCAATTGGTGCAAATTGTGCCAGTAATCGCTTAATACCAATTGGTTGTGGAAAAGCAATATCAAGCTCTGTACTATCACCTTCGCCTTTTACACTTACAACCATACCTGTGCCCCACTTTTTATGGACAGCCTTATCTCCAGCCTTCCAGCCATACTGATCTCCGCCTGTTGATTGTAAGCGAGCTGTGGCAGGCTGAGTTTGTTGAACGGACCCAAGTGTACGTTTTTGATAACCACCTGTTGAACGATTGCTAGTGGCAAACGGTACATTCGTTTTAGCACCAGCTTTTGAAATAGACTCGGTAATATCTTCGGAAATCTCACCTAAAAATCGGGAAGCATTATTAAAGCTTGAACGGCCAAAAATCGTTCGGCTTTGTGCACATGTTAAATATAGACGTTCCTCTGCACGCGTCACACCAACATACATAAGGCGACGCTCCTCTTCCATTTCTTCTTGATCATCAAGGGAACGTGAATGCGGGAAAATGTTTTCCTCCATACCGATAATAAAAACAATCGGAAACTCCAAGCCCTTGGCAGCATGCATCGTCATTAAAATAATATTTCCCTTGGATGCATCCTCTTTATCAAGAGCATCGATATCAGCTATTAATGCCAAATCCGTTAAAAACGCTATAAGACTTTTATCATCACTGCGCTCCTCAAATGCTTTTGTGACAGATAAGAATTCTTCAATATTCTCTAAACGACTTTCAGCTTCAATCGTTTTTTCATTTTGTAGCATTGTGCGGTATCCAGATTTATCAATGACTTGCTCAACTAGTTCAGTGACCGATAAATATTCTTGCATCTCTGTAAAACCTTTAATCATTGCATAAAATTGTTCTGCTGAGTTTGCCGCTTTCCCAGATAGACCCATGAAAATGAGATCATTCATAGCATCAAAAATGGAGCGATCCTGCTCGATAGCATAGCGGGCCATTTTCTCAAAAGATGTGGCGCCAATACTACGTTTTGGTTCATTAATAATACGTGCAAGTGATAAATCATCGTCATTATTAGCAATAAGGCGCAAATAAGCAAGTAAGTCTTTAATTTCTTTTCGGTCATAGAACTTTGTCCCGCCAACAATTTGATAAGCCATATTGGATTTAACAAGTACTTCCTCCATCACACGAGACTGAGCATTCGTACGATATAATATGGCAAAATCATCAAATGTACGATCTTCCTTTTCCATCAACTGTTGGATGGTTTGTACAACAAATTGTGCTTCTTCCTGCTCATTATAAGCTTTGTATAACGCAATTTTTTCACCCTCTGCATTTTCTGTGCGCAGTTCTTTTGGATAACGTGTTGTATTATTTTGAATGACGTCATTTGCTGCTTGTAGGATGCGTTTAGTTGAACGATAATTTTGTTCAAGCATAATCACCTTAGCATTTGGATAATCCTTTTCAAAGGAAAGGATATTACCGATATCTGCACCACGCCAACGATATATGGATTGATCAGAATCCCCTACAACACAAATATTTTTAAATTTTTTAGCTAATAATTGCACAAGTAAATATTGGGATTTATTAGTATCCTGATATTCATCTACATGTATATATTGAAATTTATTCTGATAGTATTCCAGCACTTCTGGTACTCGCTTGAACAACGTAATGGTTGTCATAATTAAATCATCAAAATCGAGGGATTGGTTGCGACGTAATCTTTTTTCATAGCCTTTATAAACACGTGCCACGGTTTGTTCATAAGGGTTTTTATCATTCATTTGACCCGTATAATCATCTGCTGTAATACACTCGTTTTTGGCTGCACTAATAGCATTTAAAATAGCTCGTGGCTCAAACCGCTTCGGATCGATATTCTCATCCTTCATTACATTTTTGATCACCGATAGTTGATCCGTAGAATCTAGAATGGAAAAATTACGAGATATGCCTAGTTGATCGATATTGCGGCGTAAAATTCTTACACACATGGAGTGGAAAGTTGATACCCACATACTATCGCCAGTCCCATTGCCGAGAATACCGTCAATACGCTCTCGCATTTCACGAGCAGCTTTATTAGTAAACGTAATAGCTAAAACTTTGGATGGATATACTTCCTTTTCTATGATTAAGTAAGCAATACGATGTGTTAGTACTCGTGTTTTTCCTGATCCAGCACCAGCCATAATCAGTAGTGGTCCCTCAGTGGTTTTGACCGCTCTTTCTTGTTCAGGATTCATCCCTGCTAGTAAATTTTTTGTTAACTGTTCCATTTCGCACCGCCTCACAAACATTTGTTCTAAAATTATAACGTATTTTTCACAGCCTTAACAGTCGCAAGTGCAGCTTTTAAATCTTCATAAATAATATTTCCAACTACAACCGTATCTGCGAATTGGGCCATTTCCTCTGCCTGCTCGGCTGATGTAATTCCCCCACCATAAAAGAGCTTAGTTTGCTTCAATTCATTTTTCACAGCACTTACTACCTCTGGATCCCCGTAAATTCCACTGTACTCTAAATAAAATACGGGAAGTTTAAAGAAATTTTCTGCCATACGTGCATAGGCTACGATATCGTCAATTGATAAATCTGTTGTAGCACCTGTTACTTGTGCCACTTTACAATCAGGATTTAAAATACAATAACCTTCTGCTACTAATTCATCCCACACCATGATATCTCCAAATTCTTTAATGGCAGCATGATGCAAATTTTTAATCCATTTTGGATCATCGCTATTTAAGACCGTCGGAATGAAATAATAGTCATAACCCGGTGTAATTGCATCAATCGTTGAAATTTCTAAAGCTATCGGGACTTCGAACCTTCTAACACGAACAAGTAAATCTAATACCCCATCCAATGTCACATTATCTGTGCCACCGACTAAAATAACGTCAGTTCCAGATTCACAAATTTTTTCTAAGTCTTCATCTGAAATGTCCTTTGCAGGATCTAACTTAAACACATGTCTCCATTCTAAATAATCCATTTATTTTACCACCTATCGTTTTCTATCTATTCGTTTACAAGTATAGCTTATGATGGACGACAAAAAAATGAAAAAGACTGAGTAGAACTTCTACCCAGTCTCATTTTCAACTATTCTTTTGGTGCTTGAAACGGTTTCTCATCAGGATACAAACGACCTAGCATTTCATCATATGTATCGTTTCCATAATCAAAGCAACGACGAACACGTGAAATCGTTGCAGTACTTGCACCTGTTTCCTTTTTAATGGATTCATAGGTTTTCTTTAAACGCAATAAATGTGCAACCTCAAAGCGTTGTGCCAACGATTGAATTTCACTAATCGTACATAAATCATCAAAAAACTTATAGCATTCTTCGATGTCTTTCAGCTCTAACACTGCTTTAAATAATTGATCTGTTTGATGCCCTCGAATTTTTTCGATTTGCATGCAATTTTCCTCCCTTTAAGGCTGCGTTTTCACCATTGCTTGTAACCCTGGTGAAGATGGTACAAAATGGACCCAAGACTTTCCTGGTACTAGCTTTACAGGCTCCCCTGATTGCTCAACAGCCGTTGGTATTCCATTCACATTAGCCCATTTGACTTCCCTCAAATAGCCATTTTGAAATACATACGCATTTCCACCAGAAATTAAATCAATTGTTTGGCGGCCAATATCATCAACTATTTGGTGATCCATTTCAAAAAATAGAACATTTGCCAATGATAATGCTTCGCCGGTTAACATATCTTTTGTGTCCACGCCAGCCGATTGTCGTTCATAGTGATTACTTTGATGATCATACACATACGAATTGTGGAAATCTTCATTATTTCCGTAGTAAATGTCAACTTGACTTGTTTCAACGCCTATTTTACCACGTTCATCGGCTTCATAAAAAGCCTGAAGTACTTTTTCACTGTAATTCATTGAAGCGCCTACCATTTCAGCACCTTTTATTATCTTTTCTGATGTAATATATGAATTGTGCGGAGCAACTCGTTCACTTGAACGTTTAAAAAGTATACCATCATAAGCCATTCCATTGATATTGTCGACTACTCGATTATCGAGCATCGTTTTCGCCTCTGGACTATAACCATGAGCTACATAAAAGGCATCGAATCCTTTTGCCATATCGATAAAATAGGAGCGTGCACTACGAACAGGTCCTATATTTTCAGGTAGCTCACTTTGATAAACTGCTAAAAAGCGAGTCACATTACCTTCTGCCAGCATCTCATAAATGATATCAGCTGCAGCTAACCCTGATTGCGGGCGTGCGGCTGGATGATTATTAATCGTCACGATAATAGGCCGCTGGGTTATTTCTTCTTGTATTGCCTCTCCTGTAAGCGGGGCTACGAATGCTGGTTGCTGCACTTGATCATCGACCACGGTTTCTTTCTGTGCTACAGTCTCATCTTCTTCTTTGACCTTTGGTGTATCCTTCGAGCATCCTCCGATCACTAAAGCGCTAAATGCCATAGCCATTAATAACTTCCTTGATTTGAACACAAGCATTACTCTCCTTTGAACATTATATATGAAAGTAACTGTTTACACTTTCATACATTAGCGCATAACAGCAGGTAATAATAACTTATTCTTCATCACATCGAAAATCCCTTTTGGTGTTATACGAATATATGGTAAATGAGTGGACTGTAAAAATAATAGTGTGTAAATAGCATCACCTAATTGATACCCACGATCAGCTAAAGCTTGCTTTAAAGCTTTTTCTTTCTCTGTTAGCGTCAATACATCCCCATCATATAAAAGTCCACCAATGGATAATGGTATATCTGCTATGACTTCCCCTTTTTCTACAAGGACGATACCACCATTCATGGCCTTCATTTCTTCGAAGGCTGTGATCATATCTTCTTTATTTTTTCCGATTAATAAAATATCGCCTGTGTTTGAGTAGGACGATGCAAAGCCTTGAACACCTGTTGCAAATCCTTTAATCATTGTATTTACATGCCAGTGACCTTGTCGGTTTATTAACATTAAATAGCACTCATCGTGATTAGCCAGTTGCCCTTCTCTAGTAATTAATGAATTATAAGGTTTTGTAATCACATCATTCACAAGCTCAATTCCAAAAGGCATTGAAAACTGGAAATCTTGTGAGTCTAAGGAAAAATCTAAATTGAACGCAGGGATAGCAGAATAATCGATGGCTGCCAGTCTATGAACACGTTCTCCTTCACGTTTTAGCCAAACACCTTTTGATAGGACACTTTCTGGTACAGGATGATATTCATCTTGTAAAATATTAAGTGAGGCAAAGCGACCTGTCGCGATAAAACCATGTAAATTGGACATATTATAATAGCGTGCGACATTATACGAAGCCATTTGGTAGGCATCAATTGGAGAAACTCCTGCATCTAAGGCTACTTGAATGCATTTATCCATCACTCCATCCTCATGGAACGAAGGTGGTGAACCATCTGTTGTCATCATTAGATGATCAAAAATCGGAAGCTCTTTTTCTACGATTCCTTTTAATAGATGCGGTAAATCTGGTCGAATGGATGAATGACGTAATGTAACAGCATAGCCTTGCATGATACGACGTTCCACTTCTTCCACTGTCATCGCTTCATGATCGCCATCTGCACCAAGAAGTTTCATACGAGCTAAAGTTCTCTCTGAGGCTCCTGGGAAATGACCTTCGATTTTTTTACCTAGTCCCTTTGCCATTTGCATGCGATACAACATTTGATCGTCCCCATGTAACAGCTTAGGCCAGCCTGTCAACTCCCCACCAAGCAAAACATCGCTTCGCTCTAACCATTCTAATATAGATGTGTTAGAGAATATCTCTTCCTCCTGCTCCAATTCGGTTTGCGAATCAAAGCGAGTCCACCAATAAAAAGAAAACGGTAACTTTTTCAAATGACCTAAAATTGAAAACGCTTTCTTATTTTCTAAATTTAAAACAAAACTTAAATTATCGGAAATAAAAGTCGTTGTCCCTAGCTGACCACAAAAATCTGCAAAGGATTGTGGATGATACAGCTGGAAAGGATGTACATGTGGCTCAATATAGCCTGGTACAATTGTTTTCCCTGTACAATCCACCACTTCTGTTCCTTCTATTAAAGGAGGCATTCTGTCACCAGCATAGACAATGCGGTCCCCTAAAATCCAAATGTTTCCTACTATCCACTGTTTCAGCATACTATGCAAATACCTTGCATTTTTCAACACAATATCAGGTGCCTTTTTTCCATCAATTACTGCTAATTGCTGACGTATTTTTGTTATTTTCCATACTGGATCCATGCTATTCGCTCCTTCCTAAAATTACGTAATTTTTCATTGTGTAAAACCAATTTGGAATCACATACTACTATTGCATATCGCATACTTTCATAAAATTTATGCTTTATGCAATCATCTTGTTTCAATCGTAACACAGCACTTTCATAAAGCAAAGTGCACCTCGCCTATTTTTTCCACAATGACTAAAGGAGGAAGTATTATGATGCAGCAAGCAAATTTAAGCGAAAAAAATGCATTTTGTCGTTTTGCCATGGGTACAAGTTTGACAGCATTTGGTATCGCTAAAGTTTCAAGAAATCCTAATTGTACAAAGGGTCGATTGATGATTGCATTAGGAGCCATGAAAATGGCAGAAGGACTCTTTAAATATTGTCCAACCAAGGCTCTCATGAGCACTAATATGCAAAATGCCATGAATACCTCTATGCAAAGTATGTTCAGTGGGCAAAATTCTATGTCCTCTGAGCAAATCGATAAGCTCATGAAGGATTTCTCTTCTGCAATAGCTGGCAATTCTTCAGGTTCACAAGCAACTGCTTCAAAGCAATCTGATACCAGCGCTTCAACCCAAAATTCCTCAACAAGGAGCAATTCTACATCGAATAATGCTCAAAACCCTTCTTAGTCAAAGGAGCCGTCCCAATCTAATTTGGAGACGGCTCTTACCTCTTACGTTTGAAACTTTAAGAGGTTTCATCAGAGGTGTAAAAATATTTTAAATTTTAGTGAAAATAATGATTATTTGAATGTACGCCAGCCAATATCTTGGCGGAAGAAAAAGTGATCCCATGTTTCTTTAGCAATGCCAGCATATACTTTTTGCTGTGCTTCTTGTAAAGTAGGCGCTTTAGCCCCAACTAACAGGACACGACCACCATTCCCAACAAATTGACCATCTACTAATTTTGTACCTGCATGGAATACAGCATATGACTTAGATAGTTCCTCTAAATTCGGTAATGCTTTGCCTTTTTCAACATCGCCTGGATATCCTTCAGCTGCAATAACAACACCTAGCATAGCATCTTCCGACCATTGCAAATCAAATGGCTGCTCGTTCATTAATGCCATCATAAATGCACCAAAGTCGGAAACCATTCGAGGTAAAACTACTTGCGTTTCTGGATCACCAAAACGTGCATTAAACTCAATAACCTGAGGGCCTTTCTTCGTTAAAATTAAGCCTGCATATAAAATACCTGTAAAGGAAGCGCCATCCGCCTCCATCCCTTTAACAGTTGGCTCAACAATCGTTTGGTAAGCAATATCTATAACTTCTTGTGATATTTGTGGTACTGGAGAGTAAGCACCCATCCCACCTGTATTAGGTCCTTTATCACCGTCATACGCACGTTTATGGTCCTGTGCAATCACCATAGGATAAATTTGTCCTTTATGCACAAAGGACATAAAGGAAAATTCTTCCCCGTCTAAAAATTCTTCGATGACAACGCGAGAAGATGATTCACCAAAGCGTTGTTTGCCAATCATATCTTGTACAGCTTCAATAGCTTCTTTCTCTGTCATCGCCACAACAACACCCTTACCAGCTGCTAAGCCATCCGCTTTAATAACAATGGGTGCGCCTTGTTCTTTAATATAAGCAATAGCTTGTTCTGCTTCAGTAAATGTTTTATGGGCTGCTGTTGGTATATTGTATTTATTCATCACTTCTTTTGCATACGACTTACTACTTTCTATTTGAGCTGCCGTCTTTGTCGGACCAAAAATACATAATCCACGAGCTGTAAAGAAATCGACAATGCCTTCAGCAAGTGGTTGTTCTGGGCCGACAAAGGTTAAAGCAATATCATTTTCCTTGGCAAATTGGGCAAGTCCTGCAAAATCCATTGTGTCAATACTAACAACCTCTACCTCGCCTCGCATTCCGTCATTTCCAGGTGCTACAAATACTTGGTTAACGGATGGAGAAATGCTAAATTGTCTAGCGATTGCATGCTCACGACCGCCACTTCCGATTACTAATACATTCATTTTAGAGAATCCTCCTCTTTGTAAGTAAGACCGAGATGAACCCACATCTCGGTCTGTTTAATGTCATTATTAATTAATGTTTAAAATGGCGTACGCCTGTAAATACCATAGTAATGCCGTATTCATTCGCTTTATCGATTGAATCTTGATCTTTAATAGATCCACCTGGCTGAATAATAGCTGTAATACCAGCTGCAGCTGCAGCCTCAACAGTATCACTCATTGGGAAGAATGCATCTGATGCCAATGCAGCACCTTTTGCTTTTTCACCAGCTTGCTCAAAGGCAATTTTTGCAGCACCAACGCGGTTCATTTGACCAGCGCCTACACCAAGTGTCATTTGAGAATCCGTTACAACGATCGCGTTTGATTTAACATGCTTAACAACAGACCAACCAAGTTGCAATGCTTCCCATTCTTGTTTTGTTGGTTCACGATCTGTTACTACCTTTATATCTGCATTGGCAAAACCATAGCGATCCGGTTCCTGTACAAGAAGACCGCCCTCTACAGATACTACATTAAATTGATCTTGCTTCGCTTGCTCGAACGGAATTATTAATAAGCGAATATTCTTCTTTTTCGTTAAAATATCGAGTGCCTCTTGTGAGAAAGCAGGAGCAATAATAATTTCTAGGAAAATATGACTTAGCTTCTCAGCAGTTGCTGCATCCACTTCCATATTAAGAGCGATAATTCCACCAAAAATAGATGTTGGATCTGCTTCATACGCTTTATCAAATGCTCCCTCTAGTGTGACACCGGTTCCAACTCCACAAGGATTCATATGCTTTACAGCTACTGCAGCTGGCATTTCAAACTCTTTCACGATTTGCAAAGCTGCATTCCCATCTTGAATATTGTTATAGGATAACTCTTTACCATGTAATTGCGTTGCATAAGCTAATGAGAAATCAGAGCCAAGACGTTTTTGGTAAAATGCCGCTTTTTGGTGTGGATTTTCACCATAGCGTAGGTTCTGCTTTAATTCATACGTCATTGTTAAGCTCTCTGGGAACTCTTCTTCTGTCAAATAGTTCGAGATATACGAATCATAGGCGGCTGTGTGACGGAAAACCTTTGCAGCCAATTTACGACGTGTCTCAATTGTTGTGGCACCACCAGCTTTTAGTTCCTTTAATACTGTTGCATAGTCATTGCTGTCTACGATGACTGTTACATATTGATGGTTTTTTGCAGCGGATCGTAACATTGTAGGGCCACCGATATCAATGTTTTCAATTGCATCATCCCATGTTACATTAGGCTTTGAAATTGTTTCAACGAATGGATAAAGATTGACACAAACAATTTCTATTGGCTCAATTCCATGCTCATTCATTTGTGCCTGATGAGAGTCATCATCAAATTTCCCTAATAAACCACCGTGAATCATTGGATTTAATGTTTTAACACGGCCATCTAAAATTTCAGGAAACTTCGTTACTTCATCTACTGCTGTTACAGCTACTGCATTGTCCTGTAGCATTTTTTTAGTACCGCCAGTTGATAAAATTTCATAACCTAATGCTACTAATTCCTTTGCAAATTCTAAAATACCATCTTTATTGGAAACACTGATTAATGCACGTTTTGTCACAACAATATCCTCCTAATTTTTATCGTGCTCTTGCACGAACTAACTTGCTGTCAAAGATTTATAGAGTTAGGTGTTGAGTAAGGTTCTCGACCTAACTCCTCCTTCAGTTATTGTAATAATTGCTGTAAAGCCTTTGTATATAATAAATGTTCTTGCTTATGAATCGCAGCTTCTGTTGCCTCTCGATTTCCTTCAATGACAGATACAGCAGCCTGTGCAATAATTGGGCCAGTATCCATTCCTTCATCAACAAAATGCACCGTTACGCCCGTTATTTTCACCCCATGATTCAATGCTTGTCCGATAGCATTCTTCCCAGGAAAGGCTGGTAATAAGGAAGGATGAATATTAACAATTCTCTGTGGAAATGCCGCTAATAATACATCACTGATTAAACGCATATATCCTGCAAGCACAATCCATTTCACATCGTACTCATGTAGAGCATTGACAATTGCTGTCTCGTAAGCTGCTTTCGAGGCAAAATCTTTCGGGTTCAAGGCTAACACTGGAATTTCAAAGTGTTCAGCACGTGTCACTACATATGCACTGGGCTTATCGGTCACAACTAGCTCAACCTTTGCATGCAGTTCCCCACGTTCAATAGCCTCTTGAATGGCTTGAAAATTACTACCGCTTCCTGATGCGAACACGGCAATTTTTGTTGGTGCAGTCATTACACTAAGCTCCCATCATGTGTTCCATTAAACACTACTCCGTCGCCTTTAATAACACGCCCGATTGTATAAGCCTTTTCACCATTTGCTTCTACTGCTTCCTTAACTTTATCAGCTTCTGCTGCTGGAACAGCTATGACAAAACCGATTCCCATATTAAACACATTATATAAATCTTTATCCTCTAACTGACCTTTATCTTTTAGGAATTCAAAGATACGTAATACTGGCCATGAACCTAAGTCAATTTCTGTAGCTAATCCTTCAGGCATCATACGTGGCAAATTTTCATAGAAACCTCCACCAGTAACGTGGGCACAGCCGTGTACATCTGCTGCTTTTAAAGCTGCTAATACAGGCTTAGCATAAAGCTTTGTTGGCACTAATAGCGCCTCGCCGATTGGTCCTAAATCTTCATAGTTTTCTACAATGGCATCCACCGCAAATTGATGATCTGCAAAGACAATTTTACGCACTAAAGAATAACCGTTTGAATGTACACCACTTGAAGCAATACCAATAAGTATATCGCCCTCGACAATTCTTTCTCCTGTCACAATGGCAGACTTTTCACAAGCCCCCACTGCAAAGCCAGCTAAATCATATTCATCTTCTTCATATAAACCTGGCATTTCTGCTGTTTCGCCACCAATTAGAGCTGCACCAGATTGCACACAACCATCCGCAACCCCTTTAACAATTTGCTCAATTTTTGCAGGCTCTGCTTTCCCAAGTGCTACGTAATCTAAAAAGTATAGCGGCTCCGCTCCTTGTGCAACGATATCATTCACGCACATTGCTACACAGTCCACACCAATAGTATCGTGCTTGTCTACCATGAATGCTAGCTTTAGCTTTGTCCCTACACCATCAGTCCCTGAAATAAGAACAGGTTCTTTTAGGTTTAGTTCTGACAAGTCAAACATACCACCAAAGCCACCAAACGTTCCCATGACACCTAGTCTGTTCGTACGTTCAACATGAGATTTCATTCGTTTTACAGCTTCATAGCCCGCTTCAATATTTACACCTGCTTGTTCATATGCCTTTGACACGCAGAGTTCCTCCTTATCATCTAAATCGCCTACGAGTATCCTAGAATTCATTTTTCAATCTTCTAGTAGACACAATCCACTGCGATGTTTTTCTTAACGTAAAAGTTCTTTTTCATGTGGTAAGATGGTATCCGGGAAAATCTCTGTTGGATATTTACCTGTAAAGCATGCAAGGCATAGTCCACGGTTTTCATCTTCATATGGACGTGCAATGGTCTCAACCATACCTTCAACAGAAAGGAATGTCAGAGAATCTGCACCAATTACTTCACGAATTTCATCCACTTTATGACTAGAAGCAATAAGCTCTTCATGTGTAGACGTATCAATGCCATAATAACAAGGATTTGTCATAGGTGGGGACGAAATGACCACGTGAACCTCTGCTGCCCCAGCGTCTTTTAACATTTTGACAATTCGACGTGAAGTTGTTCCGCGTACAATAGAATCGTCCACCATAACTACACGTTTACCTTTGACAACTTGAACAACTGGTGAAAGTTTCATTTTCACACCACGTTCGCGTAATTCCTGTGTCGGTTGAATAAAAGTACGTCCTACATAACGATTTTTAATCAGACCAAGTTCGTAAGGAATACCACTTTCTTCTGCAAAACCGATGGCAGCTGAAATACTAGAATCTGGTACCCCTGTTACAACATCAGCCTCAATATGTGCACATTCACGAGCAAGCTGTTTCCCCATACGTTTACGTGCCATATGAACATTAATGCCATCAATATCCGAATCAGGACGTGCTAGATATACATATTCCATCGCACACATAGAACGCTTTTCCATATCAGCAAAGCGGTCTGACTTAACGCCCTCATCGTTAATAATTAATAACTCACCTGGTTCTACAGAACGAACGAATTCCGCTCCTATTAAATCAAATGCACAAGTTTCAGAAGCCACTACCCAGCCTTCTCCTAACTTTCCAAGAGAGAGCGGGCGTAAACCATGTGGATCACGTGCAACAAGCATTTCATCCTTTGTCATAATTAAGCAAGAATACGCACCCTTTAATAATGAAAGAGCATTTTTCACCTTAGCCCGAAATGGTGAATGCGAACTTTTCTTAATAAGATGCGCCAGCACTTCTGTATCAGAGCTAGAGTGGAAAATACTACCTTGTCGCTCTAAATACTGTTTCAGATGCGTCGCATTGACTAAGTTACCGTTATGGGCAATGGAAAGGCTACCAGTTGAGGAATGGAATAATAATGGCTGTACATTTTCAATACCGCCACCACCAGCAGTTGTATAACGAACATGGGCAATTGCTGCTTTGCCGTTCACTGCCTTTAATTTATCTTCGTTGAAAACATCATTAACTAGTCCTTCACCTTTTACCGCGCGAAGGTGCTGACCATCGGAAACGACGATACCTGCGCCTTCTTGACCACGATGTTGAAGAGCATGAAGCCCGTAATAACTAAGGTGTGCTGGATTTGGGTTACCCCAAATACCAAACACTCCACATTCTTCATTTAAGCCTCTGAGTTCAGCAAGCATGGGATTGCTCCTTTCCAATTAGAACGGAATTCCTCCACTGTACCTTCTACAAGCACACCTTTGTCCCCGTTGATTTTAACAATTGCATCGTTTGTTACGACACCAATTTTATGAGCATCTTTGATGATTTCGACAAATGTAGCTGCATGTTCTTCTTTAACTGTGACAACAAAACGTGATTGACTTTCACTGAATAACGCAGTTGTAGCAGAACCCGTTAATGTAACCTCAACACCAAGACCATTTGCACCGAAAGTTTTTTCTGCAATAGCCACTGCAAGACCACCTTCAGCCACATCATGTGCAGACTGCACAAGACCAGCTTTTATAGCTTTTAATAATGCCTGCTGACGTGCTGCTTCCATCTCTAGATCGATAGCCGGAGCTTTCCCAGAAATAACGCCATTATTTAATAATTTTTGAAGCTCTGAACCACCGAATTCAGTAGTTGTTTCACCAATAACAAATACCATATCTCCTGCAGCTTTTACTTCCTGTGTTGTAACATGCGCTAAGTCTTCAATTAGACCTACCATACCAATTGTCGGTGTTGGATAAACGGCTTCACCTGAGCGCTCATTATAAAGAGATACGTTACCGCCAATTACTGGTGCATTCAATGCTGTACATGCAGCCGAAATACCATCAGCAGATTTTTCAATTTGCCAGAAGATTTCTGGCTTCTCTGGATTACCGAAGTTTAAGCAGTCTGTAATTGCAAGTGGTGTACCACCAGTAGCAACAATATTACGAGCTGCTTCAGCCACTGCAATAGCGCCGCCCACTTCTGGATCTAAATAAATATAGCGAGAGTTGCAGTCTGTTGTCATGGCTAAACCTTTATTTGTACCACGTACACGAATAACTGCAGCATCTGAACCTGGTTTAACAACAGTTGACGTACGAACCTGATAATCGTACTGATCGTAAACCCATTCTTTCGAAGCAATTGTCGGTGCTTTTAATAAAGCATTTAATGTTTCTTTATAATCTGTAACAGCTGGCTCTGTATTTTCAATTGCTTGGAACTGAGCATAGTAAGCAGGCTCAGCAGATGGTTTATGGTAAACTGGTGCATCCTCGGCTAACGCATCAGCAGGTACTTCTGCCACTACTTGTCCATTGTGTAAAAGACGAAGCATTTTATCATCTGTTACACGGCCAATTGCTACCGCATCTAAATCATATTTATCAAAAATCGCCTTAATTTCATCTTCGCGACCCTTTTTCACGACTAACAGCATACGTTCTTGAGATTCAGATAGCATCATTTCGTATGCTGTCATACCTGTCTCTCGTTGAGGCACTAAATCTAAATTCATTTCTACACCAGAACCAGCTTTTGAAGCCATTTCTGCTGAAGAAGAAGTAAGACCAGCTGCACCCATATCTTGAATACCAACTAGAGCATCAGATTTTACAACTTCTAAACATGCTTCAAGTAAAAGTTTCTCCATAAATGGGTCCCCTACTTGTACCGCTGGACGTTGGTTTTCTGATTCCTCTGTTAATTCTTCAGAAGCAAATGTCGCACCATGAATTCCGTCTCGCCCTGTTTTCGCACCCACGTACATAACTGTATTTCCAACACCTGCTGCAATACCTCGTTGAATATCTTTATGATCAATTAAGCCTACACACATCGCATTAACAAGTGGATTGCCTTCATAGCAAGGATCAAATTGAATCTCGCCACCTACTGTAGGAATACCGATACAGTTACCATATCCAGCGATCCCAGCTACGACTTCTTCAAATAGATATTTACCGCGCGCTGATTTTAATTCACCAAAGCGTAATGAGTTCAGCATTGCGATTGGACGTGCCCCCATAGAGAAAACGTCACGGATAATACCGCCAACACCAGTAGCAGCCCCTTGGTATGGCTCAATTGCAGATGGATGGTTATGAGACTCCATTTTAAACACTACGGCTTGTTCATCACCGATATCAACAATACCTGCACCTTCCCCAGGTCCTTGTAAAACTTGTGGCCCCTTTGTAGGGAATTTACGTAATACCGGTTTTGAATTTTTGTATGAGCAGTGCTCAGACCACATTACTGAGAAAAGACCTGTCTCTGTCCAATTAGGTAGACGTTCTAAAATACCTTCTACCAATGCAAATTCTTCGTCTGACATCCCCATACCAGCGTATAGCTTTTCATCTTTAATTTGCTGTGCTGTTGGCTCAAACTTAGTTGTTGACATGATTTTCCCTCCACTGCTTCACAATTGATTTAAATACTGCTAAACCGTTTGCACCGCCCACCAGTGCATCAACAGCTCGCTCTGGGTGTGGCATCATCCCTAATACATTGCCGCGCTCGTTTATAATCCCTGCGATATCTTCTAAAGAACCGTTTGGATTGTCACCTGAGTATGTGAATACGATTTGATTATTATCTTTTAGTGATTGTAATGTTTCCTCGTCACAGTAGTAATTACCTTCACCATGTGCGATTGGGATATGAATAATTTGACCTTGCTCGTATTGGTTTGTGAATAATGTATTGCTGTTTTCCACTTTTAGCTGCACTGTACGGCACATAAATTTCAAGTTTGTGTTGCGTAATAAAGCACCTGGCAATAGTCCCGCTTCTGTTAGAATTTGGAACCCATTACATACACCTAGTACAGGTTTACCAGCATCTGCTGCTTTCTTAACTTCTGCCATAATGTTAGATTGATTAGCCATTGCACCACAACGAAGATAATCTCCATATGAAAATCCTCCAGGTACTAATACGCCATCAAAGCCACTTAGATCTGTTGCTGTATGCCATACATATTCTACTTCTTCACCTAGCTCGTCTTTAATCGCATGATACATATCGATATCACAGTTTGACCCAGGGAACACGAGTACTGCGAATTTCATGATTAGTTAGCCTCCTCGACTTCATAACGGTAGTCCTCAATTACAACGTTCGTTAAAACCTTTTCACACATTTCTTTTACTAGAGTATCAATGTCACGCTCTGTATCTTTAATTGATAGTTCAAGATATTTACCGATACGTAAATCCTCTACTTCACCGTAGCCCATTTTAACTAAAGAACCCTGTACTGCAGAGCCCTGTGGATCAAGAATGCTCTCACGTAATGTTACATAGATTTTTACTTTTTTCATTGTTATTTGCCTCCGAGTCTAGAAAGTATAATAGTATAAACTTCAGTTAAATTACCAAGGTCTCTACGAAAAACATCTTTGTCTAACTTTTGCTTCGTTGTTGCATCCCAAAGTCGACATGTATCTGGTGAAATTTCATCAGCCAATAATACATGGCCATCTACATCACGGCCAAACTCTAATTTAAAATCAATTAGTGTCACATTGACATCAGCAAAGATTGGCTGTAGAACTTTATTAATAGCTAGTGCCTTATCGTAAATAGCCGATACTTCAGCAGACGTTGCAAGCTCCAGAACATCTATATGCTCTGTTGTGATGAATGGATCACCTAACTCATCGTCTTTATAGTAAAACTCAACGATTGGTCGTTTTAAAGGTGTGCCCTCCTCAAGACCAATACGTTTTGCTAAACTTCCTGCAACTATATTACGAACGACTACTTCAATCGGAATAATATCTACTTTTCTTACAAGTTGTTGCGTATCTGATAATTGTTTTACGAAATGTGACGCAATTCCGTTTCCTTGTAATTTTTCGAAAATTAACGAAGTAATGCGATTATTTAAAATGCCCTTACCTTCTATTTCCTCTTTCTTTTCACCATTGAATGCAGTCGCACTATCCTTGTACTCAACAAGCAGCACATTCGGCTCCTCCGTTGTATACAATTTTTTTGCTTTACCTTCATACAAAAGTTGACCTTTAGTCATTCGTTTTTCCCCCTGATATTATGAGATACGCTTTTATGAATGATCAGAATCGAACCGTGTTCCCCACGGTTCAATTCTGAAGCATTTACTGGTGGCTCTAACATTTATTTTTTTATTGGCGAAATAAATATTAGTTAAGGCCTAGACGTTCAAAAATCATATCCACATGCTGTAAGTGGTAGTTGTAATCAAAACACTCGTCCAGCTCTTCTTTTGTTAAATAAGATGTGATTTTTTCACTTGCATCGACTAATGTGCGGAACTGTACCTGCTCGTCCCATGCTTGCATAGCTAAAGGCTGTACAGTATCATAAGCTTCCTCACGTACTAATCCTTTATCAATTAATGCTAACAAAATGCGCTGAGAGTAAATAAGACCATATGTGCGAGTCATATTACGTTTCATGTTTTCAGGGAATACTGTTAAGTTTTTTACAATATTACCGAAGCGATTTAACATATAGTTAAGAGTAATCGTTGCATCCGGTAAAATAACGCGCTCTGCAGAAGAATGAGAAATATCACGCTCATGCCATAAAGCGACATTTTCATAAGCTGTCACCATATATCCACGCATTAAACGAGACATTCCAACCATGTTTTCAGAACCGATTGGATTACGTTTATGTGGCATTGCTGATGATCCTTTTTGACCTTTTGCAAAAGCTTCTTCCACTTCACGCGTTTCAGATTTCTGTAAACCACGAATTTCTGTTGCAAATTTTTCAATGGAAGTAGCAATTAAAGCTAATGCTCCTAAATATTGCGCATGACGATCGCGCTGTAAAGTTTGTGTTGAAATTGGTGATGCAGCCAGACCTAGTTGATCACAAACATATTGCTCAACGCGAGGATCGATATTGGCATATGTTCCAACAGCGCCAGACATTTTCCCTGTTTCAATTACTTTAGCGGCTGCTTCAAAACGTTCCAGGTTACGCTTCATTTCCTCATACCATAAACCAAGCTTTAAACCGAAAGTTGTTGGCTCTGCATGGACGCCATGTGTGCGGCCCATCATCACTGTATGTTTATGTTCTTTTGCCTTAGCAGCAATAATATCAATGAAATTCACGATATCTTTACGTAAAATATCATTTGCTTGTTTGATTAAATAAGAAAGTGCTGTGTCAACTACGTCTGTAGAAGTTAAACCATAATGTACCCATTTACGTTCTTCACCAAGTGTTTCCGAAACGGCACGTGTAAAGGCTACTACGTCATGACGAGTTTCTTGTTCAATTTCTAGAATACGGTTCACATCAAATGAAGCATTTTCACGAATTTTAGCAACATCCTCTTTCGGAATATCACCTATTTCTGCCCACGCCTCACAAGCTAGGATTTCTACTTCTAGCCAAGCTTGATATTTATTTTGTTCTGTCCATATTGCGCCCATTTCGGGTCTTGTGTAACGTTCAATCATTGCGTATCTCCTTCTATTCTGACCAAATGCCAGAACTCTCGATTTGTTGTAATGTTTCTTCTAAGTTTTTTGTCATAATCGTTACATGGCCCATCTTACGGTTGACCTTAGCTTCAGCTTTCCCATAAAGATGGATAGACCATTCAGGATATTTAGCAATGGAGTTACTCAATGGCACGACATGCTGCCCTAATACATTGATCATAATGGATGGTGCCCAAAGTTCTGGCTTACGTAATGGCCAACCACAAACAGCTCGTATATGCTGATGGAATTGTGAAACATTACACGCCTCTATTGAATAGTGACCTGAATTATGAGGTCTTGGTGCTAATTCATTAATAACAAT
Source organism: Lysinibacillus sp. UBA5990 (assembly GCF_002429815.1). Classification (NCBI taxonomy): domain Bacteria; kingdom Bacillati; phylum Bacillota; class Bacilli; order Caryophanales; family Bacillaceae; genus Lysinibacillus; species Lysinibacillus sp. UBA5990. The sequence continues at coordinate 131,602 of NZ_DJAY01000012.1, forward strand.
GCCACCATCTTCTAGCACGAACATTTCTACCGCTAACGTTCCTACTAAATGTAAGTAATCAGCAATTTTTAAAGCTTCTCGTTCCGCAGCCTGAGCTGTGCTTTCTGTTATGCGAGCAGGCACAATTGTTTCATGCAGAATATGATGAACATGAATGTTCTCTCCAACTGGCTGACAATACGATTCACCACTACCATTTCTTTGAACAATGACCGATACCTCTTTTAGGAAGGGTACGAATCCTTCTGCAATACATGAAGAATGCGTGAAGAGTTCTTTCGCTAATGGAAGATCTTCAGTTGATTTTAATAGCTGCTGTCCCTTGCCATCATAACCACCTCTTGCTGTTTTGACTATACAAGGATAACCAATCGAATCAATATTGGCTACTAATTCTTCATAAGTTTTTGCAACAATATATGGTGCTACTGGGCAACCAGCTTTCACAATAGCTTCTTTTTCGGTTATACGGTTTTGTGTAATGCGTACCAACTCGGCCCCCTGAGGAACATAAGCCATTTGTGATAAACGTTTTAAGCCTTCATAATCAATATTTTCAAATTCATATGTGATAACATCACTGACTTCTGCAAGTTCTTCTAAAGCAGCTTCATCGTCATATGGAGCTACAATGCGAACATCTGCCACTTGCCCACAAGGTGAGTCCATTGCTGGTTCAAGTACAGCAATTTTAAAACCAGACTCCTTTGCAGCAAGAGCCATCATTCGACCAAGCTGTCCCCCACCTATAATACCTATCGTTTGTCCAGGATAAATAATTTTTGTCACACTAAGTCACCTGTGCTTTCTAATACTTGCTGCTTTGTAGCTTCACGTCGAGCATCTAATGCTTCAGCAAGTTCTGCATCTGTCGTTGACAAAATTTGAGCCGCTAGTAAACCTGCGTTTGTTGCTCCCGCTTTCCCAATAGCTACAGTTGCTACAGGCACACCACCAGGCATTTGAACGATGGATAACAGTGAATCAAGCCCATTCAGTGCACGTGATTGAACTGGTACACCGATTACAGGTAAAGTTGTTTTAGCTGCTACCATTCCAGGTAAATGTGCAGCTCCACCTGCCCCAGCTATAATTACTTGTATTCCCCGCTTACGTGCTGTTTCGGCATATTCAAACATTAGATCTGGTGTTCGATGTGCAGATACAACCTTCTTTTCGTACGGTACTTGTAATTCGTCTAAAATATCACATGCATGTTTCATTGTTTCCCAGTCACTTGAACTACCCATAATGACACCGATTTTCGGATTCATAAATTGTCGCTCCTTTTAAACGATAGAAAAATGATCAATTATTGTGCAAGCCTCTATATGAATAGCTCTGCAATTTTTAACTTTTTACAAAGAAAATCCCCAAATAAACTACTCTCTACCTTTACGCGTGAAAGCAGCTTACTTGAGGACTTATTAGGCAAGAATTTGTCAATGTACAAAACCGTACATTGATCTTCTCATAAAAGCCAAAAGTGCTTTCCCGCATAGTCCAGCATTTACGGTGCCGGGTAGAGACACTAGAGCCAATCCTCTAGCATATATGTGGGATTTATTTGTTTTTCCTTATCACATTTTAACAAGGGATCGTATTATCGTCAATGCAAAAATGCGAACATTTTTTAAAAGCTCAAAAAAAACGTTCGGATTTTAGTCAAAATCATTCCGTATCTTGAGTAGGTATAGCTTTAAATTGAATTTTTTGACGTAATAATGTGGGTTCACCATCGACTAAGTGAAAAAGTGGCTCTTCTTTTCGGCCAATAGCCATGTACCCATCATGTCGCATTCTTTCTAAACATTCTTCAATGGACTCGTTTTCTTGTACTTCATACCAAATTTGTTTCTTTCCCAACTGTTTCTCCCTCTCAATAACTTAATTTATTTCCTAGTACTTATTACTTCATTATACCTTGAGTTGCCTTAGGAAGTGTGCAAGAACTAATTAATTGTTTGTTAAATATAAAAAACTGCAGATGTATATCCGCAGTTATGATTACCGTTCAGCTAAATCCATACAAAGCTTATATAGATGACTAGAAATAGCAGCAATAAACATGAATGTAGGACAACAAGAATGAAACGATACTCTCCTTTAATACCTAAAAGGGCACTAACAATACCTATTCCGCCTAATATAAATGGCATTAACATGCTTATGTCATAGAGGAATTTAAAAAAACTCCCATACCATTTCGTAGAATCATAACCAAACATTAAGTATGTTAGCAGTAGACAAAAAATCGAAAGAGTCGAAAAGATAATCTGCCTCATTTTCATTCCTCCGTCATTCTGATCATGTATTAGTAGGAAGTGCTGTCTATTTTAGTTATCTATTCATCTGTATAAATTTAACTTTTAGTGCATTATACCACTATTTTTTAGTTGATAAACTAAAAAAAGCCATGGAATATATCCATGACTTCATAAGTGCCTAGCGACGTCCTACTCTCACAGGGGGAAGCCCCCAACTACCATCGGCGCTAAAGAGCTTAACTTCCGTGTTCGGTATGGGAACGGGTGTGACCTCTTTGCCATCATCACTAGACTATAGTCGGCTTTCAATATACATCGCATTTCTTCGTCAGCTTTTGTCGTTCAGTCAGTCACGTACTTGAGTACGCTCCTTCCCTCTCTCCATTGCTTCTTTGAACTACTCGTATCTTGAAACCCTTCATAAAAGAAATTATTCTTTCAAAACTGGATAAACGG
>NZ_DJAY01000011.1:0-788720 GCF_002429815.1 Lysinibacillus sp. UBA5990
GACCCACCATTTATGCGGGTGTAGTTTAATGGTAAAGCCTCAGCCTTCCAAGCTGATGTCGTGGGTTCGATTCCCATCACCCGCTCCAAGGGCCTATAGCTCAGCTGGTTAGAGCGCACGCCTGATAAGCGTGAGGTCGATGGTTCGAGTCCATTTAGGCCCATCATTATTCCGAAGTAGCTCAGTTGGTAGTAGCACCTGACTGTTAATCAGGTTGTCGCAGGTTCGAGTCCTGCCTTCGGAGCCATTTTTTTTGTGGGGAAGTACTCAAGAGGCTGAAGAGGCGCCCCTGCTAAGGGTGTAGGTCGGGTAACCGGCGCGAGGGTTCAAATCCCTCCTTCTCCGCCATGGGCCCGTTGGTCAAGTGGTTAAGACACCGCCCTTTCACGGCGGTAACACGGGTTCGAATCCCGTACGGGTCATACTAAGTACAGTAGATGAATTTACATCTACTGTACTTTTTTTATGAGCTGAAAAGAAAAAGTAACAAGAAAGCCTTCGCCAGATAATGAATCTGCGAAGGCTCGTTGTTTTTCGAAGACTTACGTAATATTTCGTCCTTTACCATAAGGAATACATAAAGGTGTTCCAAAGATAGGATCTGTTGTCATTTGACATTCAAGATCAAATACATGGCTAACTAATTCTGTTGTCATGATCTCTTCAGGCTTACCTTGACGATAAACTCCACGATCACGCACAGTAATGATATGATCAGCATAACGACAAGCGAGATTTATATCATGTAAGACCATAATAATTGTTCGCTTTTGCAGTTGATTTAATTCAAATAATAAATCTAGCACTTCTATTTGATGAGTTAGATCTAGATAGGTTGTAGGCTCATCTAACAGAATAATATCTGTATCTTGAGCGAGTGTCATAGCAATCCATGCACGTTGACGTTGCCCACCTGATAGCTCGTCCACTGGTCTATCTTGTAATTGCTCCGTTCCTGTAGCTTTTAAGGCATTTAGCACAATTTCCTCATCTTTCTCCGTCCATTGCTGGCGCCAACTTTGATAAGGAAATCGCCCTTGTTTAACAAGCTGAAGGACCGTTAAGCCTTCTGGTGCTACTGGTGATTGAGGAAGAATAGAAAGGTTTTTAGCTACTTGCTTTGTAGATAGTTTAAAGATATCTTCGCCATCTAATAAAACAGATCCCTTTTTTGGTTTTAATAATCGAGCAATGGAGCGTAGAAGTGTAGATTTACCACAGCCATTCGCTCCAATCAAGACAGTAATTTCATTCAAAGGGATAGATAAATTGAGATCTTCGATAATATTGGAATCACCATAACTTAATGTTAGGGATTTAGTTAATAAGGATTCAGTCATGTTGTATGGACTCCTTTATTTATTAGGATTTCTAAATAATAAATAGATAAAATAAGGAGCACCGATGGCAGCAGTAAAGACACCAGCTGGCACTTCTAAAGGGCTAAACGCAGTACGACCTATAATATCAGCAATCATTACGAGCAATGCTCCAATGGCTGCGGATGTTGGCACAAGTACTCCGAACGATGAACCAACGATACGACGTGCGATATGAGGGGCCATCAACCCTACAAATCCAATTGCCCCGGCAAAGGAAATGGCACTTGCTACTAAGCAGCAACATAAAAGAATTAAATATAGACGAGTTTTTTGAACGGATTGTCCTAATCCTGCCGCTGTATCATCACCTAATTCTTGTACATTTAACTGTCGTGTAGTAAAGAAGGTGACAAGTAGGAGTACTAGTATTAAGGGCACAACGATTTGAACTTGATCCCAGTCTGCGCTTTTGACGCTCCCAGTAATCCACTTATTCGCTTCACTCGCTTGGTAGATTGGACCAATAATCATTAGCATGGTCGTAATGGCTTGCATCAATGCGGATACACTAATACCGATTAAAACAAGACGATTTGGCGTAACACCATCTTTCCATGCAAATAGGTAAACCAAACACCCAACAACAGTAGCACCAATAAAACCTGCTAATGGCATCCATTCTATACTGACTGTTAAAGAGTGATTAGAGTCACTGAAAATGGCTAAGAAACCAACAACTGCTGCACCGCCACCAGCAGATATTCCGATAATATCGGGAGAGGCCAGTGGATTTTTAATGATTCCTTGTAAAACGGCACCTGCTACGGCTAGCGCCATGCCAGTAAACATAGCCATAAAAATTCGGGGCATTCGAAAATCAATAATGATCAACTGATCAAAATCAGAGCCTTGGCCGAAGAGAGTTTGTAAAACTTTAAAAGGATTAATAAAAGAATCACCGAATGATGCGCTAAGAAAGAAAACTGCTAGTGTTAGAAAGCTAATCACCAGTAATTTTTTCATAGCTTGTACATCTAATAAAAAAGATATTTTTTTGTGAAATAAACGGACTGTTCTTATGTTTTTCATTATTTTTTTCCACCTTTTCGCGCAAGGTAAATAAAGAATGGCGCGCCAATCATTGCGGTCATGACTCCGACTGGTACTTCTTGTGGCATGATGATGTATCGAGCTGCGACATCCGCTAACAATAATAAAATGCCTCCAAGTAAGGCAGCCATCGGAATAAGCCATCGATGATCTGTGCCGACAAACTTACGCGCAAAATGAGGAACTACAATGCCAATAAAACCGATGGGGCCAGCGATAGCAACAGCACCCCCTGCTAAAAAAATAACAATCAAACCTACAGTTATTTTCATTAACCCTAAACGTAATCCTAATCCTCTTGCCACGTCATCTCCTAGCGCAAGAGTATTCATTTTAGGGGAAATGACTAGAGCAGCTATCCACCCGATGATTAAATATGGGAGAACTGATAGCAGAATTTCGAGTTTTCGTCCTTGTACAGAGCCAGCTAGCCAAAACAATACTTGCTCAAGTTCTGCTTCATTTGTAGCGAGTAACCCTTGTGTAAATGATGCAAAAAGTGCACTAATGGCAGCGCCTGCTAAAGTAATTTTCACAGGTGTAACGGCATCTCTTCCGGAGAAACTGATTGCATAAACAGCTAGTGCCGCGATGGCAGCACCTAGAAAGGCGATCCATGCAAATGATTGTAAACCTGAGATATGGAAAAAAATCATGGCAAAGACAACTGCAAATCCTGCTCCAGCATTTATTCCCAATATTCCAGGAGAAGCTAAAGGATTTTTCGTTAAAGTTTGCATAAGTACACCTGTAATAGCTAACGATGCTCCGACACAACTGGCTATAAATGCTCTTGGAATACGAACATTTTGAATAATAATATGCTCATTTGAATGGTTAAAATGAAAAAAAGATTCAAAGGTAGTTTGAATAGAAGTATTTGCATAGCCATAGACAATACTAATGCCCATGCAAAGAAGTAGTAGCAAAATCCCTATGATTAAAGCGAACGTTTTAGAATAATTATTTTTAAAAATCATGTTTAAACTATACTCTTTTCTTTCATAATTATTAAAATAGGTATTGACACTGATAAGTTCATACAATAAGATTAGTAACGTTCTAAGAGACAAATGAAACTGATTTTCATTCTCGTCAATTATGCTTAAACATTTTATCATATACAATGGGGGAAGAAAAGGTGCAAAAAGGATTTCAAAAACTCTTAGTTTTGCTAGCTATTGTTGCTATTTTTGTTCTGGCAGCTTGCGGTAATTCTAACGATGATAAGAAAGAAGAAAGTTCAAAAGAAAGCAACGCTTACAGTGTACAACATGCAATGGGAACAACTGAAGTAAAAGACACACCCAAACGCATTGTTGTTTTAACAAATGAAGGAACAGAGGCGCTTTTAGCGTTAGGTATTAAGCCAGTTGGTGCGGTACAATCATGGACGGGTGATCCATGGTATGACCATATTAAGGACCAGATGGAAGGTGTCGAAGTAGTCGGCATTGAGCATGAAATTAATTTAGAAAAAATTGCTTCATTAAAACCAGATTTAATCATTGGTAATAAATTAAGACAAGAAAAGGATTATGCGAAACTTAGCAAAATTGCGCCAACCGTATTCTCTGAAACACTACGTGGTGATTGGAAAGAGAACTTTCAGTTATACGCAAAAGCAGTAAATCAAGAATCAAAAGGTAAAGAAGTGTTAACAGCTTATGATGATAAGCTACAAGCGTTAAAAGAAAAACTTGGTGATCAAACAAACCAAGAAGTTTCATTTGTCCGCTTTATGGCAGATAAATCTCGTATCTATTACACAGATTCATTCTCAGGTATTATTTTTGATGCGTTAGGATTTAAACGTGTTCCAGCGCAAGCAGATTTATTTAAAGATAATGCAAAGCTAGGAAACTTAGCTGTAGAGGTAGGGAAAGAAGTAATTCCTCAAATGGATGGGGATGTTATTTTCTACTTCACATACATGCCAACAGGTGATGATTCAGCATTAGCAACTGAACAAGAGTGGACACAAGATCCTCTTTGGAAAAACCTTTCTGCTGTCCAAAAAGGCAACGCACATAAAGTAGATGATGTCATTTGGAATACAGCTGGAGGAATTCTAGCTGCTGATATTATGCTAGATCAAGTAGAAGAAATCTTTGCGAAATAATTAATGGATAAGCTATACATTCATCGAAATAAGATGAGTGTATAGTTTTTTTATTTCCGGAAGAGCGTTTTGTATTTTTTAGCGAGATAGACTAAGATGTGGGAGAGGGGGGATAGATATGAGTGAAAAATTAAAATGGGTTCCTAATCAACATGATGTAGGGCAAGATAATGATGAACAAATAACAGCCTTACTTTCGAATTTTACACTAGAACAAGTAAAGAAAGTTAGTCAATTCCAACGTACATATGAGAAGTTTGAAAAGACACCACTCCATCATTTAGCATCATTGGCATCCTATATGGATGTAGAAAAAATTTGGATAAAAGATGAATCGTTTCGATTTGGTTTGAATGCCTTTAAAGTACTAGGAGGCGTTTATGCTATCGCACAATATGTTGCCAATATGCTCAATAAAGATATTGAAGATCTTTCCTTTGAACAATTAAAGTCTTCAGAAATAAAAGATCAGTTGGGTGAGTTAACGTTTATTTCAACAACTGATGGGAACCATGGTCGAGGGGTAGCTTGGGCAGCTCGAGAGCTAGGTTTTCAAGCACGAATCTATATGCCTGCTGGTAGCGCCAAGGAACGATTACAAAACATTATCAATGAGGGAGCCTATGGTGAAATCACCGCAATGAATTATGATGATACTGTTCGTTATACTTCGCAGCTAGCTGAAGAGCATGGTTGGGTTTTAATTCAGGATACAATGTGGGATGGCTATGAGGAAATTCCATTATGGATTATGCAGGGCTATACAACTCTAATACAAGAGGTTGTTGAAGAGATAGAACAAGCACCGACTCATGTGTTTTTACAGGCTGGAGTAGGGTCTTTTGCAGCAGCAGTAGTTGCCTTTTTAAGACAATACTATAAGCAGGAAATGACGATTGTTTTAGTGGAGCCGCATGTAGCTAATTGTTATTATAAAAGCTTTAAAGCGGGGACCAATGAATTTGTAACTGTTGGCGGCGACATGCAAACGATAATGGCAGGGCTTGCGTGTGGCGAACCGAATCCTCAGGCATGGCAACTGTTAAAAGCCTATACGAAAGTAAGCATTAGCTGTGGGGAAGAAGTTGCAGCAGCAGGAATGCGTATCCTTGGTAATCCATTGAACACAGATACACGCATTGTAGCAGGAGAATCGGGAGCAGCTCCATTTGGTTGTCTTTATGAAATCATGACAAATGATCGTTATAGACAATTAAAAGATTTGTTACAGTTAAATAGCGATGCGAGAGTATTATTAATTAATACAGAGGGTGACACGGATAAAGAAAATTATCGACAAATAGTGTGGCATGGAAAATATTAATAACAATTTAGATGAAAGCCATTGAGAAGTTCACTCTCGATGGCTTTCTTCGTAAAATAAAAAGACGATATTAGTGAATTTTAATAGTGGCGATTTTATAAGCACCGTATTCATCTGTAATCACAGTATACGTCTTATACCGATCGTAAAATTGATAATTACCTTGGGCATCATAGAAATCAAAGGTTTCATTCATATCAACATAGTATTTGCCATTCGAATATTGTACATCAAGCACTTCATTGTTTGTAAAATAGAAGTAATTGCCCTGATACGAAATTTCATTAATATATTTTTCCAGTTCTTTATAAGCAGAACTACTAGGCGCAAGCATATCGACAATCCAATAAAAATCACCCTCATTTAGGGCCATTTCATAGTATAGGCGGAATGCTTGCACGAATTGGCCTGCTAACAAATTGTCTGCTTCAGTAGTAGTCTCTGTTTTACTAGCGGGTTGTTGACTACTTTCGTATAGATTAGCAACAGAACGAACCTCATTTGCAGAAAGAGGCTGAGCAATCCACCCATCAAATTGGTCTACCATACTGTATAGAGGGATAGAGAAGGCGAAGTGTGTGTTTGTTTCGGTTGTGTAAAGTAGTGAGTTAATCCCAATTACATTTCCTGTATTAACATCCACCAAAGGACCGCCACTACTACCTTTATCAATTTGTGCATCGACCTGATATATTTGTTTGTATATAAAATTTTCAAGCTTCATATCCCGTTTATTGCCTGTTATATAGCCAATGGAGGCTGAATTTTCAAAGCCTTGTGGACTTCCAAAGGCAATGACTTCTAAGCCAATAGGTGATTCTGATGTTTCAATACCTAATGGTGCTGTGTCTTGATAGCTAGGAACATGTATTAAAGCTATATCATAACGATCAGATATACCGACTACTGTACCAGGTGATTCTTGACCCATAGAATTTCGAACCATTACTTCGACTTCACCTTGGACAACATGCGCATTAGTAATAACATATCCCCCTTTTTTATAGAGGAAGCCGGAACCTTGCGCATTGTTAGTTAGAATGGTGAATACCTTTTGCTGAATCTCCTTTATAAGAGTGACACGATCAACCTGCTGTGCATGAGCTTCTTGCTTTTTCGTCAGTTCCTCAGAGGAAACTTGCTTTGTCTCTAAATTCTGATTGTCATTTATTTCCGAGTAAGTGGCTGAATTACTTTTTTTATTGGAGAAGAAATCCCAATAGGCATAGCCCAGCCCACCAATTGCAATGAAACAGACGGACAATACGATAATGGTCCATGTTGGGATACCCTGTTTTGAGGGTGTATTTGTCAATTTAGTACCACAACCAGAGCAAAATTTACTGTCATTTAGATTCTCATGCTGACAATTTGGACATTTCATCCTATTACCCTCCTATGAAATATTTACTATTTATATCGGTTGGAAAATATAGTTTTATAGGTAGTTATGGAATTATATGAACGGAGAGGATGATTATAGGAAGAGAAAAAATTTATTTTTCCTATTGACCTTAACGTTGCGTCAAAGTTTACAGTAGCAGTAATGGAGGTGAAAACATGGAATATACAATTCAAGAGCTTGCCCAATTGTCTGGTGTAAGTACGAGAACTCTGCGTTATTATGATGAAATTGGGCTACTGAAACCAGCTAGAACCAATGAGGCGGGCTATCGATTTTACGGTCAATCGGAAGTCGATTTGCTGCAGCAGATTTTATTTTACCGAGCATTGGATATGAAGCTAGCAACTATTCAGGATATTATTCAAGCTCCTCATTTTCAACATTCCGAGGCGCTAAAGTCACATAAAGCTGCTCTGCTTAAACGAAAAGAACAGCTTGAGACGATCTTACAGACGGTAGAAAAAACGATACTATCAATTGAGGGGGAAAGACCTATGTCAAATGAAGAAAAATTTAATGGACTTAAAGAAAAGTTAATCGAGGATAATGAACATAAATATGGTCAAGAAATTCGCGCCAAATATGGAGATAAAACGGTAGATGCTTCCAATGCTAAGCTCATGAATATGACAGAGGAACAATTTCAGGCGATGCAGCAATTGGAGCAGCAGATGTTTGAACGTTTAACAGAAGCAATCGAGGAGGGGGACGCAACAAATGATATTGCAATGGAAGTCGCGGAGCTCCATAAACGATGGCTGTGCTTTACATGGAAAGAATATTCTAAAGAAGCACATGTAGGACTCGCTCAAATGTATATAGCAGATGAACGTTTCACCGCTTATTACGACGAGCGTAGTGTAGTGGGAGCTGCACAGTTTTTACACGATGCAATCGTAGCTTATACGAATAAATAAATAAACCTTCCTTATGCTGATGTTTTAGAAATAATAAATTAGGAAAAAATAAAAGCATAAGGAGGCGATTTTTTTGGATCAACAAGTTATGCAAAAATTAAAAAGACAATTGGAGCAAGAATTACAAGAAATCGAAAAGCGAATAGATGAATCAGAGCGTCCCCAAGCGACAGAGCTATCTAATTATGATAATCATCCAGCTGATAATGCTAGTGATTTAACGGATCAGCTTACAGAAATGGCTATTGATGAGCATCGTGGCGACAATGCAGAGGAAATAAAAGAAGCACTTCAAGCAATGGCAGACGGAACATATGGTAAATGTGCTGTCTGTGGTAAAGAGATTCCAATTGGACGTTTAGAGGCTATGCCTCAAGCTCTGACATGTGTCGAGCATGCAGAAAAGAAAGAGGATAATTTACGACCAGTGGAAGAGGAAGTGCTTTCTTCAACACCAAGATCTGATGATTTTATAGAGCTTGAAGAATTTGGCTCTTCTGATACACCACAGGACAAAAATCAGTAAGTATTTTCCTGACCAAAGCAGTATAATAGCTGTAGAGGTGAGAAGATGAACATTATTGATTTACATTGTGATGCACTTTTGAAATTAACAACGCTTGAAGCGGCTAGTTTTGCAGAGGATGTGCGTATACACGTCAATCAAAAAAGACTGCAGTTAGGGCAAATAAAAGCTCAAGTATTCGCCATCTTTATTGACCCAGAAATCCCGCAAAACCAGCAATTTCTTGAAGTCATACGCCAAATGGAAGCATTTCATACCCATGTTTTACAAACAGAGGGCATGGTGCATATTACAGATTGGGCCCAGTTAGAGCAATTGGCTCCCCATGAAATAGGAGCTATCTTAAGCTTAGAAGGTTGTAGTGCAATTGGCGAAGATTTAACAAAGCTAATTGCTGTACTTGATGCAGGTGTCAAATTAGTCGGTTTAACATGGAATGAAGAAAATACTGTTGCACATGGAGCGGAACAAGACGCAAGTCTTGGATTGAAGCCATTTGGTAAAGAAGTCATTCAAGTATTAAATGACCGTGACATTATTATTGATGTCTCCCATCTAAATGAACAAAGTTTTTGGGATGTGTTACCGTTAGCGAAGCATATTATTGCTAGTCATAGTAATGCACGAGCATTATGCGATCACCCTCGTAATTTAACAGATGCACAAGCGAAGGCTCTTGTAAAACATGGAGGGCATATCCATGTTGTTTATTATCCACTTTTTATTGGTGGTCAAGATGCAACGCTAGAACAATTGGTAAATCATGTGGAGCATTTAGCCAATTTAGTAGGTGTCGAGCATATAGGGTTAGGGTCAGATTTTGATGGCATAGGTGTGACCGTAAAAGGATTAGCACATGCGGGAGAGACTCAAAATTTATTAGAGGCATTACGAACTCGCTTTTCAGAAGAAGAAGTACATGGCATCGCTAGTCAAAATTTCAAACGGTATGTAAAAAAAGCAGCAACCCGTTAAGGCTGCCGCACTTTTTAAAAGAAATAATCAATTAATAAACCAATTCCTAATAGGAAGCCGAAGATTGTATTCGTTTGCGCAGTATATTTCATCGCAGGCATCACTTCTTTGGCTTCTTTTTTATCTCTGAATATTTGAATGGCACGTAATGGTTTAGGAATACTTAAGAAAATAATCAAAGCCCAAAAAGTAATGCCATCAATTGCAACAAGGGCGATCACCCATAAGTATGATACGATAAAAAATCCTGATAGCACGGAGATAGCATTATCACGTCCTACCAAAATGGCTAATGTTTTGCGTCCACCTTCTGTATCGCCAACAATATCACGAATATTATTGGATAGCATAATAGCACCAACTAAAATCATGCTTGGAACGGATAGTAAAATGGCATCAAGTGTTACTGTAAGCGTTTGAATATAGAAAGCAATCAAAACGATTCCCATTCCCATTACTGCCCCAGAAATAATTTCTCCAAAAGGTGAATAGGCGATTGGATATGGCCCACCTGTATATAAAAAACCAATAAGCATACAAACTAGTCCGACAGCAGCTAACCACCAAGATGTTGAGGCACATATGTAGATACCAAGTAGCATGGCAATAGCATAAAAGCTTAGCGCAATCATCATAATCGTTTTTGGTTGTACACCATGACGGACAATCGTTCCCCCAATTCCGACAGAATGCTCGTTATCTAATCCTAATTTGTAATCGTAATATTCATTGAACATATTCGTTGCTGCTTGAATAAGCATACTTGCAATGAGCATAGCAAAAAATAGTCCAAAATCAATTGTTTCTTTTTCAATTGCTAGTGCAATTGCTGTTCCTAGGAATACTGGAACAAATGAAGCGGTTAAAGTATGTGGACGTGTTAAATGCCACCAAACTTTAAAACCCCTATCAGCTTCAATGACTTTGGTCATAAGGTCTTTCTCTCCTTCAAATGTTGTCGACTCTTCTTATTTTAAACGAAGATTGAGAAAATGGGTAGGTTCACAGCTTATTACATACTGTAAAATGAAAAAAAGTGATACAATAGAACATGCATTTATGAACTGAAAATAAAAATAGGGTGAATAGCAACAGTACGAATGACACGGTTGCCAGCCCCCAAAATGATGTAATTTCGCCATCATTTATTATGTACACTGCAACAACGGAGGTAATTTCATGCAACAGAAGTGGTACCAAGCCACAGAAGTAGAAGTGGACTATTTGGGCCAAAGCCTTCATTTTTATATGGAAACAATGGAAGTGAGTCACTTATCTGCATTAGCGTTTTATGCAGCAGGTGAAGAGTGCTATAAAGGTGAACGATTTTATTGGCAAAATAGAGAAAAAACAATGACATTAGTTGGGCTAGGACATGCCCATACCATTCAAAATAATAAAAAAAATGAACGTTTTGATGCTGTAGAAGCTGAATGGAAAAGTTTAACGAAAAACTGTCCGAAAGGGCAAAGCGAGCTCCAACCTATTTTGTTCGGGGGCTTTACATTTGATCCACAAAATAATGTTGCTGGGGAATGGACGGGTTTTCCAGAGGCTTATTTTGCATTAGCAACATTTCAGCTTGTCATACGCGATGATAAGGCATATGTTAGCATTCATCTTCTGACACCGGATCAGGATGGTGAGGCTAAGTTTGAGGCATTGAGAAAAGAGCGAGATCATTTAGTTCATGCAGCACAGGTTAAGGAAGTGAAAACGTATTCAAAGCCTGAAATATCAAGCTACTTTGAGCCTTATAAAGACCCTTATTTAGCTTCTATTGACCAAGTGACAGCTTTAATTAAGCAAAAGAAAGCGGATAAGGTTGTTATTGCACGATCACTTGCACTGCAATTTAAAGAGCAAGTAACTGCTCCACAAGTGCTGTCGCAAATTATCCATGAACAACCAGAAAGTTATTTGTTCGGCTTAGAGCATGAAAATCTATTATTCTTCGGAGCATCACCTGAGCGTCTTGTAAAAGTGGAGGATGGTCGAGCATTTTCTTCATGTGTTGCTGGTTCAATTAAGCGAGGAAAAACAGCAGTAGAAGACGAGGCTTATGGACAAAGCTTGTTACATGATCCCAAAAACGGAGGGGAACACCAATATGTTGTCGATATGATTGCAGACACATTCCGTAAAAATTGTGTGGATATAACCCTCCCTGAAAGTCCGCGTCTATTAAAAATACGAGATATTCAACATTTATACACACCTGTCGAGGGACAGCTAAATAAGGATGCTACGATATTACAACTCACAAAAACTTTACATCCTACTCCAGCATTAGGAGGCGTACCACGTATGGAAGCATTGGCGGCTATTCGTAAGTATGAACCGATGAATCGAGGCTTGTATGCTGCGCCAATTGGCTGGTTAGATGCAGAGGGAAATGGTGAATTTGCAGTTGCGATACGGTCAGCAGCATTGCTTCATGATAAAGCTTATTTATATGCCGGTGGCGGTATTGTAGCAGATTCAGAACCACAATCTGAATATGATGAAACATTAGTGAAATTCCGTCCAATGCTTCGTGCGCTAGGGGGACAATTACATGAGTGAACGGGAAATTTTAACAGATTATGTTTATAAAATGGTCGCGTCGTTAGTACAAGCTGGGGTAGAAAATGTTGTCGTTAGTCCAGGGTCACGTTCAACACCTCTTGCCTACGCGGTCGCTTCTACAAAACAAATAAAAATGTATCGTCAAGTAGATGAACGCTCAGCTGCTTTCTTTGCTTTAGGGCTTGCGAAAGCTACTGCTAAGCCTGTTGTTCTCTTATGTACATCCGGTACAGCAGCAGCAAACTACTTCCCTGCAATTGTTGAGGCAAGCTATGCTCGTGTGCCGCTGATTGTCATCACGGCTGATCGACCACATGAACTACGTGAGGTAGGTGCACCGCAGGCAATTAATCAGCCTCATTTATATGGTTCACATGTGAAATGGAGTGTAGATTTTCCATTAGCAGATGGTGCTGCTCCTACATTGCCTTTTATCGAACGTCATATTGCACGAGCAGTAGCAATTGCTACAAGTGCACCTTTTGGACCAGTGCATATGAATGTTCCTTTCCGAGAGCCTTTATTAATTGATTTACAGGATGAATTGCCAACCATGACATTTAAACATAGCAGCATGGGACAATTAATCCCAACAAGGGCTGCTATGCAGGAACTTTCCGCTATTTTAAAGTCGACTAAAAGAGGCTTTATTATTGTTGGAGAATTAGCACTTGGCACGAATCTAGCGTTTGTCTGGGAATTTGTACGTCAGTTGAAATGGCCTGTCATAGTGGAAAGCTTGTCAAATATGCGTGCAGCTGTACCAGAGGATTGCTTACCATATCTCGTGACAACCTATGATGCCATTATGAAGAGTGAGGATTTTAAGGCACTTGTTCAGCCGGATACAGTTTTACGTATAGGGGCACAGCCTGTTTCAAAATTTATAATGCAATTTATTACTAAAACAGAGCCAAATGCTTATGTAATTATTGATGAAGATCCAATGTTTAGAGATGCTACTGGCGTATCTACACATTTTGTTCATGCAAATATCGACCAATGGTTAACACAATTAGCCATTACTAACACGGCATTTGAGGAAGCATACTTAGCCGAATGGCAAAAAGCCAATCAGTTGGCTGCTACTTATATTGAACAGTATTCAGAGGTAGAAAAAGATGAAGGAGCGATGGTCAGTCGTTTATTGAAAATGATTCCTGAAGGTAGCGATATATTCGTTAGCAGTAGTATGCCAGTGCGTGATATTGATACATTTTTATTAGCAACACCGAAGGATATCCGTTTCTTTGCGAACCGTGGGACGAATGGGATTGATGGCGTAGTATCAACAGCATTGGGCTTCAGTGAAGGAAATGGCCGAGAAACCTATTTATTGATTGGTGATCTAGCCTTTCTACATGATGTGAATGGGCTGATTGCTTCTAGATACCAAGAATGTAACTTAACCATTCTTGTGATGAATAATGATGGTGGTGGTATTTTTTCTTATTTACCTCAATCGACAGTAGAAGCCCATTACGAGGATCTTTTTGGCACACCGACTGCACTTGAATTCCATGATATTGCCCATATGTATAATATGGATTATGTACGAGTAGATACTATCTCTGAATTATCAGAGAAGTTTTCATCAGACAAAACACGGCCTTTACGCTTAATTGAAATATTTACAAATAGAGCGGAAAACGTTCAGGCTCATCGAGAGTTATGGAACCGGATTAATACGGAGTTAAAAGCATGACGAGCTTATTGATCCGTGGACTTAAAACCCATGTGGACATATGGAATGAAAACGGTAGCCATACATTAGTAGCTTTACATGGATTTACGGGAAGCACGGTTACCTGGAACAATCTAGCACAAGCTCTGCCGGATGTCCGTATAATTGCGATTGATTTAATTGGGCATGGGCATACAGCTACTCCAGAACAAATTAAGCGTTTTTCAATGGAGGAACAGTTACAGGACTTAGAGGAACTGTTCTGTCAGCTTCATATTGAGAAATTTACATTGTTGGGCTATTCAATGGGGGGAAGGATTGCATTATCTTATGCCATTGCGTTTCCTAATCGTATTCAAAAGCTTATTTTAGAAAGTGCATCTCCGGGTTTACGAACAGTAGAGGAACGACGTGAACGTAGTAAGCGAGATGACATATTAGCACAAAAAATCATCACTAATGGGTTAGTCTCTTTTGTGAATGCATGGGAGAATATACCGCTTTTTGCATCACAGCGTCATCTTTCTGACACTGTGCGAAAGGCCATTCGTGCAGAAAGACTTTCACAGAAGGAAGAAGGATTGGCAGGAAGCTTAAGAGGTGTTGGAACAGGAACCCAACCTTCAAATTGGCACCTCTTGGACAAACTAGAAATACCTGTGCTGCTGATTACGGGTTCATTGGATGAAAAATTTTGTAAAATTGCACTAGAAATGAAAGCGCTATTAAAAACTGTTAGGCATATGACAGTAATTGATGCTGGACATGCAATTCATGTGGAAAATCCCGCTAAGTTTGCTACAATAGTAGAGGAGTATATAACGTAATATTATTGTTACGTTAGCGCCTCGATAATAACGAGACGAATTTAGAATATAGGAGGCAATTCAATGACACGTCAATGGACTTCATTACATACTTATGAAGATATTAAGTATGAGTTCTATAACGGAATCGCAAAAATTACGATTAATCGTCCAGAAGTGCGTAATGCATTCCGCCCAAAAACGGTTATGGAAATGATTGATGCATTTTCACGTGCACGCGATGATAAAAATATCGGTGTAATTATTTTAACAGGTGAAGGTGAACATGCCTTCTGCTCAGGCGGAGATCAAAAAGTTCGCGGTCATGGTGGCTACGTAGGAGACGATGAAATCCCACGTCTAAACGTTCTTGATTTACAACGTTTAATCCGTGTAATTCCAAAACCTGTAGTGGCAATGGTTGCAGGCTATGCAATTGGTGGAGGACACGTATTACATGTTGTTTGTGATTTAACAATTGCTGCTGACAACGCTCGCTTTGGACAAACAGGTCCAAAAGTAGGTTCATTTGATGCTGGTTACGGCTCAGGCTATCTTGCTCGTATTATTGGACATAAAAAGGCTCGTGAAATTTGGTACCTTTGCCGTCAATACGATGCACAACAAGCGCTTGATATGGGCTTAGTTAATACAGTGGTTCCTTATGACCAATTAGAAGATGAAACTGTTCAATGGTGTGAAGAAATGCTACAAATGTCTCCAACTGCATTGCGCTTCTTAAAAGCAGCGATGAATGCAGATACTGACGGCTTAGCAGGTCTGCAACAAATGGCTGGTGACGCTACACTTCTTTATTACACAACAGATGAAGCAAAAGAAGGTCGTGACGCTTTCAAAGAAAAACGTCAACCAAACTTTGGCCAATTCCCAAGATTCCCTTGATTTAGCTAGAGTGCTTGTAAAGCTCGTATCTTTTAGAGATACGAGCTTTTTTGTGCCTGGAAAATTGGTAGTGGTGGCTAGAGCGGGGAAAGTGATGGATACAAGTGAAGTGACGGATAAAACAAAAAAGTAATCGATAAAAGCAAAATTATAACGTTTAAAAGCAAATGTATCATGAATAGACAAGGGCTAGGATAAAGCGTTAAGATGTAGGATGATTGGAGTGACAAATATGTATCCGAATTGGATTATACAGCGTGCCTATTTAACACCGTTACGTAAGGCATTAACTTATAAAGAACAAAGTTGGACTTTTTTAGAGTTGAATGATTTATCTATTAAACGTGCCCGCCAATTAGTGGGACTGGGTATACAGCAGGGAGATCGGATTGCCATCATGGGGCCAAGTAAACCAGAGCTTGTAATCACCATGTATGCTTGCATGCATCTGCAATGTGAGATGGTTATGCTAAATCGTAGGTTGTCACAAGATGAACTTGGTTACCAGTTGGCGGATTCTGAGGCAGTTGCCGTATTGATTGCGGATGAGGATGTAAATAAGTTGCCTGCAAATACCGCTCATTATTTATTTTCAATGATTGAAGAGGGGGAAGAAGGTGCATTCGATATAGGAAAGGAATGGCCTTTGGACCAAACAACGACGATAATGTATACCTCTGGGACAACAGGCTTTCCAAAGGGGGTACGTCAAACGGTAGGTAACCATCAGGCAAGTGCAACGGCCTCGGTTTTAAATATTGGCCTACACGCTGATGATGTTTGGCTATGTGCTGTTCCGTTATTCCATATTAGTGGATTTTCGATATTAGTGCGTTCACTGCTATATGGCAATCAAGTCTATTTATATGATCATTTTGATGTAGAAGCTATTACGCATCATATTATGAATGGTGAAGTAACGCATATGTCAGTTGTAGCTGTGACGTTGGAAAGAATTTTACATACGTTGGAGCAACACAAAGGTAAAGCTTCCTCCCGTTTTAAATTAATGCTTGCTGGTGGAGGGCCAGTGCCAGCTGATTACTTAGCGAGAGCACATGCGTTAAACTTAGCTGTAGCTCAAACGTATGGAATGACAGAAACCTCCTCACAAACAGCTACATTAGCAAGTGAGGATGCGATACGGAAAATTGGCTCCGCTGGAAAGCCTTTATTTTTTAATCAAATCAAAATTGTAGAACCAAACGTGCAAGGCGAAGGAGAAATTTGCATTAAAGGGCCACATGTTACACCTGGCTATATCGGCCGTTTTGCACAAAAAAGCGCCACGCGCGATGGCTGGTTGCATACAGGAGATATTGGTTATCTAGATGAAGATGGGTATTTATTTGTCATAGATCGCAGAGCAGATTTGATAATTTCTGGTGGAGAAAATATATATCCTGCTGAAATAGAGAATGTGCTGCTCATGCATCCAGCTGTAAAGGAAGCAGGGGTATGTGGTGTCGATGATAAGCAATGGGGACAAGTACCGCTTGCCTTTGTTGTGTTGAATGAACAAGTATCAGTCGAACAATTACAAGCTTTCTGTCAACAGAAGCTGGCTAAATATAAGTTGCCAAAGGAAATTATTATTACAAACAGTCTCCCACGAAATGGAGCAGATAAGCTGCTTAGACGAAAATTACTACAATAAAATACTTGTAAAAAAGAAGCCTTTTGTAAGCTAGGCTTCTTTTTATTTTGTAAATATTTGAACTTTTAGCATGAAATTAATCATTCATTAACATAATAAAAAAGGAGAGGCATAAACTATTTAGTAAAGGAGAATGACTCATATGAGGAAATATATATATAATGCTGTCATTATATTATTTGTTCTACAAATGAGTCATGTGCAAGTTTTTGCAAACTATGAAAAAGATGATGTAGCAACTGCTCATTCAATTAAAACACTACAATCTCTCATTAATAAAGAAGTTATGCAGCTATCAACGGAATTCTCTATTCACTATACTGGTGACATATCTGATATTAAAGATGAACTAACAGACATTACGAAAGGTGCGATTCAAAACTCTTATATTTATACTAATATTTCTAGCTTTAAATGGAAGTATGATGGTTATAGTAATAATATTGCTATTGCTTTTACATTTACCTATCATCTTTCACAAACAGAAGAAGCAATTGTCGAGCAAACATTGACAGATATTATTGCACCTATGCAAGGATTAAGCGACATACAAAAATTACAGGCTGCACATGATTTTATTGTTCTAACTGCGGAATATTCCAAGGAAACAGAAGGAAGTCAATATTCCCCTTACACACTACTGACAGAAAATAAGGGAGTCTGCCAGGCATATGCATTAGTGCTTTATCGAATGTTAGAAATGCTGGGCTTTGAGGTGCAGTATGTACCTGGAAAAGTGGGCGAACAGCTCCATGCGTGGGTATTAGTGAAACTTGATCATAATTGGTATCATATCGATGTGACATGGGATGATCCATTACCTGACCGGAAGGGGGAAGTACGTTATCAATACTTCTTGGTGTCGGATCGCCAATTATCACAGGACCATACCTGGAATTATGCAAGCTTTCCAGCTGCAACAAGTGAGAAATATTCTGATATGCAGGAAGTAACAAAAAGACAAAGTATAACAACGCCTTTGCATGAAGGTTTCAATCCAGATAGGGGTATATCTATACTGGACGGAAATAGGCTTGCCAACCAACCATTCATAGAAAAGCCTACAAAACTTGTTTCACAAAACCAGAATGAGTCAAACACTATAGTTCCGTTTGGCTTTAATGGATGCGCAACGATTTTAGTAGAAAGTATGGTGGCTTTCCTAGTGCCTCCTTCAAAGGATATTCAAGTTTCCCAAACAACGAAGCGGTTCATATCGATTGAGCGAACAGAAAAACGAATGCCGCAAGAAAAATACGTCATAATAAAGGAGGTGTCCCATCCATTTTTGGGGCACCTCCTTCTTTCAATCAATTATTGAATGCTTAGAGCTTTATCTAATGTTTGAATGTTTTTCTTCATCAATGTAAAGTAAGTTTCTTTATTTTTTTCATCGTCTGCCGTTAATACACTTAAATTATGCAATACAAGGGATTCTGCACCAACTTCTTTTTGAATGACCTCTGCTAATTTAGAAGAGACATTTTGTTCAAATAAAATATAGTGAATATGCAGTTCATTAGCTTTATCAACAATCGTTGTTAGTTCTTTTTGTGATGGTTCATTTTGAGAATTCAAGCCAGCAATAGGTACTTGTGTTAGACCATATTGACCTGCAATATAGCCGAATGCTGCATGAGATACAAAAAATGTTTTATTTTGTGCTTGATCAGCCATTGCTTTAAACTCACCATCTAAATCTTGTAATTCTTTTACCAATGTCTCGTAATTTTGATTAAAAGTAGATTCTTCAGCAGGCATTTTTTCCACTAACGTGTTTTTAATAGCAAGTGCTAAATCTTGACTAATTGTTGGAGACAGCCAAACATGAGGGTCGATATCTCCATGCTCATGGTCGTCATGACCGTGTTCATCTTCTTCATGAGCGTGATCTTCCTCTGTTGTAGCATGCTCATGGTCATCATCTTCAGCATGAACATGACCTGTGCTGATAGCTAATTTTTCATCAGACACCTCATCAGCAGTTGCCACCATTGTGACATCTTCATTGGCTAAGGTCTTTTTAGCATTTTCAACAAAGCCCTCAAGTCCTAAGCCAATATAGAAAAAGATAGTAGCATCTGCTAATTTCATCATATCCTTTTGTGTTGGTTCAAATGTATGTTCATTAGCACCAGCAGGATAAATAGAAGAAACATCCACAAAGTCACCACCAATACGCTGTGCAAAATAGCTTAAAGGATATACAGTAGTATAAATTGTTAATTTATCTTTCTCATTAGAAGATTTTTGGGAAGTAGATGATTGGTCTCCGCAAGCAGCGGTAAACAGGGCAAGAACTGTGACTAGCAATAATACATAAACTTTTTTCATATAATATAATCCCTTCTTTAAATAGTAACCATTACGATTTATTTTTTAGAACAGTTATTATAATAACGCACAACTTCAAAAAGTACAAGAAAAAATGACCTCCGAAAATTAATTCTTTTTCGAAGGCCATTTTTCTGGCACTGGATCAAAGCCACCAGAATGAAATGGATGGCATTTGGATATACGCGTAATAGTTAGAATAAATCCTTTTAGCGCCCCATGTTTTTGAAAAGCTTCGAGGCCATAAGAAGAACATGTGGGATGGAAACGACAAGTAGGTGGCGTCATAGGTGAGATGTATTTTCTGTAAAACTTAATGAGCCAAATAAAGGGATATTTCATCGTTGTTCTTCCTCTTGTTGCGATGTAAATTGTTCTGGCTTTGCGTCAATTGTTTGCGTAAAAATATTGTTTTTTTTCTTGATAATGAAAATGACAGAAAGACCGAACATTAACATCATCATAGCAATCATAATAATAATTGGTAATGGCACACCCATTGCTTTCACTCCAAATTCAATTAATAAAATGTATAAATAATGAATGACTTGCTAGTTCTCCTCTTGATGATAGCTTTGTTTAGGTTTTTCATCAACGGTATGTTTAAAAGCATAGGCACGGTTGACACTGATAACTGTCGCAATAGTGATAATAATAACGATGATGATTGCGACGATTAAGAGCGTAGTTAAACTCATCATACTCACTCCGTTCTTTGTTCATCATATTTATTATAAGTTAAAATGACATTTTAATTGTGAAGGAAGTTTGACATTCCAGGGAATAAAACAACACCTTTCTCTCCATACTATGGGAAAAGGAGTGAATCGTAAAGATGGATCGTCAGCGTGTATATTTTTCACTTGCCAATAGAACCTATTATACTAATCCATATGCAGGACCTTGGAATTTTGAACTTAATGTGGATCGACAAGCATTAGATGTTTTTGAGAGAATTTTTCAGCAAATGCAGTTGTTAGAAATCTCCAATGCATGGCGTGCACAGTTACCGTATATCCAATATCACTTAGATAGAGAAAATGATGAAATTGATTTAAGATTGATGAAAATTTATGCATTAGTTCATGAGTATGGAGATGAGGAAACGAAGGCTTTTGTGGAGCAGTTACCTTATTTTAATAAGCGTGTCTAATGGGGTTGATTTTCACTTTGAGTGTCGCCACTCTCAGTGAAAATCAATCACCTTAGTAGAGGGTATTAACATATTGCCTTTAATATAGTAAAAACAGCTTCACGTGGGACAATTACAGGTATATTCAGTTGATGTTTAATTATATTTTTCATAGGTGTCGAATAGCCCATACAATCAAGAATGAGCAGATCAGCTCCAGCGTATTCTAATTGCTGTGCCTTTGCTAATAAATCAAGAGCATTAAAGCGGTAAGGTGAACTTGCAGAAAAGATCACGTCAAAATGAGCATTTTGCCATTTTTCTTCAACAGTTATTTGTTGCTCAGGCTCAGGACCTATTAAACCAATGGCTAATTCCGTATGAAGGCCCTTCACTAAGTTAGTCATCATACGATCGGGGAGTAAAAGATTTTTAAAGGATAGTTTATTGGCAAAATCGCCTGTACACATCAGTAAAATCCAAGTAAAGTCATGGAGATCATGAAGGCATTGCTGAATATGGGGCATGAGCTTTGCTTTACTTAACCTTACCTGCTGACCATTTGTCAGGAGAGTCACTAAAACATCATTGTCTTCCTGTGAGGGAGATAGCGCAGCAATTTCAGATGGTGAAAGAGAATCAAGGACACCAAATTCATGAACATGAAGGCCTCCTTGTCTTAATTGCTGAATATCCTCCGCCATATCTTTGCGAGGGGCTTGACCAATAGTTACAATGGCAATTTTTGAGTTTTCCATTGGGCTTCCTCCGCTTCATAATATTTTTCTCCGTTTACATAAGTTTGTAGTACTTTCGCTTCGGTTTCAAAAATAGGGTGAGACCAAACAACAAAATCAGCATCTTTACCTTTCTCAAGACTACCAATTCGATGATCAAGCTGTACAAGCTTTGCTGCATGTATCGTAATGCTTTTTAAGGCTGTTTGTTCATCTAACCCATAACGAATTGCTTCAGAGGCACAATACTTTAAGTACTGAATCGGTACAAAGGGATGATCCGTCATGATAGCAAAAGGAATGTTATGCTCTTTAAATATGGCAGCAATCGCTGGTGTAGAATGCCGTGTTTCATATTTAGATGGGGTTAACATATAAGGACCAAGCGTAGCCTGGAATCCACTATTTTTTACTGCATCAACAATGAGATACCCTTCTGTACAATGCTCTAAATGGAGCTTCACATTAAATTCTTTGGCAATTCGTATAGCGGTCATAATATCATCTGCTCTATGGCAGTGAAGACGAAGGGGCATTTCACCACGGAGTACCTCAATAAATGGTCGTAATTCGGTATTTTGGGATACTTCTTCAGATTGCTCCTGTTCATTCAGCAGGCTAGCCCGTTGGAAGCCGTCACGTAGCAGCTGAGCAATCGCCATACGGGTCATTGGCTTTCGTTTATATTGATTACCAAAGACGTTCTTTGGATTTTCCCCTAAGGCTCCTTTTAATCCACTTCGTTCTACTAGGACACGAGAAGCAAGGGTAGGACCTGCTGTTTTTAGGATACTCCAAATACCACCAATAACATTGGCACTACCCGGACCAGTTTGTACTGTTGTCACGCCACCTTCAAGTGCATGCTGAAAGGAGAAATGGCGAATATCAACACTGTCCAAAGCATGCATAAGCGGCGTGAATGGTTCACTATATTCATTAGCATCATTAATATCTTCGGTTACTTCAGCCCATGTTCCGACATGTGCATGGATATCAATTAATCCTGGTGTGACATAAGCTCCCTGTAGATCGATTATGTGCGCATGAGGGGGAATTTCTTTGGCTGGCCCTACATAAACAATGCGACCATTTTCAACCCATAGCTGGTCAAAAGTATCATTTTGTTCATTGACTGTGAGAAACGTTGCATGATGATAAATGTTCATTTTGACATACCTTCTTCCATTGCATAAACTTTTTCCCCTTTAATAAAAGTAGCGATAACCTGTGCGTCTAAATTTAATGGGTGCTTATCCCATATCACAAAATCAGCATAAAGGCCATCACGAATAGCACCTGTTTTATGGGCAATGCCAAGGAAATCAGCAGCACCCGTTGTCAATGAATAGAGAACATCGGAGCGTGACATACCTTCTCTAACAGCTAAACAACCTTCTAATGTCAGATGAGATGTGCTACTAACAGGATGATCTGTACAAAAAACAAATGGAATTGTTTGAGTGAATAGCTGACGATACAGCTTTGGCGACAGCTCCATCATCTCATTATGCTCAATATAACGGAATGTCGGTCCAGCTATAACCGTATGGAAAGCGGTCTCCTCAAGAAGAGGAATTTCCGTGCCATGAATAATATGAAAGTCAAAAGCATTATTAAATTCTTGTTGTAGTCGATGAATTAGTTCAATATCGACAGCTTTATGTGCCCGCACAACAATTTTATGGATGGAAGGATCCTGTTGTTGAATTTGTTGAAGTGTGTCCCTTAAGATTTTAGCAATGCCCATACGAGTCAGTGGCTTTTTCTTTTCAGCAAAAAATGTACTTTTTGCCTGGTGCCCTATAGAAAAGGAATAAGCGACATCTTTTGCAATCACCATTTCATCTACAGTTGTATGTGTATGATGAATGATAGCCGTTTTGGCACCAATTAAGCTTTTTGGAGAAGGAACAATATGAGATGCTGTAACCCCATGTGAGACAGACTTTTGAAAGGCTACATCAAACGGGTAAATGCCATCAACAACTGAATATTGTAGATGCGAATCAAATTCATAACTATCATCACCTTCCCAACGAATGCCAATTTCAGCTAAACCAATTTGTGAACAACTATCGATTAGGCCAGGAGTAATATAATAGCCATCCAAATTTATTTCATTCTCATCAGTATGTGTAGCTTGTTCGAAATACTCTCCTTGTACTTGGAATGACTGTTTGGCAAAGCTACGAGTGTCAGAGTTAAATACAAGCCCATTTATATATCGAGTCATCGGATCAGATCTCTCCTTATGAAGAGAAAAGCGGAGACGAGAATCTCCACTTTTCTGGTTGAGTTATTTTGAAATGGATACGTTTGTACCATTTGGATGAACAATTTGAACAGAGTTATCAGCAGAAACTTCAAAGCCCTGCACATTTTTATTCACGCCTGCAACAGTTTGAGTTGCTTCTAATTCGATACGTGGAACATCCGCTAGGATAAGTTTTAATGCCTCTTGATATAATTTTGCTCGTTCTTCTTGTACGACTGTTTCGGATACAGCACGCTCCAATAATTTATCAACCTCTGGATTGCTGTAGCCTTTACCATTACCTAACGCTCCTATTTGATTTGTGTGAAATAATTGATAGAGGAAGAAATATGGATCTGGATACCAAGTCCAACCACCAATATTCATTGGAGCATTGCCCTTTGCTACTGTATCACTGTAAGTACCCCATTCAAGTACTTTAATTTCAATATCTATATTTAAATTTTTCTTCAATTGACTTTGGAAAATCGTTGCGTAAGGGACACGTGCCTCTGATACGTAAATCTCCGTTTTGAAGCCGTCAGCATAGCCGGCATCCGCTAATAATTTTTTAGCTTCTTCAGGATTATACTTCGGTACCATATCGACTAAGGATTTATCATAGCCCCAAGAACCTGGAGGTAATGGTAAATATGAGACGTCACCGCCACCCCATTGATTAACACCAGAAATGATTTCCTCAACATTTGTTGCCATATAAATGGCTTCACGTACACGTTTATCGGCAGTTGGACCAACCTTATTGTTAAGATCTAGGTAAACAATGGATAAGCCCGGATTTGTTAAAAGCTCAAGATTACTATCTTGATTGATAATTTCTCGATTTTGGCCTTTTACGTCCATCGCGATATCAATATCACCTGAACGTAATGCATTGGTCATCATATTTTGGTCGGAGATAAATTTCATTGTTAAATGATCGAGATGTGGTTTGTCCCCCCAATAATTTTCATGGCGCGCCAGTTTTACTTCTTGGTCTTTTTTCCACTCTGTTAACTGGAATGGACCAGTACCAACGAAATGCTCAGAAAATTTATCGCCCCATCCTTCAATCTCTTCTTTTGGAATAATGATATTCCCAGCATCAGTTAGCATAGCAAGTAGGGCAGCATTAGGAGTAGCTAAGTGAATCTCTACTTCATAATCAGATAGTACCTTCACCTCTGTCACGCCACTAAGACGATTCATAGCCGATTCTTTAGCAGAACGTTCTAATGAATATTTCACATCTTCAGCTGTCATCTCACGACCATCTTGGTATTGTCCTTTTTGGAATTTTACACCCTCACGTAATTTGAACGTATAAACTAACATATCATCTGATACTTTCCATTCCGTTGCTAAAGAGGGAATGATATCCGACAGATCTTTGTTATAAACAACTAAAGTATCACCCATTTGACGCATTACCTGTGATTCATAAACCCCCGTATATTTGATCGGGTCAAACGTTTTGGCATTCGCTGAAAGACCAACATTTAATGAGCCTCCAGAAGTAACTTCTCCATCTTTTTCATCTGTTGAGTTATTTTTTTCTGTATTCCCACCACAAGCAGCTAAAACAGCAATCATTAAAGTTAAAAAGAAAAGTAGGAAAGATTTTTTTACGTTTATTTTCTTCATCCGAGCTAGCCTCCTTTATTTTGTTTCACAATATGAACCGTTGATTCAAAAATGGTAGGTTCGAAATAAAAGTAGCACATTTGTAAACAAGAAGTAAATAAAAAATTAAAAAGATTCAGAAAAAAATATATTTACAAATAATTATCGTTAGGTGTAGTATTTAATTATTCACAATATGAACCACTGATTCTAATAATGAAAAGGAGGTCTTAATAAGATGGGCTCATTTATTTTAAGAAGGTTAGTAAACCTTATTCCAACACTGTTAGTAGTTGGTATCATCGTATTTATTATTACGCGAATGATTCCAGGTGATCCAGCTTCTGTCATGCTTGGTCCCCAGGCTAGTGTGGAAGATGTAGAGAATTTAAGAGAAGAGCTGGGATTAAATAAGTCAATGCCTTCACAATTTATTTCATATGTAGGTGACTTAGCTCAGTTAAATTTGGGTTATTCCTATTCTTATAGCGAGTCTGTGTTGGGGCTTATTATTGAAAGATTCCCAAATACAGTTGTACTTGCACTAGCAGCCTTAATAATAGCTGTCGTAATAGGCATCCCAGCAGGTATATTGGCAGCTAGAAAACAAAATACGATCATTGATTATGTGGTCATGCTTGTGTCACTAGTAGGAGTATCCATGCCAATTTTTTGGTTGGGAATCATGCTTGTCTTATTCTTTAGTGTCAATCTTGGCTGGTTCCCTGCGACTGGAATGGGGAATATGAGTGAAGGTTTTTGGCCTTATGTAAAGCATTTAATTTTGCCAGCCTTTGCTTTAGCAACAATTCCAATGGCGACATTTGCGCGTATTACACGTTCGAGTATGTTAGAGGTCATTTCACAAGATTATATTAAAACAGCACGTTCTAAGGGCATAAAAGAATATTTGGTTATTGGGAAGCATGCGTTTAAAAATGCTTTAACGCCAATCTTAACGGTACTAGGTATGCAAATTTCTAATTTACTAGGTGGTGCCGTTTTAACAGAAACGATTTTTAGCTGGCCTGGGATGGGTCGACTGATTGTAGATGCTATAGATAAACGTGACTTTGTCGTTGTACAAGGTACAGTTATTTTCATTGCCTTTATCTTTGTCCTTATTAACTTAATCGTTGATGTGTTGTATAAGGTTGTGAATCCAAAGGTCAATCTTGAATCGAATGGAGGGAAGAAATAACAATGACTCAAGCAGTTGTCAATGAAACTAGAAAAAAAAATACGTTGTTACGAAAGTTGCTTAAAAATAAATTAGCAACAATTGGGTTAGTGATTGTATCCTTGATGGCCATTGTTGCTATCTTCGCTCCATTAATTGCTACCCACCCACCAAATGAAATGACTGTTGGTAAATCATTTTTACCCATGAATACCGAAGGACATTTGCTTGGAACAGATAACTATGGTCGAGATTTATTTAGTCGTTTAGTTTATGGAACCCGAATATCTATGATTGTCGGAATTGCAGCAGTGTTATTTGGTGCTGTGTTTGGGACATTACTCGGTCTTGTTGCGGGATATTTTGGAGGGCGTAGTGATTCCATTATCATGCGCACGATGGATGGTCTTTTCGCCTTTCCATTCATTTTATTAGCTATTACGCTAATGACGGTATTAGGACAAGGACTTGTAAATGTTATTGTCGCTATTGGTATAGCCAATATACCAGGGTTTGCTAGGCTAGTTCGTGGTCAGGTTTTAAGTGTTAAAGAAGAAGAGTTTATTGAGGTGACGCATTCTTTAGGAGCTACACATTCACGTATCATTTTTAGTCATATACTACCCAACTGTTTAGCTCCATTGATTGTCTATGGAACGATGAGTACAGCAGGCGCTATTATTTCGGAGGCTGCACTTAGTTTTTTAGGGTTAGGGGTACAGCCTCCAACAGCCTCATGGGGTAGCATTTTAAAGGATGGTAAAGACTTTTTAGTATTAAATCCTCAAATGGCGACATTTTCAGGTATCTGTATTTTGTTAACAGTCCTTGGTATAAACCTTTTAGGAGATGGATTACGTGATGCATTAGATCCGAAAATGAAAGTTTAATGAAAGGGGGTGGCGTCATGACTGAACGTTTACTAGATGTAGAAAACTTGACAGTAGAATTTAAAAGTGGTGGCTCTACAATGAAAGCTGTTAATGGAGTTAATTTACAATTAAATAAGAAAGAAACGCTAGGAATTGTTGGTGAATCTGGATCGGGAAAAAGTGTTACAGCCACTGCTCTCATGCGTTTAATTCCATCTCCGCCAGGAAAAATAACGAACGGAGTAATTCGTTTTAATGGGCGCGATTTAATAGGGATTTCAGAAAAGGAAATGCGGAATGTCAGAGGTAATGAAATGTCGATGATTTTTCAAGACCCTATTACGAGTCTAAATCCCGTTTTAACAGTGGGCAATCAAATTTTAGAAGTGATCCAAGCGCATGAGCATATATCCAAGAAGGATGCAGCAATAAAAGCTGTGGATATGCTGAAAATGGTAGGGATTCCTGAGCCAAAAAAGCGTTTGAAAATGTATCCTCATGAATTTTCAGGTGGGATGCGTCAACGTGTCATGATTGCTATCGCGCTTGCTTGTAATCCAAAGCTACTTATTGCTGATGAGCCCACTACAGCATTGGATGTAACTGTACAGGCTCAAATACTTGATTTGATGAAAAAATTACAGCAAGAACACGATACAGCCATTATTATGATTACGCATGATTTAGGTGTAGTTTGGGAGCTTTGTGACAAAGTGAATGTCATGTATGCAGGTCGAACAGTGGAGTCGACTACAACAAGACAGCTCTATGAAAAACCATTACACCCCTATACCTGGGGATTATTAGAGTCGCAGATTACGATGGGGACACAAGTCCAGCAAAGGCTGCCAGCCATCCCAGGAAGTCCACCCGATTTAACAATGCCACATAGTGGTTGTCATTTTGCAGCTCGTTGCCCGTTAGCAACAGATCTATGCCGTAGTACAATACCCGATTTAGTGGAAGTCCAGGACAATCATTTTGTAGCCTGCCATTTGCAATCAAAAGATCAAATTGTCGCTAGGAAGGTGGGGGTTTTTCATGCAACAGCCCAATGAATTGATCTTAAAGGTAAATAATTTAAAAAAGCATTTTCCTATTAAAAGCTCAATTCCATTTAAAAAGTCCACACAATTTGTGAAAGCAGTAGATGGAGTCAGCTTTGAATTATTTAAAGGAGAAACACTTGGGATTGTAGGTGAATCGGGCTGCGGGAAATCGACGGTTGCTCGTTTAATCAACCAATTAATAGCACCTACCGAGGGTATAGTTGAGTTTAAGGGAACCGATTTAGCAAGCTTAAATACAAAGGATATTCGCTCTGCTCGAAAATCTATACAAATGGTTTTCCAAAATCCCTATGCATCACTAGATCCTCGTAAAACGATTGAATATTTAATTGCTGAACCATTAGTGATACATGGGATAGGTGATGAATCATCACGTAAAAAGCGTGTCATGGAGCTACTTGAAACAGTAGGGTTGAGTGCTTATCATGCAAAGCGCTATCCTCATGAGTTTTCAGGAGGACAAAGGCAGCGCATTAATATTGCACGGGCGCTTGCACTTCAACCGGATATAGTTGTTTGTGATGAACCTGTATCCGCCTTAGATGTATCTGTACAGGCACAAGTAATCAATCTATTAAAAGATTTACAGAAAAATTTTGGTTTAACTTATATTTTTATTTCACATGATCTCAATGTTGTGAATTATATGTGTGATCGCATTGCTGTGATGTATTTAGGCAAAATTGTTGAAATGGGCACATATAAAGAAATTTATGATCGCCCTCAACACCCATATACACAGGCTTTGTTATCGGCTATTCCAAAGGAAAATCCTTTTGATACAAAGGACCGAATTATTTTAACAGGGGATGTTCCAAGCCCTGTGAATCCTCCGAGTGGCTGTGCTTTCCATAAACGTTGTCGTTTTGCCACAGACAAATGTTCACAAGAGCAACCAACACTCGATACGGTGACAGCAACCCATCAAGTATCATGTCATTTATGGAAAGCTATTCAGCAAGAAGTATCTACAATATAGATGAAAATCTTATAAATTTTAAGGAATAAGAATTTTTGATAGAAAAAAGGAGCGGACTAATTATGTCATTGAAGCATGTTATGGAGTTATACGAGGTAATGGATAGTATGTATGTAAATGGTGGGGTTATCAAAGAGTATTTACACAATATTAATCCAGCAGCAGATGTAGTAGTTAAAACAATTAAAGGTGAAAATGGCTCAACCGATTTTGTCCGCGTTCTAGTGAAAGGAAAGAATGGTAAATCCTCAGGTGGCCATGCGCCTACATTAGGCATCATCGGTCGCTTAGGCGGTATCGGGGCACGCCCCGAAATGACGGGCTTTGTATCGGATGGAGATGGTGCACTAGCCTGTATGGCCGGCGCAGCAAAAGCCATTGATATGGCTTTAAAAGGTGACCAGTTAGAGGGGGATGTAATTTTCTCCACTCATATTTGTCCAACTGCACCCACTTTACCACATGAGCCAGTGCCATTTATGAATTCTCCAGTCGATATTAGCGTCATGAACGAGAATGAAGTGGAAGAAACAATGGATGCTATTCTTTCGATTGATACAACAAAAGGTAATCAAGTATGTAACCATAAAGGATTTGCCATTACACCAACAGTTAAAGAAGGTTACATATTAAAAATTAGTGATGATTTGCTGCAAATTTACACGCAATCAGCAGGTATTGCACCAGTTGTACTGCCACTGACAATGCAAGACATTACCCCATATGGGAATGGCTTATTCCATATCAATAGTATTTTACAACCCGCTGTGGCGACATCAAGTCCTGTTGTAGGGGTAGCAATTACAACCGAATCTATCGTGGCAGGCTGTGCAACAGGTGCAACACATGTTACAGACGTAGAGAATGTTGTTCGATTTGTCTTAGAAGTGGCGAAAACATATGGTGCACATAAATGCTCTTTCTTTGATGAAAAGCAGTTCACACATATGAAGAATTTATACGGTAGCATGAAGCATTTACAAACTAAAGGAATTGAGGTACAAGCACATGAATGACTTACAAGCACTAAAAATGCAACTAGTAGATGAAGTGGAAAATCATCAAGAAGAGTTAATTGATTTTTGTTCGAAACTCATTCAAATTCCGAGTGTCAATCCTCCAGGAGATACGACTGAAATAACAGCTTTTATCGAGCACTATCTAAATGATGTAGGCATTGCTTACCAAAAATATGAGGCTGCGGATAAAATGTTTAATTTAGTAGCTTCTATTGGAAATGATGAAGGCAAAGAACTC
This sequence comes from Lysinibacillus sp. UBA5990, assembly GCF_002429815.1. Lineage (NCBI taxonomy): Bacteria > Bacillati > Bacillota > Bacilli > Caryophanales > Bacillaceae > Lysinibacillus > Lysinibacillus sp. UBA5990. The sequence continues at coordinate 30,761 of NZ_DJAY01000011.1, forward strand.
GTTTATTGTGGGCATACAGATGTTGTGCCGGTTGGAGACTTATCTAAATGGGATTTTGATCCTTTCTCTGGAGAAGTGAAGGATGGTTGGATGCTTGGTCGTGGTGCAAGCGATATGAAAGCCGGTTTAGCAGGTATTATTTTCGCCACAAAACTACTCAAGAAATTGAATATTGAATTGCCAGGGAAATTAACTTTAGCCATTGTCCCTGATGAAGAAACTGGTGGCGAATTTGGTGTTCCTTGGTTGTTGGAGCGTGGTTTAGTAAAGGGTGATGGATGTTTAATTGCAGAGCCTTCATCTCCATTAAATCCGACAATTGGGCAAAAAGGTTCCTACTGGTTTGAATTAGAGGTGCATGGGGAACCTGGACATGGAAGCTTATCACCTTTAGCAGGTCGTAATGCAATTAATGATGCAATCCGAGCTATTCAAGAAATTCGCACATTATGGGACATGAATATCGTCATTCCTGAAGAAGTACAGCCACTAATAGAAGTATCTAAAAAATACATGCGTGAAGTGGAGAAAGACCGTCTGAAATATCAAGAAGTACTAGAGAAAATTACTGTAAATATTGGTACAATTGAGGGGGGTACGAAGTCCAATGTTATCCCAGATTATTGTAAGGTACAGGTCGATTGTCGCTTACCATTCGGTATTACACAAGAAGAAGTAACAGAAATCCTGAAGAATAAATTAGATGCCTTAGACATTGAGTATTCGATCAGACGTTTTGGTTTCAAAAGTGTAGCCAACTATACCCCTGCTGAAAATCCTGTTTGCCAATCGATAGTGGATAATATTTCATTTGTAACAGGATTAGAAGCTTATGGTGTTATGCAATGGGCAAGCAGTGATGCTCGACACTTCAGACAGTATGATATTCCGGTTTTACAATATGGGCCAGCCTATTTACCAAGTATTCACGGGTATAATGAAAAAGTGCGTGTTGAGGATATCGTACGCTGTGCAAAAGTATATATTACTGCTGCTATTGATTTCCTCTATCAAAAGTAAGAGATTAGCTTCTCTCTTACTTTTGATAAAGTGATATCAGGTGCTTACGGCTGTTATATCTTTCAATTAACTCCCCCTTAAGCGAGGGATTTGCAGCCGTTTGTACAGATAAATAGATCAAAAGGATGAGAGATATGCTAAAGACGTTAAATTTATCAATTGCAGTTTTAAAAATGTTTACAAAGGAAAAGCCTGTATGGGGTGGTCGAGAGTTAGCGATGGCGATGAACATGAATCATACAAATTTATATCGCATTCTTGAAACATTTGAGAATAATGGGTTTATTACAAAGGATCCTTTAACAAAAAAGTACTCCTTGGGTATTGCATTATGGGAAATTGGTATGAATATGTATGATTCATTAAACATAGATCAGCTATGTATGCCTGTTCTTGATAACTTAAAGGATGTTACTGGTGAAACCGCCATATTTACAGTTTTGAATGGATTGGAAGCGTTAACTTTACTAAAAGCGGAGCCTGTGAATAAGGTGAAGTTTACTGTTTCAAGAGGAAGTAGATCTCCGCTTTATGTAGGTGCTTCCTATCGTTCTATGCTTGCTTTCCTAAGTGATGAGCAAATTTCTAAGGTTATTGATGAACCGCTAACTGCTTATACGACCAATACAATGACGAATGCAAATGACATACGGTTAGAGCTTGAAAAAATTCGTAGCTGTGGCTATGCGCTCAGTAACAGTGAATATTCCGTCGATGTATTGGCACTTGCTATGCCTATATTTAATAGTGATGAAAAGGTCGTAGCCTCTATCACTGTTTCTGGCCCCATCTACCGTTTTACTGAACAACGAGTACCAGAATTTTTAGGGCCTTTAACGGAGGCTAGGAATGAAATAGAAGGAATCATTCGTAGATATCATTTAAATTTTAATTAAGGAGTACTATTATGCAGCATTTACATGATATTGCACTGAAGGTATTAAAAAATAATTTAAATGTTCAATCGTCAGAAACGCTTTTAATTTTGACAGATGTTCAAAAGCAAGACTTAGCGACAATCTTTTATGAAGCTGGGCTAACAATTACGGCTAATACAATACTTCTGGTTATGCCGTTATTGGAAAAGTCAGGGCAGGAGCCTATTCATGCAGTTTCATCGCTTATGGCAAATGCTGATGTCTCACTTTGTTTGACCTCTCACTCTTTGACACATACAGCAGCCCGTAAAAATGCCTGTGAAAAAGGTGGTCGTGTAGCGACAATGCCAGGTATTACATTAGAGATGCTTGAAAAAGGTGCGCTTCATGCAGATGCGCAAGAGATTGAGGAAATGGTAGAAAAATATGTCCAGCTTCTTGATATGGCCGCAGGAATTCGAATTGTTAAAGATGGTCATGAGCTAACTTTTAGTGTAGAAAACCGTTTAGGTATTCGTTCAACTGGCGTTATTCGCCAAGCAGGAGAGCATGGTAATATTCCCTCGGGTGAATCCTATATTGCGCCAATAGAAACATCGGCAAATGGTGAAATTTTAGTGGATGGTTCTATTGCTAATATTGGTGTCTTAAAGGAACCATTATTATTGAAAATTTCAAACGGACGATTGGTAGAAGCAATTGGTCCGGATGGTCCTCGATTGCTGGAGTTACTTGGCGAAGAGAATGGTCGGCTCATTGCAGAGTTCGGTATTGGAGCTAATAAAAGTGCCGTGTTATGTGGTAATGTACTGGAGGATGAGAAGGTCTATGGGACAATCCATATCGCATTCGGTAGCAATGTGCCATTCGGTGGAGCGAATGCAGCGGATGTCCATATTGATTGTGTTGTGAGAAATCCGATTGTTTATTTCGATGGTGAACGAGTAATTTAATGAAAAGCGTGTCTTCATTTGAAGCGCGCTTTTTTGCTTGCTTGAACTATATTTAAAGTTGCTTGTTTCTGTATGATTACTCTATAGTTAACTTAGGAAAGACAGAGGGAAATGGAGTGGAAATACAATCCCAACAAAACAGAAATTAGGAATTCACCGATGCCTGTAAGTGAAGGCTATGAAAAATGACTTCTGTTATTCAGCATGAAAGAACGTGAGGTTGAAGATATGTTAACATTTACAGATTTACATGGCCTGCGCGTAGATTTGAGTTTTACGAGAGGGGAGTTTACCGTAGAACCCAAACACGTCCTTGTTTTTTTAAAGCATCAAAATAAGTGGCTATGTACTATTCATAAACGACGTGGTGTCGAGGTGCCAGGAGGCAAATTGGAGAAAGGCGAAACGCTAGAGGATGCAGCCATAAGGGAAGTATTTGAAGAAACTGGTGTTCGTGTGAAAAATCTTCAATGGTTTGCAGAATATGCGGTTCATGATGACATATTATTTTGTAAAACGGTTTTTACTGCCCAATTTGCTGGGCAGGAGGACGTTGAATTTGATTTAGAAACATCCGGTATGCTGTGGTTATCTGATGAGGAATTTACCCATCATCCAAACTTGAGCTTTCATATGAAGGATGAGGGAATGAAGAGAATGCTGGAGGAGTTGAAACGACGTGACAAAAAATGGTGATATCGTTGAAAAGCGTGCCTATCCTTCACCCAATCCAGCAATACGGTTAACAGAAATCACTTATATGTCACAGGGCTTGCGAATAAAAGGACTTTTAGCAGAGCCGAAGACTGAGGGTACATATGATGGCTTTTTATATTTAAGAGGGGGTATGCAAAGCATAGGTATGGTAAGACCCTCACGTATTGCCCAATTTGCCGCTCAAGGCTTTATCGTCTTTGCACCATATTATCGTGGGAATAGAGGTGGTGAAGGTAAAGATGAATTTGCAGGGGCAGACCGTTATGATGCTGTTTATGCTGTCGATGTACTGAAGCAATTTTGCAATGATAATATACATGTTTTTGGCTTTTCGCGTGGTGGTATCATGGCTCTGTGGACAGCAATTTTACGAAGGGATATTACTTCTGTTGTTACATGGGCTGGGGTTTCTGATGCAACGGCCACTTACTGGGAACGGACTGATATGCGACGGATGATGAAACGCGTTATTGGAGGAACACCAAACCGTTTACCGGAGGCCTATGATGCTCGTACACCTTTGTTCGAAGTAGAACATATAACAGCTCCAGTGTTAATTATTCATGGCTATCAGGATGAGAATGTGGATATAGAGCATGCTAGACAATTGGCATTTTTCTTAGAGGATGCAAATAAAACATACGAAACATGGTTTGACCTTCATTATGCACATCAATACCCGCCAGCTAAAAATCGTGAAACCGTACGTGCTCTTTGTGAATGGATGAAGCAGCACTAGAAAATGAAAAAATTAAAGCCCCTACCTTAAATAGCTATCATCCGGAGATGAATATGTATTCTAAAGGAAGGGGCACTTTATTATTTCATATAAGTTTCCAAGAAATGTTGAATCGTTTCCCAATAGAGCTCGCCAGCTACGCTTTCTGCCTCACCATGACCAGCACCTTTAACAAGTAATTTTTGCTTCGGACCATTTGCTGCCTCATATACGTCATTCAACATGGTTGAAGGGACAAAAGTATCGTTGTCTCCATGAATAAATAGCATGGGGGTTTTCGATTTTGCTACTTGATCAACAGCACTAGCTTCGCCTAGAGTATAGCCTGCTTTTAGTTTAGTCACGACTGAAGAGAATTGCATAATTGGGAATGAAGGCAAGTGAAAGATTGCTTGTAATTGATAGGAAAATTCATCCCATACGGAAGAATAACCGCAATCCTCAATGATTGCCTTTACATTTGAGGGCAAATCCTCGCCTGAAGCCATCATCACAGTGGCGCCTCCCATCGAAACCCCAAATAGAACGATATCAGCATCTTCATTCACGTTTACAATGTTGTCAATCCACGAAACAACATCAAAACGATCATGCCATCCCATGCCGATATAATCACCTTCACTCTGACCATGTCCTCTTGCATCAGGAATGAGCACATGATAGCCCATATCGTAAAATTGTTTAGCATACTTAGTCATTTGTGTACCATCACTTGAATAGCCATGGAAGATAATTGCCCATTTGTCCGTGGGCTGGCTGTTTTGGATAGCGTATGCATGCAGATTAAGAGAATCAAAGGATTGAATTGACTTCTCCTCATAATGCTTGTTAAACCATTGCTCACGTTCCTCTTTCTCTTTAGCCTCATTTGAATTGCTATCGATTAAATTATGGGGGGCATCTAGAACAGCTGTCTTATCAGTATCCGGATTTAATGCCAAATTATAAAAGTAGTTGCCTGCAAAAAAACCAGCACCAATAAATAATGCCAATAATATAGTAATGATTGTTACTAGTAATTTGTATTTTCTTTTCATATGTATCTCCCTAAATTAGCTTCATTTATATTTTTTGGGAAAGAAAAAGAGAACGAATCATATCGTTCCCTTTTCTTGTTCTAGTCGTTATTTTAATGGACCACCAAGTGTAGTGATGGCTTCAGAAACGTTTGCAAATTTCTTAAAGTTTTCATTAAATAAGCCTGCAAGTTCAGCAGCTTTTGCATCGTATGCAGCTTTATCTGCCCATGCTTCACGAGGATTTAACACTTGTGAAGGTACACCTTCAACGGCTGTTGGGATGTGTAAACCAAACACAGCATCTTGTGTCGTTTCAACATTTGTTAATTTACCATCGATAGCTGCGCGTACCATTGTACGTGTATAAGAAAGTTTCATACGGCTACCAGTACCATATTCGCCACCAGTCCAACCAGTGTTCACTAGGAATACTTGTGCGCCATGTTCGTCAATTTTTTGACCTAACATTTCTGCATAAACTGTTGCAGGAAGTGGAAGGAATGGAGAACCGAAGCAAGTAGAGAATACTGGTTCTGGCTCTGTTACACCACGTTCAGTTCCTGCAAGTTTTGAAGTGAAACCACTTAAGAAGTGATACATAGCTTGCTCTTTTGTTAATTTACTGATAGGAGGCAATACGCCAAACGCATCAGCTGTTAGGAAGATGATTGTTTTTGGATGACCTGCTACAGATGGATCAACAATGTTTTCGATGTATTGAATCGGATAAGCTACACGTGTATTTTCTGTTAATGAACCATCATCATAATCACAAATACGAGTTTCTGGATCAACAGCTACGTTTTCTAAAACAGAGCCGAAGCGGATTGCATTGTAGATTTCTGGTTCTTTTTCAGCAGAAAGGTTGATTGTTTTTGCATAGCAACCACCTTCAATATTGAATACACCATTTTCAGACCAGCCGTGTTCATCGTCACCGATAAGCTTACGGTCTGGATCAGCGGATAATGTTGTTTTACCAGTACCAGATAGACCGAAGAATAATGCTACGTCGCCAGCTTCACCAACGTTTGCTGAACAGTGCATAGAAAGGATACCTTGTTGTGGTAATAAGTAGTTCATAATACCGAAAATAGATTTTTTCATTTCACCAGCATATTCAGTACCACCAATTAAGATAATTTTCTTTTCAAGTGATACAATGATGAATGTTTCAGAAGCAGTACCGTCAACCGCAGGATCTGCTTTAAAGTTAGGAGCTGAGATGACAGTGAAGTCTGCAACATGCGAAGCTAATTCGTCTTTAGTTGGACGGATAAATAATTGATGAGCGAAAAGGTTGTGCCAAGCGTATTCATTAATAACCTGGATGCTTAATTGTGAATCTTTGTCAGCACCAGCAAAGCCTTTGAATACAAATAATTCATCTTGTTCTTTTAAATATTTTATTACTTTTACATACAGGTTATCGAACACTTCAGAGGAAATTGGTTGATTGACTTTACCCCAGTCAATTTGATCTTTTGTGCTTTCTTCTTCTACTGTATATTTATCTTTAGGTGAACGACCAGTGTATTTGCCAGTTTCTGCACGAACTGCGCCATCTACTGTTAACATTGCCTCACCACGAGAAGTAGCTTTTTCTGCTAATTGTGGTACTGAAAGTTGAACGTTAATGTTACCGCCGCTTAATAATTCCTTCAGTTCGTTTGCAATTTCTACTGAATTCATCGATTAAATACCATCCTTTTTTATAGTATTCCCTTGATTTAGAGGGATTTTTTCTTAATTTCAAAAATAGTATAACACAATTGGTTAAATAATCTATACTAATTAAGAAATTATTTTAGAGTTTTTATTACTTTTCAATAAACTGACAAAAAATAATGTTTTTCGAGTAGAAAACATTCAATGCTACAGTAAATTGTCTAAAATTTGAGCCACACATATGTTACCACAAGATGCTAGGTATGTTGTAGGGATTAATTTTCTTCTGTTTACATCATCACCCAAGAATGAAAATTTTTATGGTGATTATTTGTTCCTTCCTTACTATACAGTAATACATAAGAAAATATTTGACAACGTTCTACCTTTTCAGTAACATGAAAATTGAACGGATACTCTTATCCCGAGCTGGTGGAGGGTCAGGCCCTGTGAAACCCGGCAACCTGCATGAATTATTTCACGACATGCGTTGGTGCCAACCTGATGCAAGGGAAAATCCCTTGAACGATAAGAGTGAAAGGTAACGAAGTCATTATTCCTTTCCTCATGTATAGTAACGTGAGTAAAGGATTTTTTTATTGTTAAAAATCAATGTAAAGGTAAGTATATGTAGTTCTTTCCTTATTATAATGACGGATCTTTCGAAATCCTCGTGTTAAAAGTAGCAGTTATTTTTTCACGTAAAGTGAAATGACAACAACAGCGGCTTGAGAGTTCAATCCTTAGGAGCGGACTTGACATGGGTAATGAGTACCGTATTCAAATACTTTTTGTAAGAGTAATAGGAGGAAAACTAAATGACAAAACGTCGACTGTTTACATCAGAAAGTGTAACAGAAGGGCATCCAGATAAAATTTGTGACCAGATTTCGGATGCCATTTTAGATGCTATTTTAGCAGAAGATCCAAATGCACGTGTAGCGTGTGAGACAACCGTAACAACAGGATTAGTATTAGTAGCGGGAGAAATTACTACTTCTACTTATGTAGATATCAAAGGTATTGTACGTGATACTGTGGCAGAAATCGGATATACACGTGGAAAATATGGCTTTGATGCTGAAAACTTAGCGGTACTTGTAGCAATTGGTGAGCAATCTCCAGATATTGCTCAAGGTGTTGACCAAGCTTTAGAGGCTCGTGAGGGTTCTATGACAGATGCAGATATTGAAGCAATTGGTGCAGGGGACCAAGGCTTAATGTTTGGCTATGCATGTAATGAAACACCTGAGCTAATGCCATTACCAATTAGCTTAGCTCATAAGTTAGCACGTCGTTTAACTGAAGTTCGTAAATCTGGTGAGCTAGCTTACTTACGCCCCGATGGTAAAACACAAGTAACAATTGAGTACGATGACAATAACGTACCTGTACGTGTCGATACAATTGTTATTTCAACACAGCATGATGAAGAAGCAACACTTGAACAAATTCAGGCTGATCTAAAACAACTTGTGATTGCTCCTGTGGTGCCAAGCGAATTATTAGATACAAACACAAAATACTTTATCAATCCGACTGGCCGTTTCGTCATTGGTGGGCCAAAAGGAGATGCTGGTTTAACGGGCCGTAAGATAATTGTTGATACATACGGTGGCTATGCACGACACGGTGGCGGTGCATTCTCAGGTAAGGATGCAACAAAAGTTGACCGTTCAGCTGCCTATGCGGCACGTTATGTAGCTAAAAATATTGTAGCAGCTGGTTTAGCAGAACGCGCTGAAGTACAACTGGCTTATGCAATTGGCGTGGCACAGCCTGTTTCCATTGCTGTTGATACATTTGGTACAGGAAAAGTGAAGGAAAGCGAAATCGTAGAATGGGTTCGTGAGCTATTTGATTTACGCCCAGCAGGTATTATTAAAATGCTTGATCTTCGTCGTCCAATTTATAAACAAACTGCAGCCTATGGTCACTTTGGTCGTACAGATTTAAATGTACCATGGGAACAAACTGATAAAGCTGACGCATTACGCGTAAAAGCACGTCTGTAAACTATTGTGCTAAAGTGCTGAAGTCGTTAGAAAATTATTCTAATGTATTATGAACAAAAGGGGCTTTTCTGCCCCTTTTGTTTTTTTGCAAAAATGCCTCGCCTTTATTCCTTGAAAATTGTCATGGAAAGCGGGGGATTTTTTATAATGGATCAATTTCTTTATAAGCTTTTATTTTTGTAGAGATTTATAATACTGACCTTTTTCTGCGTATTCACGTACGATACGTTCCATATCCTCTTTATCTTCAGCGTTTAATTCTCGGACAACTTTCGCTGGACGACCTAATGCTAAGCTATTTGGAGGTATGACTTTACCAGGAGGCACGAGACTTCCGGCTCCAATAAATGCACCCTCTCCAATCTCTGCTCCGTCTAAAATAATGGAGCCCATACCGATTAAGGCATTTTTTCGAATGGTACAGCTATGTAAAGTTACTTGGTGGCCTACTGTTACCTCATCTTCAATAATGAGTGGAAACCTAGGACTTTGATGTAAGCAGCAAAGATCTTGGATACTTACCCGTTTACCAATAATTGTTGGGGAAACATCGCCGCGGATCACGGTATTAAACCAAATAGTTGTTTCAGCTCCAATTGTTACGTCTCCAGTAACAGTTGCGTAATCGGCAATAAAAACAGATGGATCGATCTTTGGTGTTTTATCTTTAAATGGATAAATCATGAGAATCGCCTCTTTTCTTTCTGTAGATATAGTATTATCGTATCAAATACGCAACTTTAAGGAAATATAAAATTAAAATGTGCTGTTATTTCGATATAATCAAAGTGTAATTATTTTTTAGGAGGACTATGTGAATGTGGAAATGGGAAGCTGATGGACAAGCAAAGGCTGTGATTGCTATTCTTCATGGTGCTTATGAAAACCACCGTTGGTATGCATGGCTTATAGAAAAATTAAGAATGGAAGGCTTCCACATAGTCATGGGGGATCTACCGAATCATGGCATCAATGCAAGATTTGCGCGTGTCCATGACGAGGACTTCAAATTGTACAATAAATATACAAGAAATCTCATTGAGAATGCCTTTTCATATAATTTACCAACCTTTGTAATAGGGCATGGACTAGGCGCTACTTTAGTTCTTCATACCATGCAAAAGAAAAAGTATGAGTGTGCAGGTATTATTTTGACATCACCCTGGCTGCATTTGAAGCTTTTACCAGGTAAATTATCAAATGCTTTAACGAGTTTGAGTGCATTAACAGCAAATGTTAAATTGACTCATGACCTGACATTTGAGACATTAACACGCAGTGTTGAGGGTAGAGAGGAAATGAAGGATGATATACCATTTATGTCTGTTGTTTCAGTAAAATGGTATCGCGAGCTTCAACAGATGATGAAAAATTTAGTTATGCTACCTAAGCATGAATTTCCTAATATGCCTATGTTAATTATGACAGCTGAAAAAGATAAAATTACGGAAACTCGACAAATGCGCAATTGGCTTCATGAACAAGAGCTAACGGAGTTTCAATTTAAAGAATGGGCAAATTGTTATCATAATTTATTTCATGAAGTAGAGCGTGAAGAGATTTTTATGTATATTCGAGATTTTATCAATAATGCTCTTAGACGGATTGGATATATAATAAAATAGTTTTGAGAACTTCCAAATAATAGGATACTTACTTTATTATTGTTACTTGAATATAATGTTGTAATTTTCTGAAAAGTGTAATAATATAGTGACTTAAAGTAAGGTAATTCAAATTGGAGGGGTAAGATGGATGTAGTTGTTGGTAAATTGAATGACATATTATGGGGACCTTGGTTTATTTATGGTATCTTGTTGATTGGGCTTTTTTTCTCAATCATTACAAGATTCCTGCAAGTAAGGCTTATTAAAGATATGTTTGTGTTAATGTTTAAAGGGGAGAAATCAGAAAAGGGGATTTCCTCCTTCCAAGCAATGTCTATCGCACTATCAGGTCGTGTAGGTACAGGGAATATTGCTGGTACTGCAACAGCTATTGGGATGGGTGGACCTGGTGCTGTCTTTTGGATGTGGGCAATTGCTTTTATTGGTGCGGCTACCGCATATGTAGAGTCAACATTAGCGCAAATTTATAAAGAAGAGAAAGATACTGAATATCGTGGTGGACCGGCCTATTACATAGAAAAAGGGATGGGTCAAAAATGGTTTGCAGTGATTTTCGCTGTAGCTGCTTTGATTGCTATGTTAATACTTATGCCTGGAGTGCAATCTAATGCCATTGCGGGAGCTGTTGAAAACGCTTTCGGTATTGAAACTTGGATTACAGGACTAATTATTGTTGTTTTACTTGGTGCTATCATTATTGGAGGCGTTAAATCGATTGCCAACGCTGCACAGGTAATTGTACCGTTCATGGCAATAGCCTATATTATTATGGCTATTATTATAATCGCTATGAATATTTCAGAGGTACCGTCTGTCTTCGCTTTAATTTTCTCAAGTGCATTTGGGGCACAAGAAATATTTGGAGGTATTATTGGCTCCGCAATTGCTTGGGGTGTGAAACGAGGAATCTATTCAAATGAGGCTGGTCAAGGGACTGGGGCGCATCCTGCTGCCGCAGCAGAAGTATCCCACCCTGCTAAACAAGGGATTGTCCAAGCAGCGTCTGTATACATTGATACATTATTAATTTGTTCAGCTACAGCCTTTATGATTTTATTTACAGGTATGTATAATGTACAAGATGAAAAGGCAGCCGAAGGAACAGATCCATTTATCCATGTTGGGGAATTCAATAAAGGTGGCTTAACGGGTGATGAGCAAATGACATTTGCTAAAAGTATTCAGGAAGGTGCTGCGTATACGCAATATGCAGTTGAATCATCCTTACCTGGACTTGGTGCACCGTTTGTAGCTATCGCACTATTCTTCTTTGCCTTTACAACAATTATGGCTTATTACTATATCGCTGAAACAAATGTGGCGTATTTATTTAGAGGTAGTACCGAAAAGGTCTTCATCTGGATTGCGAAAATAGCGATTTTAGTTGCAGCATTCTATGGTACAATCCGTACGTCTGGACTTGCTTGGGCAATGGGGGATGTAGGCCTTGGTCTGATGGTATGGATTAACGTTCTAGCCATTTTAATTATTATGAAACCGGCTATTGTTGCTTTAAAAGATTACGAGAAACAGAAAAAAGAAGGAAAAGACCCTGTCTTTGATCCTCGTAAACTAGGCATTAAAGGTGCAGATTTTTGGATAGACTATAATGAAAAACGTAAAAATAAATAGGTAAAGAGAAAGGCTAACTAATAGTTCCTACTATACTATTAGTTAGCCTTTTAAATTGTCTATAAATTAGGATAATCCTTCATCTTTTCTAGCGCAATGACGAATGGAGGATCATTTTGCTGATTGAGAAATTCGTATTTTAAAACATGGATATATTTTTGTGGAAGTTGGCTGACTAAGCCTATTACAGTATCTCGCTCTTCTTTGCCACCAGGGTGACCGTGATAAATAACAAGAATGATTAACCCGCCAACCTTTAAAAGCTTAAGTAAGTCTTCAATAGCTTGAATCGTTGTAGTAGGCTTGGTAATAATATCATGATTGCCACCCGGCAAATAGCCGAGATTAAAGATGGCTGCGGCTACTGGCTTGTGTACGAAATTGGCTACTTCTTCATGCCCTTTATTTAAAACAAGGGCGCGATGTTCTAAACCATGGTCTAGTAGACGATGTAGTGTTGCGTCCACTGCTTCTTTTTGTACATCAAAAGCATAAACTTGTCCTTCATCTCCGACTAGCTGTGCTAAAAACAGCGTATCGTGGCCATTTCCGGCAGTGGCATCAACAACTGTATCTCCTTCTTCCACACTATCTTTTAATAGCTGTTGAGCATATTGTAAAACTCGTTGTAGTTTCATTTAGCAACCTCAGCCTTATAAAATTTCCCCTGCCAACTACCACGGCGTTCCAATTCGGCATCGATGCCATTTAATACTTCCCATTTATTAACGCTCCACATTGGACCAATCATTAAATCTATAGGTCCATCACCTGTAATGCGATGAATGACCATATCAGGTGGTAAAATTTCTAGCTGATCAGCGACTAGTTTTGTATAAACATCCTGATCTAAAAACTCAAGCATCCCTTTTTCATATTGCTTCACCATGGGTGTCCCTTTTAATAAATGAAGTAAGTGGATTTTAATACCTTGGACATCTAACTTTGCCACTTCTCGTGCAGTTTCCATCATCATGTCATAATCTTCAAGTGGTAGACCATTTATAATATGTGAGCAAACACGAATACCATGCTTCCGAAGTTTTTCAACGCCCTCCACATAGGTTGCATAATCATGTGCACGATTAATGAGATTGGCAGTTTTTTCATGAACGGTTTGAAGACCAAGCTCAATCCATAAATACGTACGCTCGTTTAATTCTGCTAAATATTCTACAACATCATCTGGTAAACAATCAGGTCGAGTAGCGATAGAAAGACCTATAACTCCTTCCTGCGCTAAAGCAGCTTCGAATTTTTCCTTTAAAACTGGGAGCGGAGCATGTGTATTCGTATAGGCCTGAAAATAGGCCATATACTTGCCGTCTTTCCATTTTTGGTGCATTTTGTCTCGGATTTCAGCGAATTGAACATCAATCGGATCAACCTTGTTGCCTGCAAAATCACCTGAGCCTGCAGCGCTGCAAAATGTACAGCCGCCAAAGGCAACCGTACCATCACGGTTTGGACAATCAAAGCCAGCATCTAATGCTACTTTAAATACTTTATGACCAAATTGATCGCGTAAGTAGCGATTCCATGTATAGTATCTTTTCCCTTCAGAAGGAAAAGGAAATTTTATTTCTGTCATTTATTTCACTCCTCTAACGCCTTATTTTATCATGAGCAACTCGTTCCGTCATGGGGTAAGGATTTATCATGAAAGATGATGCTCTAATTTTCGCTTGTATCTAGTTAATTATAGCTATTTATAGCATTTAATAAATTGTAAAAAGGGTAAAATTATTTTCCTTGTACTTTTAAGTATTTCAGCATAAACTAGCTATTTAGAGACGCGAAATAATGGAGGACATCAAATGCCAAAACGTGTTTGGTTTTTAATTATCGGAATGCTTGTGAACACAACAGGTAACTCATTTTTATGGCCTTTAAATGCCATATATATGCATGATTATTTAGGGAAAACGCTGGCGATGGCTGGCTTTGTGCTGATGTTAAATTCTGCTGCAGGTGTTTTAGGCAATCTATTAGGTGGCTACCTATTTGATAGAATAGGTGGTTATAAAGCCATCATGCTTGGAATCCTTTTAACAATTGCATCATTAATAGGTTTAACGCTTTGGCACGGTTGGCCACATTATGTATGGTTTTTAACGATATTAGGCTTTAGTGGGGGTATTGTTTTTCCTAGTATGTTCGCATTGGCTGGTGCAGCCTGGCCAGAGGGTGGACGAAAGGCCTTTAATGCCATCTATTTGGCTCAAAATGTCGGCGTAGCTGTGGGTCCTGCACTCGCAGGTGTGGTGGCCGATTATCAATTTGACTATGTGTTTAAGGTCAATTTAGGGATGTATATTTTATTCTTTATCATTGCTTTGCTGACATTTAAACGTTTAGAGGTAGGGAGTATTGCACCGAAGAATGTGGTTGGTGAAAGTAAGCGAATCATTAACAAGGCACCATTCTATGCCTTATTAATTATTAGTTCATCCTCCGTTTTATGTTGGTTAGCATATTCGCAATGGAGTGCAACGATTTCATCTTATACGCAAGATTTAGGTTTAGGATTAAAGCAGTATAGTTTGCTATGGACGATTAATGGTCTGCTAATTGTGATAGGGCAGCCGCTCATTGCACCACTTATCAAACGTTGGGAGCATCAGTTAAAACGTCAATTAGTTTTTGGTGTCATCTTAATCGCTATATCCTTTGGTATTATCGCGTTTGCGAGTGATTTTAAAATGTTTGGTGTAGCCATGCTTGTCTTAACTTTCGGAGAAATGTTTTATACACCAGCATTACCAACTATTGCAAATCAACTTGCGCCAAAAGGTCGACAAGGCTTCTATCAGGGTATTATTAACAGTGCTGCGACTGGTGGACGTATGATCGGTCCTTTATTTGGCGGTATTATGGTGGATCAATTTGGCATGATTCCTCTCGTTTTAACTTTAGTAGTAATTGTGCTGTTCGCGATTATACCATGTCTTATTTATGATTATCCTCTAAAGAAGAACAACATAGTAGTAGATTAATAGTGAATAAATGCAAAGAGCAAAACGAGTGTTACACACTTGGTTTGCTCTTTTTTTCATAGTGGATATTGAAAAGTTAACGATATAGGCTTACAATCATACATATTCAAATATTTGAATATGTAGTTGTATGGAGGGATTTATTTTATGGAAGAAGGATTACAGCAGTTTAAGGCTGATTTTTTTAAAGCGTTAGCACATCCATTACGTATAAGAATACTGGAACTTCTTGTAGAAGGTCAGAAGAGTGTCAATGAGATTCAAGATTGCTTAGAGAAAGAGGGCTCTGCTGTTTCTCAGCAGCTAAGTGTATTACGCGCTAAAAATATCGTTTATGGAGTGAAAGAAGGCAAGAAAGTTTACTATTCTTTAAGCGATCCAATGATTGGTGAATTACTTGGCGTGGCCAAGGATATTTTTAATAACCATTTAGTTCATACCATTTCAAGATTAGAGGAAATGACAAGTAATGATAGTGACGAAGAAAATAAGTAACCTCCATAATGTGGAAAAGTTATGCTTTGCTTATTATTGGGAAGGGAAGATTTATCTATGAAGTCACTGTTTACAGGACGTTTTGAAGGGTATTCAGTCCATCATGCTAAAAAGGATTTATTGTCCGGAATCATTGTTGGAATCGTTGCTATTCCACTTGCTATGTCCTTTGCTATTGCATCAGGTGTAAAGCCTGAATATGGTATTTATACGGCTTGTGTTGCAGGTGTTTTGATTTCCATTTTTGGTGGATCAAAATATCAAATTGGAGGACCTACTGGGGCTTTTGTGCCGATTCTTTTAGGAATTGTCCTAACGTATGGCTATGAGGATTTATTACTGGCAGGTTTAATGGCTGGGGTATTGCTTTGCTTAATGGGCATTTTTAAGCTGGGGACTTTAATAAAATTTATTCCCCGTCCTGTAACAATCGGTTTTACAGCAGGTATAGCAGTAATTATTTTTACAGGTCAAATTGCCAATTTTTTAGGTCTAACCAATATGACAAGACATGAGTATTTTATAGCGAATATTCAAGAGATAGGAAAGCAAATTGATACTACTAATATTTTCAGTATTTTAACGGCAGTCATTTGTTTCATAACAATAATGATGACACCTAAATTTTTTCCAAAGGTTCCCGGGGCATTAGTGGGGATTATAGTCTCCACTCTTGTGGCGACTTTCTTTTTTTCAGGACAAGTGGCTACAATTGCCACAGCCTATGGTCAAATACCTAATACATTACCCAATTTCGCAATACCTACTATTACAATCGAGCGTCTACAACAGCTTATTGGACCTGCATTTGTCATCGCGATGCTTGGAGGTATCGAGTCGTTGTTATCTGCAGTCGTGGCAGACGGGATGACGAATAGCAAGCATAATAGTAATCGAGAGCTAATCGGTCAAGGGATTGCCAATATCGTAACGCCGATGTTTGGAGGAATACCTGCGACAGGAGCGATTGCTCGTACAGCAACTAATATTAAAACAGGGGCAGTATCCCCAATGTCAGGTATCATCCATGGTGTGTTTGTGTTAATCACATTATTGTTATTAGCACCATATGCTTCCCATATACCTTTAGCAAGTATGGCACCCGTATTAATGGTTGTTGCCTGGAATATGAGTGAACGTAAGCATTTTGCTCATATTTTAAAATTGAAATCTGGTGATTCGCTCGTTTTATTAATTACCTTTTTATTAACCGTATTTACTAGCCTTACATTAGCTGTAGAAGTAGGGCTTGTGTTAGCCGTGCTATTGTTTGCCAAACGAATGAGTGAAAAGCTTGTTGTGACAAAGGTACTACCAGACCATTCGAATAAAAGCGAGAAGGTACAGCCTCATGTCGTTCACCAACAGCATGATTGTCCACAAATAAGCATGTACACCATCGAAGGTCCACTGTTCTTTGGTGCAGCACAAAGATTTGAACAAACGATAGCAATCACTTTACAACAGCAATCTAAAGTTTTGATATTACGTATGGGGAAAGTGCCCTTTATGGACTCTACGGGTGAAGCATATTTTAGCAATATCATTGACAATTTTACAGCACAGGGTGGTAACATTTTGGTAACAGGGGTGCAGGATGACTTAAAGATAGCCCTCCAACAAAATGGCCTTTTCGATAAAATAGGAGCCCATCATTTTTATCAGCATACAGGAGAAGCGATTACAAGAGCCTTCAACTATTTGGACAGAAATAGATGTATCGGATGTCAGCATTTTGCTTTTCATGAATGCAAAGAATTCTCTAAATCTGAGGAAAAAGAGGAATTAATTGTTCAGTAATGGGTAACCTGTAAACAAAGGCTTGTGCTTTTCAATACTTTCCATTAGAATAAATGCAATATCATGTAAAGACTGTGATGAGGAATAGTAGATTTGTGGTTCTTTTTAGAGAGCTAGCGGCTGGTGAGAGCTAGTAGGAAAGCAAATCGAACTCGCCTACTGAGTCTATTCGCGTAAAATAGCGCGTGTCGTTTCTTCCGCGTTAAGGAAGCTTGAGCCGAGTGTAATCACTAATTTGGGTGGTACCGCGGGAGTGCAAATTCTCTCGTCCCTTCTATAAGGAAGGGGCGAGTTTTTTTATTTTTTAAATATTTTGTCAATTCTAATGAAGAGCAGCAAGAATCATTGAAGGAGGAAAAAAAATGAGTTTTAATCATCAACAAATTGAAAAAAAGTGGCAGCAATATTGGGCTGATAACAAAACATTCAAAACTGAAAATGAAACAGAAAAGCCTAAATTCTTTGCATTAGATATGTTCCCATATCCATCTGGCGCTGGACTGCACGTAGGACATCCAGAAGGATATACGGCGACAGATATTCTATCACGCTTTAAACGTATGCAAGGCTATAATGTATTACATCCAATGGGCTGGGATGCGTTTGGTTTACCAGCGGAGCAATATGCACTTGATACGGGGAATGATCCGGCAGAATTTACAGCAAAAAATATTGCGACATTTAAACGTCAAATTCAAGAGCTAGGTTTCAGCTATGATTGGGATCGTGAAATTAACACGACTGATCCAGAGTATTATAAATGGACACAATGGATTTTTATCCAGCTTTATAACAAAGGTTTAGCTTATGTGGATGAAGTAGCTGTTAACTGGTGTCCAGCGCTTGGTACGGTATTGGCGAATGAAGAAGTAATTGATGGCAAATCAGAGCGTGGTGGGCACCCAGTAGAACGTCGGCCAATGAAGCAATGGATGCTTAAAATTACTGCATATGCAGATCGTTTAATTGACGACTTAGAGGAAGTTGATTGGCCAGAGTCTATTAAAGATATGCAACGCAACTGGATTGGACGTTCAGAAGGTGCAGAAGTAACATTTGGTATTGATGGGACTGATCAGAACTTTACCGTGTTCACAACTCGCCCTGATACATTATTTGGCGCTACATATTGTGTGCTTGCACCTGAGCATAAATTAGTGGAACAAATAACGACAGCTGACCAGCGTCAAGTGGTAGAAACTTATTTAGAAAAAGTTAAAATGAAGTCTGATTTGGAGCGTACAGATTTAGCAAAAGAAAAAACAGGCGTATTTACAGGTGCCTATGCAGTAAATCCGATTAACGGTAAAAAAGTTCCAATTTGGATTGCAGACTATGTATTAGTGTCTTATGGAACAGGTGCTATTATGGCGGTTCCTGCCCATGATGAACGTGACTATGAATTTGCTTCAGCATTCAACTTAGACATTGTTCCTGTACTTGAAGGTGGGGACATTAGTAAAGAAGCGTTTACAGGTGATGGGCAACATATTAACTCTGATTTCCTAAATGGCTTAAATAAAGTAGATGGTATTGCTAAAGCTATTGAATGGTTAGAGCAAAAAGGCGTTGGAGAGAAGAAGATATCTTATCGTCTGCGCGACTGGTTATTCTCTCGTCAGCGTTACTGGGGAGAACCTATTCCAATGATCCATTGGGAAGATGGTACGATAACAGCAGTACCAGAATCGGAATTACCGTTAATGCTACCGAAAACAGATAATATCCGTCCTTCAGGCACTGGTGAATCACCATTAGCTAACATTGCAGAATGGGTGAATGTTGTCGATCCAGAGACAGGTAAAAAAGGACGCCGTGAAACAAATACAATGCCACAATGGGCAGGATCTAGCTGGTACTTCTTACGCTATATCGATCCTACCAATACAGAAGCAATTGCAGACCCAGAATTACTAAAACGCTGGTTACCAGTTGATATTTATATTGGCGGAGCGGAGCATGCTGTATTGCATTTACTATACGCACGTTTCTGGCATAAAGTGTTATATGATTTAGGCGTTGTTCATACGAAAGAGCCATTCCAGAAATTATTTAACCAAGGTATGATTCTTGGTGAAGGTAATGAAAAAATGTCTAAATCTAAGGGCAATGTTGTTAACCCAGACGAAATCATTGAGTCACATGGTGCAGATACTTTACGTCTATATGAAATGTTCATGGGGCCACTTGAAGCTTCTGTAGCTTGGTCTACAAATGGTTTAGATGGGGCACGTCGCTTCTTAGACCGTATTTGGCGTCTACTTGTCAATGAAGAGGATGGAACTATTTCGGAGAAAATTCAAGTGTCTAATGATGAAACATTACAAAAATCATACCACCAAACAGTTAAAAAAGTGACAGAGGATTATGAAGGCATCCGCTTTAATACGGCTATTTCACAAATGATGGTATTTATCAACGATTGCTATAAAGCTGAAGTAATCCCAACAGCTTATGCGGAAGGCTTTGTTAAAATGTTGGCACCAATGGCTCCTCATATCGCAGAAGAGCTTTGGAAGCTATTAGGTCATGAAGGAACACTTTCGTATGAGCAATGGCCAACATACGATGAGTCAAAACTTGTAGATGATGAAGTGGAAGTAGCGGTGCAAGTTGCTGGTAAAGTTCGTGCAAAAATCGTCGTAACTAAAGATGCTTCAAAAGAAGATATTGAAAAAATAGCGCTTGCAGATGAAAAAGTACAAGAATATATGGCTGGAAAGAACTTAGTAAAAGTTATAGTTATTCCAGGCAAACTTGTAAATATTGTCGTTAAATAAAGAGATATAAATGATAAAAATGTACATGACTAAATTAAATTTTAGTGATGTACATTTTTTTATGTTGGAGAAAATCATAAGGCAATAAAAAAACTGCACCTACAAGATAGGTGCAGTGTAAGCAAAAAAATGACTATCCATTTAAATAATTAAGCCAACAATTATTGCTGTTAAAATACTTACCAGTGTCGCTCCATAAAGCAACTTTAAGCCGAAACGTGCAACAACGTTTCCTTGTCTTTCATTTAACCCTTTGACTGCCCCAGAAATAATACCAATGGATGAAAAGTTAGCAAAGGATACTAGGAATACAGAAATAATACCTAGCGTACGTTCACCCATTGTGTTCTCAATTTCTCCAAGGTTGATCATAGCAACAAATTCATTCGTTACTAATTTAGTGGCCATTATTCCACCAGCTGAAACAGCGTCTGCCCATGGGATACCCATTAAGAAAGCTATTGGTGCAAAAATATAGCCTAATATTTCTTGGAAAGAAACACCGATAATCATATCAAACAATGAATTGATTAAATCCATTAATGCTACGAAACCAATTAGCATTGCTCCAACAATGATGGCTACCTTAAAGCCATCCATAATATATTCACCAAGCATTTGGAAGAAAGCTTGTTTCTGTTCATCTTCAATGGTTAAGATATCTTCCTCTTCTTTTACCGTATACGGATTAATGATGGAAACAATTATAAAACCACCAAATAAGTTTAAAACAATCGCCGTTACGACATACTTTGGTTCAATCATCGTCATGTACGCGCCAACAACTGACATCGAGACGGTCGACATCGCGGATGCACATAATGTATACATACGCTGAGGAGTGACCTTGTCTAGTTGTTTTTTGACTGTAATGAATACCTCAGATTGACCTACCATTGCAGAAGCAACAGCATTATAGGACTCCAATTTTCCCATGCCACTTACTTTACTTAAAAAATAACCGATCCATCTCATGAGGAAAGGAAGGATTTTTAAATGCTGTAAAATCCCAATTAGCACAGATATAAAGACAATTGGTAATAAAACACCTAAGAAAAATGGGGATTCTCCTTCATTCGCTAAACCACCAAAAACAAATGATATACCTGTATTTGCGTAGGATAATAAATGATCAAATACATTTGTTATTCCTTTGATTAGAACATAACCAATCGTTGTATTTAGAAGTAAAGCCGCTAATATAAATTGAATGATTAACATAATCAATATATATTTATATTTTATTTCTTTTTTGTTTTTACTCATTAACAGAGCTAAACCAAAAACAAGTAGCAATCCACAAAGGGATATTAAGTATTTCATAAATTCCTCCATAAGTATAATTTAGGGCGTTTGAATTCAAGACAACAAATATTCTCTTAAACATTATGTTCCATCTAAAAATTTGCAGAACAACCAAAGAACTTAATTTGTCAGACGTCAGACAAACAATCTCACTATAACAGTTTTTTAACTAGCTATTCAAGAGTTAAAAGAAAAAAAGTATGCGACTTGGCATACGAAAAGGACAAATCCAGTATCAAAACAACTAAATCATTTCTTTATAAGACTTACTTACAGGGTGATTTCCCTGAATGGATGAACTCAAAACTACTTCTTGCACAAAGTTGTTCACTTACATTCAAAATGTCATCACGTACAAAAGTTGAAACACATTTTATTGTGTGATGTTTTTAAAATATTATGTCCATCGTTTAAATTAAACATATATATTGAAAAGTTATTTCTTTTTAGGAAACTAAATGCTCCATTACTACGACTATGGAGATGTTACGTTGAGTAAGCATTTAGAGGCGGTCATGGAGGAGCATGGAGAATATTGTTTACGAGTGGCTTATTTATATGTAAAGGACTGGACGATAGCTGAGGAAATTGTTCAAGATGTATTTTTTGCCTATTATCGTCAACGGGATCGCTTCGAACAAAGATCTTCTCTAAAGACGTATTTAGTAAAAATCACTGTACATAAAAGTCATGACTATTTAAGAAGTTGGAAAAATAAGCGACATGAATTATTTGAAAAAATACATATAGGGGCAAATAAACGTACACCAGAAATGACATTATTAGCGAAGGATGAGCAAAATACATTAACGATAGCATTATTTGCATTACCTATTACTTATAGAGAAGTCATTATTCTTTATTATTATCAAGAATTAAAGGTTCGAGAGATAGCAGATATACTTTTATGTGCAGAAAATACAGTTAAAACTAGGCTCCATCGAGCAAGGAAAACGTTGCAGTCTAAATTAAACCCTAGTGATTGGGAGGTGTTAATGGATGACAGCTTTTAAGGAGAAGTTGGATAAAGAGCTTGGCACAACGCCACGATTTACACAGGCTTTACAGAAGAATATTTCACAACAGGTACACCAAGCAAATCCTACAACAAGACGCTGGCAATATCCGTTGATTATTTTAGGTACGATTGTCATGCTTTTGTTTATCATAGAACTCGGTCCACTAGGAAGGAGCGATCAAGCTAAAAATGCTTCATTTGTAGAGTTAGCACAGCAAGAAACAATAAAAAGGTATACAATGATTTACAACGCGGATATGGAGACATTTATGGCAGGGAGACCTGGATGGACGATTGGCCAAAAAATATTTGAGCTGAGGAATGACAAGGATTTATTACAACATTTATTACAGCAGGCAACTGTGACACAAATAAATGGGGATAATCCATTTAGATTTCAAGCCATGCGTGATGTATGGGCAGAGTTTGAAAATGGCCAAGTAGTTAGAATGAAAATATTTTTAAACGAGGAGTATATCGTTATAGAGGATTATCACAATAAATCCTTTTATCAAGTAAATAATGAAGATTTGGCAAAGGCTTATTTAGACCTTGCCCTAAAAGAAGATGATATAGCTTTTGGAATGAAGGGCTTATCTATATTTCTAGTAGTCTTATTCGTTAGTCATTTTTTTATCGAAAAATTAATGAGAAAAAAGTTCAACATTCCAAAAGGGTATGTTAATAAAGGTCATCGGCGAGTCAGTTGGATCATTAAAATTGTAAATATTGTTTTGGTCTGTTTTTTCATACTGAAAGGGTTGATCTTATTTACCGTCGTAATAATAGGTTACCTAACTGTTATAGTTGTCAGTTCTATTTTCATTGACTATTACTATGGTAGAGAAGAAAAAAGACATTATCTTTCCATTAGTTCAGCCATTGTTGGTCTACTATTATTTGGCATATTCATTATTTATATCAGTTAAAAGAAGACAACGCCTGAACCCGCTATTTTGCGAGTTCAGGCGTTTTTATCTTCCGTTTCAGTCTGTAGCATTAATTGATAAATACTCGAAATTATAAAGCTAGCTGCTAATCCATAAAGGGCATTGAAGCTTAAACCAACACCGATCCCTATGAGGATGGAAAACAGTATGACAAGCCAGTTATGTTTATGAATATGACGATTCGTAAATAAAAGAATAAACATAAACGGTAGCATGGTAATATGAAGAAATGCGAATGAATAAATAACTCCTAAAATCGTTAAATCTATAGATAAGAAGAAGGTAAATAGAAGGATGAGTAGACCGATTAAATAAAAATAATAGGGTCTTTTCTTCACAAAAAATCGTTTGGTTGCCCGCAAATCCACAAGTAAGGTTGTGACAATGGCCAACAGTACAATAACAAGGAAAGCAAATGTCAGAAACCCAGGCTGTACTTCATATAAAAACGTAAAAATTAAAATTTGAAACTGACCAAATGAGCCACTGTATAAAGCAATCATTAAAATTGCTGTAAAGGATAGCGTTAATAAAGCTAAAATCACACCTGATGAAAACAGGCTGCGACGTACTTTTTTGGGCTTGATAAATGCGATTAAATACCATGTTGATTTATCAAAGAGAACTTGTCCTAAAACGGCTAGTTGAATAATGAGATAGAACAGCAGGATTTCGCTATTTTTAAAATAAAATAAATAAGGGTGATACAAGCGAATGCCTTCATAAACGGTGCTAGCACCATTTTGTACAAAATAATAAATAGGGATAAAAATAAGTAAAGAAAATAAAGCGATGATAAATAATATTTCTAGCCACAATATACTTTTCACAGACATAATGCGATCCAGAAGTAACATTCCCACCAAAAATAAAAAAATTGTGATGGGGACTGGTATGGTTAACATAATTTCAGATAACACACTAATGCTTATTAATTGTATTAACCAAAGTTCAATGCCTGTCAAAAGGTAAAAAAATCGTATGACTTTTAAATTCATACCACTCAATTTTTTTTGTATCGTAAAGAGTAAAAAGCTTTGTGTATGCTGGTTTTGTGTGTAATCACTCTTTTTTAATAATGAGCCCAGTATGACAAAAGAAATAGCTGTCGCTAATGTATAACAAATGCCCGCCATAAAGCCATACGAAATAAGGGCAGAAGGAGAGGACAATAGTAAATTACCATTAATCCATCTCGCTAAAAGTATGATGACACCTGCTGCTGTGCTTAAACTTGCAAATGGTACGAGCAATGAAAATTTCTTTAGCATATCTTCAATTACCTTTACTCGTTTTAGACGATTTGTATTGACGAGGTGATTGATTATATTTTTTCTTAAAAGCTACACTAAAATAGTGTTGGCTATTAAAACCACAGCTCTCCGCAATTGCTGACATGCTAGCATCCAGATTTTCACTTATTTTCTTCACGGCCATCTCTAGGCGATAATTATTAATATATTCATTAATGCCGATGGATTGCTCCTCCAAAAACTTACGACTTAAATAACTAGGGTTCAAATGGATTTTTTCAGCAATGATATTTAAACTCAGTTTTTCATGATAGTTTTCATGAATATAGGAAAGGGCGCTTTGGATCGCATCATGGTTAGAGCTCCATACTTTATATTTCTCCACAATAGCATTTAACTCACTAGCAATAACAGGCTTGGTTAGATAGTCCTTTACTCCAATACGTAACGCTTGCTGCGCATATTCAAAGGTTTGATAAGCTGTTACCATTATAATGTCTACATCATAAAGTTCTTTTAATTCTTTACTTAAAGTGATTCCATCTTTCCCAGGCATTTGAATATCCAAAAAGGCGATAGTCATACGGTGCTTTTTAGCTAATTGCAGAGCTTGTGAAGCGTCCTGAGCAGTATGGAATGTCCAATTAGGGAAATGTGGCTTTAATAAATAAATCATTTGCTCAAGCTCTAAAGGCTCATCATCTGCGATTAATATATTCATGTTGAGGTTCTCCTTTTATATTCAAATTAGTAGAAAGCCTAAGCGGGAACATGGATCGTTACAGTGTAAAAATGTTGATCGTTTTGAATTGAAAATAAAATACTTTCGAGTCCATAAATAAGCTCAAGACGTTTTTTAATATTTTCAAGACCATAACCTTGCTGCAATTCATCTTCTACTTGCTCAATAGCCGATTCTATCTTTTCTGATGGTTGTGTATTTTTTATTTCTATTAATAAAAACTTGTCCATTTTCTTTATATAAATGAAAAGTTCAGCAGGTCCTATATGCTTTTCAAAGCCATGTTTATATGCATTTTCAATAATGGTCTGGAGAATAAATGGTGGTATTTGAACAGATAATGCTGCATCATCAACATACTTATGGACCGTCAAACGATGTCCAAAGCGTAGCTGTTGAATATTTAAATAGCTATCGACAAATAGCACCTCGTTTTTTAAAGCAATTAACACCTCATGATTATTATATTTAAATTTAAAAAACATTGCTAAGGCCTCAATCCCCGCTACCAAATCTTCCTTTCGATTGATGCGGGCTAGACTCAGTAATGAATTTAATGCGTTAAAAAAGAAATGGGGCTGTATTTGCTGATTTAGCTGAAGAATATTGGCTCTTTGTAAATCTTGCTTCAGCTCTAAATTTCTTTTATCTTCCTCTAGGCTATCAATTTGTTTTTCGAAAATAAATATAAAAGTAAGCAGAAAAGCTCCAATAATTGGAGCGATTACACATAGGAGAATATATATGTTGAAGGTTTCTAGTTGTAACATAATGACCTCTCCATTGAATTTATAAGTGTAAGTTACATTAAACTAAATTTTCTGCAAAATGGCAAGCTACCTTATGAGTTGCCGTAATTTCCCGTAAAGCGGGCACCTCTGCTTTACATTTATCTGTAGCGAACGGACAACGTGTATGGAAGCTACAGCCTGTAGGGGGATTTAACGGTGATGGTAGATCTCCCTTTAAAATAATACGCTCCTTACGATGCTCCTTATCAATGACTGGAATCGACGAAAACAGTGCTTTTGTATAAGGGTGATGCGGCTGGGTGAAAAGGGATTGCTTATCAGCAATTTCTACGACTTTTCCAAGATACATAACCATTATCCGGTCTGATATATGTCGCACTACACTTAAATCATGTGAGATAAATAAAAAGGTTAAATCTAAATCTCTTTGTAGCTGTTTCAGTAAATTTAAAATTTGTGCTTGGATAGACACGTCCAGCGCAGAAACTGATTCATCACAAATAATAATTTTGGGATTGACGGCAAGTGCTCTTGCGATCCCAATACGTTGACGTTGCCCACCAGAAAATTCATGTGGATAACGCTCCAAATATTCTGGTCGCAGTCCAACAAGTGACATTAATTCAATCATGCGTGCCTCTTGCTGCTCTGGAGGAACTATTTTTTGAATAGACATGGCCTCTGTTAACATTTTGCGAATGGTGCGTCTTGGGTTCAGAGATGCATACGGATCTTGGAAAATTATTTGAATGTCCTTGCGCGCTACTCGCAGCTCTTTTTTATTCATAGTTACTAAATTTTTGCCGAATAATAACACTTCTCCAGATGTGGGTTCATCTAATCTTAAAATAGAGCGGCCTGTCGTTGATTTACCACAGCCAGATTCTCCAACAATACTAAGTGTTTCACCAGGCAGAATCTCAAAGGAAACACCGTCCACCGCTTTAACCACCTGCTGTGGACCGAAGAGTTTTTCTTTTTTTAAGGAAAAATGTTGTTTTAAATTATTTACTTGTAATAGTGGCTGTGCTTGCTGCTCTTTTATCATACGGTCATCTCCTCCATAAGTGTTGCTCCCTGCCATTCCTTACTGTACATCCAGCATCTTACCTTTTTCCCTGGCTCAATCGTAAGAAGTTCAGGCTGTTTTTCACGGCATAATTCTGTAGCAAATGGACAGCGTTCTGCATAGCGGCAGCCAATTGGATAATGATACGGGCTTGGAACGGTTCCATGAATAGTAGATAATTCCTCTTGATCCTCATATAATTTTGGTAAGGATTGAATTAAACCATTAGTATAAGGATGTAATGGTTTTTCAAAAAGGCTATCAGTTGAGCCTTCTTCTACAACTTGCCCCGCATACATAACGGCAATTTTATCGCAAATCTCAGCTACAACACCAAGATCATGGGTAATGAAGATAATGCTCATTCCTAACTGCTTTTGCAAATTTTGAATAATATCAATAATTTGAGCTTGAATGGTTACATCTAGGGCAGTCGTCGGCTCGTCAGCAATTAAAACATCTGGCGTACAAGCAAGTGCCATGGCGATCATAATACGTTGACGCATCCCGCCACTTAGCTGATAAGGCTCTTGTTTCGCTCTTTTTTCAGGGGCTGGAATTCCAACTAGGCGAATCATATCCACCGCTTTTTGCCATGCTTCTTTACGTGATAAACCTTGGTGTAAACGAATGGATTCAGCGATTTGTTCGCCAACGGAAAGCACAGGATTTAAGCTTGTCATTGGCTCTTGGAAAATCATTGATATTTTATTGCCTCGAATTTTACGTAATTCTTCATCGGATAACTTCAAGATGTCTGTATTGTTTAAAAGAATTTCACCATTAATAATTTTGCCAGGGGGTGAAGGGACTAATCGAAGTAATGATAGGGAAGTCATAGATTTCCCACAACCAGATTCCCCCACAATGCCTAGTGTTTCTCCTTTTTGAAGTGTAAAGGAAACACCGTCAACAGCTTTAGCGACTCCCTCACTCGAATAAAAATAAGTTTGTAAATTTTTTACTTCTAACACTGTATCTTGTTTCATCTGTTTTTTCCCTCCCTAGTTTAAATCCATCCGTTTATTAAAGATTCGATACAAAATATCGACGAAAAGATTGATGAATACGAATATTAATGAAGCGACTAGCACGCCTCCTTGAACGATTGGTATATCTCGTGTACGAATCGCATCGACAATCATTCGACCTAATCCGTTCACGGCAAAAACAGATTCTACTAATACTGTGCCGCCAAGTAAACTACCAAACTGTAAGCCTACTACAGTAATAACTGGAATTAAGGCATTCCGTAATGCGTGCTTTAAAATGATAATGTAACCTTTTAAGCCTTTAGCTTTAGCCGTTCGAATATAATCTTGATTGACGACTTCTAACATACTTGAACGTGTCATACGTGCAACGATGGCAGCACCACCTGCACCGAGTGTAACCGCTGGGAGAATGATATGTTTAGCACTGTCCCAGCCTGCAACAGGTAGCCAATGTAACTGTACGGAGAAAACGTACATTAATAAAATGCCTAACCAGAAACTAGGGAGGGAGATTCCTAATAATGCTACAATCATTAAACCAACATCCATGAAGGAATAAGGGCGGATTGCTGAGATGATGCCGGCAATAAGCCCGAGAACAATGGTAATTAAAATACTATAAAAGGCCAGTTCAATTGTAATTGGTAGACGAGCCGTAATTTCTTCAAATACAGGTTGATTATTTTTTAAAGAATGACCCATGTCACCTTGTAAAAGATTTTTAATATAATCAGTATATTGAATGGCTAAAGGCTTATTCAGTCCTAAATTTTCACGTAATTCATTAACGGTTTCTTGTGAAGCTCCTTCACCAGCTAAAATGATGGCTGGATCGCCTGGAATCATTTGCATAATTAGAAAAACAACAAGCGTTACACCGAGCGTCACGGGGATAATTTGAGCAAGTCGCTTTAGGATAAATAATGTCATATAACTTCTCTCCTTTAATTTTTCATTCTTGGATCTAAAGCATCTCGTAAACCATCTCCGAATAGGTTAAATCCTAGAACAAGGATGGAAATCATAATACCTGGGAAAAGGGCCATATATGGGGCCGTAAAAAGAAAATCCCTACCATTTGATAGCATGGCACCCCATTCAGGAGATGGCGGTTGTGCACCTAATCCTAAGAATGACAGACCTGCAGCAGATAAAATGGCTGTTGCTAAACGCATAGATGCTTGGACAATAATAGGTGATAAAATATTCGGGAAGATATGTTTGATTAATATGGTCATATCATTCGCACCAAGTGTTTTAACAGCATCGATATATTCTAATTTTTTTACTTCCATTGTGGATCCACGTACAATACGGGCAAACATAGGGATCGAGAAGAAACCAACAGCAATAGTTACATTAATAAGACTTGGTCCCAATGCGCTGACAATCGCTAAAGCTAGTAATATACCTGGAAAGGCAAGCATGATATCTAAAATACGACTAATAATCGAATCAATCCATTTTCCATAGTAGCCAGAGATAAGGCCGAGGATTGTCCCAATTGTTCCACCAAATAACACGGCTGAAATACCAACACCAAGAGATAAACGGGAGCCATATAATATTCGACTTAAAATATCTCGTCCTTTGTCATCTGTACCCATTAAATGATCTAAACTGGGTCCTTGCAATTTTTGATCTAACTGAACATCGAATGGATCATAAGGAGCTATAATTGGCCCGATAAGAAACATCAAAATATATAGAAGAATGATGATCCCCCCTGCGACAGCAGCCTTATTTTTTTTGATTTTGTTTAGGAACGAGACAAGATTCTTTTTTCTAGAAGCCTTACGTGCATTCACTAAAACAGCATGGTCGATAGTAGTAGTTACTTTATCCATAATGAAACTCCTTTTCTATTTGATTTGATTTCAATTTAGTGAAAAGCGTAAAGAATGTAAATATTTCAGAAGGTATTAGTCAGAAAATTTAAAAAACAAGTAAAGATTTTAAAAAACAAGTGAATTTTATTTCTTTATAATTCGAAATGTAAGGACCAAAACACAAAAGGAGGAAATGTTTATGAAGAGAATGAAGCTTTTTTTATTGATGACACTAATTACTGTTCTAGTTTTGCAGGCATGCTCAACTGCTAGTAATAAGAGTGCTGAAGGTTCCAATGAGGGATCTAAAAGTGTAGGAGGAGAATTAGTTGTTTTAAGAGCATCAGATGCAACAAGCCTTGATCCTCACTTTATTACAGATATCCCTTCAGCGAATATTATTCATGGCAAAGTATATGAAACACTTGTTGCTTTTGATAGAGATCGTAAAATTGCTCCATTACTTGCAAAAGAGTGGGAACAAAAAGATGATGTCACATGGACGTTTACTTTAAATGAAGGCATTAAATTCCATGATGGAGCTGATTTTAATGCGGAGGCTGTAAAAGCTACATTCGATCGCATTTTAGATCCTGCGACTGGGTCACCGCAGCGTGATAAATTATCAATGATTAGTGAAGTAGTAGTAGATGATACGTATGTTGTCACGTTGAAATTAAAAGAGCCATATGCACCGCTTTTATCAATTTTAGCAAGTCAGGAAGGTAGTATGATCAGCCCGAAAGCTATTGCAGAAGCGGCAGATGAATTAGCAACACATCCAGTAGGGACAGGTCCATTTGTATTTGATTCTTGGAAATCAGGTCAAGAAATCACATTAAATTCAAACAAAGACTATTGGGGTACGGTACCAAAAGTAGATAAAGTAACATTTAAAGTAGTACCCGAGGATTCTACACGTTTAGCGATGATTGAAAGTGGAGAAGCGCATATCGCTGAGCAAGTACCAGTAACTGAAATCGATCGTATTGAAAATTCACCAACTATGAATCTATTCCGCGCAGAAGGATTGGCAGTAGAATTCATCGGTTTCAATGTGAAAGATGAACTGTTATCAGATGTTAAAGTACGTCAAGCAATTAGTTATGCAGTGGACCGTGAAGCAATTATTAGCGGTATTTATGATAATGTAGGCACACTTGCCAATTCCGCAATGAGTCCTAAAATTATCGGTTACTCTAGTGAAACAAAACCATATGATTATGATGTAGTAAAAGCAAAGGAACTATTAAAACAATCAGGTGTTAAAGAAGGAACAAAAGTTAAATTACTAACGAGCGACCGTAAAGAGCGTATTAATATGGCAGAGGTTATTCAATCTCAATTGAAGGGCATTGGTCTAGACGTTGAAATTCAAGTAATGGAATACGGCGCATTTATTTCTGAAATTACGAAAGAACAACACCAAATATTTATTAGTGGCTGGGGTAATGCAACTGGAGATGCTGATTATAACCAATTTAACCTATTCCATACGGCTTCTATGGGACCTCCAGGAAACCATTTCTACTATTCAAATCCAGAAATAGACAAGCTAATTGAGCAAGGACGTTCTGAATCAAATCAAGAGGCACGTAATGAAATCTACAAAAAAGCAATGCAAATGGAGTTAGATGATGCTGTGTATATTCCAGTTCGAAACTATGAGCATTTAGCTGTTTACAGTAATGCTGTCAAAGGGTTCTGGTTAGATGCATCAAACTATACGATGATCAGTGGCGTTGAAATTGTAGAATAATCAAACTTGGTGAAACCTAAAAATACCAATGAGGAGGAAACTATGAATAAATTACTGCTGAAA
Source organism: Lysinibacillus sp. UBA5990 (assembly GCF_002429815.1). Lineage (NCBI taxonomy): Bacteria > Bacillati > Bacillota > Bacilli > Caryophanales > Bacillaceae > Lysinibacillus > Lysinibacillus sp. UBA5990. Next base: position 62,836 of record NZ_DJAY01000011.1, read on the forward strand.
AATGTGAGATTAGAAGAGGCATTTGAGCAAGAAAATGAACGCATTGTTGCAACTCGTACTGCTATTTATGATGTTCTAATTGTAGATGGATATGTTCAACAAATAGATAAGAATATAGTAGTCGATGGCGATGTAGAGATAGTAGATGCTCAAAAGCAATTATTAGTACCATCTTTCCGAGAAATGCATATTCATATTGATAAAACTTATTTTGGTGGAGGGTGGCAGGCGCCAAGACCTATTACAAAAGGGATATTAACGCGTATCGAGGAAGAAAAAACACTGCTTCCTAAACAATTACCGACCGCGGCTTATCGGGCTGAGGAAATGGTTAAGTGGTTAATTTCACAAGGACATACACATATACGGTCGCATTGTAATGTGGACCCACAAATTGGGACCAAGCATATTGAAATTACAAAGCAAGTGTTAGAAAAATATCAAGATCAAATTACTTATGATATTGTGGCTTTCCCACAGCATGGTTTACTGCGCTCAAATGTGGAAGGACTAATCCGTGAGGCGATGGCAATGGGCGCAACGCTTGTTGGAGGAGTTGACCCATCCATAGTAGATAGAAATATTGAGAAGTCATTGCAAACAACGATGGCTATTGCTCAAGACTATCAGGCAGGGATTGATATTCATATTCATACAGCTAATACTTTAGGTGAATTTGAATTTTATAAACTAATCGAATTAACAAAACAGGCGAAAAAAGAAGGACAAGTTACGATTAGTCATGCAATGGCGCTTGCAGATTTAGAACAATCGAGATTAGAGAACTTAGTTCAGGCGATGGCTGCTGTTCAAATGGATGTTACAACAACGGTACCAACCGATATTAATCGCTCGACAATACCGATTCCGTACCTTTATAACAATGATGTAAAAGTTTCTATTGGACATGATAGTTTAACTGATCATTGGTCTCCTTATGGTACAGGAAACACCATTATGAAATTAAATGTAATGGCGGAGAGATTCCGTTTTATTGATGAATATTCATTAAGTCGCGCTTGGAAATATGCTTCAGGTGGCATTACACCATTGAATGATGTAGGAGAACGTGTTTGGCCACAGGTTGGTGATAAAGCCAATATGCTTTTAATAGATGGAATTAGTACGGCGCATGTTGTAGCAAGAAGATGCCCTATTTCTACAGTTATTTCACAAGGACATATTATTCACCAACAGGAAGTTGGAGAGTTGAAAGGAGAATACAGATGAAGCACTGGCTTACAAATGTTCTACTTGAAACAGGAGAATATCTAAAAGAAAATGATACTGTCGGTACAAAGGTGGAGCTTTTTCACCTTGAAATTACGGATGGCTTTATTTCTCAAATTGTACCAGCAACAGAAACAATTGATTCTCTAGATGAAATAACAGATATGAAAGGGAAGCTGCTATTACCAGCTTTTAAAGAAATGCATAATCACTTAGATAAGACATACTTATCTTTACCGTGGAAAGCATGCGTACCTGTAAAGAACTTAAAAGAACGCTTGGATCGTGAAGCACAAGAATTATCGGTCCTTGCAACGACTGGGAAACAACGAGCAGCAGCCATGATTGAGAAAATCCTCAAAAATGGTGCCAATCATATTCGTACACATGTCAATATTGATCCTTACATTGGCTTAAAAAACTTAGAGGGTGTACTAGGAGCACTGGAAGAGTATAAAGATGTTGTGACATCAGAAGTTATTGCCTTTCCACAGCATGGCTTACTAAGAGACGATGTGCCTAAATTATTACGTGAAGCCTTACGTAATGGGGCAACGATGATTGGTGGGCTAGATCCTGCTGGCATTGATAATTCGATTGAGCCTTCTCTTTATGAAGTAATGAATATCGCACAAGAATTTAACGTAGATGTTGATATTCACCTACATGATAGTGGTCATGTTGGTTATTATACAATCGATAAATGGATCGATATGGTAGAGGATGCAAACTATCAAGGGAGAACGGCTATTAGTCATGCTTTTTCTCTTGGAGATGTATCAGCTTTGGAACAGCATAAAATTGCAGATCGTCTAGCACAACAGCAAGTAAAGATTATGTCAACGGTGCCATTTGATTTGAGACGATTAATCCCACCGATTGATTTACTAACAGAGCATGGAGTAGATGTTCACTTTGGTTGTGATGGTTTTTATGATTCATGGAGTCCATATGGCTCGGGAGATATTTTAGAAAAAGCAACGACTTTTGCAGACAATACACGTAAGCTAGATGAGCGTTCTATTCGACAAACATTAAAATACATTACAAATGGTGTCACACCATTGGATGCCAATGGTCAAAAGGTTTGGCCAAACGTGCAAGATGAAGCAAGTTTTGTTTTCTTTGACGCCGTTTCAAGCGCTGAAGTCATTGCTCGTAAACCATCAAAACGGGTGGTTATGTCAAAAGGCAAGTTTATCCATTAAGTATCAATCTAAATCCCCCTTATTTAGATAACATAGCAAACTAGAGATTTTCTAGTTTGCTATACTTATGTTTTAATAGTTAGGAAGAAATACAAGAAAGGGAAGTAGATTTTTAAAAGAGTTGATCATTAACTATGTAGAAGTCTCTTATATACAGGTGCAATAAATATGAAGCAACTAACGATCTATTTGATATTATTTAGCTGTGTATTTTTTTGGGCTAGTAACTTTATTATTGGCTCTATTTTAATTGACCATTGGTCTCCAATCATGGTTGCCATTTTTAGATTAATGGTCATTGTCCTATTTTTAGGCTGCATTAGTTGGAAGGCTATTATCCGTACAACGTTTACACGCAATGACCTACTGTTGCTGATCATTGCAGGAATACTAGGTGTTTCCATCAATCACTATAGCTTTTATGCAAGTCTTCAGCATACCTCTCCTATTACCGCGGCATTAATTTTAGCCTGCGCACCAATTGTCACATCTTTACTTAATAAAATGATTTATCATGAATCACGAAACGGTATCTTTTGGTTAGGGGCAATCATTTCATTTATAGGGGTTGGCCTCATCATTACTAAAGGAGCCTTCATCACGATTTCTATTGGGAAGGGCGAGGTGCTAAGTTTAATTACGATGTTAAGCTTTGCCTTATTCCTTATTATTGTGAATCATCTCAGTTTGAAATTGTCAGCACAGTCCATCACTTTTTATACAAATTTAATCGGTTTGCTGGTACTTATACCATTTTCGGTGACGATGTGGACACGAACAAATTGGCAAGTAACATACCCTTATTGGATGCTGCTCATTTTATCAGCGGTTATTATTCATGGAATTAGTAATTTACTTTGGAATCAAAAAATGAAGGAGATTGGCTCAACGAATGCTTCGCTATTATTGAATTTTGAGCCAGCTATCGCTATGCTGTTAAGTGCGATTTTTTTAAAGCAATTTCCTACAACTGTCCAAATATACGGCTCCTTATTGATTTTATTAGGAATTCTACTGTGTATTTACTATAAGGAAATAAGAACTTTACTTTTTATGAAAAGAAAAACGACTTAAAAAATCTATTATTTTGTACAGTATGTTGGAAATATTTCTAGCATGCTGTTTTTTTGTATATGTTTTGTTTTTTCACAAAAATAATATTTCGTGAAAAATGGACTTGTTCTAGCATATTTATAACCTGATAGAAGAATGGGGTTATGATTTAGAGTGTTGACCATTCAATTTTAGTTGAAAAAAATTTATATTTAAATAATAAAAATGAAGAAAAATTGAAAGCGGTTTAAAAATTATACATTCACTGTATTGTTATAAAAATATTTTTTTACAATTTTAAGTAAAAAAAGAAGTGTTATTACATTTTTAAGTTTATTTTTAAAAATAAAAATTCTGTCCGTTTCTGTTCTAAAATTCTCTATTATTCTAAAAATTTCTACATAATATCGAATGCATTTGCTGCATTTCAAGTGTTATGGCCATCCTATTAGAAATGGTAAAATGAGACGTATGCATCTAGTGAATGTGAAATTATGCACAAAAATAATTATATTAATATAATTTGTTGTTATTTGTAAAATAGAGTAGAAAAGTAATAATAGCTAAAAGTTGTTATGTTTTTTGTAAGATAAACGCTGTTCTGCTTAGAGACTGTAAGGTTTATTTGATGAAAAACATTAATAGAAAAACAAAATACTTTTTGGAGAAATAATATTTTTTAGAAAAACATCTTGCATTTGAATAATTCTAAGTGGTAAATTGTTTTACATGGACGTTCATAGAATTTTCACAGGTAGCAAAAGAGGGGAGAAATGAGAATTTATGAATAAAAATAGATGGTTAATTGCATTATCTGCAATCGCTATTCACCTTTCAATCGGTGGAGCCTATGCATACAGTGTATACAAGCTACCGATTGTCACAGAAATGGGATGGAGTGAAACAAAGGTAACGGTTGCCTTTACCATTATGATGGGGCTTGCTGGGTTTTCAGCTGCATTATTTGGTAGTTTAGTAGAGAAAATGGGACCACGTAAATCGGCGATGGTAGCAGCTGTCTTATTTGGAGCAGGACAAGCTGGTGCAGGTGTTGCGATTTCAATGGATTCTGTCGTGTTGTACTGGTTAACATATGGCGTACTTAGTGGATTAGGTATGGGGATTGGTTATATTGCGCCAGTATCAACGCTTGTAAAATGGTTCCCAGATCGACGAGGCCTAGCAACAGGGATGGCCGTACTTGGTTTTGGATCTGGTGCACTGATTACAGCGCCAGTCGCAGCCAACTTAATGGAGGCAGTTGGCATCTCTACAACATACTTTATTTTAGGGGCAAGTTATTTCACGTTAATGATTTTAGGGGCTTCTTATATAGCGCCGCCTAAGCCTGGTTATATGCCAGCTAATATGAAGGCAGCAGCAGATAACGGCAAAGAAGTAGTAAAAAAAGATTTAGCAGTTATGTCAGCACGTGAGGCTGTCAAAACAAAGCATTTCTGGATGCTATGGTCTATGCATTTAGTCAATGTTACAGCAGGAATTATGATGATTTCTGTTGCTTCACCAATGGCGCAGGAAATTGTTGGGTTATCAGTTGCAGGAGCAGCAGCGATGGTAGGAATCATGGGGTTATTTAATGGTGGTGGTCGTTTAATTTGGGCCGCTGTGTCTGATTATATTGGGCGTTCAAATGTTTTTGTTATTTTCTTTACAGCACAGCTAATTACATTTATCGTTTTACCACATACAACGAACGTGATTATTTTCCAAGCACTTATTTTCTTAGTCGTTAGTTGCTATGGTGGAGGGTTCTCAAATTTACCTGCTTTTGCAAGTGATTTATTTGGAACGAAGCAACTTGGTGTTATTCATGGTTATTTATTAACAACTTGGTCATTGGGTGGTATTTTCGGACCGTTGTTAGTAAGCACAATTAAAAATGCTTATGGAAGCTATATTCCTGTATTCTATGTATTTGCAGGATTAATCGCTGCTTCATTAATCATTTCAATAACATTACGTGCTGATGTACGTAAACAAACTGCTTTAAAAGCGGCACAAAATGTTGGAGACGTTTCCGCTACTCAATAATATATTTTTGCGATAACTGTATAAGTGTCATTTCGCACATGGCACTTATATAGTTATTTTTTTGTATTGATTGTTATATAACAATTATCTGTTCCTTGTTTAATGTATAACAGTGCATATCTGGTGTCAATACCATTACTGGAAATAAAAAGATTTCGTTATTAAAAGAGAAAATTTATAACGAAAGACAAGATAAGGGATAAACAGCTAAAATTTGAATCTTTTCTCAAAAGTAATCGTATATAAAGTAATTAGGGAGGGATCTACTATGGGGAAATTTTCTTTAGATGAATTTGTTCATAAAACACAGCAGGATGATCAAGAAAATGATTATTTTGAATTGGAAACTGAGCGTGTATTAGAGGTTAATTTAAACGGTGAAGTATGGTCCAAAATGGGCGCAATGATTTCCTATACAGGAGACATTAAATTTGAACGTGAGCGCGTATTGGAGCACGGACTTGGTAAGATGTTTAAAAAGGCTTTAACAGGTGAAGGTACACAATTGATGAAAGCGAGCGGAAAGGGCAGACTTTATTTAGCCGATCAAGGTAAGAAAGTAACCGTCTTTGATTTGAAAAACGACAGTCTTTGTGTAAATGGGAATGATCTACTTGCTTTTGAGCCTAGCATTAACTGGGATATACGTTTAATGCGAAAAATGGCTGGCATCATGTCAGGCGGTTTATTTAATGTAACGTTACAAGGGACAGGGAAAGTAGCGATTACAACACATTTCGAACCATTAACATTATTAGTAAAACCAGGTGAAACGGTTTATACTGACCCACATGCTACTGTCGCGTGGTCAGGTAATTTAACACCTGAGTTTAAAACAGATATCAGCTTCCGTACATTTATCGGTCGTGGGAGTGGCGAATCAATCCAGATGGCGTTTTCGGGTGAGGGCTTTGTCATTATCCAACCATTTGAAGAAGTATATATGTCTAGTGAAAGCTAAAAAAGCGTGTCCGTTTTGTTCGGACACGCTTTTTCTTCTATTGTTATAAAGCCGCATTCATTCCTGCAATACGTCCCGTTACAAGGGCGGAGGTAATATTATAGCCTCCCGTATAGCCGTGAATATCCAGGATTTCACCACAGAAGAATAGTCCTTCTTTTCTCTTTGAAGCCATTGTTTTTGGCTCAATTTCTTTTACGGAAACACCACCGCCTGTAACGAATGCTTTATCAAGTGATTGCGTGCCGCTTACTGTCAAAGTGAAGTTAACGAGTAAATGAGCTAGCTGACGAATTTTATCTTGAGATAATTCAGCATCCGTTACTTGTACATCGATATTTGCCTGTTCACATAAAAATAATAGCCAACGTTCAGGGGCGATGCCTTTCCAAACATTTTTCACAGCTTTTTTAGGGTCCTCTTTAATCAACTTATTTAAATATTGTAGACATGTTTCTTCATTATAATTAGTTAAAGTTTGTATACGCATTGTCACGGGCTCGTAGCCTGTTTTCATTAATTCTTTTACAACGAATTGGCTACAGCGTAAAACGGCAGGTCCGCTTAAGCCAAAGTGTGTAAAGAGCATGTCCATTTGATGGGTAACGAGTACTTTACCTTTTTTGTTTAGTACAGAGACAGCAACATCGCGTAAGGCTAGCCCCTGTAGTTCACGTGCTTGAATAAAGTCCTCTTTCGATATAACAGGGACTTCTGTTGGGAATAATGTTGTGATTGTATGGCCAGCCCGCTCTGCCCATGGATAGCCATCACCTGTCGATCCCGTTTGTGGGACAGCCTTGCCACCAACGGCCACAATGACTGCTTGGCTACGAATTTCGGAGCCATCTGCAAGACGGACACCGAGAATTTTTTCTTCATCCATAACAAGCTTGTTAACGGCTGTGTGTAAACGAACTTCAACATGTAAACGTTGAAGCTGACGAATTAGCGCATCGACAACATCTTGTGCCCGGTTAGATATAGGAAACATTCTACCGTGATCCTCTTCTTTTAGAGCGACACCAAGCCCTTCAAAAAATGCGATAATATCTTCATTATTATAAACGGTAAAAGGACTATAAAGAAAACGACCATTACCGGGGATATGCTTCACGATTTCTTCAACAGGCAAACGATTAGTCACATTACAGCGCCCACCACCAGAAATGGCTAGTTTTTTGCCAAGTTTTGCACCTTTTTCTAACAATAAAACTTTCTTTTTCCGCTCTCCAGCAGCAATCGCCGCCATTAAACCAGATGGGCCACCACCGATCACGATTACATCATACATAGTTAGAAACTCACTTTCTTTTCAATTTAGGAATCTTTCCTATTATACATGAAGTCTATATAGAGTAGGGGCTTCTTTGACATTGAAAATAATAGCAAAGTGTTTTATAATTCTTTATCCATTACTTCGTATAGAAGGGTATTTTATAGTAGAATGAAACACAATAAATTTTGTTATACAATTATATCGATGAAAGTTTCCTTTATTAGCATTGTCAGCATGAAATGAATGTCTTTTCATGCTATTATGGTAAAGGTTATGCACTAAATTATGAGGTGAAAAATAGAATGTGCGGATTTATAGGTTATATTAATGGAACAAATGTGATTGATCATCATCAAACAATTGAAAATATGATGAATACAATTATTCACCGCGGGCCAGATAGTGGTGGTATTCACAGTGACGATACAGTAACGTTAGGATTCAGACGATTAAGTATTATTGATTTATCAGATGTAGCGAATCAACCATTATATAGTGAAGACGGCAATATCGTGCTTGTATTCAATGGTGAAATTTTTAACTTCCAAGAGCTACGTGCAGATCTTATTGAAAAAGGACATACCTTTAAAACGCAATCAGATAGTGAAGTTATTATTTATGGCTATGTAGAATACGGTGTAGACTTTGTGAAAAAGCTACGTGGTATGTTTGCTTTCTGTATTTGGGATAAAAAGAATGATTTACAATTCATTGCTCGTGATGGTTTTGGTATTAAACCATTGTATTACTCTGAACATACAACAGATGGTACGTTTATTTTTGGCTCTGAAATTAAATCATTTTTACCACATCCTTCATTTATTAAAGAATTAAATAAAAAGGCATTACGTCCTTATTTAACATTCCAATATTCTGCGATGGATGAGACATTCTTTAAAGGGGTCTTTAAATTACCACCAGCACACTATATGCTTATTCAAAATGGCAAAAAGCAAATTGTGCAATATTGGGATAAAAAATTCCATGCAAAAGAAGCTTCCATTGAAAAATACATTGAAGAAATTCGATCAACTGTTAAAGAATCAGTGGAAGCACATAAAATCAGTGATGTAAAAGTTGGTTCATTCTTATCAGGTGGTATTGACTCAAGTTATATTACGTCTTTATTACGTCCAGATAAATCATTCTCAGTTGGGTTTGCTGACTATGAAGATATGTTTAATGAAACGAACCTAGCAAAGGATTTATCAGATACGTTAAATATTCAAAATGAACGTAAATATATTACGGCAGATGAGTGCTTTGAAGCTCTTCCAAAAATCCAATGGCATATGGATGAGCCACAATCGAACCCTTCTTCTGTACCTCTGTACTTCCTTTCAGAGCTAGCCTCTAAAGATGTAACAGTTGTACTATCAGGTGAAGGCGCGGATGAAATTTTTGGTGGCTACTCTTGGTATCAAAACTCAGGAAGAATGCAAAAATATGAAAAACTTCCATGGGGTGTTCGTAAAACGTTACGTGGAATAGCGGAAGGTCTGCCTAAAAGCCAATATACGAACTTCCTTATTAAAGGTGGTCAAACGGTAGAGGAACGCTTTATAGGGGAAGCTGTAGTTTGGGATGAAGTAGATGCGATTAATGTATTAAAACCTGACTATAAAAATGCGCCATCTGTAAAATCTATTACAAAACGTATTTATGACGAAGTACCAGGCGAAGATGATGTGACGAAAATGCAGTACTTAGATTTAAATCTTTGGATGCCAGGCGATATTTTATTAAAAGCTGACAAGATGAGTATGGCGCATTCGATTGAACTACGAGTACCATTCTTAGATAAAGAAGTAATGGAATTAGCTAAAAATATTCCATCTCAATATCGTGTCAACGACATTGATACAAAATATGTTCTACGCCAAGCTGCACATCAAGAATTACCAGAAGAATGGGCTAAACGTCCAAAACTAGGCTTCCCAGTGCCAATTCGTCACTGGTTGCGTGAAGAAAAGTACTACAACAAGGTAAAAGAAATGTTTACTACTGACTTTGCCGATGAATTCTTTGATACAAAACAATTAGTTGGCTATTTAGATGAACACTATGAAGGAAAAGCAAACCGCGGCCGTTATATTTGGACAGCCTATGTATTCCTAGTGTGGTATAAAAAGTTCTTTGTGGACATGTAATAAAGAAATGGGCTTTAATCGGTGGGGGTTTTTGTAATCCTCACCGATTATTTTCAGGTCTTTTTTCATCAAGTATACTTTTTAATGAACTTTTTGATGATTTTATGCGTCTCATTTCCTATAAATATGTTAAGATTACAGTTGGTTTACTTATGAAACTTTCGAGTGACAGCGCTTGCATGTTGTGACTTTAAAAAAACGAAAAGATTTTTATAAGTATACCTGAAAGTATAACTATAATATTGATTTTACAATGAATGGATGGGTATGATGTCCAATTTAATGAAAGGTACTGCGATATTAACATTGGGGATGTTTTTATCTAAGGTGCTCGGATTAATTTATATTTTTCCGTTTTATGCAATTGTCGGAGAGAAAAATATCGCTCTCTATCAATATGCATACATCCCTTATTCTATTATGCTGGCAATCGCCATATCAGGTGCGCCCATTGCTGTTTCCAAATTTGTTTCTAAATACAATGCAATGGGGGATTATCAATCAGGTCGAAAGCTGATGAAATCAGGCATACTCATTATGATGATGACAGGTTTTGCTGCATTTATTGCACTCTTCTTCCTGGCTACACCTATAGCAGGATTAGTGATTAAGAGTGAAGAACAAGTTTTTACAGTAGATCAGATTGCTTCGGTCATAAGATGGGTTAGTTTTGCCTTAATTGTTGTACCATTTATGAGTCTTTGGCGAGGTTTCTTCCAAGGCTATGACAAAATGGAGCCTACCGCAGTTTCACAATTAGTGGAGCAAATTGTGCGAATTGTCGTGTTACTAGGCGGTTCCTTCATCGTGGTTGTTGTGTTCAAAGGTAAGCCAGAGACTGCCATTTCTTTTGCAGTATTTGCAGCCTTTATAGGAGCGATTGGTGGCTTAGGTGTTCTTTATTATTATTGGAAAAAATATCAGCCTGAATTTAACTTATTACGCAGTCAAAGTGTAACCTCTACACAGCTGCCAATGTCCAATATTTATAAAGAAGTTATTACCTACTCCATACCAATGGTGTTTGTAGGTGTAGCCAATCCACTATTCCAATTAGTCGATATGCTTACATTTAATGGGGCTATGACATCCATTGGCTTAGCTGAGGTGACAGATACCTATTTATCGATGATTAACTTTATGACACATAAGGTTGTCATCATTCCTGTCATGCTAGCAACAGGTTTTTCAATGGCGCTTGTCCCGACAATTACAAAATATTACACTCAGGGCGAATATTTATCGCTACGTCATGCGATGGATAAAACCTATCAAATTTTAATCTTCATTACATTGCCAGCTGTAGTTGGTATTTCTCTATTAGCAAATGAAATTTATTTTATGCTGTATTCTGAAAGTGAAATGGGTTCGATGATTTTAGCCCATTATGCACCTGTTGCCATTTTATTTGCGTTATTCCAAGTAACAGCTGCCCTATTACAAGGAATTGATTTTCAAAAATGGATTGTCTTCAGCTTATTATCAGGTATTTTCGTTAAGCTAGCGCTAAATATCCCGTTAATCCGTTTGTTGGAGGCAGATGGCGCTATTGTAGCAACTGCAATCGGGTATAGTGTATCTATTATTATTAATATTCTTGTGTTACGTAAAACGTTAAATTATCGATCAGAGATGGTCGTTCGACGTGTTGTGTTAATCGCATTATTGACTATGGCAATGGCGATTAGTGTGTTGATTGTCCATAAGTTACTGGAATTACTAATGGGTCCAGTTGATAGTAAATTCTCAGCATTACTGTTCTCTGTTATTTGTGCAGTTGTTGGCGTAGCTGTCTATGGCTTTTTGTCACTCCGTATAGGTTTAGCACAGAAGCTATTAGGTGAACGATTGACTCGTATTATGAGCAAGCTGGGAATGAAATAGGAGTGGTAAGATGCGTTTAGATAAATTACTTGCAAATATGGGATATGGCTCACGGAAGGAAGTTAAGCAGCTATTAAAGCAAAAAGCTGTCACAGTAGATGGAGCTTCTGTCAAAGATGCTGCTATGCATGTCGACCCAGAACAGCAAAATGTGTCCGTCTATGGAGAGCGTGTCGTTTATACAGAGTTTGTCTATTTTATGATGAATAAACCACCAGGTGTTATTTCTGCAACAGAAGACTTAAGAGATGAAACAGTTATTGACCTATTGGAGCCATTAGACCAGCATTTTAAACCTTTTCCGGTTGGCCGACTCGATAAAGATACAGAAGGCTTACTGGTATTAACGAATGATGGTATACTAGCTCATAATTTATTGTCTCCTAAAAAACACGTGCCAAAGGTTTATTACGCACATATTGAAGGTGTTGTAACGGAAGAGGACGTAGAGAAATTTGCAGATGGCGTGGAGCTAGATGATGGGTATATGACAAAGCCTGGAAAGCTTGTTATTCTAAAATCTGCGCCACAATCTGAAATTGAGCTAACAATTCAGGAGGGCAAATTTCATCAGGTGAAGCGGATGTTTGAATCTGTAGGTAAACGTGTAACCTATTTAAAGCGTATATCTATGGGGAATCTAAAATTAGACGATCATCTGGCGTTAGGAGAATATCGTGAGCTAACTGCAGAAGAATTAAACTGCTTACAAAATACCCCTTAACATGTTCCCCGATGCTAACTTAGCATCGGGGATTTTTTATATACAGCCTTGTGACAGTAACTGTATAATATGTAATGAGTTATCTTAATATAGTGAAGAAACGTATTATTGTCTAAAATATTTTTAAAAAATGATGGTGAAAATAAGTAGAGGGCCAATAAATGAAGAACCTGCGAATTAAATTATTACTATCTTTAATAGCTTTTGCAGTTATACTTGTTGCTGTAATTTCAAGTGTGAATAGGCAAATATTAGTTGATGATATAGAAGAACAAGTTGCCAGGAATAGAGTGTTAATAGAAAATCATATTCTTACAGATATGCGAACAGTAGATAATGCTCATTTATATTTTGATGAAAACATGTCAGACAAAATGGAGCAGGAACTGAGAGCTTTAAAAAACTATTATCGTGAGAATCCGAATGTTGCTGTATGGGATTTACAACAAATGAAAAATAAACATGATATGGATATATACATAGTAGATCAGACTAATACAGTGATATACACAACATTTGATAAAGATATTGGTTTCAATTTTTCTAAGTGCTGTCAGCGTTTTTCTGCATTATTGGATGAAAGACGTGCGAGTGGGGAATTTTTCACAGATGGAATAGACATTTCTACAACTACAGGAAAATACAGGAAATTTGCCTACCTTGCTACACATGATAAGAAATATCTTCTTGAACTAAGTATAGACTTATTAAAAAATCCAGTCTTTCAAACTTTTAATTTTGAGAAAACTTCAGAATATTTGGTAGCGAAATACGTTGATTTAGTAGAAGTGCAAACGATTAGTGCTGGTGGGGTTTTCTTTAATGATTCAAAATCGAAGCGGATCACAGTTCAAGAACAATCCGAACAGTTTCAGAAATATTTTGAGCTAGCAAGGAAGAAGCTGCAGCCTGTCGAGTATCAAAAAGCAATTAATCAGGGTTATATTGAAACGCATCTTTTTTTACCCTATGAAGCAGAGACGGTCAGAGGGGAGTCTTCCAAAAGAATTGTTTATGTGAAATATGCTAATTTCACAAAAATGGAAGCGCTTCGAAAAAACGCAAAACAGTTTTGGGTTTTACTAGCCATTGCTTTAGTTACTGCCTTTGTAATGCTGTCAGTTATTAATAAAATACTCTCTAAAACAATCTATCTCGCCACTTTTGATCCGTTAACAGGTGTTTATAATCGTGCGACCTATATTCGAAAAATGGATAGCTTACTAAAGAAACGAAAAATAAATAGGCCTGGATTATTGTTAATCGATTTAGATAATTTTAAACAAGTAAATGATCAATTTGGCCATGCGGAAGGCGATCATATCTTAATTGGAACGGCCAAAATCTTAAAAAAAGTAGTGAAAAAAGATGGTTTTGTCGTAAGATTTGGTGGAGATGAATTTGCCATTGTTTTGTATGATACAACAGAGCATCATATGCAACAGATAGCAGATGCCATTTTGGTGCAAATAAGGACTCTCAAATTGGAAGGTCATGCTATTGAGAAATGGTCGGTACTATCAGTGAGTATGGGAGGGGCTATTTATCATCATCCCGAAGATTCAGAAATGATCTTATTTGAGCGAGCGGATCAAGCACTATATCAATCGAAAAATGCTGGTAAAGACCAATACTCTAGCTACAACGAAGTCGCTGCTGACAAAGATGGCAAGATTTGAAAAAACGCCCCATTCTATAAATAGCAAAATGAGCTATTGGATAGATATGGAGCGTTTTTTAATGTGTTGATGTTTTAGATCGATAAAAGATACAACTACATAATACAAGGACAGCTATAATTGCAAACATGGCATCTATATAGTGTGTTAATAGCCAACCTCCTATAATGGGTCCGATAAAGCCCCCTAAATTTTTAAATTGCGCAGCGCCAAGGTAGGTCGCTTTTTGAGTGTCAGGCGCAATTTCATCAATCATGACATTCATTGTAGGGAAGGCAAAGATTTCTCCAATCGTAAAAATAATCATCGCGATGATATAGAGCGTATAGTTGTCGGAGAACCCGAACATGAATAGTCCGATAGCAAAAAACAGAATACCGACTAATAAAGTCGCGGATGATGAAAATCGTTCAGACACAATACTAATAGGCAATTGTAATAATAAGACGACCGCTGCATTGAGTGAAATCAATAGGGAATACAGTTTTGTCCCATTTTCAACGGTTAATTCAATGATTTGTGGCAATGTCGAATCAAATTGAGAGTATCCGATATTGATAAGGATCGCCCCCAAAATAAAGCTAAGTAACACACGATTTGTTAAAAGAATTGTGAAAGTGTGCAAAATTTTTGTTTGCGTAACAGCTTTTTGTTGTTGCATTTGATAACGATTTAACACGAAAAATAAAAATATGGCGTAAATAATATACATAATACCTGTTAGCATAAAGGGGATACTAGGACTTGCTAACTGCGAGATATAGACACCTATTATTGGACCAATGACTGCGGCAATATTAATGGCCGTGTAACGTAATGAAAAAAGTCTTTTCCGTTTATCAGCAGGTGTAAAGTCAATCATTAATGCCTGAGTGGAAGGCTCAAAAAATGAGCGACAAAGACCGTTCAAGGCGTTGAATAGAATAAATAACCAAACCGTATGGACAGTGGCAAAGCCGAAGAAAACGAGGCTCCACACAATGATCGTTAATAAAATGATGCTTTTCCTTCCGAAACGATCCGTTAAATATCCACCGAAAAACCCGCCAACAGTAGAAATAAGGGGTGCAATCCCAATCGTCAATCCAATTTGTAAAGGAGAGGCTTCAATTTCATTATGTAAATAAATAGCTAAAAAAGGCATTGCCATAAAGCTTGCAATACGTGTGAAAACTGTTCCACCCAAAATGATCCAAACTAATGGATGAAACAAATTTGACAGTTTCATAAAAAATCCTCCTCTCAACAATTTAGAATGTTTCGAGTTTAACGGATTGTTAAGCAACTGTAAATAGTCAAAATATTCTCAGGAGATACGTTTCAGTGAAGTTACACTAGAAATGACTGAACGAGCTTCATTTTATTTAAAGGAGCAAGAAGGGCTTTCAAGATATTATCTTATTCCCACTGCCAATGAAACATCAAAATAATGATGGTCTTCGATTTATCCAACAGGATAAACAATATCTAATAATCTTCTAGCAACAAAAAAAGAATGACCCCGACGAAAGGTCATTCTTTTCCATACACAATGCTTTACGCATTCTACGTAAAACTAAGACGTCAATTTTACTTTTTTCTTCGTCGTTGTCCATCTGCCTCGACTTGGACTCGTCACCAAATCGTTAAAGGCTAACACGTTCAAATCTCTTTGAACGGTGCGAGGAGTGATACTAAACTCTTCGACTAAATCCTGTGTAGACACGGTTCCTTTGTCTAAAATAAACATGTACACGTCTTTAATACGATTAAGCATTCGATCAGTAGTTGGTTTCATTAAATGAACCACTCCTTCATCTTAATTCTCTTGGCAAAGACTAGCGGACGACAATATGTGCGGAGTGCACTTAGGCTATTAAGTAGCTGCCTTAGACATCCCCTTTTCTAATTTTTATGGTCAGAAGAATTATTCTGATAACTTCATTATATAGAAAAACTACATGATTTTCTAGTGAATGCAATAGAAATTTACAATAGAAACATAAAATTTTTACTGTATTTTGTGGGAATACGTGAAAAACATGCTATATGTGGTAGTGTCAGTAGAAGTTGCTGAAAATAGTTGTCAGAAAGAAGATTGTCATATATGTTGTAAGGTGTAGAATAATGTTAATACTTGAAGGAGGTACATGGTATGAATTGGTTACAGGCTGCAAAAGAAAGGCAAGATGAATTAGTACAAGAGTTACAGGAGCTTGTGCAAATTAATAGTATTCTTGATGAGGATACGAAAACTACTGAGATACCTTTTGGTAATGGTCCACTTCAAGCGCTTGAATGGCTACTAGCAAAGGGCCAAAAAGAAGGGTTACTAACGAAAAATGTTGATAACTATGCTGGACATATCGAAATGGGTGCAGGTGAAGAATTATTAGGTATTTTATGTCACGTTGATGTTGTTCCAATTGGAGATGAAGCTGATTGGACATATCCACCATTTAGCGGCACTGTAGCCGATGGTAAGCTGTATGCACGTGGTGCAATTGATGATAAAGGCCCTACAGTTGCGGCATGGATGGCCATGAAACTTGTCAAAGATGCAGGTATTCAATTAGATAAAAGAGTGCGAATGATCGTTGGTACGGATGAAGAAACAGGGTTCCGCTGTGTCGACCACTATTTCAAACAGGAAGAAATGCCGTCAATCGGTTTTGCCCCCGATGCAGATTTCCCGCTCATTAATGCTGAGAAAGGCATTGCAGAGCTTGTGTTCTCTCAAAATAAAGTGGGTGATGCAACGAAAGAACAACTACTATTATTTAATGCAGGAAAGCGCCCAAATATGGTACCAGATTTGGCCCAAGCTAAAGTTCAGCATGTATCAGCGCAATTCGAACAGAATTTTCAAACATTTTTAAGCAAAAATCAGCTAGATGGCTCTTTATTAATGGAGGACTCTCGCTATATAATAACTATCAAAGGTAAAGCAGCCCATGCAATGGAACCAGAAAAAGGTGTCAATGCAGCTGTTTATCTTGCTGCGTTTTTACAACAAGAGTTGACGACAGAGACAAGTAATCAATTTGTCGACTTTATCGCAGATGTTTTTTATCAGGATCATTATGGCCATCAGCTTGAATTACAATTCGAAGATGCCATGTCTGGTCATACGACGTTAAATCCAGGCATTGTTAGCTATGATGTTAGTAAAGGTGGCAGTTTAGTAATTAGTATGCGCTATTCTGTGTCCTATCCATTCGATGAAAAAATTACAGAGGCTCAACGTTTAGTTGTAAAAAGAGGATTTTCATTAGATATTCAAGACGACTCCAAGCCTCATTATGTCAGTGAAGATGATCCATTTATCCAAACATTAGCGTCCATTTATAGACGTCAATCAGGTGATACAGAAACACCGTTATTATCTACAGGTGGTGGGACGTATGCACGTGTGCTGAAAAAAGGCGTGGCATTTGGCATGTTATTCCCTGGGGAGCAGGATGTGGCGCATCGGGCGGATGAGTTTGTAGTGGTTGAAAATCTTGTAAAAGCAGCGGCTATTTATGCGGAAGCAATTGTTGAGCTTGCGGGAAAAAAATAACATAAAGACGAAAAGGATGAACGGAAAATGGCATATTCATTATGGAATGATCAAATTGTTGAAGAAGGATCTATTGCAATCTCACCAGAAGACAGAGGTTATCAGTTCGGTGACGGTATTTATGAAGTAATCAAAGTATATAACGGAAATATGTTTACAGCACAAGAGCACATTGATCGTTTCTATGCGAGCGCCGAAAAAATACGCCTTGTTATTCCTTATACAAAAGATGTTTTACACAAATTACTACATGAGCTAATCGAAAAGAATAATTTGGAAACAGGACATGTTTATTTTCAAATTACTCGTGGAGCTAACTCCCGTAATCACGTTTTCCCGGATGCAAGTATTCCAGCAGTATTAACTGGTAATGTAAAAGCGGGTGAACGAGCATATGAAAACTTTGAAAAGGGTGTTAAAGCCACTTTTGTTGAGGATATTCGTTGGTTACGTTGTGACATTAAATCTTTAAACCTGCTTGGTGCAGTTTTAGCAAAACAAGAAGCTGCTGAAAAAGGTTGCTATGAAGCGATCTTACATCGCGGAGATATCGTGACAGAATGCTCTTCAGCAAATGTTTACGGCATTAAAGATGGAAAACTTTATACACATCCAGCTAATAATTTCATCTTAAATGGTATTACACGTCAAGTTATTTTAAAATGTGCGGAAGAAATTAATTTACCCGTAATCGAAGAGCCAATGACGAAAGCGGATTTACTAACAATGGATGAAATCATTGTGTCGTCTGTATCTTCTGAGGTTACGCCAGTCATTGATGTGGACGGCAACCAAATTGGTGCTGGAGTTCCAGGTGAATGGACTCGTCAATTACAGCAAACATTTGAAGCGAAATTACCACTTTCAATCAATACAAAATAAAAGACCTTGTAGGGAACTATCTGTATGGATAGTTCTCTTTATTTATGGTGTAATGTTAGGTCTCGTCATGTAAAATGAAAAGGATAGTAGCATAATCTTACAGATTGAAATTTGTAGAAAAAATGTCGATGTAATGAATACATAAGAATGCATGACTCTTTTATCTTAAGCAATTGAAAAAAGAGAGAACTAACGAGATGGTAAGGAAGAATGGAGTGACCTTTACATGGCACAATTAGTGAAAATACAAGATTATATTTCTCGCTATCAAATTGACTTAGCAAGATATCCTACACAATTTGTACGCTTGAAGAAAAGCCAATGGGATCGCATTAAGCGTCAATGGGAATTGGGAGAAGATATAAGCGAGTGGCAACATATTGATAATGAGACGGAAACGGATACTTTCGAGGAGAAAGAGCGATTTTCCTTTATTAAAAAAATATTTACAGGACGACAAAAAGAAGCAGCAGAAGACGTGGAAGATATAGAAATATCAAACGAGCTCATAAGTAGCGAGGATACCATTCCAGAAGAAGAAACAACACTAACATTTGAACCTAAGATTGTGTATGCTCCGCAATCCATTCATGAATTGAAGCGAATGTTTATTGATCAATTCTTCCATTTCCAAATGAAATGGGCTAGTTCAACATTACGTGAAAAATCATATGTAGATCCTCGCTTCATGCGTGACTCGTTACTACGTACTTTATTACAAACATTACCAGATAATTTCTTGTTGTTTTATTATCCTATACTACAAATAAGAAAAGCACCGATTGAGCTTGATGTCGTGTTAATGTCTCCAACGGAGTGTATTTGTATTACCGTTTTGGAAGCAGATAATCAAGCCGTATATGTTGGAGGAAGTGATCGCTTTTGGATGAAAAAGGTGGGGACAAAGGATTCTAAAGTTCTGAATCCAACGATAAACTTAGCCCGTATGGAATCGGTACTATCCCAATTGTTTAAAGAAGAGAATATAGATATGCCTATTAGAAAAGTTGTATTAACTCGAAATGGTTATTTTGATTATCCGGGTTCACCGTATGGGGTTCGTTTTGTTGATCGCCGAAATTACGGAGAATGGATGGAGCATTTGCGAAAGGCCTCCTCTCCAATGAAGCATATGCAAATACGTGCGGCTCAAGCGATTCTAAATACTGTACAAACTACTTCGTTTAATAGAGATATTTGGCAGCAAGCTCCACAAACAACAGAGGATTGAGTATGCAAATTTTATTTATTGTCAATGAAGCTGCAGGGAATGGAAAAGGTAAGAAAGTATGGTCCCAACTTCGAAAGCAGCTAACGATAGACTATGAAGTGGCTTTTACGGAATATGAGGGACATGGACGAGAACTTGCCAAACAATGGGCACGACAACAGCAGGATCAAAAATTACTGATAGTTGTTGGTGGAGATGGCACTATCCATGAGGTGTTTAGTGGTGTTGTACATAATGAATTTATAGTGCTTGGTGTGGTTCGTGCTGGCTCTGGTAATGATTTTGCGCGTTCGTTTTCCACATTTTACAATGCTCAGCAAATCGAGGACTATGTAATGAATGCTTCTACGGCCTATACAAAAATAGATGCGGGAAGCATTCAGCTCAGCAATAGATGGGATGAAATCTTTGTCAACAATGCTGGCATAGGCTTTGATGCTTATGTAACAAAATCGATTAATACATCTCGCCTTAAATTTTACCTCAATAAAATAGGATTGGGTAAGCTGTCATATGCTATTGCTGTCATTAGAGGCTTATTTAGCTTTGAATGTTTTAACGTCACGATACGTTCCGATCATCAAGAGTGGCAATTTCAACGAGCATGGTTTGTCGCCATGTGCAATCAGCCATATTTCGGCGGAGGTATGAAAATATCACCAGATGCAAAAGCAGATGATGGTCGAGTCGATATTACAATCGTCCATGATATTTCGCGTCTAAAATTATTACTTATTTTTGTTACTGTTTTTTTTGAAAAGCATACGAAATTTAAAGAAATCACATTTTTACAAGGACAACATTTCGATATTATCGTGAATGACCACAAGGTTGATTGTCATATGGATGGTAATTATAGTGGACGTGTTCATCAGGGTTCTACCATCCACTGTACAGTGCAACAGAGTGCATGGAACATAATGACAAAGAGTTCTTAAATAATATCATTGCGCAATAATTTTATGCGAATGTAAGAGGAATACGTTATACTATAAAAAAATCAATAATTTTATAAGAAAGAAATGAGGAACAATAGTGAGATTAAGAAATAAGCCTTGGGCAGAGGAAATGATTACAAATCATCCAGAGGTAATCGTTCCGAATCCTGAAGACTTTAAAGGAAATTGGCAGGCTGTTTTCGGAAATGACAACCCAATTCATATTGAAGTTGGTACTGGAAAGGGACAATTTGTTACGGGAATGGCTTTGCAAAATCCAGATATTAATTATATAGGGATTGAGCTTTATGATAGTGTAATCGTTTGTGCATTAGAGAAAGTTCTAGAAGCAAAATCTCCAGCCAATTTACGTTTGCTTAAAGTAAATGGCGCTGATTTAAATAAATTCTTTAATAAAAATGATGTAGCACGTGTATATTTGAATTTCTCAGATCCTTGGCCAAAAACACGTCATGCCAAAAGACGTTTGACGCATGGGGATTTTTTGAAATTATATGAGTCGATTTTGGTGGATAATGGGGAAATCCATTTTAAAACGGATAACCGTGGTTTGTTTGAATTTTCATTAATCAGTATATCTGAATATGGTATGTTACTAAAATATGTATCACTCGACCTACATGCAAACATGCCAGAGGATAATGTGATGACTGAATATGAGCAGAAATTCTCTGCCAAAGGACAGCCGATTTATCGCTTAGAGTCGCAATTTATTACTAAATTGTAGGGGGAATATGGATGGATCAGTTACAGTTTCACAATATGACATTATCATGGCTTAACGGGGGTGTTACGTGCCTAGATGGTGGTGCGATGTTTGGAGTGGTACCGAAACCACTTTGGTCGCGCAAATATCCAGTCAACGAAAAAAATCAAATTGAATTACCAACAGAACCAATTCTTATTCAATATGAGGGCAAAAACTATCTTATTGATACGGGTGTTGGCTTTAATAAATTAAATGAAAAACAGCTAAGAAACTTTGGTGTAACTGAGGAATCTTCGTTAGCGGATAGTTTACAAGAGCTTGGCTTAACGACAGCAGATATTGATGCGGTGCTAATGACACATTTACATTTTGATCATGCTGGTGGTTTAACTCAGTGGCAAGATGATGTGCTTGTGCCTACTTTCCCAAATGCTAAAATTTTCGCGACAAAAATTGAATGGGATGAGATGCGTAACCCAAATATTCGCTCGAAAAATACGTACTGGAAAGAAAATTGGGAGCCTGTGCAGCACTTAGTTGAAACCTATGAAGGTATGTTGGAAGTAGCACCAGGAATCGAGCTGATTCATACAGGTGGGCATAGTGAAGGACATGCTGTAATTAAACTTACCCAACAAGGCGAAGTACTTTTGCATATGGCAGACATTATGCCTACTCATGCTCATCAAAATCCATTATGGGTTTTAGCTTATGATGACTATCCAATGACAAGTGTTTTTGCCAAAGAGCGTCTTATGAAAGAAGCTCTTGCCAATAACTATGGCTTTATTTTCTACCATGATGCCTATTACCGCATGATTAAATGGGATGAAACTGGGAAAGAAATCAAGGCTAAGCTCGAACGTAGTAGACAAGCTGTTATTCCATTCTAACAATTACGAGGTAGTTGACATGTAAAATGTCGATACCTCGCTTTTTTGTTCGTGATGATGATAGAAAATATGATACACTAAACACGAAACTAAAATATAAAAGAGAGTTGAAATAAACATGGCAACTGAACAACCATTTTTACCAGTTTTACTAGGATCAGATATGAATGCATATGGGATGGCCCGTGCATTTTATGAAGCATATGGAATTAAACCACTTGTCTTAGGACGTTCTCATTTAACAGCCACACAAGATAGTCATATCTTACAATTTCAAGAAATCGACCGTTTAAATGAGCAGGATGTATTTGCTCCTGCCCTTGCACAAGTTGCAAAACAATATGCGGATAAAAAACTATTACTCTTAGCGTGTGGTGACGATTATGCCAAGCTTATTATTAAAAATAAGCCAGCGCTACAGGAGCATTTCACAGTGCCTTACATCGATGAGTCTTTAATGGATGAAATTTTACTCAAAGAGAATTTCTATAAGATGTGTGATAAATACGATTTTAAATATCCAGGGACAACGACTGTAACAGCAGATAACTATGAAAGTTTTACGCCTCCATTCGAGTATCCAATTATTTTAAAGGCGTCCAATTCTGTTGAATACTGGGCATGTAAATTCCCAGGGAAAAAAAAGGTTTTTGTTGCGCATGATGAGGCAGAAAAAACAGCTATTTTAAAAGCAATTTATAGCTCAAGCTATCAAGATACAATGATTATTCAAGAATTTATCCCTGGTGATGATTCTTATATGCGTGTGCTTAACGCTTATGTGGGCAAAGACGGGAAAGTCAAGCTAATGTGTCTAGGAAATCCTATTCTAGAAGAACATTCACCTGAAGGAATCGGAAGTTATGCAGCAATTGTTACAACATACGATAAAGAATTAATGGATCAAGTACGTTTCTTCTTAGAGGACATCGGCTATACAGGCTTTGCCAATTTCGATATGAAATACGATATTCGTGATAAACAGTACAAGCTGTTTGAAATTAATTTACGTAATGGACGTTCCAGCTATTATGTAACGGCAAGTGGCCATAATTTAATGAAGTATGTTGCTGATGATCATATGTTAAACATTGAGCAAGAGGTTACTTATGTGGAAGATAAACATCTGTGGATGGTTATTCCAAAAGGTGTATTATTCAAATATGCATCGAACGAAAAGCTTAAATTAGAGGCAAAAAAATTAATTAGTGAAGGTAAATACACAAACTCCCTTTACTATAATGAAGATATGAATACAAAGCGGTGGGTGAAGCTAACACTCAATAACTTAAATTATTATCGTAAATATAAAAAATACTTTAATAATAAAGGTTTATCAGAATAATAAAGAGAAGCCATCTCAATTAAAAATGAGATGGCTTCTTTTGCTTGTTTTTTAAGGGCTAAACCTCTGTTAATTCCACTACAACGCCAGAGCGTGCATCAGCAGCAAATTCAAATGTTTGCATTTCACCCTCATGCATGCGTGAGATTCCTCCACGATAGACAGGAATAGTAATGATACCATTTGTATAATCTTCTGTTTTCATAAAAATCCAGGAACCGTCAATCGGAGCATCCTTTTTAAATTCTTTTTTTATGTTTTCAAGTACTTGTCCTGCAGGTACGAACGGAGAAACTTTTTCACTAGCTTCTTTAATAATGACTGCGGCAGCTAAGCCAGTTGCAACACCAATTAAAAAATCACGTAATTTCATACATCTTCCTCCTTTTTCTGTACCTATATTTTAGCATAGCCTATAGAGTGAATGCACGTTCACATGATAACAGTTTTAGAAATGTATCAATATTTCGAATTCGGAAATAAATATGTTACAATAGGCGAGGAAGAATATTCTACTTCGTGGGGAGAGAGTCAACATGAATGAGGAAACATTGCAATTATTTAAAACATTAACAGAGTTACCAGGTGCTCCTGGTAATGAGCACGCTGTTCGCGCGTTCATGCGATCTGAGTTGGAAAAGTATTCAGATGAAATCGTTCAAGACAATTTGGGGGGGATTTTTGGTGTAAAGCATAGTGATGTTGCAGATGCTCCAAAAATTTTAGTTGCAGGTCACATGGATGAAGTAGCATTTATGGTTACTTCCATTACTGATAATGGCATGATTCGTTTTCAGACGTTAGGTGGCTGGTGGAATCAGGTTATGCTTGCACAACGTGTAGAAGTCTATACGAAAAATGGGGCTATCCCTGGTGTTATTGCATCTATCCCACCGCATTTATTAACGGATGCAGAACGCTCTAAGCCTATGGATATAAAAAATATGTTAATTGATATTGGTGCTGACAGCAAGGAAGATGCGGTAGCATTGGGAGTTCGTCCAGGACAATCCATCATTCCTGTTTGTCCATTTACACCAATGGCCAATCCGAAAAAAATTATGGCCAAGGCTTGGGATAACCGCTATGGCTGTGGTTTAGCAATTGAATTAATGAAAGAAGTCAAAAATGACAAGCTTGGATCTCATTTATATTCAGGGGCAAATGTAATGGAAGAGGTTGGTTTACGTGGTGCTCAAGTGTCAGCAAACATGATTAAACCAGATTTATTTTTTGCATTAGATGCATCACCAGCAAATGATACATCAGGTAAAAAAGATCAATTTGGACAGCTTGGTAAAGGAACATTACTTCGTATTCTAGACCGTACAATGGTGACACATCGTGGTATGCGAGAATTCATTTTAGATACAGCTGAATCCAACCATATTCCTTACCAATACTTTGTATCACAGGGTGGAACTGACGCTGGGCGAGTACATACAGCTAACGACGGTGTACCAAGTGCAGTAATTGGTGTTTGTTCACGTTATATTCACACATCTGCGTCTATCATTCACATTGATGATTATGCTGCTGCTAAAGCATTAATTGTTGAATTAGTGAAAAAAGCAGATCGTTCGACTTTAGAGTCTATTCGCGCTAATGTATAAGAAGTTGGAAAGATGCCTGTAAAAAGGCATCTTTTTCTATGGGAAGAAAGTAGGGGTTTGATGAAAATAGCAATTGGAACTACTAATAAAGCGAAAACTGAAGCAGTTGAAGCTGTAGCTCAAAAATATTTTGAGGATACAATCTTTACCTATGTGAGAGCTGCTTCTGAAGTATCAGATCAACCTATGTCGAATGAGGAAACGAGATTAGGTGCCATAAACCGTGCCAAAAATGCCATGATAACAACAGATGCATCATTATCCTTTGGCTTAGAAGGTGGTGTAACTGAAATAGAAGACGATATGTATGTGTGTAATTGGGGTGCATTAACAGTATCCGATGGAACAACGTTTACAGCGGCAGGTGCACAAATTATTTTACCAAAAGAAATTGCCCAGGAAATCAGATCTGGTGGAGAGCTTGGCCCACTGATGGAGAAGTATACACAGCGCAGAGATATTCGTCAGGGCGCTGGAGCAGTAGGGATTTTTACACAAGGTTTAGTAAGCCGACAAATGATGTTTGAGCATATTGTATCACTATTGGTTGGTCAATATTTGTTCACATTTTCTGAAAAATAGTTAAATGGAATTAGTGATGTGCATGCGGAGAGGTTGCATCTTCCTAATAATTTTTTTAAAATAGAAAAAAAGTTAGTAGTGAAAGAGAAAGGAAGAGAGACATGTCATATAAATGGCTACAAGCTATTGGCCTGACGCTGTTACTTCTGATGCTTTCTGGCTGCAATCAATCGATCGATGAGCAAATTGCCAACGGGCTTCAAATCACAGAAACGGTTTTTGCAGAAGAGCCTGAAGAACATACCGAGGAAATTGGGGATATTAATTTATACTTACCTTCAAATTTTAAAGTTGAAGATAGTTCAGATGCTTACAATATTGTTATTTCAAAAGGAAAAGAAAGCTACATCCTCTTCATTAACGATAGAGAAGCACAAGATAGTAAACTTTATTATCATCTTTTAAAAGAAAATGAAGCTGATAAAATCATTGAGGAGACTACTTATGATAAAGATGGTCGCTTTGGCTTTACAGCGGTACTAAAAACAGATGATGAGAATGAAATGGAGCTCATTGTGAGTAGTGGTGGCGTGAAAATGACCACGATTTCTAAGGCCAAACATATAGAAGATAATTTGCGTGAGATGACGAAAATCGTTCATTCGGTTAAGATGAAGTAAATAAACAAGATTGAACAAGACGGTTCACAAACATGTGAGCCGTTTCATTTTGAAGATAGGATGTGAGAAAGAATGAAGCAATTGACATCAGAGCAGCTTGTAGAGCTATTAAGAAAACGATTAAACGAAGAGAAATACGATTTTCATTTCGATAAAAAGCACGATAAATTAAGATTAAATCATAAGACGATTGAAAAAGGTATGGAGCTTTCGTTACCTGGAATTTTAGCAAAATACAATGATAAGCAAGAGTCAGCTATTGATGAGGTTGTGTATACGATTACGCAAACTTTTAATGCGATGGAACAAGAAAAAGAACAGGGTTTCCAAACGGATACACACATTTATCCTGTTATTCGTGCGACATCATATCCTCAAGCGTCAAAAGAGGGACATGCGTTTATTACAACAGACCATACAGCGGAAACACGTATCTTTTATGCGCTTGATTTAGGCAAAACCTATCGTTTTATCGATGAATCTATGCTGGAAGCTTTACAATTAAGTGTAGAGCAAATTCGTGAAATGGCACGTTTTTCAGTTAAACAATTACCAACTTCTTATAAAAAGGATGAGGTCGCCAATAACATCTTTTATTTTGTTAATATGAATGATGGCTATGATGCAAGCCGAATTTTAAATGAGAGCTTTTTAAAAGAAATGCGTACTCAAATAGAGGGGGATATGACATTGTCTGTGCCCCATCAAGATGTGCTAATTATAGGTGATATTCGGAATGAAACAGGGTATGATGTATTAGCGCAGATGACTATGCATTTCTTTACAGTTGGTACAGTACCAATCACGTCATTATCTTTTATTTATGAAGATGGGGAATTAGAACCGATCTTTATCTTAGCAAAAAATAGAGTGAAAAAGGAGCAAGAAAAACAATGAACGTATTTTACAACAAAGAGCATGTAGGAGATGTATTACTAGTTCAACTAGCAACGGAGTCTATCGTTAATACAGCAGTAGAGCGTGCTGGAGATATTGCTATTTTAAAAGAAGCTCAAACAGGTGAAGTTAAAGCATTTAATTTATTTAACGCGAGCCAATATGTACAAACAGATGCAAAAGGATTAGTTGAGGTAACACCTGAGTTAGTTGAACAATTAGCAGCAGCAATCGAGAAGAACGGTGCTAACATTAGCCTAGACGTTGATTTTTCTCCGAAGTTTGTCGTAGGTTTTGTAGAGACAAAAGAGAAGCATCCAAATGCTGATAAATTAAGTATCTGTTCTGTAAACGTTGGAGATGAGACTTTACAAATTGTTTGTGGCGCACCTAATGTAGAAGCAGGACAAAAGGTGGTTGTTGCAAAAATTGGTGCAGTTATGCCTTCAGGAATGCTTATAAAAGAAGGGAATTTAAGAGGTGTAGATTCATTTGGCATGCTTTGTTCAGCACGTGAGCTAGCTATTCCGAATGCTCCATCTGAAAAAGGGATTTTAGTTTTGCCTGAAGATGCTATCGTAGGTAGTGCATTTGAATCAATGAGTAAATGATAAACTCATTTTTTAATAATAAAATTATTATAAAATTAAATTTTTATCATGATATTATCCAATGTATCAAGGTGAAATTCCCTAAATCGTTATGTTACTAATATGCTAGTAACATAACGATTTTTTTGTGTAGAATGAGCCTCTAAATGCAAGTTTCGCGACCGTTTTTATGGTATGCTTTTGATATAGACATTGAGCTATTGATTTGAGGAATACTAGACAATGCTATAAATGAAGTGTAAGAGAAATGAGTGAAACGAAGTGAACTGGTTAAAAAAACAAATAACTAAAATTTTAAATAAAGATGAAAATGAATACGAGTATGAAGAATTTTATGAGGACTATGGTGAGGAACAAGCAGAACAGTTACATATTCAGCAAGAGGCGCCGATGACTAAGCAAAAAACTTTCCGTTTCCCATTGATTGACGATGATGAGGAAGGCGTTGTATCACAAGCGCCCCAAAAAGAAATGTTCAATCAGGTAGAAAATGATGATTATTATGGGCAAATTGAGGATTTATCCTTACCCAAGCATTTAAATCATCATATTGTTGATTCCAGCGTTTATGATGTAGATGTATCAGGGATTCGAGATTTATTAGCGAATCGTTCAAAACGCACTGGTAGAAAAACAACTATGAAAAGTCAACCAGTTGAACAGGAACACCGTTCAAGAGCGAGTTTAGTTTTCCGAGATGCACAAGATCGTGAAGAGTCAATCATACCTAAGACAACATCTGCACCAAAAGATAAACCACAGTGGAAAGAACAAAAAGTTCAAAAAGTAGATAGCGATTTTCTTGAAAATCGTAAACGCTTTGTCCCAACGGATGTACCTTCACCCGTTTATGGATTTGCGAAACCAAGTCCTATCAATGAATTATTGGATAAAAGAAAAGAAGAACAGGAGCTACAAGAAACGGCTAGGGCAACCTCTGATGTATTGACAATTCATCAGTCATTAAAAGAAGCGACAACAAATGTGGCTAATGAAAATATACTAGAAGAAAAAGAGCCGCCTAGTACAGAACATCATGTTGAAATTGAACAAGAATTCCATGAACCGACTGTTGAACCTATTACATTTGATGCTGATGTATTGGATGAAGAAAAGGGTGTACCGGACAGTGCGCCAACGGATATCGTGGTGCCACAAACCACACCTTTTGCCATGGCATTTGAAGATCAAGTGAAGGAAGCAGCTATGCAAGATCAAACCATACAGCAGCTTTCTGCAGAGCAGTCTGAGATTCATGTTAAAGAATTGATTGTGGAACAAGTCCAAATTGAAAATTCCACCATTCATATTGGAGAGGTAACTGTCGTACAGCCTTCTAGTAATGAAGAGGACTATCAGTTGGATATTGATGAACAATCATCTGATGCTTTGCCAAAGGAAGAAAAAAGTCGCATTCCTTTCAATGTTTTAATGTTAAAAACGGATAAAGAAAAATGGCGGATTCAACAGCAAATGAAAATGGCACAACCTATTCGTGTGGAAAGTAATCTGGCAGCGGTAGAAGATGTGCTGATGGATGTGACGGAAGCTAAAGAAGAGGAACAATCCCTGCCTTCGGAGAGCATAGATTCAGATGCTATACAGCTAGTTGAACCACAGCTAGAGGAAGAAAGCGATTCACAATCTGCTTTATTCAGTCAAATTCAAGGAGATGTCGAATACAATGGACGCGAAGATGAAAGACAAGAACTCGTTACAGAAGCCAAATCAGAAAATCCAGTAGCAGTTATTACAATGGCTCCTGTAACAACTATGACTCGTGTATCTACGAATGAAGGAGCAGAAATTGAAAGAATTAGTGTAGATGAAGTTGCTGCAACGACAGAGCTAGAATCAGAGTTCATTTCAGTAACTGAAGTTCTTCCTGAAATTGTAGAGGATTCTCCAGTAAAACCTGTGGTGAATCAAGAACAGATTTTAGAAGCTGAACAGGAGCTACCGGTTGAGGAAAAAGCAATACCTGTTCACGTTTATCAAAAGCCTACTGACGAATATTTAGAGCTACCAGAGGAAAAAACACAGGATACAGATTGGATGGAGCAGCAGGGAGATACATTGGTGGAAGCACTTTCTTATTTCCAGGTTTCTGCTCAAATCGAATCGATTATGCAGGGACCAGCAGTTACTCAATTTGAAATTACTGTGAGTCATGGTACGAAGGTAAGTAAAATCAGAAATTTAGCAGATGATTTAAAGCTTGCTTTAGCAGCAAAGGATATTCGTATTCAAGCACCAATCCCTGGGAAAAGTTCGATTGGTATTGAGATCCCAAACCGAGTATCAAGAGCTGTACGATTATCAGAAGTGACGAATAGTGCATCCTTCCTTGAATCAGATTCTCCGTTGGAGGCAGCATTAGGTCTTGATCTAACAGGTAAGCCTGTTACACTAGATTTACGAAAAATGCCTCATGGTTTAATTGCTGGTGCGACAGGCTCAGGTAAATCCGTTTGTATCAATTCTATTTTGGTTAGTTTATTATATAAAGCTGCACCACATGAGCTAAAACTAATGTTGATTGACCCTAAAATGGTAGAACTAGCACCATTTAACCATATTCCACACTTAGTTAGCCCTGTGATCACAGATGTGAAGGCTGCAACGGCAGCACTTAAATGGGCAGTGGAGGAAATGGAACGTCGATATCAACTGTTTGCGCATGCAGGGGCAAGGGATATTACGCGCTATAATGCAATAGCAGATAAAAATAATGAACATAGCTTGAAATTGCCATATATTTTAATTGTTATTGATGAATTAGCCGATTTAATGATGATGTCTCCAGCAGATGTAGAGGAGGCAATTTGCCGTATTGCTCAAAAGGCACGTGCATGTGGAATTCATTTAATTGTTGCAACACAAAGACCATCTGTAGACGTTATTACAGGATTAATTAAATCCAATATTCCTACACGTATTGCCTTTGCGGTATCTTCACAAATTGATTCTCGTACAATTTTGGATGGGCAGGGAGCAGAAAGGTTACTTGGACGAGGCGATATGCTATATTTAGGTAACGGTATGTCAGCGCCAGTT
The DNA here is from genome assembly GCF_002429815.1 of Lysinibacillus sp. UBA5990. Lineage (NCBI taxonomy): Bacteria > Bacillati > Bacillota > Bacilli > Caryophanales > Bacillaceae > Lysinibacillus > Lysinibacillus sp. UBA5990. The sequence goes on from NZ_DJAY01000011.1 coordinate 93,996, forward strand.
CGTCTCCAAGGTACATTTGTTACAGATGATGAAATTGAAGCGATCATCGAGCATGTTCGTGAACAAGGAGAGCCTGATTATATTTTTGATCAAGAGGAGCTATTGAAGAAAACAGAGGTATCCGCAGAACAGGATGATTTGTTTGAAGATGTTTGCCGTTTTGTTTTTGAACAAGGTGGAGCTTCTACGTCATTAATTCAGCGAAAATATCATATTGGCTATAATCGTGCTGCTCGTTTAATTGATATGTTGGAATCACATGGCTTTATCTCAGAGGCAAGAGGTAGTAAGCCGCGTGAAAGTTTCATTACGGAAGAAGATTTAATTACTATGTTTGAATAGGAATTGCCTTGTTTTCGTCTACATTATCTAATTTACGTCGAAATTAGTTTTTTTAGAAAAGTTACACATCTATCCTTATGCATAAAAAGTGCTATAATAGACAAGATGTGTTGAATAGTACGTATTTTTTAATACTTGTGAAGGTATTAATACCTAATCAATCGTGAAATAATACGTTACACCTAATAGATGATAGATGGGATATTGAAATTCCCGGGGGGTTTAATTAATGACAGTTTTTCATTTCACAGGCATTAAAGGTTCTGGCATGAGTTCACTTGCACAAATCTTATTTGATGCTGGTGAACAAGTACAGGGCTCAGATGTCGATAAATATTTCTTCACGGAGCAGCCGTTACGTGAACGTAATATTCCAATTTTTACATTTAATGCAGATAATATTAAAGAAGGCATGACTGTAATTGCAGGTAATGCTTTTCCTGATGATCATCCAGAATTAATTCGTGCCCGAGAAATCGGCGTAGAGATTATTCGTTACCATAAATTTTTAGGAGAATATATTGGTAACTATATATCCATTGCCATAACAGGTGCACATGGTAAAACTTCAACTACAGGTTTAATGGCACATGTGGTAGGTGGTTATAAACCAACATCATATTTAATTGGTGATGGTACTGGTGCTGGTCATGCGAATGCTGACTTCTTTGTGATGGAAGCGTGTGAATACCGCCGACACTTTTTAGCATATAATCCTGACTATGCGGTGATGACAAATATTGATTTTGATCACCCAGACTACTTTGCCAATATAGATGATGTCTATTCTGCTTTTCAATCATTAGCTTTACAAGTAAAGAAAGCTATTATTGCATGTGGCGATGATGAACAACTTCAACGTATCCAAGCAAAAGTTCCGGTTGTTTATTATGGATTTGGATCTGAGAATGATTTCGAAGCTCGTAATGTTGAAAAAACGACAGAAGGTACAAAATTCGATGTTTTTGTTCGTAATGAATTTTATAGCACTTTCTTCATTCCATTATTTGGGGATCACGCCATTTTAAATACATTAGCGGTCATTACTCTATGTGAATATGAAGGAATTTCACCGGATATTATTCAGGATCGTTTGCACACGTATAAAGGTGTAAAAAGACGTTTTACTGAAACAGATATAGGGGATAATGTATTAATAGATGACTATGCCCACCATCCAACGGAAATTCGTGCTACCATTCAATCAGCGCGACAAAAGTTCCCAGATCGTGAGCTAGTTGCTATATTCCAACCGCATACATTTACACGTACACAAGCTTTTTTACAAGATTTCGCAGATAGTCTAAGCCTTGCAGATACAGCCTATTTATGTGATATTTTTGGCTCTGCAAGAGAAACGCAAGGCGCACTTTCTATTCAAGATTTGGCGTCATTAATCGAGGGCAGTGCAGTGATTACCACTGAAGGAATTGATATACTAACAAAACATCAAGGCGCAGTATTCTTATTTATGGGTGCTGGAGATGTTCATAAATTCCAAGATGCTTTTGAAGCCGTGCTTAAAAACGATGAAACAGCTTAGTCCGTAGGGGTTAAGCTGTTTTTTTAAAATTTGAGCAGGAATTCCGTTTTTTTTGTCGAAGATAGGGAAAGTAATAGTAAAGAGAATTTACTAGCAGGAGGTCAACTTATGGAAGTGATTTTGTATATTGCAGCCATTATCGCTGCAATCGGGTTTTTAATTTTATGTGTGAGTGTAGGAATGACATTATTCTCGCTCAAGTCCATCTTAAGCAGTTTATCTGGTACTTTATCAGGTATTGAAGGCCAAATGGAAGGTGTCACACGAGAAACAACTTCTTTATTATCCAAAACAAATAGCTTAGCAGAGGATATTCAACATAAATCTGAACAGTTAAATTCAGTGGTTCAAGCTGTTAAAGGTATTGGTGATTCTGTTAATGGTTTAAATAATTCTGTACAGCAAATTACTTCTTCTGTTTCTAAAAGTGTAGAACAAAATGAAGAAAAAATTGCGCAAGTAGTACAGTGGAGCAATGTTGCAATGGGCATTGCTGATAAATGGAAAAAGCGCAAAATCATAGAGCAAGAAACTGTATCTGAGGATGTGTATGGCTTTGACACGGTTCAAGTAGAAAAGCCGAAAAGAAAATGGGGTCGTAAATAGTAAAAATTATTCAGTAAGTACATGATACGGTCTGAATAAAAATAAAGTCTTGGACATAAGTTGAACATGCATCTGTAAAAAGTAGATGGACAACCTGTCTAGACAAAATTGATAATATGATGGGGAGGAATTGTTGCATGACAACTCAAAAGCCAAATTTTAATGAAGTAAAGGAAAAACAGCTTGAAAGTTCATTGCCTCAGCTTTATCATTCGCAAGATTCGATTTATGAAGAGGAGCGTGTAAACATGAAAGATTTTGTGATTGGCGCATTAGTAGGTGGAATTGTAGGTGCTGCAGCAGGTCTACTGTTGGCTCCAAAATCAGGAAAAGATTTACGTAGTGAAGTGGCTGTACAAGCTGTTCATTTAAAAGATAAGAGTGCAGACTTCTCGACAACTGCAAAAGATAAAACGGTTCAACTTTCTAAACAAATTCAAGAACAATCTACACAATTAGTGGAGAAAGTAAAAACTTTAAAAACAGCAAAGGCTCCTACAGTTTTTGATGATGGGACGGTTTCCTTTGAGGGTGAAGAACCACTTGAGGATTTTATTCCTAACGAAGAAGTAAAAGCAGAAGAGAAAAAAGACGAAACAAAAGACTCAAATGAAGAAGTACGTGCATAATGCATAACGAAAAGGGATACGTTACATGATCATCGTGTAACGTATCCCTTTTTTTATACGATAGGGGTTTCAGCTAATAGTATTTCAAGTCGATCGCCACCGAAAATTTCCATATCAAAACTTGCAGGCTGGCCGTTTCTTAAAATCGTAAAATTTCCTTTGAATGTGCTTGGGAGCTGCCAATTAGAAAAGCGAAATACATCTTGATAAATCCAACGACTGCGATCCTTCTCTGTAAATAATACAGTGGCTCCATTGGGCACAGTTGAAAGAGGAGCTACAATCATTTGATTGACCAGTGCTTCATGTACTGTTTTGGAAAGCTCCACTACTTCATTTTGGAAATGAATAATGATTTTATCTTCCAGCAAAAGATTCATTTGGTCTGCAATGTGCTGAACAGTTGGCAATGATTGCTGCTGAAAGTTAATCATGTCACCATCTTGCACAGCATAGCTCAATTTAGTAGTTTTACCATTAATTGTTAATTGGGAAGAAAACTCAGGTAAAAATAAAGGCTGTCCATCGACATGTATTGTATAAGACTCAAATTGCTTCAATAAATGCCAGTTGTTTGTGGCTTTAAAAATTTCCTCAATGGTTTCAGCTATCTCAAAAACGACACTATCACGATCATTCAAAACTGTATCCAGCGATGCGGGTGAGTGATTGACTGAAATTTTCGGCTCAATGACATATTTTGTATTTTGAATAGTTATGGTCTTGATTGCAGCATGATCAATAAGATCTCTCACCGTTACTGTGGCTGGCTGTCCATCTTGTCCTTCCTCTAGCTGAATGGCATCGCCTGTTTTAATTAGTGTTTTCGTTGATGCTTGTTGTCCGTTGACTAATATTTCAGCTGGCTGTCCATGACCACCAGGAATGAATATATCTTGTCCGTTAACACTAATAGATAAGCCGTGGCCAGGTTTTCCATACAATTGTTTAGCGCGGATATTAGCCGCTAAAAAAGCATCTGCAACTGTCATTTCTTTTAGCTCAAAAAGACGAACCACCTGATTATTTACCGTTAAACTCATATATTGGATAGGCATTTTTTTCGCTGCTATGGCAATACCGATTGGCGTAACTAACTCTGGCGATGCTTTGATATGCTCTTCTTTTGTCAGGTTTTGAATAGCATCAATGCCTCGAACGGCTATACGGTTTGCTGGTAAATCAAGGACTAGTCCAAGTTCTGTTGTTAAGTTAGGTGTTAAGCTACCTCCGCCAACAAGCATAACAGCCTTTGGAGCCACACGGTTATTGAGTCGTAAAATTTCTTCTCCAATGGACTTTGCAAGCTGCTTGACAGCAGGTTCAATTGCTAATAAAACTTCAGCTTTTGGGTAATACTGATCAAAACCAAGAATATCTTGAATTAATATTTCTTCTGCTGTTTGAAGCTGACGCTTTGCTATTTCGGCAACAGGAAAGTCTAGTAAATAATGGTCACTTAAAGCCTCTGTTATTTCATCGCCTGCTGTTGGAACCATACCATAGGCTACAACAGTACTTTTATCGGTAATGGCAATATCAGAAGTACCCGCGCCTATATCGACAAGAGCCACATTTAAACGACGCATCGTGGAAGGGATAAGGACATTAATAGCTGCAATTGGTTCTAATGTCAAAGCTTCCATTTCTAAATCAGCTCGTTTTAAAGCGGCAATTAATGATTCGACTACAACACGAGGTAGGAACGTAGCGATGACCTCGATTTGTGCCTCGTCTCCTTGTTGATCCAAGAGGCTGCCAATTTCTTCACCATCCAAGCGATAGTAGAGGACTGAGTAGCCTACGCAGTAATAGTGACTTATTTTGGCATCTTCTTTATGTTGTAAAAGTTGCTGTTGGGCTTGTTGAACTGCTTGGAGCTCTAAGCGACTTATATCTTCTTCTGTAAAAATAGGACGATTACGTATATTGATCGTCACGCTAGCTTGTTCAGTTTTCAAGGATCGGCCCGCTGCTGCAACACTTACTTTCGTCAGGGGACCGTGTTTCTCTTCAAGTTCATATTTTATTGTATTAATTAATTCTGCCACATACATGACATTATGTATTTGACCATCCACCATGGCACGTTCTTTATGCTCTTTCACTACAATATCTTCTACATGATAATGGTCATTTTCTTCTTGAAGAATAATTCCGACCACTGAGCGTGTACCAATATCAAGTGCAAATAATTTAGAACTCAATGTAATCGCTTCCTTTCGCGTTATATCTCAATTTTAATTTAGCGAGTTGAAGCGCTAAATTAAAAATGCGTGACATTCTGAACAACATTGATTATAATATTGCTATTATCTAAAAATGTAACATACATTTCAGAGTTCTGAAAGTGTCTGTCATGAGGAGAGGAGCAAGAAAGCATGAGCCAAAAAGATTTAGAAAGCTTACGTAGTCAAATTGACGGATTAAACTTAGAAATTCTTCGTCTTATTAACGAACGTGCAGCTGTAGTTGATGAAATCGGTAAAATTAAAGAAAAACAAGGTGTAAATCGCTATGACCCACTGCGTGAAAGACACATGCTTGATCTTATTAAAGAACACAACCAAGGTCCATTAAACCAAATGACGGTAGATTATATATTTAAACAAATCTTTAAAACAGCTTTAAAACAACTTGAAGCTGATAAGAAGAAAGAATTACTTGTATCTCGTAAGAAAAAATCCGAAGATACAGTCATTAATATTAATGGTGAATTAATTGGGCAAGGGAAGCCATCTTTCGTTTTTGGTCCTTGTGCTGTTGAATCTTATGAGCAAGTAGCTGCAGTAGCGGCTTCTATTAAGGCAAAAGGTGAAAAGCTAATCCGTGGTGGTGCTTATAAGCCACGTACTTCTCCATACGACTTCCAAGGTCTTGGATTAGAAGGCTTAAAAATCTTAAAACGTGTGTCTGAGGAATATGGTTTAGGCGTTATTACTGAAATTGTGACGCCAGGTCATTTAGAGGAAGCATTAGATTATATTGATGTGATTCAAATCGGTGCACGAAATATGCAAAACTTTGAATTATTAAAAGCAGCAGGTGCAACTAATAAACCTGTCCTACTAAAACGAGGCTTAGCTGCAACGATTGATGAGTTCATCCATGCAGCGGAATACATTATGTCTAAAGGAAATGAAAATATCATCCTTTGTGAGCGTGGTATTCGTACTTATGAAAAAGCAACTCGTAATACATTAGATATTTCTGCCGTACCAGTGTTAAAACAAGAAACACATTTGCCAGTATTCGTAGATGTTACACACTCAACAGGACGTCGTGATTTATTGTTACCATGTGCCAAAGCAGCCATTGCAATCGGTGCTGATGGTGTTATGGCAGAAGTGCATCCAGATCCATCTGTAGCACTTTCTGATTCACAACAACAAATGGACATCCCAACATTCGACGCATTCTATGAAACACTACAAAAATTCATGAAAAATCATGAAATCCATGCTTAATTGTTAACAGCTAACACCGCTTGCTTACTTTGGCAGGCGGTGTTTGTTATATCGTGACAAAATAATGTCTAGAATAGGACTATTAGTACTTGGTTTTTACGTAGTTCTTCTTGAAAATAATATGAAAATTATCGTATGATAAGGCTATAATAGGAAAAAAGGGAGGCACGTACGATGACTGTTACAATTTATGATGTTGCAAGAGAAGCAAATGTTTCTATGGCAACGGTCTCTCGTGTAGTCAATGGTAATCAAAACGTAAAACCAGCAACACGAAAAAAAGTACTAGAAGTAATTGAACGATTAGAATACCGTCCAAACGCAGTAGCGCGTGGATTAGCAAGTAAGAAAACAACAACAGTTGGCGTGATTATCCCAGATATTGCAAACAATGTTTATGCAGAGCTGGCTCGTGGTGTAGAGGATATAGCTACAATGTACCGTTATAATATTATTTTAGCCAACTCAGATCAACATGAAGATAAAGAGTTACAGTTACTTGATACTATGCTTGGCAAACAAGTAGATGGTATTGTGATGATGAGTGATGAAGTAACAGAAAAGATGCAACAAACAATGGATCATTCACCGGTCCCTATTGTATTAGCAGGCTCTGTAGATGAATCGCAAACAATAGCTACTGTCAATATTGACTATTTCCAAGCGGCTTATGAAGCGATATCTTTACTGATTCAAAATGGTCATACACGCATTGGTTTCGTAACGGGCCCACTTTCGTATACAATTAACGGAAAATTCAAGCTAGCAGCCTATAAGAAAGCATTACAGGATGCTGGCTTGCCAATAGATGAAGCTTTAATTGCTGCTGAAGAATCTAGCTATGACATGGGCTTAGAAGCTTGGGAGATTTTATCAGCGCTTGAACAACCACCTACAGCCTATTTTGCGGGCAGTGATGAATTGGCAATTGGTTTAATTCATGGTGCACAAGACGCCGGTAAAAATGTTCCAAAGGATATCGAAGTGATTAGCTTTGAGAATTCTAAGTTAGCACGAATGGTTCGTCCACAACTAACAAGTGTTGCATTACCACTGTACGATATTGGTGCTGTTGCTATGCGCCTACTTACTAAATTGATGAGTAAGGAACCGGTCGAGGATGAGGCGGTAATTTTACCCCATCGTATTGAACATCGACAATCCGTCAAAAGTAAATAATATTTAGGAACACGTAAATCTTATCGAGGATTTGCGTGTTTTTTATTTAAAATGGAGCGCAGGGTGATGTGGCTTTAAACCAATGAAAAAAACCCCACGAAAAATCGTGAGGAAAGGTGTTAATCTCGTTTTTCATTGCGAATAAGGTGTAGTGCTTTTGCTAACATTTGAGCATTTTTTTCTTCTATTTCTGTCTTCCGTGGAATGGGCTCATATAAAGGATATGGGTCCTCCCAAGTTGGAATAAAAGGAACGGGAGCTTCAGTTTGCCAGCGGTCAAGCCATGCCTGTGGAAGAGGTCCCGATGGTAACGCCTGGTCAGTCATTTCTAACCAGAGCATGGACCAAGCACGTGGAACTACTCGCCATATATCATAGCCACCTCCACCCACTGCAATCCACTTACCATCGCAATATTCATGGGCTAATTGGTGTGCGAGTTTTGGAATTTCACGATATATATTCATAGTGCCATGAAGATGTGTCAAAGGATCAAAATAATGGGCATCTGCTCCATTTTGCGTGAGCACAACATCGGGCTTGAAATATTCGAAAACCTCTCTCATAGATTGTTCATAGATTTCTAGGAAACTTTCATCCTCTGTAAAAGCATCCATAGGGAAATTAAAGGAGGTACCATACCCTTGTCCGTTGCCTCGTTCAGTAATATTGCCTGTTCCAGGGAATAGATAGCGCCCTGTTTCGTGAATAGACAATGTACAAACATTTGGATCCTCATAAAAGCTCCATTGTACACCGTCCCCATGATGCGCATCTGTATCGACATATAATACACGGGCATTATATTTTTCCTGTAAGTATCGAATCGCAACTGTACTATCATTGTAAATACAAAATCCTGATGCGCGACCACGAAAACCGTGATGTAGCCCTCCACCAAGATTGAGCGCATGCTCAGCTTTTCCTTCCATTACATAATCAACGGCAGTTAATGTCCCACCGACTAATTGGGCACTTGCTTCATGCATATTTTTAAAAATTGGTGTGTCTTCTGTGCCGATACCATAGCTTTCACATTGGGATACCGATAATTCTCCATGTCCTGCCTTCTTTACGATATCAATATACTTAGGGTCATGGGCAAGCAGTAGCTCCTCTTCTGTTGCAACACGTGCTGGAATAATATCTATATCATCGAGAGCATCTATTTTTTTTAGTAAATCCATCGTTAGCGTCAAGCGTTTATGATTAAAAGGATGTGTATCTGAAAATTTATATCCGAGTTGTTCAGGCGAGTAAACAAATACTGCCTTTTTCATTATAACGAAACACCTGGTAAATTAGGCCAGAGTACATCAAATCCTTCTTTGCGAAGGTCTTTAATCATAGCTAAAGGATTCAGTGTTTTTACTCGGACGCTTAAAATTTTATTTTGCGTATTTTCAGAATCAGGATACACTAAGACGCTTTGGACATTGGCATGATGATGATGAAATATCTTTGTTATTTCAAATAAAACACCTGGCGTGTCAGCTACTCGAATTTCAATTTTTGAGCCAGGTTCCGTAGCACCGGTCAGCTCTATATATGTATAGAGTAAATCCGTTGTAGTAACAATTCCTACTAATTTCCCTCCAGAGACAATAGGTAAACAACCCACTTTGGATTCGTAGAAGGTAAGAGCGACCTCTTCAACAAAATCAAGTGGATGACCGACAAGCGGATCCTTGACCATTATTTCTTCTACTTTTGCATGAAAAACAGGAGATTTAGGTTCATCTTGTAAAGATGATGGCAAAACTTCTTTAATGTCCCTTTCTGTAATCACTCCTAGAACGTGACGTTCATCATCTATAACTGGTAAATGGCGAACTTTTTTGTCACGCATTAGCTTTAGTGCCTCCAATACGGTATTGGTAGGAGCTAATGTGTAAGGTTCCTCATTCATAATTTCTTCTACGATCATATACGTATCCCCTTTGCATTGGTTTTAATACATGAAACGATTTCTAAAACGAAGCCTATCAAATCTTTCGATTGTCTCAGGAGGCACGCGTTTACCTTCGCGAGCCATTAAACAATTTGCTGGGTGTGATGTAATTTCTGGATCATCCGTAGCAAAATATTCGAATCCGACAGAACTCATCATCTTCTCCATCATTTTGCGATAGTCCCAAACATTTAAGCCAGTCCCCTTTAAATCCCAATGCCAATAATATTCGGTAGTTATCACTAAATAATCCTCCATTTCATCACCCATAAATGAAACGGCTAGTAATGCCTTTCCTGAACCGGTTCCGCGATAGTCGGGAATCACTTCAATTGCCCCTAATTCAATCATGTCATCGATTCGGTCCTCTGCCCATCGTTCAAGTGGATCAGGATAAAGATAGGTCACATAGCCTACAACAATATCTTCGTTTCGAATAATAATAATACGCCCTTCAGGAAGCCCTGCAATTTCAATGATAGCTTGTTGTTGCTGTTTTGGAGGTCTAAAAGCAACCAAGCCCTCATGGAAAGAATAAGTAGCTAATTTTTCTGGAGGAACAGGTCCTTCCACATACACAGTACCATGCTTAGTTTCCCTTTTGACAGAAAAAAAAGTTTTTTTATGTTCCATAATGCCACCACCTGAGTTTAATAATTCCATTATAGCTGATTTCTTGCGTAAAAACGCTTATTTTTGCAAAATATACCTGTATTTTCGGAAAAGTAAAAATATTAAGACAATCTCTTTGGATTCGTGTAAAATATAATATATTGCTTCTGTTATTTAACAGATAAAAGTAGTGTAATTAAGAATTATGTCATTTGTAATGTGATAAACTGTTATATAACAAAAGCTGCATATATATTTTGCTTGGAACGTAAATTTATTATTTCAGCAGAGGGGATTGTTGAAAAATGAACAGTTTGAAGCAAAAGCAAAGAAAGGGGTAGTTTCATGGGGATGAAAATGAAGGAGAAGTTAACGGCTTTAGCTGGTCAGCACCATTTAATGAATTATGAAGAAGTGGCAAAGTCTCATAATTGGGCTGATACGGAAAAAGCATTTAGCTGGTACGAAACAGGTTTAGTGAATATGGCGTATGAGGCAATTGATCGCCATACAGAAACACATCGTAAAAATAAAGTTGCCCTTTATTTTAATGATGGTAAACGTAAAGAGGCGTATTCATTTAATGAAATGAAAAGGTTAACCAACAAGGCTGCCAACGTGCTCAAAACAGCTACTAATCTACAAAAAGGTGATCGTTTATTTATTTTTATGCCACGATCTCCTGAGCTCTATTTTTCATTATTAGGTGCGCTGAAAATGGGGGTTATTGTTGGACCATTATTTGAAGCTTTTATGGAAGGTGCTGTGTATGATCGACTAGCAGATAGTGAGGCGAAAGTATTAGTTACTACACCGGCGCTACTTGAACGTGTACCTATCGCTAAATTACCTCATCTCGAGCATATCTTTTTAATAGGTGAGGATATTGAGGAAACAGCCCAAATTCTAGACTTTAATCAACGATTGAAAGGGGCTTCTGCTCAGTTTGATATGGAGTGGGTAGATCGAGAAGATGGGATGATTCTTCACTATACCTCTGGATCAACTGGTGCTCCAAAAGGAGTGCTACATGTTCATAATGCTATGCTTCAACAATACCAATCTACGAAATGGGTTCTTGATTTACGTGAGGAAGATATTTATTGGTGTACGGCTGATCCAGGATGGGTGACAGGAACAGCCTATGGTATTTTTGGGCCATGGTTAAATGGGGTAACAATGGTGATCGTTGGAGGAAGATTCTCACCGCAAGCATGGTATCAAGCCATTGAAGATTATAGTGTTACGGTATGGTATAGTGCACCAACTGCATTCCGTATGCTGATGGGGGCAGGGAGTGGCTTGCTTGAAAGCTATGACCTATCATCTTTACGTCATGTGCTATCTGTCGGTGAACCATTGAACCCCGAAGTGATTCGTTGGGGCGTAGAAGAATTAGGTCATCGAATCCATGATACATGGTGGATGACAGAAACAGGAGCGCATATGATTTGTAATTACCCTTCGATGGATATTAAGCCAGGATCGATGGGAAAACCACTTCCAGGTATTCATGCGACGATTGTAGATGATGCTGGAAACGAAGTACCACCGTTTACAATGGGAAATTTAGCTATTCAACGAGGTTGGCCAGCTATGATGCGTCAAATTTGGGGCAATCCAGAGCGCTATGAATCTTACTTTTTAAAAGGGAAATGGTATGTATCTGGAGATTCTGCCTATATGGATGATGACGGATACTTCTGGTTCCAAGGTCGAGTGGATGATGTCATTATGACAGCCGGTGAGCGTGTAGGACCATTCGAAGTGGAAAGCAAGCTATTGGAGCATCCAGATATTGTTGAAGCAGGAGTCATTGGAAAACCAGATCCAGTCCGAGGGGAAATCATAAAAGCCTTTGTATCCTTACGAGAGGGCGTTGAACAATCTGATCGATTAATTGAGGATATAAGAGATTTTGTTAAAAAAGGTTTATCGGCTCATGCTGCACCACGTGAAATTGAATTTAAGGAAAAACTACCAAAAACACGCAGTGGTAAGATTATGCGTCGAGTGTTGAAGGCATGGGAGTTAAATTTACCTACGGGTGACTTATCGACGATGGAAGACTGATAAAGTAAAGGACATCAATTAATTTTTATACAATCTATGCATGAAAAGAAGGTAAGGATTCATTCAATCAATGAAAGGATTCTTGTCTTCTTTTTTCTTTATTTCACAATGCTGAAGGGATATTTTAACGGGAAGGTATGGTGTACGGAAAAAAATGAAAATTAAATAAAAATTCAGTTGACTTAATATTTATGCAGACGTATACTATTTTTAACTTATTTTAGAGGTGAGTGCATTGAAAGTAGGAATTGTTGGAGCAACAGGTTATGGTGGGCTAGAGCTTATTCGGTTTTTACATAATCATCCGGCTGTAGAGCAGCTAACATTATTTACTTCTTCCGAGGAGGGAGTTCTTTTTTCTTCAAAGTTTGGTCATCTTTTGACGATTGTAGATAGGCCGTTACAAAAAATAGAGGAAGATACTTTAGCGATGTTTGATGTAATTTTTACAAGTACACCATCTGGCGTAACAAGTAAGTTATTACCATCATTGGTTAACAAGGGTCCAAAATTAATAGATTTATCTGGTGATTTCCGGTTAAAAAATCTTGCAAGCTATGAAGCATGGTATGGCAAAAAAGCAGCACCATTTAATACAGTTCAGCAAAGTGTTTATGGTTTAACGGAATGGAATTCAGAGCAGATACAGCAAGCTACTCTTATTGCTAATCCAGGTTGTTACCCAACAGCAGTGTTGTTATCATTACTACCGCTAGTGAAAGAACGCTTAATTGATCCGAGCTTTTTAGTGATTGATGTAAAAAGTGGCATCTCAGGAGCTGGCAATAAGCCGTCACAAACAACTCATTTTAGTGAGACGAATGAGAATTTCTCTATTTATAAAGTAAATACACATCAACATATACCAGAAATAGAACAGGCTTTATCCATGTTTGCTCATGTAGAAAAAAATATTACTTTCAATACTCATTTAGTACCTATGACACGCGGGATTTTAGCAACATCCTATGCGCCTGTAATGGCAGGTGTTACAGAGGATCAGTTGATTGCTTGCTTACAGGAGACTTATGAAAAACATCCTTTTGTTCGAATTGTTACAGATGCTACTAGTTTAGGGACTAACCGTGTCAAGGGTTCCAATTATTGCGATATTTTGGTGAAAGTAGATTCTCGTACAAATCGTGCCACAATCGTTAGTGTGATTGACAATCTAGTCAAAGGGGCTGCAGGGCAAGCTATCCAAAATATGAATGTACAATTTGACTTACCACAAACGACAGGTCTTGATGTCGTACCGTTCTTTATTTAACAGTTCCACGTTTAGTTTGATGAAAAAATAAGGAGGAATTATGGATGACAGTTACTACATCAATAAATGTAATGAAAAAATTATCAAGTAAAAATATTGTTTCACCAAAAGGCTTTAAGGCAGCTGGGTTACATTGTGGTTTAAAACATAAGAAGAAAGATTTAGCGATTTTATTAAGTGAGGTACCAGCTAGTGTTGCTGGTGTTTTTACAACAAATGCTGTGCAGGCAGCCCCATTAAAAGTAACAAAGGAAGTTGTTTACACAACAAAAAAAATGCAGGCGATAATCGTGAATTCGGGTAATGCTAATGCTTGTACAGGGAAGCAAGGGGTGAAGGATGCCCAAACAATGCAGGCGCAAGCGGCTAAAAAATTAGGGATTGCACCTGAATTGGTGGGAGTTTGTTCAACGGGTGTCATTGGCGAAATGATGAAGTTGGAGCCAGTAATAAACGGTATTCAACAGCTAGAACCGAAGGACAATTTAGAAAGTGCTATTGACTTTGCACAGGCGATTTTAACGACAGATACAGTTATGAAAAACACAAGCTATAGTACTACGATAGATGGCAAGGAAGTCATTATCGCTGGTGTTGCGAAGGGTTCAGGCATGATTGAACCAAATATGGCAACAATGTTGGGCTTTATTACGACAGATGCCCAAATAGAATCTGATGTATTACAAAGTGCATTATCCGATATTACCAATCTCACGTTTAATGCCATTACAGTCGACGGGGATACATCTACAAACGACACAGTTGTTGTATTGGCGAACGGTTTCGCCGGAAATAAGCCGTTAACACCTAAGCATCCAGATTGGTTAAATTTCTATTACACATTGAAAACAGTAGCCGAAGATTTAGCAAAAATGATTGCCAAGGATGGAGAAGGGGCAACCAAGCTTATTGAAGTAGAAGTTGTTGACGCAGTTTCAGATGAAGAGGCACGAAAAATTGCGAAGACCGTCGTAGGTTCACCACTTGTAAAGACTGCTGTTTTTGGCTGTGATGCGAACTGGGGACGAATTATTGCAGCAGTAGGGTATAGTGGTGCGAATGTAGATCCGGATAAAATTACGATTCAAATTGGAGGCGCTACAATGGTAGAAAACGGTGAGCCAATTCCTTTCTCAGAGGATGAATTAATACAAATTTTAAAAATGCATGAAGTGAAAATATATGTGTCCCTTGGTATGGGTGAAGGTAAGGGGCATGCTTGGGGATGTGACTTAACGTATGACTACGTCCAAATCAACGCATCATACCGCTCGTAAACGAATGGTGATCAAGCTCGGAGGTAGTACACTAGAGGGCTTAAATAAAGATTTTTTTTATAATTTTAAAAAGCTTCAAGATAGCGGTGTGGAGCTTATTATTACTCATGGCGGTGGCCCAGCTATTAATCGTGAATTAGCTGCTCGAGGCATAGAATCGCATACATTAAATGGTATACGTGTGACAAATGAGATAGCTATGAATGTTGTCCAATCAACTTTGATTGGGCAGGTTAACCCTACTTTAGTTCATGAATTAACAAGTGCCGGCGTTAAAGCCATTGGGCTAAACGGTTTTGATGGTCAATTAATGGTGGCAGATTATTTAGATAAAGATGTTTATGGTTTTGTAGGAGCAGTAAAAGCCATCCATACAGCCTTACTTGAAACTTTATTGTCAGTGGGAATTGTACCTGTTATTGCTTGTGTTGGAGCAAGTGAAGCAGGTCAGGCTTTAAACATTAACGGTGATACAGTCGCAAGTGAAATAGCATTAGCCTTAGGGGCAGATAGTTTATTATTCGTTACAGATGTAAGTGGTATTCGAGTCTGTGATGAATATCAAACAATGGCAACACCCTCTCTTATTGACCAATGGATAGAACAAGGGCATCTATATGGGGGGATGATTCCGAAAGTACAAGGAGCTATCGATTGTTTACGTGCAGGTATACCTTCCGTGCAAATTGTGGGAGAGACATTGATTGGCACTACAATTGTCACTTCCGATAAACTTCATGCTACCTAATGTTCTAATAAGAGCTTATTAAAAGTATAGATGTTGAAAGAAGACCATTTCAAATAATAGCGGAGATGATAACATGAGTGCTTTATTCGGGAACTACGGTAAACGTCGTGCGCAAATCGTCAAAGGGCAGGGCACCGTCGTAGAGGATTCTACAGGAAAACAATATTTAGATTTTACTAGTGGTATTGCAGTAGCAAGTCTGGGGCATGCCCATCCAGCCATCGTGCAGGCACTGCAAGAGCAAAGTGAAAAGCTGTGGCATATATCGAACCTTTTTGATATCCCTGGTCAGGAAACAGTGGCTGAAAAATTAATCGCTCATACGCATTTTGCACATGCTTTTTTCTGTAATAGTGGGGCGGAGGCAAATGAAGCGGCCATTAAGTTAGCGCGTAAACATACAGGGAAAAATCACATTATTACTTTCGAAAAATCATTCCATGGTCGCACATTCGGAGCAATGTCTGCAACAGGTCAAGGCAAAATACATAACGGCTTTGGACCACTCGTTGAAAAATTTACGATTTTGCCATTCAATGACGCTGCCGCACTAGAAGCTACTATTGATGACTCTGTAGCAGCCGTTATGCTGGAGATGATTCAAGGTGAAGGTGGCGTTAATTGTGTATCGCTAGAATTCGCTAATGCGATTGCGAAAGCATGTGATGACAAGGGGATATTACTCATTATCGATGAAGTCCAGACAGGAATTGGAAGAACAGGAACACGCTATGCCTTTGAACAAACTGTGTTAAAGCCACATATTGTGACATTAGCGAAAGGCCTAGGTGGTGGCTTCCCAGTAGGGGCAATGCTAGGAACTGCCGAGCTTTATTCAACCTTTAGTCCAGGTACACATGGCACTACATTTGGTGGCAACCCTCTTGCGATGAATGTAGCTCAAGCCGTCTTGAGTCATGTTTTTGAGCCAGCATTCTTACAGCAAGTACAAGATCAGTCAGCGTATTTTGTAGCACAACTAAAAGCGCATTTACCTTCTAACTACATCATTCAGGGTCAGGGCTTAATGCTGGGAATTAGCTGTGGCGAAACAGAAGTAGCGGCTTATATCACAGCTGCAGAGGAGAAGGGTCTCTTGTTAGTGGGGGCAGGTCCAAATGTTATTCGTTTATTGCCACCATTAACTGTAACGAAGGAAGAGATTGACGAAGCAGTAGCTATTTTAAAGACTATATTATATTAATCTACAGACAAAGAATCTGCTGCTTATTTAGCAGACTCTTTGTCTTTCTTTTTTATTGAAGTTGTTTTACTAATGTTTTAACTAATTTTGGTAACCAATCATGAAGTTGACTAAATGTAAATCCTGCTTTCTCTGCTTTCGCATTCGTCATATACCAATCAGCAGATACACCATATGGTGATTGTGATTCTTCATCGCCACCAACAAGCGAAATTTTTGCGCGCTTTCCACTCTCTTTCTCAATCAATGCAAGAAGTTCTTTCAATGAAATGGCACCAGAAGCCGTAGCATTGTACGGTCCTTCTATAGGAGTAATGCCTGCAAAATATAAAAATTCAGCAGCTTCCTCATCTGTAATATAGCTCATCTGTGCATCGATATTTGGTAATGAGATTGGCTGATCATGTAAAATACGTTCAACATGAAAATGCAAGCGACGTGTGTAATCATGTTCGCCCATAACAATTGGGAAACGTACGGCAACAACTGGGAATGAAGCTTCTTTAAACAACACAGCCTCAGCCTGTCGTTTTCCTTCTCCATAGGAAAATTCATCTCGATCCCCCATAAGAATTTGATAATGGTAAGGCTCGAAATCTTCTTCCTTTTTCATCTTGCCATCTACTTCATAGGTTGAAAGAGTAGACGTAAAGACAAGTTTTTTCGTTTTCCCTTTTAAAAGCTCACAAATGGTATGTGCCTCGTTAGGAGAGTAGCAAATATTATCATAAACAATATCCCACGTTGTATGGGCGAGAGCATTTTCTAATGCGTCATGGTCATCCCGATCAACTATTAATTGTTTGACAGCTGTTCCAAAAGGATTGCCGCTTTGACCGCGTGTTAAAATCGTTACATCATGTCCATTCTCAATGCAAAGTTCCACTAATTTTTTTCCAAAAAAACGTGTGCCACCTAAAACTAATATGTTCATATTTTCCCTCTCCTTCAAAATAGTAGTCTTCTTAATAATGACAAAAAAACAGACTTACTACAAATCAAAAGTGAATTGTAGTAAGTCTGTTTGACATTGAAACAAAATTGATTATCGGCTTGATGTTTCTGGGGGAGTAGTATTGCTGTTGTCTCCGCCGTTTGAGCCATCTTCCGGTTGGCCTGATTCGTTACCACCAGATCCATTACCATTGTTGGAGCCGTTGCCGTTACCACCGGAACCATTGCCGTTGTTAGAGCCGTTACCATTGCCACCAGATCCATTGTCGTTGTTGGAGCCGTTGCCATTGCCACCAGACCCATTGCCGTTTCCTGATCCATTTCCATTGTTTGAACCGTTCCCATTATTACCAGACCCATTGCCATTTGTAGGCGGTGTTGTCGGTGGAATTGTCTCTTGACCATTATCCTCTGGGTCAGGTTCATCATCACTACCACCAGTAGAGGCTACATTAGAATGTGGTGATGCTAAGCCTGTAATATCTACAGCCACTACAACATAGGCTTGTCCACTAGCAACCGTAATACTTTGTGTAGATTCAAGAACGGACGTTACTAATGTGTTGCCACCATTTGTAACATTATAAATTCGATAACCAACTACATCGTTTGATGACTCCGTCCAAGATAAAGTTGAGCCATTTACGGATGCCGTTACCGCTGCAGGTGCACTTCCATCTGCAGGGAAATCAACTGCTGAAACAGATGAATTTGATAAAGTTGAATTCTTTGGTAATAAACTTGCTGGATTACCGCCAAGACGGCCTAACATGCGTTTAATGAACGCTTGATTAATACCTGCGCCACCTGATTTAACAAATTCTGCTGGTGTACTTGGTAATGCATTATAGGTTTTTCCTTTAATCGTTACAACACTTGAAGCAGCTAAACTATCATCTGGTTGTGTAGGTAAAAATACTTTCGCATTAAATAAGTCTGAACGGACTAAACCTGCGTCTGCACAGGCTGCAGAAGGTGCCATTCCAGAAATACCACAGAACGAAGCGGTCACCACATTTTTAGGTGCCTTAAAGCTTGTTGGTGGATCAATAAACTCAGGAGCCACATCGTAAACGGAATTCATTAAAGTACCCCATAGTTTATTGACACGAACGCTTGGCTGTTGGTACGTATTATTAAATGCGTACAATGTACGAGGTTGGTCGTAACCCATCCAAACACCTAGAGATACATTTGGATTATAACCAACTAACCAAACATCTTTATACTCTTGAGAAGTCCCTGTTTTTGCAGCGAAATCTGAAGAGAATTTTAATGTGTTACGTGCAAGAGTTCCTGTTCCTTTTGTTAACACGTCACGTAGCATATCTGTCACAATATAGGACGTTTCTGGACTGAATACTTGAACCGGCTCTACTTCGTGTTTGTAAATAATATTTCCTTCTTGATCTTCAATTCGATCAATCATATAAGCATCAACGAATTGACCACCATTTGCAAAAGTAGCAAAGGCATTCGTATTCTCTTCTACAGTAGTCCCCTCACTTAAAGCACCGATACCAGTTGCTAGGTTAGTGAAATCATCGGGGTGTAATTTTGTGAACCCCATTTTTACTAATAGATCAGCAGGTCGTTTGTTGATAATATCATTATATAAACGTAACGCTGATATGTTTTGAGAGTCTGCTAAAGCTTCACGCGCGGGAATAAGTCCTCGCTCATCACTAGTAATATAGTTACTTGGGCTCCATGAACCAATTGAGAATTTTACGTCAACGAGCGGGCTACCTGCACCAATTACGCCATACTCAATAGCTGGTGCGTATACAAGTAATGGTTTCATCGTAGAACCATTTGAACGATAAGCTTGTGTTGCGTGGTTAACTTGAGTTGTATTAAAATCTCGACCACCTACAAAACTTAAAATTCGACCCGTCGTATTTTCCATTAAAATACTACCCACTTGTACGGGCATTTCGATATCAATTTCTTCACCAGTTACAGGGTCCTTCCCTTTACCAGTATACGTATGGCCATAATATTGGAAGTCCTTAGCAGCTTTTTGCATGGCATCATACATATCTTTGTTAATGGTTGAATAAATACGATAACCTTTAGAGCGAACATCACGATCTGCTAAGATTTTATATTTATCTTTTAATTTCTTTTCTGTTTTTAATCGCTCTGGGTCAACACCGTCATCTTCTGCGAGTTTTTCTGCAATAATATCTTTTGCGCGACTCTCAAGCTCATATGTAAGCCATGGATAACGATCCTCCGCTCGCATTTCTGGACCACGGAAGTCAGCAGCGATATCATAGTTAAGTGTTTCTTTATATTGGGCATCGTCAATATAACCAGCTTCTTTCATACGATAAAGAACTGTTTTCATCCGATCAATACCTGGTTTTAACGCTTCCTCACTTTTCAGTTCACCCGTATTTGTAAAAGGTGTGTAAGCAAATGGCGCCTGAGGAATACCAGCTATGTAAGCTGCTTGCGCTAGTGATAAATCTTTAGCTTTCACACCAAAGATTCCTTCCGCGGCTGTTTCTACACCTGCAATATTGCGCCCTGAAGAGTTACGACCGTATGGAATAATATTTAAATAAGCCTCTAATATTTCTTCCTTTGTCATAAAATGCTCTAAACGCATAGCAAGTAAAATTTCTTTTGCTTTACGTTCATAGGAAACTTCATTGGTTAATACTTGGTTTTTTATAAGTTGTTGCGTAAGGGTAGAGCCACCTGTCTGTGTAGCAGAATTCGTAACATCTTGTAATAAGCCTCGTATAACCGCTTTTGGTACAATTCCGTTATGTTCACGGAAATATTCATCTTCTGTTGCTAGTACAGCATTAAGAACATCTGGTGCAACATTTTTAAGTGAAGTTTCACGGCGATCTAAATCTGTCCGTAATTTTCCGATATAAATATCGTTGGCAAAATAAATCTCACTTGTTTCTTCATAGCTAAAAATTTGATCTCGCAATTCTTCTTTTGAGCGTAAGGGCTCTTCTTTTACAAGAGAAGCGAAATAACCAGCTCCTACTGAACCGACAAATACAGTGCCAACCAATGCAAAGACTAAAAATAGTAAAAATAAGTTCCAGGTAACGCTACCTGAAATACGTAATTTCTTCATCCATTTTTGTTCAATTAATGTATCGATCTTTGCATTGATTTTTTCAATCCAATCTTTCAATGTATCGACCTCCTAAAATCTTGTTTATTATAGCACATATTGTTTTAGCTCGAACATAGTTATTGACTTTGAAATAGATTCGTATAGAATAATGGTTATAGTTTTCTAGTGATGAAGAGTTTGGAGTAGTTTCTATATTCCCTGTTTAGAGAGCCAGTGGTTGGTGAAAACTGGTCATAATGTAGAGATGAATTACGTGCTTGGAGCTTAGACGTGCGCGCCTGCGATAAAGGCGGTTGAATGAAGTGGAAGGTGGATGACATCTTCAAGCCGGGTGGTACCGCGTTAATTTACAATTTAACGTCCCTGCATGCAATTGTTTGCGTGTAGGGATTTTTTTTATCTCATGAATTTGTCCATACACGTAGCGAATTTCAATCAATAGGAGGAATCATCATGACAAACGAATTATTACAAGATTTAGAATGGCGTGGGCTGCTATATCAACAAACCGATGCTGATGGTATGGCAAAACTATTAGAAGATCAATCCGTCTCTTTATACTGTGGTGTTGATCCAACAGCAGATTCTATGCATATCGGGCATATTGTCCCGCTTTTAACATTACGTCGCTTCCAAAAAGCTGGTCACCGTCCAATTTTACTTGTAGGTGGAGCTACAGGCATGATCGGAGATCCTTCAGGTCGTTCAGAAGAGCGTCAATTACAAACTGTGGAGCAAATCGATAAAAATGTTCAAGGTATCCGCGGTCAACTAGAACGTATTTTTGACTTTGCTGAAGATGGTAATGGTGCTCAGCTTGTGAACAATCGTGACTGGATCGGCAATATAAATACGATTGAATTTTTACGTGATTACGGGAAATTAATTAATGTTAACTACATGTTGGCAAAAGATACAATTGCTTCTCGACTTGATACGGGGATATCTTTCACAGAGTTTGCTTATACATTAATTCAAGGGATTGATTACAATCATTTATACAACTACTACAATTGTCGTATTCAAGTAGGCGGTTCTGACCAATGGGGTAATATTACAACAGGTTTAGAGGTTATTCGTAAAACTCATGAAGAAGAAACTAAAGCCTTTGGCATTACGATTCCATTAGTAACGAAAGCTGATGGTACGAAATTTGGTAAAACAGCTGGTGGTGCTGTTTGGTTAGATGGTAAGAAAACATCTCCATATGAGTTCTACCAATTCTGGATCAATGCTGCTGATGCAGATGTGATCAAATACTTGAAAATATTCACATTCCTTACTCGTGAAGAGATTGAAGCATTAGCTGTTTCTGTAGAGGAAGAGCCACATTTACGTAAGGCTCAAAAAGCCCTTGCTGAGGAAATGACACGATTAATTCATGGTCAAGAAGCGTTAGAGCAAGCTATCCGTATTACGGCAGCTTTATTTTCAGGCGATTTAAAAGCACTTTCTGCTGAAGAAATGAAGGATGCCTTTAAAGATGTTCCTTCTATTGAAATGGCTAAGGAAGATAAAAATATTGTTGACCTTCTAGTGGAAGCTGGCATCTCATCATCGAAACGTCAGGCGCGTGAAGACGTTTCAAACGGTGCAATTAGTGTTAATGGAGAAAAAGTGACGGATTTAGAATATGTATTCAATGCGAAGGATCGTCTAGAGGATGCCTTTAGCATTGTTCGTCGCGGTAAGAAAAAATATCATATGGTGAAGTTTGTGTAATTGTTATGATTAAACAACATCCCCCGACAAAAAAGGGGGATGTTGTTTTTTTTATAATAAAAAACTTGGCAATTCTATCTGTTCATATTGTTGAGGGTGCAATATTTTAGCTAGCTTTATAGCCCCTTCAATAAGACGAGGAGAAGGGCGACAATAAAGCCATTCCTCCATCACATGGAACTGTTCCATTTTCACGGCATGTAGCTCACTAGCATGGGGGCGCTTTAATAAGTTGGTTGGCTGTATACGCTCAAAAGCTACACCTACCCAAGCCATCATGATGTAGTCTGGCTTTCGTTTAACAACATCTGCCCAGTCTGTTTGAACACTGGCTAGTTCGACATCCTGAAATAAATTGACTCCACCTGCAATAGCGCTAATTTCTGTCAGCCAATTTATTTTTCCTGGTGTAAAAATTGGGTTTGGCCACCATTCCCAATAAAGGGTTGGTTTCTTCATGAGGGAGTTTGCAACCGTACGCATTTTGTCAATCGATTGCAAATATTCTTCCGCGATTATTTTAGCACGTTCTTCTACATGACAAGCTCTCCCGAGTGAAAGGAGATCTTGAGCAATTTCCTCTAACGAGTTAGCATTAAAAACAATATGTGGGATATTTCTTCTTTGCAATTCCTCGATGTTTTTCTCCATTCCAGGCACACTTAAAGAAGCAAGAACAAGATCAGGCTGTAAATCCTCTAAATCGTTCATATTAATAGATAAATCTGGGCCAAGCTGTGGCAAATCTTTAACGCTTGATGGCCAATCAGAGAAATCATCCACTCCAACAAGCTGGTCTGTCAATCCTAAATAAGCTACAAGCTCCGTATTACTTGGACATATCGAGATTAAACGCATATTGTTATCTCCTATTCTTTTTAAGAAAAGTATAGCGAGAGTTTGCATTATAAACAATGTGTGTACCTCTTTTTTCATCTTTGTACATAGAAAAAAAGGTGGAGAAAACGCTTTGTTTATCTCCACCTTTTGTTTTTTTATTAATTATGAAAGAGCAACAGCTTCAAGCGATTCCTCTTTTTTCACGATAGGGCCCATTGCATTTGTAATAATTTGTTTAATATCCTCTAGTGTTGCCTTACGAGGATTTGTCTCAGCACATACATCTAACATCGCATTTTTTGCTAAAATTTCAATATCCTCATCTTTTGCACCTAGTTCGCGGAAGCCGCTAGGAATATTTAAATCTTTTGATAGCTTTTCAATCGCTGAAATAGCTTTTTCAGCAGCATCACGCTTACTTAATCCTTCCACATTTTCACCTAATAATTCAGCAATTCGAGCAAAACGCTCAGTACGTGCTGTTACGTTGTAGCGGCAAACATGTGGCAATAAAATAGCATTACATACGCCATGAGGAAGGTTATAGTAGCCACCTAACTGATGAGCAATTGCATGGACATAGCCAAGTGAAGCATTATTAAAGGCCATACCTGCTAAAAATTGTGCATATACCATTTGTTCACGTGCTTCTAAATCAGCTCCATTTGCATAGGCACGTGGTAGGAATTCGGGAACTAGTTGAAGTACCTTCTCAGCACAAGCATCCGTAATTGGTGTTGCATTTGTCGAAACAAATGATTCAATAGCATGTGTCAATGCATCAACACCAGTAGCTGCTGTTAGAGCAGGAGGTAAACCAATCATCAGTTCTGGATCGTTAATCGAAAGTAATGGAGTCACATGTTTATCAACAATGGCCATTTTCACTTTACGTGCTGTATCTGTAATAATGGTGAAACGAGTCATTTCACTAGCAGTACCAGCCGTTGTATTAATAGCAATTAATGGAACAAGTGGATTTTGTGATTTATCAACGCCTTCATAGTCGTGAATGCGTCCACCATTCGAAGCAATAAGTCCAATACCTTTTGCTGCATCATGAGCGCTCCCTCCTCCAAGAGAAACGATTGAATCACAGCCTTCAGCATGGTAAGCTGCAATACCATCTTCAATATTTTGATCTGTTGGATTTGGTTCTGCTTTAGGGAAAATTGCTACATCAATTCCAGCAGCTGTAATGATGTTTGCAATTTGTTCAGAGAGACCTAATTTGTGTAAGCCCTCATCTGTTACGATTAATGTCTTTTTCACTTCTAAATCATTTAAGTGTTTACCAACTTCTTGAATTGCTCCAGGTCCAAATAAGTTTGTTTTCGGCATAACAAATTGCTTTAGAACGTCTGACATACTTCCAACCCCTTTTTAAAAATTATTATTGCTTGAATGATGGTGAACCACCTTTCGGAATTCATCGTATTCTATTTTTTGTTAAAGTTCAACTCGTATTTTTATTAAAATTGTTCGTTTTATCCTTGTTATTATTTTACAAAAAAGTTAGCTTGTTAAAAGGTTCTTTAAAAATAAGTATTGTATAAGAATATTTATTACAATAAGGTTTGGAAAATGTTTTACTATAAAAATAAAATATATTTTTTGGGAAATGGTTCTATTTGAAGTGGTCTAAGAATAGTAAATAACTGATATTTAATTTTTAATATTAAGGTAGTGAATATATTATTTTGAAACTATGTAATTACTATTTTAAAGTACATAAAATTATCACAAAATGAGAGGGGATCATGATCGTTGATTATAATAATTGAGGCATTGTGTTTGCGCTAAAAAACTAGCTGCTATTTTAAAGAAATTTATGGGAATAAAAGAGCTTGCCTTCAATTAAATTTATAGTTAGAATGGTTGATAGTTAGATAATCTAATTAAAAGGTGATTCGATGACAAAACTTAAGAAAACGTACATGAATGAAGATGATTTACCAGCCTTAGGGATAGAGCCGTATCTGGAACTGATTCAGATGTCTTCATCAAATGAAACAAATCATGAAGATGCGAAATTGGGTTTAATGTTGTTATGGTTAAGTGATTATGTTTTAGATGTAACAGACAATGAGTTAGCTCCTTTTGGTATTACAGAAAGTAAATTAGACTTATTGCTATTACTGACATTACATGGAGAGAGACGTGCGACTCCGTCTGCTTTAGCCAAACGACTGGGAATTACGAGAGCATCTGCAACGTCAATGCTCGATTGGTTAGAAAAAAGAAATCTTGTTGTACGAAATCATAGTAAGGATGATCGGAGGAAGATCTATGTAAGTTTAACGGATGAAGGTCGTACTTTTATAGCTGAAGTTTTACCGACATATTGGTCGTCGTGTGCTTCTAATTTAATTGATTTGGAGCCTGATGAACGAAAAGTATTTGAGAAGCTAGTGAGTAAATTATTAACATCAATACAAAGAAAACTAAATGTGGAGCGTTAAACTGTAGCTATGTTGGTACAGTTTAATTTTCAATCATTTAATTAGATTATCTAACTATAAGTTAATCAAACTAAAAAGGGTGAATTATTTAATGAATATTGTAATTTCAGGTAATCGCGCAAATTATGCTTTAATGACAACTATTTTATCCTGGACAGGTATGGTAGTGATGTCGAGTCTCTATTTAACAATACCTCTGATTAGTTTATTCAGTGATTATTTTAATATCTCATTGGCTAAAGCAGGCTTTACATCAAGTGTTTTTTCACTTGGTTTTGCACTAGGTTGTTTTTTCTATGGTGCGATATCAGAAAAATATGGTCGTAAAAATGTCATTGTATTCGGGCTTTTTTCATTAAGCATGATAACGTTACTTCTAGGTTTAGTTAATGATTTTTCTTTTATTCTTTTATTGAGAGGATTACAAGGGCTTGCGGCAGCAACATTTTCACCAGTAGCACTTGCTTATACTCTTGAGATTTTTCCTAATGATCGAAAGGTTGGGGCAATTGGTTTTATCAGTACGGGATTTCTTGTAGCGGGTATAGTTGGGCAGGTGTTTAGTGGATATGTAAGTGACCATAGTCATTGGCACGTCATATTTTATGTGCTTGCTGCGGTGTATCTGATAACTGCTTTGTTGGTTGTGTGGATCTTACCGAAGGGAGTACTTCAGAACGAATCTAAAAATATATGGGCTCCTCTGAAGAGAATCGGTATAATTTTTACTAATAGAAATTTGATATTTAGTTATATCATTGCGTTTGTATTATTAATGTCATTTGTCAGTATGTACATTATTTTAGGTGCATATTTAACGAGTGATTCCTTCGGTATGAAAGGTCAGAACCTCATTTATATTCGTGCCTTTGGGATAGTAGGAATGGTGATGTCACCATTTGCTGGTAAATTAGCGAAGCGTTTTAATGTGTTATTTGTATTAAAAATGGCCTTATGTCTTTCGATTATCTCACTAACCATGATGAGCTTTGTTTCAACTATAGCTGGTTTAACGATCATTAGTATTTTATTTGTCGGTGGGATTGCACTGGCGGTTCCATCATTAGTAACACTTGTTAGTCAGTTAGGCTGGAATATGGGAGGGATTGCAGTCTCTATGTATACAGTCATTTTATTTGCTGGAACAAGTGTTGCACCTTTCATATCTGTTTATTTAATCCAAACTGGTAGCTTTACTGTAGCCTTCCTTCTTCTTGCTGCAACACTTAGTATTGGCTTAGTTTCTGCGCTAATGATTAAAAGTGGAAAAAATGTAGGTTCGAATTATTGTTCATAGGAATTAGGATCATTATGATTAAAGGGTGAAAAAATACCTGAAACCATGATGTATAAATCGAGGTTAACATATAAACATTTACAAATGGGAAGATCCACAGACAGTGCAGTCTAAAAATGGATGTAAACACGTAGGAGAGTATAGGGGGAATGATATTTACAAATAGAAATTTACAGTAGTGTAAACAGACAGACAACAAGTAAATGAGCGGCTATCTAATTTTGAGAAATGTGATAAGCTTGGTTTAAACAAATTCTAACCCTAATTTTTGCAATAGCCTTTTGCAAAATTGGGGTCTTTTTATATGGTACATAATTGTGGAGTCATTTCCTTAGACTATTCGTTTTCTTTTACAGGGAGGTGTTGATCACAAGATACGGGCATTTTCCAGAAGTTTCGGGACTTGTTGGAGGCCTTTATTTTAAAGTGATTCAGAGAATAATTTATAATTTTACCTTATGATAAAATGTATTGTCAATAATAAATTTGTGAAATTTTCAAAAAATGTTATAATAGTCTTATAATTATTTTTTGAAATCGTATTTCCGAAATCCGATGTCCTTTTTTACAGATTGAATTTGGATACTTTTTTAATATCTTTTTTAAGCTAAAGAAAAAATCAAAACAGTTATGTGAGCTTTTAAGGAAGTTAGTTGAATAATTATTAATTTATTATCTAATAGTAACCGAGTTTTTATTCCATAAGGAGGACTAGAATAATGAATCTAATCAATAAGAAAGTTACGCACAAGCGTTTTGGCGTAGGTAGTATCGTTAAGCATAATGATTCTAGTATTGAAATACATTTCGCATCTGAAAATAAAAAGTTTGTTTTCCCTGATGTATTTGGAACGCATCTAAAGCTACATGATAAAAGTGATGCTAAGTCACTTGAAGAGATTATACAAAAAAAGGAAAATGAACGAAAAGAGGAGGAATTGAAGAAGGAAGAGGAAAAAAATCTCCAACGAAAAAAACTGGCACTTCGCTTGGAACATGAAAAACTTATGAAAAACCATAAACTTCATCCCTCATCACAAATGGTTTTTTGGTGTGATACAGAAGAACAGAATACTTCTTTTTCAGAGTGGAAAGTTTTTTCGGGAGTATTAAAAAGTGGTAATAACAAAGGAAAACCAAACAAGCCGAGCCGCTTGCATCCAAATAGCGCTGTGTTATTAACAGCAGTAGATTCCAGCAAGCTTGAAAAAGACAGACGTATCTTAGGTGTCTATATGGTGAAAGAAGATTTTGTTGGTAAAATTTGTGAAGATGGATATATTCCTGCTCATTCAATATACAGAATTCAACTTACAGAACAGGAATCGGATCAGTTACTTTTCTGGAAATATTATTTAAATGAAAAATCTCCTGAAAAAATGACATGGAATACAGGTAAATACCGTTATTTTGAAAATTTATGGATGGCTCAAATTTTACTTGATATTATGTCGTTGAAAAGTGACCCAAATGAACGAGAGCAGGCACAACAATTTTTTCAACATTTTTGTAAAATGAATCAGATATCAGCTCAAGAATTACCAAAACCTAATGGTGCATTAATGCGTATTTAGAAGGAAAAACAATCGATTAAATGCAGTACCAAGAAACAAAATTTAACTATTTTAAAGTTGTACTTAAACAAAAGGATGGATGTAATGAAATATAATAAATCAATTATGCTAAAGCTTATCAATGAACATCGGGCGTTGCATGATGAATTAAAAAAGCTAAAATCTGAAATGGGTTTAGAGAAAAATTTTGCTGTAAAGGCTTTGTACCATTCATTTGTTGCAGAGGATGGGCCTTATATGAAAGAATACCAAGATTTAGAGCGATTATAATTAAAAAATGGTTGGAAAGATAAATTTGTAATCAAGCCATTTATTTTATAGTGAACCCTGAAAGTATGACTTTAACCGGAATGGAGAAATCCATTCTGGTTTTTCTTTTATCGATAAGCGACTGGACTGCAACCAAGGTTACAGGGTTTAAGAATCCGAAGAATTCTACCGTTAAAAAATTAACGAGAGAAGTAATCTACGATTCTATGAAACTAGTGGTATCAAGGCTTTAACCCACTTTTAAAACAAGGTGCCCCCAGTAATGCCCCCAAAGTGCCTCAAAATAAGCAAAAATGCCCTAAAATTTTACAGCTTTACTGAAGATTTCGACCACTTCTAATTTTGCTTCTTCGAGTACATGTGCATACGTTTCCCAAACTACTTTTGGTGTATTACCTAATCGATCAGCTACCACAGTGACATCGACTTTAGCCGAAAGTAATAATAGCGTAGCGTGAGTATGTCTAAACACATGGGGTGTAAATGGAGAAGTTATTCCTGTTCTTTCCTTCACTCGATGAAAAGCATAGTGCAAACTGTTATCGGCAAACGGTTCTTTGGTTTGATAAGAAATAAACACAAAATCATCTTCTTTTAATTTCTGTCCGTTATATAGGAAAAGTTGTTTACACCAGCTCTGATATTTTTTGAGCATTTGCATTATGAGATCACATCAAACAGCAACATTCATTTCAGTAAAATGCTTGGTCCAGATAATGATTTCGTATACCAATATGGCGACAATATTGTTGAACTGTCTAAATCAGTTCATTGCCTAACTACAAACGTTTGTTCTATTTTGAATGCAAACAATCGTTCTGTTAAAGGAGAGGTTAAAATGGCTTTGGTAAATTTTAAAAGTACATTATCAAATAAAAGAAATTTTCAAGAAATAACAAAGGGTAGGCCAGATTTAGTTGAAAAAATATCTAACGCTTTTTTTGATGATGTTATTGTAAGGATATACGAACATAAAGGTACGGTAATTATACATAGTGAAAGTGAAAAGTCAGGCCATGCAAGTGTTTCTAATCCCTATCGGGATATTCAAGAATGGGAAATTGAGTATGCAATTGACCATTTTTTAAAAGAAGAAAATGTAAACCGGTATTTGGATAGAAATAGTGGTGTTATGCATTTAAATTCAAAGGTAAATAATCAAATTAAGAAATAAGGGAGCATTTGTCATGCCAATACTAAACAATAGTTCTGTTCAAATATTATTCGGAAAAGGAGATATATGTGTTAGTGTTAGTTGTAGTAAGGAGAGAGATTCCGGAGCTATTCAATTTACTAAAATTGACCCAGAACCTGTTGGAACGAAATTAGAAGCTACTAAAATGTTAAATTTAAATGATGCTCCTGTTACACTTGGTTTTAATAAAGTCGAGAGTTTAGATGTAGTAATTGAACAATTATTAAAATTACGACATATAATGTCTGGTGAAGGTGAGTACGAATGGACTGCTAGTGGAAGAATTTTAGATAAAAACTAAATATGAACTAAAAAAAGTCACTCATTTGAGTGACTTTAATAATGTCTTAGATTAATCATACCTGTTTCAGTACCGAAAATACCTGTTTGTACTTGCAGTTGTAAATCAGTTGCTTCTGCTACTTCTGGAGCAAGGTCAAATACAACCTTACCTTTAATCTCCATGTCAGGGTTTACTTCTTGTAAGAAGAAGCTATTTTGAATGTTACCATCTTCACCTTGGTTTGCTGACATGCTAGCAACACTATCGGATTCATATGTTTTTTCACCACGTTTTAATTTGAAGAAACTAGCATCAATTGTTACAGCTTTATTTCCATTGTTTTTGTAAGTAACATCTAACACAACATATGTACCACTTGCTTTTGTAGGTAATACAGAGGGCCCTACTTGATCTGTTAAACTAACTCCATTTAGAGTAAACACTGCATCTCCAACTTCTAAAGGAGTATTAATTACAGCAATCTCTTCTTTTTCTTTAGCTTTTTCATCATCTTTTGTTGAATCTTTAGTTTCTGGCGCTTTTGCAGAAGTCTCAACTTTATCTTTAGAATCCTTCTCCTTTGTTGTATCATTGCCTCCTGCCATATTACCAATGGCGCCGATTACAATGATGGCAACAATTAAAATAAACCACCATTTTTTGTAGAAAGGTTTTTTCATGTAAAATAGTCTCCTTTGTATATGTTGATAGTACTATTAGATTATATCAATATTGGAATGCTTTGTCAGTAATAACTGAAATTATGTGTATTAAAAAATCACACATCTGGGTAATGATTTTTTCTGGAATGCCAAAAGTTGCTCTTTTCCAACTTGTTGTTGCAGAAATAATTTTCATTCCTTCCTAATAATATCTTGTTGGTAATACAATAAAATTATATCAATACTGGTAGGTGTTGTAAGTATTAAACAAGATTATTAAAAATCACTCATCTGTAAATAGTGAGTGATTTTTAATTTCGATGATTAAATTAAATACATCTACCCGATATTATTTAGAATTTTTCGTTGTCCCCAGGGCACCCCCAATTAAAATCAAAAATAATCATAGATTGTTGTAGGTGAAAATTAATTAAAATAAAGCAAAAACCCCGAAACAAAAGGGTTTACCTTGTTTCGGGGTTTTATAAAATCGTAGATTAACAAATAAAAAAAATTAACGAGAGTAGTACTCTACGATGAATGATTCGTTGATTTCAGCTGATAACTCAGAACGCTCTGGAAGGCGAGTGAATGTACCTTCTTTTTTGTCAGCGTCAAATGTTAAGTAGTCAGGTACGAAGTTGTTTACTTCGATTGCTTCACCTACAACAGCAAGGTTTTGAGATTTTTCACGAAGAGAAATCGTTTGACCTGGTTTAACACTGAATGATGGGATATCAACGCGTTTGCCATCTACTAAGATGTGACCGTGGTTAACTAATTGACGAGCTCCACGACGAGTACGAGCTAAACCTAAACGGTAAACTAAGTTGTCAAGGCGAGTTTCAAGAAGGATCATGAAGTTTTCACCGTGTACACCTTTCATTTTACCAGCGCGGTTAAACAATGTACGGAATTGACGTTCGTTCATGCCGTACATGTGACGAAGTTTTTGCTTCTCTTGAAGTTGTAAACCGTATTCTGATAATTTTTTACGTTGGTTTGGACCGTGTTGACCTGGTGCGTAAGGGCGTTTTTCGATTTCTTTACCTGTACCGCTTAGTGAGATACCAAGGCGACGTGATAATTTCCAAGATGGACCTGTATAACGAGACATATTGTTGTCTCCTCCTTTAAATTTGGTTTTTTTGTTGTAAAACAAAAACCAGTAGTACCCATTCTTACACGTATTTTATTTTCATGTATTTTCGCCTATGCAGCCGTTAGGTTACGCAATACACCATCTATTTTTAAAATAGTTGACTATCTAAGTAGTTGTACAGAAGAAAATAGAGGAATAAAATACAATATAAGCTTATACCACTGCTGCGTTTATTTTACACAACCTCCATTGTAACTGCTTAGGACATGTACGTCAATTATTAGTATTTAAAATTTTATAATAGGCGTATAGTAGAAAATTCCTCTCTGTACATTCCTAATGTGTCAGAAATAGTTAAAGATACGCTGTAAAATCTAAAATGTAAAAGTAAGGGAGAATTTACATAGTCAAAATGACACAAATTATGTATAATATATTATAAGTTAATAGTAATTGATTTGGACGTTATATAGAAAAGGTGATTTCATGACAGACCATTTACAAACGCTAAAATATATAAAATCTGATGTTTTGAGCTTTTGGGTGAGTTCTAATGAAGAACAAGCTAGTTTTAATGGGTATTTTTATTCATTAAAACAGTGTCTTAAGAAACACTTGGAAATTGATAATGCAGCTTTTCTTAGTTTTGAAGGTAATTCTTTAATACCTATTGAGGAGATGGCTTCATTAACAATTGAAACAAAGCTAAATGCTGTGTCATGGCTGATGATCGAAGCTAGTTTTTATCAACAAAAAGTAGTGAAAATTCCTTATATATTAAAGGCAAGACAGGCCTATTCAATGATGACAGATATGGTGCTTTTCCAAGCAGAGGGCAATAATCCCATTGGTGTATTACTTGTGGAGGCAACAGAGTCTTGGACAGACTTTATGACCTCAGATTACGGCGAAAAATGTATAGAAATACTTTCTCAAGTTCTTCAAATGATGAGAGATAATTTAGATGTAAAAATAAATGAAGACCAATATAGAAAACTATATAACATGACTGATTTATTTCATTCAACAATGGATATTGATTTAATTTTAGAAAATGTATTAAAAAATATAAGGGATAACTTCCCGGAATTTAATGTTGAGCTTATATTATCGAATGATCAAGACCGACACACGACCATCGATATTAAGCTTTTTGATTATTTATCCGAAAGACCTACAACTATTGAGGCTTTTGTATCAGGAGAGTTAACAACAGAACTTGCGAGTGATTTAAATTGCCGATTATTAAATGCACCTATTAAAGGAAGGCAGGCAATTTATGGAATTTTACAAGTAAGTGCTCCAACTACTTACCTTTTTTCAACGACTGAAAAAGATTTTGTACGGATGCTTGCACAGGCGTCAGGGAATGCACTAGAAAATGCAAAGTTATATCATCAGTCGCATCGCCTCGTCAGTGACTTACAACTTATCAATGAAACATCACATCGTTTAAATATGAGGATTGACATTCATGAAATGTTACTTTTCCTACAAAAGCAGTTACTAAAATCTTTTCAACCAATGGAAGTTTGCTTCGCATTTAAAAAAGATGACACCTTTGAAGTAACAGGGGCAAGTACTTCGTTATTTAGTTCTGAAGAGGGTCAAACATATATTAAGCATGTTGAACAACATTTTACTCAAACTAACGATCCGCTGTTTATAGCTGATTTTAGTCGATTAACCTCTAAACAAATTGATTATCGTTCCATAATGGCCATCCCCATTCTAATGGAAGAAAAGATCAATGGCTTTAGTATTGTATTACATAAAGAGCCGTATTTCTTTTCGTTTGATAGCTTTAAATTAATGCAGTCATTAATCCACCACTCATCTTTAGCAATTGCAAACTCTATTTTACGAACACAGCTTCAGGAAATGGTCGATTTGGATCATTTAACGAAACTGTATGCACGTAGTTACCTAGATCATTTTGTAGAAAAGTCGCTTGAATATGATCAATCAGGTATGTTTTTACTTATTGATATTGATAATTTTAAACGTATTAATGACACGTATGGTCACCAAGTAGGTGATAAAATTCTTATGCAGATTGCCGTTCAGTTGAGGGAAACAATAGGTAGTCGAGGGATTTGTGCAAGATGGGGCGGCGAAGAGATGTCTGTATATGTACCTAATATAAGTGAAAAAGAAGCTTTAGAATTAGCAGCAGCCATCGTTGAAGTAATTCCAAGTGCCACGGACCCTCAAGTAACGATTTCAGCAGGTCTCATTACATGGAATGATCAAGACCGACCTGCATTCCAATCTGTTTTCTTGCATGCCGATACTGCTCTATATGAAGCAAAAAATAGTGGTAAAAATCGTTTTTGCATCCATGATGGATCTTTTCAAACAAACCAATAAGATGGATGAAGTTAATGTAAATGGTACTATAAAATAAATTGCCCTGAAATGACCATGCATTTCAGGGCAATTTTTTAGCACCTTATAAATGAAGCAGTAATGTTTGAACAAATTGTTCTAAACCATCTTGATCATCCTTAGAGAAGCGATTCACTGTAGGACTATCGATATCAAGTACACCAATAATCTCGCCTTGCTTCATTAATGGTATGACAATTTCAGATTGGGAAGCTGCATCGCAAGCGATATGTCCAGGGAAATCGTGAACATCTTTGACGACAATCGTTTCTTTTGTTGCCACTGCTGTTCCGCAAACTCCACGGCCAATCGGAATTCTAACACAGGCAGGCAGACCTTGAAATGGACCAAGTACAAGCTCATCTTCTTGTAAAAGATAGAAGCCGACCCAGTTAATATTTGTTAAAAATTGATTTAGAATGGCAGAAGCATTGCTTAAATTTGCAATCTGATCTGTTTCACCCGTTAGTAGTGCGTCTAATTGCTTAGATAGTGTAAGATATTGGTCAGCAATAGATCCTTCATAATTAATTTGTGTAAACATATAAGCACCTCGTTTAAAAGTTATTTAGATTGGTAATATAACATTATAATGTTGATGTAAATCTACCACACAGTGGGCATCTGAACCAAATACATAAGGTAATTCAATAGCATGACAATAATTGATAAAGGCAAATGGTGGATAGGGCTCCTGACAAAATTGCTTACTTAAACCGGCACTATTTACATCTAATTCATAGCCATCTTGCTTCATAATGTCTAAAACTTGGTGAATTCGAGTGTCATCATTTATTTTCTCATGATGTGCTAGCTGAAATTTATGAATAAGTGTTGGGTGCCCAATCCGTTTTGGTTTATAGGGACCAAGGTCTGCCTTTATAGATTGTAGGACTGTATCATAATATAAATGATATACCTGTTCAACAGAGCCAACTTTCTTAGAGAAATTGATAAAGCATTCAGGAGAGAAGTCGATACATTCAAAGATGTCCTGCCACTGTAAAAAATGGACTGACAAGATGGCATCATCTAAAAAATGTCCATATGTATCAAGAAAATGACGAGTTTCTTGTTCAAAACCTTTGATATAATCAACTTCTAACCCGATACGAATGCGAATATCATTGGCATATTGTTTTTGCAGGCATTGTAATTCTTCAATGTATGGCATGAGATACTCGGGTTTCATCCCACTATCTTGCTGTGGGGTAGGATCAATAAAACTGTCTGGTAATGGGGCGTGTTCTGTAAACGTTATATCTGTGAAATTATGAGAAATTGCTTTTTCAATATATTGAATGAACGTGTCCGAACTGCCATGTGGACAATAAGGACTATGTATATGCCCATCACGTTTCAAAATGTACCACTCCTTTAGATCTATAGACCGCTATTTTAATATTTTACAATAGCAAAAATACAGTTTTCTGAAAATCACTTAAATTTTAGTACAAAAGGCGAAAACATAGTATATAATAAATACAACTAGCCAATTCGTTTATTGTAGAATAGGAGGCTTACGATGGAGTATATCATCATTCCGATTATCCTACTATTAATTTTAGCCATAGTAGGATTTATGATGCGAAGAAAACATGTTGCAATTATTGCAAAACTTGAAAATGAAAAATTACAAATACAACATAAACCTATAAATGAAGAAATTTCAAAAGTAAAATCTTTGAACATGAACGGTGAAACGGAAGAAATGTTTGAACGATGGCGCAATATTTGGGATGAAGTCATCGATGTACATATGACTAAAATCGATTCACTTTTATTTGATGCAGAAGATCAAATTAATCGACTTCGTTTTAAAAAAGCGACATTAATTGAACGTGAAATCGAAGACTATATTGAAAAATGTGACCAAGATAAAGATAAAATTTTAGAGGAATTAAATGAATTAATTGGCAGCGAAGAAAAAAATAGAATTGAAATTGAACAGTTAAAGGAATATTACCGTTCTGCGAGAAAAACATTGCTAGCACACCAGCATTCCTTTGGTGTAGCATTACCTGCACTGGAGAAAAAGCTAGAGGAATTTGTTGAGAAATTTGAAAAATTTGATGTTCTGACGAATGAAGGTAATTACTTGCAAGCAAGAGAAATTGTGATTAGCTTAAATCAAGAGTCACAGCAGACATTCGAATATATTAATGATGTCCCAACAATTTTGACGGAATTACAAGTTAAGCTCCCAGGAGCAGTTCAGGAATTGCGTAATGGTCAACGTGAAATGGAAGACCAATCCTACTATCTGCAGCATTTAGAATTAGCAGAGGCATTAAACAATTATGAAAAAGAATTTGCTTCGTTAAAAAATGACCTAGCAGAGCTAAATTTAATGGTTGTTAAACCTCGCGTAACTGAAATAAATGAAGAAATTGATCATTTTTATGATTTACTGGAAAAAGAGGTTATTGCCAAAAATTATGTGGATCAAAATTGTGAGCGTTTATTAAGCTCAATCACAAATGTTATAACGTCTACAAAATCAGTGAGTGATGAGGCAAACTATGTACAACAAAGCTATCACTTAAACGAAAAGGATGCTGAAATTCCAAAAGCAGCTTTAAAGCAATTGGAAGCACTGCAACGTCGTTATGATTTATTAGCAATGCGTGTCAAAGAAGAAAAGTCTGCGTATTCAAGCTTGCAAGAAGAATTAATAGAAATAAGTGAAGAGCTTGAACGAATTCATGAAGAGCAAGGTCATCTGTCTAATACAATGAAGAAACTTCGTATTGATGAAAACAAGGCTCGTGCTCAAGTCGAAAACTTAAAGAAAATATTACAAGATACAGATCGTCTCCTAAATAAGGCGAATATTCCAGGAGTCCCGGAGGAGATGGACGCACGACTTGATGAAGCGGCAGAGCATATATACGTAGTTATGCAAAGTCTACAGGAAGTTCCGCTAAATATGGGAACGGTTCATAATAATTTAAATGCTGCGACACTTTGTGTAGAGGATGTTAAAGCAAAAGCTCATGAATTAATAGAGAATGTCATGCTCATTGAACGCATTATTCAGTATGGTAATCGCCATCGTGCATCCAATCCAACATTAAATACACGTTTAAAAGAGGCAGAGGAAGCATTCCATCAATTCCGTTATTCCAAAGCATTAGAGGAAGCAGGGACAGCAGTGGAAGAAATGGAGCCAGGTGCATTAAAACGCATTCAAGAAATGGTAGCAGAACAGTCTATGACAAAAAATTAAAACTACATTTGTGCTGTCTAAAAAGTATAGCAATTACTTTTTAGACAGCTTTCTTTTTAAATTTTGAAAAAGGTGTGATACGGGTGGAACTATTAATTCGAAATATGAATGAAACGTATGCTCAGGAAATTATATGTTGGCAATACGAAGAGCCCTATGATTTTTATAATAATGAATTATCCGAGGAATCCTTGCGAGAATTTCTTGACAATCCATACTTTTCCATTATTAATGAGCATGAGGAATTAATCGGTTTTTATTGCACGGGGTCAGCTGCCCAAGTGCCAAAA
This sequence comes from Lysinibacillus sp. UBA5990, assembly GCF_002429815.1. Classification (NCBI taxonomy): domain Bacteria; kingdom Bacillati; phylum Bacillota; class Bacilli; order Caryophanales; family Bacillaceae; genus Lysinibacillus; species Lysinibacillus sp. UBA5990. The sequence continues at coordinate 132,274 of NZ_DJAY01000011.1, forward strand.
GGACATGATTTTAACGCTTATTCAAAAGAGTATATAGATATTGGTATTGGCATGAAGCCAACGCTAACGGGAAAAGGTTTTGGTACAAAATTCTTTTCATTTATCATCAAGAATATCCATCAAGAATACTCTATGCCACTCCGTTTAACAGTCGCCCAATTCAATAAGAGAGCTATATGCCTTTATGAAAAATTAGGATTTGTGAAAGAGCTCGAATTTAGTACACCAACGGAATTTATTACGATGTTAAAAAAATTGTAAGTGCGATCCTTTCTAATGATTAAAATATGAATTATCGTTAAAGTTAGTGGTCAATCTCCACAGATTGCGTTATGATAAAAACCGTTACATCAACGTTTTGAAAGTGTGTGAAAATATAATGAACGATACAATTTATTTAGATAATAGTGCCACAACAAAGCCATTAAAAGAAGTTCTACAGGCGTTTATGGTTGTGAATGAGCAGTATTATGCCAATCCTGCATCTATCCATGCGATGGGTGTTGAAGCAAATGATTTATTAATGCGTGCACGTGAGCAAGTAGCAGATATTTTGCAAACAGAAGCAAAAAATGTGCTATTTACTTCAGGTGGTACGGAATCGAATAATGCGGCGATTTTTGGAATAGCACGTAGCAATACACATATAGGAAAACATATTTTAACGTCTGAAATAGAACATCCTTCTGTTTTAGAGACTGTTAAACAGCTTTCAAAAGAGGGCTTTGACGTGGAATATTTAAATGTTGATCAGCATGGTATTATTTCGTTGGATGAACTTCGTGCAAAAATACGTAAAGATACAATTTTAGTAAGTATGATGCATGTAAACAATGAAATGGGTGCTATTCAACCGATAGAGGGAGCTGCTAAATTAATCCATGAAATGAGTCGGGCAGCCTTGCATGTGGATGCTGTACAAAGCTTTGGAAAATTAGCTGTATCCTTTAAGGGTGAAGAGGGACCGGATTGTATTTCAATCTCAGGACATAAAATTCATGGCTTTAAAGGCTCTGGTGTATTAGCATTTCGTAAAGCGATAAGATGGCAGCCATATGCACTTGGAGGTGGCCAAGAATTTGGATTGCGTAGTGGGACTGTAGCTGTTCCACAAGCTGTCGCTTTATCTAAGGCAGCTCGTATTGCGGTTGAAACCATGAATGACCATGCAAAAAATTATCGTCAATGGCATGATGAAATACTTGCGCAGCTACACGAATATGGAGAAGCTATTCATATTTTATCGACTCCGCAGGGAGCGTCACATATTTTATCTTTCAGTGTTCGCGATTTAAAAGGAGAAGTCATCATTAATGCGATGCAAAAACGAGGCGTTATTGTATCAACATCAAGTGCTTGTTCTTCGAAGCAAACTAAAACAAGTCATGTTGTCGAAGCATTGCATCTAGATGAGCATTATAAAAAAGGTGTCATCCGTATTAGTTTTGGTGCACATAACACAACCGAAGATATTGAAAAGTTTAAACAAGTATTAGCAGAAGTAATGCTAGAGCTTAAAGGAGAAATAAAGTAATGATTTGGAAAGAAATTTTAATTAGATACGGCGAACTTTCTACAAAAGGTCGCAACAAGATGGATTTTATCCGTCGTTTACGTGAAAATATCCGTCATGCTTTTGCGGATTTAGGACATCTCCATATTCGTACAGAGCGTGATCGAATGTTTATTGCGATAGAGGATGAAGCACAAATGCAAACACTAGTCACAGGTTTGCCTAAAATTTTTGGTATTCAATCATTTAGTCCTGTTGCAGCATGTGAAAAAGATATGGAAAGTATGAAAAAACTTGCGATTACGATAATGGAGACATTTAAAGAAAAGCCATATACGTTTAAAGTGGAAGTGAAACGTACCGATAAAACCTTCCCATTAGAATCACACGCGATTCAACGGGAGATTGGTGGATATGTTTTACCTCAATTTAATAATTTATCTGTTAAAGTGAAGCAACCTGATATTGAGTTACGTGTAGAAGTCCGCCATGATGCAACCTATATGATGGCACAAGTCATTCCAGGTGCAGGAGGAATGCCAGTAGGATCAAACGGGAAGTCATTGTTAATGCTTTCAGGTGGTATTGATAGTCCAGTTGCAGGTTATTTAATGATGAAACGCGGAGTCCGTTTAGAAGCCATTCACTTTTTTAGTCCGCCCTATACAAGCCAAAATTCATTGGAAAAAGTAAAAGTGCTTGCAAATGAGTTAACTAAATTTGGAGCTAATATACGATTGCATGTTATTCCTTTTACTGAAATACAAGTTCTGATTAAAGAAAAAGTACCTTCTAATGTATCAATGACAACAACTCGTCGTATGATGTTGAAGGTTGCTGATCAAGTGCGAGAGGAAATAGGTGCTCTTGCGATTGTCACAGGAGAGAGTCTTGGACAAGTAGCAAGTCAAACACTTGAAAGCTTAACGGCAATAAATGCAGTAACGAATACACCTATTTTACGACCATTAATTTCATCAGATAAATTAGAAATCATCGAATTAGCTGAACAAATCGACACATATGAAACATCTATTCAGCCTTTTGAGGACTGCTGTACAATCTTTACGCCTGCTAGTCCTAAAACAAAGCCTAAGCTCGAAAAGGTTGAGCATTACGAAAGTTTTTCTGATTTTGATGAACTTATAGCACGCGCGGTCAAAAATCGTGAGGTCTATATTTTCCCTAAGAAAGAAGAAGAGAAAAAGCAAGATAAGTTTGCTGATCTTTTATAAATCAGAATTTCAAAAACCGTCTCAAATAGCTTATTTGAGACGGTTTTTTTGTATAGTTAGCCATATGCCAATAGAGGTACATATTACCTTTATTTTTTTTGTATTAAAAATCTAATAACGCACATTCTATATTCACAAGGAGGTGAGAAACATGGCTTCAAACAACAACCGCAGTTCAAACCAGCTTGCAGTACCTGGTGTACAACAAGCACTTGATCAAATGAAATACGAAATTGCACAAGAATTTGGTGTTCAATTAGGGGCTGACGCTTCAGCTCGTGCTAACGGTTCCGTTGGTGGTGAAATCACTAAACGTCTTGTACAAATGGCAGAATCTCAATTAAAAGGTATGCCAAACAACAACAACTAATAAATGCTAACTAAGCATTTATAAACTCAAAACCAGTGACCGTAAAAGGCACTGGTTTTAGTTTGTTTATCAATCATTTTTTTATGCGAGATAAAGACTTAAACATGGATACTGTTTGTTCAATATCCTTACTGCCACATATAGCAGAAATAACAGCAACTCCGTCAGCACCAGCTTGCAAAACACTATCAGCATTAGTCCAATTTATTCCACCTATGGCCACAATGGGCAAGTTAGGTTGTAATTTGGAAGCTTGCTGTAAAAAATATGTGCCACATGGTGGTTGTGCATCACTTTTAGATGTTGTGGCAAAAATAGGTCCAATTCCTACATAGTCCACATGATGGTCAATAGCCGTTTGTAGTTCTTCCTGTGAATGTACAGAAACGCCAAGGAGCCGGTTTGCCATTTTTTTACGTGCAATGGCAATCTGTTCATCATCTTGGCCAATATGAACACCATCTGCACCAAGTCGAACTGCAAGGTCTACATCATCGTTGATAATAAACGGCACATGGTAATGTTGACATCGTTTTTGGCATTGACGGGCAAATTGCTCATAAGCTAGTCCTGTTAATGCAAAAGGACCCTTTTCACGTAATTGAAACATAGTAATGCCAGCCCGCAGCGCTTGTTCGAGTACAGCTAAAGGTTCCTGTTGAGAAACATTGCCTGTACCCATAATAAAATAAAGCTGTAAATCTTCACGTTTCAAGTAGTTTCACCTCGCAGGCACCTTTATGTAGCTGATAAGCAAAATGATTTGTGGGGCCATGACCATTACCAATGGCTAAATCATGCATAATGGCTAATTGTATAAATTTTTTAGCTTCGATAATAGCTTTTTCAATAGTCAACCCTTGACCAAGAAAAGCAGTGAGAGCTGCTGAAAATGTACAACCTGTACCATGTGTGTTTTTCGTTGGAATACGAGGAGACTGCATGGAAAAGGATTTGTCATTTTTTATAAATACATAATCAATTGCATCTAACGAATTGGGTAGATGCCCACCTTTAATGATGACACATTGAACACCTAGTTGGAAAAAGCATTGAGCAATTTTCTCCATATCCGAGAATTGATTTATTTTTCTTCCTGTAAGTGCCTCTGCTTCCGGTATATTTGGTGTCACAATTGTAGCAAGAGGTAGTAAAGACATGCGCATGGCCTCGATAGCTTCTTGTTGTAATAAGCTTTCTCCACCTTTTGCAATCATAACTGGATCAACAATCAGTGGGATTTTTAAATCGTCAATGATGTGTGCGATACTTTGGATAATTTCCGAGGAATAAAGCATCCCTGTTTTAATCGCAGCAATCGAAAAATCTTCTATTAATGCATGAAATTGTTTTTCAACAAAGTCAACTTCAATTGGGAAAACCCCTGTTACACCAAGTGTATTTTGAGCAGTTAAAGCTGTAATAACTGAGGTGCCAAAAACCCCTAATTCCTGGAATGTTTTTAAATCAGCCTGAATGCCAGCGCCACCGCCACTATCTGAGCCTGCAATTGTCGTTACAATATGCATGAAGCCTCACCCTCCTTTGAAAGACGATGTAAGGCATTAAGCAAAGCAATTTGAATATCCCCGATATCCTCTGTAAATGCGGATGCTAACTCAGCTGCTTTTTTGTAGTATGTGAGTGTTTCCGCTAATTGGCTATACGGATCTTCTCCTGCAGAGTAGGCTGCTCCACATATAGCACTAAGTAAACAGCCTGTACCAGTTACTTCAGTCATTTGTGAATTTCCACCAGTAATCCATTGGCTCTGCACACCGTCTGTCATAAAATCATGTTTGCCTGTAACAATGACCATACAGTTGTAGCGTTGAGCCAATAAAGTAGCCTCTTTCTCTATGGCAATAAATCCCTCACCACTATCAACACCTTTTTGTTGCCATTCCAAATTGGCTAATGCCGCAAGCTCTCCTTTGTTACAGCGTATGACTGCAAATTGTATCGCTGTAAGTAATAGGTGTACGGTTTCCTTGCGATAAACTGTGGCACCTGCGCCAACCGGATCTAATATAACAGGAATGCCAAGGGAATTTGCTTTTTTTCCTGCTAACAGCATCGACTCTTTTGTTCGATCATTTAGTGTACCAATATTGATTAAAAGAGCGTCTGCAATGGCGACCATTTCCTCAACCTCATGGCTATCATCAGCCATGACAGGAGAGGCACCTAATGCCAATAGGCCATTTGCTTGGAAATTAGCTACGACATAATTAGTTATACAGTGAATAAGCGGTTGCTGTTGACGAATTGTTTGAAAAATCATTTTTGTCCTCCTTTATGGGTGGACGTAAGCATGCAAAAAAGGCCCTTTTTGTGTAAAAACGCACGAAAAAGAGCCTTTCATCTGAAAAAACGATGTTCATTGCTCCCTACGTCAGTATTAACTAACAGGTTCAAAGGGTCAGGTTTTACCTTCTCAACTCTTTATGAGTCCCCCTGCAATCTTACTTTTAGTTGACCAAAATGTACCATACTTTTCATATGTATTCAATAGCGAGTTTTCCTATCGACAAAACGTGACTGATGCCATATAGCTAAGCATGATAGTTGTCATGACTTTACTTAAATCAAGTGTAAACCATTGAAAATACTAAGAAAGGAGTATAATGTGTCTTAACAAAAGGGGGTAATTGCTATGAATAGACAAGAATTAGTAGCACCAGAATGGTATAACATAACAGATGAATTTGAAAAATATGCAAAAGATTTAACTAAAAATGCATTGATTATTTATGATGAGCATTCTGATGTACAATTTATCACCTATGCACATTTACTTGAAAGAGCAAATCAGGCGGCACATGTATTTACAAAAAATGGATTAATTAAAGGTGATGTCATTTTAGTAATGGTACCACGCTCAGTAGAAGCATACATTGTCTATATTGCTGCATTAAAAGCGGGTTTAACGATCATTCCAAGCTCTGAAATGCTAAGAACTAAAGATATTGAGTATCGAATTCATCATGCGGATGCTAAAGCAGTTGTAGCCTTTGAGCCTTATATTGAGCAATTTAATCAAGTAGGAAATTTGCAAGATATACAGCAATTTGTTATCGGAAATGCACATGAGCCATGGCAGCCGTTATTAGACAAAATGCGAAAGCAACCAACAACTTACATAAGTTCTACACCAACAAAAAGTACAGACCATGCCTTTTTAGCTTATACAAGTGGCACAACAGGAAATCCGAAAGCTGCAGTGCATACACATAGTTGGGGCTATGCACATTTACGGACAACAGCCCCACATTGGCTAGGTGTAGAAGAAAGTGATATTGTATGGGCAACAGCAGCACCAGGATGGCAAAAATGGATTTGGAGTCCGTTTCTCGCGATTTTAGGCAGCGGTGCCACTGCATTTGTTTATAAAGGAAAGTTTGATGCAGCAACGTATTTAGCGTTGCTTGAAAAATTTAAAATGAATGTCTTATGTTGCACACCGACTGAATATCGCTATATGGCAGCGCTTGGAAATTTACAGGAGTATGATATCAGCACAATTCGACAAGCTGTTTCAGCAGGTGAGCCGTTGAACAGTGAAGTCATTAAAAAATTCTGGGACACTTTCCATCTACAAGTTCGAGATGGTTATGGTCAAACTGAGAATACACTTCTTGTAGGGACTATGGTAGGTATGGAGGCAAGAATTGGTTCGATGGGCAAACCTACGCCAGGCAATACCGTTGAAATTATAGACGATTTTGGTGAGCCAGTTGCTATAGGAGAAGTTGGTGATATTGCTGTTCATCGAGAAACACCTGCACTTTTTAAAAAATATTTAAATGATCCTGAACGTACAAATTTACAATTCCGTGGTGATTGGTATATAACTGGGGATCGAGCTTATAAAGATGCGGACGGCTACTTTTGGTTTGAAGGCCGTGGAGATGATGTTATTATTTCCTCAGGTTATACAATTGGACCTTTTGAAGTAGAGGATGCGTTGATGAAGCATCCGACTGTGAAAGAGGTTGCTGTCATTGCAAGCCCCGATAAGGTTCGCGGGAACATCGTTAAAGCATTTATTATCCTTCATAATGGTGTCAATGGTAATCAAGAGCTTATTCAAATCCTTCAAAATCATGTGAAATCATTAACGGCACCTTATAAATATCCACGTGCTATTGAATTTGTTACAGAGTTACCCAAAACTGCATCTGGTAAAATTAGACGTGTCGAATTAAGACAACAAGAATTAAAATACCTTGTACATTAATCATTTCCTAGGAAATAATGTCGAAAATCAAAGTTCATGCAAAGAAATGAACTTTGATTTTTTTTTTATTTTTAGGTAAGGTATTATGAGGAAATAAATAGAATAAAACTTTTTGCATATTATTGCAAAAAAATGAAACAAACGAGCAAGTCATACGTATTACGTGATAAGGAGGCGGAAAGACATGAATGTTAAAAGGTGGGTTGCTTTGATAGTGGCAGGTGTTCTTTTACTATTTTCATTAGGGATTAATACCATTTTTGCACTATTTAAAGCAGATTTCCTAGGTAATTTTGACAGTTTAATGGCAGGAAATAACCTAGATGTATATGAAAATGTAATTGAAGGAGATAATTTTGATAAAAGGATTGCCTATTTAAAGGTAGATGGAACAATCCAAGATATTGGATCAAGTTCACTATGGCAACCTGTTGCATATGATCATCAATTTTTCTTAGAACAATTGGATAATATTTTGTACGATGATACGATTCAAGGAATTGTTTTAAGTGTTAACTCTCCGGGTGGAGGGGTAAAAGAATCTGCTGAAATTTATAAAAAGCTATTGAAGATTAAAGAAGAACGACAAATTCCGATTTATGTATCGATGGATTCGATGGCAGCATCTGGTGGTTATTATATTTCAGCTCCAGCAGATAAAATATTTGCCCATCGTGATACGATAACAGGCTCGATTGGTGTAATCATGCAATCTATTAATTATCAAGCATTGGCTGAAAAAGTAGGTGTCAAATTCGAAACGTTTAAATCTGGCGAGCATAAGGATATGCTAAGTCCAATGCGTGATGTGACACCAGAGGAACGTGCGATGATGCAGGATATGATCAATGAAACATACGAAGAATTTGTGGATATCGTTGAACAAGGCCGTAAGATGTCAGAAGCTGATGTGAAGAAAGTGGCGGATGGTCGTATCCTAGGCGGTACAAAAGCACTTGAAGCAGGTTTAGTTGATGAAATTGGCGACGAAGAAGCTGCCATTGCAGCTTTACGCGCAGATTTTGGACTAGAAGATGCTGTATTGTTTGAATATGCCTATGATATGGGCGGATGGCAATCTGTTGTCGGAATGAAAATTGGCTCTATGTTTGGTCCTTCTGCGGAGGAAAAAATGCTAATGAAAATTATGACGGATTACAATGCACCTAAAATGATGTATTTATACGGGGAATACTAAGGAGGGAGTTCAATGACAAACAATGAAGTTGTTATGCAAGGTTCACCCTCAATGGAAAATGACTTTTTTAACAATGGCACGGAAGATTCAACAAGGCAAAAAAACTACACATTAAAAACGGCAGGCTTTTGGATTCGATTGTGGGCATTTCTATTGGATGGATTTATTGTATCTGCTGTAGTTGGAATACTCATTAATCCTATCTTTTATTTAATGGATTGGTCCTTATCAGAATCAGTTTGGTATGCCCCAATCTCCATTATTTCGGCGATTCTTTATTACTGTTATTTTGTCCTTATGACAAAATTTTTTGGTCAAACGCTAGGGAAGATGGTATTTGGGTTACGTGTTATTTCATTAAAGCATGATAACCTTACTTGGTCGGATGTGTTATTCCGTGAATGGATTGGGCGTATTATTAATAATATTGTGATGCCTCTATATATTTTGGTAGTTATTTTGCCAGACAATCAAGGGTTGCATGATTATTTCGCCGATACAACAGTGGTCCATGAGAAAGTCTATATTGAAAAGAATTTGGCACCACTTTTTATAGAGAAAAAGGAAGAGCATATAGCTTCTATTGAACAAGAGGGAAAACCTGAGCTAGAAAAACTTGAAGAAAAAAATGAACAATAAACTAGAGACTGTCTCAAACGAAGAGACAGTCTTTTCTATTGATAGCTTACACACTTCGAATAAAGTAAGCTATCTTAGTTGCAATTAATTCCCTTCATTTAGTAATATTATGTACATATGAAGATTAGGAGGCGTTTATATGGCACAAGTAACATTTAAAAATGGTCCAGTGACACTAGTGGGTAATGAAGTAAAGGTGGGCGATTCAGCACCAGATTTTACAGTATTAGCGAATGACCTTTCACCTGTAACATTAAAAGATTCAGAGGGGAAAATTCGTTTATTTAGTGTTGTACCATCATTAGATACTGGTGTATGTGATGCGCAAACACGTCGTTTCAATGAAGAAGCAGCTAACTTAGGTGATAATGTAGTGATTTATACAGTATCTGTAGATCTTCCATTCGCTCAAAAACGTTGGTGTGGGGCAGCAGGTATTGATGCTGTTCAAACGGTTTCTGATCACCGCGACCTTTCATTTGGTGAGGCTTATGGCGTGTACATTCAAGAATTACGTCTTCTGACACGTGCTGTATTTGTTGTGGATGCAAACAATAAAGTAACATATGTTGAGTATGTATCTGAGGCAACAGACCATCCAAACTATGAAGCGGCTATTGAAGCTGTTAAAGCACTAGCATAATGGCCTGCTTTTAGGCTAAGATAATACTAGACAAAGGGGCTGTGACGAGTGTTTGTCACGGCTCTTTTCTGCTTGAAAGGAAGTTATCTATGGAAAACATCGAGAAATTATTTGGTATGCTAAATGAGCATGCTGAAAAAATCGAAAAAGAACACAATACAACTTTGTTAGAGGGGTTACTAGATGGGCTAGAGGCATGGCTTGATGGCGAAGTGGATTTCTCACAAAAAGATGCGACAAAAGAGGATATTCGCAAGGCTATTCAAATTGCCATTCTAAAAGGAATGCGTAAAAGTTCTCAACCAAACCATCAAATGACACCTGATACGTTAGGGTTACTAGTGGGCTATTTTGTTGAGCAAATCTTTGCTGAACGTCTTGAGCATGACAAAATTTCGATTATGGATCCAGCAGTAGGTACGGGAAATTTACTACTAACAGTTATGAATTTATTAGATGGTAAAGTGGAGGCTACAGGTGTAGAGGTAGATGAGCTACTTATACGTTTGGCTGCAGCTACAGCTGATTTAACAGAGCAACCGATTTCGTTATATCGTCAGGATGCCTTACAAGATTTATTGGCAAATCCTGTTGATGCAGTAGTATGTGATTTACCTGTTGGCTATTATCCAAATGAAGAAATTGCCCTTGAGTATGAATTGTGCGCGCCTGAGGGAATGAGCTATGCCCACCATTTATTTATTGAGCAATCTATGAATTATACAAAGGAAGGTGGCTATTTATTTTTCCTTGCGCCATCACATCTTTTTGATTCAGAGCAGTCTAAGCAACTTCATAAGTACATTCAAAAGCATGCTTGGATTCAAGCGATTATTCAACTACCTGAATCCATGTTTGCCAATAAATCATTAGAAAAGAGCATTGTCATTTTGCAAAAACAATCGAAGGAATGTAAATCTCCTAAAGAAGTGCTTTTAGCAAAAGTACCTAATATGCAAAACAAACAGGCACTTGCTTTATTCTTTGAAAAAGTGAAAATGTGGAAAGAGGGCAAGTAATTGCTCATAGAATTCAAAAAGGTATCCTACAGTAGGATACCTTTTTATGTATTGCTGATTAGTTTTCAGGTGTGCGGATTACAAGAACGTCACAATTAGCTGAACGTACAATTGCTTCTGATACTGAACCAATTAGGAAACGTTCTACTGCATTTAGACCTGTTGCACCACAAATGATTAGATCTGCGTCTACAATTTTAGAAAGCTCTTTAGTAATAATATTTTTTGGAGAACCATATTCGATGATTAGGTTAACGTTTGCGATACCTTCATCTTCAGCTTGCTTTTTGTAACCATTTAATAGTTCTTCAGAGAATGCTTGAGCACGTTCTGCAATGGAACGGTCGTATGCTTCAATCGCAGCGAATGAACGTGTATCAATAACATTCACTAAATTTAATACAGAACCCTCATTACGCTTCGCCACGTCAATTGATTTACGAAAAGCGTATTCAGCTTCCTTAGAACCGTCTACTGCAACCACAATGCTTTTATAATGATTAGCCATTTGAAAAACCTCCCTGATTTGTATATGTTGATTATACCAAATGATTTTCTAAAGGAAATACTTTCCGGAAGAAAAATTATGAAAAAGTGAAGGCATTTCATGAAGAAAATATATTTACTTAGTTCCCACTATTAGCAACGTGTAAACGTAATTTTGATTTTCGTAATAGAAGGTTATATATTGCTGTAATTTTCCTTTTTGTTTTATAAATATAATAATTTATTATCTAAAATCACCGTTTAAATATTTTGTATTTTGGAAATGTTAGAAATTTTATTTGTATTTATTTTAATTAAAGCTTTTTTTTTATTTGTTTGGTAATATGGAATTGCAAGGGGTGCATCAATAATTAATTACATAAATGATGCTGATTTTTTACGTAATGGAAGGGGATAGGAAACTATGAAAATTGGTATTCCAAAGGAAATTAAAAACAATGAAAATCGTGTAGCAATGACACCAGCAGGAGTTGTTACTTTAACACATGCAGGTCATGAGGTGTACATTGAAACTGGAGCAGGCTTAGGATCAAGCTTTACGGATGCTGATTATATTGCAGCTGGGGCTCATATTGTGCAAACTGCTAAAGAAGCTTGGTCACAAGAGATGATTATGAAGGTGAAAGAGCCTGTAGCTTCTGAATATGATTACTTCTATGAAGGTCAAATCTTATTCACTTACTTACACTTAGCGCCAGAAGTTGAATTGACTCAGGCACTTTTAAATAAAAAAGTTGTAGGGATTGCCTACGAAACAGTTCAATTAGCAAATGGTTCACTACCATTATTAACACCGATGAGTGAAGTAGCAGGTAAAATGGCTACACAAATTGGTGCACAGTTCTTAGAGAGAAATCATGCTGGTAAAGGTATTTTACTTGGCGGTGTATCAGGTGTACAACGCGGTAAAGTAACAGTCATCGGTGGTGGTATCGCGGGAACTAACGCTGCGAAAATCGCTGTTGGTATGGGAGCAGATGTAACAGTTATCGATTTAAGCCCTGAGCGCTTACGCCAATTAGAAGATATGTTTGGCCGTGATGTTCAAACATTGATTTCTAATCCTTATAATATTGCAGAATCTGTAAAAACTTCCGATTTAGTAATTGGCGCTGTGTTAATTCCAGGCGCAAAAGCACCGAAACTTGTGTCAGAAGAAATGATTCAATCAATGCAAGCAGGCTCTGTAGTAGTGGATATAGCTATTGACCAAGGCGGTATTTTTGCTTCTTCAGATCGTGTCACAACACATGATGATCCAACATACGTAAAACACGGCGTTGTACATTATGCAGTTGCGAATATGCCTGGAGCAGTACCACGTACATCAACAATTGCTTTAACAAATAATACAATTCCTTATGCACTTCAAATTGCGAATAAAGGCTATAAACAAGCTTGTCTAGACAATGTTGCACTGAAAAAAGGTGTCAATACATTAGATGGACAACTAGTATATAAAGCTGTTGCGGATTCACAAGGACTTCCATATGTAAATGTGGATGAGCTTATTCAATAATTTCATGTAAAAATGAAAAATCCTTCGAGAATTCACTCTCGAAGGATTTTGTTATTTTTCTTCCAAACATTTCTCTAGTAAAGATCAACGACGCTTATTTTAGTTCAATGGAAAAGAAAAAAGACTATAGACAAACTCTCAAAGTTTTTGAGTTTGTCTACAGTCTGAAGGAGGGCATTCGGATGCTTCCTTTTTATATTATAGAATGATTAAATCTTTCGGGAATTTTGTTAATACTTCCACACCATCTTTTGTTACAACAACATCATCCTCGATACGTACACCTGTTACATCTGATTTATAAATTCCAGGCTCAATCGTAAAGACCATGCCCTCTTCCATTGTCATGTCATTTGTTCCTGTAACAGATGGGAATTCATGTACAGAAATACCAAGACCATGTCCAAGACGATGTGTGAAATATTCTCCAAACCCTGCTTCTGTAATCGTATCGCGTGCGATTTTATCTAAGTCCATAGCACGGACACCAGGCTTCACAGCTGAAACGGCATTTTGATTAGCTGCTAACACAGCATGATAAATTTCTTTTTGTGCTTCACTTGGCTCACCAAATGCAACCGTACGTGTAATATCAGAGCAATAGCCATCGTAAATGACACCAAGGTCAAATAGTACCATATCCCCTTTTTCTATTTTACGTGCACCTGGATGACCATGAGGAGAGGCCGTTTTAGGTCCACTCAAGACCATTGTTTCAAAGGACATTTTACAGCCTTTATCTTGAATAGCACTTTCAATGGCTGTTAAAATTTCCATTTCTGTTTTACCTTCAGCAATTTCCTTGCAACCGATTTCAATAGCATAATCAGCTAACTCCGCAGCCTTGCGTAATTTGTCTAATTCACTTTCATCTTTAATTACGCGCATTGCATTAATTTTTTCGTCTAGACGTACAAAATTTGCTTGTGGGAAGGATTGCTGTAGGGCCTCTAAGCGTTCCACAATTAGCTGTGCCTTTTCAATGGCAAACGTAGTTGGTTGAATTTCACGAGATGTAATGGCTTGTGCAAGGATTTCCATCGAATTGTCAGTGTCTTGGTGGCCAATAACTTCATAAGACCAACCAGCCGCTTTTGCATCTGGAATTTCCATTTGCGGACAAATTAGAAAAGGTTCAGCATCTTTAAAAATCATGACACCTAGTAATCTCTCATGTGGATTACTTTTAAAGTTTGAAACGTAAAAAACATTGTCAGGTGTAGTGATAAATGCTGCATCAATGTGATGTTGCTGCAAATAACTTTGGATTTCTTCAACCTTTGACATAAATATGTCCTCCTTTTTAGTACATGGGTAATTTTAATGAGGAACTTTCGACTTTCTAAAGAAAATGGCTGTTCCTCTTAATCACTGAATAATTGTGATCTAACAAAGTATAAAATTGTTAGAAAGTGATACGATTATTCTCTGTACAAGCATATCAAAAAAAGGGAAAAAGCGCATGGGTAGCGAATTAAATTGGAGGGGTTTTCATTAATAAATCGAGGAGGACATTAAGATGGAAATAAGCTATCATGGACATTCTATTGTCAAAATACAAACAAATGGGAAAACAATTTTAATTGATCCTTTTATTAACGGTAATGGACAAACAGATTTAAAGGTTACTGAGGAAGCACCAGATATTATTTTATTAACACACGGTCATAATGATCATGTTGGAGACACCATAGAACTAGCGAAGAAAAAAGATGCGCTAGTCATTGCTCCAAATGAATTAGCCAATTGGATTTCCTGGCAAGGAGTAAAAACACATCCAATGCATATTGGAGGGGCTAAGGAATTCGATTTTGGGAAAGTGAAGTTTACACAAGCATTCCATGGCTCTTCTTATGTAACAGATACAAATGAAATTATTTATATGGGTATGCCAGCCGGGATATTACTGTTTGTTGAAGGGTTAACGATTTATCATGCAGGCGATACAGCTCTATTTGGTGATATGAAATTAATTGGTGAACGACACCCAATAGATATAGCATTCCTACCAATCGGTGATAATTTTACAATGGGTCCTGAAGACGCTGCATGTGCAGTTTCATTCTTAAAGCCTAAGATTGTCGTGCCAATTCATTACAATACATTCCCGCCTATCGAGCAAGATCCTCAGGTTTTTGCTGATTTAGTACAAAACTCAGAGGTTCAAATTTTAAAAGCTGGTGAGAAAGTAAACTGTTTCTAATCGTTGATAATGCTGTACTATATGAATTGACACCACGCTGGTAGTTGAAATGGTGGGGGTTTTTAAACAATTTGATCACTTTATATTAAATATTTTTATAAAAAATATGGTACACTAAGAGCAGAATTGAAGCTTAGGAAATAGGTGATATTTTGTCTACAAAACATGAGAAAATTTTACAATACATCGAGTCACTACCAGTGGGCGATAAAATTTCAGTACGTCAAATCGCGAAGGAAATGCAAGTGAGTGAAGGGACTGCATATCGTGCTATAAAAGAAGCAGAAAACCGTCGCTTAGTAAGTTCAATTGAACGTGTTGGAACAATTCGTATTGAAAAGAAAAAGAAAGAAAATATTGAACGCTTAACTTTTGCAGAAATTGTTAATATCGTAGATGGTCAAGTTTTAGGTGGAAAATCAGGTCTACATAAAACGTTAACGAAATTTGTCATAGGGGCCATGCAATTAGAAGACATGATGCGCTACACAGATGCAGGTAGCTTATTGATTGTAGGGAATCGTATTAAGGCCCATGAAAATGCCCTTCGAGCAGGTGCTGCTGTTTTAATTACTGGTGGTTTTGATACGACGGATGCCAATAAACAACTTGCTGATTCGTTGGATTTACCAATAATTTCAACTAGCTATGATACGTTTACTGTAGCAACGATGATTAACCGAGCCATTTATGATCAGCTCATCAAAAAGGATATTTTATTTATTGAAGATATTTATGTTCCTATGACTGACACAGCAGCGTTAAAAAATGATGAAACCATCCGTCATTTCCAAAAGTTAAATGAACGCACAACACACGGTGCATTTCCAGTTGTCACTCATCAAAATAAACTTGTCGGAATGATTACTGTAAAAGATGTTATTGGTCGAGAGGAAAATGAGCTAGTTGAAAAGGTTATGACGAAGAATCCAATTGCTGGCTCTATGAAAATGAGTGTTGCTTCAGCCGGGCATCGTATGATTTGGGAAGGAATTGACCTATTACCAATCGTAAATGATGACAACATTTTACAAGGAGTCATTAGTCGTCAGGACGTGCTTAAAGCACTACAGCTAGCTCAAAGACAGCCCCAGCATGGTGAAACTATAGATGATTTAGTGAAAAATGAGATGAAGGTACTTGGTGATGAGGAGCTCGTCGTGGAATTTAAAGTTACACCTCAAATGACGAATCAATACGGGGCGATTTCTTACGGTGCTTTCACAACTCTATTAGCTGAAGTGGGTTCATTTGCATTAAAGCGTCGAAAACGTGGAGATGCAGTAGCCGAGAATATGACCATCTACTTTATTAAACCAGTACAAATGGAAAGTACACTTACAGTCAAGCCACGAATTTTAGACATGAGTCGTAAGTTTGTGAAAATGGATTTTGAAGTGTATAATCAACAAATACTTGTTGGTAAAGCAATGATGATGTTCCAGCTGTTAGAACGTTAAGGATTGAAAGGGATGGCCTAGCGCAATTGCTTGGTCATCCCTTTGTTACATATTATCGATTAATGCGAAATTCTTCCTCAACAAATTGACCATAATGACGCGCTTTTTTCGTATTTTCTACTACGACAAAGATGCCTAGCACGACAAGAATTGCTACAATTATAAATGTATATAAGCTAGGGAATAAATAGGCTTGATTGAATCCGAAAAACAGTAGGAATGAACCGAAGCCGATATTCGCCTTACTTTTATACCAATTTTTAGCGATTGGTAATGAAGAACGGAACTGTTTTGTTTTAAAATAGAAATAAAAGACAAAAGATATAATTATCGCAAATACAAATAATAAATTGAGCATAGTAAACCTCCTAGCATAACTAGACATTATTGTAACGATAATTGTAGAAAAATGCTAACGGTTCTTACTATCATTTTGGAGGAATTTATTGTGAAAAGACAAATCATCGACACAATTGCTGCCTATGAAACAATCATTATTCATCGTCATGTACGACCGGATCCAGATGCATATGGCTCACAACTTGGATTAAAAGAATTGATTTTAGCAAATTATCCGGAGAAAAAGGTTTTTGCTGTAGGTGACCATGATGCTTCCTTAACATTTATGGCACAGCCTGATCAAGTAGCCGATGCCGTTTACGAACATGCTTTAGTAATTGTGACTGACACAGCCAATACAGAACGTGTTGACGATCAACGCTATACAAAGGGAAAAATGATGATTAAAATTGATCATCATCCAAATGATGATGCCTATGGTGATCTTTTATGGGTTGATACGACAGCAAGTTCTTGCAGTGAAATGATTTACGAGCTGTATGAGGAAGGTAAGGAAGTAGCTAACTGGCAACTGTCAGATACTGCTGCACGATTATTATTTGCAGGAATTGTAGGGGATACAGGTAGATTCCAATTCCCAAGTACTACTGCTAAAACATTTAAAGTAGCTGCAGACCTGATTACATATGATTTTGATCGAAATCAAATTTTTGATGGTATGTATGAAATGGAGCAAAAACTGCTCAATTTACAAGGTTATATTTATCAGAACTTTAAAATGGATGAGTATGGAGCAGCCCATGTAAAGCTAACAAAAGAATTATTAGCAGAACATGATATTGTACCATCAGAGGCATCGTTGCTAGTAGGCTGCCTAGGAAGTGTTAAAGGAATTTGTTCGTGGGTTGTATTTATTGAAGAAGAAGATCAAATTCGTGTGCGTTTACGTTCGAAGGGTCCAATTATTAATACATTAGCAAAAGAGTTTAATGGTGGTGGACATCCGCTGGCTTCTGGAGCTACGGCTTATTCATGGAAAGAGGCAGATGACGTCATCATAAGATTACAAGAGATTTGTAAAGCGTATCATTAAAAAGAAAAGGAAGGGATTCATTTGACACATGTATACGCAAAGATGCATACGAGCGCGGATTTATTGAAAAGCACAATTCGGCTTGAGCAATTGATTCCTTTTTTACAAGAACAAAAGACACAGGCCTGTGCAATCGTAAATACGAAATTGTACGGGCTTTTGCCTTTTTGTAAAGCCATGCAGCAAGTAAATATACATGCTGTCATTGGGCTTTCAGTAAAGGTGCAATGGCATGACAAAACGTTTCCTCTTGTGCTGTATGCACAGTCTCAGGAGGGCTACCAGCATTTATTGAAAATTAGTAGTGCGGTTTCCATTAGGGAAGATGAAGTGCTACCTTGGAAATGGCTAGAGGGCTATGCAGCAGGATGCTTGGCATTGCTTTCTTCAGATGATATAGGTGATTTAGAAGATTGTCATGCATTAGTTTCTGCCTTAGCCCATCTCTTTACGCATCATTTTTATATGGGAATTACCAGACCTGGAGGGGTAACGCAAGCTAATGAGAAAGAACTTGTAGAGTGGTGTGAAGGACAGGCGATTCCACTTGTAGCCGTTCAAAGCTGTTATTTTTTACGTCCTGATGATCATTTTGCATACGAAGTAGCAAGAGCTATCGATACGGGAGACAAGCTTGGCGATACGATGCTAACAGCTAATTTACAAGGTTATTATGCACCTACAGCACTAGAGTGGCAAAGTTGGTTTGTTGATCGACCAGAATGGCTAGAGTCTTGTGGACAAATGCTTGCCAGCTGTCACGCTATCATCCCAGAAATGTCTGTACAAATGCCTAAATTTCCTGTGCCAGTTGGTGAGACATCTGAAAGCTTACTTGTTAAAGAAGCATTTGCTGGATTAGAGGAGCGGTTCAACCAGATGGATATTCCAAATGGTTACCGAGAACGATTACAATATGAGCTTGAAATAATATGTTCAATGGGCTTCGCTGATTATTTTTTAGTAGTAGCTGATTTTATGCGCTTTGCGAAAGACAATCGAATTTTGACTGGACCTGGTCGTGGTTCTTCCGCTGGGTCACTGGTTGCCTATAGTTTAGCTATTACGCAAGTAGACCCCCTTGCCTATGGTTTATTATTTGAACGATTTTTAAATCCTGAACGGATATCTTTACCTGATATAGATATTGATTTTGTCGATAGTAAACGACATCAAGTGATCCAATACGTTGCACAAAAGTATGGTAAAGCCAATGTGGCGCAAATCATTACATTCGGTACATTGTCTGCCAAAGCAGTTGCTCGAGATGTCGCGAGAGTTTTTGGTTTTGGTGCAGAGACGTTGGAAAAAATTTCTAAAATGATACCGAATAAACCAGGCATTACATTACAAATGGCTATAGATGAATCATATGATTTACAGAGCTGGCTCTCTGAGGATGACCAACATCAGCGTTGGTTTGAAGTGGCGCTAAAATTAGAGGGTTTGCCGAGAAATTCCTCTACCCATGCGGCAGGCGTTGTTATTGCACCCTCTCCATTAGTAAATACAGTCCCCATAGAGGATGGACATGAAGGCATCTATTGCACACAATGGCCGATGGGGGATATAGAGGCATGTGGTCTCGTCAAAATGGATTTTTTAGGTTTACGTAATCTTACTATTTTAGAGCAAATGCGTTGGTCCATTTATAAAGCTGGTGGACCATGGATTGATTTTGAACGAATTCCTATGCATGATGAAAAGACTTTTCATTTATTGCAAAAGGGTGATACATCAGGTATTTTCCAATTAGAATCAGAAGGAATGAAACAAGCATTACGTGACATTCATCCATCACACTTTTTAGATATTGTAGCCGTAAATGCACTTTATCGTCCAGGTCCAATGGAATTTATACCTGTCTATGCTAGACGAAAAGCCGGCAAAGAAATGGTTGTTATGCCTCACCCTGTGCTAGAGCCCATTTTACAAGAGACTTTTGGTGTAATTGTCTATCAAGAGCAGATTATCAAGATTGCCTCTGTGCTTGCAGGATTCTCAATGGGACAAGCAGATTTACTTCGCCGTGCAGTTAGTAAAAAAAATCGCCAAGTGCTAGAGGAGCAACAGGTTGCCTTTGTGCAAGGGGCATTAAAACAAGGCTATGAACAACATGTGGCGACAGAGGTGTACGAATTAATTGTCCGCTTTGCCGATTACGGATTTCCTAAAAGTCATGCTGTAGCCTATAGTGTTATTTCCTATCAAATGGCATATTTAAAAGCTCATTTCCCTCAAAGCTTTTACGCCGCATTATTATCTAATGCAACGGGAAATATAGATAAAATTCAACAGCTAGTGCAAGAGGCCAAGGACAAACGTATCCCATTTTATCCACCTTCATTAAAGGACAGTACAAAGTATTTTACTGTTGAGCAAGAGGGAATACGTTATAGCTTATCAGGAATTAAAGGCGTCCCTCATACTTTTATTGAGAATATCAATACTTTGCGCCAAACGAACCCCCAGGCATTGCATAACCTTTTTGATTTAGCTGTAGCATTAAGTGCACAGCATTTTAAACCGAAAATAATAGAATCATTAATTTATGCAGGAGCCCTAGATTATATAGAGAAAGACCGTGCGATACTAATCATGACAATTGATGCTGCTTTAAAACACGCTGAACTTCTACGACCAACTGAGGATATTGATATAACAACTGCTACAGAATTTAGCTTTGGAAAGCCCAAATATATGCAGGTGGATGATATGCCACAAAAAGAAAAATTGATACATGAGAAGGAAAGTTTAGGTTTTTACATTTCTGCCCATCCTGTTACGCAAGAAAGACCATATTGGGCTGATGTGAATAGTACATGTCGTGAGTTAAAGCAGATGCGAGATGGTACGTATGTGAAGATGATTGGTGTCATTGATGAAGTAAAAAAAATTCGTACCAAAAAAGGAGAGCAGATGGCCTTTGTTCAATTACAGGATGAGCATGGAACTGTTTCTGTTACGTTATTTCCACAAGTTTTCCAATTCGTTCAAGACTTGTTAATAGAAGATGAAATTCTGTTTATAGAAGGAACTTTAGAAAGACGTTTTGGAAAGCCACAAATTAAAGTAAAACATGCGCAAACGAGGAAAAAGATATAAAATGAAACGAGAATTTAGAAACTGCATTAAATTTTATGCAGTTTTTTCTTTACTTTTGAACAGTAATTTTGTAAGCTAGAGTCAACGTTAAAAAGTGGTCTGACCACTTTTTTTGATAAGGGGAGTTAGTCGTATGGATAAAAAAACCGAACAAAAAAAAGTGTTTTTAGAAATCGTCCAACAACTACGTCAACTTATAAAAATGGAAAAAATTCAAGCAGGTGAAAAGATTCCCTCAGAACGAGTCTTATCTGAGCGTCTAGGTGTCGGGCGATCCTCTGTCAGAGAGGCATTGCGAAGTCTAGAATTGCTAGGTCTTATTGAAACGAGACATGGTGGTGGTACTTTTCTTGCTTCCACACATAAGCATCAGCTTGTAGAAATCCTGTCGATGTTTATATTAGAAGATGAAAAATCAAAAAAAGATGTCGAATATACGCGGCAAATTCATGAAAAGGAAGCTATTCGCGTAATAAGTTGTACAGAGATTCTTCGCACACTACCTGTGTGGGATAGTTTTTTTGTGAAACTAGAATTAGAAGGTATGATTAATTGTCGTGATATATTGAGAGAACTTTTAATCACAACAGGTAATCGTTTATCATTAAAAATCTGGTTTCAATTGGCAGCTTATGATGGCGACCGTTTAAATCGAAACTCAACAGAAGATGAAAAAATAATCATTCAAACCATGTTGAAATCGATGCAGCTAGGGTACGAAAAAGAAGCACTAAAAGCTTATGAGCAGTGGATGAGTACTGTACAAAGCACTTAGACAACAACAAAGGGGGAGTCAAACATGGCAATACGTAGCTTATTTAGTGGTAATCGAAAAAAGAAAGAGGATGGACAGGAAAATTCATTTCCAGAAGGATTAATGACAAAATGTCCTGAATGCCGCCATATTCAATTAACGAAAGAACTAGAAAAAAATCATAAAGTATGTACAAAATGTAGTCATCATTTCAAAATGACTGCACAAGAACGTGTGAACTACTTCTTGGATGAAGGTTCATTCGTTTCTATGGATGATCATTTACAAACAAGCAATCCATTGAATTTCCCAGCATACGTGGAGAAAATTTCAGCTGACCAAGAAAAAACAGGCTTGAATGAAGCTGTACTAACAGGCGTTGGCGCATTAGATGGAGAAGAAATTGTTGTTGCTATTATGGATTCTCACTTCCGTATGGGGTCTATGGGTTCAGTTGTGGGTGAAAAAATTACTCGTGCAGTAGAGAAAGCAACTGAATTAGGTGTGCCATTTATTATCTTTACGGCTAGTGGTGGTGCGCGTATGCAAGAAGGTGTACTGTCTTTAATGCAAATGGCAAAAACAAGTGTTGCCTTAAAGCGTCATAGCGATCAAGGTTTATTGTTTATTTCCATTTTAACGCATCCTACAACTGGTGGGGTTTCAGCAAGCTTTGCCTCTGTTGGTGATATAAATATTGCAGAACCACAAGCATTAATTGGCTTTGCTGGTCGTCGTGTTATTGAAGAAACTGTAAGAGAAAAACTACCGAATGATTTCCAAACAGCAGAATTTTTATTAGAGCATGGCCAACTTGATGCCATTTTCCCTCGCAAAGATTTACGTAAACAAGTTTCATTACTTGTAAAAATGCATACGAAAGGCGGCGTGCAACATGTCTAAAAATTTAGCGTTTGAAGAACCAGTTATCCAATTACGAGAAAAAATTGATGAATTAAAAACAATAGCTACTGAAGCAGATGTAGATATGACAGGTGAAATAGAGAAATTAGAAACACGGTTATCACAATTAGAGCAATCTATTTATGCGAATATGAAGCCGTGGGATCGTGTGCAAGTTGCAAGACATCCAGAAAGACCTACCACTTTACAATATATTGAAGCGATATGTGAGAATTTCATTGAATTGCATGGAGATCGTACTTTTGGTGATGATGCTGCGATCCTTGGTGGGATTGGTATTTTTGAAGGGCAACCTGTAACAATAATCGGACACCAACGTGGAAAATCTACAAAAGAAAATATACGACGTAATTTTGGTATGCCGCACCCAGAAGGTTATCGTAAAGCCCTACGTTTGATGAAGCAAGCAGAAAAATTTAATCGACCAATAATTTGTTTTATTGATACAAAAGGTGCTTATCCAGGTAAAGCTGCTGAAGAACGTGGGCAAAGTGAAGCAATTGCTAGAAACCTTGTTGAAATGGCAGGCTTAACAGTCCCAGTCATCAGTATTGTGATTGGAGAAGGAGGAAGTGGTGGTGCGCTAGCATTAGGTGTTGCAAACCGTGTCTTTATGCTAGAAAACTCAACATATTCCGTTATTTCTCCAGAAGGAGCGGCGTCAATTTTATGGCGTGATGGTAGCCTAGCTAAGCAGGCAGCTGAAGCAATGCGTATAACGGCACCGGATTTAAAAGAGCTTGGTGTTATAGATGGTATCATCCCTGAGATTATTGGTGGTGCGCATCGTAATGTAGCAAAACAGGCACTTTATATTAAAGAATGCATCAGCACTACACTTGATGCATTAAATTCTCTAAATGGAGAACAATTAATTGACGATCGTTATGAGAAGTTCAAAAAAATCGGACAATATACAGAAGTATAAAACCATTTTTGGAAGTCTATCTTCTGATAGCGTCAAAAAAATGGGGATATGAATTTGCTCGTTAAGAGACAAAATTTGTTACTTAACATATTAAAAAGCTATAAAAATTAAAGAAGCTAGGTACGCAATCTGAACGTCAGACTTCTTGAAAAAATGTTAGATTTAGGATGTTTTTGGATGGAAAGAGTGTGTGAAAGCGCATTCTTTTCATTTTTTATGTAAAAGTTATGTTTTTGTATCCCCAGAACCCTTACATAGTTTGTTTTTTCATGTTAATGTGAATAATAATAGTAACTGCAGGAGGTTCGACAATGAAAAAAATTGCTGTATTAACTAGTGGTGGAGATGCGCCTGGAATGAACGCAGCTATTCGAGCGGTTGTTCGTAAGGCAGCATTCCATGGAATTGATGTTGTCGGAATTAAACATGGTTATGAGGGCTTAGTAAAAGGTTATTTAGAAGAACTTGATCTAGGTTCAGTTGGTGGTATTATTCAGCGTGGTGGTACCCATTTAAATTCTGCCAGATGTCCAGAATTTAAAGAAGATGCCGTGCAACTACAAGGCATTGAAAATTTACGAGCTGCCGGCATTGAAGGACTTGTTGTCATTGGTGGTGATGGTTCTTATAGAGGGGCTATGGATTTAGTGAAAAAAGGCTTCCCTGCTGTAGGTGTCCCAGGAACTATCGATAATGATGTTCCTGGGACAGAATATACGATAGGCTTTGATACGGCACTCAATACAGTAGTAGAATCCATTGATAAAATCCGTGACACAGCTACTTCTCATGAAAATTCTTTCATAGTTGAGGTTATGGGTCGTGACGCAGGGGATATTGCTTTATGGGCAGGACTTGCTGCC
The DNA here is from genome assembly GCF_002429815.1 of Lysinibacillus sp. UBA5990. Lineage (NCBI taxonomy): Bacteria > Bacillati > Bacillota > Bacilli > Caryophanales > Bacillaceae > Lysinibacillus > Lysinibacillus sp. UBA5990. The sequence goes on from NZ_DJAY01000011.1 coordinate 156,787, forward strand.
GGTGCTGAAACAGTCTTAATTCCAGAAGAGGATTATGATTTAGATGATATTGTGGCACGCTTAGATCGTGGTGCAGCACGTGGGAAGAAGCATAGTATCATTATTGTTGCAGAAGGCGTTATGTCTGGAAATGAACTAGCTAAGTTGATAAAAGAAAAGACTGGAAAAGAAACACGAGTTTCTGTGTTAGGTCATATTCAGCGTGGTGGTTCACCAACTGCACGTGATCGCGTATTGGCAAGTCAGTTTGGCGCACATGCAGTGGAGTTACTAATGGAAGGCAAGTATGGCCGAGCGGTAGGTATTCGCAATCATCAAGTTATCGATTATGATATGCCGGAGGCTTTTGAAAAAAATCATGAGGCAGATGTAAGTCTATACACACTTATGAAAGAACTATCAATATAATTTTGTTATAAACGGAGTGGGCAAAAATGAGAAAAACAAAAATCGTATGTACAATTGGACCTGCAAGTGAGTCACCTGAAACATTAGAAAAATTAATTGAAGCAGGTATGAATGTAGCCCGCTTGAATTTTTCACATGGCTCTCATGAAGAGCATGCGGGACGAATTCATTTAATTCGTGAAGTGGCACAAAAGTTAAATAAACCAGTAGGGATTTTATTAGACACAAAAGGTCCTGAAATTCGTACGCATAACATGAAAAATGGTGAGCTTCATTTATCAGCTGGTCAAGTGATTGATATTTCAATGACTGAAGTGGAAGGTACGGAGACAAGCTTTTCTGTTACTTATGAGCAATTAGTAGAAGATGTTGAGCAAAACTCAATTATTTTACTTGATGATGGTCTTATCCAATTACGTGTATTAGCTACAGATGTTGAAAAAGGTTTAATTCATACGATTGTAGAAAATGCTGGCGTATTGAAAAATAAAAAAGGTGTCAACGTACCAGGTGTTTCTGTACAACTTCCAGGTATTACAGAAAAGGATGCACAAGATATTTTATTTGGTATTGAACAAGGTGTTGATTTCATTGCAGCCTCGTTCGTTCGTCGAGCAAAAGATGTGCTTGAAATTCGTGAGTTGCTTGAGCAAAATAGCGGTGGGCATATCCAAATCATCCCGAAAATTGAAAACCAAGAAGGTGTCGATAATATCGATGAGATTATCCTTGTGTCCGATGGATTGATGGTAGCACGTGGAGATCTAGGTGTTGAAATTCCAGCAGAAGAAGTACCACTTGTACAAAAGAAATTAATTCTAAAATGTAATCAAGTAGGGAAACCAGTTATTACGGCTACTCAAATGTTGGATTCTATGCAACGTAACCCACGTCCAACACGTGCAGAAGCAAGTGATGTAGCGAACGCCATCATCGATGGTACAGATGCAATCATGTTATCAGGAGAAACTGCTGCGGGTCTATATCCAGTGGAGTCAGTACAAACAATGAATAAAATTGCTCAACGTACTGAAGATTCATTAGATTATAAATCGATTGTTTCTACACGTAGTCGTGAAAAAGAAGCCAATATGACGGAAGCTATTTCACAAGCAGTTGCTTACACATCTATTAATTTAGGTGTTAAAGCCGTATTAGCACCAACAGAAAGTGGTAATACAGCTAGAATGATTGCAAAATATCGACCAGGTGTACCAATTGTTGCAGTAACAGGCTCAACAAATACGGCTCAAACATTAACTTTAGTGTGGGGTGTGCACCCAATTGTTTGCCAACGTGTTACAACAACAGATGAGATTTTAGAATTAGCTGTAGATGAAAGCTTGAAACACGGTTTCGTCACACATGGTGATGCTGTTGTAATTACAGCAGGTGTGCCAGTTGGTGAAGCGGGTACAACAAACCTAATGAAAGTACACATTATTGGCGATTTACTTGCTCGTGGTCAAGGGATTGGCAAGGCATCCGTTGTAGGTAAAACGGTTATTGCTAAAAATGCAGCTGAAGCACTTGCTTATGATACAGAAGGATGCATCCTTGTAACAGTTGGTTCAGACCGTGAAATGATGCCAGCAATAGAAAATTGCATTGGGCTAATTGCTGAAGAAGGTGGACTAACTAGTCATGCTGCAGTAGTTGGACTAAGTCTTGGTATTCCAGTAATTGTTGGCGTAAAAGAAGCAACAACGTTATTACGCCATGGTCAAGAAATTACGATGGACGCTGAAACAGGCGTTATCTATAAAGGACATGCTAGCGTTCTTTAAATATAAACAAAAAGCTCTAGTGCGATTTGTTGTACTAGAGCTTTTTAATAAGGGTTGTACAAATTAACTATATTTCGTGCTATATGGAAAGCTACTTTTTATATCACCATCAAGAAAGATAAGTGATTTGGTATTATTTGATGGGAGGCATTCATTTTTTTATGAAACTAAATGGGCTATAATAACGTATAAAAGGTATACCTTTTCAAGTAGGAAGGAGAAAAATATGCGAAAAATTTTTCTTGGTTTCATTGTCTACGCAATAGCCGAATTGGCGTTATTAATAGTTATAGGACAAAACATTGGTGTTTTAAGTACATTATTACTCATTATTGCCACTAGTGTACTTGGGGTTTATGTAATGAAAAATAAAGGTATGAATTCTGTCCAAAATGTAAAAAATACATTAGCACGTGGAGAGGCTCCGGGATCTGCATTGGTTGATACATTATTAACTTTTAGTGGTGGGCTACTTTTAGCATTACCAGGATTTATTACAGATCTTATCGGCTTACTATTGCTTCTGCCTTTTTCACGAAAAATGTTCCAACCCGTTGTCTATTATTGGATGCGTAAAAAAATGAAAAAAGGTCAATTTATTATCGTTCAAAGATAGAGTTTTCTTTTAGCTTAACCGCTAAAAATAAAAAGATTGGGCTAAGTAATATTCCATAAAAACCAAATAGTAGAATAGAGGCGGCGCTGATGAAAAATGTATGGAATGTACGTAATTGAAGCGTGTTGGACCAAAGCATTGAGTCAGCTAGCTGCCTTGTTAATTGTACAAATAAATACAACAGTAAAATAGCTACACATAAAAATGTATTTCCATTGAAATAAAAATAAATACTCATCGGCACAAGAAATACACCGATACCGAAAAATGGCAGGACATCTGCGAAGGCTACAATAAAAGCTTTAATAATAGCTTGTTCAAATTGAAGGATCATAAAGCCTCCACAAAGAATAAGTAAGGTTATTGTAAATAATTGAAATTCCACAAATAAAAAATAATGAAAAAGTTGCATGATTTTCGCAAAATGTGATTGCCACTCATGACGATATTTCTTTGGCACATATTGAAAAAACCAATAGCGTGATTTACGTGTTTCAAGGAGAGCGAAATAATAGGCGATCAAGAATATGAAAACCTCAATGACATGTTTCATTAATAATTGGAAAAGATCAGCTGTATATATGATGATCGAATCAAAAATAGAAAGTGATTTCTCCTTTAAAACTTGTATAAACATCGATTCATATTCACTAAAAAGTGGGAAGTTTTGTAATGTATTACGAATCTCTGGAAAGATGACAATCACACTGTTAATGGATATGACGACAAGCAAAAAAATACAAGTTAAAATCAATACCTCCACAATTATTGCTGCTATCCAATAGGCGATCCTGCAATACTTATGCAAGAAATTTATGACAGGGTACGTCGAAAATGACAAAAAAATCGCAAGTGATACTGGCAATACAAACCAAAGTATGACTAAATAAAAAATAAAAAGTAAAATACTTGTGGTTCTTTCGTATGAAAAATACTTTAAATTCCTCATTTTAACAAATTCACCTCAAATCATAATGTCAAAAAATACAATAAAAACTCTTTAGGACAAATATATAGTCGTTCGGACGTCTTTTTCTTTATTTAGAGGATTTTCATTCACAAAGCTGTCAAAAATGATTATAATAGCAATGTAAGCGATTTACTTAATGGTTCATATGAGCAAAATCCGTAAATGCAAGAAAAAAACGCATTTACAACAAAATATAAATATGAGGGAGCGATAATTTATGTCAGCAACTAAAGGATTAGAAGGTATCGTAGCAGCGGAATCTAAAATCAGTTCAATTATCGATGACACACTTACATATGTTGGTTACAACATTGATGATTTAGCACAAAATGCGTCATTTGAAGAGGTAATTTACTTGTTATGGCATACTCGTTTACCAAAAGCGGACGAGCTAGCTGAGTTAAAACAACAATTGGCAGACAATATGTCAATTCCGCAAGCGATTGTCGACCAATTCAAAACATACCCACTTTCAACTGTACATCCAATGGCTGCACTACGTACTGCAGTATCTCTACTTGGTGTATTCGATGAAGAAGCGGATGTTATGGATCCAGAAGCAAACTACCGTAAAGCAATTCGTCTTCAAGCTAAAATTGCTACAGTAGTAACTGCTTTTGCACGTGTTCGTAAAGGTTTAGAACCAGTTTCACCAAAACCTGAACTAGGATATGCGGCAAACTTCTTATACATGCTTAAAGGCGAAGAGCCAGCAGATATTGAAATTGAAGCATTCGACAAAGCATTAGTATTACATGCTGACCATGAGTTAAATGCATCTACATTCACTGCACGTGTATGTGTAGCTACATTATCAGATGTTTATTCTGGTGTAACTGCGGCAATCGGCGCTTTAAAAGGGCCACTTCATGGTGGAGCAAATGAGCAAGTTATGAAGATGTTAACTGAAATCGGCTCTCTTGAAAATGTGGAATCTTACATTCAAAATAAATTAGACAACAAAGAAAAAATCATGGGCTTCGGTCACCGCGTATATCGCAAAGGCGACCCTCGTGCACCACATTTACGCGTAATGTCTAAAAAATTAACTGAACTAACTGGTAAACCAGAGCTTTATGAAATGTCAGTTAAAATCCATGACATGATCGTTGAACAAAAGAAATTACCAGCTAACGTAGATTTCTTCTCTGCGTCAGTGTATGATTCTTTAGGTATTGATCATGACCTGTTCACACCAATTTTCGCAGTATCACGTACTTCAGGTTGGGTGGCACACATCCTTGAGCAATATGCAAATAACCGCCTAATCCGTCCACGTGCTGAATATGTTGGACCAGGCATGCAAAAATATGTTCCAATCAGCGAGCGCTAATTTGGAAAATATGCTAGAATGTTTGGGACTGTGTTATCACTAACACAGTCCTATGATTATGAATTTAGGAGGCAACAGAATGTCAAACAAAATTGTAGTTGAAAATGGCGTACTTAATGTACCAAATAATCCAGTAATTCCTTTCATCGAAGGTGATGGAATTGGTCCAGATATCTGGGCAGCAGCATCACGCGTAATCGACGCAGCAGTAGAAAAAGCTTATAACGGTGAAAAGAAAATTGAATGGTTAGAAGTTTTAGCTGGTGAAAAAGCATTTAACCAAACTGGTGAATGGTTACCACAAGAAACTTTAGACAAAATTAATGAATACTTAATTGCAATCAAAGGTCCTCTTACTACACCAATCGGTGGTGGTATCCGCTCTCTTAACGTAGCATTACGTCAACAACTTGACTTATATGTATGCTTACGCCCAGTACGTCACTTTGATGGAGTGCCTTCTCCAGTTAAACGCCCAGAAGACGTTGATATGGTTATCTTCCGTGAGAACACAGAAGACATCTACGCTGGTATTGAATTCGAATCTGGTTCAGAACAAGCTCAAAAAATCATCAACTTCCTACAATCTGAATTTGGTGTAAATCAAATCCGCTTCCCAGAAACTTCTGGTATCGGTGTTAAACCTGTATCTAAAGAAGGTACTGAGCGTTTAGTACGTTCTGCTATCGAATACGCAATTAAACATAAACGCCCATCTGTTACTTTAGTTCATAAAGGTAACATCATGAAATTCACTGAAGGTGGATTCAAAAAATGGGGTTATGAATTAGCAGAAAAAGAATTTGCTGATCAAACTTTCACTTGGAACCAATACGATGCTATCAAAGCTGAACAAGGTGAAGAAGCAGCAAACAAAGCTCAATCTGATGCTTTAGCAGCTGGCAAAATCTTAGTGAAAGATTCTATCGCTGATATCTTCTTACAACAAATCTTAACTCGTCCAACTGAGTTCGATGTAGTAGCTACAATGAACTTAAATGGTGACTATATTTCTGATGCACTTGCTGCACAAGTTGGTGGTATCGGTATCGCTCCAGGAGCTAACATTAACTATGTTACTGGACATGCGATCTTCGAAGCTACTCACGGTACAGCTCCAAAATATGCTGGTTTAGATAAAGTAAACCCATCTTCAGTATTACTTTCAGGTGTATTAATGCTTGAACACTTAGGATGGCAAGAAGCTGCTGACATGATCACTAAATCTGTTGAGAATACAATTTCTTCTAAAGTTGTAACTTATGACTTCGCTCGTTTAATGGACGGCGCTACAGAAGTGAAATGTTCAGAATTCGCTAATGAGTTAATCAAAAACTTATAATTTTCTATTCTGATATAGAAATTTTCACGTAAAAGTATACTTTTAAATGCGGATATAATTAGGGTAAAAGTGAATTTTCGTTAAATAAAATATTTACGATGAACTTGTTTAATCGAGGGAGTGAGATGTATTTCTCCTCCCTCTTTTAAAATATATAAACCCATTTTAAAGGAGCGTATTCAAATGTCTCTTAAACGTAAAAAATTATCAGTAATCGGTGGAGGATTTACAGGTGCTACCGCAGCTTTTTTAGCAGCTCAGAAAGAACTTGGTGACGTTGTATTAGTGGATATCCCACAAGCAGAAAATCCTACAAAGGGAAAAGCTCTAGATATGTGGGAAGCAGCGCCAATACAAGGCTTTGATGCTTATGTAAAAGGTACAACAAATTATGCGGATACAGCTAATTCTGACGTAGTCATTATTACAGCTGGGGTAGCCCGTAAACCAGGTATGAGTCGTGATGATCTTGTACAAATCAACCAAGGCGTCATGAAAACAGTGTCCAAAGAGATTGCTGCACATTCACCAAATGCCACAATTATCGTCCTTACCAATCCAGTTGATGCCATGACCTACACAGTTTATAAGGAAACTGGTTTCCCAAAAAATCGTGTTATCGGTCAATCTGGTGTTCTTGATACGGCGCGTTTCTGTGCATTTGTCGCAGAAGAGTTGAATGTCTCAGTAAAAGACATTACTGGTTTTGTATTAGGTGGTCATGGAGATACGATGGTGCCTTTAACACGTTATTCATTTGCAGGTGGTATTCCATTAGAAACATTAATCTCTGCTGAACGTCTAGAAGCAATCGTAGATCGCACACGTAATGGTGGTGCTGAAATCGTTAACTTACTTGGTAACGGCTCAGCGTATTATGCACCTGCTGCTGCATTGATTGAAATGGCGGAAGCAATTATCAAAGATCAGAAGCGTATTCTACCATCTATTGCTTATTTAGAAGGTGAATATGGCTATAGCGATTTATATCTGGGTGTTCCTACATTACTTGGCGAAAATGGTATAGAAAAAATCTTTGAGCTTGAGTTAACAGACAAAGAAAAAGCAGCTTTAGACCAATCGGCAGATGCAGTACGCAACGTGATGAAAATTTTAGTATAGATTAATGATGTCCGACTTAAGGCGTTTTAGGCCAGAATCTTTAGGACAGCATGTCGATTTCTCTCTATTTCAGCTATCGAAAAAATATATAAGCAATGCTCTATATTTGAAGATATCGGTATATGAGTATTTGCTGAATTAAGAAAACGAGTAGGTAACTCCTGCTCGTTTTTTTATGCATAAGTATTGGGAGGCTTAAGGTACTCGGCTTTTCGTTGTACTTTTGGCATAAAATTGATACTATGAATGTAGTATGATAGAAAAGGGGTTGGCGTATCTTTGCTTCAAAAAAATAGTAAACTTGGTCTGACAATCGATGAAATTACAGTTGGCGAAAAGATCCATATAACTGAAAAGATTGAGGATAGAGATCTGTTGTTGTATTTAGGGCTCACGAACGATAGTAATCCGCTTTATATTCAACATGATTATGCGGCGATGACACCTTTTGAAAAACCGATTGTCCCGACCATCATGTTAAATGGTATTATTACATCAGCTGTATCAAAGTATATTCCAGGACCAGGTGCACGAATTATTGAGCAACATTTAAAATATTTAGGGCCTCTCTATCATTATGAATTGTTTGATACGCTTTTAGAGGTAACAGCAGTCAATAAATACGAAAATACGGTTACTGTGTCTGTACACTCTTATAATGAGCAAAAGCAGCTTGTGATTGAAGGTATGTTGTTGGTGACACCACCACTTGCATTATAGACGTCTTGAGATTTGAAATGGGGGTTTCAAATCACTAACGGAGGCATTATATTATGACAAAAACGATATTAGTTATTGAAGATGAATTTTCAATCGCAACATTATTGAAATATAATTTAGAACAGGCTGGCTATTTAGTGGAAACAGCTGCAGATGGACAAGAAGGTCTGGAAAAAGCAATTGACATACAGCCTAATTTAATCCTGTTAGATTTGATGCTACCTAAACTAGATGGTATGGAAGTATGCAAACAAATACGTCAACAGCGTATGAATACGCCGATCATAATGTTAACAGCAAAAGATGACGAATTTGATAAAGTGCTTGGTCTAGAATTAGGCGCAGATGATTATATGACTAAACCCTTTAGTCCACGGGAAGTGCTAGCACGCGTTAAGGCTGTTTTAAGACGTTTTACACAAAATGTAGTATCAGATGAGAAAGATGAACCTCAAGAGAAAATGTTTGAGTTTGGACAATTGCGTGTATTTCCGGAACGCTTTGAAGTCTTTTTACAAGATGAGGCACTGGAGTTTACGCCAAAGGAATTTGAATTACTTATTTACTTACTTGAAAATAAAAATCGTGTATTAACACGTGATCAGCTATTAAGTGCTGTATGGAAATATGATTTTGCTGGCGATACTCGAATTGTGGATGTTCATATTAGCCACCTTCGCGATAAAATTGAAGAAAATAGCCGTAAGCCAATGTTTATTAAAACAATTAGAGGGCTTGGCTATAAATTTGAGGAGCCGAAAACGTCATGAAATCAATGAGCAACCGCTTATTTTTGACATTCATGCTTTTACTTGGAACGATATTAGCTGTCCTAATGATTGTTATAGGTCAGCTTTTTCCTGTTTATATTAAGCAATACAATGAGGATGCAAATACTCATAAACAAGCATCAATGACTCAAGTAATAGATGAACGCGAACTCCAGCTTTCACAGGAAGATCAAGAAGCATTATTTGCATCACAGAGCTTGGATCTAGAGGATTCTTTGACCTTTGTGCGGGCTAGACTCTATATCATATTGGCCATTCTTTTTACTATTACATTGATTTTAATTGGGATTGTCAGTCGCTATATGATTCGGAATTTTACAGCACCAATCGATAATGTTACGGAAACGGCTCTTGAACTTGCAAAGGGAAACTATCGTGCACGTGCACAGGAAAATGAATATGAACGCATGATTCCGTTAAGTCATTCTATTAATATTTTGGCTCGTAATTTACAGGATATTACGACGGTCCGTGAAGTAGAGGAAGAGAGGCTGAAAACGTTAATCGAAAATATGGGTAGCTCTCTCATGATGATTGGGCGTGAGGGCAATATTTCAATCGTGAACCGCGTATTTTTAGAACGTTTTGGGATGCAGATTGATGAAGTTCAGGGGAAGGTATTCAGGACAATTGGCTTACCAAAATCATTAGAACAGTTTATCGATCACGTATTTCTTACAGAGATGCCTTATCGACAGCAAATTAAAATGGAGATAAAGCAGGAGCTTTATAATAAAGAAGTATATGGAGCACCTGTTATTGGGGACCATGGACGATGGTTAGGCGTTGTCATTGTTATGCATGATATAACGGAGCTTGTCCGTTTAGAGCAAATTCGCAAAGATTTTGTTGCCAATGTATCCCATGAATTGCGAACACCTATTACCTCTATTAAAGGCTTTTCTGAAACCTTATTGGATGGAGCCTATAAAGACGAAAAAATGTTAATATCTTTTTTAGAAATTATTTATAAAGAAAGTAATCGTCTTCAAATGCTCATTCAGGATTTGTTAGAGCTTTCTAAAATTGAACAGCATGGCTTCACGGTCAACATTATGCCAATGGGCTTGCAGGATGTGCTGATTCGTGGAGCAGAGCTAACAGCGCCACGATTAGATGAAAAAAATATGAGCTTCCAAGTGGATATTGACCGTGATGTACAAGTAATGGGAGATGCCAATCGTATTATTCAGATTGTGACGAATTTAATTACCAATGCCATCACCTATTCTCCAGAAAATACAACGGTGTCTATTCGTTTAAAGGAAAATGAAACACATGGCATTATTGAAATTGAAGATCAAGGAATCGGAATTGAAAAGCATGAAATAGCCCGAGTCTTTGAGCGCTTTTATCGCGTTGATCGTGCTCGAAGCCGAAATTCAGGTGGAACAGGCTTAGGCTTAGCCATTGTAAAGCATCTTGTAGAGGCCCATCATGGACGTATTCAAGTAGAAAGTGAAGTAGGCGTAGGGACAACAATGATTGTGATGATTCCGAAAAATTAACAAATCCTTTACATGAGCAAAATGTTACATTCATATTTGGGAACTATACTTGTAACTAGAAACCCCCTTATATGATTGTTAAGACTATAACCTAAAAAATCGCGCTCACCACTTAATATGGTGATGACAGATTTTTTAATAACTGCATTATTTTTCACTATAGAAGAATCTATTGTCTAATTATTAGGCACTAGATTCTTTTTCTGTTTTACAGAGAGGGTAAATAGGTGTAAAGTATAGTAGCATAAAAGTTTAACATCAATCCATAGTAGATTGTTTGTCAAATTAAAGCTTGAACAGTCAGTGAAATCATAACTTCTTTTCATTTGAATCGTGTTTTTCTGACAGTTGAAGCAGAGAAAAAAATGAGAGAAGGATGACCATGAAAATCGTCAAAAGTATCGTGCAAATCGGCTTTCTTTATTTCCTATTATTGATTGGGAATAGTATTGCACGCCTACTTCACTTGCCGATTCCAGGGAGCATAATAGGACTCGTTCTATTATTTTTACTTTTACAGTTTCATATTATTAAGCTTGAATGGATTGAGCTAGGGGCAGCATTATTACTAAGTGAACTCTTACTTTTCTTCATTCCATCTGCCATTGGTGTCATCGATTATGATGCATTATTCGGTGTACAAGGCATGAAGGTTGTTTTGGTCATTGTTGGAAGCGCGATTATTGTGATGTTTGTAACGGGCTATACAGCACAATGGCTAGAGCGCCGAAAGAAGGGTGATACAGTATGAGTTTATGGATAGCTGGTATTAGCTTACTTGGGACAATTATTCTTTTTTATATTTGTAAAATAATTTATAAGAAATATAAAAAAGAATGGCTGACACCTATGCTGGTGACACCGATCGTCATTATTATTTTATTATTACTAACAGGTATACCGTATACAACTTATAATGCGGGAGCTAGTGTTTTAACGAATTTACTAGGACCAGCAACGGTTGCTTTTGCGGTTCCTATCTATAAAAATGTCAATTTATTAAAAAAACATGCATTTGAAATCTTTATAAGTATTGCGGTTGGTTCAACAGTTGCCATTATTTCATCTTTCATAATGGCCTTAGTAGTAGGGTTAAACAATGAGCTTGTGCATAGTTTAGTGCCACGTTCAGTGACAACACCTATTGCAATGGACATTTCAAATATGATTGGAGGCTCTCCTACTTTAACAGCTGTCTTTGTTATGACGACAGGCATTTTAGGAAGCCTATTAGCACCTATCGTTATTAAAATATGTCGATTCCACAACCCCTCGTCTAGAGGCTTAATGTTAGGAATGGGCGCGCATGGGGCAGGTACATCTAGAGCTTTTGAATTTGGCGAACTAGAGGGTACATTTGCCAGCTTAGCAATGATTGTTGCTGCTTTAATTAGCATTGTATTAACCACAACCATTTTCCCAGTCTTCGAACATCTAGTTATTAATATCCTGTTACCATAAAAGGTAGCAGGATTTTTTGATGCTAAATTCACTATATTTTGAAACTTTTTATAAAACTCTTCCGTAAACAGTAGTAATCAATAAAAGGGAGGAACAGACATGAGTGTGAAAAGGACACTAATGATGGTTGGACTTGGGATTTTTGGAGTTATTGCACTTATTACCGTATTTACATCTTGGTACACAGTAGATGAATCAGAACAAGCGGTTGTCATTACATTTGGCCGTGCCGATGAAATGGTTACAAACCCAGGACTTCATTTTAAATTACCTTGGCCAGTTCAATCAGTTGAAATTTTATCGAAAGAAACGTTCAGTTTACAGTTTGGCTATAAGCAAAATAAGGCAGGAGATTTAGAAGCCTATGATGCTGAGACAAAGATGATTACAGGAGATGAATATATTGTACTAACTGATCTTGTTGTACAATGGAAAATTACCGACCCTCGTAAATTTTTATTTAACGCACAAAGCCCCGAAGAAATTTTACATAGCGCCACATCAAGCGCCATTCGTTCAATTATTGGTAGCTCTACCATTGATGCAGCATTAACAGATGGAAAAGCTGAAATTGAAGCAAAAACACGTGATTTACTAGTCTCCTTAATCGAAAAATATGATATTGGTATTGGCGTATTAGGCGTGAAGTTACAAGACGTTGAATTACCGAACAAGGAAGTGCGTGCTGCCTTCACAGCAGTAACGGATGCACGTGAAACAAAGAATACAAAAACTAATGAGGCACAAAAATATATGAATCAGCGTAAAAGTGAAGCTGAGGGTGAAAAAGATGCAATTATTTCCAAGGCTCAAGGTGCAAAAACAGCACGTATCGAGCAAGCTCAAGGTGATGTAGCTGTCTTTAATAAGATGTATGAGCAATATAAAGGGAATCAACAAATTACACGAGAACGATTAATTTTAGAAACACTTGAAAACGTCTTACCGAAGGCGCAAATATACATTATGAATGATGATGGCAGCACGATGAAGTACTTACCAATACAGCCATTACAGCCGCAGCAGGCACAAACAGATAAAAAAGAAGGGAGCAGTAATTAATGGACCAAAAAAATAAGGACCTTGACAAATTCCTCAATTTTTTATCAGGAAAAAGCAAAAAAGCGGCTCCAACAGACAATAACTCGGGAGACAATGTTGTGAAAATGGAGAAAAAAGGCCCGCTCAACCCTAAAAAATATCTGTCTATTGCCATTACATTAACAATTGTTTTTGCAGCAGCCATCATTATTTTTGCGAATGTTTATATTGTAAAGGAATCTGAATACGCGGTGGTTCGCCAGTTTGGAGAGGTAGTGAAATTTGAACGGGATCCAGGCTTAAAAATGAAAATACCTTTTATTCAAAGTGTTACACGATTACCAAAAAATCAGATGACCTACAATATTTCAGAAGAAGAAATTAATACAAAGGATAAAAAACGAATTATCATCGATAACTATGCTGTGTGGCGTATTACGGATCCAAAAGCTTTAATATCGAATGCTGGTACACTTAGTAAGGCAGAGACTCGAATGGAGGAGTTTATTTACTCCGTCATAAGAACAGAGCTTGGCCAACTAAGATACGATGAAATTATTAATGATGAAAATTCATCACGAGGAAGCATCAACGATCGTGTAACAGAGCGAGTTAATGAATTGTTACAAAATGACAAGTATGGTGTAGAAGTAGTGGACGTACGTATTCGTCGTACAGATTTACCTGCTGAAAATGAACAGTCTGTATTTACCCGTATGATTTCAGAGCGTGAATCAACGGCTCAATTATATCTTTCAGAAGGGGATGCAGATAAACGACGTATTGAAGCCCAAACGGATCAACAGGTGCAGGAAATGTTAGCTACAGCGAATAAGCAGGCTTCCATTATTCAAGCTGAGGGAGAAGCAGAGGCTGCGAAAATATACAATAAATCATTCTCTCAAGATCCTGAATTTTACTCTTTATACCGTACGCTAGAATCCTATAAGAAAACAGTTGGAGAGGATACGGTCATTATTTTGCCAGCATCATCACCATATGCGAAAATTTTATCTGGTTATATAAAATAATTGATAAAAAAGTCGTCTCTCCTATTAGGAAGGCGACTTTTTTGTTACTATGAAAATTATAAATATCCCTACAATTGAAATGTTATATTGTGAAAATAATAGAAACTTACAAATTTCTATTCCCCAACCGCCTAAAATTTGATAGAATGATAATGTTTAAAAAAGAACTGTTGGGGGTAATAGCTGTGAAATTACGAATTAGCACATGGCTCCAAAATGTAGGAATTGCTTGTAGTATAGCATCGTTATTGACTCTTTTCTTCCGCCTGTCTGATTTTGCGTGGATGACAAAGAGTGTTTATCATATACCTGTATTTTTTGTAAGTATCTTTTTAGTGAGTATTATTATTGCAAATGATGTAAGAAATCTGTTTAAAAAGTTGTTTTGGTATGAAAAACGAAAGATTAAGCGTCCTATTTGGCAAGTCGGTATTGGCTTCATTTTCTTTTTAGCACAAATTAGTGTTGTGATGGTATTTAGTAAAGAGTTAACACAGCCACAACTGGGTGGAATGCCATTATTTTTAGTATTTGGCTTTATGAATGCGTTTATCTTAACAATCATATATGAAGAAATTTTTCACCGAACAGCCAATCAATAATATCTATGATAGAACTTTCATTCACTGGAGTTTTCTCCGCGAATGGGAGTTTTTTTATTGTTTTTATGCACTGAATACGAAGAATCATCTACCATGTTAAATTGAGGTCAAACAAGGTACCATTACATTGAATGAAGCAATATTATTTTTATCCAGCTATTGATTTTCACAATAAAAGATTCAGATTCGCTTCGAATATTGATATTTATTAAAAAAGCCCTTTGCGATTGGCTTTTCGCTATAGGTTGAAATGCCGGAGTGATGGATAGCATGTTTAAAGTGACGGATAGCGAGCCAAAAGTGATGGATAAAGCATGAAGTCGCAGATAGCGAGCTAAAAGTGATGGATAAAACTACGAAAGTGGCGGATAGCAATCCAAATGTAGTAGATAAAACCAGAAATGTGACGGATAGCGAATCAAAAGTAGCGGATAATCTTGGGGATGACCCGTCTGCTTTTTTTACTTGAAATGTATTGTTATGATAAAGTAGAAGTAGAAGACAACGCAGGAGGATAATATTATGACAAAGGAAAAATTACTATTATTGGACGGTAATAGTTTAGCATATCGCGCGTTTTTTGCGTTGCCATTGTTGACGAATGATAGTGGTATTCATACTAATGCTGTATACGGCTTTACAACAATGCTACAAAGAATATTAGAGGAAGAGCAACCAACACAAATTTTAGTGGCTTTTGATGCTGGAAAAACAACATTCCGCCATGAAACCTTTACAGAATATAAAGGTGGACGACAAAAAACGCCACCAGAATTATCGGAGCAATTCCCTTATATACGCAAGCTAATTGATGCTTATGGAATTAAGCAATATGAACAAGACCTATATGAAGCGGATGATATTATCGGGACGCTGGCAAAAGAGGCTTCATCACAGGATATGGATGTTATCATCGTATCTGGAGACCGTGATTTAACGCAGCTTGCGACAGAGCAAGTAACGGTTTATATTACGAAAAAAGGGATTACGGAAATTGAGAGAAACACTCCAGCCTTTATTGCAGAAAAGTACGGTTTAACGCCCCTACAAATTATTGATATGAAAGGCTTAATGGGTGATTCTTCAGATAATATTCCTGGTGTGCCAGGTGTTGGTGAAAAGACTGCTGTCAAATTATTAAAAGAGCATGGCTCCGTTGAGGCACTTTACGAGGCGATGGATACATTGAAAGCTTCTAAAATGAAAGAAAAGCTGGTAGCCAATGAAGAGCAGGCCAAGATGAGTAAGAAGCTGGCAACGATTTTTACAGACGCCCCAATTACCATTTCACTAACTGATCTAGCGTACCATGGACCGAATGAAGAAGAATTAATCAATGTGTGGCGTGAGCTCGGCTTTAAATCACTGCTCGAGAAAAGTGATTTTACTGTGCAAGAGCAAGAGCAAGCACCTTTTGATTTTGAACAAGTTCAAGAAGTACAACAAGAAGACTTACAAGATGTGATGGCTGTGCATGTTGAGCTAGAGAATGAACATTACCACACTTGTGCCCTACTAGGCATGGCCTTATCTGATGGAACAAAGACTCAATACATTCCTTTTGACATTGTGGCAAAATCAGATACACTACGTCGCTGGTTAGAGGATTCCTCAAAAATAAAATATATGTCTGATTCCAAAGCGTCTCAAGCAGCATTAAAACGAGCGGGTATTCAATTAGCTGGTGTTGATTTTGATTTAGTGCTTGCTTCGTATATTAATAATCCTGGACTTAGTGGGGATGATGTTGCCACTCTTGCAAGGGAGCTTGGGTATTATGATGTACAAGCAGATGAAACGGTTTATGGCAAGGGAGCAAAACGTGCTATACCTGAAATAGATAAGCTTGCACAGCATGTTAGCCGAAAAGCTTATGCTGTCTGGTCATTACAGCCGAAGCTAGAAGCATTATTAAAGGAAAATGAACAATTTGATCTTTATAAAGACTTGGAATTGCCATTGGCCGCCATTTTAGGTGAGATGGAAAGTGAAGGGGTTACCGTTAACCGTGCTACGCTAGTAAAAATGGGTCAAGAGCTTAATGAAAAGCTCGTCGTGCTTGAACAAGAGATTTATGCGGAGGCAGGAGAAACGTTTAATATTAATTCACCAAAACAATTAGGTGTTATTTTATTCGATAAATTAGGTTTACCTGTTATTAAAAAAACGAAGACGGGCTATTCTACGGCTGCTGATGTATTAGAAAAGTTAAAATCAGAGCATGCCATTATTGAATATATTCTGTTATATCGTCAGCTTGGTAAATTACAGTCTACTTATATTGAAGGATTGCTAAAGGAAATCCATGAAAAGGATAGCAAGGTGCATACTCGTTTCCAACAAGCTTTAACCGCTACAGGACGACTAAGCTCAACAGATCCAAATTTACAAAACATCCCTATCCGTTTAGAAGAGGGACGTAAAATCCGTCAAGCATTTGTCCCGTCAAAAGAGGATTGGATACTGTTTTCTGCGGACTATTCGCAAATCGAATTACGCGTACTTGCACATATGTCGGAAGATAAAAATCTTGTAGAGGCCTTCCGTGAAGGGATGGACGTTCATACACGAACAGCGATGGATGTATTCCATGTATCCGAAGATGAAGTTGATAGTAATATGCGTCGTGCAGCGAAGGCTGTTAACTTTGGGATTGTTTATGGTATCAGTGATTATGGTCTATCACAAAATTTAGATATTACCCGTAAGGAAGCGGCAACTTTTATTGAGAAATATTTCGCTAGTTTCCCAGGTGTTAAACAGTATATGGATGATATTGTACAAAATGCGAAGTTCAATGGCTATGTCACAACAATTTTAAATAGACGTCGTTATTTACCGGATATTACAAGTTCGAACTTTAATTTAAGAAGCTTTGCTGAGCGTACGGCGATGAATACCCCGATTCAGGGAAGTGCCGCGGATATTATTAAAAAAGCGATGATTGATATGGATGCTCGATTAAAAAAAGAAAATATGCAGGCAAAGCTACTTTTACAAGTGCATGATGAGTTAATCTTTGAAGCACCTAAGGAAGAGATTGCGTTGCTAGAAAAAATTGTGCCAGAGGTAATGGAAAATGCAATTGAGCTTTCCGTACCGCTAAAAGTAGATTTTAACCATGGTTCGACATGGTATGAAGCAAAATAAGGAGGGGTTCAAATGCCTGAATTACCAGAGGTAGAAGGTGTCGTCCAGGCATTGAAGCCAAAGGTTGAAGGACGTACAATTCAACATGTTCAGCTATCTGAAAGGGTACACTTTTCTTTTAGTGAGGGGAAACAATGTATCGTTAAACAAGCAGAGCCTGATGCATTTGAATTAACGTTGTCTGAAATGACGATTACAAAAATTGAACGACGTGCGAAATATATTTTCTTTCACTTATTGAAAGATGAGGTCCCCTATGTTCTTGTTAGTCACTTAGGAATGACAGGTGCATGGTTTGTTGTGAATTCACCAGAAGACATCGATGAAGCAAAATTCCAAAAGCATATACATGCTACATTTAAGATGGCTGATGGTGGTTACTTAATTTATTCAGATATACGACGCTTTGGTGAACTACGATTTCTGGCAAAAATTGAAGATCATGTACCTTTAACAAAAATGGCACCAGAGCCGTTTGATGAATTAGCGTGTGATTTTTTTATAACGAAATCAAAATTACCAAAATATGAGAATAAGGCCGTAAAAGAAGTGATTATGGATGGGCAAGTCATTTCGGGCTGTGGCAATATTTATGCAACAGAGGCGTTGTTTGCTCAGAAAATTCATCCTGCTCGAAAAATGAACCGTATAAGTGAGCAGCGTAAACGAGCATTATTTGAGGAGATCGTTGCTGTTTTGCGTCAAAGTATTGAAGCAGGTGGTTCAACCATCTCTGATTATCGAAATATTAATGGGGAAGCTGGGAGCATGCAGAATCGTTTGAGAATGTATGGGAAAAAGTTATGCCCAGCATGCGAAACGGCAACAAGTCAAATGACGATTGGTGGGCGTACATCGGTTTTTTGCCCAAATTGTCAACATTAAAGGGGATTTAACAATGATTATCGGACTTACAGGAAGTATTGCAAGCGGAAAAAGTACAGTAGCAAAAATGATGCTCGAACTAGGGTTACCGATTGTTGATGCAGATATTGTAGCGCGAGATGTCGTCGAGCCAGGAACGGAGACATTGGCATTTATTGCAGAAAACTTCGGCCAAGATATTTTACTAGAGAATGGCAATTTAAATCGGACAATGCTCGGAGACATTATTTTTCATGAGCCTGCCAAACGCAAAATTTTAAATGATATTATGCATCCGGCCATTAGAAAGGAAATGCTACGACAACGTGATGCCTATTTAGAGGGCGGTCACGAGCATGTTGTTATGGATATTCCTCTGTTATTTGAAAGTAAGCTTCAGCATTTTGTAGAGCGTATCATTGTAGTGTCAGTAAGTGAAGAGGTTCAGCTTCGACGTTTAATGGAACGCAATCATTTATCAGAAGAGGATGCCTTAGCGCGCATGCACTCACAGTTACCTATGTCTGTCAAAGAAAAGGGAGCCCATGCAGTTATTTATAATAATGAGAATTTGGAAAATACAGAGGAACAATTAAAAAAAATTCTAGCTTTCTGGGGTGTAATTTAAAGTGTTTCAAACTAAAAATGTGTAGCAAGTAAATCTTGCTACACATTTTTTTATGGGCGAATGCCATAATAAAAGATAATTTTTCAGAAAATAAGAACTTTAATAATATTAGTATATAATGTTCATCTTTTTTAAAATTGTGTTATACTAATCACCATAAAGTATATAATTAATCTGAGTATGTACTCACAGGAGGATTTTTAAATGACAGTATCAATTGCTATTAATGGTTTCGGACGTATCGGACGTATGGTTTTCCGCCAAGCGATCGTACAAGAAAATTTAAATATTGTTGCTATTAACGCTAGCTATCCAGCAGAAACGTTAGCACATTTGATTAAGTATGACACAAATCACGGAACATTTGAGGGTACAGTAGAACCAGCAGGCGATGCTTTAGTTGTAAATGGCAAACGTGTTCAAATTATTAGCGAACGCGATCCATTAAAATTACCTTGGGCTACAATGGGTGTTGATATCGTTATTGAAGCTACAGGTAAATTTAATGAACGTGATAAAGCAGCAATGCACTTAGAAGCGGGTGCGAAAAAAGTTATCTTAACAGCACCTGGTAAAAACGAAGATGTAACAATTGTTTTAGGTGTTAATGATGACAAACTTGATATTGCTAAACATGATGTAATTTCAAACGCTTCTTGTACAACAAACTGCTTAGCACCAGTAGCAAAAGTATTAAATGATACATTTGGTATTGAAAATGGTTTAATGACGACTGTTCATGCTTATACAAACGATCAAAAGAACTTAGATAATCCACATAAAGATTTACGTCGTGCACGTGGGTGTGCACAATCCATTATCCCTACATCTACAGGCGCTGCCAAAGCATTAAAATTAGTTCTACCTGAGTTAGAAGGTAAAATTCATGGTATGGCACTTCGCGTTCCAACACCCAATGTTTCTTTAGTTGACCTTGTGGTAGATTTAAATACAGATGTAACAGTTGATGCTGTTAATGCAGCATTCGTAAAAGCTGCAACAGAAGGTCCAATGAAAGGCATTTTAAATTTCTCAGTTGAACCACTAGTATCTTCTGATTACAACACAACTACTTACTCATCAACAGTCGATGGACTTTCCACAATGGTATTAGGTAACCGTAAAGTGAAAGTACTTGCTTGGTATGATAATGAGTGGGGTTACTCTGCACGCGTTGTTGACCTAGTGAAAAAAGTGGCTAATGCATTAGAAACGGTAAACGCATAATATTTTCATTTTGAGCACATTGAAATCTAACTGGTTTCAATGTGCTTTTTTTTTAAACTTTCCTTGTACTTTAGGTGCTTTAGGTTTATCATGAGCTCACTACGTGAATGCACTTTTCTTATATGTAGGAAATTTGTTATAATAGAAATATTAAATTGTTGTAAACCAGGAGAGTAATTATATGAGATGTCCATCTTGCCAATTTAACGGAACGCGTGTTGTGGATTCGAGGCCAGTAGATGATAATAAAGAAATTCGTAGACGTCGTGAATGTGAGTCATGTGGATTCCGTTTTACAACGTTTGAAAAAATTGAAGAGACCCCATTAGTTGTAGTGAAAAAAGAAGGTTCACGAGAGGAATTTAGCCGTGAAAAGGTACTTCGTGGACTTATTCGTGCCTGTGAGAAACGCCCAGTTGCGCTTGATATACTGGAGCAACTTGTCCTATCAATTGAAAAAGATCTTCGTCGTATTGGAAATTCAGAGGTACGCTCAGAAGATGTCGGTGAATTGGTAATGGATCGCTTAGCCAAAATTGATGAGGTGGCTTATGTCCGTTTTGCATCGGTCTACCGACAGTTTAAAGATATCAATGTCTTTATCGAGGAGATTAAAGATATTATTCAACGTCAAACGGAGCAGAAATCATAGAAAATAGAGAGGATGAATGACGTTGAATCATTTATATAAGGAATTGCAGCCTGGCGATCCTTTTGACATTCGTCTACCTCATGCATTTTCTACTCAAGAGCGTCAATTAGTAACATTATTCTATCAACCGTTAACGGGCTCTGACCCTATTAGCTTTTATTTAACTTTATGGGCAGAAGCAGAGCATATACCAAAGCAGCAAATGACACATTATTATTTAATGAATGTGCTTGGTCTGCCTATTGGTAAAGTGTTTGAGGCACGTATAGCCCTTGAAGCGATTGGTTTACTACGTACATGGAAAAAAGAAAATGCTGGTGAGCGAAGTTTTTTATATGAGCTACAGCGCCCATTAGATGCGGAAAGCTTTATGAAAGACCCGTTGTTGTCGATGTTTTTATTTAGCAAAATTGGAGAGCAGGCATATCGTAATTTACGGCAACGTTTTATATCCCCTGTGAGGGACGCGGATTTTAAGGATGTATCTCGTGCTTTTATAGATGTCTATAAGCCCGTTCATTCCAATATTCCATCAGATTTACAAGGGGATACGAATCGTCAGGATAAACAACAAAGGGTGTATCCCTTTTATTTGGAGCAATTTGACTTCGATCTGTTACAAGCTGGTTTATCCGAGCAATTGGTGCCATCCAATTTACTGACATTAGAAGTTCGTGAGGCTATTGCGAAGCTGGCATTTTTATATCATTTAACAGCACTTGATATGCAAAAAGTAGTGATTCTTGCTTTAGACGATGATTTAGGGATTTCACAAGAGCGCTTACGCAAGGCAGCTGCTGATTTCTACAAGTTAACGATGTCAAAAGAGCCACCAAAAATAGCGAGAGTTAGCGAGCCGTTGCCAGTAGAAGAAACCGGACAAAAATCGAAGGATCAAGAGCTACAACACTATTTAGAGACTACGGCTCCTATTCAAGTGTTGCGTGACATTAATAATGGGAAAGAACCTTTGCAAACCTCTGTACAACTTGCAGAAAGTTTAATTGTGCAGCACGGCATGCCGATTGGGGTAGTCAATGCGTTACTTGAGTATGTTATGTTAACAACGGATATGAAGTTACCTAAAAAATATGTGGAAACAATTGCGGATCATTGGGTTCGTAAAAATATTCAAACGGCTAAAGAAGCAATGGAGCTTGCACGCCAGGAGCATGATAAATATACAACTTGGAAAAACAAACCTCAAACAACCACTAAAACGAGTCAGCGAGTTAAGGGACGTTCAGGACATCAACGAGAAGAAAAAGTCCCTGAGTGGTTTTATAAACGTGATGAGAAACAAGAGGAAAGTACTTCTAGCACGATAGATTTTGAAAAAGAACGTCAAAAAATCTTAGAAATGCTAGGGAAAAGTGAATAGTAAAGAAGGTGAGCAACAATCGAACCTATAAATGGACCATTAAAACGAGCTATTAATGTACCTTCGTTTCAAGAACGCTATGAAGCCATGCGACGTGAAATTTTAGAAAACCCACGAGTACAAGAATTTATAGCACGTCATGCAGATGAATTAAGCTATGATAATATCGAACGAAATTTACCTAAGCTCCATGAATTTATTAGTCAATCTACGGAATGCTGTGGTTGTGATAACACAGAACATTGTACAAACTATTTAAAAGGCTTCATTCCTACTTTAAGGGTAGTTCGGAATACCGTTGAAATTGATTATGTACGCTGTGAGCAAAAAATCAGAGAAGAAGAGCGTCGGGATGTCGCGAATATGATTGCCAGTATGCATATGCCAAAAGATGTGCTTCAAGCAACTATTCAAGATTTAAGTATTGATGATGAGTCTCGAGTGATGATTGCCCAAAAAGCAGCACAATTTGTAAAAGCGACAAAAGAATCGGGTCATTTACCATCAAAAGGTTTTTACTTATACGGTAAATTCGGTGTAGGGAAATCTTTTGTGCTTGGTGCTCTTGCCAATGAATTAGCGTCTATTAAAATACGTTCAGTTGTTGTCTTCGTGCCAGAATTTTTACGGGAAATGAAAAATGCTATTGGCGATAATACATTGAATGAAAAAATAGACTATATTAAAAAGGCACCTGTTTTAATGCTCGATGATTTAGGGGCAGAAACAATGACCGCCTGGACACGAGATGAAATTTTAGGGACTATTTTCCATTATCGGATGGCTGAACAATTGCCAACGTTTATTACATCTAATTTTAATTATGGAGAATTAGAGCACCATTTAGCCCAATCGCAAAAAGGTGATATTGAGGTTGTCAAGGCAGGGCGTATAATGGAGCGTATAAAAGCCTTAACAGAGCCAATTGAAATGCGTGGCAATAACCGTAGGATGTAACATTGGTAGTTGCATTTTTCAACAATCGAGCGTATACTGACTCATATACTAAATATCAATATGCATTGATGAGGACATGAATTTTGTGTATCAGCTTCTAGAGAGGGAAGTCAAAGGCTGAAAGCTTCCTAGTATGAACGCATCATTTACTACCTGCTGAGCAGCGAAAGGGATAATCTTTCGCCGGTCCCTAGCCCGTTAGCTAGCCTTGAGCTTCGTCTGACTTGATAAGTCGGAAGGAAGAAGGGTGGAACCACGAGCATACGCTTCGTCCCTTTCGTGAGGGACGGGGCTTTTTTTATTTTTGTGGAAAGACCTCGCTCAATCCGAGTTGTAGAGCGCTCATATAAGCAGCCGTATCACTTTATTCACTAGTCAACATTCCATCAATCATTATGTATTCAACAAAAACAAAGGAGTGCAACGAATATGTCAGAAATGATTAAATTAACTTTCCCAGATGGCGCTGTAAAGGAATTTGTAAAAGGTACATCAACAGATGACGTAGCCTTATCAATCAGCCCTGGCTTACGAAAAAAAGCTTACGCAGGTAAAATTAACGGTGTATTAGTAGATTTAAAAACACCAATCGAAGAAGATGCTGCAATTGCTATTATCACACAAGATGATGCAGAAGCACTTGAGATTTTACGTCACTCAACAGCCCACTTAACAGCACAGGCAATTAAACGTTTATTCCCAGATGTAAAACTGGGTATTGGACCTGTTATCGATGGTGGATTCTACTACGATATTGATTCTCCTACACCAATCACTGCTGAAGATCTACCAGCAATTGAAAAGGAAATGAAAAAAATTATTGCTGAAAATCTAGAGGTAGAACGTAAAAATGTAAGTCGTGCGGAAGCACAAGCAATGTATGAAAAAATTGGCGATGAATATAAATTAGAATTACTAGAAGCAATCCCTGCAGATGAACAAGTGTCCATTTATTATCAAGGGGAGTTTTTCGATCTTTGCCGTGGTATTCACGTACCATCTACTGGTAAACTTCGCGAGTTCAAGCTGTTATCATTAGCAGGTGCCTATTGGAGAGGAAACTCTGATAACAAAATGCTACAACGTATTTATGGCACAGCGTTCTTCAAAAAAGAAGAATTAAAACATCACCTACAAATGCTAGAAGAAGCAAAAGAACGGGATCACCGTAAAATCGGGAAGGAATTAGAGCTATTTACAACTTCTCAAAAGGTTGGCCAAGGCTTACCACTTTGGTTACCAAATGGTGCAACAATTCGTCGTGTTATTGAGCGTTATATTGTCGATAAAGAATTATCACTTGGATATAAGCATGTTTATACACCTGTATTAGGTTCAAAAGAGCTTTATCAAACTTCTGGTCACTGGGATCATTACCAGGATTCTATTTTCCCACCAATGGAAATGGACAACGAGACATTAATTATGCGTCCAATGAACTGTCCTCACCATATGATGGTTTACAAAAATAGCATGCATTCTTATCGTAGTTTACCATTACGTATTGCAGAGCTTGGTACAATGCACCGCTATGAAATGTCGGGAGCCGTTTCTGGCCTACAGCGTGTACGTGGGATGACTTTAAATGATGCACATATCTTTGTTCGTCCAGATCAAATTAAAGCAGAGTTCCAAAAAGTCGTTCAGTTAATCTTAGAGGTTTATAAAGATTTCGATTTAAATGATTATTCATTCCGTTTATCGTATCGCGACCCTGCAGATACTGAAAAATACTTCAATGACGATGCTATGTGGGAAAAAGCACAAAGCATGTTAAAAGAAGCAATGGATGAGCTTGGTTTAGATTACTTCGAGGCAGAAGGTGAAGCAGCATTTTATGGCCCAAAACTGGATGTGCAAGTAAAAACAGCGATCGGTAAAGAAGAAACTTTATCAACAGTTCAGCTAGACTTCTTATTACCAGAACGTTTCGACCTAAGTTACGTTGGAGAAGACGGCAAACCACATCGTCCAGTCGTTATTCACCGTGGTGTTGTATCAACAATGGAACGCTTCGTTGCCTTCTTAATTGAAGAATATAAAGGGGCATTCCCAACTTGGTTAGCTCCAGTGCAAGTAGAAGTCATTCCAGTATCGAATGAAGCGCACTTCGATTATGCAAAACAAATTGAAGAGCAATTAACAGCTGCGGGCTTACGTGTGGAAATGGATGATCGTGAAGAGAAATTAGGCTATAAAATCCGTGAAGCACAAATGAAAAAGATTCCGTATATGCTTGTCATTGGTGATAAAGAAGTTGAAGCTAATGGTGTAAATGTTCGCCGTTATGGCTCTAAAGATTCCGAAACAATTAGCTTTGAGAATTTCCTAACAGCTATAAAAGCGGAAATTACAAAATAATCTTTCATAAAAAATCTCACTTGCATAAGTGAGGTTTTTTGTATAAAATGAATCTTGCTGTTGTATAAATTATTTAATATTAGGTCAATCTAGGTATGATAAGAAAATTAGTATTTGACAGCTTATCATATACATGCTAATATAATTAAGGTTAATGAATACAAAGTTTGTGGTTGAAGTAGAGGCTGCCCGCTTCTCACCTGATACAACGCTTTAAAGGCTGTGAACAGGTATGACACGTTGAATTGTTTTGCGTAGACTTGCGCATGCACATATAGCGGGCGGACATCTTCAAAAATGTCCGTCCTTTTTTTATGGACATGACAAGAGGATGTACCGTTCAACCGGGCAAGGCTTTGCCCAAACCATGTATTCGCGACAACTACTTGGAGGTGGATTACTATTAGCAAAGACATGTATGTAAACGAAGGCATTCGCGCACGTGAACTTCGATTAATCGATCACAATGGTGACCAGCTTGGTGTAAAGACACGTAATGAAGCGCTAGAAATCGCCACTCGTGTAAACTTGGATCTTGTCCTTGTGGCCCCTCAAGCCAAGCCGCCAGTCGCTCGTATCATGGACTATGGTAAATTTAAGTTTGAACAGCAAAAGAAAGACCGTGAAATTCGTAAAAATCAAAAGGTCATCGTAATGAAAGAGGTTCGTTTGAGCCCAACAATCGATGAACATGATTTCCAAACGAAGCTACGTAATGCGATTAAATTCCTTGAAAAAGGCGATAAAGTAAAATGTAGCCTACGTTTCAAAGGTCGTGCGATTACACACAAAGATATTGGTCAACGTGTGTTAGATCGTTTTGCTGAAGCTTGTGCTGAAGTATCAACGGTAGAACAAAAACCGAAGATGGAAGGCCGAAGCATGTTCTTAGTTCTTCAACCAAAGAACGAGAAATAATATTAGACGAACAGTTTAGGAGGAATTCGACATGCCAAAAATGAAAACTCACCGTGGAGCTGCGAAACGTTTCAAAAAAACGGGTTCAGGTAAATTAAAATATGACCGTGCTTATGGAAGCCACTTATTCGCAAACAAATCTACGAAACAAAAACGTCACTTACGTAAAGCAAACATCGTTTCATCTGGTGACTTCAAACGCATCAAATCTTTACTTGTTTACATGAAATAATTGACTACAAAAATACTAACATTCATTTTTAAATGAAAAGCAGGAGGTAATTCATATGCCACGCGTAAAAGGCGGAACAGTGACGCGCAAACGTCGTAAAAAAGTATTAAAATTAGCTAAAGGTTACTATGGTTCAAAACATACATTATATAAAGTTGCTAACCAAGCAGTAATGAAGTCAGGTCAATATGCATACCGTGACCGTCGTCAGAAAAAACGTGATTTCCGTAAATTATGGATCACTCGTATTAACGCAGCTGCTCGTATGAACGGTCTTTCTTACAGCCGTTTAATGCACGGTTTAAAAGTTGCTGGTATCGAAGTTAACCGTAAAATGTTAGCTGACCTTGCTGTAACTGATGCTGCTGCATTCACTCAATTAGCAGAAGCTGCTAAAAAAGCAGTAGCTAAATAATATTTGAGTCAGTTAAATATTATTTCTGCACCCAAAGCGAATGCGACAGGTGTAAAAAAGACTGATGGATTTTTCCATCAGTCTTTTTTGTGTTAGATTAATAATATACGTTTGTTAATAAAGGAGTAGAGAATGGGACAAGCATTATTAGCTTATATGAGTATTATATCGATTGTGTTACTCATTTTAATGGGTATGGACAAATCGCGTGCTAAAAAGCACGAGTGGCGTATTGCAGAGCGTACTTTGTTTACACTAGCCATCGTAGGAGGAGCAGTAGGCGGAGTGCTTGGCATGTATTTATTCCGCCATAAAACACGCCATAATAGTTTTGCATTTGGATTTCCTCTACTTGCAGCCATCCAAATTTTTATTATCGTACAGCTTTGGTTATAAATGGAAACATTTTAAAACACATCCTCATCAAGAGGATGTGTTACGCATAAGCTGTTCAATGGGCTGCTTCCAATTAATTTTCGCATTTGGATAATTCAATAGAATTTCTTGCTGTAAATATTCAAAGTCGCCTTTTGTAAAGCCCTGCAATGTTGCAGTATCCCGTGCGCCGACAAAAATAGTGACAACCTCGAAGGCATCCTCAGTTGTGCCTAAGTATTTTTCGCCTTCAAAAAGAGCACCCTTATAGGAAATAAAGAAATTTTTCCGGACATTTTTAACGTCATCATAAAAGTAATATTGGCCTTTTTCATAGGCTTCATCAAGTTTGCGTTTAGGATCAGTTATATAACGAATCGCTTTATAAAATACATAAATAATAAGCGCAATTACAGCAAGTCGAATTAGTAACGGCAACATGTTTAAATTTCCCCCTTGAAGAAAGGTTATTCTTTCCTATACGATTAGGGAGGTCAAATAGTTTCACTTTTATTTAAATATTTTTTAGAAATTTAGGAGAAAAAAATGAATATACAACAATTGTTTATCATGCAAAAAGAGCTGGATGATTTCATTGAGCAAACTCAAAATATTCAGCAAGATGTATTTCAAGAAAAAGGACTAGCATTAATGGTAGAGCTAGCTGAGCTAGCCAATGAAACGCGCTGCTTTAAATTTTGGAGTACAAAAGGTCCTTCAGCACGAGAAGTCATTTTAGAAGAATATGTGGATTCTATTCATTTTATCCTTTCCTTAGGCTTATTAAAGAACTATACAACAATCGAAAAATGGCCATTGATAGAAGAACAGAGACATTTAACTTCAACATTTTTAGAGACACAAAGTGCTATTTTAGCATTTATCCAACAACCGACAGAGGATCGATATATAGCGATTTGGCAATGTTATGGTTTACTTGCGTACAATCTTGGTTTTACTTTCGAAGATGTAGTTCGTGCGTATATTGAAAAAAACCAAGAAAATTATAATCGTCAACGTACAGGATATTAAATAATTAAGAAATACACCAATTTTCAGACGATTAAGCTAGGAATATTTCGGTAAACGAAGTATAATAAAATAGATACAAGACGTAGGAGGCAAAAGGATGACACAACTAGATCCAACATTACAAATGTTTAAAGATTTAACAGATGCAAATGGTATTGCAGGCAATGAACGTGCACCGCGTGAGGTCATGAAAAAATACATTGCACCATATGCAGATACTGTAGAAACAGATAACTTAGGTAGTGTAATTGCTAAAAAAGTAGGCGATGAAAACGGACCTAAAATCGTCGTGGCAGGACATTTAGATGAAGTAGGTTTCATGGTTACACAAATCGATGACAAAGGATTTATCAAATTCCAAACAGTAGGTGGCTGGTGGAGCCAAGTTATGCTGGCACAGCGCGTTACAATTACGACACGTAAAGGCGATGAAGTAATTGGGGTTATCGGTTCAAAACCACCTCATATTTTACCTGCTGATGTGCGCAATAAAGTAGTAGACATTAAAGATATGTTTATTGATATTGGTGCCGCTTCTAAAGATGAAGTGCTTGAGTGGGGCGTACGTCCTGGCGATATGGTAACACCATATTTCGAATTTAATGTGATGAAAAATGAAAAATATCTATTAGCAAAAGCTTGGGATAATCGCATTGGTTGTGCCATTGCTATTGATGTAATGAAAGCTTTACAAAATGAAAAACATCCTAATATTCTTTATTCAGTAGGAAATGTACAAGAAGAAGTTGGACTTCGTGGAGCTAAAACAGCAACACATAAAATCCAACCGGATATTGGATTTGCAGTTGATGTAGGTGTAGCGGGAGATACTCCAGGAGTAACAGCTAAAGAATCAACTAGTAAAATGGGAGCGGGCCCTCAAATCGTTGTGTATGATGCATCTATGGTATCACATCGTGGCTTACGTGAATTCGTATTAGACGTAGCAGACGAGAACAATATTCCATACCAATTTGAAGCAATGGCTGGCGGTGGTACAGATGCAGGCTCTATCCACGTAACTGCAAATGGCGTACCAGCACTATCCATCGGTATTGCAACACGCTACATCCATTCACATGCAGGTATCCTACATCGTGATGATTATGATAATGCCGTTAAATTAATGGTGGAAGTCATTAAAAAATTAGACCGTGATGCAGTGAATAAAATTACATTCGATTAAATGAATGGAAAAAAACTAAATAGAATTACAAGTGGTTTGCCTTCTAACTAAAATGTTAGGAGGCTTTTTTCGTTGGAAAGGGACCACAACGATTTAACATAATAGTTATTAATATTGATCATAAGTACATATTATTAGCACAATGAAAATGAAACGAAAATACTATATTTGAAAATTATTTTTATATGGTATAATTTCCTATAAAAGGAGTGGATTTATTTGGGAATTAAAAAACCAATCAAGTTTTTAATATGTTTATCTATTAGTTTATGCCTTCTAACTTATCCAAGTATTTCATTTGCTGAAACACTTGATACTAATAGTTCAAGTGATATTGATACGGGTATAGCAAACTTGAACTACAACAACATGGAAATATTAGCAGTGAATGGTGACAGGGTTGATAGCTTTGTTCCTAAAGAAGGAGTTAGCTCAAATGATAAATTTATAGTGGTGGAACGTAACAAGAAATCACTGACAACTTCACCAGTGGATATATCAATTATTGATTCTATGGCGAATCGTACATATCCAGGGGCATTACAACTTGCCAACCAAGCTTTTGTAGACAATCAACCTAACTTATTGGTGGCTAAAAGAAAACCACTAAATATTAGCATTGATTTACCTGGCATGAAAAGGGAAAATACTTTGACTGTGGATAATCCGACATATGGTAATGTATCTGGTGCAGTGGATGAGTTAGTGTCTACTTGGAGTGAGAAGTATTCCACAACACATACGTTGCCTGCAAGACTACAATATTCAGAATCTATGGTTTATAGCAAATCTCAAATAGCAAGCGCTTTGAATGTAAACGCCCAAGTTCTCGACAATTCTCTGGGAATTGACTTTAATGCGATTGCGAATGGAGAGAAAAAAGTGATGGTTGCGGCATACAAACAAATTTTTTATACCGTAAGTGCCGAACTGCCTAACAATCCATCAGAACTTTTCGATGATAGCGTTAATTTTGCAGAGTTAACTCGTAAAGGAGTAAGCAATGATGCCCCTCCCGTTATGGTGTCGAATGTAGCCTATGGGAGAACAATTTATGTGAAATTAGAAACAAGCTCTAAGAGTAAGGATGTACAAGCTGCTTTTAAAGCATTACTGAAGAATGTTAATACGAATGTGGAAACTAGTGCACAATACAAAGATATTTTTGAGGAAAGTTCCTTTACGGCTGTAGTATTAGGCGGAGATTCACAAAAGCATAATCAAATTGTCTCAAAGGACTTTAATGATATTAGAGATGTAATTAAAGATAATGGAGAATTTAGTCTTAAAAACCCAGCCTATCCAATTTCATATACAAGTGTTTTCTTAAAGGATCATTCAATTGCTGCTGTTCATAATAATACAGATTATATCGAGACGACAGCTACGGAATATTCTAAAGGAAAGATCATCCTCGATCATTATGGTGCATACGTTGCTCAATTTGAAGTAGCTTGGGACGAATTCTCTTACGATGAAAATGGAAATGAAGTATTAACCCATAAGACTTGGGATGGAAATTGGAAGGACAAAACAGCTCATTTTTCTACTGTAATACCGCTTCCAGCTAATTCGAAAAATATAAGAATTTATGCTAGAGAATGTACAGGTCTTGCATGGGAATGGTGGAGAACGGTTATTGATGAATATAATGTTCCGTTGTCTAATGAAATCAAAGTCTCCATTGGAGGAACTACATTATACCCAACTGGTAGTATCGAGTAAGTAGCAGTATATAAAGGTAATGACATATATAAAGAATTTTACCTCCTAACAAATTATTGTTAGGAGGTTTTTAACGTTTTCAGGTTCTTTCAATAACTGCGCTCGCTTTTCTTTCTTTATTCATAACCAATCTTTCTTTAAGTGAATTTCTACAAAGGATTCGGTCGTAAAAATAACTAGCGTGCATAAATATTCATTTTGACGAATTTTTGTCACATTTAATAATTAATGAATAAAATTATAAAAATTCAATTGATTTTATATTTATGCATGTTATACTAATTTCAACAGCAATGATACAAGGAGCGAAGGCCATGAAATTACTCGAAGAAGTACAGCTAAAGTTAGTTTCTAGTTTAAAGGGAAAAGACCTGTTAACTTTGCTAGACTATACAAGTCAAGAAGTTGAAGAGCTTATTGAATTAGCAACACAGCTTAAAATGATTACCAAAGAGGGGAAATGCCCAAGATTACTAGAAGGCAAAACACTTGGTATGATTTTTGAAAAACATTCAACGCGTACTCGTATTTCATTTGAAGTCGGCATGAATCAGCTAGGTGGAAAAAGTATGTTTATGCATGCGCGTGATTTACAAATAGGTCGTGGTGAATCCATTTACGATACAGCACATGTCTTATCAGGCTATTTGGATGGCATTATGATCCGAGCAAATTCCCATGCAATGGTGAAGGAACTAGCAGAGCATGCGGCTATTCCTGTCATCAATGGATTAACAGACATTTATCATCCATGCCAAGCTTTAGCGGATTTAGAAACAATTGCAGAGAACAAAGGTTTTTTAAAGGGGCTTAAAATTGCCTATGTGGGAGATGGCAACAACGTAGCACATTCTTTAATAGTTGCTTCAGCGCATGTTGGGATGAATGTAGCTGTGGCGACACCAGCAGGCTATGAATGTGATGCAGAAGTAATCGCTAAAGCACAAGTAATTGCCGCGGCAAATGGCAGCACAATTATGATGACACATGACCCTGTGGAAGCTGTATTAAATGCAGACGTTGTTTATGCAGATGTTTGGACATCAATGGGCCAAGAGGAAGAAGCAGCAAAACGTTTGCAAGATTTTGCAGATTACCAAATTAATGATGAGCTTGTAGCGTATGCGAAACCGAACTACATGTTCCTACACTGCTTGCCAGCACATCGTGAGGAAGAAGTGGCAACATCTGTTATTGACGGCCCTAATTCTTATATTTTTGAGCAAGCTGAGAACAGACTTCATGCACAGAAAGCAGTTCTTGCATCGATTTTAGCGTAAGATTTGATCAAACTTTTCAGGTTGAGAAGTATGATAAATAGAGTTTACGTGTGCAACAGTGGGTGCCCATGTGAATAACATACAGTGGTTGGCAGACAGAGGGATGTTCACCACGCGCGATGCTTGTTGTCAAGATGGATGGCTGCATCGCTACATAGTTAAGTAACCTGGGAGACGCTGGGTTACTTTTTTCTTTTGTATCGAGGGATATAAGACTAAAAACTAAGTTTTCCTATAAAATATAGAGAATATAAAGAATTATTTATATAATAGAGTAAATAAGGATGAAGGGATGGAATTTACATGAATATAGACCATATCGAGGCTTTTTTATATGTTGTCCATTATAAGAGTACACATAAGGCAGCCAACGCCTTGTTTCTTTCTCAACCCACCGTGACTGCACGCATCAAATCATTGGAGCGGGAGCTAGGGGTTGAGTTATTTTATCGAGAGGGACGAAGTGTAACCTTATCAGATAAAGGCAAAGGTTTCTTACCTTTCGCGACTCAAATCGTACAAACGTTTCAGCAAGGAAAGAAGCAATTGGAAAAGACACAGGAAACAGATGATGTATGTATTGGCGCAAATGGCCTAACAGCTCAATATTTTTTAGCGTATGCGTTGCCTAAATGGAAAGAACAATTTCCTAATTTGCGTTTTCAATTGGTGACAGGTTCAACAACTATGCTATTAGAAAAATTGGAGAGTCACCAAATTCATGTAGCTTTCATTCAGTATGTACACAGAGAAGGAATATTCAACGAGTTATTATTAAATAATGCGGTGAAACTTGTGAGGCATTGTGAACACCCGTTACCACAATATGATTGCATCGAAGCGAAAGAATTGGCACAACAGAAAATGGTGTTTTTTGAGTGTGGAGCGTTCGATTGGAATTATGTGCATAAAATATTCGAGGTAGAGGGGGTAGCCGCCAATATAGAGGTTCGAACAGACCATTTAGAAATCGCTAAGGCTTTCATTCGCACAAAAAACTATATTAGCTTTTTACCACAGCTTTGTGTCAAGAATGAACTTGAAAGCGGCGAATTTGTTGAAGTAGGTATCAAGCATTTACTGGATATGAATCAACATATCTTCCTAACTTATAAAAATAAAGATACATTGACTTCTGCTTTTTGGGAGACAATTTGTCATACAGCGAAGGATTTTGAAAGGGTACAAATGATGGAGTGATAAAATTTTTTATTTAAACGCTAAATTTTTTCTATTACTTAACCTATTGCATATTATCTGAATGAACTGTAATATCATTCTCAATCCAAATTTATTTATGAATGATCGTAAATAAATATTTTTTTAACATAAAAACATACTTAACCACTATGTTTAGTAAAAAATAAAAATGAGGAGGAATTAATATGGCTAGACAAGACAAAATTCGTTTTGGAGCAATTATTCACGGGGTAGGTGGTAATATTTCAAGTTGGCGTCATCCAAAGGTAGCGAGCAATCAAAGTGTCAACCTACCTTTTTATATTCAACAGGCTCAAAAGGCAGAGGAAGGGAAATTTGATGTTGCTTTTATTGCGGATGGCTTATTTATTAATGAAAAATCGATTCCTCATTTTTTAAATCGTTTTGAGCCTATTACGATATTATCAGCATTGGCTGTAGCAACTAACAATATTGGGTTAGTTGGAACAGTATCAACTTCCTATAGCGAACCATTCACAGTGGCACGCCAGTTTGCTTCTTTAGATCATATTAGTGCAGGGCGTGCAGGCTGGAATGTTGTAACTACTCCTTTAGAAAGTACAGCTTTGAACTACAATAAAACGATTGAACAACATCCTAGTCATGCAGAACGCTATCAAATCGCTGAAGAATATTTAGAGGTTGTCAAAGGTTTATGGGATTCTTGGGAAGATGATGCCTTTATCGCAGATGTCGAAAATGACCAATTTTTTGACCCGGAAAAATTGCACACATTACATCATAAAGGGCAGTATTTTTCAGTCCAAGGTCCACTTAATATTGGACGAACAAAGCAAGGTCAGCCAGTTATATTCCAGGCTGGGGCATCTGATGCTGGGATTCGATTAGCTGCTAAGGATGCAGATGCCATTTTTACACATGGAGCATCTATTGAAGAATCACAAAAATTTTATAAAAGAGTCAAGGCAGAGATTGCAGCATTTGAGCGAAATCCAGATGAGGTAAAAATTTTCCCAGGTATTTCCCCAATCATTGGCGATACAGTTGAGGAAGCAGAGGCAAAATATCAGGAGATTGTTGAATTAGTTTCCATTGACCG
This sequence comes from Lysinibacillus sp. UBA5990, assembly GCF_002429815.1. NCBI lineage: Bacteria > Bacillati > Bacillota > Bacilli > Caryophanales > Bacillaceae > Lysinibacillus > Lysinibacillus sp. UBA5990. The sequence goes on from NZ_DJAY01000011.1 coordinate 192,183, forward strand.
TGCTCTGGCTTATCTTGGACGTTATTTCGATCATCATGATTTTACACAATATGATGTGGACGCGCCTTTTCCTGAACTAGGTGATATAGGGGCCAATAGCTTTAGAAGTACGACTGATTATATTAAACGCTATGCTAAGCAGGAGGGACTTACATTACGTCAAGTCGCTTTACGTGAGGCGACTCCTAAAACAGCATTTTTTGGAACGGCAGAACAAGTGGCAGATCTAGTACAGGAATGGTTTGAAAAGGAGGCAGCAGATGGCTTCATAATCGGTGTAACGGTACCAGGTGCCTTAGAAGATTTTGTTGATAAAGTAGTACCAATATTACAAGCTAGAGGACTTTATCGAGAAGACTATGAAGCTGATACATTACGTGGAAATTTAGGTTTGCCATTTAAAGAAAGCCGGTATATCAAGCAGTCTGTTTAAAAACCAAGTAAATTTATTTGAATAAGTGAAATTAAGGAGGCTGTGTATGAGTTATACATTAGGCATATTAGATCAAAGTCCAATTATTGATGGAGCTACAAATGAACAAACATTACAAAAAACTGTCGCATTGGCACAGAAAGCGGAGCAGTTAGGCTACTCTCGTTTTTGGGTATCGGAGCATCATCATACGGATGCACTAGCAGGGTCATCTCCAGAAGTATTAGTTTCCTATTTACTTGCAAAAACCGAGACTATTCGCATTGGGTCTGGTGGAGTCATGCTTCAGCATTACAGTCCATACAAAGTAGCTGAAAATTTTCATGTCCTTGCATCATTAGAGCCGAGGCGTGTTGATTTAGGCATTGGGAAGGCACCAGGTGGTTTACCGCTTTCTACAAAAGCTTTACAATATGGCACGCTCAATCAAGGCGAGGACTTTGAGGAGAGACTAACATTTTTACAGCAATTAATTGAACAAAATGTACCTACGAATCATGATCTTCATGGTGTGCAAGCAACACCCATTCCAAAAGTAAAGCCGGCTCTATTCTTATTAGGGGCAAGTCCGCAAAGTGCAGAACTTGCAGGGAAACTTGGAATTGCATTTGTCTTTGCACGATTTATTAATAGCGACAATGAATTATTGGCTCAGTCGTCTACTATTTATCGTGAACATCATCCTAATGGTCACTTTTCTGTCTCGATCGCAGCAGTTGCTGCACCGACAAATAAAGAAGCAAAAGGCTTGATAGAAGACCAAAAAATTACAAAAGTTCATTTGGCAAGCGGTAGGACGTTGACTTTACAATCAGTAGAGCTAGCAGAAAAATTTGGGCAGGAATCTGGAGAGGAATATACGGTCAAACAATATGATGCGGATATTGTTTATGGGTCACCAGAAGAAATTAAAGATCTACTAGATCATTTTCATATGCAGTATCAAATAGATGAATTCATTTTGCACACGCCTGTACGAAAGGAATTAGAACGGCAACGCTCCTTTGAGCTTTTAAGTCCTATTCATTTAAAGTTGCAGCAACAAATAACGGTAATCTAAGGAGGAAAATTAATGACAGTGACAAGAGATATCATTGTTTGGACGAAGCAGGGATGTAGCTATTGTGATGATATAAAAGCGTATTTACAAGAACAACATATTCCTTATAAAACAGTTGATGTAACCAATAATGATACGTTTAGAGACATTCTTGACTTAAAATATGGCGTTCGTTATGTGCCGATTGTGGAAATTGGCTCGAGCGAAAGTGGTGTCTATAGAGCCATAACAGAAATTGGATTAGAGCATGTAAAGAATGCACTCGCTGTGGGCTTACCCTCACATTTATAGAAGGAGGAGAGGGAATTTTATGAAAAAAATATTATTTTATATGCTACTTTTACTGATGGCACTTTTAACAGCATGTGCGAGTTCAGAAAAATCGGACGGAGATTCGAATGAACAAAAAACAGCACAAGGTGGGAAAGATATCCAAAAAATTATTGTCGGTACAGGTACACAATTTCCAAATATTTGTTTTATAGATGAAAAAGGAAACTTAACTGGCTATGATGTGGAGCTAGTTCGAGCAATCGATGAAAAGCTACCTGAGTATGAATTTGAATTGAAAACAATGGAATTTTCAAATTTATTACTAAGTTTAGAAACAAGAAAAATAGATTTTATAGCCCATCAAATGGAAATTAATAGTGAACGAGAAGAAAAGTTTTTATTTAATAAAGAACCATATAATGTTTTCCCATTAAAGGTGACAGTTAATGAAAAGAATAATGAGATTCAATCTATTGAAGATTTGAAAGGAAAGAATGTGAGTGTTTCGCCAACAAGTAACTCCGCTGTCTTTATTGAAAAATATAATAAGGACCATCATTTAGGAGCGAATATCGTTTATTCTTCAGGTTCAGTCGATGTGAATAATCAACTGGCAAGTGGTCGTATTGATGCTATTATTACGACACCCTTTGCGGTGAAATATTATAACGAAAGCAATAAGGCACAGCAAAAGGTCGTTGGAGATGCATTATTAAATTCGAAGGTTTATTTCTTATTAAATAAGGATGAGGTGAAGTTACAAGAGCGTTTAGATGAGGCCATTGTTGAGCTAAAGAAAGAGGGAGTGATTAGCGATCTAAGTAAAAAATGGTTAGGAGATGATTACACAGTAGACTTCTAACAATTAGGAAAGGAAGAAAGAAGTATGGATAATAATTTTGATTTTGTACTTATTGCGAAAGTACTTCCGACATTGCTTCAGTATTTACCAGTAACAGCTGAAATACTAGTGTTCTCCATACTTTTTGGTATGGTGTTTGGAATAATGCTAGCTATACCAAAGCTTCTAAACATAGCAGGATTAAAGCAAATTATCACTATTTATATTTCATTTATTCGTGGCACACCAATTTTAGTACAGTTGTTTTTAGTATTTTATGGGGTACCAGCACTCCTAAAGCTCATTCAAATTGATGTTACTCGAATGGATGCCATGTATTTTGTCATTATTACGTATACTTTGAGCAATGCGGCAGCCTTTGCTGAAATATTTCGTGCAGCCATATTAACTGTCGACCGTGGGCAAATGGAGGCAGCCTATTCCGTGGGCTTAAGCGGTCCTCAGGCTTTTCTGCGAATTGTTTTCCCACAAGCAATCCGCGTTGCTTTTCCTAATATAGCGAACACAATGATTAGTTCATTAAAAGATACATCACTCGCTTTTTCCATAGGTGTAATGGATATGGTTGGGCGTGGAGAAACTTTAATCGCGTCCACAACTCGGGCATTTGAAATATATGTGGCATTATCGATCGTTTACTTTGCGATTGTCCTAATTCTTGAAAAAATATTCAAATTCAATGAACGTTATTTCAATCGCTATATGCCAAAAGAAGTTGCCACTCATTAGGGGGATGTGCTATGACCATTGATATTGCATTTGTGTTGGTGGCTTTACAAGAAATTAGTAGAGTAATACCACTAACTCTATTCATGACATTTACACCTGTTTTATTAGGTATTGTAATAGGGATACTAATAGCCTTTGTGCGGATAAAACAAATAAAATTTTTGACACCCTTCTTAAATTTCTATGTTTCCTTTTTCAGAGGCACACCTATTATTATGCATATCATGCTTGTTTATTTTGGATTACCCATGCTAGTTGATTTTGTGGCAAATACTTTCCACTTATCATTTCAATCCAGTTCCATTCCTATATTATTTTTTGTAATACTTGCACTTACATTCAGTGCAGGGGCTTATGCTTCAGAAATTATTCGCTCTGGTATTTTAAGTGTTCCGAAAGGACAATTGGAAGCGGCCTATGCAATAGGTTTAACATTTACACAAGCAATGCGACGTTATATTTTACCCCAAGCATTTGGTAAGTCAATTCCTAACTTTACTAATGTCTTTATTGGTTTTTTACATGCTACATCATTAGCCTTTTTTCTGTCCATTAAAGAATTGACAGGAGTGGCGAACATTGTTGCTTCTGTGAACTTGAAGTTTTTAGAGGCTTTCATTGCGGTTGGAATCATTTATTGGGGGATTTCAATTATTACAGAATGGATCTCACATCGTATTGAAAAAAGAGTAACGGCCTATAGTAAAAGTGGCCTGTAGTAGAAAGGGGAAAATATATGACAATAGCGGAAATTGTTATTGAACATTTACAAGAGGAAGATTATGCAGCTTATCTTGAGGTTTTAGTAGAAAGCTATGGGCAATATGAAAAGGATTATAAGGACCCAGAGCACTGGGCTTCGTATTTAAATGATATTCGAGCATCTGTTGGCAATCCAAACGCTGAAACTATTCTAGTTGCAAAACGAGGAGATGAGATTTTAGGTGGACTACAATTGTTTACCGATGCGGAGAAAGCATATGGGCTGCCTGAGCTAAATATCCAATCGACCATCGTGCGTTTATTGGGGGTCCATCCAAAAGGAAGAGGGCAGGGAGTTGCTAAGAAATTATTGCATGAAAGCTTTACCTTTGCAAGAAAGAGACAGGATCAAGCAATATATTTGCATTCAGGAGATATTATGCAGGCTGCTATTAATCTCTATTTATCTTTAGGTTTTGTAAGAGACGAGTCAAAGGAGTTTTATAAGGGAGAAATATTAGTAAAGAGCTTCCGCTATGATTTATAAATAAAAGCCGCTGATTGTTGGAATCAGCGGTTTCTTTATGGCTATAGGGGGAAGATTTTCCCTGGATTCATTATGTTAAGGGGGTCAAGTGCTATCTTAATACTTTTCATGACAGCAAGGGAGGTACCGTGTTCAGTAGCTTGATATTTCATCTTGCCAATTCCAACCCCATGTTCTCCTGTACATGTGCCCCCACGAAGTAGAGCATATTGAACGATGTGCTCGTTATAGCGATCGGCTTTTGTCTGCTCCTCTGCATCATCGGGATTTAACATTAACAGCGCATGGAAGTTTCCGTCTCCTACATGCCCGACAATTCCTCCTGGTAGTCCAACAGTATTTAGTTGCTCCCTTGCATATAAAATAGTTTCTGCAAGCATGGAAATAGGAACACAAACATCTGTGGACATAAGCTTTTTACCAGGATGAGCATGCATATAAGCATAGGCCAATGAATGGCGTGCTTCCCAAAGCTTATTACGTCCAGCATTATCGTGTTCAAACTCAACAGATAGGCAATGAAAGTCCTCAAAAATTTCTGTAGCAAATGCTATATCGGCATGCATACCTGCTTCATTTCCATGAAACTCTAAAAAGAGTGTCGGCTTTTCGTTAAAGGCAGTGTCATTATAAATATTGGTTTGTTGAATGGAGGCCTCATCGACCAATTCCACACGACCAACTGATATTCCTGTTTGTAATAATGCTGTGACGGAACTGACAGCATCACCGACTGTATTAAAGACAGCCCGTCCGGCGGTCACAAATTCAGGTATTCCATATACTTTCAGTGTAAGCTCAGTAAAGCAACCGAGCGTACCTTCTGAACCAACGAATAAACCGTTTAAATGATAGCCAGAAGAGGATTTCGCTGCCAAATTTCCTGTATGGATTACAGAGCCGTCTGCCAGTACTACTTCTAAATCACGAACTTGATCGCGCATAACACCGTAGCGAACCGCAGTAGTGCCACTAGCGTTAGTAGCTGTCATACCACCTAGTGTGGCATCAGCACCCGGGTCCACTGTAAATTGTAGCCCATACTTTTTTAATTCCTTATTCAATTGTGAACGTGTGACGCCTGGCTGTACTTTTACAAGAAGGTCTTCAGGTCTAACTTCTAAAATAGCATTCATTTCAGAGAAATCGATTGAAATACCATTTGCAATGGGAATTGCATTTCCTTCTAGGCTTGAGCCAACACCGAATGGTACAACTGGAACACGTTGTGCATGCGCGACTTTTAAGATGGCACTGACATCAGCGGTGGAACGGGGAAAAACAACGATATCAGGTAAGCTCATCGCATGATGGGATTCATCCTTACCATGTAGCTGTCGTACCGTTTCGTTTGTTGACACTTGTTCTTCTAATAATACCTGTTTGAGTTGATTGACAATAAATTCTACTGCAACAGTCATTCCAATCCCTCCAAATTTTCTGATAAGTAAAACATTATCATGCATTTATTGGAAATGGAATGCATTGCTTATAAAAAATCAGTTTGCAAATGCTTTTTCTAACTTTTGAACGAATGCTTCTTGCTCAGTGGAGTTTGATTGCTTCCACCATTTTTCAAAAAACACCCCAAGTCCTGGCAGTAAATGCTCTTCTCCACGGCTAATGGCATCTTCAACAATATCTTTAATTTCTGCCGCAGATTGACCGTGTACATTGGCTGTAATCGCATCTCTAATTTGAAAATTCATCTATTTCGCCTCCTTAATAGTAATTTGTCCAAGTATCTTTTTTATATGTACGAAATGCCAAAGAAAATATATCAAATTTACAAAAATAAGCTGTAATTAGGATGAAAAACGATAGGAATTTGAACCATATTGAGCAATCAAATGATAAAAGTGAACATTCGATTTCAAAAAATATCCAGTTTAAGATAATGTCACCTAGGAATATTGGACTGTGCATAGTCAACAGGAAGAGACAAATGACCATTCATAACAATCGAAAGCTCACAAATACCCAATCATTTGAGGAAATCTTGGAAAGTGTGCAACCGATGATTAGCTCTATTCTTACAAGTTTGAGAATTTATAAAGATTATGATTATTATCGTCAAGTAGCGACTATTGCTGTTTGGAGAGCATGGCTAAAAGCAGATCCATCAAGAGGACAATTATCTGGTTATATTTATTCCAACATAAAAGGAGAAATATTAAATGAATTAATAAAGGAAAAAAACTATTTAGCGAAAATAGCTACAGTGGATGATGAAACACTTGACTATCTTCGTAGTGAGTTTGAGTGGGAGGAATATAACTATCCAGAAAGTTCAAACCTTCTAGAAAGTTTGGTATGCCAGTTAAAACAGGTAGAAAGGAGGATCTTATACCTATATTATGTAGAAGATCTCAGTGATCAAGACATCGCTAAAATACTTGGTTTTTCCGTAGCAGCCAGTAAAAAAAGAAGGCAAAGAATCATTAAGAAGTTAAGAAATAAGGATTTTAGGGTGAGAAAAAAGCAATAATATATCAAAAGTATGCTAATATTGTAATAAAATGAATATTAGCATACTTCACTTGAATGCATACAAATTACGATAAAAGTGTTATGATTTGTAAGTAGTCAAAGAAAAATACAATTTTACATAAATTATTCAATTGTGGTAGTTAAAAATACCTAGCGTTTTTTTTACATAGTAGTATGGAGGGTTTGTGTTGGGCAAATGGTTTAATCAGATCGATAAAAAAGAGGTTTGGTACATGGTATTACCATTACTACTGGTCATACCATTATTAAGTTTTAGCAATCAAATATATGGTGTTTTTCAAGGTGAGATTTATACAAATTTAAAATTGATTATACAAGTTTTAATTATTGTATTTACAATGGCAATTGCCATACAATCTTATTTAGTTTTTTCCCACTTACTATCAAATCAAACTTTATACATAGGAAATGTGTTTTTTATTCTAGCATTACTTGAATTAGTCAGTTTATTTTTTAGCCATAATCATTACATAAAATGGGATTATATGGATAGCACTTTGCATATCTTAATACGTTTTTATTTATCACTTGGTTTTTTATTTATTATTTTATACCCTAAAAAACAATTAACAATGAAGCATCGAACCCTTAGTTATAGCGGTTCACTACTTTTTGTTATAGCAAGTATTCTCCTAGTATATATCTCACCAAAATTATTGCCTGTACAATGGATAGATCATATTGATAATATGGTACACCTATTTTCTATTGTTCTTCAACTGATAACAATAAACATTATTAGTAGGTTTTTTAAGAAAATGCCAAAGCGTTCCATGTGGCTCATCAGTGCAGCTATCTCGCTCATTATAAGTGATACGTTTTTTATTATTAGCCAAGATACGCATGCGATTTGGGATTTCTCCGCCCTTATATATCAATTTTTAGCATTTTACTTTTTCTTAAAGGCGATTTATTATACATCTGTTGAAAAACCATTTCAACAACTGTTAAAAATAAAGAAGGATCTTGAACAATCACAACGGGAGCTACAATTTCAAGCCTATCATGACGATATTACACTATTGCCAAATGAGCATTTATTACTTAAAACATTAAAGGAAAAATTACATGAAAACGGACTTCAAAAGGCGATCATTGCCATAGAGATCGATCGGTTTGCAGCCATTCGTTCTTCCATAGGGATCAGTCATTCTAATAAAATGATGCAGCTAGTGGCAGAACGTATTCAAACGATTTTACCACCGCATTATTTTGCGACTAAACTACAAGAGGGCCAATTTGTCATTTACATTCATCATGTAAAGACTGTTGAGGAGCTATTACAATTTTGCTTAAATCTAAAAAGTGCCATGAAAAAACCTTTACAAGTACAATTATTTTCTTTAAATGGCAATTTAAATATGGGAATCGCCTTACAGGAGGAAAAGTGGACAGGTGAAGAGCTATTGATGCATGCCCAATTAGCCATGCGGGAGTCTAGACAAATACCGCAAAGATTTCTTTTCTATAAGCCTTACATGTCTAAAGGAATTGCAGATCGGATATTGTTAGAGCAAGATTTACATAATGCGTTAGCCAATAACGAATTTTATTTAGATTATCAGCCACAGGTAAATTTAAAAAGTGGTGCAATTGAATCAGTTGAAGCACTAGTCCGCTGGCGACATCCAAATCGAGGATTTGTGTCACCTGAAATATTTATTCCGATCGCCGAAGAATGTGGTCTCATTATTCCACTTGGCAAATGGATATTAGAAACAGCCTGTCAGCAAGCGAAACAATGGGAGGAACAAGGGTTACCTCCAATCAAAGTGGCTGTGAATCTTTCACTTGGACAATTATTTCAACAAGATTTAGTTGAAATGGTGGGTGACATATTACAACGTTCGAAATTAGATGCCCATTATTTGCAATTAGAAATTACGGAAAGTATGACAATGAATATTGATCAAATGACACAGCTACTGCATGAATTAAAGGCGCTCGGTATTCAAATAGCAGTAGATGATTTTGGCACAGGGTATTCTTCGTTATCCTACTTAAAGGATTTCCCAATTGATTGTCTAAAAATTGACCGTACTTTTGTGAGAAATGTTCAACATAATCCAAATGATGAGGCACTTGTGTCGATGATTATTTCGATGGCAAAGCATTTACGCTTGAAGGTTGTGGCGGAGGGCATCGAAGAGGTTGAGCAACTGTCGTTTCTGATGGAAGGTGGGTGTGATTATATTCAAGGTTATTTATTTAGTAGACCGATTTCACCTCAGCAAATTTCGGAAACCTTTCATGATTTACACAACCATGTAGATGAAGTCTTAACGCAGCTTCGATATAAAAAACAATATAGTATGTAAAGCAATGCAAAGAACCTGCTTAGGTAAAGATAAGCAGGTTCTTTCTTTTCTAGTGAACGAGATATTCTTCCTTCAGTTCAGATATATCTACTTCAGACCGCTCCTCTAAAGAGCGGCGTAGGTGAACAGTCGCTGTTTTCTCATCATGAAGTTTATCGATCCAAACGGATACACCATTATAGCTTACTTCATATTCTAACGGTGAGGCGACAATTTCACGTGCACGTTGAAAATCCAACAGAAGCCCCCCTTATTTTTTCTTCTTATTGTGCTGCGTTACTGTATTTATCAGCTCCATGAACTCTTGAGAAAATTCCTCACTAACCTTATTAGGGGCGATCTTCTGGTTTTTTGGCGTTTGAGGTAATGAACCTTTATTGTTACTTTGACCTTGTTTATTGTCTCTTCCCATGTGAGTTGCTCCTTTCAAATTGGTATATCTTAATATGGCTTTGAAATAAGCTTTTTATCATGGGAAAAAATCGGGAAATGTAGCATATCTTTATTAGTTGAGTGCACAATAAAAAAACTACGGTTTTTTTATAGAAAAATTCTCATTTAAAAGTACCCAATTTTGTGGGAATGGGAAACCTAAAGCCCAATAACTAATTCCTCGAAGATTATATTGTTTGACCATGTCAAATTTAGCTTGTGCACTTCTCGCATCTTCGAACCATACCTCATGATTTCTTCCTTGTTCATCGACATAACGATAAAATGGGGATTGCGCTGTTTGGTCATATTGGATGGTGGCACCATATTTAATGGCACGATTAAGGGCCTCCTGTGGACTAAATGTCTCGGCTTCTTGGCCTTTGACATGAGGTAATACCCAATCACGGGCATATAGCTCAAAGCCTAATAAAATTTTATCCGCAGGTATTTCTGTAAGTGCATATTCAACAACTCTTTTCATTTCATTAATAGGGGAAATGGCTTGAGGAGATCCAAAACGATATCCCCATTCATACGTCATCAAAACTACAAAATCTGCTATTCGACCATGTGCCTCGTAATCATGTGCTTCATATAACGTTCCAACTTGCGTTGCACTTGTTTTAGGTGCCAGTGCAGTTGATACGAGATAACCCATAGGGTGTAGCATATCCGCTGCTAATTGGATAAATGCATTGTAATTTTCTCGATCAGCAGGCAAAACATTTTCAAAATCAATATTCAAAACTTGATAGCCCTTCTCTTTCATCACCTGTAAAACATTATTCATCACTTTGACACGTAACTCTTCATTGGACAAGACAACATGTGCCAAATTAGAGCCTTCTTCTGTTGAAGTAAAATTAGTGAGGGTTAACATAGGAATGATGCTTTTAGCCTGTGCAGCTGCTATCATTTCTTCATCATTTATAGGCTGTAATGTACCGTCTTCCTTCATTTTATAAGCAAAAGGACTAAAATAAGTAAGTAGATGGCCAACGGCATTAATGGAATCAATTGCTTCCTTATATGGTTGGTAAGAATAAGCATTTACTTCGATAAGTGGTAATTTTCTAGGGATGATTAATTGAGCACCCACATAAATCATATTAGGGTTGTTAATATGATTTGCAGCAATAATTGCTTGGATAGTCGTATCATAATTTTGAGCAATTTGCCATAAAGTTTCACCAGGCTGCACAATATGAACGACTGGTGGAATAATTAATTTAGTACCAGGTGTTAACATATCAGGGTTAGTTAGATGATTGTCTGCAATGATTGCTTGTAGCGGAACGCCAAATTGTTGGGCAATCGACCATAATGTATCTCCGCTTTTCACGGTATATGTGGTATACGATGAAGGGATAACAAGTGATTGTCCGATGGCTAATTGATCTGGTGTAGCTAACGCATTTAACAGAGTAATAGATTGAACAGATACCCCATAACGATTGGCAATATGCCAAAGCGTTTCCCCAGCACTTACTACATGAATAATCATAGAACACCTCCTAAATGATAGTTCATTACTGCATCATATGATTCAAATCATGAAATGAGTATTTTATAAGAGATATGCAAAAGCTTAAAGCTTCAAATTCTTTCCCCAGGATACCTAGCATAGGATATGACATAGATTAGATGTGAAGGGGAAGGGGTTTTAGGTGAAGAAAGCGAAACTTACAGGTAGAATTGTTACTCCTGAAGATCCGAATTATGAACAAGCGCGGACGAATAATAATTTAAATAATCCCAAATATCCGAGCTTAATTGTATTTTGTCAAAGAACAAAAGATGTGGTCAATGCCTTAAAATGGGCAAGGGAAAACAATGAACCTTTCAGGGTTCGCAGTGGCCGACATAGCTATGAAAATTATTCGTTATTAAATAAGGGTCTTGTTATTGATATAAGCGATATGAATAACATGGCGATTAATCTCCAAGATATGTCGGTCAAAATCGAGGCTGGTGCCAATTTAGGAAAGGTATACAGAGAATTATGGGAAAAAGGTGTAACGATACCTGCTGGTACAGAAAGTAGCGTTGGCGTTGTTGGCTTAACCCTTGGTGGAGGGATTGGCATGCTGTCACGACTTTTTGGACTAACTTGTGATAATCTCCTCGAATTAGAGATAGTGATTGCAGATGGGCAGGATGGTGCCAAGATTATCCAAGCAAATAGGCAAAACAATAATGACCTCTTTTGGGCAAGTTGTGGTGGCGGTGGTGGCAATTTCGGCATTGTCACTTCATTAACATTTAAGCTACATGCTATCAGCGAAGTTTCGCTTTTTTCCATCACATGGGGATGGACCGATTTTGAGCTTGCTTTTGATACATGGCAAAAATGGGCTCCATTTACTGATATGCGTCTGACATCACAAATTGAGTTAAAGACTAAAGAAGTTGGGGAGATCGTATCTCAAGGGGAATTTGTGGGTTCCGCAGCTGAATTAAAAAAACTTCTTCGACCACTAAGAAAAGCAGGTTCACCAATAAATATATGGATAAAGGAAGTACCCTATATCAAGGCTGTAGAATTTTTTGATCTACCAAGTGGTAATCAACCAGTTCTCTATAAAAGATCAGGTTCCTTTATTGAGAGACCGCTTCCTTTTGAGGCCATTAAGAGAATGAAGGAGTTTTTAACGCATGCCCCTAATCCAAATACGACAATTTGGCAGCAATCCTTACGAGGAGCTGTCAGTGAAATTACGCCTAATCGCACAGCCTATTTCTACCGAAATGCAATTATGGCTCAAGAATACAATACCTCTTGGAAAAAAACAGATGAAGAAAAACAAAATATCGAATGGGTGGAGGACATACGGAGAGCTTTATCTCCATATACCACAGGCGATTATGTCAATTTTCCTGATCGATTTATTCAGGATTGGCCAACAGCCTATTATGGCCGTAATTTTAGAAGGTTGAGAGAAGTGAAAACAAAATATGATCCTTTTAATGTTTTTCAATTTCCGCAAAGTATTCCACCTAATAGAAAATGGTTATAGCCTATAAGATGAGCAGTATGCGGATGCATTGCTGCTCTCTTTTTATAGTGAAAGCATGACCGATCTATAAGAGGAAATTAATCTTGATAATTACAGTATCAAAGGTCACAATAAAACTATTACATATATTTCTAAAAAGGAGTTAGTAGGATGGAAAATATTGTTGTTCGTAATCATGTGAAAGTAATTGGACAAGGGGATCAACCGATTATTTTTGGACATGGTTTTGGCTGTGATCAAAACATGTGGCGTTTTATTACGCCTGCATTTATGGACAAATATAAAATTATATTATTCGATTATGTCGGATCTGGAAGCTCAGATAAAAATGCCTATACATCAGAGAAATATCAAAATTTGCAGGGCTACGTGCAAGATTTATTGGATATTATTGAATCTTTAAAATTACAGCAAAGTATTTTTGTAGGACATTCTATTAGTTCCATGATTGGACTACTTGCGTCCATCCAACGACCTGAATACTTTAAAAAATTAATTATGATTGGACCTTCACCGTGTTATTTAAATGATGGTGAATATATTGGTGGATTTGAACGTAGTGATATTTCGGAATTATTAGATATGATGGAAATGAACTTTGCAGGTTGGGCAAGTTATATGGCTCCTATCGCAATGAGCAATCCTGAAAATCCAGCATTAACGGATGAACTCAAACAAACATTTAAATCTGCAGACCCTGTCATTGCGAGAGAATTTGCCGAGGTAACATTTTTATCGGATCATCGAAATGAATTATCAAAGGTAACAGTCCCGGTTTTAATTATACAATGCTCCGAGGACAGTATTGTGCCCATAGGTGTAGGAGATTATTTACATAAACATATTAAAGGCAGTACTTTTAGCTTAATGGAAGCGAAAGGACATTACCCTCACATTAGTCACCCAAATGAAACCATTCAGTGTATTACGGGTTTTTTGTAGGGAAGAATAATGAAAGGATTATTGTAAATGGAACAACGACTTAATGATGCGCCATGTGGTTTTCTTTCCATCACTCATGAAGGAGTAATTGCAGAGGTTAATGACACCTTATTAAATTGTTTAGGCTTTGAGCAGGCAGATTTGCTGCAACAACATCTAGAGATACTTCTATCTACTGCTAATAAATTAATTTTTCACTCGTATTTTTATCCGATAATAAATTTAGAACAGCAAGTAGAGGAATTGTTTATTCATCTCAAACATAAGGAAGGGATGGCTATCCCATTTCTAATGAATGCTAGATTGTATACCGAAGATACGGTAGAGCGAATTGATTGTATTTTAGTCAAAATGCAAAAACGTATTGATTATGAACAAGAATTACGTTCGGCTAAAAAGCTACTAGAGGCAGCCTACCAAGAAAAAGAACAGGCATTAGCCAATTTGGAGCAAATTCATATGGAAATCGAACAACAACAGGCAAAATTGTTAGCCATGAATGCTACTTTAGTTGAATTATCGGAGACAGACAAACTAACGGGTTTAAAAAATAGAAGATTCTTTCAAGATAAACTTGAACAACAGCTCAATAGTTATTATGAATTAGCTAAGCCTTTTTCACTATGTATTCTTGATATTGATCATTTTAAAAAGGTTAATGATACGTTTGGACATCAAGTAGGTGACGATGTTCTTGCTCAATTGGCACAGTTATTAACACAACGAGCGCGTAAAGAAGATACCGTCGCTCGTTATGGTGGTGAGGAATTTGTCATGATTTTACCGGAAACTGATATTGCCGCAGCAAAAGAGTTAGGGGAGCAAATAAGAAAAACGGTTGCGTTAGATTATTGGCCAGCTGGTCAGGTGACGATAAGTATTGGAATGGCAACCGTCACATCCGAAGATACTGGTGCGACATTGTTAAAAAATGCGGATGATGCCTTGTATGCATCGAAAAAAAACGGTCGTAACCAAGTGACTCATTTTTATGATATGAAGTAAATATGTGTTATTGTTCCGCTAATAGTTTTTCAATGGAAGGTAAATCGGCAGGAGCAAAAGAAAGCTCCAGCAGTTGCTGACGAGGAACCCATTTTGCTTCAGCGTGTTCCGATATTTGTGGAGTACCTTTAACAATAGTGGCTAGATAAGTTTCTAGGTGAACAAAAAATTGTTCGTATTCATAAAGAGTTTCGGTCACTGGTTCACCAACTTGAATGATGCAGTTGAATTCCTCAAGTATTTCTCGATAAAGTGCTTGCTGGGGAGTTTCACCGGGTTCAATTTTACCACCAGGGAATTCCCAATAATTAGCGAGTACCATAGGAGCATTTCTTAAAGCACAGAAAATTTCTTGTCGATCATTTTCAATAATGGCACCCACTACATGTATTGTTTTTTTCACCCTTATCACCTTTTTTCTCGATACTGTAAAATTATTTCGAAATATGTACCATTATAGCATGGTGGAGATGTTAGACACTGCATTAAAATTACACTTGTCTTAGGAAAATAACAGTTTTCTCACATAGCTATGAAATTTAGTATTTCCTAAGGTATAATAATGGTCAATATATAGGAAAAAGGCGGTAATAGGTAGCAATGAAGAGAATCGAATCTACGCAAAATGCGCTAGTGAAATATTGGAAAAAATTGGCGACAACAAGAAAAGAACGGGAACGATCAGGTGAATTCATAGTAGAAGGATTTCATCTTGTAGAAGAAGCATTAAAAAATAAAGAGCAAGTGCTGCAAATTATTGTACGTGAAGGTGTAGATTTACCGATGCTATGGCCGATTGATGGAATCGCTATTGTAGAGGTGACGTCAGTAGTAGCGAAGGAATTTGCGGAAACAGAAACGTCACAAGGTGTTTTTGCTATCTGTAAACAGCCTGTATTAGAAGAGGAAGTGAAGGCATCTTGGCGTAAAGTGCTATTGATAGATGCTGTTCAAGACCCAGGTAATATTGGAACAATGATTCGTACAGCCGATGCAGCTGGGTTAGATGCCGTTATTTTAGGGAAGGGCTGTGCCGATGTCTACAATCCTAAAACGTTACGAGCTGCACAAGGCTCACATTTCCACATCCCTGTAGTACGTGAAGAGTTAACAGAATGTGTAGACTTTTTACAGGATCAAGGTGTTCCAGTATTTGGTGCGGCATTGGATGAAGACGCCGTGCCATATAGCGACATTCAGCATACTGGTGCATTTGCGATTATTATGGGGAATGAAGGTAGTGGCATTCAGCCGCAGCTTTTAGCATTGACAGACCAAAATATAATCATTCCTATTTTTGGTCAGGCAGAATCACTTAATGTAGCTGTAGCAACTGGAATAGTTTTATATGGTTTTGTGAAATAATTGACAGATTCATGCGGGTTTCTGCTAGTTGCCCCTTGATTTGCAACTGTTCATTATTGTATAATCAATTCTAAAATGTAAGTTTAAATATGAAATGCTATGACCGGGAAGTAGTAAAAATTGTGAATGGACGACAGGGAGCGTGTGGCCGGAGATTGAGAGCCAACGCCGTACCGATGCAATTTTGAATTCAGCCTGTGAGCAGCTACCGGGACCAGCCTGATGCTGTAAAGGTAAGCCGGCTTTATCAAGTCGTTATGTCAATGAAGTGATTGTAAGGATATTGGCCTTGCAATAACTAGGGTGGTACCGCGAATATGTCCTCGTCCCTTTTTTAGGGGCGAGTTTTTTTATGCCTAAAAACAGGCATTAATTTTCTAAGGAGGTTTTAACATGGAAGAGCAATTAAAGCAATTAGAGCAAGAAGCACTTGCTAAAATTGAAGCAGCAGCAAGTCTAAAAGAATTAAATGAAGTACGTGTTGCATATTTAGGGAAAAAAGGACCTATTACTGATTTATTAAAGGGAATGGGGAAATTATCAGCTGAAGAGCGACCAAAAATGGGTGCTTTAGTGAATAATGTTCGTGAGAACGTAACGGCAGTATTAGAGTCAAAAGCTGCTGTACTTGAAGAAGCAGCTATTGCTGAAAAATTAGCAAGTGAGTCGATTGATGTTACTTTACCTGGACGTGAAATAAAAGTAGGAAATCGCCATCCATTGACACGTGTCATTGAAGAAATTGAAGATTTATTTATTGGGATGGGCTATGAAATTGCTGAGGGTCCTGAAGTAGAGAAGGACTATTATAACTTTGAAGCATTAAATTTACCAAAGGGTCATCCTGCTCGAGACATGCAAGACTCGTTCTATATTTCCGAGGAAATATTATTACGTACTCATACTTCGCCTGTACAGGCTCGTACTATGGAGGCTAAAAAAGGTGAATCTATTCGTATCATATGTCCAGGGAAAGTATTCCGTCGTGATAATGATGATGCCACGCACTCCCATCAATTTATGCAAATTGAAGGTTTAGTAATTGGTGAAAATATTCGTATGAGTGATCTAAAAGGAACTTTAGATACTTTAGCGAAAAAAATGTTTGGTGCTGAACGTGAAATTCGACTTCGTCCAAGCTTCTTCCCATTCACCGAACCGTCTGTTGAAATGGATATCTCTTGTTTTAAATGTGGTGGTGCAGGATGTAACGTATGTAAGAGCACTGGCTGGATTGAAATACTAGGAGCAGGTATGGTTCATCCAAACGTCTTAGAAATGGCTGGCTATGATCCGAAGAAAGTTTCTGGTTTCGCATTTGGTATTGGTGCAGAGCGTATTGCCATGTTGAAATATGGTGTCGACGATATTCGACACTTCTATACAAGTGACACTCGTTTCTTATCACAATTCGAGCGAACAGAGGCGTAAGGGGGATAAAACATGTTAGTATCATTAGAATGGTTAAAAGATTATGTCAACACACAGGACTTAGCACCTGAGCTATTAGCAGAAAAAATTACACGTTCAGGAATTGAAGTAGACGCGGTCATTGATCGTGCAAATGCAATGGATAAAGTTGTAGTTGGATATGTTGTATCAAAAGAAAAACATCCAGAAGCCGATAAATTAAATATTTGTCAAGTGGATGTTGGAGAAGAAGAGCCTCAACAAATTATTTGTGGTGCTCCCAATGTAGATGCTGGTCAAAAAGTAATTGTGGCTCGCCCAGGTGCCCATTTGCCAGGCGGTATTAAAATTAAAAAAGCTAAGCTTCGTGGACATGAATCAAATGGCATGATTTGTTCATTACAAGAGCTAGGTATTGAAGGAAAGCTTGTTCCTAAGGCGTACTCTGAGGGCATTTACGTGCTTCCAGAAGGTGCGGAAGTAGGAACGGACGCACTGGCTATTCTAGGCTTACGCGATACGGTGTTAGAGCTTGGTTTAACACCAAATCGATCAGATGCACTTTCAATGCTGGGTGTAGCATATGAGGTGGGCGCTATCCTGTCAGAGGAAGTAAAGTATCCAAATATCGCTTATCAAGCTGCCAGCGAAAAAGCAGAGGATTTACTAAAGCTTCGTGTGGATGATATGCAAGCAAACCCAATGTACGTCGCAAAAGTTGTGAAAAACGTCAAAATTGGTGAGTCACCAATGTGGCTTCAAAATCGTTTGATGGCAGCAGGTGTACGTCCCCATAATAACGTAGTGGACGTAACGAATTATGTGTTAATGGAATATGGTCAACCACTTCATGCCTTTGACTATGATAGCCTAGCAACAGGTGAAATCGTTGTTCGTAAAGCAACAGAGGGTGAGAAAATCACAACTTTGGATGATCAAGAACGTACATTAAAAGCGTCAGATTTAATTATTACGAATGGCAAAGAGCCAGTTGCTATTGCTGGTGTAATGGGTGGTGCTAATTCTGAGGTAACAGATTCTACAACGACTGTTGTCATTGAATCGGCTTATTTCGACGGCTTAACAGTGCGTCAAACATCTCGTCATCTTGGACTTCGATCTGATGCATCTGCCCGCTTTGAAAAAGGGGTAGACCCGAACCGTGTTTTACCTGCAGCCGAACGTGCTGCAACATTACTTGCTGCATTAGCTGGTGGTGAAGTATTAGAAGGTACATGTGTAGTAGACGAGTTAGATAAAACACCAGCGCGTGTTGTCGTATCACCAGATTTTATTAACGAACGTTTAGGCATGAAGATTGCATTAGAGGATATGCTTTCTATTTTAGAGCGCTTAAAATTCGGAGTAGAAGCTGCGAATGGTTTATTAATTATCGATGCACCAACACGTCGTCAGGATATTAAAATCGAAGAGGATATCGTAGAGGAAATTGCTCGTCTTTATGGCTACGACGAGATTCCAACGACATTACCAGAAGGTCCTACGCAAGTAGGTAGTTTGACATCTTACCAAGCTAATCGTCGTGTTGTTCGTAATTATATGGAGGGTGCTGGTCTGTATCAAGCAGTGACGTATTCATTAACATCTGATGCTTTGTCACAACGATTTGCATTGAAAGCTGAACCAGTGACACGTTTACTAATGCCTATGAGTGAAGAACGCTCTACATTACGACAAAGCCTGGTTCCACACTTAATCGAAGCAGCAGCCTATAATGTTGCCCGCCAAGCAGACAGTGTAGCTCTATATGAAATTGGCTCAGTATTCCTTGGTCAATCGGAGGAAGGGCAGCCTTTCGAAGAAGAGCATCTTGCTGCAGTCCTTACAGGGAAATGGCTTGATCACGCATGGCAAGGCGAGAAAAAGGCTGTAGATTTCTTCGTCTTAAAAGGTGTTATAGAAGGTGTTATTGGTAAGCTTGGCCTAGGAAATCGCATTTCATTTGAAAAAGCACAAATTGATGGATTACACCCAGGTCGTACAGCTAGTATATTGTTGGATGGCGAGCAAGTTGGTATTATTGGTGGCCTACATCCTGCAGAGGAAAAGGCTTGGGGTGTAAAAGACACGTATGTTATGGAAATGAATCTCGTTGCTCTTTTAAATGCAACTGATCAAGAAGCGCCACTTTCCTACAAACCAGTACCTCGTTTCCCTGCGATGTCTCGTGATATTGCGCTTATTATGGACCGTACAACAACTGCAGGCGAAGTCGTTAAAGCTATTAATGTAGCTGGTGTAAAATTATTGAAGGATATACGCGTATTTGACGTTTACGAGGGTGAAAAAATGGAGCAAGGGAAAAAATCCGTAGCATTCTCGCTCACATACTTCGACCCAGAACGCACGTTAACAGACGAAGAAGTAGTAGCTGCACACAATAAAGTACTAAAAGCAATTGCTACAATCGATGGTACAGAAGTGCGCTAAAATTTATTTAAAAGACTGTCGTACTAGATAGTCTCAGACTTAGTCAAAAGTCATCGAGAAGTTTACTCTCGATGGCTTTTGTCATATTTCTTACACTGTCATAAGGAAAGTGTCCCCTTCATGGAAAACAACCTTTACTTTATTTTGGTAAAGAAAAAAGACTGTCATCTAGACAATCTTTTTCGTTTGGAGCTCAATGTTTTTCTAAATCATCTTTCGCGCTTTTTCTGTATTAGCAAAATGCCATTTTGTAATGGAGCGTAGAAATTCTTCCCCTTGTTTACGCCAAATACGTGCAGCTTGCATATCTACCTTGTTTGAGGCCCCTTTCGTTAACTCTAAACCTGCCATTTCACTTAGACGATCCATTTCCTTTAAAAACGCAGCACGAGCTAGAATTGAAGCTGTAGCCACGGCTACATGTAATTGCTCGGCTTTAGTAGAAAAGTACACGCTTTCCTGTACAATTTCTCGTTCGTTTTTTAAGTAATTGTAATAAACACCTCGTTCTGCAAACTGATCAATTAAAATACATGCAGGTTTTTCGGGAGCCATTTTTGTCAGTGTGTTTTGTAGGGCCTTGTTGTGCATCATGGCTTTCATTTTCCCTTGGGAGTAGCCCTTTGCCTGTAAGCTGTTATATTTTTCATTACGTAAGATGAGAACACTATGAACGCAAGCTGCGCGTAAATCAGGAGCAATTTTCCGCATGTAATCATCCGATAACATTTTAGAGTCCTTGACACCAAGCTCATTGATCAGTTCAATTTTGGAGGCAGGTACATACACGGCAGCTACTGTGATAGGGCCAAAATAATCACCAGTGCCTGTTTCGTCTGAGCCTAATACGGACATCGTTGCAAATTGGTCGGGTAGTGTATCACCCTTTGCCCCAATAGTAGATGATTTCGAGTTCGGTGTTTTTTCAATTGTCCCCCAGCGGGCAGCTTCACGTTCAGCTCCACCACCCTGAAACATTACTTTTCCTGATTTATACATTGTTATGGAGGTATCTGGTAGTTTTGCGGCGAAGATTACACCAGCAGCCTTGCGTTCAATATAGTTGGATGCATAGTATGCCATCACCTCTTTTTGAATATTTGTTGAAATGGAAAGTACAATATTTGACATTTAATCGATCCTTTCTGTCCTCATTGTTCACAATTTTATACCTTTCATGGTATGATAATAAATAGCTTTTTTGTGTGATGGTGCTAGCAAGCAAAAAAATCTTGCGTGTATCGAATTTATAGGAGGGTGCGACTATGGAAAAACAAGAAAAGAATAAAATTTCTGTGGAAATATATGGTCATACATATAAAATGGTCGGCTTGGAATCCATTGGCCATATGCGACTTGTTGCTTCGATTGTTGATGACCGTATGCGCGAGATGAACGTACATAATCCCTCACTTGATAGCACAAAACTTGCTGTTCTGACAGCAGTAAATACAGTACATGATAATTTACTATTAAAAGAGCGGCTGGAGCAGCTGGAAGAAGAATTGAAAAAATTAAAGGGTTGAAGAGCATGTTAGATTTAATCATATTAGTGGTACTTTTAGCTGGAATTGGTGTCGGTGCAAAACGTGGTTTCATTGTACAAATGATGCACATTGTCAGCTTTATAGTAGCCCTAATTGTTGCGTATATTTATTATAAGCCATTAGCACAAAAATTTGTATTTTGGGTTCCGTATCCAGGAGTTACTGATACAGGTAGTCTTGGTGTCGTGATAGACAGTCTAGATTTAGACCGCACATTCTATCGTGTAATTGCTTTTGCAGTAATTTTCTTCGCTGTAAAAATAACATTGCAAATTGTGGCATCGATTTTTGATTTTATCGCTTATTTACCTGTACTGAACACAGTAAATCGTTGGCTTGGAGCGTTATTCGGCATGATTGAAAACTATTTAATTATGTTTATTTTGCTATACGTATGCGCTCTACTACCGATTGATAGCATACAAAATTTAATGTCGAAGTCATTGTTAAGTGGTCTTATTTTAGAGCATACACCGGTCATTACAAAGATGTTCCAAAACTGGTGGTATATTTATATGCAATAGTAACTATGCACTTCTCTCTGTTTTGAGAGAAGTGTTTTTACGATAGGAGGAATTATCGGTGAATAAAAAAACCATTATTCGCACGCTTGAAAAAATTGCTCTGTATATGGAATTACAAGGTGAAAATCCATTCAAGGTTTCTGCCTTTCGAAAAGCAGCCGCGGCACTTGAAGGAGACGAGCGTTCATTAAGTGAAATGGATGATGTAACAAAACTTAAAGGGATTGGCAAGGGGACGGCTGCTGTTATTGAGGATTTGATGGTAACAGGTGAGTCAAGTTTGCTAAAGGAACTAGAAGAGCTTGTCCCTAAAGGGTTATTGCCATTGTTAAAGTTGCCAGGTTTAGGTGGAAAAAAGATAGCCAAGCTTCACCAAGAGCTAGGCATCGACTCAGCAGAAAGCTTAAAGGCGGCTTG
Source organism: Lysinibacillus sp. UBA5990 (assembly GCF_002429815.1). Classification (NCBI taxonomy): domain Bacteria; kingdom Bacillati; phylum Bacillota; class Bacilli; order Caryophanales; family Bacillaceae; genus Lysinibacillus; species Lysinibacillus sp. UBA5990. The sequence goes on from NZ_DJAY01000011.1 coordinate 214,731, forward strand.
TGAAGCAGGCAATGTTCGTGAATTAGCTGGCTTTGCTGCCAAAACAGAGGAGAAAATTTTAAAGGAACTTGCCAATTTAGCTAATCGCTCTGAACGTCTACCTATTTGGCAGCTAGAGCCTGTGGTTTTACAAATAGAAGCCCTTCTAGATAGTATGGAGGAAGTGGAACGTTTTTCTGTAGCTGGAAGTTTCCGTCGGGCAGCTGAAACTAGTAAAGATATTGATTTTATTGTTGTAACAGAAGCAGCTGAGGCAGTCCGTGAAAAATTAATAAATACATTAGCCATTCAAGAAGTCGTTGCTGCAGGAGATACAAAAATCTCGGTGATTTTGGACTTAGATGAGCCAGTCAGCGTTGATTTCCGCTTAGTGAAGGACATCGAATATGCGACTGCCTTGCATCATTTTACAGGTTCTAAGGACCATAATGTCCGCATGCGCCAACTTGCAAAAGCACGAGGTGAAAAAATTAGTGAATATGGTGTGGAGCAGGAAGATGGTACTGTTCTAACATTTCAAGATGAAGCGGCATTTTTTGCTCATTTTGATTTACCTTGGATTCCACCAAGCTTGCGTACAGGGACAGTAGAATTTGACAAAACAGAGAGTATCCAAAAATTAGTTCGACTAGAGGATATTAAGGCCGATTTGCATTTGCATACGACGTGGTCAGATGGTGCATACTCTGTTACAGAAATGGGCAAAGCATTACTAGCGCGTGGCTATCAATATAGCGTCATTACGGATCACTCCCAATTTCTAAAAGTCGCAAATGGTTTAACACCAGAGCGTTTAGAAAAACAGCGAGTGGAAATTGAAGCATTTAATGAAGCCCATCCCGAATTCTATTTATTTACAGGTACAGAAATGGATATTTTACCGGATGGTAGCTTAGATTTTGATGATCAAGTTTTGTGCGAATTAGATTTTGTTATTGCTTCTATACATTCAAGTTTCACACAATCACAAGATAAAATTATGGCACGGCTACTGACAGCTATGCAAAATCCTTATGTCCATATGATTGCCCATCCTACAGGGCGAATTATTGAAGATCGTGATGGCTATAATCCTGATATGCGACAGTTAATTGCCTGGGCGAAGGAATATGGTAAAATTTTAGAGTTAAATGCTAATCCATATCGTCTTGATTTATGTGTTGAACATTTAGAGATGGCTTTAGCAGCAGGTGTGCCAATCGCGATTAATACGGATGCCCATGATACGGCACATTTACGTTTTATGGATATTGGAGTTCGCTATGCCAATAGAGCATGGATGCCAAAAGATTTGATTGTGAATACATGGACGCGCGAACAATTTGAGGCGTTCATACGACGAAATAAATAGGTTGAGGAGGTGTTCTCAGTGATTGCAGAACGCGCATTGAAAACACTAGAATACGATAAAGTACGGCAACAAGTGGCTACCTATTGTACTTCTTCAATTGGGAAATCTGCCATCGAGGAGCTTGTACCACAGACTGACTTTGATAAAGTAGTACAACTATTAGAAGAAATGGATGAGGGTTTATCCATTTTACGTGTAAAAGGTAATGTACCGATGGGTGGAATATTTGATGTTCGACCATCTGCAAGACGTGCACAAATCGGAGGCATGTTAGCAGCAATAGAACTAATGGAAATTTCTAGTACAATTCGAGCTAGTAGAATTCTTCGCAATTTTATTGAGGATTTGGAAGCCGATGAAGTGATTGAGATTCCCCATTTCATCGCCAAAAAGGAAACAATGCCTGTATTAACGGGTTTACAGCATGAAATTAATAACTGTATTGATGATAATGGAGCTGTTTTAGATTCGGCTAGCTCAACTTTACGAACTATTCGCCAATCCTTACGCTCTGAAGAAGCAAAGGTGCGTTCTAAATTGGAGAGCTTAATCCGTGGCAGTAATGCATCGAAAATGCTATCTGATACACTTGTTACAATTCGGAATGATCGCTTTGTTATTCCCGTTAAGCAAGAATATCGTCATCATTATGGTGGAATTGTTCATGACCAATCTTCTTCTGGACAAACACTATTCATTGAGCCAGATTCTATTGTCCAAGCGAATAATGAAATTCATCGTTTGAAAATGAAAGAACAGGCTGAGGTTGAACGAATTTTATTAGCATTAAGCGCAATGGTGCAAGAAGTAGCACCAGATTTATTTAACTTAGTAAAGGTATTAGGGGATATCGATGTCATTTTAGCTAAAGGCAAGTATGGCCAAGCCAATAAATGTACTATGCCTAAAATGAATCAGGATGGCTATATCCGCCTTGTTCGTGCACGCCACCCTCTATTACCAATAGATACAGCTGTGCCAAACGATATTGAGTTTGGGAAAGACATTACGGCAATAGTAATTACGGGTCCAAATACAGGTGGTAAGACGGTAACATTAAAAACAGTTGGCTTGTGTACATTAATGGCTCAAGCAGGGTTACCGGTACCAGCATTGGATGGATCTCAGCTTGCCGTGTTTAAAAAATTGTTTGCTGATATTGGAGATGAGCAGTCTATAGAGCAATCGCTTTCTACATTCTCATCTCATATGGTCAATATTGTTGACATCTTACAAAAATTTGATGATGAGTCACTTGTTCTTTTTGATGAGTTAGGAGCAGGTACAGACCCCCAAGAAGGGGCAGCTTTAGCCATTTCTATTTTAGACGAGGTGCATGGTCGCGGTGCTCGTGTGATGGCAACGACTCACTACCCTGAACTTAAAGCATACGGTTATAACCGACCTGGTGTTGCCAATGCTAGTGTAGAATTTGATATAGAAACATTGAGTCCTACCTATCGTCTACTAATTGGTGTTCCTGGACGTTCGAATGCATTTGAAATCTCCAGTCGCTTGGGTCTCCCAGAATCGATTATTGGGCGTGCTAAAGGCTTCACAGGAACAGATCGACATGAGGTTGAATCGATGATTGCTTCATTAGAGGAAACACGTCGTCAATCAGAAGATGATGCAGAGCGTTCTCATGCATTATTGTTAGAATCAGAGAGCTTACGTAAAGAGTTGCAAGATAAATTGCAAGCCTATGACGAACGTAAAGAGGCACTTGATAAGAAAGCTAAAGAAAAAGCTCGTAAAATTGTAGAAGAAGCAAAACATGAAGCGGAAGGCATTATTGCTGAGCTGAGAGAAATGCGTAAAAATGCCGACCAAGTTGTTAAAGAGCATGAACTAATTGAAGCGCGTAAACGTTTGGAAGAAGCAACACCGCTTGAAAACAATAAAGTATTAAAAAAAGCTGCACAAGTAAAAGCCCGTGCGCAAAACTTAGTTGTCGGGGACGAGGTAAAGGTGTTAAGCTATGGTCAAAGAGGTACTTTGATAGAAAAAGTTTCGAATACAGAATGGGTTGTCCAAATGGGGATTTTAAAAATGAAAATCTCTGATAATGATTTGGAGTATATTAAACCTGAAAAAGAGCCTATTGTACGAACAGCAGGTGTGAAAAATCGAAATGGCCATGTGAAATTAGAATTGGATTTGCGTGGAGAGCGCTATGAAGATGCGATTTTAAGGACTGAAAAGTATATTGATGACGCTTTACTTGCGAATTATGGTCGTGTATCTATAATCCATGGTGTTGGTACTGGGGCTTTACGCCAAGGTATTCAAAGCTATTTGAAAAACAATAAGCGTGTGAAATCCTTCCGTTTTGGTGAAGCCGGCGAAGGGGGCTTAGGCGTCACAGTTGTTGAATTGAAATAAGCTATAAAGGGGACGGAGAAAAATGCTGAATTCTGGCTTTTGGCGATATCCAATTATCGAAACGGCAGGATACTTTAGTGTTGTTGTGTTATGTTTGGTCGTGTCGATGGCATTGTTCGAAGTCGTGACGAAGTATAAAAATTGGGAAGAAATTAAAAAAGGTAATGTTGCTGTGGCACTTGCAACAGGCGGAAAAATACTAGGAATTTGTAATATTTTTCGTTTTTCTATTGCTCGTCATAGTACATTAAGTGAAATGATTGGCTGGGGTCTTTTTGGTTTTACGTTGTTAATTGTTGCATATTTCTTATTTGAATTTATGACACCTCGTTTTAATGTTGATCAAGAGATTGCCAATGATAATCGCTCAGTTGGTTTCATTTCCTTTACCATTTCAGTTGGACTATCGTTTGTAATTGGGGCAAGTATTGCATAGGAGTGTCATGACATGGAAAAATTAGCAAAAGTACTAATCATTGTCTGTATCGCATTTTTGGCAGTGGGCGTCTATTATATGATGACTATTTAAACACTTTAACGCATCCTTTTAAAAGGATGCGTTTTTTATTGAGCTTATTGTAGGTGGCTTCAACTAAACTCTACTAAAGCCTTGAAAGGAAAAATTATTTTTCAAATATAGAAATATATAGATTATTTCTATTTGAAAAACCAGTGAATGAATGAGTATTCATCATATGTATCCATACAAATCCTATTTAGAATTAGTCATAATAATGTTGTTAAATGCATAATAATTAATCGAAAATACGTTTATTTTCTATTTTCTGTTTGAAAGTGCATTTCTTTTTCATTATAATAAAATTAAGAATTGACAAAGTTTGGGACAAAGGGGAGAGGACGTATGACAGCAAAACCATGGCTAGCAAATTATCCTGAAGAAGTACCATCGTCTTTAACGTTTGAAGAAATTCCAGTGCAAGAGTTTTTGACACGTGCCTATAAAAAGAATCCATCAAAAGTAGCGATTCATTTTATGGGGAAGGATTTGACGTACACCGAACTATATGAGTCTGCTTTAAGATTCGCAAACTATTTACAATCATTAGGTGTGGAAAAGGGAGACCGGGTGGCAATTATGTTACCTAACTCGCCTCAAAGTGTAATCGCTTACTACGGTGCCATGTATGCAGGTGCTGTTGTCGTACAAACAAATCCACTTTATACTGAACGTGAACTTCAATATCAAATGGCAGATTCGGGTGCGAAAGTTATTCTTGTGATGGATATTTTGTACCCAAGAGTAATGAAAATTTTAAAAGAGACCGCCCTAGAAAATGTCATTGTGACAGCCATCAAAGATTATTTACCATTCCCAAAAAATTTAGTCTATCCGTTTATTCAAAAAAAGCAATATGGCTTTAGTGTCAAGGTTGAACATAGTGGACAAAATCATTTGTTTTCAGAAATCATGCGTTCTGCACCAATCAAGGTAATGGATCCTATTCCTTTCGATTTTGAAGAAGATCTAGCATTACTTCAATACACAGGTGGAACAACCGGATACCCGAAAGGAGTCATGCTAACCCATAAAAATTTAATCGCCAATACGACAATGTGTGATGCATGGATGTATAAATGTGTGCACGGTGAAGAGGTCATTATGGGTATCCTTCCATTCTTCCACGTCTATGGTATGACAACTGTTATGCTTTTATCAGTCTTCACTCAAAATAAAATGGTGCTTTTACCGAAATTTGATGCTGAAACAGCATTAAAGACAATCGATAAGCAAAAGCCAACCCTTTTCCCTGGTGCGCCAACCCTATACATCGGTTTATTAAATCATCCAGACATTGCTAATTACGATTTATCGTCTATTAAGGCTTGTCTAAGTGGCTCTGCTTCATTGCCAATTGAAGTGCAAGAGAAGTTTGAAGAGGTAACAGGTGGGAAATTAGTAGAGGGTTATGGATTAACTGAAACATCACCAGTGACACATGCTACTCCAATTTGGGGCAAGCGGGTGATTGGCTCGATTGGATTACCTTGGCCAAATACAGAAGCGATTATTTTGCGGACAGGGGATACGGAAGTATTGCCAGTTGGTGAAGTTGGTGAAATTGCAGTTAAAGGACCACAAGTGATGAAGGGCTATTGGAATCGCCCAGAGGATACGGCCGCTACATTCACAGATGACTGGTTTTTAACAGGAGATCTTGGTTATATGGATGAGCAAGGCTTTTTCTATGTAGTGGATCGTAAAAAAGATATGATTATTGCCGGAGGCTTTAACATATACCCTCGAGAGGTTGAAGAAGTGTTATACGAGCGTGAGGAAATCCAAGAATGCGTTGTAGCAGGTATACCAGACCCTTATCGAGGAGAAACGGTAAAAGCTTATATTGTTTTAAAAGAAGGATATTCGATTACAGAAGACGAATTAAATAAATATTGCCGTCAGCATCTAGCGGCATTTAAAGTTCCACGGTATTATGAATTTAAAGATGAGCTGCCAAAAACAGCCGTTGGGAAAATTTTGCGCCGTACATTAGTGGAAGAAGAAAAAACAAAAATGGCGAATAAAGAAGCGAAATAAATACGTGTTAAAGTATTGACAAGCAATGATGTAAAATATAATATGAAAATATGAATGAATGACCATTCATATTTTCATATTTTTTTAGGTTCTCACGTCATACTTGATTATGGTGACGTGCGCATGTTTTTTAGGTGGTGATATAAAAGTGAAACGAGATAAGCCAAAATATAAGCAAATTATTGATGCTGCTGTCATCGTTATTGCGGAGAATGGGTATCACCAAGCGCAAGTATCGAAAATCGCCAAACAGGCTGGGGTGGCCGATGGAACAATCTATTTATATTTTAAAAATAAAGAAGATATATTAATTTCTGTCTTTAATGAAAAAATGGCTGTTTTTGTAGAGTCATTACAAGATATAATAGAAAATGGGAATACGTCTAAAGATAAACTTTCCCGAATGATTGAAAATCATTTTAATGTTCTAGCGACAGATCGATACCTAGCAACCGTCACACAATTAGAGCTTCGCCAATCAAACAAAGACTTACGACTAAAAATTAATTCAGTATTACGTGAGTATTTACATTTACTTGATCAAATTTTAATCGAAGGTATGCTTTCAGGTGAGTTCAATCAAACGATGGATGTACGCTTGGCACGTCAAATGGTTTTTGGAACAATTGATGAAACTATTACGTCGTGGGTTATGAATGACTATCGATATGATTTGATGGAACAGGTTCCGAAGGTTCAGGCATTAATCCTGAACGCCATTAAAGGTTAAAAGGATGTGGAGAAATGGAATTTCTAAGTTGGAAAGTGGAAGATGGGGTAGCAAATGTTACAATTGCACGTCCACCAGCAAATGCATTATCTCGCGGTATTATTGCAGAAGTAAATGCTGTGCTAGATGCTGTAGAACATGATGATGCTGTAAGAGTCCTTGTACTTCATGGTGAAGGCCGTTTCTTCTCTGCAGGTGCAGATATTAAAGAATTTACTGGGGTAGAATCTGGAGAAGAGTTTACGAAGCTAGCTAGCAATGGACAGCAAGTATTTGAGCGTTTGGAATCATTTCCTAAGCCGGTTATCGCAGCTATTCATGGTGCAGCATTAGGTGGTGGTCTTGAGCTAGCAATGAGCTGTCATATGCGCTTTGTTACGGAATCAGCGAAACTAGGTTTACCTGAGTTACAATTAGGCCTTATTCCTGGCTTTGGGGGTACGCAACGCCTACCACGTTATGTTGGTGTAGCAAAGGCTGCTGAAATGATGTTTACGAGCGAACCGATCTCAGGTACGGAAGCTGTACAATGGGGCTTAGCAAACCGTGCATTCTCAGAAGAGACACTATTAGAGGAAACGTTAAAAATTGCAAAGAGTATTGCCAAGAAGAGCCCAATTGCTTTAAAGGCAGCTATTCAAACATTGCAATATGCAAAACATGCTTCATTTTATGAAGGTATTGAAGCGGAAGCGAAATCCTTTGGTACAGTGTTCGTCACAGAAGATGCAAAAGAAGGAATTCAAGCATTCATTGAAAAGCGTGAGCCTATGTTTACTGGCAGATAATTTTCCCATATGTCGATAGCAACGAGCAAGTATGTTATCGATGTTATTGAAACTAAATATATATAATATTTATAAGTTTACTTAGAATTATAAAACGTTCCAGGAGGTATGGATATATGAATATTTTTGCATTAATTAAACGTACGTTTGATACAGAAGAAAAAATCGTTGTGTCGGGTGGTAAAATCCAAGAGGACGGCGCAGAATTCATTATTAACCCTTACGATGAATATGCCATCGAAGAAGCAATCCAAGTACGTGACGCTGCTGGCGGTAAAGTGACGGTAGTAACAATTGGTGGCGAGGATGCTGAGAAGCAATTACGAACAGCTCTAGCAATGGGCGCTGATGAAGCAGTGCTTATCAATACGGAAGATGATTTAGATGAATTAGATCAAAATGCTGCTGCTTATCTATTAGCAGAATACTTAAAAGATAAAGATGCTGATTTAATTTTAACAGGAAATGTTGCGATTGATGGTGGTTCTGGTCAAGTAGGTCCACGTGTTGCAGATTTACTAGATATTAATTATGTAACAACGATTACAAAGCTTGAAATTGATGGAACTTCTGCAAAAATTGTTCGTGATATAGAAGGGGATTCAGAAGTAATTGAAACTTCTTTACCACTGTTAGTAACAGCTCAACAAGGGTTAAATGAGCCACGTTATCCATCTCTACCAGGTATTATGAAAGCGAAGAAGAAACCGCTTGCAGAGCTTGAATTAGATGATTTAGATATCGATGAAGATGATGTAGAAGTGAAGATTGAAACGGTTGATATCTTCTTACCAGCTCAAAAAGCAGCAGGGCGTGTTCTTGAAGGCGACCTTTCTGTACAAGTAAAAGAACTGGTAAATCTACTTCACACAGAAGCAAAAGTAGTTTAAAAAATCGAATCTTAAAGGGTAACGGAGGGAATATGCTATGTCAAAAAAAGTATTAGTATTAAGTGAAGTTCGTGAAGGAAGCTTACGTAATGTTTCTTTCGAAGCAATTGCAGCTGCAAAACAAATCGCTGATGGTGGCGAGGTTGTAGGGGTACTTTTAGGGGATGCTGTAGCAAATTTAACAGGTCCATTATTTGAATACGGTGCTGATCGTGTTGTAACGGTGGAACACCCACATTTAAAACAATATACATCTGATGGCTATAGTCAAGCGCTACTAGCTGTTATTGAGCAAGAAAAGCCAGCTGGCATTGTCTTTGGTCATACGGCAAATGGGAAAGATTTATCGCCAAAAATTGCAAGTAAATTACAAGCAGGTTTAGTATCTGATGTTACTACAATTGAAGGTTCAGGCGATGATGTTGTATTCATCCGACCAATTTACTCTGGTAAAGCTTTTGAAAAGGTGAAAGTAAAAGACGGAATTGTATTAGCATCTATTCGTCCAAATAACATTACACCTTTAGAAAAAGTTGATGGTAAAACAGGAGATGTTTCGGCAGTTACTGTAGAAATTACAAACCTTCGCACAATTATTAAAGAGGTTGTTCGTAAATCTTCAGAGGGTGTTGACTTATCAGAGGCAAAAGTAGTAGTTGCTGGTGGTCGTGGTGTAAAATCTGAAGAAGGATTTGAACCACTAAAAGAGCTTGCTGATTTACTAGGCGGTGCAGTTGGAGCATCTCGTGGTGCTTGTGATGCTGAGTATTGCGACTATTCACTTCAAATTGGTCAAACTGGTAAGGTTGTAACGCCTGATCTTTATATTGCTGCTGGTATTTCAGGTGCTATTCAGCATTTAGCAGGAATGTCAAACTCTAAAGTGATTGTTGCTATCAATAAAGATCCTGAAGCAAATATTTTTAAAGTAGCAGACTATGGAATCGTTGGAGATTTATTTGAAGTAGTTCCGCTATTAATTGAGGAATTTAAGGCTTTAAAAGTGAATGCATAAAGGTTATAGCAGGAAGGGATGAATCCTTCCTGCCTTTTTTTATTTTTTAAGCAAGCAACTGCTATTTGAAAATTATCGCAAAATAAAATATTGACATAATTAACAGTTGCGATTATAGTGTTGAATAATCATTAAATTTTCAATCATAATGTTTTTAAACGCAAAGATTAGGAGTAGTAAAAGTCATTATTAGGTAAAGAGAGCTGCGGGTTGGTGCAACGCAGACCAATAAGACTTTGAACTTGCCTAGGAGTGGTAAGATAAATAGAATTGTCTGATTATTCTATTTGTTTGACGATTAACCTTCGTTACAAGGTTTTAAGTAGGGTTCATAAAGAACCAATTAGAGTGGTACCGCGGTTTGCTTATGGCATATCGTCTCTTCTTTCATTTGATGATGAAGGAACAGACGGTATGCCTTTTTTGATTTTTAGGAGGTAAGAAAGTGGAAAAGAACAATCAACAACAATTAAAACGAACAATGACCTCGCGTCACATTACGATGATGGCATTAGGTGGTGCTATTGGCGCAGGATTATTTAAAGGAAGTAGTGCAGCCATCGATATGGCAGGTCCATCGGTGCTCATAGCCTATTTATTAGGGGGCATTATTTTATTATTTGTTATGCAAGGTCTTGCAGAAATGGCAGTCCGCAATAAAGAGGCAAGAACGTTTAGAGATTTAGTTGAATCCGTGTTAGGTAAATATCCAGCTTATTTTTTAGATTGGATTTATTGGAAGATGTGGGTATTAAATATTGCTGCAGAATCTGTAGTGGCTGCTATTTTTATTCAATATTGGTTACCAGAATACCCAATTTGGATATTGGCGTTATCTGTCTCGGTACTAGTGACAGCTATTAATCTGTTATCTGTGAAGATTTTTGCTGAAACAGAATATTGGCTAGCATTGATTAAAATTACAGTTATTATTGTATTTATTATTGCAGGCCTAATTTTATTGCTTGTCTCATTTGGGCATCATAGTGCTGTTGGTTTTTCTAACTTAACTTCGCACGGTGGTTTTTTCCCAAATGGATCAATGGGATTAATTGCAGCTATGCTTGTGGTGATCTATTCCTATGGTGGGACTGAAATCATTGGGATTACATTAGCTGAAACAAAAAATCCTGAAAAGGTAGTACCAAAAGCTGTGCGCAGTACATTAATCCGTATTGTTACTTTCTATTTACTGCCATTCTTTATTATCGTTAGTTTGATTCCTTGGAATGAAGTGAATGGAGTACCAGAAAGTCCATTTGTAATGGTATTTAAAATGATTGGAATTCCTGGTGCGGATCATATTATGAATGCTGTAGTTTTACTTGCCATTATTTCTTCGATGAATTCGGGCCTTTATGGTTCATCACGTGTACTTTATACGCAAGCGGTAGACGGTCGTGTCCCTAAAATCTTTGCTCAATTATCCAAAAGAAATGTTCCCGTATATGCGATTTTGATGTGTACATTAGCATTGTATTTAGGTGTCATCCTTTCGTTATATGCTGGAAGCAAGACGTTTGACTTTCTAATGGGGTCACTTGGATATACGGTATTATTTATATGGTTAATTATTGCAATAGCCCATCTAAAGTCAAGAAAAAAACAGTCAGCCAACTCAAGTGTGTATGAAGTGAAATGGTATCCTTATACTACTTGGATAGCAATCATAGCGTTGAGTACGATCTTAATTGGGATTATTTTTACCACTTCAATAATCGTGACGAGTATTACATTAGCAATCTATATTTTCATTACGTTAACTTATTTATGGAAAGGCCGTCATCAATAAATCGATAGCGTTTAATATTTCGACATGGATTTTCATAAAAAATACATTACAGGCAGATTGTTCGCTCAAGTGAATTTATCCATGCTATACTACAATCATAGTAAGTTTAAGGAGGATTTCAAATGGCAATTGTACATGCAACAGATGCTACGTTCCAAAGCGATATTAAAGAAGGTTTAGTATTAGTGGACTTTTGGGCTGCTTGGTGCGGACCTTGTAAAATGATTGGGCCAGTTCTTGAAGAAATGGACGCTGCAGGTAGTGCGGCTAAAATTGTAAAAGTTGACGTAGATAATAACCAAGGTACTGCTGCTGAGTACCAAATCATGTCAATCCCATCATTATTATTATTTAAAGATGGAGAATTAGTTGACAAAACTGTAGGCTTCCAACCGAAAGAAGCTTTAGAAGCATTTATCGCAAAACATGCGTAATGAATGAAGTTCACAAAAAGCCGGACCATCAATTGATGTGTTCGGCTTTTTTTCGTTATATAATAAAGAAAGAAAAAATGATTCATTGAGGGGAATCTTACGTAGGGGGCAGGTAGGTAATGAACGATTTAATCAAGCGTAAACTGGATATTCTACCAGACCAGCCTGGCTGCTATTTGATGAAGGATCGACAGGGGACAATTATATATGTCGGTAAAGCGAAGGTACTGAAAAATCGTGTTCGTTCTTACTTTACAGGAACACATGAAGGTAAAACGCAAAGACTTGTAAGCGAAATAGAAGATTTTGAGTATATCGTGACATCATCAAATATTGAAGCACTCATTTTAGAGCTGAATCTCATCAAACTGCATGATCCAAAATATAATGTCATGTTAACAGATGATAAGACGTATCCATATTTAAAAATTACGAATGAAAAACATCCTCGTCTAATTACGACACGTAAAGTAAAAAAGGATAAGGCTAAATATTTTGGACCGTATCCCAATGCCTATGCGGCAAGTGAAACAAAGAAGCTGTTGGACCGTTTATATCCATTAAGAAAATGTGTGCAACTACCTTCAAAAGTTTGTTTGTATTATCATATGGGTCAATGTATAGCACCTTGTGTGAAAGAAATTGAGGGTCATGTTTACCAGGAAATGATTGAGGATATGACGAAGTTTCTTAACGGCGGTGTGGAAGCAGTCAAAAAAGAGCTTGAAGTAAAAATGCTTGCGGCTGCCGAAAACTTAGAGTTTGAACGAGCTAAGGAGTTTCGTGATCAAATTGCCCATATCGATACGGTTATGCAGAAGCAAAAAATAGTATCAAGTGACACTACTAACCGCGATGTCTTTGGCTATGCTGTGGAAAAAGGGTGGATGTGTGTTCAGGTTTTCTTCGTTCGGCAGGGTAAGCTGATTGAGCGGGATGTTTCTATTTTCCCGATCTATCAAGATGCAGAGGAAGAGTTCCTAACATTTGTGGGACGATTTTATGAAAAACCAGAACATATTAAGCCAAAAGAAGTTTTTATTCCGCAAGCAATTGATGGTGCCATTTTAACGGAATTATTAGGTATCAAAGTTCTTACGCCAAAAAGAGGTCAAAAAAAGGAGTTGGTAGATTTAGCGACGAAAAATGCTGAAATTGCAGTGTCCGCTAAATTCCAGCTTATCGAACGACAGGAAGAACGTACTATTGGTGCATGCGAGGCACTTGGTGATGCCATGGGCATAACGACACCATTACGAATTGAAGCTTTTGATAATAGTCATATGCATGGAACAGACGCCGTATCTGCAATGGTTGTTTTCATTGATGGGAAACCCGCCAAAAAGGAATATCGCAAATATAAAACCCGTACAGCAGCCAAGCATGATGATTATGGTGCTATGCAAGAGGTAATTCGTCGACGCTATATTCGTGTTTTGAAGGAAGGTCTTCCATTACCAGATTTAGTGCTAATTGATGGTGGTAAAGGTCAAATGGAAGTTGCCCGTGAAGTATTAGAGGATGAACTAGGACTAGTTATACCTATTGCTGGTTTAGCAAAGGATGACAAGCATAATACATCCCAGCTATTGTTTGGTGATCCACCCGAGGTCATTGCTTTAAAACGCACAAGTGACGGTTTTTATTTATTACAACGAATACAAGATGAAGTCCATCGTTTTGCGATTACCTTCTTGCGCCAACAGCATGAAAAGCATGCTATCCAATCTGTGTTGGACCAAATTGAAGGTGTCGGTCCAAAACGAAAGCAGCAGTTACTGAAACACTTTGGTTCCGTGAAGAAAATACGTGAGGCTAGTGAGCTTGCTTTACAGGAAGCAGGGATGCCAGCTAATTTAGCAAATCAGATTTATGCCTATTTTCAGCAGGAGTCATTGTCAAAGGAATAGACATATGCTAAGGTTGTAAATAACATTGTGATCCAATGTTAACAGCCCACTTGTTAGATGAGGGCGGAAAAATTTAATATAATCACTTTTAAGGTGATGATAGAGGTGCAAGATTCAAAAGTAGCGCAAAAGAGGATGAACAAATCCTAAGACATTGCGTGAAAGGGGAGCTTGCCGAAGTACAGCATTGTTGTTTCCGCTGTTGTACTGGTTTTGCATTTAAAAAATGTAAGACTGTCGATTCTAAACGTTTCGGAGAGCTATCACACATGCGCAAGTTTTGTTATTGTACATGTTATAGGCAGCTTTCACGTTTTGTGAAGGCTGCCTTTTTAGTTTTCTAGAGGCAGTTTTACACCTTATTTTAGGTGAATTACATGACTGGGAAGGAGAGCAAAAGAAATGTCTAGAATAGTGATGAAATTTGGAGGGGCTGCTTTAGCATCGCCCGAACAAATTCAAGAGGCTGCTCGAAAAGCAATTGCTGAAAGAGATAGAGGTTTCGATGTGGTAGTAGTAGTTGGTGCGATGAGACAAACGATACAGGATGTGAAAATGAGCGTACTTCATTTCACGGATGATGTGTCAAAACGTGAATTAGATGCAGCTGTATCTTCATGCTCTCAGTTATCCAGCTCCGTGTTTGCCATTGCAATACAAGAAGCTGGCTATAATGCGGTGTCACTAACAGGCTGGCAGGCTGGCATTTACACGGATCATATGCATAGTCATGCAAGGATCAATCATATCGATGTTAGCCGTATCGATGAGCATTTGCTGCAAGGACAAATCGTCGTTATTGCTGGAGATCAAGGCATTGACAATGACCAAAATATAACAACGCTTGGGAAAGGTGGAACGGAAACGACAGCCGTTGCACTTGCTGTTGCATTAGATGCTGAGCGGACAGACATTTACACGAATGTTGATGGTGTGTATACAGCAGATCCACGCTTTGTTGTAAAGGCACAAAAACTACAGGAAATTTCCTATGATGAAATGTTAGAGATAGCACATTTAGGATCACACATCATTCATCCACGTGCAGTGGAGTTAGCTAAAAAGTTCCAAATGCCAGTGATCATACGCTCTAGTTTAGTGGAGTCAGTAGGTACTTTATTGAAGGAGGAAGTAGAGATGGAGAAAAATTTAGTAGTGCGTGGTGTTGCCTTTGAATCAGATGTTATTCGTTTAACAATTGGGTATGATGCTTATTCACATGCTTCATTAGCGGATATATTTTCAACTCTTGCTGAAAATCGCATCAACGTGGATATCATTGTTCAAGCAATCATTGATGGATTAAAACCAACTGTGTCCTTTTCGATTTTGAAAGAAGAATTTGCAGAAGCTTTACGTGTTTTAGAGGATAGTAAAGTATCACTTGGCTTTAGCTTTGCTGATTTCGAAATTGGATTAGCGAAAGTTTCAATAGTTGGCTCCGGTATGGTCTCGAATCCAGGTGTCGCTGCTCGCATGTTCGATCGTTTACGTCGTGAAAATATCCCTGTGAAGATGGTGAGCACCTCAGAAATTAAAGTGTCTGTTGTAGTACCGCAGGATGAAATGATTCGTGCAGCAAATGCACTGCATGATGAATTTAATTTAGAGCAGGCTCTTTACATATAATAATAGAAGAAACAGCATTTTCTGTAATTGTCCGAAATAAAAGGAAGGATTGTCATCCCGTTTATTGAATGGGGAGACAATCCTTTTTTGTTACTCTGTTGGAATTGTATGCATAATTCGTTCCTTCACGTCCCATTTGACTGTAAACATAACGTAATTTTGCTTTTCACGTTTTTCATCATAGCATTCTGTCAAATAGCCTTTAGCTAGCTGAATCTGTTCAGCAATAAATCCTGCCTCAAGTCTGAAGCTACGTTGTTTGATTTGCAATATTTCAGGGTCGTTTGTCAACTGGAAAATACGTCCGTCCTTTGATTCTTTCATTAGCTCTAATGTACCCCAGCAGGCATCTGCGAAAAATGCGATTAGTTCGTCTTGACTTTTACATGGAAACTTACGCGCAAGCTCTTTCCCTGCCCAATAAAGGACATCATCCTCATGTTTACCGAGTACAGAAGATAGAATATGATCGCGAATGATCTCATAACCAAAGGATGAGATTGTAGGAGATGGAGTGTTTAACATTGTTATCCTTCTTTCTTAGAATTTTCTTATAATTTAACGTTAATAAAGTAATGGTAGATTTTTCGAGAAAAAACGACGCATTATGCACTAGATTAGTTCTTTAATAAGCTCTATGAAAAACTCCGAGTTGCCTTGACGCTCGTAGCTCTTGAGAGTACAATAAACATGTCATAATATTGTACCATGATGAAATACACAGTCAATGAAGTATCATTTACAAAATGATGACTTCTTTTGTTGTGCTATTTTAAGTACTAAGGGGGGTAACAGTCTTGTCGAAAGATCGAGAGTTTTTATGGCGTCGCTTACATTCTCTACTTGGGATCATTCCAGTAGGTCTGTTTTTAACGATGCACCTGTTCATTAACTTTACAGCAACAGGCGGGGCAGATAGTTATAACGATGCTACCGCAGTAATGGAAAAGATTCCATTCCTTATCCTAGTTGAATGGATTGTCATCTATATTCCATTGATGTTCCATGCATTTTATGGAGTGTTCATTGCATTCACTGCTTCACCAAACACAGGACGTTTCAGCACATACCGTAACTGGATGTTCTCATTACAACGTTTCACTGGTGTATTCCTAGTGATTTTCATTGCATGGCATATTTTCCAAACTCGTATTCAAAAAGCACTTGGCACACACGTTGATTACGACATGATGGCGAATATTGTTGCTAATCCATTCATGCTTGGATTCTACATTGTTGGTATTTTATCAGCAACTTTCCACTTATCTAACGGTTTATGGGCATTCCTAGTAAGCTGGGGTATTGTACAATCTCCTCAGTCTCAAAAGATTGCTACTTACGTAACAAACATTATTTTCGTAATTCTAAGTGTAGTTGGTGTGGCTGCTATTTTAGCTTTCGTATAATTCAATAGAGCTACGATAGAGCACATGCAATCATTGCAATTTTTTAAGAGGAGTGAGAAATAATCATGGCGAAAAGCAAAGTAATTGTTGTCGGCGGTGGTCTTGCCGGTCTGATGGCAACGATTAAAGCAGCTGAAGTTGGTACTGAAGTTGATTTATTCTCATTAGTTCCTGTAAAACGCTCACACTCTGTTTGTGCGCAGGGCGGAATTAATGGTGCAGTAAATACAAAAGGTGAAGGGGATTCTCCATGGATCCACTTTGATGATACAGTATATGGTGGGGACTTCTTAGCGAACCAACCACCAGTTAAGGGTATGTGTGATGCAGCACCTGGCATTATCCATTTAATGGACCGTATGGGTGTTATGTTCAACCGTACACCAGAAGGATTATTAGATTTCCGTCGTTTTGGCGGTACTTTAATGCACCGTACAGCTTTCTCTGGTGCAACAACTGGTCAACAATTACTATATGCGCTTGATGAGCAAGTTCGTTCTCATGAAGTAGCTGGTTTAGTAAATAAATATGAGCACTGGGAATTCCTTGGTGTTATTATCGATGAAGACGGCGTGTGCCGTGGTATCGTAGCGCAAGATATGCGTACAGAAGAAATTAAATCATTCCGTGCAGACGCTGTTATTATGGCGACTGGTGGCCCTGGTATTATTTTCGGTAAAACAACAAACTCTGTTATTAACACAGGTTCTGCTGCTTCTATCGTTTACCAACAAGGTGCTTCATATGCGAATGGTGAGTTCATCCAAATTCACCCTACAGCGATTCCTGGAGATGACAAAAACCGTCTAATGTCAGAATCAGCTCGTGGTGAAGGTGGTCGTATTTGGACTTATAAAGACGGTAAACCTTGGTACTTCTTAGAAGAAAAATACCCAGCTTACGGTAACTTAGTGCCACGTGATATTGCAACACGTGAAATTTTCGACGTTTGTGTAAACCAAAAACTTGGTATCAATGGCGAAAACATGGTATACCTAGATCTTTCTCATAAAGATCCACATGAGTTGGACGTTAAACTTGGTGGTATCATCGAAATCTACGAAAAATTCGTAGGAGATGACCCACGTAAATTACCTATGAAAATTTTCCCAGCAGTTCACTATTCAATGGGTGGATTATGGGTTGACTACAACCAAATGACTGAAATTCCTGGTCTATTTGCAGCAGGTGAGTGTGATTACTCTCAACACGGGGCAAACCGTCTTGGTGCGAACTCATTATTATCTGCTATCTATGGCGGTATGGTTGCAGGACCAAACGCAGTAGATTATGTAAAACATCTTAAAAAGCATGCAGAAGATATTCCACAAGAGATTTACGATGCTCGCGTAACAGAAGAACAAGCGAAATGGGATGCTATCATGAAAATGGAAGGCACAGAAAACGCTTACTTACTGCATAAAGAGCTTGGTGAAATGATGACTGCTACAATGACTGTAGTACGTTACAATGATCAGCTTGAAGATACATTGAAAAAACTAGATGACCTTACTGAGCGTTGGAACAACATCAACATCAACGATACGCAAAAATGGAGTAATCAAGGCGCACACTTTACACGTCAGCTTAAAAATATGTTAGTGCTTGCGAAAGTAATGACAAAAGGTGCATTATTACGTAATGAATCTCGTGGTGCGCACTATAAACCTGATTTCCCTAACCGTGATGACGAGCAATTCTTGAAAACAACAATGGCGAAGTTTGATCCAACTACTGGTAATCCAATCATCACGTACCAAGAAGTCGACGTTTCTTTAATCCCACCACGTAAACGCGACTACTCTGCGAAAGGAGACTAAAAGTTATGCAAATCTCAGCTAATACTGGAAGAATGGTTAAAGTTGAAATCCTACGTCAAGATACACAGGGCGGCAATAGCTATTGGCAAAAATTCCAAGTGCCTTACCGTCATGGTATGAACGTAATTTCTATTTTAATGGAAATTCAAAAAAATCCTGTTACTGAAAATGGTGAAAATACATCGCCAGTATCATGGGATATGAACTGTTTAGAAGAAGTTTGTGGTGCATGTTCAATGGTTATTAATGGCCGTCCACGTCAATCATGTTCAACACTTGTTGACCAATTGACTGAGCCAATTAAATTGGAGCCAATGAAAACATTCCCTGTTATTCGTGACTTACAAGTTGACCGTGAACGTATGTTCAACGCGCTTAAAAAAGTGAAAGCATGGGTACCGATCGATGGTACTTATGATTTAGGTGAAGGTCCACGTATGCCAGAAGGTAAACGTCAATGGGCTTATGAATTATCTAAATGTATGACTTGTGGTGTATGTATGGAAGCATGTCCAAACGTGTCTGAAAAAGCTTCATTCATCGGGCCAGCTCCATTATCACAAGTACGTCTTTTCAACACTCACCCAACTGGTGCAATGATTAAAGATGAACGTTTAAATGCTATTATGGGCGATGGTGGCCTTGCAAACTGTGGTAACTCTCAAAACTGTGTTGCTGCATGTCCAAAAGGTATTCCTTTAACAACATCAATCGCTTCATTAAACCGTGCTACTACAGTGCAAATGTTCCGTAACTTCTTCGGTTCTGACCACTTCGTAGACTAATATCGGACAAGCTGACTCCCAACTCCCTTACACTTAGTGTGGGGGAGTTTTTTATAGTGATATAAACATAGTTAGCATGTTTTAAGGAAAACCATACTATGTCAAAAAAGAGATTTAGCAATAAAATAAGGGAATTTTGGTTTTTCCTATGATAATATAGCATTTTCTTTTATAATGAATTTGTATTCATTACTTATGGGCTGTCTGAACCAGACTAAAAAAGATGGCAAATTAATTGTAGGGGATGGTGTTATTATGAAAGCAAGTTATATTGAAGATTTACAAGAGTGGGAAAAGGGTTTTTCCTTTTATAGTGAGGTACGTGTACGATTTTCAGAAACAGATATGTATGGGCATATGAATAATACTGTAAGCTTTACATATTTTGAACAGGCGAGAATTGATTATTTCAGACATTTAGGTATTTTAATGCCATCTGTAGCTGATGAGAATGTGAAGAGTATACCGATTGTAGCTGATTTACAATGTGATTATGTAAAGCAGGTTTTCTTTGATGACGTGCTACGAATTTACACAAAGATAGCGAAAGTTGGAAGTTCATCAATGGATATTCATTATTTAGCAAAAAATCAAAGGGACGAAGTTTGCTTCACAGGTCGAGGAACAATTGTGCAAATGGACCCTCGAACAGGCAAAAGTGTACCGATTTCTAAAGAGGAAAGAGCGCATTTGATTAGTCTGGAAATTATCCCTAATTAGTGAGTAGGGCTATACCATAAATAATTATGAGAATAGTAGGAATTATGTTTTACATAAAATTTATGAAAATGTCGAAGCAATTTCCGAAATTTTTAAGGAAACATGTAATAATCATGCAAATAGCCGTCACCGCTTCAAGCCCCTTAACATAAGTTACAATACGTGCGGGGGAGGAGGGTGTAACTGAATGAATGGCTCTCATCATCGTTCTCTATTAACAAACCGAGAACGTGAAATATTTGCGCTTTTATTAGCTGAAAAAACAACGAGAGATATTGCAGAGCAGCTTGGTATTAGTGAAAAAACAGTGCGAAATCACATTTCCAATACAATTCAAAAGCTAGGTGTAACAAATCGATCTCAGGCGTTAATTGAGCTGTTACGCTTAGAAGAATTTAAATTAGACTAATGGACACTTGCTATTTCGTGAAAAAAACGACAAAATAGAACTATTCAACGTATTTTTAGGAGTGAAATAGTTATATGTCGGATGAAGTAACAAAACACTCACCTGAAACCGTTGCAACGGTTGAAAAGGAATTACGCTATATAGCGGCCATCGTGAAGCAAAAGGGAAGAGAAATTGTTTCCGACTATGCGATTACGCCGCCACAATTTGTTGCATTACAGTGGTTAGAAGAGCTTGGTGATATTACAATTGGCGAATTATCAAACCGTTTATATTTAGCTTTTAGCACGACAACAGATTTAGTGGACCGGATGGAGAAAAATGAATTAGTCAAGCGTATGCGTGATGAAAATGACCGCC
Organism: Lysinibacillus sp. UBA5990; assembly: GCF_002429815.1. Lineage (NCBI taxonomy): Bacteria > Bacillati > Bacillota > Bacilli > Caryophanales > Bacillaceae > Lysinibacillus > Lysinibacillus sp. UBA5990. The sequence continues at coordinate 235,712 of NZ_DJAY01000011.1, forward strand.
GTGTCGTTGTTGTTCATCTTCTCGAAAAGGGCGAACGTATTATTCAAGAGGTTATAGAAAAAAGACAGCAATATTTGCAAGAGATGCTTGTTGGTTTTAATGAGCAAGAAGTCGCGCAATTATCAAGCTACCTAGAAAAACTACATGTACACATGAAACAGGATTGAGGCGGAAAGTATGAATGCCCCGATAGGCGTTATTGATTCAGGAGTAGGCGGGTTAACCGTAGCAAAAGAAATTATGAAGCGATTGCCAAACGAAACAATTTATTATATTGGCGATACAGCAAGGTGTCCATATGGTCCAAGAAGCCGTCAGGAAGTACGGAACTTCACTTGGCAAATGGCGAAAGCGCTAGAAAAAATGAATGTTAAGATGCTCGTTATTGCTTGTAATACAGCGACTGCAGTAGCACTCGAAAGTTTACAAAGAAATATGCCTTTTCCGGTACTAGGCGTTATAAATGCTGGCGCACGTGCAGCTGTAAAGAAAACGAAGCGACATGAAGTCGTTGTGCTTGCAACAGAAGGAACAATTAAAAGTGGTGCATATGAAGAGGCCTTACTGTCACTTAATACGTCAACACACATTATTCCACTAGCCTGTCCAACTTTCGTTCCACTTGTAGAAAGTGGCGAGTATAAAGGTGAATTTGCGACGAAGTTAATAGCAGAAGGCTTAAAGCCGTTGAAAAATCAACAATTTGATACGGTTATTTTAGGGTGTACACATTACCCTATTCTACAAAAACAAATTGAAGCTGTCGTAGGAGATGAAGTGAATGTTTTATCTTCTGCGGAAGAAACAGCAAAGGATGTTCAAGAAATGCTAGCTTATAATGGCACTTTAGCAAATGCAAATACAGTGCCTGCTCATAAATTTTTTGCAACTGGTTCTGTTCCAATTTTCCGTTCAATCGCTGAAAATTGGTTGGAGCAAGGTACTCTCGACATAAAACGCATTACATTAAAATAAAAAATCAGCTTAGCAATGGGCTAGGCTGATTTTTGCCGTTTTCAGCATTTTACATAATCATTGAGTACTTTTTTGAAGAAATAAATTATGATAAGATGAGGGCGCGAAAGTTTTTAGGAGGAACAATAAATATGACAAGATTTGATGGAAGAATGGCAGATGAACTACGACCTGTAAAAATGGATGGTGAGTATTTACTACACCCAGAGGGCTCGGTCTTAATTCAAGTAGGAAATACAAAAGTAATTTGTACAGCAACAATCGAAGACAAAGTTCCTGGCTTTTTACGCGGGCAAGGGAAAGGCTGGATCACAGCTGAATATTCGATGTTACCTCGTGCAACAGCTCAACGTACACCACGTGAATCATCTCGTGGGAAGGTCAATGGACGTACGATGGAGATTCAACGTCTAATTGGGCGTGCATTACGTGCTGTGGTCGATTTGGAGGCGCTTGGAGAGCGTACAGTATGGATCGATTGTGATGTGATTCAAGCAGATGGTGGCACTCGTACAGCCTCCATTACAGGAGCATTTGTTGCGATGACACAGGCAATTGCTAAATTTGCGGAAGAAAAGCCGTTCGTGAAGTTTCCTGTAACTGATTTTTTAGCCGCAACTAGTGTAGGTATTGTAGAAGAACAGGGTGCTGTTTTAGATTTAAATTATGTAGAAGATGTGGCTGCTGCTGTTGATATGAATATTGTTATGACAGGTGCAGGTCGCTTTGTAGAATTACAAGGTACTGGCGAGGAAGCAACATTCTCTCGTGAAGAATTGAATGATTTACTAGCATTAGGTGAAAAAGGCATCCAGCAATTAGTTGAGCTCCAAAAAGCAGCGCTTGCTGAACAAGCAAACATGGTCGGAGGGAAATAGTATGAAACAGGTAGTGATCGCAACAAAAAATAAAGGAAAAGCTAAAGATTTCGAAGTATTATTTGGCCCACTTGGTTATGAAGTTGTCACAATGTTTGAAGTAGCACCAGACATGGAGATAGAAGAAACAGGTACAACTTTTGAAGAAAATGCAATCTTAAAGGCAGAAGCCCTAGCGAAAAATCTTGGTACCATTGTTATTGCTGATGATAGTGGTTTAGCAGTAGATGCATTAAATGGTGAGCCAGGGGTCCACTCTGCACGTTATGCTGGGGATCATGATGATGAAGCTAATATGGTGAAGCTGTTAGAAAACCTACAAGGTGTAGAAGATGGCAAACGTACCGCTCGATTCTGCTGCTGTATTGCTATTGCAGGTCCAGATTTTGAAACGACGACTGTATTTGGTACTTGCGAGGGCGTGATTGCACACGAGAAACGTGGTACGAATGGCTTTGGCTATGATCCAATCTTCTTTGTTCCACGTCTTGATCGTATGATGGCTGAGCTTACGCCAGAAGAAAAAGGCGCCATTTCTCACCGAGGCAATGCTATTCGTAAGTTGAAGGAGCAATTGCCGAATCTTATTAAATAAGAGGTGGTATTCATGAAAATACTTATCATGAGCGATACACATGGCGACAGTCATGTGATCGACAAGGTCAGAAATTTTTATCCTGAAATAGATGTTCGCATACATTGTGGTGATAGTGAGCTTCCTTATGTGCATGATGCATTAAAAGAAATGAAAAAAGTACGAGGGAACTGTGATCGGGAGGAATCTTTTCCTGAGGAAGAAATTTTTACGGTCGATGGTGTAAAAATCTTGGTGACTCATGGTCATTTATTTAATGTAAAAAGTTCTATGCTGTCTTTAACCTATCGGGCAAAAGAATTGAATGCCCAAATAGTTTGTTTTGGTCACTCTCATATTCTCGGGGCTGAAATGATGGATCATATTTTATTTATTAATCCAGGAAGCTTATTAAAGCCACGGGGTCGCAAAGAAAAAAGCTTTGCTGTGCTAGAAATAGTAGATTCGACTTTTACAGTGGAATTTTTGACGGATGATCAACAATGTATATCAAGTCATACTTTCCAACGAAATTAATACGACTTAAAAATCCGCATTACTCTTAAAGTAAGCGGATTTTTATATTGGGTGGTAAAATTGACTAGGAATGAATGATGTTGAAGTGGAAAAAATAAATGGAAAAGGTAACAAAGGAGAAAATATGGAAAAGACAATTGGCTGGAATATGGACAATAGCTATGTTCAACTTCCAAGTATTTTTTATTCCGATATGACGTTAAACCCTGTTCGCTCACCCAAATTAGTCTTGTTAAATGAAGCGGTTGTTGCATCACTAGGATTAAATAGTCAAGCTTTAAAAGGCGAAGAGGGCCTAGCCATATTAGCCGGTAATAAATCCCCTGAGGATAGTATTCCTATTGCGCAGGCTTATGCAGGACACCAGTTTGGGCATTTTAATATGTTAGGTGATGGAAGGGCACTTTTATATGGTGAGCAAATAACACCCTCTAATGAGCGTATGGATATCGGGCTAAAAGGGTCTGGCAGAACACCTTATTCACGTGGCGGAGATGGACGAGCCGCATTGGGGCCAATGCTTAGGGAGTACATTATTAGTGAAGCGATGTTTGCGTTGGGGATTCCCACTTCCCGAAGTTTAGCGGTAGTGAGCACAGGTGAAACGATTATCCGTGAAACTGATCTACCTGGTGCTATCCTTACGAGAGTTGCCAGCAGTCATTTACGGGTAGGGACCTTTCAATATGCAGCACAATGGGGTACAGACGAAGAACTCCAGATCTTAGCAGATTATGCAATAGAACGGCATTTCCCAAATCAATACGGTGACATGAATCGCTATCTTTATTTATTGCAGGAAGTCATTAAAAAACAAGCATCTCTTATAGCAAAGTGGCAGTTAGTGGGCTTCATTCACGGGGTCATGAACACCGATAATATGACCATTAGTGGGGAAACCATTGATTATGGGCCATGTGCCTTTATGGATGCCTATGACCCAGCAACAGTGTTCAGTTCAATTGATCGACAAGGGCGTTATGCGTACGGTAACCAGCCAAACATTGGTGGTTGGAACTTAACACGCTTGGCAGAGGCGTTACTTCCCTTAATTCATGAAAATCAAGAGCAGGCCATTGAACTTGCTCAAGCTACCTTAGAACAATACCCTCAGTTGTACGTTCAAAACTGGCTGAAAGGAATGCGAGCAAAATTAGGATTATTTGATGAAGAGCAAGAGGATATGAAGCTTATAGAAGAACTTTTACAGCTCATGCAACAGGACAAAGCGGATTATACCAATACGTTCATTGCCCTAAGTTTTGACCAAATCGAAAAAACCTCGTTATGGAAGTCGTCAGCATTTAAAGACTGGCATCAAAAATGGCTTGCACGATTAGCAAGACAGTCACAAACAAAAGACATGTCACAACAATTAATGCGCCAACATAATCCCGCTGTTATTCCACGTAATCATAGGGTGGAGGAAGCATTGGAAGCAGCTGTAGAGCGGGGAGACTATAGTGTGATAAATAACTTAATGACAGCTCTGACCCATCCCTTTGCCCACACGAATGAACAACAGGAATATGCTTCATTACCAGATCCGTCTAGTCAACCATATCGGACTTTTTGTGGCACATAAGAAGACAACGAGAGGAATTTCTCCTCTCGTTTTTTTATTGTGCAATGGCACCCTACACAAACCAAGCGCATACGCTATGTATGAATAAAGGTAAAGGAGAATGGATTCGGTGCATAAATATTCAAAAGGTTGGTTTGTAAAAGAGTTACGAACACATGGCATTTTAGTACATCCACAACTTAAAAGTCATCTAGGGTTATTTAAAGAATCTGAATTACGAAATTTATATTATCGCTATGTAGAAAGAGAAGCGGCTGAGCAGGATCAAAAATAGCCTTTGTTGTTTGAATAACTCCTTTCTAGGAAAAAATGAGAATAGAAAGGAGTTTTACTATGTGGATGATAGCACAGACTTGGCAGGATGTCCTATTTTTACATTGGCCAGTCTCACCCCCAGAACTAGAAAAACATATACCTCCAGAAATGACGCTAGATCTATTCGCAGATGATGCCTGGGTGAGTGCGGTTCTTTTTAAAGTCCATGGGCATCGCTTGCGATTTCTACCACCCATTCCTGGCTTGAATACTTCCTTACAATTGAATGTACGAACATATGTTGAGTATGAGGGCAAGAAAGGAATTTATTTTTTTCATTTAGATGTGACCAATTATGTCTTCTCAAAAATAACGGCATTAGTCAGTTTACCCTATCGATATTCAAAAATTGTAGGAAAGCAAAAGGACAACGACAACGACAACGCCTATACAAGCTATTACAAAACGTTGGATGAAAGATTGAGGGTGTCTTATACAATAGGGGACAACACTCAAACTAATTTTGACCAATGGCTTGTAGAGCGTTATCATTCATGGGCAATATGGAACGAGACATTATTTCGTATTGATATTCAACATACACCGTGGGAATTACGACAGGCTGAAGTAAAGATACAAAGCAATACGTTAGCTTCTTTTATGAAGGGAACCTTCCAGGGGACACGACCCATTGCACATTATGCAAAGAAAAAAGAGGCAAAAGTTTTTCCTCCAGTGATTGAACAACGAAAAACAAGATCTAACCAAAATTAGACCTTGTTTTTTGTAAGTGAGAGAAAAACCTGTTTTTATTTTAAAAGAGATAACAAAATTGCATGACAATAGCGCCGGCAATCATATCTGACATGGCAAGTGCCTCCGCCTCAATGTCATCAAATATGTCCACGTCGGCTTGATAATCTTTTTGGATCATGGACACGGCTTCATTCTTTGTTAAAGCCAAATGCATATAAAACATCTTTTGTACGGCCTCTATACTTAAATAAGGATTGATCGTATGCAAAAATTGTGCAATATCGTCTGCATTACGATACCAATCTCTTTCTTTTGCCTCAGCCGTTGCAGTATCTCCTTTAGTAGCAGCAGTCACTAACTGAGCTGCAATAACAAGATGCTCTTTAATTAAAGCTGCATATCGATCCGCTATAGAGTCACCATAAAAGGGACGGAGGCAATTACCTAAATCGGTTGCATTTCGTAACAAACGCTGTTGTACAAAGGGTAAATCCGGCAAATTGAAAACGATGCTAATAATCGTCATCCGTGTCCAATTCACATGCTCCATCCACAGTAACCGATTCATCGCCATATAATCCGCCTCAGCTTTACTAATACAGCGTCGATTATCAGAAGAACGTAAAAAGTGACGAATTGGTGCTGTGTATTGCGTAGAGGGTGATTGATACGACTGGCTTAATGAAAACCCATTTGAATAAGGGTACAAAACTTCACTCCTTTTCATTCTTTTTCCTACACTAGCATACTCTCGGGTCGCTCTATGTATGAAAGCAAAGAAGGCAAAGGGAGGAGGTATAGCATCAATCCTCGTACATCATTTTCTTCGTCATCCCACCGTCGACCGTTAAGTTAATGCCCGTAACAAAATCATTCAACGGATTTGTTAAATAAAGACATGCTTGAGCAATATCCTCTGGCACACCCACTCTCCCAGACAAATGCTGGGCATGGTCAATCGGACGAAGCTCCTCATAATTGCCAGTCTCAATCCACCCAGGCGAAATACAATTCACAGTGATCTGATCAGGACCAAACGATCGTGCTAAAGCATGAGTCAATGCCACAATCCCACCTTTTGTAGCGGTATAGGCTTCAGTAAAAGGCTCAGACATTTCAGCCCGTGTAGAGGCTAGACATACAATCGAGCCACCTTTGGCATTGTGCCTCATCACTTTCGCAGCCTCCCTTGCACAGAAAAGGGCACTCGTTAAATTCGTTTGCAAGAGATCATTCCACTCCTCCCACGTAATATCATAAGGGGATATATGTCGAAACTTTCCAGCATTATTAATGAATATATGAATCGTCCCATATTGTACTACCGCTCGTCGCATCAATGAAACAATATCCTGTTCCTTCGCCACATCCGTATGAACAAAGATGACAGAGAAGCCCTGATCGAGCAAATCCTTCTCTAATTGCTGACCTAATCCCTTATTTATATCAGCAATGACCACCTTCGCACCCAGTCGTGCATACGCCAGCACAATGCCTTTGCCTATTCCTTGTGCACCACCAGTAACAACTACAACAGCATCCTTAAACATCTACATACCTCCCATTGATTTCTAGCCAATATTTTAACAAAAATTTTCATGTTCGACCTATCGATAAGGCAAAAAAGTGGTATAATCTATATGGCTAAAACATAGGATAAAACATAGATGAGGGAAACCTTGCCTACATAGTAAAATTAATGTTGACATTACGCCATAAAATACATATAATAAATATTGTCCTTCCTATGAAATACATAAGAAACGACATCATGTCTCAGTAGCTCAGCAGGATAGAGCAACGGCCTTCTAAGCCGTCGGTCGGGGGTTCGAATCCCTCCTGGGACGTCAATAAAAGCCTTACAGCCATAACGGCTGTAAGGCTCTTTCTTTTTATTCATGATTGTATAATTCACTATTTGGTGCCCAAGAGGTGCCCAAATTAAAAGTGTTAGTGTGATTGGATCTATCTTCAATTCACTGGAAATAGTGATGTGTATAGGAATATTTATAAACGAAATAGGTGTAAGATTTTCTTCTTATATAGTTATTTTAATTTATTTGGATGACATTTTTTGAATTTGATTAGTACTATAAGACATTAAAAATGATTATTTAGTATTGAGTGAAATTTCCTATTTATGATACCATATAGATTAATACATATTTGGAGGAATTATTATGGAAAAGAGTAATATAAAGTTATTTTTATTACTAAGTTTATTTTATGTTTTAATTTTATCAGCATGTAATCAAAAAGAAGAAAGTGTTGATAAATCAGGTGAGAAGGAACAAGAAAAAGTAGAAACTTTAAATCAAGAGGAAAAAGAAAAAGCAGAAACATCAAATCAAGATGTTGAAAGTATCGAGAAAATTTCCAATAATGAAGAAATTGCTGAAGATAATCATTTAAATACATCTTTGACATTGGTTTTAGAAGATGTTATTCCTAGAGACCCAAGTATTGATCATAATGTATATGGATATGAATTAAATTTTATTTTGAAATATATTAACCATACAGATAAAGACATTAAAGGATTTTTAGCAGAAACATATTTTTATGATATGTTTGGTGAATTAGTATACACATTAGATTTCAAATACGAGTGGGATGTTATTCCTGCAAATGGTTCTACAAACTTCAATACTGCTGTTGATTTAAATCAATTCAAAGATGCAGATATGCGTTTTTATAATTTGCCATTTGAGAATATGACATTTAATTACAAAATTAAATCCATAATCTTTACGGATGGAACAAGTATATAAAAAGTAATGTTGACTCAAGACTCGGCGCATTTTTACTGTAGCAGCAATCATGGCCGCAATTGTATTAGCAGTTTCAGAGGTACTAAAAAAGACATTTAACCTTAATACACAGTACATGCCAATCACATCGGTAGTGATTGGTATTTTTATTGGTTTGGTTTTATGGCCGTTAGCTGAATATTCAATGTATGTCATGTTAATGGCTGGGTTTATTCCAGGTTTAATAGCGCCAGGTACATTTGATTTGTTAAAGGCGGCAAAAAAAGAAGGTGAGCAGTAATGGCTTACACTTTTAAACAAACCTTTTTGCCAGCAAGCAAGTATTCAATCAAGGTGCCATACACAATGGTGCCTCAATAAATCACTTCACAATACAGCCAATGACGCACCTGCAGCCAATGAAATTTCGTACATGATTGGCAATAACAATCAGGTTTCTTATCACGTTGCTATTGATGATAAAGAGGTAATTCAAGCTATACCATTCAACCGTAACGCTTGGCATTGTGGGGACGGTGGAGGTAGTTCCGATCCTAACCCCTTAAAGAAAGGTAATCGTCTTTCTATTGGTATTGAAATCTGTTACAGCAAAAGTGGTAGTGTACGCTATGGGGTTGCAGAGGAAAACGCTGTTCAATACATTGCAAAGCTTTTAAAAAAGTTTGGATGGGGTATTGAGCGAGTGAAGAAGCACCAAGATTGGAACGGCAAGTATTGCCCGCACCGTATATTGGCAGAAGACCGTTGGAATAGTTTCTTGAACCGTATTAAAAAAGCTATGGAATCAAATGAATCAGAACAACAAATTGTAGTGGATGATGATACGATGAAATTCACAAGCACAACCGCAAAAGCTGCAGTACGTGATTACATTCAACAAGCCGTAGACAAAAAGGTGATTGATAAATCTTGGTTGGAGAAATTCGATAATGGTACTATGACAAGCGGTGATTTTGAAGGTTTGAAAATTATCATTTCACAACGTAGCGCTTAACAACAATGACCAGCAAAGCTGAATTTATGCTGAGCTGGTCATTCTATAAACTATCAATATACAAATATAGTGGAATTATTACATAGAAAAAGGTTTAAGTGATAATGGACAGACATCTACCATTATTCTTTTTTTCGTTAAGGAAGATATTTATCTGTTGTTACTTCTACATTGTTTTCATTAGATACTGCATATCCACGTACCTCTTTATGATGTGAATTGTAGTAATATTCATAACGTATTGACGGAAGATCTTTATAAAAGACTATTACGTAAGTATCTCCTGTCTTGAAGTTATATTTCGCTTTCTTTGATTTAATATCTACCGTGTAATTTTGCGATTCTAAGAAATTATCAACTTCGTCAACTGTTTTCTCATGTTCTTTCCATTTTACAAAAGAATAACCAGCTATAATAAAAATTACTATTAAAAACAAAATTGTTAAAAATTTGGTTATTTTCAAAATAACACCACCTTTTGGTTATTTTTGGTATATAATGTAATTAGAATTCTAACATATGTTGAGTTCTAATTACAAATGGAAAGAGGATGATGGTACGATGTTCAAGAAGTTAGCGTTTTTCATGCTGTTTGTTTTATCATTTACTTTACTATTTAGTTTTGGTGGAGAGAAAGCAAGTGCAAGTGAAGAATTATCTAATGCACCAGATTTAAGTTATGAAACCTACGAAAAATTAGTCAATGAAGGGATACTAGGAGAAGATATCTCTTATGATTTATGGGTTTCAATTAATACGGAGTCTTCCGAGGGTGGAGCCTTTTCATCAGGAGTAGATGAACCGACGATATCTACTTTAGCGGCTTACACGTTAAAAACTGGTGATATATTAATTTCTAATGGTACTAGTTCAGCTGGGTTAACTGGACATGCAGGTATTGCAATTAGCACATCAGAAATTTTACACATTTCTGGACCAGGTGCATATCCTACCGTAGTTAGTTTAGATACTTGGGTTTCAATATACGGCAAAGGTAAGGGTGGAAACGTTAAAACGGAAGTATATAGAATTGCTTCTTCATATGATGCATCTCAAGCGGCTAACTGGGCTAGTAATAATTACAAAGGTAAAAAGTATAGCTATGGTATAACTACTACGTTACATAAATTAGATCCTACGTATTGTTCAAAAATAGTATGGCAAGCATATCTGAACGGTCCTTATTCTGCTCAAGTCTTTAATCCAGCTGGAATGATTGTTTTACCTTATAGTCTACCATCATACTTCAAGAAAGAAGCAGACATAAAACAAGTTACAACTATATAACTAAAAAAGAGACAAGCTTATAAATTGCTTGTCTCTTTCTAAATTCCTAAAAGTTGCTTTTTCTTCGCGTCAAATTCTTCTTGCGTTAATATCCCATCGTCTAATAAATCCTTTAATTCTCGAATTTCATCGGCTACATCAAACATGTCCTTTTCAACTTTACTAGTAGGAGCCGTTGACGTATTTGTCATTGCCTTTAGGTTCTCAATCCCACTTTTTATTTCAAGTGCAATATGCGCTGGCACATCGTCAATGATTGCTTTGTTTCCTGTAGATACGATTTCGATACTAGAGCAAACAAGCTTATTAGAAATGTTGATACTGCTAATTGAAGCTAAAGGAATGCTTCTTTCATCGTTTGAAACAATCCCTTTGATTTCATTTAATAAAATACGTTGGTCAGTTACATAAAGCTGTTTGATGCCTTTAACAGATGCACATACAGCAAGTAGAGTTTTACCTTGATCCGTTAAGCGATCATCAAACATTTGAATTTGTTTAGCCATTGCTTTCTTCTTACCAAAGCCAGCAAATTTAATAGTTTCTGCAATTGTATCCATGTCATGCACCCCTTACAGATATTTGTAATCTCATTTTATAGAAAATCCTGCCAATAGAACATATAAAAAGCTACTCCTTTAATTTGAGTAGCTTGTGAAAATTATTGAATTTGTTTAAGAGCTTCATTCATTTGTTCTTCATTAGATTTTACAGCTTCACTATCTATAGTATCGACACCACGATATGTATATTTCATGTTCTGGAGGTAATCGAAAGCGAAGTCTTTTATTGCCCCTTCACTACCTTTCTCAACGTAATAAGATTTAAAAATGTTTGTTAACATACGTTCATGATTATCGATTTCACTTAGGTAGTTGCCAGATTTATAGTCGTCAACAATAAATGTTGAAAATTCTTTAATTTCTGAATCAGTTGCAGTATATTCCATTAACATTTTTTCAAGTGCATAAAACTTATCAGCAGCAGTATCAGAATTTGAAGCTATTTTTGAAATTTCATCCTGCCAATTAAATACCTCAGTATTTGTATCAGCTTGTTTAGTGTTCGTATCAGTTTGTTCAGTAGTTGAAGTATTTTCTTTAGGAGCAGTTTCTTCTCCACATGCAGTTAGTAAAAGTGCTGACAAAACACCAATATAAAAAATTTTTTTCATAGTTTAAAATCCTCCCTCAATAATTCTATTGTAGGAAATTATGGGAGAATTGTACATATAAAAAACAAACAACTTATCTAGTTATCTATTAATAAGTATATACTCTATTGAGCCAAAAAAATGGATAATTTCCTATTGATAAAGAGTGTGATTCCTAGTAGAGTTAGAGCAGTAATTTAAGTTCAAAAAAACAAGGTTTAATTGTCGCAACACAAATGCTACACAATAACCCTATGAAACGTTGATATTATGCACTTTTACCCTCCGAGGGCATCATTATGGGTGAGTTACCTAATTAACTAAAAAGCTTATGCATTATTTTCTACACATTTTCTACACAATAGTTTATATAAAGTCAGTCATACTAACGTTTCGGGGGTATAGGATACTTCCTCCTGGGACGTCAATAAAAGCCTTACAGCCATAACGGTTGTAAGGCTTTTTGTTTTTATACACAAATGTGAATAGCTTTAAAATTTGCCCATATTTTGTCCGATTCAATCTTATTAAAAAGCTTATCAAAGTGAGCGATAGCTCTTTGATCTGTTTCTTCTAATAAATGACCTTGGGTATTCATTGTTGTGGTAATACTTGAATGCCCCAAACGAGCTTGAATAACTTTTGGATGCTCACCTTCATGAATTAAAAGAGTTGCTGAAGTATGGTATGGCGTAGGTCCTGAAATGATGTAAATGTATTAATTGGCTATTATGTAAGACTTAGCAACATAGGAAAAATACATTCTATAACTTTTGTTAATTTTGTAATATAATACAGGTAAAAAAGAAATGCGGGATTTTATGTCGGTTACACACAGAGATAGGTATTGGGATATTGTAAAAGGACTAGGAATAATGACAGTAGTATTAGGTCATTCAGGTCTACCTAATCCTATGATTTTATTTATTATTAATTATTTCCACTTAGCGATTTTCTTCTTTGTACCAGGATTCTTATACAGTGATAAACACTCTACGGATCCTCTAACTTACACAGGTAGGAAATTAAAAGACATTTGGTGGCCAACAATGAAATATGTTATTGTGTTTATTTTACTGCATAACGTATTTTTGAAATTGAATATTTATAGTACTGTAATAGACCAACCTATGATTTATGCTAAACAAGCATATTCAGGAAACGAACATCTTACTAAGATATTTGAAGCCTTTTTAAATTCAATGTATTCAGTTGAAATGGCAGGAGCAATGTGGTTTATTTTTCCTTTATTAGTGACGATGGTTACTTTTTGTGTCATTAGATACACATCACAATTGTTATTGTTAACTGGTATAAAAAAGGAGATTTATTCATTAATTTTCGCTGCTGTTTTGGGTGGAATTGGAGCATATCTTACACTAAATTCTCTAAAATTAGCATGGAGAGCCGATATTGCCTTTTTGGTTATGCCTGTTGTGTATGTAGGATTTTTAGCAAAGTTATATTGGAACAAAGTTCCTTTAAAATGGTATTTAGCTATAATTTCTGTTGTAATTCTTTATGTTAGTTATCGGAGAGGTTTAGAAATTAGTTATGCTGCAGGAATAATTGGCAATAGTTCCTTACTATATTATTTTGTTACTTTCGCAGGTATCTATTTGGTTTTATATGCAGCAAAATTAATTAATAATGTGAAATATTTATCTAAAATGTTTGCTTATTTAGGTGAAAAATCATTTCATATAATGGCTTTACATTTCTTAGCTTTTAAAGTGATTAACTATATTGATGTTAAATTAAACCATAAAGAGACATACATGATTGCTCAATTCCCTTCTTCTAACTGGGATTGGTGGTATTTGTATCTGGTTGCCGGATTGGTGATACCTATCGTAGGTGTTTATACTTACGGAAAACTCGAAGAACGAATTAAACTATTTTATATGAAGTTTGCAAATACTAAATTATAAATATAATATAATGGATTATTTTTTCCATATTGTTCAGTAAGCGCTACTCACAACGAGTAGCGTATTTTTATTGTGAAAGAAGGTGATGAGATGCTATCAATCACTAACTACGAAGAACCTTAACAGAGGCGTTAGTTTGTAGAGGAAAACCAGTTGTGAGGAAAAGCATCGATGGTTTATTTGAACTGACATTGGATGCCAGTGAACATGATAACCCTCATTCCTCACTGTGATAACAGAGGAAGGGGGTTATTATATTTCTGTTTGTCCTACTGATACTGGCAACACACTATTAATTATGTGTTTATTGATGATAGCACCACCGATATTCACGAGGTTTATCTTCTGATCATTTAATGTTACTGTGAATGCAGTTATATTATTTATTGGGGTTGTAGGATTAGCATTAATTTCAATAGTAAACTAACGGGCCAGATTGTTGAGGAACATTTTAGAACAATATTCAAATCTATGTAAATTAATGGACGAACAGCAGACGCAGGCATAGGCCTAGCGTTATTTTTATGCAGTAAAAAAGAGGCTCACATAGAAGGAGCCTCTCAATCACAAAGTAGGCGCAATTGGGAATGTCTTTGAATTACGAGCTGAATACTATGAAAAAGGGATGGATCGTATTAACGAAAATAAAAAAGTTTAGGATTATTGTTAGTAGAAATATTAAAAGATTAGAAGCTACAAGTAATATATGACTGTAGCTTTTTATTATGTATAAAGGAGGTGTTGTAATGGACAGTCAAACAGTAGCTTTAATAGGTATTTTATGCACAGTGTTAGGTGCTGTTATCACTGTACTTACCTATAATCGAAATCGAGATAAAGATGTGAAAAATGATGCGTCTGATTCGGCTGTAATACGAACCAAATTAGACAATATTAATGCAGGTGTCGAATCGATTAGAATTGATATTAAAGCACAGGAAATGCGTGTTACAGGGCTATCAGAGCGTGTAATTCGAGTAGAGGAATCAAGTAAACAAGCTCATAAACGTTTGGATAAAATGGAGGGAATTGCACATGAAAATTAATTGGAAAGTACGTTTAAAACATAAGCCATTCTTAGTGGGAACATTTTCATTGTTGTTGTTATTAATTCAACAAATTGGAACTTTATTTGGTTTTGATACTACAATTTATAATGATCAAGTAACCGATATTTTTAATACTGTACTAGCTTTGCTGGTTTTATTTGGAGTAGTGAGTGACCCAACAACGCCGGGTATAAATGATAGTGAAAGAGCCTTGAAATATGACAGGTCAAAGGGTGAGGTTAAATGAGCTACAAATTCAAACAAACTCTTTTACCTTCAACCAAGTATTCAATAAAGGCGCCTTTCATCATGGCACCACAATTCATTACCGTACACAATACAGCCAATGACGCGCCTGCAGTTAACGAAATTTCGTACATGATTGGTAATAACAATCAGGTTTCATATCATGTGGCTGTAGATGATAAAGAGGTTATTCAAGCAATACCTTTTAATCGAAACGCTTGGCATTGTGGGGATGGCGGAGGTAGTAGTGATCCTAACGCTTTAAAGAAAGGTAATCGCCTTTCTATTGGTATCGAAATTTGCTACAGCAAAAGTGGAGGCGTTCGTTATGGAGTTGCAGAGGAAAACGCTGTTCAATACATTGCAAAGCTTTTAAAACAGTTTGGGTGGGGCATTGAGCGAGTGAAGAAGCATCAGGATTGGAACGGTAAGTATTGCCCACACCGTATATTAACAGAGGGTCGTTGGAATAGTTTCTTGAACCGAATTAAAAAAGCTATGGAGTCAAATGAATCAGAACAACAAATAGTAGAGGATGATGATACGATGAAATTCACTAACACAACCGCCAAAGCTGCAGTACGTGATTACATTCAACAAGCAGTCGATAAAGGATTGATTGATAAATCTTGGTTGGAGAAATTCGATAATGGTACTATGACAAATGGTGATTTTGAAGGATTAAAAATCATTATTGCACAACGTAGCGCTTAACAGCACATGCCCCTTACCTTAATTGGTAATGGGCTTTTTAATAGTTAAATTTAATTTTATGACCTCAAACCAGCTTAACCCCGTTCTAAGTAAGGGACGGGGTAAAAAACATAGTTGAAATTTTAGTTTTTTTAGAGAAAATGGTAATAGAAATTCCTTTGATATCCATGTATATTTGTGGGGAAGGGAGATTGAACAAATGAAAAAATTGCTTATTTTACTACTTACATTGCTACTAAGTATTTTATTAATAGCTTGTAGCAACGGTGATGATAGTGGTAAGAAAACAGATGGTGCTGATAAAGCATCCGAAGAACCATTAAAAGTTGATAAAGGTCTTATAAATGTTGAAGTTACAATACCAGCTACATTATACGAGGGGCAAGATATAGATTCTATTATTTCTGAGGCAAAAAATAGTGGAATTAAGGAAGTTACTAAAAATGATGATGGTTCTTTAACTTATAAAATGTCAAAATCACAGCACAAAGAAATGATGAAGGATTTAAAAGAAGGAATTGTAAAAAGTGTAGAAGAGCTAAAAACTAGCGAAGATTTTGCTTCTATAAATGATGTGGCTTATAACAAATCATTTTCTGAGTTTACACTCACAGTAAATAAAGAAAAGTTTGAAGGTAGTTTCGATGCAATAGCGTCTTTTGGGCTAGCTTTAGCAGGTATGTACTACCAATTATTTAATGGTGCTGACGTGAAAGATTATAAAGTCACAATAAATTTTAAAGATGAATCAAATGGAGAAGTATTTGATACTATGGTTTATCCAGAAGCTTTAAATGAAAATGACAACAAGTAAGTTAGAGCTCCTAAAATATAGAAGGGATTTTCATGAAAAAGCTAGGGTTATTATTATTGGTAGCTTGTGGTCAAAGCGATAACAACAGTAATTCAGATAACGATCCAAAAGAATCTGATGGAAAAAGTGCTGAAGAAGAAGTTAGATCAACTGAAAATAATGAAGAAAATGAAACCGAGGTAGAGGACGTTCTGACGATTACTAAAGGTAACACATTAGTAGTTGATAATTACGCAGAAATCACAATTAACAACAATGATTTCGGTAAACAAATTTCATCACCCAATCCGAGTTCCGTGTATACATATTACCAAAATGAAGAGGAAGGGGAAGTGTATTTAGAAACTATTATATTTGTAAAAGGTTTACTAACAACAGGTCATCATCTGATGGATTTGTGGATGTGAGAATTATTTATGATGGAAAATATGAATACACAACTTTCTCAACAATAGAAGATCAAGGTGGAGCAGATTTCACATTTACCAATATTACATCGATCGAACCCCTTAAAACTGGTACACTACATTTTATTGCTTCTGTACCAGAACAAGTAGAAAAGGATGGGAAACCATTAAAAGCAATATTAACAGTAAAAGGGAAAACGTATGAACAAATAATTAGATAAATTTTAACTTATTAAGCACTCATATTTGGGTGCTTTTTATTGTATCAAAAAGAGGTGAGATCATAGCAATCACTATAACAAAAAACTAAATCAAAGATTTTTTGAGCCAGCTAGAAAAGCAATGTACAGGGCTGTTATAATGATGAACATTACCACAGCCTTCTAAGCTGTTTAATTATGCCATGCTAGACTTTTTTATTTCTAAAGCCAAGGAAAAAAAGAATAAAAAATACTCCTCTCTTTTAGTAGAAAATGGTTTGCTACAACCAAACCATTTAATGGGAGGAGCACTTTTTACTGAAATTATTAGTAGATCTCTAATAAGTTTTAAGATTTATACGGATAGCAAATTTCGCGGTCTTACCAAACAAACCCCACTGGCCAATATGGCATTTTATAGAGACCGGAAATATTATTCCGTTGCGCTACCTCATCAATCATGTCCATTGTATGCTCATAAGTATCTTCGTTTATTTTCTCGACTGACTCTGGAATACGAATATAGCCCGATAGCAATTCACCAATATGATAAGCATGTTGAAAAACAGCTGCTTCTCCAACAGGTTTGTAATCAGGTATAAAATGAGGCATAACGATGGTATGATCCAAGTTCACATCTTGTAGGGCACCAACGTTCATTGAAAAACCAACACCAGACTTATAAATACCAACGACTTGAAAATCCATTACTTCAGAAATTAATTCCAAGGAAAATATATCGCCAATTTTATAAATATCCTTATACGCATTTCCCAACACAACACTAATGGGTTTGTTTGGTGCCTCAAGTGTAAAATCAGACTTTTTAAGGTTTCTACCTACATCAATACTATTATCGAAGTGATTAAAAGTGTCTTCACCTAATAAAATCGTTTTTAAAGGTGTTGTCAAAAACTCATTACCTTCCTGATCAAGCGAAACAACATTAACTGGGTTAGAAATAACCTTATCGTTGCCAGCAGCTTGATACTCTTCATATCCATCCACAAAACTTGTTTCGCCCTCATAATTTCCTCTATAAACTAAGGGATATTCATTTACAAGAACATAATTAAAAGCTGTTTTCATTTCATCATACATAGCCTTTACTTCTTCAATCGGCACAGATTTGATGCCATCTGAAAGTTCTTCAAAAGCAAAAACGGTTTTATAGTACGGTTCAAATTCAGGTATATCGGAGATGTAATCTATGTAATCCTCGTAACCGTCAAACGACTCTGGCTTTGGTTCCGTTGTTTGTGATTTTTCTGGTTCAACGGTTTCGGTTTGAGGTTGCTGTACATCTGGTACACTTACATCATCTGTTGCACTACATGCAGTCAGCACGACGAGAAACATAATTCCGACAATTGTATAAATAAGCCTTATAAAGCGTAACAATAAGTTTTTTATCTTCATTACCAATTATAGAAAATGCGAGGTGTAGCATTTGGAACAAGGCCAGTAGCTAGAAAAGAAGTTGCATTTGCTCTAATCCCACTATTCAATTGATTATTACCAGTAGTGTTCAGTCGACCATTTGACCAAACTTCTGCACGTGCAGTGAATCTTGGCGCAGTTGCATCTACCCAGCCAGATGAAAAATGGTCACCGCCATGTCCATGTGAAGAATCAACATACAATCGAACATCACTGCCCGTAACTTTATAAGAACTTCTCGTGATACTCATACTTTTGTTGTCAGATGTTACATTACCACTTCCACCACCTGCAGACTTATCCATTATAAACACTTTACCATCCATAGTAATTGATTCTGGTAATTCTACTGGAGTAATTGGCTCTGACAATTCTGTGGCAAATGCCGGAATGCTAGAAAACATAATTCCAGCAACTACCACGATAGGGGCTATCTTGCTTATAAATTTTTTCTTCTTCATACGAATCATCCTTTCTTTTTTCACACTTTGATTTTTTGCTTATAAAACCTACAACCTTTAAAACTATAAAACCTAATTAAACAATAACGTATATGTAAATATAAGTAAAATAAACATAATATTTCAATTGTATTATAATTTATAAATCTAACCTAAATAAACACAGTAGTTTTAATAGAAACTGAAGTAAAAAAATATAAAATTGGTAATTTTTTTGAAGTATTCGTTGTTATAAATAGTAAGGAACTTATTCAAAACTGAACTGGTGGAATCGGAAGTAATTACATACACTTCTTCCTATACTTGTTGTCGAAAGAAATGGTTACTTATTTTTAGTTTTTTAGGAGGTTTTTAATGAATATAACAATCTGGAATTCAGGAGATTGAGGCCAGTTTATAAAACCTAAACAGGCGGGTTCTCCGTTGGAGTATTCGGCCCAAGAGGTGACCAATTATAAAATAATATATAAAATGAATGTTATCGAATAAAAGTATGTTCATTAAAAATGGGTGAACTTAACGGAAATAGAAAAGATAAAATCACTACTTAAAATATCCGGTAAATGCTAGTTAAAAAACTAACATTTACCGGATATTTTTATGACAACATTTGTGTTAATTAGTAATGATTATACGAATTGTCTATTGCGATACCTAACAACTTGACAGAAGTCTAAATGGGGAGTACTATACATTGGTCGCGAAAAAAGCTATCGTGACGTAACATTATTTTAAATTTAATGGAATACTTATAATCTTAATTAATATACATCAAGATTTACATTCAATAAGTAAAAGGTAGGTGCAAGAAATGAGAAATTTATTAAGTAAAAAAGACGACCTATTGAACAACTTTTTTGGAATATATGTAGTAGCTGTTTTAATGTTATGGATTAAAACATATATCTCTCAACAAACACAATTTGACCTAGGCGTAGAAGGAGTTATTCAACAGTTCCTTTTACTATTAAATCCACTTGGTTCAGCAATGCTATTTCTAGGATTTTCATTTATCTTTAGAGGAAAACGAAAATATACATCACTTGTAGTAGTGTACACACTGATGTCTATTCTTTTGTATGCTAATATTGTTTATTACCGATTTTTTAGTGATTTCATTACATTGCCAACACTTTCTCAAACGCAGAACTTTGGTGATTTAGGTGGTAGTGTTCTTTCTTTATTAAAACCATATGATATCTTGTTCTTTGTTGATGTATTCGTAATGTTCTACCTACGATTCTCAAAAAGAATTCAAAAAGATACTAATCGTTTTGGCTACAAAAAGGCAATGGCGATTATTACATGTGCATTAGCAATTTCAATCCTTAATTTAGGGTTAGCTGAGGCTAATCGTCCGCAGCTATTAACAAGAGGTTTTGATAGAAACTATATTGTGAAATATTTAGGAATGTATAACTATACGATTTATGATTCAGTAGAAACGATGAAAGCATCTTCACAAAGAGCTTTGGCGGATAGTAGTGATATTACAGAAGTGATTAACTATACTAAATCTAACTATGCAAAGCCTAATGCTAACTATTTTGGTAAAGCAAAAGGAATGAACGTTATCTATTTACATTTAGAATCATTCCAAAACTTTCTTATCGACTATAAATTAAACGGTGAAGAAGTTACACCATTTTTAAATTCATTAGCAAAAGATAAAAATACATTGTATTTTGATAATTTCTTCCATCAAACTGGACAAGGTAAAACGTCCGATGCAGAATTTATGCTAGAAAATTCTTTATTTGGGCTACCACAAGGTTCTGCTTATATTACAAAAGCCCAAAATACGTACCAGGCAGCTCCTAGTATTTTAAAAGATTATGGTTATACATCGGCTGTATTCCATGGTAATAACGGTAGCTTCTGGAACAGAAATGTGATTTATAAATCCTTTGGTTTTGATAAGTTCTATGATGCTAGTTATTATAATACGGGCACTTCAGGTGACATGGCTGAATATGGATTATTAGATAAACCGTTCTTTGAACAATCGCAAAGTCTTTTAAGTTCTTTACCACAACCGTTTTATACAAAATTAATTACGGTTGGGAATCACTATCCATATAAAATGAATCAAGACTTAGTAACAATCGATAAAGCAAATACTGGCGATGCAAGTGTTGATAATTATTTCCAAACTGCTCGTTATGCAGATGAAGCAATCGAACAAGTTTTCCATCAATTAAAAGAATCCGGTTTATATGATCATTCGATGATTGTTCTTTATGGCGACCATTATGGTATTTCAGATAATCATAACGCTGCAATGAGCCAAGTAATTGGAAAAGATATTACACCATATGAAAGTGCTAATTTACAACGCGTTCCATTATTTATACATGTTCCGGGTATGGAGGGTGGTACTAACCATACGTATGGTGGGCAAACAGACCTTCTTCCAACGTTATTACATTTACTTGGAATTGATTCGCAACAATTTGTTCAATTTGGATCTGACCTATTGTCAGAAGAGCATCATGAAATTGTGCCATTTAGAAATGGCGATTTTGTCAGCCCTAAAATCTATTCAGTTAATGAAAAATTTTATGATAATGAAACAGGTTTACCACTAGATGATAGTCAATTAGAATCTGCGAGAACAATTAAGAATGAAGTAGATCTTAAATTGCAACTATCTGATAAAGTCGTGAATGGTGACTTATTGAGATTCTATAAGCCAACAGGCTATACGCCAGTTGATCCTTCTCAATTTAATTACTCCAAAGAAGACGATGTAGAATCGCATTAATGGTTATCCTTTGCTAGGCAGGTTAAGAAAATGAGTAAGGTATCTAGGAGAGTAGGTTTGAGTGCTCGGATGATATCTTACCGTTAGCTTGACCTGTTTTTTTATGCCTGATGATTCAGCATTTGGCAAAATAAATAAGTTAAACCTTACAGCTATAAGATTGTAAGGCTGTTTATCTTTTTCCGGAAAGATGCTGTGATTTAATGAAACTAACGAGTATTAGCAGTAATTGTGAGAAAATGGAGGAAAACTATCCATATATGAAGAAGTAGTAAAGGGCTATTATATTTTTTTCAAGAGGGGGGATTCTTTTGCAATTATTGTTTAAATATAATTGGATGGTAAGAGAAGATTGGTTCCGTTGGTGTGAAGAGTTGAGTGAAGAAGAACTTTTAGAAAATAGAACAGGTGGTATGGGAAATATACTACATACACTCTTCCATATAGTGGATGTAGAGTGGAGTTGGATACGCGTTTTACAAGGTAAAGAGGATTTTCAGGAGAATTTTGATGACTATAAAAGCCTTGAAAAAGTTCGGAAATTAACAGCTGAATTTCATTTAGAAGTAGAAAGTTTTGTAAACAAATGGGATGCTAGTATGGAAGAGCGTTTACTTCATCTTCCATTAGAGGATGGAACAATTGAGACGCATACATGGGGTGAAATCATTCGCCATACTATTGCACATGAAATTCACCATATAGGACAATTATCAATTTGGGCTAGGGAGATTGGGAGAAAGCCAGTTTCTGCAAACTTAATTAGACGAGGTCTTTCTTCAGCATTCGTGGATTCGGTAGATGCACTTCAAGCAGACACAAAATAAAAAGCCACTCAGATGAGAGGCAATTTGTCTTTGAATGGTTGAATAGACCCGTGATAAACCTCTCTCTTTAGGGTGAGGTTTATTTTTATGCAATTTGTTCCGTTTTCTTTACATAATCGGTGCCAAAATATGATCTAATAAATACTATCTTTTCATCTTACGAATATATGCTAATTGTCCAATATGGTAGGCATTATGAGTGGCGGCATTAGAAATGATAGCCCACCATTCGGCCTTCACTGGATAACCATTTACAACAGATAGTAGTTGCTCCTCTTCAAGAAGTTCCTGCCACTGAAGTAGCGTTTTTAACAATTTATCCTTTAGCTCCAAGAAAGTGACCTCATCTCTAAGAAGAAAGGTATCATCATTGCTTTTGACTTGTGGACTGGCTTGGACATGATTTTCCTTGTATCTGATTTGCCAAGTTTCATTCCAATAAATGAGATGTTGGACAATTTCAGCGATACTATGACTGGATTCACCGGGTTTCCAAAATGCTTCTTCCTCAGATAGTCCTTCAACTACTTCATGAAATGACATATACCAGCTACGATCATTTGCATTTGCTAGAAGTTGATCTAATAAAATAGTCTTAGCATCCATCATTCACGTTCCATCTCCTTCCTAGTATACTTCTTACTAGTTTATCATGTTAATGACTGGCCTGAAAACAATACATAAATACGAGCTATATCTGTACAAAACATTCGCATAAAAGACTTTTGCTTACGATGAGCAAATTGATATAATAAAGAATTGTACCTATGACACAGCTTGAAAAGAGATTGGAGGAATAAGGTGAAGAAAGAGCAAATTATAGCAAAAGCTATTTGTGTATTTAGAAAAGAAGATGTAATACTTGTCTGTGAAGGCTTTGATGAAGTAAAGGGGACATTTTATTATCGACCAATAGGCGGAAAAATTGAATTTGGTGAGACGAGTTCGAAAGCGGTGAGGCGAGAAATATTGGAAGAAATCAAAGCGAGTATTACTAACTTAAAGCATGTAGGTACAATCGAAAATATATTTACATATAATGGTGATAATAGGCATGAAATAGTGTTTGTCTATGAAGCGGAATTTATTGAAATGTCCTTTTATGAAAAAGCTTCTTTTTGGGGGCAAGAAGATAATGGCATACGCTTCAAATTGCTGTGGAAGCCCATTAGTGACTTCTCAAATAATAAATGTACATTAGTTCCGGATGGATTATTTGAATTGCTCTAGCTTTTACGTAATGGCTTGTGTAAGTATCGGATGATTGCTAAGCTTAATGGGGTGAGAACTTGAGTAAAACTAGGCTTTTTGTGATGTTCTTATTATTTGCATTTGTAGGTTTGCTTGTAGCCGGTATTTATTCTATTAATAATGTGCAAGTTGAAAGCACCTATCTACTTGAAGAACAAAATATTATCGAAAAGAACGGCCAATATTATTTGTTAATTGATGACCGAGAGTTGACTTTATCAAAGAACCTTTACGAAAAAATACAATTAGAAAAGTACAATGAATATAAAATTAATTATGTCTACAATCGTTTGATCAATAATGATGGTGATGTCGTGAAGCTTAAAAGATATGGTGAACAGCCATGGGGGAAATAACAAGCGCTATGAATGTTCAGCATTAATTTTCATTGGTCATGGTTCACGACATTAAGATACATCTGCAATTAATTTGCCTACACCTCTTAACAACCAAAAAACTAATCTGAATGGGAATAAAAACAGTTCTGGTATCCAAAAAAGCACATCTAGAAATAATTCAAATAAGGAGTAATTCTTCTTTTCTTTGCTTTTTCTCTTTTTTCTTCTCTTACTTTGCCACCATTCATTCATTCATAAAACAAACCCTGTTTCCCAAAATTCAGTCGAATCATATAACTTTTATTAAATAATTTTACGTTCCAGATTTGATTTAGTTTCATTTTTTGTAGCGTTTCATTTTTTTATAATAGCCAGTTACTCACTATTATTCGAGTAACTGGCTATTTATTTAATCCATGTGGTTAAGGAGATTATAATGGTATATAGAGTTTAATAATATGATCATGATTGTTCATAGCTGCTAGATCATCCCATTGTTCGATATCAAATGGTCGCGGGGTTACATAGTTATTGTCTTCTAACCACTCATTCATAGCCATATAGGTACTATCGATACCTTCCTCAGGTCCTTGGTGCTTAAATACTAAAAATTCACCGTTAGGAATGGTATGTGTAATCATATCGTTTGGTACAAATGAAAAATCACTTACTCCCACTGCTACAATATGTGTATAAGGAGTGTCAGGTGTCCATTCTTCTTCATCATATACTTGGATAAGAAAAATGCTATCCTCGATCCTATTTTTTATGTAAGGAATTTGAATTAAAACTTGTTCTCGTAGATTTTTTACAATGTTAAAATGAATGTCCTCGTTTAGACTGGCCTTAGTAGAAAATCCTATGAAATTCATCTTTTGTTTATGGACCTTTTCAACATCTATTAATAACATTTGCTCACTAACCTTTCTGTTTTAGAATAACTTAGCATAATATTGTTGGTACATAATCAAAAAGGTTCGTGGCATCCTGATTATCTACATACTCTCAAACATTTCATAGACAATTAATCTTGCACTTTTCTTTTTGTCATAATGAGTATAATCCCCCATGTTAAATATAGAATACAAGCCATTATAAGGCTATACAATAATACCGATATAGAGGTTGGTGCCCACACCTTAATAAAGGTCCAATTTAAACCGCCAAGTAATACTTCTGGTGCCATAAAAATTGCTGTTATCAGTATGGCAACAAGTAATGAATGGGAAACTAATAGAATTATTCTCTTGTAAGTTAGCTTAGTCAATTGGCGTCTTTTTTTATAAATGTTTGTGGCAGTTTTGATTAAAAGATAGCAAAGGATTAGACAGATTCCTATTATCATGATACTTATTATCGTGACGATTTTATCAAGCTTCTGATAGCTATTAGCATGTTGGGGAGCCGTCGTTTTACCTTCCCACAAATCCATGATTCCTTGGCCGATAGCAGTTGTCGAGCTTGTATTCATATTGGCTAAGATTGCAACCCCTATTTGCTCATCAGGCTGCATAATGAAATACGATGTAAAAGTCGGATTTTCTCCAGCATGATAAATGTATGGCTTGTTATCATTTTTAACCAGTGCCCAACCGGTAGCATAATAAGTATTTGTATCAAAAGGCTCTACAGAGTGGTCAGGGATATGTGATTCTTTAATGGTGTTAGCATCAATTGAATAAATTTCACTATTGCCCAACTGTAATTTCAACCATTTTGCAATATCATTTGCGTTACTGATCACATAGCCAGCGGGGATATTTCCACGGTAGATAGGGGGTGTAAAAGGTTGCTCTTTCATAAGCCCTATTTTATAACCCAATGCCATATGAGGGGATTCTACTTGATGAATTCCTACAAACGATTCATACATACCAATAGGTTCTAAAATCTTTTGTTTGACGTATTGATCATATGGTAGTTTGGATACTTGTTCAATGATTAGTCCTAACACATCATAATTAATCGTTGCATACTCAAAAGAGCTTCCTGGTTTTCGATTTAATGTTTGATTTAGTAATGTTTTGACCGTTTGTTCAAGGGCATTTTTGGCTGTGCTTTCGGGAATTTTAACAATGGAATTAGAAGGAATCCCACTTGTATGCGACAGTAACTGCTGAATTGTTATAACTTCCTTTTTTCCATTATAGGTTAATGTTAACCATGGGATATATTTTTGAATATCATCTGAACGTTTCAGTACTCCCTTTTTTTCCAATTGAAGAATGGCAAGGCCAGTAAAGGCTTTAGATGTGGAGCCTAGCTCAAAAAGAGTATCTGAAGTAACGGGTGTCTTTGACTTCGTATCTGCATACCCAAAGCCTTGTTGATATACGGTTACCCCCTTATCAACAATAATTACTGAAAGGCCAGGGATTTTACTAAGGGCTTGTTGTTCCTCAATAAAGTGTTCAATTTTACGGATTTTGTCATCGGATATTGCGTGTGCGAATTGTGGTAGCATCGTACAAAATACTAGCATTACAGCAATCACAACAGATTTTTTAATAAATAGTGTCATGCTCATTTCTCCTTAACATATAAATTGCTTGTTACAACAAGGATTACTATAACAAGCAATTTATGGTCAAACTATCGATTAACATGACTATTCCATGGAGTACATGACAATTTTGTCATATAAGAGAAAAGGGCTACTCCTATAGTAAATAGGAGAGCCCTAATAAGATTATTTTGTTTGCTCTGGAAGTAAATCGTTCCCGTGAATGATTAACTTCGAAGCCGAAATCAGAATGTCTCTATTTTCCAAATAATATGGATCTAAAATTTTATAAAAGGCTTCCCATTGGGCAGCAGCCTTTTCATCTTCACCTTTTTGATCTAAGGCATTTGCTTCCTCATAGAGCTGTTTTAGTTTTGTGTAATCTGATTCGCTAATGTCAAATTCGATATCTGACATATATTCTTCAAAGGAAATTGGCTTATAATATGAATTAATGACTTCGTAGAATTGATCCCATAGCTTGATGGAAAGCTCTTCGTTTTTATCTTTATCTGCTTTTTGAGCTTCCTCATAGATCGCCTTTAACTTTACGAGATCCTCTTTTGTTATGTCTAAATCCATATCAGCCATATACTGCTCAAAAGTTAGTGGAGGATATAGCTCTTGGAAGTAT
The DNA here is from genome assembly GCF_002429815.1 of Lysinibacillus sp. UBA5990. Taxonomy (NCBI): domain Bacteria; kingdom Bacillati; phylum Bacillota; class Bacilli; order Caryophanales; family Bacillaceae; genus Lysinibacillus; species Lysinibacillus sp. UBA5990. The sequence goes on from NZ_DJAY01000011.1 coordinate 263,056, forward strand.
GCCTCTAAAATAGTAAAGATTTTATCTATTTTTTCTTGTGCCTCATCTGATTTATCTTCTTTAGTGAATTTTACCCAGTCAGCATAAAGTGCTTTAAGCTGTTCTTTATCTTGTTTTTTGATGACGATATTTTGCTCAGCAAAAGCAGCTTCATTAATAAAATCTTCAAAAGGCTCAGGCTGCCAATTTGCCAATTCATAAGGTCTTGTAATTTTATTCATAGCCTGATAAACTCGGTCCATTTCTTCATAATTCTCTTCTTTTTCTGCCTTTTTCATGTCAGTGAAGAGCTTTTCTAATTGAACTAACTCTTCTTTTGTAACTTCTTTAGGTAAGCTTTTTTTATACACATCAAATGTATAGAAATCTGAGTAATCTTCTACAATGCTTCCTTCAACAGCGATTTCCTGTCCTTCTACTAGCTTTAATTGTTCGATTTGCTTGTCAGAGAATTTGTGTAAGCCAATAAAATAATTTTTGCCATCGGCTCCTTTAATAGAGAGGCCATCGCCATCAAAGTACTTAATGGTACCTTTTATCTTTTGTTCTACTTGTATAGTGACTTGTTTAGTTGTATCAACTGATGTTGCACCAGCTTGAAGCGGGGTCATTACGGCCATTCCTAGTGTTAATGCGGAAGCTAAAATCCAAGTTTTCTTAAAAGGTTTTTTCATCTTTATCCATTCTCCTTTAGGTTAACTTCTGTTACCAATTATTAGACGTTTTACCAAATGAAAAAGTTTTATCTTTTTTTAAAAAACTTTAAAAAGAATATGGTGGTTTTTAAGGCAAAAAAGGCATCCCTTTTTAAGGGAATGCCTTTTTTATAATGAAATAAGGGTAAGCCATTGAGTTTCACTAAGCGGTCAAGCTATAGCACTACAACCATCGAGCGTGAGCTTCTCTCATTTATATTTCATCCTGGAAATAAATTTTATAAAATTTTCGATTTGTTTCCTCATCATAGCCAACTTCAATCAGTTCGTCTATTTGATCGATATGCTGAATATTGACTTGAATTTCAATATTGGAATCAAGCTTTATTTTGCGTTTATATTTCTTTTCAGCTTTTTCTAGTGCGCTGTCAGAAATAACAGTTTCATAAGGTTTGACTGAATTGACGAGGATATCCTTTTGGGTAGCATCCGCTTGCTCAAATACGGTTTCAATATAGTGGTCAACTTGAAACTCCTCTTCATTTCTAAAATAATCTAACGTTTTATTTAAAAAGCCCAGCTTCTCTGTGTTCGAGTAATTCTCTTCTTTTAAAATATACTTCTTACATTCATTGAGCGCTAAATCGGTTTTATGATAATGTTCATCTGCTGCTTTAATTTTTAAGAATCGTTCTTGCCAGTAGACGATATCCTCTTTTCGCTTCGTCTTTATAAATACAGCAGGGGGGTGCTCTTGTCCCACATCTACGATGATCGCCATATTATTAATTTTTTTCACATTTATACCATCCACACCGTGAATGATCATTTTGTTATTGTCATTTTTGACATCTAAAAACATTTCTTTTTCATCAATTTTAACAATGGCAATGACCTTTTTAACCTCATTTAATAGAAAACAATTTTCAAACAAGCCAATAAATAGCTCTCCGCTTTTGATATTTGGGTGCTGGGATACACTATGTAAGTGCTTCGCCATATTTTGAGATTGTTCAAGAAAGCTACTGTCCTGCTCGAATATTTTTTTTGAATAGGCAAAAACTTCATTTAGCGCAATATCTGTTTCATGGAAAAATTCATATTGCTGCTCCAGCTCTATTTTACTAAATGCAAGCTGTGTAAATGCAGCTTCTAACATGAGCTCTGGCTGTGTAAATGCCTCTTCTCCTAAAAGAAGTGTCGCCTCGCTCAAATAATGGATACTATAGTGGGCTAATTTACTTTCATTAACTTCTAGCATATATGTCACCTTCTAATTTTTCATAGTAGCTAGTATACCATATCTTATTTTATAGATTTCAATGATCCGAATAAATAAAAGGGGATATTAAGGACTGAGGAAAGCTAATGAATCATTAAGCTAAGAATACATCCCAATGCTAGCACTTTGTCATGGAAAGATGTTGACGTTTAGAAGTTTAAAATAGGACCGCTTAGATAATGATAAAAACATGTAGTAATTCTATGTTCGATTGTATTAAAGAGGGTGATCATTATGTGGGAAAGGATAATATTCTACATACCACATTGGCAAGTTTTTATGCAGGCTTTTTTAGTATTCATTATTCCATTTTTAATTTTCAAATTATTTAATGGTTTATTACTTGAAAAAAAGAATAATGGCAAGATCGACATGAAAGAATATTCGAACCAAAAGGAAGTAGATCAGCCATCTGGTCAAGAAACAGTTGCCCCGATTACAGGTGATTTTAACAAAGATTTTGAACAAATAAAAAAAGAACTTGGGCATAATTGGGATGCCCACTTTAGAGAGTTTCACATAGGAAACACTGATATTCGTGCGGCCATTGTTTTTCTGGAAGGACTGGCAGATAAAGTGCAAATCGAAGAGCATATTTTGACTTCGATTATGGAACGTTTTTCGGACACATCCGCCTCTACTTTAACAGAAAACGGCAATCTGCAGAACCTCATGAAAAATAATATACCTATCGGGGATATACTAGAAGAATCAACGATGCAAGGAATAGTAAGTAAAGTATTAACAGGGTATACAGCTTTATTTGTAGACGGTATGCCTAATGTTTTATTACTTTGTACGATAAATGGCAAGACGCGTAATATTGAGGAGCCTATTTCAGAAGCGGTTGTTAGAGGGCCAAGAGTAGGCTTTACAGAAAGATTAAGTGACAATACGGCCCTTCTAAGACAGCAAGGTGAAAATCAGCAATTATCTATCATTCAGATGGCAGTGGGGGAGAGGGTAAAAAAGGAGCTAGTTATTGCCTATATGGATGAGATAGTAGATCCAGAGTTGGTGGAGGAGGTAAAAAAACGGATACAAACAATCGATCTTGATAACCTATTAGAATCGGGCTATATAGAGCAATTAATTGAAGATAATTTTCTGAGCCCTTTTACACAAGTGCAGAACACGGAGCGTCCTGATCGAGTATATGGGGCATTAATGGAGGGGCGAGTTGCCATTATATTAGATGGCACACCATTCGCTTTAATTGTACCAGTTACCATTAATATGCTACTACAATCGCCAGAAGATTATTATGAACGATGGTTTGCTAGTTCGCTCATTCGTCTTCTACGATACTTAGCAGCTGGGATTACACTTTTTGGTCCATCCATGTATATTGCTTTTGTGTCGTTCCATCAGGGATTAATCCCAACTAAGCTAGCACTGTCCATGATGTCCACAAGGGAAGGAGTTCCATTTCCTGCGTTAATCGAGGCGCTTATTATGGAGGTAGCAATCGAAATTTTACGAGAAGCTGGACTTCGTTTACCCAAGCCGATCGGTCCCACAATGGGAATCGTCGGTGGTCTTGTTATTGGAGAAGCAGCTGTCCAAGCTGGAATTGTAAGTCCGATTATGGTGATCGTCGTTGCTTTAACCGCTATTTCATCCTTTGCTATCCCTCAATATAACGCTGGTATTACATTACGAATGCTCCGATTTGTGGCCATGTTTTTCGCTGCAATATTTGGTCTTTACGGAGTCATTTTATTTTTCCTGTTCCTTTGCAGTCATTTAGTGAAGCTGAAAAGTTTTGGTGTTCCTTATGTTAGTCCGACTGTTCCATATAGAGCAGGGGATTGGAAAGATTTTATGGTACGTATGCCATTAATGATGATGAAACGCCGACCAAAATTATTACAGCCAAAAAATTCTGTTCGTAAAGGGGAAATACGAGGAAAGGAAACTAGTAGCCATGATCACCAGTCCAAAAGATAAAATTACGACGTCCCAAACAATAGTCATTATTATTAATTATATTCTTGCAACTGGCATTCTCACCTTGCCTCGTGCCTCGGTAGAGAAGGTGAAAACACCAGATGTATGGATTAGTGTTTTTTTAGGCGGCCTTGTTGCCATGATTGCAGGTGTAATTATCGTCAAGCTAAGTCAACAATATCCAGACAAGACATTTTATCAATATAATCAAGATATTGTTGGGAAATGGCTAGGCTGGTTGATTAGTTCGCTTGTCATTACTTATTTCTTTACGATTTCTGCATTTGAGGTTCGAATCATGGCTGAAGTAACCTCCCTCTTTTTATTGGAGGGAACACCCACATGGGCTATTATTTTGCCTTTCTTATGGGTGGGGCTCTATTTGGTGAGTGGTGGGATAAATTCGATCGGTCGCTTATTCGAAATTATATTTCCCATTACCTTTGTGATTTTCTTACTTGTTGCTTTTTTAAGCTTAGGAATCTTTGAGATCGATAATCTTCGACCTGTTTTAGGGATGGGAGTCGTTCCGATATTGAAAGGAATCAAAACGGCGACTTTAGCGTTTCTAGGCCCTGAGATTATGCTGCTTTTAGTGGCATTTATGTACCCATCTGATAAAAAGAAAGCAGTCAAAGTCGTCTTAGTGGGCATAGCGATTCCATTACTTTTTTATGTTATTACAGTTGTAATGGTGATTGGCGCTCTGTCCATCGAAGGGGTTCTGACAAGAACATGGCCAACAATCGAACTTATGCGGAGTTTTGAAATTCCAGGATTAATTTTCGAGCGCTTTGAATCATTTTTACTTGTTATTTGGATTATGCAAATTTTTGCTACCTTCACCATTACCTATTATGCTGCCGCTTTAGGATTAGCTCAGCTTTTTAAGAAAAGCATACACCCTTTTCTATATGGGTTATTACCGATTATTTATATTATCGCCATGACACCTAAAAATATTAATGACTTGTTTAAGTTTGGCGATAAGATCGGTCATGCTGCGTTATTTTTATTTGGTGTATTACCCATAACTTTACTCCTTATATCAAAACTGAAAGGCGATAAAACATGAAGAGACCCTATCGATATTTGCGTATTTCTCTTGTGGTAATGGCATCTCTCTTACTTACTGGCTGCTGGAGTAGTAAAGAGATTGAGGATTTAGGATTGATTGTTGGTACCTCATTGGATTTAGCAACAGGAGAGGCTACGACTGAGGAACAAACAGAGGCTAAATATGCTAATAGAACGTTGCTTACCGTTACGAATCAATTGGTCACTTCTGAGACAACTGTTACTGGAATGAAAGATGGAACATTACGAGAAAAGGCATATAAAAATGTTTCTGAAACAGGGGATGTTGTTTTACCTACTTTACGAAATATGCTATTAAAGTCAGACAAACATTCATTTGCAGAGCATTCCAAGGTCACAATTATTGGCGAGGATCTTGCCAGCACTATTAACTTACAGCAACTGTTGGATTTTTTTTTAAGAGAGCTCGAAATACGACCAAGCGGACTTCTACTTATTGCTCAGGGGCGGGCAAGTGATACACTTGAAACGAATGAACCAACGAAAATCCCTGCCTTTCAATTGGTAGAGATGATGGGGGGGCATGAAAGAACAACTAAAATATTACCACCTATGACCATTGCGAAATTAGAAGGAAAATTATATTCGGATTCAAGCTTTTTATTACAAAACGTTATTTCAGAAGATGGAGAAGTAAAATTTGTAGGCGCTGCTGTCATTGATGGGAAAACTAAAAAACTTCGAGGTTTTTTGAATGAAAGCGACTTAGAGGGCATTACATGGATCACAGGGAAAGGTGAAGGAGGTTTAGTAAAGAGTTTTGATAAAGAATCGGGCTCGCCTCTCGTTTATGAAATCATGTCTATGAAAAGTAAGATCGTACCAAAAGTAGATGGTGACCATATTTCTTTTACAGTGAAAATTCAATCTGAAGGAAGAATTGCTGAACATTGGGTACTGTCAGATAAAGCATTTAACAATAAATTTTTAAAAAAAGCGGAGAAAACAATCGAGCAAGAAATTGAACGATTAGTGATGAAAACGTCTGAAAAGCTTCAACAAGAATATCAAACAGATGTTTCAGGATTCGGTAATAAATTAAGAATTAAGTATCCAAAAGAATGGGAAAAGATAAAAAAAGATTGGGATGAAATATTTAGTGAGGTACCTATAAAATGTGAAGTGAACGTAACCATCAAGGATTATGGAACGTCAGGTGATTAATACGTTAATATCCTTTTTTATATTTATTCCCATATACCAGAATTATGGAATGCAATATATGATTCAACCAATTGCTACAGTTAGCAACAGCCGGAAAACAATAAAAGAGGATTACTGGGGAGAAATTATATCAACCATTGAACTCTCAGAAAATTTTCATGAAGAGTCGTTGAAAGGAATAGAAGATTTTTCTCATTTAGAAATCATTTTTTATTTTGATCAGGTTTCAGACGATCAAATTCAGTATGAAGCAAGGCATCCAAGAAATAATCAAAACTATCCAAAAGTAGGCATTTTTGCACAAAGAGGTAAAAATGGACCAAATAAAATGGGAATTACGATGTTGAATTGGTAGAGGACAAACAGAGAACATTGTTTGTAAAAAGGCTTGATGCCATTGATGTGACGCCTATTATAGACATGAAGCCAGTTATGAAAGAATTACTACCGAAAGGAGTTATTAAACAGCCAGCATGGTAAACAGATTTAATGAAAACATATGGGGAATGAATGTAAACAATATATGGTATTTGCTTATTTTCGATTCAGATGTCTAATTCGATAGGCTCAAAGGGGGGAGAAATGTGTTCCCCCTATTAAATAACCCCCTCTTGATATAAAATACTGATGGCATGCGTGCGATTTTTGGCCTGTAATTTTTTGATGGCGGATTTTACGTATTGATTGATTGTTAATTCACTTAAATTCATAAAATCAGCCATTTCCTTCGTGCTATCTCCTAAAGCAATCTGTCTCATGACCTCTAATTCTCTCTTACTAAGTATACTATCCTTTTTAGGGTCTCTAGCTTGAATGATGAGCTGACCAATCACATTGCCAAAGGCTGTAAAGTCATCTAGTAGCTTTCCGGTTATTTCATCCATATCTATTTGTGTACTGCAAATATAACCAAACACATAATGTCCAATAAAGATAGGAACAATTAAAAAAGCGTTGTTTTGAGAGGGGATGGAATATTTAATACTGATGTTTTTTAAATAGTCCATGCCCGTACAAAATTTAGCTTTTTTCTCAACGATAGCTGAATAAATAATAGGGAAGCTACGTATTTCCTCACGAATTTCTCCGATATGACTGCCACCCTCTTCATTTAAAAAAATAATACCTTCAGCGACAAAGCCTATTGGTGAATACCTTAATAAATAAGCATCCTTGATCGGAAAAGAATCTAGATATACCTGCAAAATGTGAATCAACAACTCTTCGTGATTGGAATAGTTTTGCACAGTGTCGAAACGTTTTTGAATGGTATAGAGATTGGACATGACCTATCCCCTTTTTTAAGTATATACTACGCTTAAAATAAGGAATTTTCAATATTTTCTGTAAGTTGTAGCATTTATGTTAAGAAAAGCTATTTTTTTCTTAATGTTCACTTGAGAATTTTTTAGATGAGGGGGAATGATGTGAAAAATCAACCAGTTAAAGAGGTAGATGCAGTTATTCTAGGCGCAGGATTTGCAGGCTTATATATGTTACATCAATTAAAGAGTAAAGGATTCTCAACGATTGTCTATGAAACTGGTGATGGTGTAGGGGGCGTTTGGTATTGGAATCGATATCCTGGTGCTAGATGTGACATTGAAAGTATTTATTATAATTATACTTTCTCTAAAGAATTATATGAAGAATGGACGTGGACATCTAGATTTCCTGAGCAAGAAGAAATATTACGGTATTTAAACTATGTGGCAGATCGTTTAAAGTTGCGAGCAAATATTCAATTCAACACACGCGTCAAGGCTGCACATTTTGATGAGGAACAGAATAAATGGCTGGTTTATCTAAATGATGGACATCAAGTTTTAGCGAAGTATTTTATTACAGGGATAGGCTGCCTTTCTGCAGCGAATGTTCCTAAGTTTCAGGGGTTAGATCAGTTTAGTGGAGAATGGTATCATACCGGGCATTGGCCACATGAAAAAGTAGATTTCACAGGCAAAAGAGTAGGTATAATTGGAACAGGCTCTAGTGGCATTCAAGCCATTCCGGTAATTGCTAAAGAAGCCAAGCATTTAACTGTCTTTCAACGAACACCACAGTATACAATTCCTGCTCGGAATCATCTGTATGATGAAGGCTTTATACGAGAGACCAAGGGGAATTTCGAAAATCTGAAGCATGCAATGAGAAATTCAGTTTCAGGCACACCTTTTGCCTATAACCACCCATCTGCTATTGAGGATAGTGATCATCATAGACAGGAAGTTTTTGAGGAAGCATGGGCGCAAGGTGGATTTGCCTTTGCATCGACTTACAAGGATTTATTAACAAATGAACAGTCGAATGAAAAGGCGGCGGCATTTATTCGTTCTAAAATACGCGAAACTGTTCAAAATCCAATCGTTGCAGAAAAGCTATGTCCAAAGTATATGTATGGCACAAAAAGACAAGTTTTAGATAGCGATTATTTTGAAACATATAACAGAGATAATGTTTTACTGGTGGATGTAAAGGAATCGCCAATCTTAGAGATTACTGAAACAGGGATCCAAACAGCTACCGATCATTTCGAGTTAGATATGATCATATTTGCAACGGGCTATGACGGCATGACGGGTCCTTTATTTAAAATAGACATTCGTGGAAGGAATGGCGTGACATTAAAAGACAAATGGGAAAATGGAGCATCTGTTCAAACATATCTTGGACTAGCTACAGCATGTTTTCCAAATCTATTTATGATTACAGGTCCAGAAAGTCCTTCTGTCCTTGTAAATATGCCAATTGCTATAGAGCAACATGTAGAATGGATAGCACAATGCATCGATTATTTACGTGAACATGATTTCGATGTCATGGAGACAAATGCGGAAGCAGAGCAGGCATGGAGTAAACATTGTCGAGAGATTGCAAATGAAACATTATATGTAAAAGGCGATTCGTGGTATACAGGCGCAAATATTGCAGGGAAACCGCGTAGCTTCTTAATCTATCTAGGTGGATTCAATTATTACACAAAACGCTGTCAGGAGGTTGCCCAAAATAATTATGAAGGCTTTCAGTTATTAAAATTAAAATCTATATCATAGTGTCCGAGGAAGGAGCATAAAAAATATGGAGCAGCAAGTAGTGATTATTACTGGTGCGGGAAGCGGAATAGGTAGAGAAACAGCTAAACTACTAGCGACAAAAAACAAGGCATTAATATTAGTAGATTTTGATGAAAGGAGTGGTCATGATACTTTAAATACTGTGAAAGAGCATCAGCAGCAGGCCATCTTTGTCCAAGCAGATGTTTCTAACAGTCAAGATGTAAGGAAGTATGTGGATGCTGCCAAGCAGGCATTTGGTCGAATTGATGCTTTCATTAATAATGCGGGCATATTAAGTCCACCCTCGTTACTAGGTAATTTAGATGAGGAGATGTTTGATCGTGTAATCTCTGTAAATCTGAAAGGGGCATTTTTAGGCTTAAAGTATGTACTAAAAGAGATGGAACAACAACAATCAGGTGTCATCGTGAATACCGCTTCAGCTGCTGGAATACAAGGGCAACCCTATTTGGGTGGCTATTCCGCAAGTAAGCATGGTGTCATTGGGCTAACTAAAACGGCTGCCATAGAGTATGGACCAAGCGGTGTCCGCGTAAATGCTATATGCCCTGGTGGTGTTATGACAAACATGACAAAGGGACTTGAAACGAGCCCAGAGGAGAATGGACCTCTAAGAAGATTAGCAAACCCTACTGAAATCGCAAATGTAATCGCTTTCTTAATTTCACAGGAGTCTTCCTATATGAATGGTGCAGTTGTGACGATTGATGGCGGACTTACATCGTAAAGAACAGATAAAAGAGAGGATGAAGCTTAATGGAACATCGTATTGATCCAGAACTAAAAGAATTATTAGCTGTTTTTCCACCTTTAGACTTAGACAATGTACAAGCTACAAGAGATGGTATGGCGGCAGTAGCCGTACCAGCCACAATAAACGAGCAGATTTTAGTTACTAATAAAATGATTCAAGGACCTGAAGGGGGTGTTGCACTGCGCATTAGAATCTACCAGCCAAAAGAGCAAAGTGAAATTTACCCAGCAATGGTATGGATTCATGGGGGTGGCTATGTTTTAGGAGCTCCAGAGGGCGATGATTTGCTTTGTCAGCGCTTTGTTACAGATGCAAAGTGTGTCGTTGTATCAGTAGACTACAGACTTGCACCTGAGCATCCTTACCCAGTACCGCTCGAAGATTGTTATACTGCGTTAAAATGGGTGGCAGATCATGCGGACGATTTAAAGATTGATAATCTGCGTATAGGGATAGCCGGGGCAAGTGCTGGAGGTGGGCTAACCGCTGCTCTTGCACTGCTAACACGTGATCGCAATTATCCAAAGCTTAGCTTCCAAATGCCTCTATATCCAATGATAGATGATCGTAATAATACACCATCCTCCTTAGAAATTACTGGTCATATGATCTGGAATCATTCCCTTAATCAAAAGGGATGGGAAATGTATTTAAATGGAGAAAACGGCAGTGATAATGTGCCAAAATATGCTGCTGCTGCAAGAGCCGATGATTTAACTGGGCTTCCCTTTACTTACACATGTGTTGGTCAGCTAGATCCGTTCCGTGATGAAACGTTACAATATGTAACGAAACTCTGCCAGGCAGGTGTAGATGTTGAGTTTCATTTATACCCAGGATGCTATCATGGCTTTGAAAGCTTAGTGCCAACTGCCGCAGTTAGCCTAAGGGCTGTTACAGAATATGTAGAAGTCGCTAAATATGTTTTAAATCGAACAGTCTCAGTTCCTTTATAAATTATTTACTAAAGTCTCGAAGCCATGTTAGTAAAGGGCTTTGGGATTTTTTTGCTGAGTGTGAGAAATAGTTTGTAATTCCTCTTTTTAGGATAGACTTTTATCAAGTAAAAGGAGGAGGTTTCAAAATGCTACAGTTTGATTCAAAAATAGTTGGAAAAGAGATAGGCTATGGTTATTTGCGAGATCATATTATTCATCGTGGTTTTACAATTGGTGGAAATTGGGAATATCATAAAGGGAGCTTCGACGCGGTACTATGGAGAGGCGGGGGCGAAACGATATATTTGCGCGTGCCCTTTATCGTAACAGCTGGGGAATTGGATAATGAAGATGCTCAAATTCGATTTCAAAAGCCGTTTGTCATTAAACATGTTGCTAACGTTGGTTTAGACTATGATGAAGGTTCTTTACTGGAGGCTACAGGAGCTAGTCAATTCCAGACGCCGCTTGATAAGGATGGGCATATTCATGATAAAAGTAGATGGATTCAGGCGGGTGAACAAGTTGTAGAAGAAAAAGTACTGCCTTTTTTTATCAACTAATTAGATAAATATGTATATTCCTTCGAGAAATCATATGTCTTTTATCCTTCAATTTTTGGGAACTTATAATCAAAAATAGAAAATAGAATTGTCGTAAGAATTTACCAACCTTATAATAGTGTTAGCATATACTACTATAAGAGGTGAGTTTATGAATAAAATAACAATAGATGAATTTTATTATTCCTATCAAAAATTACGACAAGAACGACTCATCCATCGAAAAGAAGCTTATTTTAAAGTGCTAGAGCACACAAAAACATTTGGTGAAATAATTATGTTCGAAAGTATAAAAATAAGTAAAAGAGACGTCTAGGGCCGACGTCTTTTTCTATTTTCAAAAAAAGGAGGAGACAAGATGAAGCGAATGATTCCCGTTTTACTGTTAGCTATTATTATGTGTTCGGCCTGTACTTCTACTAAGGGGAAGGATGAGAGGAAGGTAAAACAAGAAGAACTCTCAAAAGTCACTCCAAACGTTGAAATAATAGCGGAGCAATTGCAAACGCCTTGGTCGATTGAAAAAAGCGATACAGCGTTATTTGTAACAGAAAGACCAGGAAATATTGTGATGATTACGGAAGATGTAGTTGAAAGACAACAGGTCCTATTAAAGAAACAATTATCGGCAGCTCCTGAAGCTGGTCTCCTAGGATTTGTGCTAGCTCCTGATTTTACAACAACCAATATTGCTTATGCTTACTATACGTATGAGGAGGGATCAGCGCAATTTAATCGGGTTGTGACATTAATATTAATCGATAATAAGTGGCAAGAAACGGATCTCTTGATTGATCGAATACAGAGCGGTACATATCATCATGGTGGACGTTTAAAAATAGGTCCCGATAGCAAATTGTATGTTACTGTCGGAGATGCCACCCAACCATCTTTAGCACAGGATTTAGATGCATTGGAAGGAAAGATTTTACGTCTCAATTTGGACGGTTCCATACCGAATGATAATCCTTTTCCTCGTTCGTATGTGTATAGCTATGGGCATCGAAATCCGCAGGGATTAGCATGGGCAACGGATGGGACGATGTACGCAAGCGAACATGGCAATGCGGCAAATGACGAAATCAACATTATTGAAAAAGGGAAGAATTATGGTTGGCCGCTTATGGAGGGAACAGACAAACAGCAACATTTGGTAACGCCTCTATTTACTTCAGGCTCGACAAATACGTGGGCGCCATCTGGTATTACTGTAGTAGATGATCAATTATATGCTGCAGCACTAAGGGGGACAGCAGTGCTAACATTTGATGTGAACATGAAAAAACAAGATGTACTACTATCGGAATTTGGAAGAATCCGAGATGTTTTTATGGATGATAGCTATTTATACTTTATCAGTAATAATACGGATGGACGCGGAAATCCACAACCCGATGACGATAAACTATACAGAACACCGTTATGATATAATATTTGTGAAAACATGGAATGGCATGAAGAATGGAGAGGACTAAAATGGCTAACTATCTTAAAATCGCAGTAGCAATTGATTTCTCAGAACAATCATTGAAGGCTTTAGAAAGAGCAAGTCAATTAGCAATGCAACACAATGCAACTTTGCAATTAGTGAATGTGATTGATACAAAATCTTTTGGAGCGGTGTCAGCATATGATTTAAAATATGCGGAAGAATTGAAGAAAGAAAACAAGAGCAAAATGGAAAGCTTAGAAAAGCAAGTGGTTCAGATAGGTGTTCAAAGCGTAGAGTCAGTAGTAGAAACGGGTTCGCCAAAGGGGATTTTGACACAGCTTACGCATGTTGATTTAATCGTGTGTGGGGCAACAGGGTTAAATCGAATGGAAAAAATGATGCTAGGGTCTGTAGCAGAAAAAGTAGTACGTCATGCTCACTGTGATGTATTAATCGTTCGATAATTTTACGGAAATCTTCGTCATATTTATATGGATAAAAACAAAACAAACCTGCTTGTAGAGAGATGACAAGCAGGTTTGTTTTTTATTCGATTGTTTGGGCGTTATCTACAATGCTCTGAGGAATATCAATTGTTTTAAGATGATTGAAATCAGTATAAGTAACGACTGATTTTGTATTCATTAACAATTCATCGCCTTCCACTGCCATTTTCAAATCAAAATTCATATCCATTTTTTTCGTATCGAAAGTCTCTTTATCAATGTGTAACACATAGTTGATTTTTTCGATTGTTAATTGATCCATAGGGTTTTCTTCTAATCCCATGTCCTCAATTGATTTATTAATCTCAGAATCAATTAACTCTTTAAATTTATCACCTTTTGCTTCTAATGTAAGGACATATTCATTATCAGTTTGTTCAAAGGTAAAATCATTAATAAACTTTTTGAGTTGTTCTAACTGTTCCTTAGCGTCAGCAGAAGTAGCCGTTTGATCTAAAATTGCATCAAAGTTCTCATCAGGAAGCTTTAACCAGCTGTCAGTAGTCACATCTTTCATGAAAAGGCCAGCGTCTTTTTTCATATACATTTCAATAGGCATGTCCGTTGTTTCTTGGCCTTCACTCATCATATCTGGCATCGACATAGAGCCCGATAAATGCATAGCAAGTGGGTCAACGATAATGTCCATTTCCATTTTTGAGTTGATAGAGAACTCCATAGCCTCTTCACCAGATCCAACCTTCGTTATCTGTGTCATATCCATATTGGCACTAGCACTTTTAATGTCAGACTGACGATCCACTGCTTTGTCATACACTTGTTCTAAAGTGAGATTGCTAGTTTTAGTTGTGTCTTTCGTAGGTGTGGCACTTGAATTACAAGCAGCGAGCGTCAATGCCAGTGTTCCAACTGCTAATACTTTAAAAATCTTCTTCATTACTTTCATCTCCTATTCTTGGTAAAAAACACTATCTACTAGTATACGCCCAAGAAAAGGAAAAGTTTCGTTATTTTATAAAATATATCTAATTCCTTATTAAAAAAACAATAATCTTGCAATAACGACCAGTGAGAAGCATGAAAATTAATAAAAAAGCTGCCACCAACCAATCGTTTAATACGAAAGTAGGTGACAGCTTTTTGAGGAGCGTTTCAATAAGCTCGAAAATATCTACATGTAATTCCTTAGTAACCCCAAATCATGGCGAATAATGTACCAATGATTGTTACAACACCTACGAATACTGAATATAAAATCGTTGTATATAACGTTTTCTTATCTTCAGATTCACCGATGTGCATGAATAACACTAACTGTACAGTTGCTTGTGCAAGGGCAGTGACAAGTAAAATAGCGAATGCCATTTTATAACTCATATCAAAGGTTACAACGGCTAAAGCGACAAGTGTCAATAATAATGAGAAGCCGAAGCCCATGACATGTTGTTTTGGGAATAATTCCTTCATCAGCTAATCAATCCTTTCAAATAGACGAAGCTGAAGATGAAAATCCATACAACGTCTAGGAAATGCCAGTACAATGAGAAGATAAATGCTTTGTTCGCTGTTTGTGGATTTAAACCACGTTTAGCTACTTGGATAATGATAGCTAGGCCCCAGAAGAAACCAAATGTTACGTGGGCACCGTGTGTTCCAAGTAATGTCATTAATGATGACAGGAATGCGCTTGTTTGAATTGTCGCACCTTCATGCACATAAGTGATGAACTCATCAATCTCAATAGCTAAGAAACCTAAGCCTAGTAAAAGGGTAATGATGAAGAAAGTCATCATTGCCTTTTTACGACCAATACGCATTGCATGAACACCAAGACCAATTGTGAAACTACTTGTTAATAATAAGAATGTTTCCCATAGAACTGGTGTTAACTCAAAGATTTCAGCACCATTCGGGCCACTACCTGTCCGTGTGTGAAGTGTGAAATACACAGTAAACAATGTGGCAAATAACACGATCTCGGCGCCAAGGAAAATCCAGAAACCAAAGATTTTTAGGCGATTTTCCTCTGTACTATATTCTAATGGAAGTGAAGAATCGATTTTCATATTATTTATCACCTCTCAAGCTTTTCTCAGTTGCCATAACTTCCTCAACTGAAATATAACGACCATGGTCTTTTTCGAAAGAACGATGGATCATGAAGCCAAATACACCAAGCATACTAATGATGGCTGGCACCCATAGATTGAATACAGCAAAGAATGCTGCAAGGAAGAAGAATCCACTCATCCAGAATGGTGTGCCTGTATTATTTGGCATGTGAATTTTTTCAATTTTACCTGCTGTAATATCGCGACCTTCTTTTTTCGCGAACCAGAACTCATCTAAGCGAGTAACAGTTGGAACTACAGCAAAGTTGTATTCTGGTACTGGAGAATGAGTAGCCCATTCAAGTGTACGACCATCCCATACATCAGCCTTTTCATTGCGAGGCATATGTTTCCAGCTGTAATAGATATTATAAACGATCAACGCAAAGCCGACTGCAAGTCCTAAAGCACCAACAAATGATAACATGTTCAATGGTCCATAGCCTGTTGATTCTGAGTAAGTGTACATACGACGAGCATAACCATCTAAACCTAAAATGAATAATGGGAAGAATGTTACGTTGAAGCTGATTGCAATGAACCAGAACGCAGTTTTCCCTAATTTTTCATTTAAACGGAAACCGAACATTTTTGGCCACCAGTAGTGGTAACCTGCAAGTACACCGAATACTGTACCTGGAATTAAAACGTAGTGGAAGTGGGCAACTAAGAACATCGTATTATGATATTGATAGTCAGCACTTGCCATCGCTAGCATTACCCCTGTAACCCCACCAATTGTGAAGATCGGTATAAAGCCAAGTGCATAAAGCATTGGTGTTGTAAATTGAATTTTCCCGTTCCTCATTGTCAGTAGCCAGTTAAATATTTTAACACCAGTTGGAACGGCGATTGCCATTGTTGTAATAGAGAATACGCTGTTTACCATAACCCCGTGACCCATTGTATAGAAGTGGTGGGCCCAAACTAAGAATGATAGTAAAGAAATGACAACCATACTCATAACCATTGATTTATAGCCGTACAAGTTTTTACGTGCAAATGTTGCAATGATTTCTGAGAAAATACCGAAAGCAGGTAGAATAACGATATAAACTTCAGGATGTCCCCAAACCCAGAATAGGTTGGCCCAAAGCATATCCATACCGCCGTCTTGCATAGCAAAGAATTTAGTACCGAATTGTCGGTCTAACATCATAAGAGCAAGCGCTACAGTTAATACTGGAAATGCGAATACAATAATTACGTTTGTAATTAAAATCGACCAAGTAAACATTGGCATTTTCATTAATTTCATACCAGGTGCACGCATTTTAATAATTGTCGTGATGAAGTTAACACCTGTCATCAATGTACCAATACCTGATAATTGAAGTGCTAAAGAATAATAGTTATTCCCTACAGTCGGACTAAAATCCGTACTTGCAAGAGGGAAGTAGGCTGTCCAACCAGCGTCTGGTGAACCACCGATAATGAATGATAAGTTTAATAAACCAGCACCTGCTGCAAATAGCCAAAAGCTGACAGCATTTAGACGTGGGAAAGCAACGTCACGTGCACCGATTTGAAGTGGGATGACAATGTTCATTAAACCAATCACAAATGGCATCGCCATAAATAAAATCATTAATAAACCGTGTGTTGTGAAAATTTCATTATAATGTTGTGCATCAAGAAGCCCGTTATCCGGAACAGCTGTTTGTGCACGCATTAATAGTGCATCGATACCACCGCGGAATAGCATTAATAATGCTACAGCGATATACATAATCCCGATTTTTTTATGGTCAACAGTTGATAGCCAGTTTTTGTAGAAATAGCCCCATTTTTTGAAATAAGTAAGGCCAGCTACGATAACGACTGCTCCAACTACGATACTAATAGCTGCCGCTAAAATCATCGGTTCTTGCATTGGATGGAATAATTCTTCCATACTCATTGGATGCGCTCCTTTCAAAATTAAAAATTAATATTCTACTCGTTCAAAGTTAAATGTAAATTAATGACCTGAATGTTCATTATTCATATCTTCTTCAGACATGTCACCATGATCCATGTCACCCATTTTCATGTTTTTACCATGTTCCATTGGGGCAGGGCTGAATTCTAAGTGTGTAGATGAGAAGCTTTGGCGACCAACATGCTCAGCCTTTAATAGCTCATCAAATTTTTCTTCTGTTAATGGTTTTTCTTTTGCTTTAACATCAGCAACCCATTTATCGAAGTCTTCTTGTGTCATAGATTGTGCTTCAAATTCCATTTCTGCAAATCCACGTCCATTAAAGTTAGAGTTACGTCCCATGAATGAACCCACTTCATCTGCTGCAAGGTGAATAGTTGTTAACATATCACTCATGGCATATTTTTGACCTGCTAATTGAGGGATCCAGAAACTTGTAATCGGACCGAATGAGTATAATTTAAACTCAATTGGACGATCCACTGGAAGGTTGACATAGTTAACTGTTTCAACACCTTCTTCAGGGTAACTAAAATGCCATTTCCAGTTTGATGATGATGCATAAATTACTAAAGGTTCTTTATCGTCATAACCTGCTGGCTGAGCCTCTACAGTAGATGTTGTTCTTACAGTTACAACAGCCAAGAATGCAACAATAATAATAGGAATTACTGTCCATGTGATTTCTAGAAGATGACTACCCTCTTCATGAGGTGGCTCATAATCTGCAGATGCTTTTGACGCACGATATTTAGTTAGCATAAAGGCTAAAAGCACATACACGACTAGTAATATAAAGGCCATTGTAATAATGGATAAAATAATTGTGTTTGATAATGTTTCGGCATTTGGTCCTTTAGGATTGAACACTGTTAATGGCTCACAACCAGCAAGAAGTGCAAGGGCACCCAATGCTACAAACATTAAACTTAATTTTTTCTTCATGTTTGACTCCTTTCTATAGAACGGCTATTCATAAAATTCATGTGTTTTTTGTCAGTTCACATTTATAAATAGTGGATACTGAGGTCACCTCTTTTATCTTGGCGTACCAATCAACAACTTAAGAATTTACAATGGCATGGTTCAATATGAAACATAAATCTTGAAGTTGATTGGTCTAATGCAAGCGTTAGCAAAATCAATGATTTGTGCAATCATTTCACATACGTACATGTCTATTACGATTGTCACATCTTGTCGTTGTTTGCACATTGGATTATACGCCCTGTTTTTAAGAAAAAACATAATTTTGTTATGGAAATGATAGTAAAGATACATTGAATTTGAACATTTTTTGAACAAAAAACGTTATTTTAGTATTGGTATTTTAAGGTTTTGTTTATTAAACACTGTGGAAACGTTGAAAATACTACATTCTTCATGTTTAACTAAGTAAATAGTTTTTTTTATGAAAAATGGCATTTCACATTTTGGACGCTGTTTTGTAATAAAATCAGTATCCCAACGGACATAATAATATTTTTTATTTGCGTTTTTTATATAAAAGGAGTAGAAGAAGAGCATTGTGTGGAAACATTAGGATGAACTATCAATGAAAGGAATGATTGAAAAGGGAATAAATGGGGAGTGTTATTAATTATGTTAATATAACAAATAGTTTTCTTGATTATACATAAATTTACATTTCTATATTCTGTTTGAAAAACAAAAAGCAAACTAAGAAGTAACTTAGTTTGCTAGTATGGTAGAAATTTTTTATGTTTCTGAGAAAGATACGTATCGAATTAGCATTTTTTAATCAGTCACCAAGCTTGAGCCATTTGGCTACGTGCCCATAGATTGTATTTTGTAGTTTGAGGGCTTTATTATTCATTTTTAAAGAAAAATACAATGTCTTCATGAAGTTTAATGTACAAGTACGCCCACTAAAAAAGCTTTCATTATATCCTTGCGTCATTAAATGCATTTCAAACTTATCAAAGGCTTGTTCAACAAATTCGATCAAAGCTTCCTCCGAGTAGTTTTGTTGTAATAAAGCATCTACTATGTTGGTTAATCGCTCTTCTTCATCGTTGATAAAGACTGTGCCTTTCCACGTGACAAGCTTTAGTGCATGTAAAATGGATGGGGCATATTGTAAATCGAATTTAGGATGTTTAATAGTCATGGCGGCTAAATCAGCCCCATGTGAAATACTATGAGCCCATCCTTTATCCTTCACGTAACCTCTTGTATCTTGTTCTAATAATAGATAGCGTCCAATTCTTTTAAAGAACGGCTGCAATTCGTCGTCTTTTAAAACGAGCATCTCGGCATCCTTTGCAAGTAAACCTGCAACAAGCAGTGCGGAGAATGACCTAGTAAAGACACTGTCTGTTGGTGCTTCTCCGATATGTACATATAAAAATTCCTCACTTGTTGCTGTCTCAAATAATAATTGTAATTGTTGTGTGCTTAATAAATTATCACTCAGTAAATCAACAAACGTACGATAAATTAAATGATCGCGCAATTCAGCATCAGTTGAACCAATGTGCGTTAGCATCTCCTGTAAGAGCCATTCTCCTTTGTCCTTCATCACTGCCTGACGTTCATGCAGTGTCATGGTAGAAAAAGATCGTAGTGTTTCTTTTAAATTCATATTTATGTGCGCCTCCATCATAAGGTTTGTTTTATTATTATAGCTCCTTTTTCAAGCAAATCGACCAATTTGCAATCCTAATGCAGGACGGATAGCCTTTTGCTGTTTGAAACGACAATACAAACACTTTAATGTTGGTGGCTGATATAATATTATTTCCAGAAACTATAGAAAGTTGTTATGATAGAAACGCAATAAAATGGAAAGGCTTAAATAAGAGTAACAAAAAAAGACATACGATGAAGTATGTCTATCTCTACCTATATTATGGCTGCTGATTTTATACCGATTGGCCATTCAATCAGTGAGTGCTGGTTTGTCTTCAGCTCAACGAGAATATTGGTATTTTTTATAGCATCAATAAGCCATTCGCTGTAATGACGATTCGGCTCAGGATGTTGTAAAATTTGATGCATATCTTTTTTGTCAACATGTAACAGCTTGTCATTACATTCGATGTTTACTTTTTGAGGAATAATGGAAAGAGTTTCATTTTGATGCCCAAGTGCAATGGAACCAGGAATTGTTCCAAGAATACGTAAAAGATAAGTGCTAGCTTCTTGTGTGTACACATCAATTTTTGTACGTGTTAAAAATTCAAATTCGATCGGATTATCTTGAATAGGTCCGTCCGTTGTAGAAAATGAAATGACTTTAATCGATAATGCCTCGAATGCAGGTGAGATACAATGGTCAAATTCAGTGATTGTATCTAGTAATTGCATGTATTCCACTCCTTATTAAGAACTTGATTTTCTGTATGCAGATAACCAGGTAGAAAGTCTGCAAGTTATAATAAATTTTAGACTATTCTAATTATAATACATTTTATTACAAAATATGAATGAAAAAGCAATTATTTTTTGTAAAAAATAAGAAACTTGTGGATTTTTTTAGTAAATAATCGAAATAAAAAATAGAACCGAGGAGGTGAGGGAATTGACAAAACGTAAGCGTCATGTCATTAAACATGACAATATTGTTGTATTTCCAGGCGCTGTCCAAACATTAATACGTGAAGGGCATATGTTTGCTGAAAATTATCAATACGAGAAAGCTATTGCAAGTTTTGAAAAGGCCTTTATATATGAAACTGGTGATGAATTTGCGCTTAGCGCCTATGCTTTTGCTTTATACGAATTAAAGGATTATGACAAAGCAAAAGGGGTTTGTGAACAGCTTTTTGCAATGGGGACAACGATGTATGTGGAAGTGATGGAATTGTATATTACAATTTGTATGCAATTGAAGGAATACCATCAAGTAGAAACATTGATTACAACCCTCCTAGAGGAAAGTGTACTTCCAAGTGATCAAGTGGAGAAATTTGAACGATTAAAAAGTCTTAATAGAGAAGTATCTAAAAATCTTGAAAAAAAAGAAAATGCCCAGCGGTTCATAGAGGAGCAGGAATATGAGCTTGAAAAATTTAGTGCACTAACTGCCAATGAGCAATCTATAAAATTACATCGTCTGATGGATACCAATGTAAGACAGTTAAAAACGGTGTTGCAAGCAATTATTGAAAGTACGACCGTTCATCCTTTTGTCCAAAGCTTGGCTTTAATCCTATTAGTTGAACAGGAAGTTTCAATTAATATTACGGTTTCAAAATTAGGGCAATCAAAAACGATAAACCCCGCACAACTATCTTTACCTAATCAATTACCACAATATGGGGAAATAAAAAATATAGTTGAAAGTAAGTTGGCACAAGACCCAACGACGTTGGAAATGGTACAATACTTAATGGCGAAACATGCCATTGTCACATTTCCCTTTGAATGGCATCCATTTGAGGCAGAAGATGTTGCCTATAGTTATATAGACTTTGTATCATCAATGCTAGGGAATGTAAAAGAAATGGACTATGAAATCGTAGACTTTTTACAAATGTTAGAAAAGCTAACAGAACTACATTAGGTATGAAAAAAGTTGAAACTATACACATCTATGTTATACTAAAATGGTTGTCAAAATCGTAGTTACGAATGAATTGTCTAACATCCTAAACTTGATTATTTATTTGGAGGTATTTATACATGTCAGCAAAATGGGAAAAACAAGAAGGTAATATCGGTACTCTTACAATTGAAGTACCAGCTGCAGAAGTAGATGCAGCAATGGACCAAGCGTTCACAAAAGTTGTAAAACAAATTAACGTACCAGGTTTCCGTAAAGGTAAAATGCCTCGTAAAATGTTCGAACAACGTTTCGGTATCGAATCTTTATACCAAGATGCATTAGAAATTATCGTTCCTGATTCTTATGCAAAGGCAATCGATGAAGCTGGAATTATGCCAGTTGATTACCCAGAAATCTCTGGTACAGAAAACTTTGTACATGGTCAAGATTTCTCATTCACTGCACAAGTAACAGTTAAACCAGAACCAAAACTTGGTAACTACAAAGGTCTAGAAGTAGCTAAACTTCCAGTTGAAGTAAGTGATGAAGAAGTAGATGCTCAAATTCAAGACCAATTAGCTCGTAAAGCTGAACTTGAAATTAAAGAAGACGAAGCAATCGTTGAAGGCGATACAGCAGTAATCGATTTCGAAGGTTTCGTAGGTGAAGAAGCGTTTGAAGGTGGTAAAGGCGAAGACTATCCACTAGAAATCGGTTCTGGTTCTTTCATTCCTGGTTTTGAAGAGCAATTAACAGGTGTGAAAGCTGGCGAATCTAAAGATGTAGTTGTTACATTCCCAGAAGAATACCATGCGGCTGAATTAGCAGGCAAAGAAGCTACTTTCAAAGTAACAGTGAAAGAAGTTAAAACAAAAGTACTTCCTGAATTAAATGATGAATTCGCAAAAGAATTAGATTCAGAAGTGGAAAGCGTAGAAGCTTTACGCGCTAAAATTAAAGAACAAACAGCAGCACAAAAAGTAGCAGAATCTGATGCAGCTCTTCGTGATGAGCTAGTAGAAAAAGCTTCTGAAAATGCTGAGTTTGAAGTACCAGCAGGTATGATTAACTCTGAAACTGATCGTATGTTACAAGAGTTTGGTCAACGTCTACAAACACAAGGTATGAACTTAGATCTATACTACCAATTCTCTGGCCAATCTGAAGAAGATTTACGTGGTCAAATGAAAGAAGAAGCAGAAAGCCGTGTACGTGTTTCTTTAACACTAGAAGCGATTGCTGAAGCTGAAAAAATTGAAGCAACTGAAGCTGATATTGAAGCAGAATTAGAAAAAATGGCTGCTCAATTCAACATGACAAAAGAGCAAATTACAGGTGCTTTAGGTGGTACAGCAGTACTTGAAAACGACATCAAAATTCAAAAAACAGTTGAATTTTTAGTAGAAAACGCTAAAATTACTGAATAAGATTTTGTGTAATTAGATAGCTAAAAAAAACAAGGTACGGCATTAAACCGTGCCTTGTTTTATCACATCAACTAAAAATCAGTCCCCTTAAAGTTTAGTACGACTCACTTTACACTTCACTTATACATAGTATTGTTTTTATTTTTACACGATGCTCATTTTACTTCATTCTGTAAGATCATAATAAAGACATTAACAATCAACATTTCTTCGAATGAAAAAAGCCTTGGTAGATAAATGTAGTAGATTTATAAATAAAAAGCTATGTAGCTGATCAAGATATCAGTAGTTGATGACAGCTTGAATCTTATGTGTCAGTAGTGAAGAACCGAGACCTTAGAAATCAAAGGGTCGCGCAAATGGGTTCCTGAAAAATATGCTGCAGACGGCGAATGAAGTAAACAACATGATGTTATAATCTACTTGCATGAATGCGAGGGCATAAATGATGCAGACAATTTATTTGATAAAGGTTCAATAATCTTGTAAGATTGTTGCTTGAATAGGGGTGAAACATATTGTTCAAATTTAATGATGAAAAAGGCAATTTAAAATGCTCATTCTGTGGAAAACCACAAGAACAAGTGCGTAAATTAGTAGCAGGTCCTGGTGTGTATATTTGTGATGAGTGTATTGAGCTTTGTTCAGAAATCGTTGTAGAGGAACTAGGTGTAGAAGAGGAAATCGAATTCCAAGATATCCCGAAACCAAAAGAGATTCTAACGATTTTAGATGAGTATGTAATTGGACAAGAGCGTGCTAAAAAAGCATTAGCAGTTGCGGTTTATAATCACTATAAACGCATCAATACAAACAGTAAAATTGATGATGTTGAACTGGCAAAATCGAACATTGTGTTAATCGGCCCAACTGGTAGCGGTAAAACATTATTAGCTCAAACGTTAGCACGTATATTAAATGTTCCATTCGCTATCGCGGATGCTACTTCATTAACTGAAGCAGGATATGTGGGTGAGGACGTTGAAAATATTTTATTAAAGCTAATCCAATCAGCAGATTATGATATCGAACGCGCTGAAAAAGGTATTATCTATATTGATGAAATCGATAAAGTTGCACGTAAGTCAGAAAACCCATCTATTACACGCGATGTTTCTGGCGAAGGCGTTCAACAAGCACTTCTTAAGATTTTAGAAGGAACTGTTGCAAGTGTTCCACCACAAGGTGGCCGAAAACATCCTCATCAAGAGTTTTTACAGATCGATACAACCAATATTTTATTCATTGTTGGTGGAGCGTTTGATGGCATTGAATCCATCATTAAACGTCGCCAAGGTGAAAAAATAATTGGATTTGGGTCAGATCCGAATATAGTGGACGTAGATGAAGGTTCTATCATGTCTAAGTTGATTCCTGAGGATTTACTGAAATTTGGTCTAATACCAGAGTTCATTGGTCGATTACCAGTACTTGCTAGCCTAGAGCAATTAAATGAAGCGGCACTAGTACAAATTTTGACGGAGCCTAAAAATGCGTTGGCTAAGCAATATCAGAAAATGCTTGAACTAGACGGTGTTGAGCTTGAGTTTGATGAAGGTGCGCTTGCGGAAATTGCGAAGGAAGCAATTGAGCGTAAAACAGGTGCGCGTGGTCTTCGTTCAATAATTGAGTCAACGATGCTTGATGTAATGTACGAACTGCCTTCACGTGAAGACGTTAAAAAATGTATCATTACTGCAAAAACAATTACGGATAAAGAAAAACCGAAATTGCTTCTTGAAGATGGCACTGAACTCGATGAAGGTAGCGACACAAAAACTTCAGCATAGCGTATAGATTTGGCTGTCTACCGTTATGAGATAAAGAGTAATTAGCTGACTTCGATTGTGCAATGTTCGCACATATCGACAGTCAGCTTTTTATTCATTCTTACATATTGGCCGACTGACTTGTAGAAATTTTTGGCTCGTTTCAATAACTAGTGTGAATCAGTTTTTTAAACACATACTAGTAGCGCGGGAATTGAACATGAAAATTTTGACGGAGGTGAATACCCGCATGGTAACTATACAAAAAACAACAAATGTACCATTATTACCTTTACGTGGACTTTTAGTATTCCCATCGATGGTGTTACATATTGATGTGGGTAGAAATCGTTCTGTAGCAGCGCTAGAACAGGCAATGTTAGAGGACCAGATGATTTTATTAGTAACACAAAAGGAAATGCACGATGAACAGCCAGAAGAACAAGATTTATACGCGATTGGTACAATGGCTTATGTCAAACAAATGTTAAAATTACCAAATGGTACATTGCGAATTTTAGTTGAGGGAGTTGCGCGTGCATCTTGGAAAAACTATCGTGCCTTAGAAAATTATACATTTGTTGATATCGACGTAAAAGAGGATTTGTTAGGTAAGGATGTAGAAACGCAAGCTTTAATGCGTACATTATTAACGTATTTTGAAAAATATGCTAAGTCCTCTAATAAAATAACAGCTGAGACCATCAACACTGTGGCGGATATTGAGGAACCAGGACGTTTAGCAGACATTATTGCATCACATTTACCATTTAAAATTGCAGATAAGCAAGAAGTGCTGGAAATGCTGAATGTGAAGAAACGACTAGATCACTTAATTATTCGTTTGCACGATGAACAAGAAGTACTCGATCTAGAAAAGAAGATTAATTCAAAAGTAAAGCAATCGATGGAGCGTACGCAAAAAGAATATTACTTACGTGAACAGATGAAGGCTATCCAAACCGAGCTTGGGGACCGTGAAGGAAAAACGGGTGAAGTAGCAGAGTTACGTAAATCAATTGATGCGTCAGGAATGCCTGAGTCAACAAAAGAAGTGGCTCTGAAGGAATTAGATAGATATGAAAAAATTCCAGGTGCTAGTGCTGAAAGTGGCGTTATCCGAAATTACATTGATTGGCTTATCTCGTTACCTTGGACAAATGCAACTGAGGATCGTATGAATATTGATCATGCTGAGAACATTTTGAATCGTGATCATGATGGATTAGAAAAAGTTAAAGAACGGGTTCTTGAATATTTAGCTGTCCGTCAGCTGAAGAATTCACTTCGTGGACCGATCCTTTGCTTGGCGGGACCACCAGGAGTGGGGAAAACATCATTAGCTCGCTCCATCGCGGAAAGCTTAGACCGCAAATTTATTCGTATTTCATTAGGTGGGGTTCGTGATGAATCTGAAATTCGTGGGCACCGCCGAACGTATGTAGGAGCTATGCCAGGTCGTATTATCCAAGGAATGAAAAAGGCTGGTACCATTAATCCGGTATTTTTATTAGATGAAATTGATAAAATGTCTAATGACTTTAGAGGAGATCCTGCTGCAGCAATGCTAGAAGTTTTAGACCCTGCGCAAAACAATACATTTAGTGATCACTATATTGAGGAAACATATGATTTATCCAATGTCCTATTTATTGCCACTGCCAATGATTTAAGTAGTATCCCAGGACCATTGTTAGATCGTATGGAAGTAATTTCTATAGCGGGCTATACAGAAATTGAAAAAGCGCAGATTACGAATAACCATTTAATTCCGAAGCAATTGAAAGAACATGGCTTGAAAAAGTCACAAGTTATTATTAAGGATGAAGCAGTAATTGATATTATTCGTTATTATACACGTGAGGCTGGAGTACGTGGTTTAGAACGTCAAATTGCTACGCTTTGTCGTAAAATTGCCAAGATAATTGTCTCGGGTGAGAAAAAACGAGTAACGGTTAACTCAAAATCATTACAAGAATTGCTTGGTAAACATCGTTTCCGTTACGGACAGGCTGAAAAGGAAAATCAAATAGGTGTTGCAACTGGCCTTGCTTACACAACAGTTGGTGGCGACACATTACAAATTGAAGTATCCTTAACACCTGGAAAAGGGAAATTGCAATTAACAGGTAAGCTGGGAGATGTCATGAAAGAATCAGCTCAAACAGCCTTATCCTATGTGCGAACAAAAATGGAGAAACTTCAAGTAGATCCAGAATATTTTGATACACATGATATTCATATTCACGTTCCAGAAGGCGCTGTCCCTAAAGACGGGCCATCTGCAGGTATTACAATGGCGACAGCTATTGTCTCTGCAATTCTAAACCGACCGATTCGCAGAGAAGTGGGGATGACAGGTGAAATCACATTACGTGGTCGAGTACTACCAATTGGTGGTTTGAAAGAAAAAACATTAAGTGCTCATCGTGCAGGATTAACAACTATTATTTGTCCAAAGGATAATGAACGCGATATAGAAGATATTCCTGACAGTGTCCGTGAGCAACTTACATTTAAACTAGTGTCATCGGCAGATGAAGTATTAGCCTATGCACTGGACGGAGGTATTTAGAAAAATGAAAGTCCATAATGTCGAAATGGTCATTAGTGCGGTAAGACCAGACCAATATCCAGAAGATGGACTGCCAGAATTTGCATTAGCTGGTCGTTCAAATGTAGGGAAATCTTCCTTCATTAATCGAATGATCGGACGTAAAGCTTTAGCGCGTATTTCGTCTAAACCTGGTAAGACACAAACCCTGAACTTTTATAAAATCGAAGAACAATTATTTTTTGTAGATGTTCCGGGCTATGGTTATGCAAAGGTTTCGAAATCAGAGCGTGAAGCGTGGGGAAAAATGATTGAGCGTTACTTTACAGGGCGTCAAGAATTAAAAGCAGTTGTACAAATTATTGATTTGCGTCATCCTCCAACAGCAGATGATCGCATGATGTATGATTTTTTAAAGCATTATAATATTCCTTGCATTGTGATTGCAACGAAGGCAGATAAAATTCCAAAAGGTAAATGGGATAAGCATAAAAAAATTGTCAAAGAGACATTGGAGATGGAAAAAAATGATCCACTTATTGTCTTTTCTTCAGAATCAGGCCTTGGTTTTGAAGAGGCTTGGCGTACTATCGAAAATAGAATGTAAAAAAAAGCATCTATTGGTTCTAATGAATTAGGACTGTAGATGCTTTTTATTTTTCTTATGAAGGTATGGAGAAAGTTGGAGAATATGCTTGAGAAATAAAAAATTTTGCCGATAAGGTAGATAGGAGGTGGACTGTATGGATATAGCGGCTTTATCGATAGCAATGAATCAAGCGACACTTATGCAAAACGTATCTTTGGCTGTAGCAAAACAAGCGATGGATATGCAACAGCAAAACACAGAACAATTAGTTGAAATGTTAGATGCTCCACATCCGACAGCCGGACATACAATTGATGTTCAGGTTTGAGCAGGCAAGGTAGCTTTAATTGAAAGCTACCTTTACTTTTAAAGTTATTGTTTGATAGAAATTGTAACTTTTTGAATGAGAAAAACTACCAATAATACGATATACTATTCATGACTAAAATTTAGCAAGGAGGCAGAATTTTTGAAAAAGATTTCATACATATTATCGATTATGTTACTGATGGTTCTAGTTTTTTCCTTTAACCAAACAGCTAAGGCTGCCCAATTAGTAACTGGTACCTTTGTTGATGTAACATATTCAGAATATACAAAGCCAGATGGCACGATAGAAAAGCAGCTGAGTAAAGTGACATTGCAAAATGATCGGGGCCGTTCTGTAACCTACAATATTAGTAAAAACACTCGCTTATTTATTAATAATACGTCCACAACTATAGAAGGTTTTAAAATGGGCATGGAAGTGGAAGCTGACATTTCTTTAAGAAGTGTTGTGGAACTACGAGGTAAATCTAATATACCTACAGAAACGAATGTTCCATCAACTGGAGGCAATAGTACAACAATTGCTGGTGTCGTAACGAGTATCGATCCTAATGGATTATTTATTATGGTTAAGTCAGATGTTGGTGCAGAGACTACTTACTATATTAATAAAGAAACCGTTTATCAAAAAAGCTCATCAGCAACGGATATCAGTGCACTGTATGTTGGAGATCGAATTAAATTGAGCTTGAAAAATAAAAATACTTCTATTGTTACAAAAATAGCGATAAGTGAAACGGGTACTCTTGTAGAAAACCTATATAAAGGCGAAATACAAGCAGTTAACCCTAATGCCAATAAATTAACTGTCAAAAACCAGCATGCTTTTGTTAACTGGCAATTTGGCTCTCAAATAACTGCAGACCTTTCAACAATGCCTTTTACTTCCAAGGTACCGATATATGTGGGAAATACTAAGGTAGAAAAAGGTCAACTGAAAAATTATATTGGTAGTGAAGCTTACTACGCGACTGTAAAACAATTTGGGAAAGAGGTTATTGAGAAAATTGTAGTATTGAAAAATAATGAAAGAACTTATTATGAACCAATGCTATCTGTTGATACAGATTACAATCTATTAAAACTTAAAACAGCGGGCTCAATGTATTTCCATAATGGAACTATTTTAATCCGTAATGGGCGTTTAATTGAACCAACGGGGCTTATGGCTTATGGTACAGCATTTGTAATTACGGATGGTGCTGCTCGTGATCACTATGCACAGGTAGTGCAAGTGACAAGTGATAGCTTTATGTCTCCAAATTTAGCTGGTCATGAATTATATTATGGACGATTATCTCAAGCTAATGGATACCTTATAGAAATTGATGATGCTATGAAAATAGAATCCAATGTTTTCAAGAAAACAGATCGTACAGTTCTGTCGGTTAGTAATTCAACAAAGGCAAAGGTAGATGACGGAAATAAAACATATAATGTCATGCCTGATATTGAACTTTATTTATCTGAAGGTGATTATGGTTACTTCTATGTGAAGGATGGACATGTACAAGCACTTCATATTTTAGATAATGCCAAACCTGTTGCACCATTAATGCTTACAGGGAAGTTACAATCTGTGAAATCGACGTATCCTGCAGTTATAAACGTTAAGAGTGTTAGTCAATGGCAAAATGGCCGTTGGTATGAAGCAGGTGAGATGATTAATATGAATATTGATCAAGCGACACTGATAAAAGCAGGTAAAGTGATTCAGGCATCTGATTTACAGCCATCGGATCGTTTAGTTGTATTATCAGATCGATTTGTAAAAGGACATTTTATTTTAGTAGATTAATGTAAATAACAAACTAAAATCTGCGAGTCTAATGCGAATAGTATTAGCAAAAAGGCGATATATTCATGAGCTAAAAAGGATACCTTCGCTAGGTCTTATGGGCTAAATTGTCAATACTTTCGAAAGATAAGCAGATTTTTGTTTTAGAAATTATTAAAACTGGCTTCATGATGCACTTTATGCATAGTGAAAGAGAGGACAAGCGCATGCAAAAACATTGGTCAAAATTAGTGTTAGTCATTCTGGCTATATTTGTAATTAGTTCGATTACGCCATTCCATGTATCTGCTGCTTCATTAGAAACAACAGGTGCCGTAAAAAATGAATATACATATGAGGAAGCGGTATTCCTTTCTGGAGCACCCGTTATTTTTAAAGGGACAAGTAAAGATATTAAAATTTCACAAAAAGAATCAAAGGGCAAACTAACTGAAACGTATAGCATGAAGTTAATGGGGAGCAATGGCGCTACATTAACAAGAAACATTGCCTATGAGTCAGATGTTGTGGATTATGCAAGTATTGGTCAAAAAACTTCTAATGGAGAGGTTAAGAAATACACAGAAAAAATTACAATTGGATCAATTACTTATTCTTTAGTGGATTATCAATTTTCCCAAGGAACTGTTACAGATAATCGAGCAGCTTCAGATTATTACTCGGGGAATGTTATTTCAAGAAAGACTTATGCCTTTGAAACTGGCAAAGGGAAAAATGCAGTTCAAAATACTGTAACAATTGATACGGATAGTAGACATGCAGGCTATGAAAATTTTTGGGGAGCAACTGAAACACAAATTACAGAGTCTGTTTATTCTTTTAGCGACGGCAAGACTAGCCATGTAAAAAACCGTTTATCTACAAGTAAATCCCGTGTCCTTAATTACGAGGAGAATTTAGGTACTCTAGGAAGCTTTGAAGGTGGCTATGCGGTAGTCAGTGAAAAAGATGTTATCTCGGAGTACACTTATAATTTATCTTCTGGACAAAAAGGTACACTTGATTTAGATACAGAATATATGCCAACTATAGAGCGTCTTATTATTCCTAAATTCCGTGATTTAACAAGTCATTATGCGAAAGAAGCAATTGAAAAGCTTTATTCACTAGGTATCTATTCAGATTCAAGTAATTTCTTCTCTCCTAATACGCCAATGAAACGCATTGACTTTACTACAGCCATTGGTAAAGCGGTGGACTTACGTGTGTTTGAAGAAAAGAAATCAAAAAAAGCACCTACTACAAGTGTTTTTAAGGATTTAAAACGTACTCTTAAAGACTATTCCTACATTGAATCAGCTTTAAATAAAGGGATCATTAAAGGCGTTTCTGCAGATTATTTCATGCCTGATGGTGCCATCACACGAGCACAGGCTGCGACTATTTTTGTTCGTGCCTTAGGACTGGAAAACAGAGCGCCAAATCCTGGCTATTTAACAAAATTTACGGATGACAATCAAATTCCAAACTATGCAAGAGACGGCATCTACATCGCCAATGAGCTTGGATTTATGATTGGCGATTCTGCCCGACGTTTTAATCCAAATAAACCTCTGACTCGTGCAGAAGCTTCTGTTGTCCTAGAACGATTCTTGAAATATTTGGAAGATGATTTAAAACAAAATTATCGTGATGACATATTGTTCTTTAACTAAAGAAAGGACTGAACAACCATGACATATGTAAAAAAAGCAGTGCTCACTACGCTGTGTTTCATGCTTCTTTTGATGACAGCAACACCTGTTGTTACGCAAGCAGCTACAACAATAAGAGATGTTCCGACGAATAGTAGTAATTATAAAGCTATTTCTTGGGCTGTTGATAATGAATTGATGTCTTTGAACAATGCCAATAACTTTTTACCGAATGAGCAAGTGACAGATCGAGAGCTTGTCCTCATGTTTGCCAAGCTAGATCGTAACTACGTCTTATCTTATACGGATAGTGTTGCCTATAACTTTTATAGCGATTTTTATTTACCGTTTAATGGGACACATGTAAATGCTAATCGATCCAAAGCTGTTACTCGTGGTCAATTTGCACAAATTTATGCTGCTTTTAAAGGATTGGATTTAGATGAGCCACAGGCAGTTCAATATTTATATTCAAATGATTTATCGACAAGTAGTTCAGCCAAAAAGACATTTGCAAGCTTTAATCCATCAACAAAACTAACGCGCGGTGATGTCGCTACATTCTTTTACAGAGCAGTTCAAAATGGTAATTTTGCTGTACAAGGGTTAAAGCGTAGTGCAGCTGGACGTGATAATGATACTATTACCTTGCCGCCAGGATTCATGGGCTCCAATAGTGCGGATTTTGAAGAGCCAAAGGATAATACCAATGATTTTACGGGTCCTGAGTATGTTAATAATGCCTTGCAAAGTATTGTAGTGGAAAAACCCGATTTAATTGCAAATGGAGTGGATTCCACACTAGTGACTGTATCGTTAAAGGCATGTAATGGCGACCCGATTGCGGATGATAAATCTTATACATTCCGAGTAACGTCTAGTTACGGTACGATTATCGATACTTCTGGTGAAGCGGTTAAAACCGTCCAATCTGATGGTTCGACTGTGTCAGCTATTGTTGTAGCACCAAAATTAACAAAATCTGGACGTGATACAATTTCTTTTGAACTAGTTAATAATACCGATCCAGCAATGAAGTGTCTCGTGGGGGAGAAATTAAATGCAGAAGTGCGTTATTCACCACAACCTGAATTACGTATTGATTACCAAGTATACGATCCTACCAATACGGATGATGATAATGGTAGTGTGACACCGCCGTATGTCCCATATGAAAAATTGCCAGAGTTCTTCACACAAAACTTAATTGATGTGTACTCGCCAATTCCATTTAAGTATGATGGGGATAAAAAATTATTTAGTATTGGGCAACAAACAAATGTAACAGACGCTTTAGGCAATGTACAGAATGTCTATTTACGTTATGGTGGATCAGATCCTAGATATCCAGCTCTAGGTTATGAGAATGCTATTTTACAATTCGAAAACTACAATATTTCTGTTTACCTTTTTGAGGAACTTTTAAATCGTCGTTTAGATAACTCTGTAACATCGCCAGCCAAAACAGAAATTATGTATATGATTTCAGAAGATGGTCGTCCGATTTATCGTGTTCAAGGGATTGATGATGATATCGCCTCACAGGTAGAAAACATTAATCCAGTTGGAGCTATCATCCAGCTTATGAACCATATGCCGGAAGAAAAAAAATTGACACTAGAACATTATGATAGTGTCATGAAAATTTATTCTATCTTTACAAACTTAAGTAATTATGATCGTACGGTATTATTAAAATATCAAGGCGGGAAGTTGCTTGGACAAGTAGAGGCTTATAAAAAACGAGTAGAGGCATTGAAAGAAAGTGCTGATGCTGCCTCTAGACCATCAGGCAAAGATCGCTATACAAAAGTCATGGTCACTTTAGTTCGCCCTGGTGGAGAACCAGTAACAGATTATCAAGGAACAGTCAAAATTAAATATGATGGAGTGGAAAAAACAGCTTCATTTATAACGAATACTTCAGATCCATTGAATAATACGGGTAGTCCAGGTACGGCTGTTGCGTACTTTGATTCCATTATATATGGAAAATCTAAAGTAGAAGCAACCCTTGTCAATCCAATAGACCCTCGCTATGCAACGATTTTGAAGGGGTTAAAAGATAAAACAGTGATGAAAGATATCTTCACTAATCCATATTTCAGTAAAAACTCGTGTTCATTAGCAACAGAAATTGCTTATGTAGTGGATTATTCTTCTTCTATGAAGGCTGTTGATCCAACCAATTATCGTGGCAAAAAAATGATTGAATTCATCAATCAATTGAAGGCGAAAAATAACATTGTCATCGAGACTAACACGAAAGCAACAATTCTTGGTGAGGGTACTACAGACGCTGTATTGAAGAAAGACCTCTATAAAGCATCTAAAGATAAAGGTGCTACGGATATTTTTGCAGGCATTGATATTGCATTAACGAAATTCTCAAACGATACGAAAACGGCTAAAGCTATTGTGGTTGTATCTGATGGGAAAACAAGTAAATCAAAAATGACAAAAGTGATCAATGACGCGAAAAAGCAAGGCGTTAAAGTATACACTGTAAGTATGGGCAAGAAATCACAAATAAACGATGCTACGTTAATGCAATTGTCTACAGAAACAGGTGGAGCTTATTATCATGCGCTTGATAATTTACAATTGCATCAAGTGTTCCAAAAGTTGATAGATGCTATTTTATGTAAAACTCCAGCATCAAGCTGTATCAACCCGGATGATTTATTTGAAGAAGCAACTGTGTCATTACGAAAAGGCTATCTTACAATGAGTGCTCGAATCGATGGTAATTGTCCAAACGTTGAGAAGATTAATGTACGTTATAAATCGATTAGTGGTGATGTACAATTCGAATTACAAAAACGCAGTGATCATGTGTTTATGTTAACGAAAACAGTACAAACTATGCAGGACTTTAAAGTTAATAATGAAATTGAGTTTATCGCATACGATAAAGATGGAAATATTATTGCGATGAAAACTGTTTCCATGACCAATTAATGATAAAAACTGCCTCCTTATGCGGGGCAGTTTTTTAATTTGAAACAAAGCGTATAATTTGGTACACTTAGTTTATAATAATTCTAATGTAGATGACAGAATGCAGTTCTTCATGACATGTTCACAAATTATAGATGAACTATTGTCGAACTGTGCTATAATGAAATTTGTGAATTAGAACGTGTGAGGTGTTATTCATGCATACCATCGTAGTAGGCTTGAATTATAAAACAGCGCCTGTTGAAATAAGAGAGAAGTTATCATTCATTGAGAGTGAACTACCTCAGGCAATGGAAGCGCTGCAAAAGCAGAAAAGTATTTTAGAAAACGTTATTGTTTCGACATGTAACCGTACAGAAATTTATGCTGTTGTGGATCAATTGCATACTGGACGTCATTTTGTGAAACAATTTTTAGCTAATTGGTTTGACTTGCCTGTGGAGACATTTTCTTCGTATTTAACAATTCGTGAAGAAGATGAGGCAGTCGAACATTTATTTAAAGTGACAGCTGGAATCGATTCAATGGTTCTAGGTGAAACACAAATTTTAGGGCAAGTAAAAAAAAGCTTTTTAAGTGGACAAGAGATTGGCACGACAGGAACGGTTTACAATCAACTATTTAAACAAGCGGTAACATTTGCAAAGCGAGCACATAATGAAACAGCTATCGGCGAGAATGCGGTATCAGTTTCTTATGCAGCAGTAGAATTAGCAAAGAAAATTTTTGGCTCTTTACAACGCAAACATGTAGCTATTCTAGGTGCAGGAAAAATGGGGGAGCTTGCGATTGAAAACCTCTACGGCAGTGGAGTAGGAAAAGTA
The DNA here is from genome assembly GCF_002429815.1 of Lysinibacillus sp. UBA5990. Classification (NCBI taxonomy): domain Bacteria; kingdom Bacillati; phylum Bacillota; class Bacilli; order Caryophanales; family Bacillaceae; genus Lysinibacillus; species Lysinibacillus sp. UBA5990. The sequence continues at coordinate 298,865 of NZ_DJAY01000011.1, forward strand.
ACAGTAATTAACCGTACGTTTGAAAAAGCGGAAACCCTAGCCGCTAAATTCCATGGTCAAGCTAAATCAATGAAGGAATTACAGTGCTCCTTATTAGAAGCAGATATTTTAATTACATCGACTGGTGCAACTGATTATGTCATTGATTATGAGCTCATGCAATTCGTGGAACGTTTACGTAAAGGAAAACCATTATTTATGGTAGATATCGCTGTTCCTCGTGATATCGATCCACGTGTTGGCGATTTACCAAATGTTTTCTTATATGATATTGATGATTTACAAGGAATTGTCGAAGCTAATTTAGCTGAGCGTGAACGCGCTGCTGCTGATATTACGGATATGATTGGGCATGAAGTGATCCAATTTAAAGATTGGGTGTCAACGCTTGGTGTTGTACCTGTCATTTCTGCATTACGTAAAAAAGCAAATCGTATTCAAGAAGAGACAATGACTAGTATAGAGAATAAAATGCCAGATTTAACGGAACGTGAACGTAAAATTTTAAGTAAACATACAAAATCAATTATTAATCAATTGTTAAAAGAGCCAATCTTACAAGCTAAAGAAATGGCTAATTCACCAAAAGCAAATGAACAGTTACGTTTATTCCAACAAATTTTTGGTATAGAAGAAGCTGTGGAAGCTGAAGTTCAAGAGATGACGAAGCAAGAGCTTGAGCGTAAAGAACGCGCACAGGCAACTCAAACTTCTGCTGAACCAAAGTATTCTTTCTAAATTATCTAATGCGTTTTGTACACAGAAGTTGTACGAAGTGGTTTTGCGCTATTGGATTCTCTACTGATATTACATGAGGCGTTTTCGTATCTGTATGGTAAACTTAGGATACGAAAACGTTTTTTGTTTTCTTACTTATAGCTGTACAATTTCAATACAAAGAAGGGATGTCTATTGGCTGATTTGACCATGACAAGGCTATATGAGGTGATGATCGTCTTGTATGCGATCAGTCTAGTTTTTTACTTTACTGATTATTTTTATAAGCAAGTACGAGCAAGGCGCATTGCTTTCTGGCTTGTTTCATTTGTATGGATGATTCAAAGTGCCATTATTATTTTAACGTTTGTGGAAACAAAACGCTTTCCGATCTTATCATTGTCAGAGGGGATTCTCTTTTACTCCTGGTTACTTGTGACGTTATCCATTATCCTGCATTGCATTGCAAGAGTAGACTTACCGGTATTTATTATAAATATATTAGGGTTTTTGTTTGCTAGTATATTTACATTTATGCCTAAACGTCCTACGGGAACTGTCGGAGATACATTAATTTCGGAAATGCTTTTTATTCATATATCATTTGCGATATTGTCATATGCAGCATTCACATTAACATTTGTGTTTGCCATTTTATATCTAGTTTTATATCGATTACTGAAGAAGAAAAAGTGGTCCCATCTATGGACAAGACTGCCATCTTTACAGCAAACGAGCAACTGGATGAATGTATCATTCTTTATTGGGATCCCGATGTTATTTATAAGTTTAATATTAGGGTTTGAATGGGCATTATTAACATTAGAGAGTCTTTCGATTTTCGATGCGAAGATCATAGGATCCTTCATTATTTTAATTTTGTATTGCTTTATCTTATATGTGAATCGCAAAAGCAAGCTGATAGGTACAACTTATGCTTGGGTACATATTTATGCCTATTTATTAGTTGTTGTGAACTTCTTCTTAGGAAGTAGTTTATCGCGATTCCATTTATGGTATTAGAGGAAAGGTTGGAGACTGTTGAGAAAAATTATTGTAGGTTCTAGGAGAAGTAAGCTAGCACTAACGCAAACAAATTGGTTCATTAATGAATTAAAGGCTGCTGGTGCTCCATTTGAATTTGAAGTAAAAGAAATCGTGACAAAAGGTGATCAAATTTTAGATGTACAGCTTTCAAAGGTAGGGGGAAAAGGATTGTTCGTTAAAGAAATTGAACAAGCCCTTTACGATAAAGAGATTGATTTTGCTGTCCATTCTATGAAAGATATGCCTGCTGTATTGCCAGAAGGTTTAGTAATTGGCTGTATTCCTCCACGTGAAGATGCACGTGACGCATTTATTTCGAAGGGACATGTTAAATTTGCTGATCTTCCTGCAGGAGCTGTAGTCGGGACAAGTTCTTTACGTCGTAGTGCACAGCTATTAACAGTACGTCCTGATCTTGAAATTAAATGGATTAGAGGAAACGTTGATACACGTTTAGCTAAGCTTGAGACCGAAGAATACGACGCGATTATTTTAGCAGCAGCCGGTTTAAAACGACTTGGTTGGAGTGAAGATGTTGTCACTGAATTTTTATCAGTGGAAGATTGCTTGCCAGCCGTAGCACAAGGTTCTCTTGGTATTGAATGCCGTGGAGATGATACCGAGTTACTAGCTGAGTTAGCTAAATTAACAGACCAATTAACATGGCAAGAGGCGCATGCAGAACGAGCATTCTTGGCGGCTATGGATGGTGGGTGCCAAGTGCCAATCGCTGGCTATGCCACATCAAATGGGGATGAAATTACTTTAACAGGCCTTGTTGCTGCACCTGATGCATCAGTTGTGTATAAAGAAACAGTAGTTGGTTCAGACGCACAAAAAATGGGGGAAGAGCTGGCTACTATTTTAACGAAACAAGGAGCTTTCGATTTAATTCAACGTGTGAAGGCAGAGCAAGATGCAAAATGATTTACCTTTAAGAGGTAAAACGGTACTTTTAACAGGTACATCTAAAACAACAGCTATTGTAGATGATATTGCAGCTTTAGGCGGCCATGCAGTAATTGCCCCATTAATTGAAACATGCGAACGTATGGACAACGATGATGCAAAACTGTTGAACAGTGCGCTTCAATTTGACTGGATTATCTTTACGAGTCAAAATGCAGTAGATGCCTTTGCTAATAAGATGGAACGGTATCAATTAAGTGCCGAAAATTTCCAATCGAAAATTGCTTCCATTGGTACAAAAACAACAACAGCGTTAGAAAATCTAGGATTTCAAGTGAGCTTTATGCCTTCCATATTTAGTGCCGATATTTTCGTCAAGGAATTTCCAAGTATAGCTGGCGACCATCCAAGTTGTCTGTTTATTCGTGGAGAAAAGGCGAAAAGTACGTTGAAGGATGGACTGCCCTTTAATTTGAAAGAATGGACAGTTTATGAAACGGTAGAACGACAAGATCAAACAACAGCTATTATTAATTGCATTCATCACAATGAGGACGTCACAGTGATTTTTGCTAGTCCTTCAGCTGTTGATGTATATGCAAAAAGTGTAGCAGTACATGTTGGGTGGCAGGCAACAAGAGTTGCAGCCATCGGCCATATTACGGAAGCAGCTCTTGAACAATACGGTGCAACTGTGGATATCATGCCAAGTGTATATACAATGCAAGCAGTCATCGAAGAATTAATGAAAGTAGGGGACAAATCATGACAAAACTACAATTTCAAAGACATCGTCGTTTGCGTGCCAATGCAACGATGAGATCAATGGTAAAAGAAACATACTTACATAAAGAGGACCTGATTTATCCTATTTTTGTAATAGAGGGCGAAAATATTAAAAATGAAGTACAATCTATGCCTGGTGTTTTTCAATTTTCATTAGATAAGCTAGAAGCAGAAATTGATGAAGTTGTTGCTTTAGGAATCCCAGCTGTAATTTTATTTGGTTTACCAGCTGAAAAAGATGCTGTTGGAACTGGTGCATTCCATGATCATGGTATTGTCCAAGAAGCTACTCGCTTAATTAAAACGCGTCACCCTGAGCTTTTAGTCATTGCGGATACATGCTTATGTGAGTTTACGGATCATGGTCATTGCGGCTTAATTGAAGGCGATCAAATTTTAAATGACCCTTCATTAGATGTTTTAGCTCGTACAGCAGTATCACAAGCAAAGGCAGGCGCAGATATAATTGCTCCATCTAATATGATGGATGGTTTTGTTGCGGCGATTCGTGCTGGGCTTGATGAAGCGGGCTATGAACATATTCCAATCATGTCATATGCTGTGAAATATGCGTCAAGTTACTATGGCCCATTCCGTGACGCGGCAGATGGTGCTCCACAATTTGGTGATCGTAAATCATATCAAATGGACCCATCAAACCGTTTAGAGGCATTCCGTGAGGCAGAATCTGATATCGAAGAGGGGGCGGATTTCTTAATTGTTAAGCCTGCGCTAAGTTATTTAGATATTATTCGAGATATGAAAAATAATTATCCATTACCACTTGTTGCGTATAATGTTTCAGGTGAGTATGCGATGATTAAAGCAGCTGCTATTAATGGTTGGATTGAAGAGAAAAAAGTTGTGCTTGAAACATTGTTAGGCATGAAACGTGCAGGTTCTGATTTAATTATTACGTATCATGCAAAAGATGTTGCACGTTGGTTGGAGGAGAAATAAATGACACGTTCTTACGAAAAATCAAAACAAGCCTATGCTGAAGCTGTTCAGTTAATGCCAGGTGGGGTGAACAGCCCCGTTCGTGCATTCAAATCAGTAAATATGGACCCAATTTTCATGGAATCAGGCCATGGGGCTATCATTAAAGATATTGATGGTAATGAATATATAGATTATGTATTATCTTGGGGCCCACTTATTTTAGGACATACACATCCAGAGGTTGTCAAAGCAATTGCTGAAACTGCGGCAAAAGGCTCTTCCTTTGGTGCACCAAGCTATACAGAAAATCGTTTAGCTCAATTAGTGTTAGATCGTCTTCCAGGCATGGAAATGATTCGCTTTGTTTCTTCGGGAACAGAAGCTACTATGTCTGCATTACGTGTAGCACGCGGTGTTACAGGTCGGGATAAGATTTTAAAATTTGAAGGCTCTTATCATGGCCATGGTGATTCATTACTAATTAAAGCAGGATCTGGAGTTGCCACACTGGGTCTTCCTGATAGCCCTGGCGTACCAGCAGATATCGCTCGTAATACGTTAACTGTAGCCTATAATGATTTAGAAGGCGCTAAAGCTGTTTTCGAAAAATTTGGTGCAGAGTTAGCTGCAGTTATTGTAGAGCCTGTTGCAGGGAATATGGGGGTTGTACCTCCACAATCAGGTTTCTTAGAAGGTTTACGCGAATTAACAACTACACATGGTGCGTTATTAATCTTTGATGAGGTTATGACGGGCTTCCGTGTCGATTATGGCTGTGCACAAGGTTATTTCGGAGTTACACCTGATTTGACGACGTTAGGGAAAGTAATTGGCGGCGGCCTTCCTGTAGGAGCGTTTGCTGGTACTAAAAAAATTATGGAGCAAGTAGCACCAGCTGGACCAATTTATCAAGCAGGTACACTTTCAGGGAATCCATTAGCTATGACAGCAGGCTATGAAACGTTATCACGTTTAGATCACAATACTTATGAATACTTTAAACAACTAGGCGATCAGCTAGAGGCTGGTTTCCGTGAAGCGGCGACGAAATACAATATTCCTCACACTGTTAATCGTGCCGGTTCTATGATTGGCTTCTTCTTTACGAACGAAGAGGTAATTGATTTTGCAACTGCTAAATCATCGGATTTAGCCTTATTTGCTGAATACTTCCACTTGATGGCTGAGGAAGGAATTTTCCTACCACCGTCTCAGTTTGAAGGGTTATTTATCTCTACTGCACATACAGAGGAGCATATCGCAAAAACAGTTGATGCCTTCCATAAAGTATTTGCACAATTAGCTAAGTAAAATTGATAGGGCATGCTAGAAAAAAATCTAGCATGCCCTTTTTTAGATATAAGTTAGAAGTCATTGTAGTACTTGAGCAATAAAAGATCAAAAAAGGAAATATAGCATATATTAACTACCAAGGACAATCATCTATACTGGATGAAGGACCTGTTTTCGTCAAAATTATATCTTTCAGCATAGCCAAAATGTGGACGATATCGTTTATAATATAGCTATTCATAAAAGAAAGTAGTGAATTGATATGGCAACAGGCACACATACGGTCGAAGTACCCGTAGGAATTGAACATGTATGGGATTTCGTCAGTGATATGGAAAAATGGGCAAAGCTTGTCCCAGGTTATAACACACATGAAATGATTGATGACAAACATTCAACATGGACTTTTAAAGGAAATGTTGGAGTTCTGAAAAAAACAGTTGAAGTAGAAATTATTATTTTAGAGTGGGTATCCCCGTCCAAAGTGACATTTGAACTTAAAGGTCTCTCGGATAATTTTACAGGAAATGGCTATTTCCTTGCAGAAAGCATCGATGCTGAAAACACAAAAATGACAGGCTTCTTAGAAGTTATTGCTGGAGGATTAGCTGGTCCTGTTTTAAATCCAATTTTCAAACCGATTGTACCAAAGGCAACACGAATGTTAACAGATCGCGTAGCGAATAAAATTAAATTAGTACATGTGTAATGGATGTAAGTACATTCCTAAAAATGGCATGCTAGAAGTAATGTTCTAGCATGCCATTTTTATATGAATTTCCTCTTTTTTTATACGGTTGAATAGGAAGCTTTCTAGCATACTATCCCCTCATAAGTCATATGATGCAAAGGGAGGGATTATTATCGAACATAAAACTTGGAATATGAGTGAAACATTTTGTTTTCCTGGGTACGGCTGCCCAACAGAAATAGCAGCTGTACAAATTAAGCCACAATGGCAAGCAATGCAGTTAGAGGATTCACTTCGACTAATAGGCATATATCATATCACCGCACATGTACGCTTCGATTTTCAAAATATGCAAGCTTATACAGGCGATGAAAATTTAATTTCGATTGATGCCTTAGATGTCCAAGGAGATACAGGTTATTTTGAGTATGCCGTGCCATTACATGTCGATTTACCAAAGGAATCAGACCTTAAGGATATAATGGTCAAAGATATTCGCCCAAGCTTGACGAATCAGAAATGTCAGCTTGAATGGACAGTCACTAGCATCTTTAATGAATATGAGCCAGTTGTTGAAAATGACCATTTGTTAGAAAATCAGTCCTTTACTGCCAGTGCCTTTGAACATGAAGAGACACTTGCTGTACCAGAAGAAAGCATGCAAGTGAAAAAACAAACTACCGCAGTAGTAGCAGCTTCACACCAAGAGAAGACTACAACAGTTGACCAAAAAACAATTTTGAGAGAATCCTCAAGTCATATTGTTGTACGTGAATCCAGCTCTTGGCATGAAGTGCCTTCCATGATTTGGGATCTAACTGAAGAATATACACCGCTTAAAGTTCGTGTATCAAATGATGTCTTTCAAAAGTAAATAGCTGAGAAGTAGCAAGAGTAATAAGAAAACTAAATCACCGGATGTTGGAACAATAATGACACGGATAAACTGAAAACAACAAATCGGCACAATAATCGTTCTACAGTAAAAACGAACTTGCCTAATCCAAGGTGGTAAAAGCCAGGGGTTATACTTGCGTCGACGCATTTGAATATTCACTTCCTTTTCTATTTACTTTACTCTTATTAAAAGATGACTAAATCACTTGAAAAATTACACGTTTTTGCGGTACAATAAGGAAAATCAAATACAGATGCTATGATAGGGAAGAGTAAATTGTGTTTACATTTTCAGAGAGGAAACGGTAGCTGAGAAGTTTCTATTTGTACTTAATTGAAGGTAGCCCTTGAGCAGCTTTAGTGAACTAACAGTAGTTAAAGCCGGTTAAACACCGTTACCGAATTAAGAGCCAGTAGATAAGGCTGAGAAATGTACTCGATGATCATTTCCTTAACCGCTGCTGGAATTAAAGGTGGTACCGCGAACTAAAACTCCTTCGTCCTTTTAGACGAGAGGAGTTTTTTTATTTGGTAAAGTGATTACTTTATCAATAGTCTTCAAACATTAGGAGGAGTCAATATGACAGAAAACATTTCAATGCCAACTAAATATGACCCACAGTCCATTGAAGCCGGTCGCTACGAATGGTGGTTGCAAGGGAAATTTTTTGAGGCACAGCCAGAAAGCGGGAAAGAACCCTATTCAATCGTTATTCCACCACCGAACGTAACAGGTAAATTACACCTTGGTCATGCATGGGATACAACTTTACAAGATATCCTCATTCGTATGAAACGTATGCAAGGATATGATGCACTTTGGTTACCTGGTATGGACCATGCAGGTATTGCTACACAGGCAAAAGTAGAAGCAAAGCTACGTGAGGATAATATTACACGTTATGATTTAGGACGTGAAAAATTCCTCGAAAAAACATGGGAATGGAAAGAAGAATATGCTGGGCATATCCGTGATCAATGGGCAAAGCTTGGCCTTGGATTAGACTACACACGTGAGCGTTTCACACTTGATAAAGGTCTTTCGGAGGCAGTTAATACAGTTTTTGTTCAATTATATGAAAAAGGCTTAATTTATCGTGGTGAACGCATTATTAACTGGGATCCGGCTGCTAAAACTGCATTGTCTGATATCGAGGTTATTTATCAGGATGTGCAGGGTGCCTTCTATCATATGAAATATCCTTTAGCTGATGGCTCAGGATATGTAGAAGTAGCGACAACACGTCCTGAAACGATGCTTGGTGACTCTGGAGTAGCTGTTCACCCGAAAGATGAACGTTATCAGCATTTAATTGGTAAAACAGTTATTTTACCGATTGTAGGTCGTGAAATTCCAATTGTAGCTGATGACTATGTTGATATGGAATTTGGAACAGGGGTTGTAAAAATGACGCCTGCCCATGATCCAAATGACTTTGAAGTTGGTAATCGTCACAACCTTGAGCGTATTCTTGTGATGAACGAAGATGGCACAATGAACGAACTTGCTGGCAAATATAACGGTATGGATCGTTTTGAATGTCGTAAGCAAATTGTTGCTGATTTACAAGAAGCGGGTGTGTTAATACGCATTGAAGAACATATGCATTCAGTAGGGCATTCTGAACGTTCTGGTGCTGTTGTAGAGCCATATCTTTCAGCACAATGGTTCGTTAAAATGCAACCACTTGCAGATTCTTCATTAGAGCTTCAAAAAGACCAAGAAGGTAAAGTAAACTTTGTTCCAGCTCGTTTTGAAAACACTTATTCTCGCTGGATGGAGAATATTCGTGATTGGTGTATTTCTCGCCAATTATGGTGGGGCCATCAAATCCCGGCTTGGTACCATAATGAAACCGGTGAAATTTACGTAGGAAAAGAAGCACCGGCTGATGCAGACAATTGGACACAAGATGAAGATGTGCTAGATACATGGTTCTCTTCAGCGCTATGGCCGTTTTCTACAATGGGCTGGCCCGACGAGGCAAATGAAGAATACAAACGTTACTACCCAACAAATACACTCGTAACAGGGTATGATATTATTTTCTTCTGGGTATCTCGAATGATTTTCCAAGGTCTTGAATTTACAGAACAACGCCCATTCAAAGATGTATTAATTCACGGTTTAGTTCGTGATGGTGAAGGGCGCAAAATGAGTAAATCACTTGGCAATGGTGTAGATCCAATGGATGTTATTGAGCAATATGGTGCAGATTCATTACGCTACTTCTTAGCGACAGGTTCATCACCTGGTCAAGATTTACGTTATACTACTGAGAAAGTAGAGGCTGTATGGAATTTTTCCAATAAGATTTGGAATGCTTCACGTTTTGCCCTTATGAATATGAATGGAATGACATACGATGAAATCGACTTAACTGGTGAAAAGTCGGTTGCTGACAAATGGATTTTAACACGCTTAAATGAGACGATTGAACGTGTAACATCTCTGGCAGAGCGCTATGAATTTGGTGAAGTTGGTCGTGAACTTTACAATTTCATTTGGGATGATTTCTGTTCTTGGTATATTGAAATGGCAAAATTACCACTTTACGGTGAGGATGAAGCTGCTAAAAAGACAACTCGTTCTATTTTAGCGTACGTTCTCGATCAAACGATGCGTTTATTACATCCATTTATGCCATTCATTACCGAAGAAATCTGGCAACACTTACCGCATGATGGAGAATCAATTACAGTGGCTGCATGGCCGACAGTACGCTCGGATCTTCATTTTGCTGAAGAAGCAGATAATATGAAGCTCCTAATGGATATTATACGTTCAGTACGTAATATTCGTGCGGAAGTAAACACGCCAATGAGCAAAAAAGTACCGTTATTTATCTCTGCAAAAGATGCTTCAACAGTGGCAGTGCTTGAAGCGAATAAAGCTTATTTAGAGAAATTCTGTAACCCAGATACGTTAACAATTGGTGAAGCCTTAGAGGCACCAGGTCAATCGATGACAGCAGTTATTACAGGTGCTCAAGTTTTCCTACCGCTTGTTGGGCTTATTAACTTAGAGGAAGAAATCGCTCGTCTTGAAAAAGAATTAGAGAAATGGGCAAAAGAAGTGAAGTTAGTGACAGGTAAGCTTTCAAATGAAAAGTTCGTATCGAAAGCACCTGAGGCATTAGTAAATGTAGAACGTGAAAAATTAGCGGATTATGAAAGTAAGCACGAGGTTGTATTAAAACGTTTAGAAGAATTAAAAAAGATGTAATAGTAGAGCAATGGATGACGATAAAGTCATCCATTGCTTTTTTTTATACGGGGCAAAAGTTATGCATTGAAATGGGTAAAAGTATATAGTAATATTTAGAATAATTAGTCTAATAGTGAGGGAATTTGTTATTATAGTAGGAAACAAAACCTAACGCAATGTTATGTAGATGGAAAAGAAATGGTCTGTAATGGAATCGCTATACCAAAGCAATGGCTTTTTTCGGGTTTATGGTATGAATGGAGATGTGAAAATGACAGGTAATATGACAACCTATATTACGAAAGTCAATAAAGCATGTGATGACTTTGATTTTGTTAGTGCAAGGGTATTGATTGAAACGAATCTATTGAAATTATCAGAAGCGAAATATTATCGTTTATTAAACACAAGTGCGCGTGTGCTTATTAAACATGTATTAGCAAATAGGCAAACTCAACAGGAGTGTACAAAACTATCACGGGCAGATCTGTTAACCATCAATAAAATAAATGAGTATTGCTCAAATTTTGATATTTCAATGTTGAAAAGAACATTAAAAAACTCCTTTGATTTAGTACAACGTTCAGATGTAATGCCTTTATTAAACAATGATGCAAAAATTATTTTGGACAATATGGGTGCTTTGCTAGGGGCCCAACAAGTACATTAACAAAAATACTTATCAAACACGCAGTTGCTAGCTGTGTGTTTTTTCTATTGTTTTGTAATTAATCTATGTTATTAAACGTTACTTGTACTAAAATAGAGATATTGCAGTAAGAGGGAGTGTTTCTTTTGTTTAACACAATGAACGAATGTACGGAATTTATTTTTACACTAAAAGCCGTTGATCATAAACGTGCACCGCTTGTACTAATGAAAGAAGTACTAGCACATTTAGAGAATCCTCACAATAAACTACGCATGATTCATGTGGCTGGTTCAAATGGGAAGGGTTCTACAGTAAATGCCCTTCGAGAAATGCTACAGCATGCTGGGTACCAAGTAGGGGCATTTACTTCCCCGCATTTAGAGCGAGTCAATGAAAGGATGACCATTAATGATGAGCCAATTTCTGATGAACAATTTTTATACTATTTCAATAAACTAGCTAAGATTATAGAAGAACAATATAATGGAGATTTTCCAAGCTTTTTTGAAGTAGTAACACTAATAATGTTTCAGTTTTTTGCCGATCAGAAAATTGATATAGCGCTTATTGAAACGGGGCTTGGAGGGCGTTTAGATGCGACCAATGTCGTGACGCCACTACTAGCTATTATTACAACAATTTCACTTGAGCATACGGCCTTTTTAGGTGATACTTTTGCCGAAATTGCCTCTGAAAAGGCAGGCATCATAAAAAGGGGTGTTCCAGTTGTTGTAGGGGTTAGGAATGAAGAAGCATTAGCTGTTATAAATGAAATGGCGGATGCTCAACAGGCGCCATGCTTCATTTTAGGACAAGATTTTACTGTCTCAGATATTTTACAAAGTACAGACATTCAGCAATTCACGTATGAAACAGCTAATATTGTGATGACTGATATAGCTTTAAAAATGGCTGGTCCCCATCAAATCAATAATGCAAGTCTGGCCATTACAGCAATCCTTGCATTGCGTGAAGAGGGCGCCATTACTATATCAGACTCATCCATTCGGTATGGACTTCAATATGCACATTGGGCTGGCCGCTTCGAACAATGGCCTCAAAAGATTGTTTTAGATGGTGCCCATAATTCTGAAGGGACGGCGGCACTTATCCAAACACTCAAAAAGGTATTTCCAAAAAGCCATTATCGTTTTGTGTATGCAGCATTAGCAGATAAGGATCACGCAAATAGCATTGCACTAATGGATGATGTTGCAACGTCAATTACTTTTACACAAATCAATCTACCTAATGCAATGCCTGCTGAAGACTTAGTCGTGTTATCAACGAATGCCAATAAATCGTCCTATAAGGATTGGTTGGAATCGGTACAAACTGTATTACGTGAAAGAGCTGAAGAGGATGTTGTGGTGATTACCGGCTCTTTATACTTCATTGCGGGTGTTCGCCAGTGGCTACAGGAGGAAGGGCGATGATACCAGGATTTGATCATTATAAAAAGAAATGGGCTGTCCACAGTGATGATGTCATAAAACCTGGTCTTGTGGCGATGGAGAAGGCTTTGTTATTAGTTGGGAACCCTCAGCACAACTTACATGTCGTACACTTGGCTGGCACAAATGGGAAGGGCTCCACATTAACCTTCCTTGAGGCTATCGCCAAAGAACATGATTTACGTGTGGGCAAATTTATGTCACCCTGTATAGTCGATGTGCACGACCAAATTCAAATAGATGGTCAACCTATTACCGAAGCTGATATGGATGTTGTTTTTCGACAAATGCATGCCGCTGGTTTAAGCGGGAAACTAACAGATTTTGAACTTTTGACTGTAGTAGCATTTTTACATTTTGTGAATTATGAAGTTGATATTTCCTTAATTGAAGCAGGGATGGGGGGATTATTGGATAGTACGAATGTGGTAACACCTATCGTATCCATAATCCCTAGCATCGCTTTAGAGCACACAAAATTTCTAGGCGATACAATCGACAGTATTGCGCGTCATAAAGCGGGCATTATTAAACAAAATCGCCCTGTCATTATTGGTAATTTGCCAGAAGATGCGAAGCGGGTTGTTTATGCAGAGGCTGCTCAAAAAAAAGCCGCAGTTTTTGAAATAGGTAATCATTTTTCAATACACTCAGTGGGTGAAGGAGAATGTTATAGAAATGACGAACAACATGTCCAATTCTCCCATCTAACACGTACAATGAAAGGGACTCATCAGGGCGATAATATGGCACTTGCTATTACAGCATTCCTAGAAGTGACAGCATTTCTTAATGTGCCTGTGAATCAAACAGCAATTCAGAATGCTGTGAAACAAGCGGCTATTTTAGGCCGCTTTGAAGAAATCATACCATTTGTGATTGTCGATGGGGCACATAACCCGGCGAGTGCTGAAAAATTAGTAGAAACGATTAAGGGTGAGTTTCCTGGAGAGCGAATCACATTTGTTGTGGGGATATTAGCAGACAAAGATGTTCAACAAATTCTTCGCCTGTTAGAGCAAGTTAGTGATGAATTTTATTTCGTTGATTTTGATAATCCACGAGCAATGACTGCACAAAATTTGCTGGAGCTTTCCAAAGCGACATCTAAAAATATCTTATTGGATTATGCACAATTTTTACAGATGCAATCAGACAGCAAGCAAAGAACGATCGTATCGGGCTCATTATATTTATTAACGGCAGTAAGAAATAGCTTAAAAGTATGAAATGACTAGGACCCCTAATAGGAAGTCCTAGTTTTTTTTATGGATGTATGCCGTTTTTGTTATGAATCAAATCTCAATAAATTCGCATTTACACTTCTAATTCTACATATACTTTTATATATTGAAATCTCGTTTTATTGAAACGTGTACGGATAGGTGGAAGGATGAGGTGATAGGTGGATGAAAATTGTAAGTCATGTGATGAAAAAACAAATATTTCGGGCAATGATTATTGGTGGATTTGTAGGTTTGTTAGGTGTGGCCATTTTTTTAGGTGTTTTACAAGCCAGTACCCAGTTACCGATAAAGAATAATGGTAGTGATGTGGCAACTAATCAATCACAATCAGAAACCATTCCTACTGCCGGTGAGACAACTAGTACATCAAATGCACCTATGTTTTATGCTAGTCAAGCAGGCGTGTATTCAAACTATGAGAGTGCAAGTGCATTTGTTGCCGAGTACCCTGCATTAAAAGAGAGCGCAATTGTCGAGGTTGATGGCAAGTTTTATGTTTGGACAAGCATGGAGATTGAAGAAAGTCAGCTTAAATTCTTACAGGAACCAGCGACCTTTAAAAAAGCATTTAGTGTCAGTGGTGATAGCTGTAAGAAGCCAACCCTTGTGGAATTGCCAACGGCATTAGCAGATAAAAATGCTACAAAATTAAATTTTAAGGAAGACGGGAAGGATTCAACTTTACCTGAAGATTGGCAATCAATTGGAGCAGCTGCCTCTACTATTTCCAACGATGTTAGCGTCATCCGTTTGCAAGTTTTTGCTCATTATCAGGCTAAAAATACATGTCTCCAAGTGAAATTTTAAAAGTAAAGATAGTAAATCATTATTATCTTGATTTTTAGAAAATTTTCAAATTGAACATTCTTCGGTATCATAAAGATAAGGAAGGATGGTCGGATCATGTTAAAAACAAACCATAAGCTTATACTTGCCTCTGCTTCACCAAGACGAAAGGAATTGCTGGAAATGTTAGCACTGCCGTTTGAGGTCGTGACAAGTGAAGTTGAAGAAACAAGTGTACAAGCTAATTCAATGCAGGAATATGTAAAAGGAGTAGCTCTCTTAAAAACACGAGATGTAGCGAAAAAAGCAACCAATGCAACAGTCATTGGTGCTGATACGATTGTTGTCGACAATGATGAGCTGCTACATAAACCAAAAACTCGTGAAGAAGCTAGTTCTCATTTATTACGTTTATCTGACCGTAAACATGTTGTGATGACAGCGGTCGCTATTATTGAACCTACTGGGAAAGAAAGCGTCTTTGTGGAAGAAACCACGGTTGTTTTTCATCCTCTATCAAAGGATTTGATTGAAGCCTATGTCGATTCTGGAGACCCTTTCGATAAAGCGGGAGGTTATGGTATCCAGACGATAGGCACACTTTTAGTGAAACGAATTGAAGGAGATTATAACAATGTTGTAGGCTTACCACTTGCAGCGTTGTTTTCGCAATTGGTAGACCTACAAATTGTCCAATTTGCGAAGGAGTGAGCATTTTTGCTAGATAAGGCTTTGCCTACGTTGATGTTACGTGATGTTCATTTGGAAGATCGCCCTCGTGAAAGACTGATACGACAAGGGGCAGAAAGTCTATCCAATCAAGAGCTAATTGCTATTTTATTGAGGACAGGCACAAAAGAAGAATCGGTTCTTGTCCTCGCGAATCGAGTATTAACTGTTTTTGAACGTCTCCATCATTTAAAACACGCAACCATTGAGGAAATGGTCGCTATTAAAGGGATTGGTGAGGTGAAGGCTATACAATTATTAGCCGCCATTGAACTTGGTCGACGACTGGCTCAAAAGCAGAATGATGAAAAATTTACTATTCGTTCTCCACAAGATGCGGCTGCTTATTTAATGCCTGACATGACTTCACTTAATCAGGAACATTTTGTTGTTCTTTTTTTAAATATTAAAAACCAAATCATTCACAAACAGACGATTTTTATAGGCAGCTTAAATGCCTCTATCGTGCACCCACGGGAAATTTTTCGAGAAGCAGTGAAGCGGTCTGCTGCTTCAATTATTTGTGCACATAATCATCCTAGTGGAGTACCAACTCCTAGTGCGGAGGACATTGATGTCACAAAGCGAATTGAAGAGGCTGGTTATATTATGGGCATTGAATTAATTGATCATTTAATTATCGGTGATCATCAATTCATCAGTTTGAAGGAAAAAGGGTATTTTTAACTCTGCATGAAATTTGCAGAGTTTTTTTATCTTGAGCAGATGTCTCAGAGGAACTTTACGTAAAAACTCGAAATATCTTAATGCTATGACATTAGAGGCATATTCCTAAAATTTTTGTATTTTTTTGTGGTTTAATGGCGAACCTTTTTCGATTCAAATCGTTAATGTATTCTAGAAACTGATATTATCTTCACAAAAATTGGTAGCCTGATACACATTGTCTTATGAGAATAAAAATTATATGCTAATCTATACGTACTATTTTTAGTTTAAGAGGGAATTAAAATAGTATCTTTTCTGTGAGATAAAGTATGTGACACTACAAATTCTTGCGCTTTTCCGTTATAATGAACGGTATGAATTTTATCTTGATTCAGGAAAGACTCCCATCGAAATTGGTGGTGAGCTAAATAAGTGTGTAGTTTTTTCAAGGTGTGAAACACTAACTGATGAAGATAAAAACTTTGGCGGAGTGCTATGGGTTTTGAGGAGGAGTCAATTGTATTTTTATACAATTCAATTTCCTATACATGACTGTCAAAGATAATGGATGTCAACGAAAGTATGGCTTAAATAGAAAGGGAGTACACAATTTGTTTGGACTAGGAAGCAAAGATGTCGGGATTGACCTCGGCACAGCGAATACATTAGTGTTTATTAAAGGAAAGGGAATCGTTTTACGAGAACCTTCAGTAGTAGCAAAAAATACGAAAACAGGAGATATCGTTGCCGTTGGTAATGATGCTAAAAATATGATTGGTCGTACACCTGGCTCAATCGTAGCAATTCGCCCAATGAAAGATGGCGTTATCGCTGATTTCGATATTACGACAGCAATGATTCAGTATTATTTAAGAGAAGCCTCTAAAAATTCTGGCGGCAATTGGAAAAAACCAAATGTTATGATTTGTGTGCCTTATGGTATTACTTCAGTGGAACAACGTGCGGTAATTGATGCAGCTCGACAAGCGGGCGCAAAAGAGGCTTTCACAATCGAAGAGCCATTTGCAGCGGCTATCGGATCAAATTTACCGGTATGGGATCCAACAGGGTCAATGGTAGTTGACATCGGTGGTGGTACAACAGAAGTAGCTGTTATTTCACTAGGTGGTATTGTAACAAGTGAGTCCGTACGTGTTGGTGGGGATGCAATGGATCAATCTATCATTTCATATATCCGTAAAACGTATAATTTAACAATTGGTGAACGTACTGCAGAAGCGGTAAAAATGGAAATTGGTACGGCATTAGCTGAAGGACCAGAAGAGAAGATGGAAATTAGAGGTCGTGACCTTCTAACAGGTTTACCAAAAACAATTGAAATCTCTTCACAGGAAATTTCTGAGTCATTACGCGAAGCAGTTTCATCAATTATTGATGGCGTTCGTAAAACATTAGAACAGACACCTCCTGAATTATCTGCGGACGTTATGGAGCGCGGTATCGTATTAACTGGTGGTGGCGCACTATTAACAAACTTAGATAAAGTGATTAGTAAAGAAACAAATATGCCAGTATTTATCGCAGAAGATCCTTTAGACTGTGTAGCAATTGGTACGGGTAAAGCTTTAGATCATATGGACTTAATTCGTCAACAACAGGTTAAAGGGTAAGGAGGTTTAGGCAATGCCACATTTTTTTTTCAATAAGAAAGTAATTTTGCTGCTCGTAGGCATGGTTTTTCTTGTGGCATTGATTAGCTTCTCATTACGTGATCGGACGAATGCTACTTTACCAGAGCAAATTATTAAAGATACTGTCGGCGTCGCACAATCGCTTGTTGCGAAGCCGGCAAATTATGTTAATGGTATTTTTAATAATATTGACTCCCTCTTAAACACGTACGAAGAAAATAAACGTTTAAAAGCACGCTTAGAAGATTTTGCAATTGTACAAGCTGAGGCTACGGATTTAAAATCAGAGAATAATAAGCTTCGTGAGCTTTTGGATAAAGCTGAGAGCTTAAAGGCATTTAATCCTATTCAAGCAACAGTGATTGCTAGAAATCCTGACCAATGGGAAGAGAAAATCATTTTAGATAAAGGATCTTCTCATGGAGTCCAAAAAAATATGGCAGTTATGACGGCGAAAGGGCTAGTAGGAAAAATTATACTAGTTACGCCTTTCACTTCTGAGGTAGAGCTTTTAAATACAAATAATCCTAACTATCGTGTTTCTGCAATGGTGTTAGGTGAAGAAGAAGCATACGGTTTAATCGAGGGCTTTGATGAAGAACGTAATGAACTCATTATGAAGCGAATCGATTCTAGTTTTAAGGTTAAAGAAGGCGAGCAGGTAGTTTCTTCAGGACTCGGAGGTATTTTCCCTAAAGGTGTCCCTATCGGAGAAATTACAGAGGTTAGTACAGATGATCACGGCTTAACAAAAATGGCGTATGTCAGACCATCTGCTGATTTTTCGATTTTAGAGCATGTTGTTATTGCCAAGCGTACATCTACAGTCATTGATGGTTCAGATGGCAGCTCAACGAACGAAGATTTAACAAACCCGCAAGATACGAATGAAGAGGAGGCGGAATGATGGTTCGTTTTCTCATTCCTTCTGTGGCGGTTTTACTATTCTTGCTAGAACCAGAGTTTGCGATGCTTTCTCCAATTGAAATCAAGGGAGAAGTGTATTTTCTAGTACCGCGTTTTTTAATCTTATATCTCATTTTTATCTCCATCTATTACAGCCGTCAACGCGCGGTAATGTATGGACTTTTTTTTGGTGTCTTGTATGATGTGTTTTACATTGATATTATTGGATTATATTCAGTTCTATATCCACTTATATGTTTTTTAGCAGGGTCTATCGTGAAAGTTATACATCAGCACTTAGTCGTAACAACAACTATTTCAGTTGTGTTAGTAGCCATTTTAGAATTTATACTCTATCAATTTTTCTTCTTGATCGATTTTACAGCAATACCTTTAGCGGATTTCTTACGTTCACGACTACTGCCAACAATCATTGCAAATGCTTTATTTTTAATGATTCTTGGTTGGGCCTTCAAGTATCTAATTAATGCGCGTGTCTTACAGAGAGCACGTGAGGTTTCTTAACAAAGAACAACGTGAGGTGAGGCATTCATGAAAAAACAATTAGTTAATATGAAGGGAACGAAGGACGGATTTGTACTGCGTCTTGATGACCAATGTGCTTATAGCGATTTAGTAGAAGAATTAAAGAAAAAAGTGTTAGAAGGCGGTATCGATGGTAAAGTAGATGTACAATTATACTTAGGCTATCGATACTGTACTGATGAACAGATCGATGAACTTATCCATATTGTGCAGGAAACAGAGCAGCTCATTGTAGCAAATGTACAAAGCGAAGTACTGACTGTCCATGAAAGCAACCAGAAAATGATTGAAAGTCAACAAGATACATATTTAGGTGTGGTCAGATCAGGGCAGATTCTGCGTTCATCAGGGGATATTATCATTGTAGGAAATGTCAATCCAAACGGTCGGGTTGAGGCTGGTGGTAATGTGTATGTCTTAGGTAAACTAAAAGGAATAGTACATGCTGGTATGCAGGGCAATAAAGAAGCTATCATTGCCGCCTCTCGATTTGAGGCTACGCATATTATGATTGCTGATCAGGTGGAAGCAATGTCAGATGAGCATGTGAAAGAAATCAATCAAGCAGAAATGACTTGTGCATTTATTGGTTACGATGGACGCATTACGTACGATCAAATTCACGCCTTAAAAAATATTCGACCATTGTTAAATGTGTCTAAGGGAGGAAGCTAGTGTGGGAGAAGCGATCGTCATAACTTCGGGTAAAGGTGGTGTCGGAAAAACAACGACATCGGCTAACCTTGGGACTGCATTGGCTCTACAAGGTAAAAAAGTATGTTTAGTTGATACAGATATTGGCCTGCGTAATTTAGATGTTATTTTGGGCCTAGAAAATCGTATCATTTATGATCTAGTCGATGTAGTGGAAGGGCGCTGTAAAATACATCAAGCATTGATTAAAGATAAGCGCGTGGATGATAAACTATTTTTATTACCTGCTGCTCAAACGACAGATAAAAATGCTGTTACCCCTGAGCAAATGAAGAGCTTAATTGAGGAATTAAAAAGAGATTATGATTATGTATTAATAGATTGTCCTGCAGGTATTGAGCAAGGCTATAGAAATGCCGTTGCAGGTGCAGATCATGCGATTGTTGTCACAACACCTGAAATTTCCGCTGTTCGAGATGCAGATCGAATTATTGGTTTATTAGAACAGGAAGACATAACTGCTCCGAAACTCATCATTAACCGTATTCGACAACATATGATGAAGAGCGGTGACACTTTGGATGTGAATGAAATTACAACCCATTTGTCTATTGATCTATTAGGAATTATTGTTGATAGTGAGGGTGTTATTTCATCCTCTAATAAAGGAGAACCAATCGTTATGGATCCTTCTAATAAAGCATCTTTGGGCTATCGAAATATTGCTCGTCGTATTTTGGGTGAGTCGGTTCCATTAATGGCTATTCAAGATGAGCAAAGAGGTATGTTTTCAAAACTTAAATCATTATTTTCAAGATAATTTAAAACCTTTTCGTGCATTTGTGCGAGAAGGTTTTTTGTGCATGTTTGGACATGCAATCACATATAGTGTGGAAAAAAGGATGAGGGCTTGTTTAAAAAATGGAAATGGTTTGTCACGATAATACTGGTGGCAGCAACTATGCTTGTAATTCGTTTAGAAGATCAAGGTGTAGTTGATACGCCTGTTCGAAAGATGGTCACAACCTCGGCAGATTTAACGTACTTAAGTGAGCTAGGGCAAAGTTGGTTCGATAAAGAAAATGAGGCCATTACAGTATCTAGTGATGTGGGGCAAGCAGATCTTTTAACTTTTGCTAATGCCCAGGTTTTTAAAGAGGGATATTTATTGCAGTATGATGTTGGCTTACCAGTTTATGCCGGACAGAACGGTTTAGTCGTGTTCACAGGCCATACAAAATATACTGGTAAGACCATGACCGTCAGTTATGATGATGGTACAACCGTCTCTTATGGCATGCTAGATAGCTTAGCACAGCTACCTTATACATCCATACAGGCAAATGATTTGATTGGTATGAAAGAAGCTGGGCAACTTTATCTTTCCATTGAAAAAGGAGATACTCATTACGATTTAGAGCAAATTGTGCAATGGTTGGAAACGATGGAGACCCATGAAGATTAAATTACATCTTCTCTGTATTCCTCTCGTATTTGTCATGATTTTTAGTGGACAACTTGCTTATTACGCTATTATTTTTTTCTCGCTAATGTGGCATGAAGCAGGTCACTTATTAGCAGCCTTACTGTGTGGCGTAAGAGTGAAATCATGTGTTATTGCACCTTACGGGGGGGAAATTCAATTTGAAAATCCAGCGATTGTGCAAGCCTCGTCACTCCTATGGATTGCATTAGGAGGACCAATCGCTACTATTTTAGGGATTGGCCTCGCTTTTTTTATGCCCGAACTAATCGCAGGTAAGCTAATTAGTGTTCAACTTGTGTTATTATTAGTAAATATAATACCTATCCTACCATTGGATGGTGGCAGAATATTGTTAGCATGGTTATTTTTATATTATCCAAAAGCTCAAGTGGTGGAAATGTATTATTGGCTGTCGTTCATGGTTGCGACGACGCTATTTCTGATAACTTTAAATTTCTTACCACAATCTATTTTTTTAGCAATCATTTGTTTATTCATTTGGCTTCAAGTTTTAAAAGAATGGCGTTATCGAAAATATCGTATAGCTTTTGAAAAATATGTTATGAATAGATTGACTTAAAAAAAGCCATGTGGTAATATTTTAATGTTATTGTTTGTAGCACCCGTGCTACTACAACCGCTCTGGGAAGGTTTAAGTATCTTACTAATAAGATCACCTTTATGAAACAGGCGAGTCTGAGTTTAAGAGGAGGTGCAGTAAAATGTACGCAATTATTGAAACTGGTGGTAAACAAATCAAAGTAGAAGCAGGTCAAGAAATCTACGTTGAAAAATTAGGCGTAGAAGCTGACGAGGTTGTAACTTTTGATAAAGTTTTATTCGTAGGTGGCGAAAACGTTAAAGTTGGTGCTCCATTCGTAGATGGTGCTACTGTAACAGCGAAAGTTGTTAAAGAAGGCCGTGCGAAAAAAATCGTTGTTTTCAAATTGAAAGCTAAAAAGAACTACCGTCGTAAACAAGGTCACCGTCAACCTTACACAAAATTAGTTGTTGAAACTATCAACGCTTAATAGTGAGGTGTAGCGAATGATACAAGTTACGATTCATCACGATGAAAATAGACATGTGTCAGCATTCGAATTTTCAGGACATGCTGGGTACGATGAATCTGGGAAAGATTTAGTATGTGCAGGAGCATCTACCATTGCCATTGGTACGGTAAATGCTATTTATGCATTACTACAAATCCAACCAGAAGTCGAACAAGCTGCTGAAGGTGGAGGCTATCTTAAGGTAGATTTACCAACAGATTTAGAACCTGAAATAGATGCAAAACTACAGTTAATTGTTCAAGTAATGACTGCCCAAGTGTATTCTATGGTGCAAAATTACGGACAATACATCCAAATCAACTACAACCAAGTAGGAGGTGGAACTCGATGAAATTATTATTAGCTTTAGACCTTCAACTTTTCGCATCGAAAAAAGGGGTAGGTTCTACTAAAAACGGACGTGACTCTGAGTCTAAACGACTTGGTGCTAAACGTGCTGATGGCCAATTCG
Source organism: Lysinibacillus sp. UBA5990 (assembly GCF_002429815.1). Lineage (NCBI taxonomy): Bacteria > Bacillati > Bacillota > Bacilli > Caryophanales > Bacillaceae > Lysinibacillus > Lysinibacillus sp. UBA5990. The sequence continues at coordinate 321,660 of NZ_DJAY01000011.1, forward strand.
TAACTGGTGGTTCAATTCTTTACCGTCAACGCGGTACAAAAATTTACCCAGGTACAAACGTAGGTCGTGGTGGTGACGATACACTATTTGCTAAAGTTGACGGCGTTGTTAAATTCGAACGTTTAGGTCGCGATCGCAAACAAGTATCTGTATACCCAGCACCACAAGAAGCTTAATCTTTTATAAGATATCATAAAGCGGAGGACTGCATTTATTGCAGTCCTTTTTTTGGCTAAATTTCAGCCACTTTCAAGAGATGTCTGTTAAATCGAAAGTGTAGCAACAGCAATTAGGTGATGAAATTTAGGCGGTTTTCATTTTTCAGTAGCGTCAAAAGCCACTGAAATAAAGGAATTCTGACTTTGGTCGTCATGTCCTGTAGCAACGACTAACCAACTTCTCGTTGGCCCAAAAAAGAGAGATTTCAGACGCAATTATGCCTGAGCGTAATTGAATAAAGAATTAAGGGAAAAATACAGCAAAACTTGTTATACTAGTAAAGATAACTTTATTGGAGTGAATGGGATGAACAATCAATCACTAACCATTAGTGAAGTATTACGTTTTGCAAATCATGATTTTGTGAATCAATTACAATTGATTCGCATGAATTTAGATTTAGGTAGAGTTGATGAATCAAAGGAACTTATTCAGCATTTTTCAGAACAGTTAAGAGTGTTTTCTATCCTCAATCGACTACAATTACCACAAACAATCGAATGGCTCCAAACAGCAGGATGGCGTTTCCCTTCCTTAGCTTGGAAAATAAACGGCGACATAAAAAAGCCTGTGACCAATAAGATTGATCAGGAAATTGTAGATTACTTAAACAAAACAGTTATGCATGTTTATGATACATTAGATCCATTTACAGAGCAGATCCTCACGCTTGATGTACGTGTTGACGATCATACATTTGCCGTGACATTCACGCTAAATGGGTTATGGAGTGCTGATACATTCACCGAAAAAGGTTTGAAACAATTCGACATTCAAACAATTGAGCAGACAAATACACGCTGGCAATATGTCTTGAGTGCAAATAGGGAGTGAACTAAATGTTTGTCGATCACGTAAAGATTTATGTTAAAGGTGGCGATGGCGGAGATGGCATGGTTGCCTTTCGTCGAGAAAAATATGTACCGAACGGTGGTCCAGCTGGTGGAGATGGTGGACATGGCGGTAATGTCGTATTTGAAGTAGAGGAAGGCTTACGTACGTTAATGGATTTCCGCTATAAACGCCATTTTAAAGCACCGCGTGGGGAGCATGGTATGAGTAAAGGCATGCACGGTAAAAATGCGGAAGATTTAGTTGTTAAAGTTCCACCAGGTACAGTGGTTATGAATGAAGAAACAAATGCTGTTATTGCTGACTTAGTCGAGCATGGGCAAAGAGCCGTTATTGCGAAAGCTGGCCGAGGTGGACGCGGAAATTCTCGCTTTGCTACACCTGCCAACCCAGCGCCAGAACTTTCTGAAAAAGGTGAGCCAGGACAAGAATTAAATGTTATATTAGAGTTAAAAGTTTTAGCAGATGTAGGTTTAGTTGGTTTCCCAAGTGTTGGTAAATCGACACTTTTATCTGTTGTTTCTGCTGCTAAGCCAAAAATTGGTGCTTATCATTTCACGACAATTGTACCGAATTTAGGCATGATTGAAACGGATGATCACCGAAGCTTTGCGATGGCAGATTTACCAGGGCTAATTGAAGGAGCTCATGAAGGGGTAGGATTAGGCCACCAATTTTTACGACATATTGAACGTACACGCGTTATTGTCCATGTGATTGATATGTCAGGAATGGAAGGTCGAGATCCATATGAGGATTATTTAACAATTAATGATGAGCTAAAACAATATAATCTTCGTTTAACAGAGCGTCCACAGATTATTGTAGCTAATAAAATGGATATGCCTGATGCAGAGGAAAACTTAACAGCATTCCGCCAAAAGGTAGGAGAAGACGTTCAAATTTTCCCAATATCTGCTGTTTCACGTCAAGGGTTAAAAGAGCTGCTGTTTGCTATTGCGGATCTATTAGAAGTAACGGCTGAATTCCCACTATATGATGAAGTAGAGGAACAATCAGACGCAACTGTCATGTACAAGCATGAGGCAAAAGGTGAAGATTTCGAAATCACTCGTGACGATGACGGTACATTTATTATTAATGGTTATGCCATTGAGCGCTTATTTAAAATGACAGACTTTAGCCGTGAAGATGGTATACGTCGTTTTGCTCGTCAATTGCGTGCAATGGGTGTGGACGAGGCTCTACGTGAACGTGGAGCACAGGATGGCGATACTGTTCGCCTACAAGAGTTTGAATTTGAATTTGTCGATTAAGACATGAGTTTTAGGGGGAAGCGTATGAAGAATGTTGCGAATCAGCGATATTATTTAGTTCGTGAGGATGTTTTAACGGATGCAATGCAAAAAACTTTGGAGGCGAAACACTTATTATCAAGTGGTTCAGTATCTTCCATTTGGGATGCGGTAAAGCAGGTGGATTTATCGCGAAGTGCGTTTTACAAATATCGTGATGCGGTTTTTCCTTTTCATTCAATTGTGCAGGAACGCATTTTAACAGTCTTTTTACAGCTTCAAGATAGAAAAGGAACACTTGCTAAGCTTTTAGAAACTGTGACAATTACACATTGTAACGTATTGACGATTCATCAAACAATCCCTATTCAGGGACGTGCCAATGTTACATTATCACTAGATGTAACAAGTATGACATGTGATCTTGATGACCTAATCCAGCAATTAAAGCGTTTGGATTTTGTTGAGTCAGCGGAAGTCATTAGTTCTGGTGCTTTGTAATCACAGTAAGGTGTTCGATCCTTTAATTTTTGACAAAAATGACAATTATCGTGTTTAATAATCCATATGCTCTTGAAGCACTGGAGTAATAATACGATACCAAAGCTCAAATAAGGAGCTGTCCCTTAGTGATACATCAATCGCTAGGGACTGCTCCTTATTCCATAAAGGAGGTTTTTGCAATGACAAAGCAACAATGGGAAAATCGAATCGCATATTTAGGACCGGAAGCATCATTTACATACTTAGCAACAAAGTCTACTTTTCCAAATGAGTGGCTTGTACCCTGTGCAACGATTCCAGAATGTATTGAGGCAGTAGCAGAGGGAAAGGTAGATTTAGCCGTTGTACCATTAGAAAATGCCTTAGAAGGTTCAGTTACGCTCACACTTGATTACCTATTCCATGAAGCATCACTATATGTAACAGGTGAATTATTACTGAAAATCCAGCAGCATTTAATGGTCAATAAAGCGCAGAAGGATAATTGGCAGTCCATTGAAGGGGTCTACTCCCATCCACATGCGCTAGCCCAATGCCATAAATATTTATTTTATCGTTTCAGTCATGTGCCACTTCAACAAACATCTTCAACAGCAGCTGCCGCGAAATATGTATCCGAAAACCCAGAACAATGTATTGCAGCGGTTGGAAATGCAGCTGCTGCAGAAAAATATGGCCTTGACATAGTAGAGTCCAATATCCATGATTTCCATTTTAACCATACTCGTTTCTTTGTTCTGTCTAAGAAAAACCAACGTTTGCCACAAGAATTATCCGATGGGCAAGCGAAAACAACTTTAATGATTACATTGCCGACTGACCGTTCAGGGGCATTACATCAAGTGCTTTCAGTCTTTGCATGGCGTCAACTGAATTTAAGTAAAATCGAATCGCGTCCGTTGAAAACAGGACTAGGTGATTATTTCTTCATGATAGATGTGCTAGCCGATGAAAAAATACCCATGATGCGCGGTGCTATGGAAGAACTTGCTGCGCTAGGTTGCAAAGTAAAGTCATTAGGTACATACTTTACGTATCTTACATCTGACGAAGCATAATAGCTCTAAGGGGGAAATATAATGTGTGGGATCATTTTATTTGATGGTATCTGTAACTTTTGTGATAGCACCGTTCAATTTATTATCAAACATGATCAAGCAGGTTATTTTCAATTTGCGTCATTACAAAGTGATGTCGGTCAAGCATTACTCCAGCAGTTTAGTATATCCGAAAATATAGATAGTGTGATCCTCATTGAAGATGGGAAAGCATATGTTGAATCGACGGCAGCTTTAAAAATATCCAAAAATTTGGAGAAGATTTGGCCTTGCTATTATCTGTTCATTCTGGTGCCTCCAATTATTCGCAATGCATTATATAGACTGTTCGCTAAGCACCGTTATCGTTTATTTGGTACAAAAAAGGAATGTCTTTTACCTACCAATTCACAAAGACAACGATTTCTCTCCTAATAGGTTGAGGAAATGGATGGAGTCATACTCGAATGAAATAATGAAGCACAGTATGAGAAAATACTGTGCTTTTTTTATTGGTCTGTCACCAAATAGCCCTTTTTTTGTAAGGCTTGTTCAATTAATGTTAATACTTCCACAGAGGGGGCTGTAATGACATGAAGATGAATGCCTCCCGTTAGTGCAGATAAGTAATTAGCCTGAGTGGCATTAACCCGTTCGATAAATTGTTTTACCTCATGACGGTTTGACACCATGATAGAGGCTGTTAGTTCGCCATAAATAGGATGTTCAACCATAACATTTTTAACTGTGCCACCACAATCTACAATTGTCATTAGCTCATCTTCTGTTTGCTCAGATGTGTGTATGCAAGGTAATGTGCGTTCAACAGTTTGCTGTAATTGCTCCTGATGCATATAAAGATAACCCTGACTCGTAGCGATAATGGGTTCGTTTCTTGCCTTTAATAAAGTCATATCATTGACGATAACTTGTCTAGAAACATTGGCGAATTTAGCTAAGTCTGTCCCTGTTATAGGTGCTTTACTTTTTTTTAATTGCGCTAATAGCTGCAGTCGGCGTTCCTCGCCTAACATTTTTTTCATATGAGATCACCTCTGCCCGTAATAATGGAAACAGTATTCCCTATAGGTTAGTGTACCATGAAGCATTTCTAACTTGTTGAAATTTTTGTATCCAATTGGAACATTGAACATATGATACCTAGAGAGGAAGGGAGGAAAAAATTGCGTATTCATATTGTTCAAAAGGGAGACACATTGTGGAAGATTGCGAAAGAGTACGGCATTTCGTTTGAAGATTTGAAGCGGCTCAATGTCCATCTTGCCAATCCAGATTATATTGTCCCGGGCATGGAAATTATTTTGCCTGAAAAAATAAACAAAGAGCCACATAGAGAGTCAAATAAAGAAATGCCAAAAAAGGAATCACAAATGCATAAGGAGACACCTAAGGAAGTTCCGAAAAAAGAGGTACAGAGGCCAATGCCTCCACCACCACCAATTGTACCGCCAGCTCCAATGCCAATGCCAGAGCCACAAATGATTCCAATACCTATACCAATGCCTATGCCAATGCAGATGCCACAACAACCGATGTGGGTTCCACAGCCTGTAGAAATGAATTGGCACCAACAAGTAGTCATGCCACAAATAGAGCAAACAGTCACAACACCACCACCAGTACAAATACAACCAGCGCCACCGCCGCCGCCACCACCTGTAGCGAAGCCAATGCCACATCCAATGCCACAACCAGCACCACCGCCAATGCATATCATGCCACATATGCCTGCGGTACCACATTGCTCAAGCTGCCATCAACCAATTTATCATCATCAAATGTGGTGGCCAATGCCAATGCAGCCACAGGCCGAGCAGTATATGATGCCGCAGCAGCCGATGTCCTTTGAGATGCCAGAAAATAAAGTGGGCGAGATGGAAGACTTCTTAGAGTCTACGTCACCATTTTTCCACACGCCTAATCATCAACAAATGCAACCACAATTTAATATGATGCCTGAAATGAACATGGGCAAATCATGTGGCTGTGAAGCACAACCTTGTGGCTGTCAATCACAACCAATGCCGATGCCAATGCCTGCATGGCAAATGGATCCATGTCATTGTCCACCACCACCATGCCCAACGCATTGTCCACCGCCGTGCCCGTCATCAGTAGGACCTTGGATGTCACCGCATTATTTCCCAGGCGGGATGACGCCTTATCGATGGTGAAAAAGCGTATATTGTCGAAGAGGTAAAATCAAATATTTGGAAATATAGATATCGATCGAATACTTATTTTGTCAAACGAGCAAAACAACTAGAGATTGCAGAGAAGGTAAGAACGATTCATCGCCAGCTAGGTCGAATTGAACCTAACCTTATCCTACCATTAGTCCGGAGTGATGATGAGCAGCTCATTGTGCAAGAATGGCAAGAAGGAAGCCATGGAGCCAACTTTGCTCATAAAAAGGATCGGAAGGAATCTCTTGAACTACTAATAGCTTTACATGACACATATAAAAAAATCGCTTGGCAACGCTTGCCTGGCTTGCATACCTATTCACAACTTTTAAAATGGCAAATGCGTCATCTGCGTTTTAAAAGCAGAAGAAATGAGTTCCGGGCTTTCTTAACGAAAGAAGAAATCGATCAAATTTTGCATTATAGTGATAAATCGCTGCAGTTAATTGCCCTGGAGGATGTAGCTGAAAAGGAAATTACACTATTGCACGGGGATGTTGTACATCATAATTTTTTATGGTGCACGGACGGACAATTGCGTTTAATTGATTTTGATTTGGCGCATCTTGGAGAAGCCGATGACGAATATATTTTATGGTTGCATCGGGTACTACCCGCAGTCGATTATGATTTAGCTAAAGTTTTTGGGGAATTACCAGAGCTGAAACGACTTGATAAAAGAAAGCTTCATCGTTTAAAATATCCGAATGAACTATTGCGAGAATGGCTTTTTGCTGTGGATTTGCCACTTGATCAGCAACTAGTATTTTTAGATTATTTAGTACCATTTACTAAACGAGCCCTCACCTATTGGCCAAAACTGTGGTACGATATTGATAGATTTGTGAAGAAATGACCGTCATTTGGCGGTCATTTTTGTCTTGAACAGCGTTTTGGATACTACTTTCTGTCGAGCATTCGTTCGCTATATGCTATAATCGAAGACGATGATTGTGAGGGAATATAGATGTATGATTATTTAAAAGGACTAATTACTCGTATTACACCAGAATATATTGTGCTAGAACAACAGGGGATTGGCTGGCAATTGAATACACCCAATCCGTTTGCATTTCGAACATCAGCGCTTGAACAACAAATTTATGTTCATTTACATGTACGAGAGGACGCACAAATGCTTTACGGTTTCCCGAATCTAGATCAACGTGAGCTGTTTCGTAAGTTAATTTTAGTATCTGGAATAGGTCCAAAGGGGGCACTAGCTATTTTAGCGACTGGCAACCCACAGCAGGTTATTAGTGCGATTGAACGGGAAGATGAAGCGTTTTTAGTGAAGTTCCCTGGAGTAGGTAAAAAAACCGCACGTCAGATGATATTAGATTTAAAAGGCAAGCTAGGCTCTTTATTAGAGACAATTGAACTGCCGAGTACAGAAGATGAACTGCCATTGTTTGGCGTTAATGCTTATAAACACGAATTAGAAGAAGCGATACTTGCTTTAATGGCACTTGGTTATTCTGAAAAGGAGCTCGAAAAAATTCGCCCGCAGCTTGAGGATAACGACAAGCTTGAAACGACAGATGCCTTTATGAAACAAGCGTTACAACTATTATTAAAATTAAAATAAGGAAAGGAGGGAAGAGGCATGTCTGAACGTATGATGGCCAGTGAGGCAAGTGGCTATGATGAACAGTTTGAATTATCTTTACGCCCACAAAGGTTAGCCCAATACATAGGGCAGCATAAAGTAAAGGAAAATTTACAAATTTTCATTGAGGCAGCAAAACTTCGGCAGGAAAGTTTAGATCATGTGTTGTTATATGGACCACCAGGGCTTGGTAAAACAACATTGGCTGCTGTTATCGCAAATGAGATGAGTGTCAATGTTCGCATGACAAGCGGTCCTGCAATTGAACGTCCAGGAGATTTAGCTGCGATTTTAAGCTCACTAGAGCCTGGCGATGTTTTATTTATTGATGAGATTCATCGACTACCTCGTGCCATTGAAGAAGTGTTATATCCAGCAATGGAGGACTTCTGTTTAGATATTGTGGTGGGAAAAGGTCCTGAAGCACGTTCTGTACGACTTGACTTACCTCCCTTTACCCTTGTAGGTGCTACAACAAGAGCTGGTGCCTTATCAGCCCCTCTGAGAGATCGCTTTGGTGTATTATTACGCTTAGAGTACTATGATGATAGTTCTCTTGCTGAAATTGTTGCTCGCAGTGCCCTTTTATTTGAGGTAGAAATTGAGCAAATAGCAGCAATGGAGATGGCGAGACGTTCCCGCGGTACACCTCGAATTGCCAATCGCCTATTGAAACGAGTACGAGATTATGCACAAGTGCTTGGAGATGGTATGATAACGGAGGGTCTTGCAAAGCAAGCTTTAGAGCTGTTACAAGTGGATCCAAGAGGGCTTGATCATATTGACCATAAACTTGTCACGAACATGATTGAGCGCTTTCGAGGAGGTCCTGTGGGCTTAGATACGCTTGCGGCATCAATTGGTGAGGAACGGGTGACGATAGAAGATGTATATGAACCCTATCTCATGCAAATTGGGCTTATTCAACGCACTCCACGAGGAAGAGTGGCGACACATTTAGCCTACGAACATTTTGGATATGAGTATCCCCAACAAACATAAAGAAGGAAGTTTTTTTCATGCGTGTAGAAGATTTTGATTTTGAATTACCAGAGGAGCTTATTGCCCAAACACCATTAGTAGACCGTACAGCTAGTCGATTAATGGTTGTGACACCTGGCTCAAATGAAGTAGAGCATCACCATTTTGCACATGTCTTAGATGAGCTACGTGCGGGGGATTGTTTGGTGTTAAATGATACAAGGGTCTTACCGGCTCGCTTAATGGGTGTAAAAGAGGAGACAGGCGCCCATATTGAGGTATTATTACTGAAGCAATTGGCAGGTTCAGACGAGTGGGAAACCCTTGTAAAACCAGCAAAACGCGTAAAAGTAGGGACAGTTATTACATTTGGAGATGGGTTGCTAACAGCTACTTGTACAGGTGAGCTTGACCATGGTGGACGAACATTTGAATTTCATTACGATGGAATCTTTTATGAAATATTAGAGCAGCTTGGTGAAATGCCATTACCCCCTTATATTCGAGAGAAATTAGAAGACAAAGATCGCTATCAAACGGTCTATGCCAAAGAGCGTGGCTCAGCTGCTGCTCCAACAGCGGGTCTACATTTTACAGAAGAATTATTAGAACAAGTAAAGGCAAAAGGGATAGAGGTTGTCTTTATTACTCTTCATGTCGGACTTGGTACATTCCGTCCTGTTAGTGTGGATTCGATTGAAAACCATGAAATGCATGCCGAATTTTATAGTGTGACGGACGAAGCGGCAGACACGATTAATCGCGTAAAGCGTAATGGTGGTAAGGTAATTGCTGTTGGGACAACCTCCACACGTACATTAGAGACAATTGGCTCTAAATATGGTGGTGAAGTACGACCAGAGCAAGGTTGGACGTCTATTTTCATCTATCCAGGCTATACGTTTACCGTGGTGGATGGTTTAATTACAAACTTCCATTTACCAAAGTCAACACTTGTTATGCTAGTGAGTACGCTAGCCACTAGAGAAACAATTTTAAGTGCATATCAGCAAGCTGTAGAAGAAAAATATCGCTTCTTTAGTTTTGGTGATGCTATGTTTATTCGACCAAAAGAATAAAAAAAGAAATAATCGGAGTACTGTTTTTACTTCAGATCAGAGAGGATTTTTATTTTTATGACACAGCCAGCAATTCGCTATGAATTACTTCATACATGTAAACAAACAGGAGCACGTCTTGGTATCGTGCATACACCACACGGCTCCTTTGAAACGCCAGCATTTATGCCAGTTGGGACACAAGCAACGGTTAAAACGATGTCTCCTGAGGAATTAAAAGAAATGAATGCCGGTATTATCTTATCCAACACGTATCATTTATGGCTTCGTCCAGGCAATGATATCGTCAAGGAAGCAGGCGGACTGCATAAATTTATGAACTGGGATCGACCAATTTTAACAGATTCAGGCGGTTTCCAAGTATTCTCGCTAAGTAAGTTCCGCAAAATTGAGGAGGAAGGCGTTCATTTCCGTAATCATCTTAATGGAGATAAATTATTCCTAAGTCCAGAAAAAGCGATGGAAATTCAAAATGACTTAGGCTCGGATATCATGATGGCCTTCGATGAATGTCCACCGTATCCTGCAACACATGAATATATGCTGCAATCAGTAGATCGTACAACACGTTGGGCAAAACGATGCAAAGAAGCTCATAATCGTCCGGAAGAACAAGGGTTATTCGGAATCATTCAAGGCGGTGAGTACGAGGATTTACGCCGTCGTTCTGCAGAAGCATTAGTGGAGTTAGATTTCCCAGGCTACGCTATAGGAGGATTATCTGTTGGAGAACCAAAAGATATTATGAACCGTGTACTTGAGTTCACAACACCGTTAATGCCAGCAAATAAACCTCGATATTTAATGGGAGTGGGTTCACCAGATTCATTAATCGATGGTGCCATTCGTGGTGTTGATATGTTTGACTGTGTTCTGCCAACACGTATTGCCCGTAATGGTACACTGATGACATCAGAAGGTCGTTTAGTCGTTAAGAATGCAAAATATGCTCGTGACTTTGGGCCGATTGATCCGAACTGTGATTGCTATACATGTAAAAACTATTCACGTGCTTATATTCGTCACTTGATACGCACAGAAGAAACATTCGGTATTCGTTTAACGTCTTATCATAATTTACATTTCCTGTTAAAGTTAATGGAACAAGTACGTGAGGCAATTCGTCAAGATCGCCTAGGTGATTTCCGAGAAGAGTTTTTCGAGAAATATGGCTTTAATGGACCAGATGCCAAAAACTTTTAACCGATTACTTTTGTAGGGATAATAAAGTGAGGTATTTTTCCATGAAAAGGACATTAGAAATCCTCTAATGTCCTAAATAACTAGCCATAGTATGGACAACTCATTCAAAACTTTGTAAAAAGTGAATATATCTAGCAAAATATTGTCAATCATAGAAAAAATATTAGTAAATGAGAAAATTTTTGGGCTTGTCCATCGCTTTTTAATGGTGGAATAGTCTATACTAAAAAAGTGAGATTTGGAAAGGGGGCAAGAAGTATTATGGATCAATTATTAGGCTTAGCACCAATATTATTAATGTTCGTTGCTATGTGGTTTATCTTAATCCGTCCAGCTAAAAAAAGACAGCAGGAAACACAAAATATGCAAGGCAGTTTGCAACGTGGAGATAAAGTCATTACAATTGGTGGCATGCATGGTGTCATTGATGCAATCGAGGACACAGCAGTAACATTAAAGATCGCTGATAATGTACGTGTTAAATTTGACCGTCAAGCAATCGGGCGAATTGAGAAAGACGTTTAATCATTAAAAGGAAAAAGGCTTACAATAGGCATAGCTATATTGTAAGCCTTTTCTTATGAAGTTGAAGCAGAAGGGATAACTTCCTTCTGCTTCTTATTTCATTGTATTTATTTTATGAATTAATTCGGCACCTGAATCATTGCCATTTACAATGATTCTACTCAGTGTAAATAATCCATCACCTTTTTTGACATTTTTATTTTGAATGACAAAGCCCATTTTAAAGCCAGCCTCCCGCGCTATTTTAATGGTAGTTGCAGATTGAATACCGTATGGATAGCTAATGGCGATGGGCTCATAGCCTAATTTTTCTTTAATTATGTTTCTGGAGTGAATAAAATCATCTTTGACTCTTGCTTCGTACTGCTCTTGACTTTCTAATTGTCCATTCAAATAGCTTGGACCGTAAATGGCACCATTCATTCTACCGAATTTTGAAGGTAATTTATAATGCGAGTCCCAAGTATGGCTTTGGATCGTTATATAATCCTGCATTTCTTTTAATTGATCCCAGTTCATTTTGGCAATTTCATGTGGATAGGCAATTTCTTTGCTTGTGTCAATAATTCGACTTGCAATAACAAAGATTTCTGCATGTAGTTCATATTTTTTCAAAATCGGATAAGCCATTTCATAATTGCTGAGATAGCCATCATCAAAAGTAATCAATACAGGCTTTTCGGGTAATTTGATTTGGTTCGTTAAGTAATCATGTAATTGTTTGACTGAAATCGCATGATAACCTTCTTCCTTCAGTGCTAGCATCTGTTTATCAAAATTAGTGGGTGAAATAACCGTATTATTGTTTATATTGTCCGCTAAATGGTGGTACATAAGAACGGGTATAGTTTGTTCTTGATATCCATGAGTAGGAAATGGATGCGTGAACAGAACGATATAAACAACAACAAAAGCAATTATTTTCCGTATCATTTTCTCACCTTTGCTGTTTATAGTCTTAAGTATGTCGTTCATTATATTGTGTACGAACAACTATGGACTATTCCTTGAATAAAATCATTTTTCAGCAATATCTCACCATTAATCTGTATAAAAAATAAAAATAAGGTCACCTTGATATTATGGGGGTGTATTTTAATGGAAGAATATTTCCATATTATTTTTAGAACCTGTTTTTTATATGTGTTTATCATCATCGTCTTTCGATTAATGGGTAAACGAGAAGTGGGTGAGCTATCTGTCATTGATTTAGTTGTATTTGTATTAATTGCAGAAGTGGCTGCTTTTGCATTAGATGATTATAAAAATCCTCTATTTAATGCTATTCTACCCATTATTATTTTGCTCTTCATACAAATATTAAGTGCTTATTTATCGTTGAAGTTCAAGAGAATTCGTGACTTAGTTGACGGTGATCCAGCGTTACTAGTGAAAGACGGTGTGATATTAGAGAGCGAAATGCGAAAACACCGTTATAATTTGGATGATTTATGTCAGCAATTGCGAGAAAGTGGTATCGCCTCTGTCTCCGATGTTGCTTTTGCTTATTTAGAACCTTCGGGTAATCTTTCCGTTTACAAAAAAGATGAAAAACCATTTGTTTATCCATTGATTATTGACGGAGATATTCAAGAAAGACATTTATTAACTATGCATAAAGATGTGGAATGGTTGAAGAATGAACTAGCTAAAAATAATATTACAGATAGTGAGACAGTGTTTTTTTGTATTTGGGAAGACGAGCGACTGTATATCCAATTAAAAGAAAGCTAAACTTTCTTTGCTAATTTACGGATATAGCGGAAATCCGTTATACGTAATTGATTTGTAAATAATAAACTTGTAAATAGTAAAAATAATGTGACAAAGCTATTTAAAATAAATGGTAGTGATAGTAATGGCATAAGGAAATACTGGGCGACACAAACGGCAATAAAGCAACTATAAGGTACGACAAACATTCTAAAGCCTGCTCGTAAGTTTTTCCGTTGTCTAACAGTTGCGATATGCAAGAAAGACGTTAGTAAAACGCCAAAGCCAATAGCTACCACAGCTCCTTTTTCTTGGATACCAGGCTGAGAGGCAAGTACAAACATAACAAATAATTTTCCTAGGCCACCATAAATGGAGTTCATCATCGCAGCCCGAGCTTCGCCAATCGCCTGAAGGATGGAGTGCAAAGGGCTTTGAATATAATAAAAATAAAAAATGGGTGCTAAAATTTTTACGTAACCACGATTTTCTTCTAAATGGAAAAGCTTCATAGCCAATTCATCACCATGTACAAAGAAATATGTAGCGGCAAAACAGCCCACTAAAGAAGATAATCGTAGGGAAACCGAAATCCGCTCCTGTAACAAAGGAGTATGCTGACGAGCGACGGCATCACTAACAGCTGGAATAAGAACAATCGATAAAGCTGTTGACACAAACGCAGGAAATAGCAGTAATGGCACCAACACACCAGAGATGACACCGTATAGAATGGTAGCTGCAGATGCAGTTAATCCTGCCACTGTTAAAGCTTTCAAAAAGATGATTGGTTCTAAAAACCAAGTGAAAGAACCAAAAAGCTTACTGCCTGCGGAAGGTAGTGCTATACGGAGCATTGGCGATGAAGGATAACCTTCGATTTTTGTCTTGCGCGCAATTAGTTTCTTTTTTGAAATTATATAATGCAGCCATAAATAGAGGAATGCTACTACCTCTGCAGCAAGTGTAATACCCATTGCGGCAGCTGCCGTCACAGCAGCATTATTATAGTTAGCCACATATGGAAGCATTAGCGTAATAAAGCTAATACGTACAACTTGTTCAATCATTTGTGACCATGCGGTCGGTGTAATTTTAGCGATTCCCTGTAAATAAGCACGTAATAAACCAGATCCTACTGATACCGGTACGGCAAAGAGTGCAATCCATAAGGTGAAGGTTGTATGTTCATTATGTAAAAGTGTCGTAGAAATATATGGTATGGTAAGTGCAACGAGTGGCATAAAAACGATCATGCCAATAAATGACCAAAGAATGGCAGTACGCATGACGCCAAATATGCTTTCGCGTTTATTTTTAGCTAGTAATTCTGCCACAATTTTAGCTACAGCAATAGGTAGTCCAAGTTGAATGAGTGAGATGAAGAAAATAAAAGCTGGATAGACGGTCATATAAATGCCGACTGCCTCTTCACCAGCAATTCGCATAAATTGCATTCTATAAAAGAAGCCAAAAAGTTTAGATAAAAAAATGACAAACATTAAAAATAATGTACCCCGTACAAAAGAACTCATGCCATCCGTCCCTTCTCAAGCCGCAAAAATTCATTTACACTATTTGTATGCAAGCATGTCTTACGTTACGACTTTGATTGGAGATGATTCAAAATGAGTATGCAATATGAGCAACTATTTGAAAAAATTCGTCCTGCAATTGATAGTAAGATAGCAGAGTTCAAGTATTTTCATTACGATGCTATAACGGCAGAAGAGCTTTGGCGGTACTGTGTTGAAAAAAAATGGCGTAAAAAGAAAGTAGATCAACTACGCTTATATGAGGTGATTGCTACCATATTCTCGGTATCACCATCTGATATCGTCTCATTTAATCAAGTAGAGTTTTTACAAAGTGATAATTGGTTTGAAGAACTGAATACAGAAGAATTACAATTACTGCTTGGTCCAGTCAAAACATAAATTACGATGTGTCAAATCTTGCAAGAATTCAAAGAAACCTATATGTGTTGAATTGACACCAAGCGCAACCTGTTTCATAATAAGTGTGTTGCGCTTTTTTTATTTTGAAATACTGTATACTTACATAAACCTCCCATGCGATATTACTTGCATTAGGAAGGCTAGTACCTAATAATACAAAGATAAACTTGCGCGTTATGAACGAATGAAATAAGTGAAGCTACCTTTTTGAGACACAGGTAACATGATTCTAATGAAAAGGAGGATTAATTGTTTCAAAAGGTATTGCTAGTTACTTGTTTGGCGTGTAAGGACAACCCTTACACCATTTCGAGGAGGATTTTCAATGAAACTAAAAAGTCGTATAGTTGCATTCCTATTAATTCTTGTGCTTTTGGTAGCTGGAATTAGTACGACTGTAAACGGCGTCTTAAAGGACATTAAGCTTGGTCTTGACTTACAAGGCGGGTTTGAGGTGCTTTACGAGGTAAATGAATTAAAAGAAGGACAAAAAATCACACCGGAAGTTGTTACAGCAACATCAACTGCGCTTGGTGAACGTGTAAATACTATGGGGGTTAGTGAACCGAGCATTCAGGTTGAGGACAAGAATCGTATTCGTGTTCAATTAGCAGGTGTTGAGGATCAGGAATCCGCACGTAAATTATTGTCTACGTCTGCAAATTTAACATTCCGCGATGTCGATGATAATTTATTATTGGATGGAGACGATTTAAAGGCAAATGGTGCTAAAGACTCCTTTGACCAACAAAATCGTCCAATTGTTTCTTTAACATTAAAAGATGCGAAAAAATTTGCTGATATAACAAGTAAAATTGCGGCGAAACCTGCAGGCCAAAATTTATTAGTTGTATGGTTAGACTTTGAAGAGGGTGTTGATTCCTATAAAGCAGAGTCGCAAAAAGCAAAACCACGATATGCATCTGCAGCAACGGTTAGTCAAACATTAAATACTACAGACGTTATGATAAGTGGTAATTTCTCTGTTGAAGAAACTAAAAATTTAGCAGATATTTTAAATGCTGGGGCACTACCTGTAAAGCTTGATGAAATTTATTCCACTTCTGTTGGTGCTCAGTTTGGTGATGCAGCACTGAAAAGTACTATTTTTGCGGGTATTGTCGGCGTAGTAATTATTTTCTTATTCATGTTATTTTACTATCGTTTACCAGGCTTTATTTCCATCATTACACTTGTTGTATTCACTTTCTTAGTCTTGGTTGTATTTGATTGGATTAATGCCGTATTAACGCTTCCAGGTATTGCTGCCATTGTGCTTGGTATAGGGATGGCTGTGGACGCCAACATTCTAGCAGCAGAACGTATTCGTGAAGAGCTTCGAGTAGGCTATTCTACTAAGCAAGCCTTCCAAATTGGGTCTAAACAATCTTTATCAGCCATTGTGGATGCACAATTGACAACTTTATTAGCTGCTGCAGTACTGTTTCAATGGGGAACAAGCTCTGTTAAAGGATTTGCTACAACATTAATTATTAGTATCCTACTGAGCTTCTTAACAGCAGTTTGGGGTTCTCGCGTCCTATTAGGGCTACTTGTTAATAGTGGTTATTTCAATAATCCAGCATGGTTTGGTATTGCAAAGTCCAAACAGCACAGTCTGGATGAAAATATTGGTACACTTGATTTATCAACGAAATTTGATCGTTTCGATTTTGTTCATAACCGTAAGAAATTTTATACATTCTCCTTAGCCATTTTAGTGGCTGGGTTAGTGGTTATAGGTATTTTCCGCCTAAATCTAGGTATTGATTTCTCAAGCGGTACTCGTGTCCAAATTGAATCTGATCAAACCTTAACAAAAGAAGAAGTATCCACGTATCTAGATAGCATCGACTTTTCATCAGAAGATATCATACTCTCTGGAGAGAAAAGTAATACAGCAGTTATTCGCTATAAAGATGACCTATCACAAGCAGAAATTTTAAAATTCAAAAAAGAAGCTGGCGAAAAATATGGCCATGAACCAGCTGTAAGTACCGTATCGCCAACAGTTGGTAAGGAACTTGTAAAGAATGCCATTAAGGCATTGTCTATTGCAGCACTTGGAATCATCATTTATGTAGCAATTCGCTTTGAATGGCGTATGGGTATTGGAGCAATTGTTTCATTATTGCATGATGTATTCTTAATTGTTGCTGTCTTTAGCTTCATGCGTTTAGAAGTAGATATTACGTTTATTGCGGCTGTGTTAACAATTGTTGGTTACTCCATCAATGATACGATTGTTACCTTTGACCGTATGCGTGAAAACTTAGATCGTTATGATACTATTAATGATCGAGAAGTATTGGCGAATATTGTAAATAAATCACTACGCCAAACAATGGGACGTTCTGTTAATACAGTCTTAACAGTTATTATTGTTGTTATTGCTTTATTAATTTTTGGTGCACCATCTATTCAAAACTTCTCGATCGCGTTATTGATTGGTTTAATTACAGGTATGTATTCTTCCATCTGTATCGCAGCTCAAATCTGGTATTCATTAAAAATTCGTGAAATGAAAAAATCAGATGGACAGCTACACAAGAAAGAGAAAAAACAATGGGGTACGGACGAACCTACTGTATAATTTAAATGGGCAGGGTAGAAAACAAATTGTTTTCTATACCCTGCTTTTATTATGCAAAAAAAAATCTGCTAGCTTTCTGAAAAGCAGCAGATTTTCTTTTTTTATATTTTAAATTGTTGAAGTAATGTTTGTAGTTGCTGAGCATGTTGACTTAACTCCTCAGCGACCGCGTTCACTTGCTGCATTGTTGCGACTTGTTCATCAACAGACTCTCCAATTATTTGTGAATTGCTGGCTGATTGATTTGATACGCTAGCTATTTCCGTGACAGAGGCAGCAACCTGTTCAGCACTGGCGGAAATTTCCTCGGATGTAGCAGAGATTTCTTCAATTTGCTCAGTAAATGCAGTCACGGATGATGTGATAGAGTAGAAAGCATCTCCTGCCTCATGAATTTTGTTTACGCCGTCTTTGACAGAAGCTAGACCATTATCGACGGCAGCTGCAACATTGCGTGTATCTGTCAGAATTTCTTTTGTAATGGCAACTATTTGATTGGCAGATTGATTAGATTCCTCGGCAAGTTTACGTACTTCATCAGCTACTACCGCAAAGCCCTTACCGTGTTCCCCAGCTCTTGCCGCTTCAATTGCCGCATTTAATGCCAGTAAATTTGTTTGCTCTGAAATGGCCGTGATGACGGCTGTAATTTGTCCAATTTCTTCTGATTGTTTACTTAATTTTTCGGTTAATGTAGCAATTTCAGAGGTAGCCACAGAAATGATAGACATTTGTTCTTTCGCTGTGGAAATGGTTGTTCCTCCTGTTTGTGCGAGCTGAGTCATACTTTCTGCATTGGAATGAAGGCTTTGTGTCGCTTCTGCAATGCGTTGGACACCGGCTGCTGTTTCATCCATTGCTACGGCACTTTGCTGTGAAGCACTGGCGGATGAAACGATATGTGTTGAGTTTTCTTGAATTCGTTGTGCAATATCATCAGAAGTTGCCGTCACTTCCTCCGTGCTAGCAGACAACTCTTCAGAGACAGCTGATAGGTGGGAGGCACTATCTTGGATGTTTGACATTAATCCAGTTAGATTGTGCTTTAACGTATTGACGGCCACAGCTAGTGTACCAATTTCATCTTTGGATTGGTGAGTCAGCTCATCAATCGTTAAATCTCCTTTTGCTAATGTATCAGCCGCATCAATAGCCTGACGCAATGGCTGAACAATCGAATTTTTAACAAAATACATAAAGTATACGCCAATAACGATACTAGCTAATAGTAGCGTGATGGAAATAATAATTGCTCTTGCAACCGTTTGATTAACTTCAGCATCAACCTTTTGAAGCTGTTCATTATGATACTCTAACATTTCCTTCGTCAATTGGAAGATTTCTTTATTATCTTTTGTCACATCATTATTTATGTAAGAGAGTGCTAAATCTACATTCCCATTATGGAAGGCTTGGACCGCCTCTTCGGAATGAGTAAGTAAATCTTTTTGTAGTGCTGTGATCTGCTGCGTGATATTTTTGGTGTAATCAGAACGAACAAGCATTGAAAGTTCATTCACCGATTCTGGTAAAAGCTTTTCATAGCGCTCTAAATTAGCTTTAGCTGTTTCATCCTTTTGATTTAAAATATAGGAACGTAAAAATAAACCTTGTGATGAGAGTTCTTGCTGAATTTTCACTGTTAATTGCATTTGAACAATACGATGTTGCAGCACTTCTTCTAGATCATTTTGCGTAGCTTTAAATTGAAGAAAGCTTACAATGCTTGAAATGAAGAGTAAACATGTTAATGAAATGAAGCCCAGATTTAGTTTTTTACGAACGGACATAGACGTTCCTACCTTCTTTTGTTATATGGAAAAAATAAATGTTCTGAAATTACTATAACTTGATATTTTTACAAGGTCAATACTCAGAAAATTTTCAACTGCAGGAGTAGTATTTCCCTTTTTAAGGGGTTTTTAAGGGTTTATATACCTATATAAAAAACTTCTGAAATCCATGTAAACCACTTGATGCTTTAAAATTGATTGACAATTATATTTGTTTGGCATAGAATTAAGGCTAACTTTTTGTTCGGTCAAGGTAGAAGGCTACGGGAGCGTGGTCAGCCTAAGAACAGATGAGCTGAGTTTAGATGAGAATAGCTGAGAAATTGTTGAATAAGAGTAGTAGCATAAGTGTGCAATTTAGAGAGTCAGTGGCTGGTGAGAACTGATTTGTAGCTTATGTGAATGGGCTTATGAGAGTCGCCTTTAAAAAGCGAACGTGAATCCCCACGTTATAGGGAATGCTTGAACGATATATGGGACCTAGCTATCGAAATTATTAGCTATGAACCGTAGCAGGTGCAGGCATTAAAGTGAGAGCAAAATGCTCTAATATGAGGTGGCAACGCGGTCATGATCGTCCTCTGCAATTAGGAATAATCCTTTTTGCAGGGGATTTTTTTATTTTCATTCAACAGTGCAGTTTTTCTTTACTCGTCTAGACATTAGCTCAAGGAATCTTTGAAAAAGGAGATTGAAAGCTATGCAAACAACGAGTTCAAGAACAAAAATGAAAACCATCAATGGCGATTCTTTAACACCGATTTTAATTTTTAGACGTTTACAAGGTAAGTATAAATTTTTGCTGGAAAGTTCAGCCCAGCATGAGGGAGCAGGAAGGTTTTCATTTATTGGTGCGAATCCAAGAAAAACATATAAAGGTGTGGGGCAAGAAATTCAGGAGTATTCCTATCAAACAGGAAAAACCTATGTCCATAAAGGTGAGCTCTTTGCTCTACTGAAAAGACTCATGCCACGCATTTCCAATACGACTGAATTTCCGTTCTCTGGAGGTGCCGTTGGTTATATAGGTCATGGAGGAACATCGATGCTGCAAACCGATGCAAAGAATCTCCCAGATATTCATTTTCATGTATATGAAACAGTCATTATTTTTGACCATGTAACAGATGAAGTGACGTTGATTCATACAAATATAAATGTGGAAAAACAAGAGCCTGACTTGGAGGATTTAGCCCAACAGTTGTTACAGGGGCATCCAAGTGAAGAAGCGACTTACATGTTTCAAACGCTTGATACTTCTACACAGGATCAATTTTCAAATGCTCTACAGAACATTCAACGTAATTTAAACGGGGAAATGACAAGAGCCATATTACCGAAGCGCTATTTGGCAAAGTTTCAGGGAGACACTTTTTCGTTATATAGACAGCTCCGAAAAAAAAAGCCGGATGCCTATATGTATTATGTAGAATTTGAAGATTATGTAGTTTTAGGTACTTCTCCTGAAAGTCTAATACGAGTAAAAGGAGAACAAGTGATTGCAACCCCGACAGAGGGAACATACCCAAGGGGAGGAACGAAAAGTGACGACTTAGAAAATGAACGCAAACTATACAATCATCTAGAGATTAGAAAATCACATGCCGTCCTTGTGAGCGCAGTGCAACAAGAGTTACAGTCTGTTTGTTTTCGGGATTCCGTCCAGGTAATCGATGCTATGCGCATTGTGAAATCGAAGCAAGCCTTACACATGACTTCTAGCATAGAGGGACAGCTTTTGCCGATGCTTCATGCCCTTGATGTATTAGCAGCAATGCTACCACCATATGCAACTACAGGGATAGCTAAGGAACAGGCAACCCATTATTTTGAAAAATGGCATCAACCTGCGAGTATTTTTGGCGGAGCTCTCGGCTTTATTGGTTTTAATGGGCATTTGGATTTTGCTTTAACAGGGCAATCCATTGTGGTGAAACAGGCAATAATGCATATGCAATCGACCATTGAGGTTACAAAATATACGGACATATTAAGCGTTTTACAACAGGTGGAAGAGGAAGAACGAGCGTATTTACAGTTATTGGATAATAATGGAGGGCAAAACGAATGAAATATTTACAGCAGAAAGTGTTGCAAGGGGAGCATTTGATGTATGAAGAAATGCTGGAGGTGGCGCAATGGATATTTCAGGATGACACCCCTAAAGCTGAAATCGCAAGCTTTTTAACAGCCCTATCTATAAAGGGGGAAACTGCTCATGAAGTAGCGGCATTAGCAACAATCATGCGGTCATTTGCCCGTCATGTCCCTGTAAAAGAAGGGAGTTATATGGATAATTGCGGCACTGGTGGTGATGGTCTTCATACATTTAATATCAGCACTGCCTCTGCATTCGTGCTAGCAGGAGCTGGTGTTAAAATCGCCAAGCATGGAAATCGTAAAATTTCGTCTTCCTCTGGCAGCTCAGACGTTTTAGAGGCATTAGGTATTCATACAGATATGACAATTCCACAAACTGTAGATCTTTTGGAGAAAGAAGGAGTTGCTTTTTTATATGCACCGAATGTCCATCCTAAACTAAGGAGGATTGGGGAGGTGCGACGTTCACTAGGTCGACCAACCATCTTTAATCTAGTTGGTCCTTTAACAAATCCTGTAACCCTTTCAACACAATTTACAGGCATTAATCGTCCCCATTTTGTCATGGAATATGCTTCTGTACTTCAAATGCTAGGACGGGAACGTGCCATTGTAGTATCAGGTCCTCAAGGGCTAGATGAGGCTTCCTTAGCAGGGCAAAATACATTGGTTTTACTAGATAAAGGAGATTTGATTCCATTCTCATTGACCGCAGAGGATGTCGGTCTTCGCTCGGCACCATTAGAGGCCATTCGCGGTGGCAATGCTGATGAAAATGCGGTAATTATGAAAAATTTATTGGCTGGGGAGCAGAGTGCCTACTTAGATACGGTATTGTTAAATGTCGGAATTGGATTATTCGGTCATGGTCAGGCAGAAACGATTAAAGAGGGTGTGGCTATGGCGAAATACAGTATTAGTAGTGGGCGAGCCCTACAAAAATTAGCAACGGTTGTAGCTTATAGGGAGCAATTAAAAGGAGTGGAGGTTGGACAATGAATATTCTTCAAAAAATACTTCAGCAAAAGAGAATAGAGGTAGGAGCATTATTAGAGCAGCCTGATCCTTTAGCAAATTTTACAGATCAGCAACGCCCTTCGTTATTCCAATCATTACGGCAAGCAAACACATTGCAGGTGATTGCAGAAATGAAACGTGCTTCGCCTTCCAAAGGGTTAATTGCTGGTGGGGCAGATCCAGTTGCCCAAGCAAAAGTTTATGCTCAGGCAGGAGCAGCAGCTATTTCTGTATTAACGGACAAGGAATTTTTTAAAGGTTCCTTTGAAGATTTAGCTACAGTTGCTCGTGCTGTGGATACGCCACTTCTTTGTAAAGATTTTATGGTGGATCGAGTGCAAATTCGATTTGCGAAGGCAGCAGGCGCATCAATAATTTTATTGATCGTAGCAGCATTAACGGATGAAGCTTTACGTGATTTATATAGGTATGCAACGAGCTTAGGCTTAGAGGTTTTAGTGGAAGTGCATGATAGTGAGGAGCTCGAACGTGCCCTTGCAGTCGATGCGAAATTGATTGGCGTTAATAATCGAGATTTACGTACTTTTGAAGTCAATTTACAGCGAACAAAGGAAATTGCAGAAGCCTTTCCGTTTGATGAGGAACATCTATTAATTAGTGAAAGTGGTATTTGGTCGCAGGACGATGCGAAACAAGTGGCGGCTATGGGTGCTAGTGGCGTTCTGGTTGGAGAAGCATTAATGCGGAGCGGAGATGCAGGGCAAGCACTCAGACGTTTACAAGTTCAAACCGAGGAGACTTCCGTATGACAAAAGTTAAAATTTGTGGATTACAAGAATTAGAACATATCCAAACAGCAATTCATGCTGGTGCAGATGCTATGGGCTTTGTTTTTGCACCAAGTAAACGCCGTGTATCCATTGAACAAGCACAGCTGTTAGCAAAGCAAGTGCCACAAGGTATTTTGAAAATTGGTGTCTTTGTCAATCCAACTCCTGCTGAATTACAGGAAGCGGTTGAGCGAGTGCCTTTAGATTATGTGCAATATCACGGAGAGGAAACAGCAGCCTTTATTGCAGAACAAGGTTATCCGGCTATAAAAGCATTATCTATACGGACAAAAGAGGATGTGCAAGCCGCTGCTAATTATCAGGTGGACTATTATTTATTCGATGCCCCTGGGACTGATTTTAAAGGTGGAAGTGGTCAAACTTTTGACTGGACTTTACTCGATGAAGTGGGAATTCCACGGGAAAGATTAATACTAGCTGGTGGATTGAAGGCGGAGAATATTGAAGGAGCCATTACAGATGTAGACCCTCACATGGTGGATGTATCCAGTGGTGTAGAAACAGAAGGCATAAAGGATCATAAAAAAATACGGACATTTTTACAAATGGCAAAGAGGGGGCATAGATAATGACAATTTCGATAGCCAATAGTGTACCAACAAAGGAAGGGCGTTTCGGTCAATTTGGCGGGCGGTTTGTACCTGAAACATTAATGACGGCCTTGCTAGAATTAGAGACTGCCTACGAGGAAGCAATAAAAGATGCAGCATTTACAGAGGAGCTATCTTATTATTTAAAGGACTATGTTGGACGTGAAACCCCGCTTTATTTCGCAGAAAATTTAACAAGGAAGCTTGGTGGAGCGAAAATCTATTTAAAGCGTGAAGACTTAAATCATACAGGTGCTCATAAAATCAATAACGCGATCGGCCAGGCACTTCTTGCTAAACGGATGGGAAAAAAGAAAATTGTTGCGGAGACAGGAGCTGGGCAACATGGTGTAGCAACGGCTACCGCATGTGCCTTATTAAATCTTGAATGTGTTGTTTTTATGGGCGCAGAAGATATTAAACGTCAGCAGTTAAATGTTTTCCGTATGGAACTACTTGGCACGAAGGTTCAGTCGGTGGAAAGTGGATCAAAAACTTTAAAGGATGCTGTAAATGCTGCTTTGCGTTATTGGGTGACAAATGTGGATGATACGCATTATATTTTAGGCTCTGCGTTAGGCCCACATCCATTTCCAAAAATTGTCCGGGACTTTCAGCGTATTATCGGGGTAGAAACAAGGACACAAATTCTGCAAAAGGAAGGTCGTTTACCAGATGCAGTTGTAGCTTGTATTGGTGGCGGTAGTAATGCAATTGGTATGTTTCATCCATTCGTTGACGATGAATCAGTTGCCTTATACGGTGTAGAGGCAGCAGGAAGTGGTCTAGAAACTGGGCGGCATGCTGCAGCCATTGCAGGTGGACAATTGGGTGTATTACATGGCGCTTACATGTATTTACTACAAGATGAAAATGGTTTTGTTCAAGAAGCGCACTCTATTTCAGCGGGGTTAGACTATCCAGGGAAAGGGCCGGAACATTGTTATTTACATGAAATTGGTCGAGCACAATTTGACTCTATCACAGATGCTGAAGCATTAGAAGGCTTACAATTATTAAGTCGAACAGAGGGTATACTTCCCGCACTTGAAAGTTCCCACGCTATTGCTTATACAGCAAAGCTTGCTAAAACTATGCCGAGTGACAGCATGATTGTGGTGTGCTTATCTGGCCGAGGGGATAAAGATGTACACACAGTTCGTGCGGCACTAGGAGGGGATCTGAAATGACGACTTTACAACAGGCGATTGACCAGACTAAGCTTGCAGGACATAAGGCTTTTATTCCGTATATGATGGCAGGCGATGGAGGATTAGAAACAATCAAGCCAACGATCTTAAAACTACAGCAGCTTGGTGTAACAGCTGTTGAAGTAGGTATTCCCTTTACAGACCCAGTTGCAGATGGCCCAACAATTGAACGGGCTGGAGAACGGGCATTGGCAGCTGGCGTAACGTTGAGGAAAGTATTACAAACTCTCGCTTCATTTAGAGAGGAAATAACTGTCCCTTTAGTCATAATGACTTATTTTAATCCAGTATTAGCATATGGCTTGGAGGCTTTTGCTCAAGCTTGTGTAGCTGGAGGAGTCAAAGGAATTATCGTACCCGATGTGCCATTAGAGGAAAGCGGGATTTTACGAGAGGCCTTAAATCCACATAGCATTGATGTCGTCCAGCTTGTATCATTAACAAGTCCTCCTGAACGCATTGCTCGAATTGCTGCTGCAAGCCAAGGATTTGTTTATGCAGTGACTGTAAATGGGATTACAGGAGAACGGTCTAATTTTGCTACTAATTTAGAACAGCATTTTGCACGCTTGCGTCAGGTAAGTCCAATCCCCGTACTAGCCGGATTTGGCATTTCAACGCCTGAGCAAGTAAATAGTATGGGAATGTTGGGAGATGGGGTCATCGTTGGAAGTGCCGTTGTAACGGCTTTACATGAAGGCAGGATGGCAACAGTAGAAGCATTAATAGCCGCTTCAAAAGGCATGTATGAAAAGTCTACTCTTTACTAGAGTAGACTTTTTTTCTGTGTGGTGGATAGAGTGATGGATAGTGTAGGGAAAGTGGCGGCATGCCGTAACTGGCGGATAGCCTTACTTGGATAAAACTATCAATCTTACGGATAGTGCGTATCGTGTAGAATTTCGGTATAATAGCTTTCGTAAGGAAGTGAGAAGATGATTCTATCGAAAAAAAGATGGCAAGTGGAGCGCCCAGACGTAAAACTTGTACAAGCATTACAAAATGACTTACAACTTTCTGCGATTGCAGCAAAAATTTTAGCAGCAAGAGGCTGTGAAACAACAGCTGATGCAGAAAGCTTATTAAATATGACAGAAGCGAATGTTCATGACCCTTTTCTCATGCACGGTATGGCGGAAGCGGTGGCACGAATTGAGCAAGCTCTTGATAATGGAGAAAAAATTTTAGTCTATGGCGATTATGATGCCGATGGTGTGACAAGTACGACGGTTATGCTAAATGTTCTATTGGATCTTGGTGCTGATGTATCTTTTAAAATACCGAACCGTTTTATTCATGGTTATGGGCCAAACGAGGCTCTTTTCCGGGAAGCGTATAATGAGGGTGTGCAGTTAATTATCACTGTGGATAATGGGATTTCGGGGATCGAACCTATTCGTGTAGCGAAGGAGCTTGGTCTGGATGTCATTGTGACCGATCACCATGAAGCTGGGGAGGAATTACCACCAGCAGATATCATTTTACACCCACGTTTACCTGAAGGGCATTATCCTTTTGGAGAACTTGCTGGTGTAGGTGTAGCTTTTAAACTTGCACATGCTCTATACGGAGAACTACCAACTCATTTATTAGAATATGTTGCGATTGGCACGGTGGCTGATTTAGTGCCATTAGTGGATGAAAATCGTTATCTCGTTAAACGAGGCATAGAGGAAATGCGTTGTTGTCTTAGCCCGTGGGTACAAGCCATGTGTGATATTGCAAGTACAGAGCAAGCAAAAATTAATGAGGAAACGATTGGCTTTTATTTTGGTCCACGCTTTAATGCAGTGGGTCGACTCGGTGACGCATCGCCAGGTGTCGAATTATTAATGGCAGAGGATAGTGCAAAGGCAACAGCCTTGGCCAAACAGCTAAATGCCTGCAATACCGAGCGTAAGGATATTGTCAAAAGTATAACGGATGAAGCCATTGCCCTAATTGAAGCAGAGAAGAAAATTAGCGATTCTTTAGTCCTTGTTGTAGCAGGAGAAGGCTGGAATGCAGGGGTTGTAGGAATCGTTGCATCACGTCTTGTTGAACAATATTATCGACCGACGATAGTCCTTTCACTTGACCCTGATAAAGGCACAGCAAAAGGCTCTGCACGAAGTATTGAAGGCTTCCATTTATATAATGAATTGGCCAAAAACCGTGATATTTTACCTCATTTTGGGGGGCATCCGATGGCAGCGGGGATGACTTTATCAATTGAGCATGTGGATGAACTACGGTCACGCTTGGATACACAGGCAAGAGCATGTTTAACAGAAGAGCAGTTAACACCAGTGGTACACATTGATATTCCTCTAAGCATTGATGAAATTTCAGCAGATGCTATTGAAGAAATATCAACTCTTGGACCGTTTGGCACGGATTTTCCGAAGCCAGTTTATGTGCTTGAAGATGTTGAAATATCCTCCATGCGAAAAATTGGGGCTGCTGAGAATCATATAAAAATGGAACTAACGAATGGCTATGACAAATTAGATAGTGTCGGTTTCCATAAGGGCCATTTACATGATGAATTAACCTATGGCATAAAAGTGTCCTTTATTGGTGATTTGCAAATTAACGAGTGGCAGGGTCGTAAAAAAGCTCAATTTATGATTGAAGATGTTCAAACCACTGAATGGCAGCTTTTTGATATTCGGGGTATTCGTCAAACGGCTCGCTGGCTCAATACAGTGCCAAAGGAAGAGGCGACATTTATAGCCTTTCGTCCAGCAACATTGACCTATTATCAATCGTTAATTGATGTTCCTATAACAGTAGTTGATCCTACTTTTTCAAACATTGGACAAAGGGAATATATTGTCCTTTTAGATTTGCCTGAAAATATTCAAAGGCTAGAAGAGGTTTTACAGAAGACGGCCCCTTCACGCATTTATGCGCACTTTTATATGCCCGATTCACAATACTTTAATGTTTTACCTACCCGTGAGCAATTTGCATGGTATTATAAATTCTTGAAAAATCGACCAGCATTTCCACTTGATATGCATGTAGCAGACTTAGCTAAGCATACTGGATGGCCATTAGAAACAATAAAATTTATGACACAGGTGTTTTTTGAGCTTGATTTTGTTAAAATGGAGAGTGGACTGACGACTGTCAACGTGGATGCCCCAAAACAAGCATTGACCGAGGCACCGTCGTACAAACAACGTTCAGAACAGATTGAAATGGAGCAAATGCTTGTCTATGCTCCTTATATAGAATTAAAACAATGGTTTGATGAACGAATACATGACTAGACGAAAACGTTTCGTAGGAGGAGCAATCTAATGGATTTAAAGCAATACGTTACAACGGTTGAAAACTGGCCGAAAGAGGGTATTTCATTCAGAGATATTACTACAATTATGGATCATGGACCAGCATACAAATATGCGACAGATCAAATTGTAGAATATGCAAAAGAACTAGGCGCAGAAATTGTAGTGGGTCCTGAAGCACGTGGTTTTATTATTGGATGCCCAGTTGCCTATGCCCTTGAAATCGGCTTTGCGCCTGTTCGCAAACCGGGTAAATTACCACGCGAGGTTATAAGTGCAGACTATGGTCTTGAATATGGCAAAGATACATTAACAATGCATAATGATGCGATTAAGCCTGGTCAAAAGGTACTAATCTGTGATGATTTACTAGCAACTGGCGGTACAGTAGAAGCCACTGTTCGTCTAGTGGAACAATTAGGTGGTCAAGTAGTTGGTTGTGCCTTCTTAATTGAACTTTTAGAATTAAATGGTCGTGACAAGCTTGGCGACTTAAATATTAAAACTCTTATTCAATATTAAGAGCATTGAAAAAAGCGCCATTACAATGGGCGCTTTTTTTATTGTTCTTCGTAGGACAGAATGATCTTTTGCATTGTTCGCAAAGTATCGTAGAAATCAGCATATTTTTCGACACCAATATCATCAATTATTTTATCTTGAATCGTTTGCCAAATGGGTGCAGCCTCATGCAGCTTGTCTAATCCTTTTTCAGTGAGCATAATATTTTTAGTGCGAGCGTCATGTGGATCACGCTTTAACTCGACGTAGCCATATTGCTTTAATAGATTGATATTACGTGTCACGGTGGTTTGATCGAGCAATAAAATTTCACCTAAACGACTAATGGAAACAGCTTGTTGAAGGTCGATGTGTGCCAGCATAGAATATTGAGTCACTTTTAAACCAGTAGGCTGAAGTAATTTATCATATAACTGCGTCACGACCCTTGTTTTTTTTCGAAGGTTCGCACAAACACATATTTGTGTGTAATCGATAGTATTCTGTTGATTTTTCATGGTCAGTACTCCTTTAAGGGGATTCTACTAATTTTAAGTATACACCTAAGAGCTAAAAAATACTTATTGACAGCTATCTAATGGAATGGTTACTATCATTATACATGTATATACATATAAATGAACGAATATACTCTAAAGCATGTATATACATGTTTTTAGAGTGATTCTGACAAGAAAAGTAGGTGGAATAATGAAGCGGATTCATTACAGTTGGTTTATTTTAGTGGTCACGTTTTTCTCCATTATTGTTGCTGGAATTACGATGTCATCATCTGGTGTGTTTATTGATCCTTTAGAAAGGGAATTTCAATGGGATCGGTCGACGATTGCGCTAGCATTTGCTGTCAGCTTATTTTTATATGGCATCTCTGGACCATTCATGGCAGCTTTGCTTGAAGTGATAGGTTTAAAAAGGATGATGATAAGTGCTATGTCTACATTAGTGCTAGGCATGTCTTTAACATTTTTCATGAATCAATCATGGCAATTAATCATTATTTGGGGTGGGATCATTGGTCTGGGCGCAAGCCTCTTTTTAACGGTGCTCAGCCCTTATGTAGCCAATCATTGGTTTGTCAAAAGAAGAGGGTTGGCAGTAGGGATTTTAACGGCTAGTACAGCCACGGGTCAGCTTATTTTATTGCCAGTGCTTGCTATTATCATTGACCACTATTCATGGAGATGGGCAATCGGCTTTATTCTACTTTTGAGTATAGTGATGTTAATCATGATTGCTATTTTTATCAAAAACAAACCGCAGGATTTGGGCTTAACACCTTATGGACAGGATGAGATATTTGAAAATCCCCATGTGCAGCTCAAGAAAAATCCAATTAGTATGGCCTTCAATGGCTTATTAGAAGCGGTTAAAGTCAAAACTTTTTGGCTGTTAGCAGGGAGCTTTTTCATTTGCGGTCTTTCAACGAGTGGTTTAATCGGTACTCATTTTGTCTCTTATTGCATTAGCTTTGGTATTCCATTAGTAACCGCTGCATCGCTCCTTTCTTTTATGGGTGTGTTTAATTTACTAGGTACTACTGCATCTGGTTGGCTATCAGATCGCTTTGATAATCGTTGGTTATTATTTTGGTATTATCTGTTAAGAGGAGCTTCACTCCTATTACTCCCATATGCTTTGGCACAGGGCTCCTTTGTTTTATTAACTATTTTTACTATCTTTTATGGAATTGATTGGATTGCAACAGTGCCACCTACGATTAGTATTGCCCGACAAACTTTTGGCGTACAAAAGAGTAGTATTATTTACGGATGGATTTTTGCCTCTCATCAAGCGGGAGCGGCAGTCGCTGCATATGGTGGTGGGTTGATTTATAAATTTTTCAATTCCTATACATGGGCTTTTTTTCTTGCAGGGGCTTTTTGCGCATTGGCGAGCCTATTCGTTATCATAGTCAAAAAACAAACTTCTCAGCAAGCACAAACGAACTAAACATGAAAAGTTGAACCTCCGTATGATAGGTTCAACTTTTTTTTGACAAAAATCAAACAAAAGTTTATAATGTAAACAAATATAATAAAAGGTGATGCTATGAATGAAAGAGAACAGGCGGTGCTTGCTTTAATTCGCCAAAATCCGTTTATGTCTCAGCAAGAGATGGCGGATGCCATGAATTTATCTCGTCCCGTACTTGCTAATTTAGTGTCTAGTTTAACGAAGGAAGGAAAAATAGTAGGTCGAGCTTATATTTTACCCGAGGCAAATGAAATTATTTGTATCGGTGGAGCAAACTTAGACCGAAAATTCCACGTGAAGGGCAATGTTCAATTTGGAACATCTAACCCTGCTAGTTCTTCCTTTAGTGTAGGTGGTGTTGGTCGAAACATTGCTGAAAATTTAGGCCGATTAAACCATCAAGTGACATTGCTCACAACAGCTGGTAAAGATGCGGATTGGCAAGTAATCCAAGATGCTTCAGAATCGTTTATGAATCTACGATATGTGGAGCAGTTACCAGAAGCTTCAACTGGTTCTTATACGGCCATTATGGATGAGCAAGGCGAGCTAGCACTAGCTGTAGCCAATATGGAAGTATATGACTTATTATTGCCTAACTTGTTAAAAAAGCATGAAACGATGCTTGTGAACGCTGGCTGCTTTATTTTGGACTTAAATTGTCCGAAAGAAACAGTGGCATATATCCAGCAAGTAGCTATTGCTCGTGACATTCCACTGGTCATTGTGCCAGTATCCTCGCCTAAAATGAATCGACTACCTGAAACATTACAAGGCGTAACATGGTTTATTTGTAACACGGATGAAGCAGAAACAATTGTAGGACATACAATTGAAAACGTGAGTCATTATGAAAAAGCATTACAACAGCTCCTACAATTAGGTGCTGAGCATGTAATTATCACAGCTGGCAGTAAAGGCGTATATGCGGCTTCAACAACAATTGCGCCTTGTCATTTTGCTGCCAAAGTAATTGATAAGATTGAAGATGTGACAGGTGCTGGTGACGCCTTTGTCAGTGCTGTTATTCACGGCTGGCTGACAGGACAATCCTTTGCGACATGTCTTGATGCAGGGTTAACCAATGCCAAAAATACCTTAGCATCTCCCTATACAGTAAGACCTGAATTATCAGTAGATTTGTTAAAAAGTGAAATGGAGGAATAACAACATGAAAGAATTCATCGTATTATCAGAAGAAGTAAAAGCAGGACAAGCAAAGGGCTTACCAATCGTAGCTTTAGAATCAACTATTATTTCACACGGCATGCCATACCCACAAAACGTACAAACTGCTCGCGAGGTAGAACAAATTATTCGCGATAATGGTGCCGTACCTGCAACAATTGCATTAATTGATGGGAAAATTAAAATTGGTTTATCAGATGAAGAGCTTGAAATGTTCGGTAATGCACAAGGTGTTGCTAAAGCTTCACGCCGTGACCTAGGCTACTTACTTGCTACAAAAAAACTTGGAGCGACAACAGTTGCAGCTACAATGATCTGTGCAGAGCTAGCGGGTATTGAAATCTTTGTAACAGGTGGTATTGGTGGTGTTCACCGTGGTGCTGAAATGACAATGGATGTCTCTGCTGACTTAGAAGAATTAGCACAAACAAATGTTGCTGTCATTTGTGCTGGTGCAAAATCTATTTTAGATATCGGTCTTACATTAGAATATCTTGAAACAAAAGGTGTACCTGTAGTTGGTTATGGTACAGATGAATTACCAGCATTCTACACACGTCAAAGTGGATTCGATGTAAACTTCCAGCTTGATACACCAGACGAAATTGCAGAAATGCTAAGTGCGAAATGGGCATTAGGTTTAAAAGGTGGAGCTGTTATTGCTAACCCAATCCCTGAAGCTGAAGCTTTAGAGCATGCGTTTATTACGAATATAATTGAAAAAGCTTTAGCTGAAGCTGAAGAAAATGGTATTCAAGGTAAAAACGTGACACCATTCTTACTAGGTAAAGTAAAAGAATTAACAGAAGGTAAAAGTCTTGATGCGAACATTGCATTAGTGAAAAACAATGCAGTAGTTGGCGCGAAAATTGCTGTAGCTTTCAATCAATTACATTAATTCTCTTGTCGAAACAAAGACTCTTTGTGACATAACGTCGCAGAGGGTCTTTTTTATTAAAAAGGAGAATATTTTTTCCATTTTTAATGCTGTTCACGAGATTAACTAAACTAAATGACACAGTCTCTTTACAATGGGCTACAAAATTTTATACAATTAAGTTTATATCTAATCTGAAAAATTTGACGAGCAAGGTGGACATGTTATGGCGAAAGAGCAAATTTTGACTCCTGAGGACGTTTTTGAGTTAGTCAAATCCTACATGAATGATGAAAATGTCGCATTCGTGAAAAAAGCATATGAATTAGCAAGGGATGCCCATATTGAGCAATTCCGTAGCTCTGGTGAACCGTATATTATTCACCCAGTACAAGTAGCGGGTATTCTAGCTGAATTACAAATGGACCCAGAAACTGTAGCGGCAGGTTTTTTACATGATGTTGTCGAAGATACAGATTTTACGCGGGATGATTTGGTACGGGAATTTGGCGAAGAAGTTGCAGTACTTGTGGACGGAGTTACAAAATTAGGGAAAATTAAATATTTATCAAAAGAGGCGCAGCAAGCAGAAAATCATCGAAAAATGTTTGTAGCCATGGCGCAGGACATCCGTGTCATTTTAATAAAGCTAGCAGACCGTCTTCATAATATGCGTACATTAAAGCATTTGCCGGCCGAAAAGCAGAGACGTATTTCGAAAGAAACATTAGAAATTTTTGCACCGCTTGCTCATCGTCTTGGAATATCGACTGTCAAATGGGAGCTTGAAGATACAGCTCTTCGCTATTTAAACCCACAGCAATATTATCGTATTGTTAGTTTGATGAAGAAAAAGCGAGATGAGCGTGAGGCTTATTTAGACAATGTTATGGCTGAAATGAAATCACAGCTGAATGAAGTTGAAATTGATGCAGATGTATATGGACGTCCAAAGCATATTTACAGTATTTATCGAAAAATGGTGCTGCAAAAGAAACAATTTAATGAAATTTATGATTTATTAGCCATTCGTGTATTGGTCGATAGTATTAAAGATTGCTATGCCGTATTAGGGATCGTGCATACGTTGTGGAAGCCAATGCCAGGACGTTTTAAAGATTATATTGCTATGCCAAAACAAAATCTATACCAATCTTTACACACAACCGTTATTGGTCCGTATGGAGATCCATTAGAGGTACAGATTCGTACAAAGGAAATGCATAAAATTGCTGAGTACGGGATTGCGGCACACTGGGCGTATAAAGAGGGCAGAAAGGTTGACCATCAAAAGCAAAATGTCGACCAAAAATTAACATGGTTCCGTGAAATATTAGAATTCCAAAATGAGTCTTCCAACGCTGAAGAGTTCATGGAATCCTTAAAATTTGATCTATTTTCTGATATGGTTTATGTCTTTACTCCTGAAGGTGACGTCATTGAATTACCTGCTGGTTCAGTACCAATCGATTTTGCCTATCGTGTCCATTCTGAGGTCGGAAATCGTACAATAGGGGCAAAAATTAATGGCAAAATGGTGCCGCTTGATACACCGCTGAAAACGGGCGACATCATTGAAATTTTAACATCTAAGCAATCCTTTGGGCCAAGCCGAGATTGGCTGAAAATAGCACAATCCTCACAGGCAAAAAATAAAATAAAGCAATTTTTTAAACGTCATTTACGTGAGGAGAATATTGTCAAAGGCAAAGAGATGATTGAAAAAGAAATCCGTGCCCAGGATTTCGATTTAAAGGAAACAATGTCAGCAGAAAATCTAAAACGAGTATGCGATAAGTTTAATTATACGAATGAAGAGGACTTATATGCAGCTGTTGGTGTAAGCGGAATAACGGCACAACAGGTAGTGAATCGTTTAGCTGAAAAACGCCGAAAAGAGCGTGAACAGGAAGAAGCTTTAGAAAAAATTGAACAAAAAATGAAAAATCCGATCCCGCAAAAACGTACGGAATCAGGTGTTATTGTGAAGGGCATTGATAATATGCTCATTCGACTTTCGCGCTGCTGTACACCTGTTCCAGGAGATGACATTGTTGGCTTTATTACAAAAGGTCGTGGTGTATCAGTGCATCGTGCAGACTGTCCTAATATTCAAATTGAGGATGAGCAGGAGCGTTTAATTGAGGTCGAGTGGGAGCATGGTGTCATCCCTGAGAAAAAGGAATACCCAGTTGATATTGAAGTTTCTGCTTTTGATCGACCTGGTATATTAAATGAGATTATGCAAATTGTTAGTGAAACTAAAACAAATATTTTAGCGGTAAGTGGCCGGGCTGATCGTGATAAAATGGCCACAATTCATTTAACAATCTCTATTTCAAATATTTCGCATTTGCATAAGGTTGTGGAGCGAATTAAACAAACGCCTGATATTTATTCGGTGCAACGAGTTATCAATTAAGCAACAGTTAGAATTGGGGTTATTGACGTATGAAGGTAGTATTACAGCGTAGTAAAACAGCTTCTGTAACAGTTGACGGAACTGTCACAGGAGCCATCGATAGTGGCTATGTTCTTCTAGTTGGTATTACACATGAAGATACGCAGGAAGATGTCGCGTACTTAGCGAAAAAAATAGCCAATTTACGCCTTTGGGAAGATGCCGATGGAAAAATGAATCATTCTATTTTGGAGCATGGTGGCGCTATTTTATCCGTCTCGCAATTTACGTTATATGGGGATGCTAAAAAAGGGAATCGTCCAAGTTTCACAAGTGCTGCAAGACCAGAAGTAGCAAAACCGCTGTGGGAAGCTTTTAACCAAGCATTACGTGAACTCGGTTTACATGTGGAGACAGGCATATTTGGTGCAATGATGGATGTTGCACTCATTAATGATGGTCCAGTAACAATACTTCTAGAGTCAAAATAATGGTACATTTCCTATCATTCCTTCATATACTAAAGAGTATGGTTAGTTTTATAGGAGGGAGTGTCAAGAACATGGCGCAGATAGGAAGTATATCCAATCCATATTTATACGAAACTCTTAAAATGATGGTTGGTCAGGCTATTGTAGTGCAAACAGAAAAAAATATTCAACAAGGTATTTTATTATCAATATTACCTGACCATATTATTTTAGAGATTAGTCGTACACCATTCTTCATACAGTTGGAGGAAATTGTGTGGGTTACATTGGAAACAACCAAAAAATGAGTTTGTGTGAACCTTCGGTGATGGAAGGTTCTTTTTTTATTTATTTACGTTATAATAAATGAACTTAATTATTAGAATATTTGATTTATTGGAGAGGTTGAAAATTATGCAAACAATAGCGATTTTAGGTTCTTTGTTTTTTTGGAATAATATAAAGGAGCATTTCGCAGCATTTCCTCAAGTACAATTTATTCATTTTCCTTACACGCATCCTGAACAATGTGTGGATTTTATTGACGAAGCTGCATCGCAATCGGATATTGTATTATTTGCTGGTTCTATTCCCTATTACTATTGCTATGAAAAAATAAAAGCAACTTCTATACAAGCGACATACCTCCCTTTTGATGAATTGACATTGGCACTTTCGCTATTATCTCTACACCATCATGAACGAGTGGAACTGAGTAAATTATCGATAGATTTGCCTAAAAAAGATAGCTTTTATCAAGTGATGAAGGAGGCAGGAATTGCATCCATAGAAGTGTATGTAAAAGATTATGCATTGGTCCATGAAAAACCTGAAAAAATAGCAAATTTAAATATGGCTGATTATGTCCATTATCATAAGGAGTTGTATGAAGCAGGAAAGACTAAATTAGCTCTTACTAGCCTTCACGCTGTTTTTATAGAGCTACAACAATTAGGGATACCTGCGAAGTATATGGTTGAAAGCAAACAAACATTTACAGCGGCGGTTACTAGAGCCCTAGATGCCTATCATCATAAATTATTGGCGTCCTCGCAAATTGCCGTTGTCTCTATTTATTGCCAAGAAAATTTATCACACCTTCAACCAGTATTTCTTAAAACTTTAGAAACATTAAGCGATCGTTTACATGCAAAGGTCATGCCGGCACAGCAGGAGCCTTATTTAATTATTTCAACTAGAGGGGTAATTGAAAAGCTTGAACCTTCTTATTTACGTTCGCTAAAAGAACAGTATGAACAGCAATTTGGCACTATTTTCAGAGTGGGTGTTGGCTATGGTTATTCTTTACATGAGGCGGAAGCACATTCATCTCAGGCTTTGTTTTTTACAACAAAATATAGCGAGACTTCTACGGTAATGTGCTTGGTGGATGAGCAGAATCGATTACATGGACCATTATTCGAAAATAATAATGAAGTAGCCTTGAGTAACAATAGTAAACATATTTTAGAAATTGCTAAAAATGTGAAAATGAGTGCTAAAAATATTAATGTTATGAAGCAATTCATGTTGGTAACAAATAATCGCCCCTTTTCCGCTGCTGAATTAGCAGATTATATGAATCTGTCACGTAGATCTGCTGAGCGCATTATTAATCGTTTAATTGAACAGAACTATTTTACGTTTGCAGGAGAGGAGCACCCTTATCAACAAGGACGTCCGAGAAAGCTTTATAAGGCAACGACAAAATGGGAAATCTGAAATAATAGAAAATTAATACTTTACAATAAATTTGAACTATTGTATATTTATTTTCAATTAACGACATATAGCGACAAATTAGAAAGGGGTGCTTTGAGAGTTTGCTAGTGTCTAAATCTATCAATAGGTTGGTGATATTTTGGAAAATGAACAGCGTGTAAAAAAGAAGAGTTGGCTAAAAGTACCTCATACATATACGATTATTTTTGCTATTATTTTTCTAGCAGGTATTGCAAGCTATATTATTCCAGCAGGTGAGTTTGACCGAGTAGAAGATCCAGAAGGACGTATGCTCGTTGTGGATGGTAGCTATCATCATATTGACAGTAATCCAGTTTCCATTTTTGAAATGTTTACAGCAGTACCGATGGGCCTTGAAAAAGGTGCCCAAATTATCTTCTATATTTTCTTAGTTAGTGGTGTATTTGGCGTTATTCGTTCGACAGGTGCTATCGAAGCGGGTGTTTATAAAGGTGTAAAAGCATTAGAGGGTAGAGAAAAGCTATTAATTCCTTTATCGATGATTCTATTCTCTGTGGGCGGTTTTACAATGGGAATGGCGGAAGAAACGATTATTTTCGTACCTATTGGCGTAGCAATAGCTCGTGCAATGGGCTTTGACGCGGTAACAGGAACTGCCATGATTACATTAGGAGCAGCCAGTGGATTTTTTGGTGGAATGCTTAATCCCTTTACGGTTGGCGTTGCGCAATCATTAGCAGATGTTCCTTTATTCTCGGGGATTGGTTTCCGTGCAGTTGTCTATATTTTTGTATTAAGTTTTGCTATTTTCTATGTATCTCGCTATGCTTTTAAGGTGAAAAAGAACCCTCAGGCAAGTGTGATTTATGAGATTGAACAACAGGCTAAGTCCAATGTGTCTGTGATTGACATTCCTTCATTAACAGGGAAACATAAGCTAGTATTTATTGTAATGGCATGTGGCATTGGATTTAATATTTATGGTGTTTTTAATTGGGATTGGTTTTTAATACAATTAACGGCTTCATTTTTAATTATGGGCTTAATTGCAGGCCTAATTGGCGGTTTAAAGCCTGGCACTATTTTCGACTCCTTTATTGATGGGGCAAAGGCTGTAACATTCGGTGCTCTCATCGTAGGTTTTGCACGTGCTATTACAGTCGTTTTAGAGCAAGGGAAAATCATTGATACAATTGTTTATGCAGCATCTGAGACAATCGGGCATTTACCACATGCTATTAGTGCAATCGGTATGTTGTTTATTCAAGCCCTTTTAAATTTATTTATTTCATCTGGTAGTGGGCAGGCGGCAGCAACAATGCCGATTATGATTCCGATTACTGATTTACTAGGATTAGAACGACAAGTAGCAGTCTTAGCATTCCAGTACGGAGATTCATTAACAAACTCAATTATTCCTACTTCATCTGCATTAATGGCGTATTTAGCGGTAGCGGGTATTCCATATGAAAAGTGGATTAAATTCATTTGGAAGATGATTCTTGGCTGGGCATTGATTGCATGTTTAGCATTAATAGCTGCAGTAGCATTAGGTATTTCTTAAAACATGAAAAGAGCTGTGGAAAAAGATTATTCCACAGCTTTTTTTGTATTATTCTTCATTGGCATTAAAGTAATTTAAGATGCCTTGATAAATACCAAGAGTAGCCTGTTCACGGAATTTAGCCGTGGTGATGGCTCGCTCTTCACTAGCATTACTTAAGTAACCTAGCTCAATAAGCACGGCTTTTTGTCGATTCTCACGTAGTACTAAATAGTTGCCTTGTTGGGTTCCACGATCCCTCAAATCAATTTTACTCGAAAGTCCATCGTGTATTGCCTCCGCAAGCCCTTTTTGATTACTATTCATATAATAGGACGTGAAGCCGTTAATAGAGCTATCATCGGTTGCATCGTAATGAAGACTAATAAAGGCATCTGCCTCATACTGATGGGCAATCGAGACACGCTTCCGCAATGCCACATATTCGTCAGACTCTCTTGTCATAACAACATTTGCACCCGCTGCACTTAGCTTAGAAGCAAGGAGAGTAGCTGTCTTTAAAGTAATCCCTTTTTCTTCTGTTCCACGTTGACCTGTTGTTCCATGGTCGTTGCCTCCATGTCCAGCATCTACAACAATGGTTAATCCATTTAACGTTCCCTTTTTACGAGGCTCTTGTTGATCCTTTTGTGAGATAGAAGTTTTATTGGAGCTCGTTGTAACAACCCAATTCGCAACAAACGCTGTTTCTTTGTCTAATTGAATTTCGTAAAAATCATTTTTTACGCCGACGATAGGATAGGTTTTACCAGCATCTACTCGCTCCACAACTTCAGCAGCAGTTGACGCATCAGTTCGTAGGTTTGTCCCATTATAAATTATAGTAACGGATTCTAAATCTTTTGAAGAGGACGATTTAGAGGTGCTCTTTACTTTATTTGAAAAAGTACCGTAAAAACTATAGACCCATCCAGCTTTTTTATCATTGTACTGAATTTGTACCCAATTGTGCTCATGTGCAAGTACTTTATAAGCCTGTCCCTTGGTAACTGTGCCAATTTTTTTTGCATTCAAATCAGGTTTTTTCCGAACATTCAGTGCATCCACTAAAATAGTAAAGGTTGTATCTTTATTAACAGGTGTAGTTGTTGTAGATACTTCTACAGAATCCTCTTTTGGCTCGTTTTCTTTTTTAGGACTGTCGTTAATCGTCACATAATCCTTAGAAACCCAACCAGATAGTCCATTCCAATCAATTTTTGCCCATTCATTATTTTCCTCAATGAGGTTTGCTTGGTTGCCCGTAGAAAGCTGTCCAATAACAGCTGAAGAAATATCTGGATCAGTGCGAATATTTAAACGGTCAACCTGTGAAATAACAGTTTTATCAATGGTTTTTTGAGTGCTTGTAGAGGTTGTTAACCAGGATGCTACCCAGCCTTCATAGCTACCTGCCTTTACCTGTATCCAATCACCTTTACGAGCAATCGAAGTTAAAGGATCACCTTCATCTAAAGTCGTAATAATTGGATAAGACAATCCAGGACCCTCACGTAAATGAAGAATCGTACCTGATACTTTTAGGTCACTCGTATCAGCGGAAGCATTTTGAATAAAGTTCTTATTTGGAATCGCAATTGTTACTATTAGTACGAAGATGATAATACTATGTAAAATTTTTGTCCTCATCAGATTCCTCCTATTCCTTGTGCTATTTTACCATGCTTTTGTATAAAAATTCGTGGTAAAATTGTAATGGAATTTGTTATTTTCGTTACTGTCTTATGAAAAATACAAAAATAGTTGACATTGGGTTAGCTAGTGACTAACATAAAGGGTAATCGAAAAATGATTAATCGCTTATGACCAAGCAAGTAGCGTGTACCTCTATTGGAACAGAGAAGGAAAGACTTAGGCTGCAATCTTTCCTACAAAAATGTATGACGTGAATAACACTTGAGAGGCTTTTTTCTGAAAAGCAGTGCTTAGTAGGAAAAAACGGAATCGGCCGTTATCCGATTACGAGGAGGACACATGTATAAAATTGTGTCAACTAGGGTGGAACCGCGGAAGCTTATATAGCTCTCGTCCCTTGCATAGGCAAGGTGACGGGAGCTTTTTGTGTTGTCCAAAAACATGAATGCTTTTAATGAGGCAGTTTACTCAAGATGAGAATATCCGCCACTTACGTTGGAGGAGGGACAGATGGAGCCTCGCTCAGCATAACTGGAATCCGCTTAGTCTCGATGGAAATGGCTCAAATGTGGAGTGATCTCTTCCAAAAATGGAGAGAAAATAGCTCAATCATAGGCAATCAATATAGGAGGGAATTACATGAGTTTTAAAGTGCCAAGAGGGACACAAGATATTTTGCCAGGTCAATCTGAAAAATGGCAGAAGGTTGAAGCAATCATTCGTGATATTTGTCGCGTTTATCGCTACAACGAAATTCGTACACCGATTTTCGAGCAGACTGATTTATTTGCACGTGGTGTAGGTGAAACAACGGATGTTGTCCAAAAAGAAATGTATACATTTGAGGACCGTGGAGGTCGCTCACTAACATTACGTCCTGAAAATACAGCTGGTGTTGTACGTGCGTATGTTGAACATAAAATGTTTGGCGCACCAGATCAACCTGTTAAGCTGTCATATTTAGGACCCATGTTCCGCTATGAGCGTCAACAAGCTGGTCGCTATCGCCAATTTGTTCAATTTGGTGTAGAGGCAATTGGTTCAGCAGATCCTGCAATTGATGCAGAAGTCATTGCTCTTGCAATGGATGTCTATGAATCAGCTGGCTTAAAGGATTTAAAATTAGTGATCAATTCACTAGGTGATAAAGAAACGCGTGATACGCACCGTACAGCTTTATTACAACATTTTGAGCCACATATTCATGAGTTTTGCTCAGATTGCCAAAATCGTTTACAAAAGAACCCATTGCGTATTTTAGATTGTAAGGTGGATCGTGAACACCCATTAATGAAAACAGCTCCTGCATTAACAGAGTTCCTTACAGAGGAATCGGCTGCTTATTTTGCTCAAGTGAAATCATATTTAGATACTCTAG
Source organism: Lysinibacillus sp. UBA5990 (assembly GCF_002429815.1). NCBI lineage: Bacteria > Bacillati > Bacillota > Bacilli > Caryophanales > Bacillaceae > Lysinibacillus > Lysinibacillus sp. UBA5990. Next base: position 363,910 of record NZ_DJAY01000011.1, read on the forward strand.
GCATTACCTATGTGGTTGATCCAAATCTTGTAAGAGGACTGGATTATTACAACCATACGACATTCGAAATTATGTCAACGGCATCTGGCTTCGGAGCTATTACAACACTTTGTGGTGGTGGACGATACAATGGTCTAGTGCAAGAAATTGGAGGTCCAGATGTACCTGGTATTGGTTTCGCTTTAAGTATTGAACGTTTGTTATTAGCGCTTGAAGCAGAAGGTGTTGAATTAGATACGGCTTCTGGATTAGACGTTTATATTATTGCCATGGACGATGATGCAAAGCAAAAGGCGGTAGAGTTAACTAGTACTTTCCGTGCAAAGGGCCTTGCAACAGAGATGGATTACTTAGATCGTAAAATGAAAGCACAAATGAAATCAGCCGACCGTCTAGGGGCAAAGTATACAATTGTCCTTGGTGAAACAGAGCTTGAAGAGCAAGCAGCTGCCGTAAAGCATATGGAATCTGGTGAGCAGCACAAGGTTGCATTTTCAGAGCTAGTCAATTATTTATTACAACAATCCTAAACAAAGATATGGCATTTCTTGTTGAATGCTACATAAATTGAATATATTTTGGAGGAATTTAACAATGGCTACAAGAACACATGCTAGTAACGAACTTTCAGAAACGTTACAAGGCGAAAAAGTCGTATTAAAAGGATGGGTACAGCGTCGTCGTGACCTAGGTGGATTAATTTTCATTGATTTACGTGACCGTACAGGTATTACACAAGTAGTCTTTAGTCCAGACGTTGCAGAAGCGCATGCATTAGCGGATAAGGTGCGTAGTGAGTATGTAATTGAAATAGAAGGAACAGTTATCCTACGTACAGAGGACCAAATAAACCCGAATGTACCAAACGGTAAAATCGAGGTGGAAGCGACAAAATTAGTCGTCATTAATACAGCAAAAACTACACCATTCCAAATTGAAGATCGCACTGACGTATCAGAAGATCTACGTTTAAAATACCGTTATCTTGACCTACGTCGTCCAGTGATGTTCGATACTTTCAAAATGCGCTCTGACGTTACGCGTACAATCCGTAACTTCTTGCAAAACGAAGGCTTCCTAGAGGTTGAAACTCCAATTTTAACAAAATCAACGCCAGAGGGTGCTCGTGACTATTTAGTACCGTCACGTGTCCATGAAGGTGAATTTTATGCTTTACCACAATCACCTCAGCTATTTAAACAATTATTAATGGTTGCTGGCTTTGAGAAGTATTTCCAAATTGCACGTTGCTTCCGTGACGAGGACTTACGTGCTGACCGTCAACCGGAGTTTACACAGGTGGACATTGAAACAAGCTTCTTAACACAAGAAGAAGTTTTAGAAATGAATGAGCGATTAATCCAAGCAGTCATGAAAGAAGTAAAAGGGATTGATATCCCTGCGCCGTTCCAACGCATGAAGTACCAAGAAGCAATGGATCGTTATGGTTCTGATAAACCAGATGTACGCTTTGGATTAGAATTAGTAGCTTTAAATGATGTTTTTGAAGGCTGCGGTTTCAAAGTGTTTGCTGATACAGTGGCACAAGGAAAACAAGTTAAAAGTATTAATATTAAAGGTGCGGCTGATAAATACTCTCGTAAAGACATGGATGAACTAACTAAGTTCGTTGGTATTTACGGCGCTAAAGGTCTTGCTTGGTTAAAGGTAACAGAGGAAGGCTTAAATGGCCCAATTGCAAAATTCTTCGATGAGGCGTTAGCGGCAGCATTAATTGAACGAATGGGTGCAGAAGTTGGCGATATTCTAGTATTCGTTGCGGATAAAGCGTCTGTTGTAGCGGCTTCTTTAGGGGCACTTCGTACGAAATTAGGTCAAGACTTAGAATTAATCGACGAATCACAATTTGCATTCCTATGGATTACAGACTGGCCATTATTTGAATACTCTGAGGAGGACAGTCGTTATTATGCAGCTCACCATCCATTTACACGTCCGTTTGACGAGGATATTCCTTTAATGGATACAGATCCAGCAGCTGTTCGTGCACAGGCATATGATATCGTATTAAACGGCTATGAGCTTGGTGGTGGTTCACTACGTATTTATGAACGTGACCTACAAGAAAAAATGTTTAAATTACTTGGTTTCTCCGAAGAAGAAGCTCAAGCTCAATTTGGTTTCTTATTAGAAGCATTTGAATATGGTGTGCCACCACATGCTGGACTTGCATTTGGTCTTGATCGCTTTGTGATGCTATTAGCAGGCCGTCACAATTTACGTGATACAATTGCATTTCCGAAAACAGCAAGTGCAAGCTGCTTAATGACAGAAGCACCAAGTGAAGTATCTTCTGAGCAACTTAGCGAATTAAGCTTAGCAATTAAACCTTTTAGAAAATAATTTATAATGCAAAATACCTGGATTTCCTAGCAAAAATTGTTGGGAATCTAGGTATTTTTTGCGTTTTCTCAAGAAATTATAGATTATTAGATAAAATCGTTTGAATTATCAGAAAAGTGGTGCTATGATAACTGTAATACGAATCCTGATGTGTTTGTCTAACTGCTAATTCTACTTCACAGTTTTGACCGAACACTATCGAATCGGGAGCCTTCATTTTGTAGTCGCAAACATGCCCCTAGCGGAGCGGGACGTTTAAAGCTGCAAAGCAGGCACCCCCCTGCAAATTGCGGGTTCAAAACGAATGTTTCTTGGCATTACGGCACAATTGGGATTCGTCCTATACATAGGATTGAAAAGGAGCTTATAAAAAAGCTCCTTTTTTATGTGCAAATGAACATATACCAACCCTCACGTGTATTAGCTTTTTTATTCTGAACTATTTCAAAGGACAAAATAATGTATGAAAAATTTAGAAAATAGAAAAAATAGCTTTTTATTTTTGGTAAATGAGCATATAATTGGTATAGACAACTATACCTTATAAGGTATGATGAAAATTCCTCAAAGCTTTTAAAATTTAGCTGGAGGTGAAATTTTGAAGGATACGCTATTAATTTCCCATGTCACAATAATTAATCCTGAAGGGAGATCATTTGAGGGTGATCTCTATATTCAGGACGGTAAAATAGCTCAAATAGGCCGTAGCTTAAATATCGAGGCAGCTCAATATATAGATGGTACAGATCAGGATTGGCTTCTGCTCCCAGGTTATATTGATATGCATATTCATGGTTCAGCTGGCCATGATACGATGGATGCTACTCAACAGTCTTTACATGCGATGGCTCACTCTTTAGTCCAAGAAGGTGTTACAAGTTTTCTTGCTACAACGATGACACAAACCGTCGAGAAAATTGAAAGCGCTTTATTGAATGTAGCAGAATTCCAACGTAATGAAGGTGAAGCCAATGTATTGGGTATACATGTGGAGGGGCCATTTGTTTCGAAAATTCGCGCTGGTGCTCAGCCAGTAGCTTACATGATTAGTCCTACGATTGAGCAATTTGCCCATTGGCAAAATATTAGTAACCGTCAAATAAGACAAATTACGATGGCACCAGAAATAGAGGGTGGCTTTACATTTCTTGAAGCACTAAGGGACTTTCAGGTCATCCCATCTATTGGTCACTCTGACGCTTCAATAGATGAAGTCCAAAAGGCAGTAGCTTTAGGGGTAAATCAGTCCACTCATTTATATAATCAAATGCGGCCTTTTCATCATCGTGACCCTGGTGTTGTCGGTGGAGCTTTACTAGATGACAAGATTAAAGTTGAACTCATTGTCGATTTTGTCCATAGTCATCCTCAATCAGTCATGTTAGCTTATCGTTTGAAAGGTGCAAAGGGCATTATTCTTATTACGGATGCGATGCGCGCGAAAGGGTTACAGTATGGCGAATATGATTTAGGCGGGCAAACAGTATCTGTGAGTGAAAAAGGTGCTCATTTAGCAAATGGTGCATTAGCTGGCAGTACTTTAACAATGGAACAGGCAGTAAAAAATATGAAGGCTGTTACAAATTGTTCACTTCAAGAAATAGTCGCCATGTCCTCTACAAATGCCGCAGAGCAGTTAAGGTTGTCCAAGAAGGGACGAATTAAAGAAGGTTTTGATGCAGATTTTGTATTGCTTAATCAAAAATTAAATGTGCAAAAAACTATTTGTCGAGGTAAAGTTGTATTTGAGAAATCATAAATGAGGCGATAAGGACGGTGCAAGAATTGTTAGAGAAAAATTCTCATATACCTATCTATATACAAATAGAAGAGATTATTAAACAACGAATTTATTTAGAAGAGTACAAAATTGGTGAAACAATACCTTCAGAACGAGAGCTTTCTGCACAGTTTGATGTTAGTAGAATGACTGTCCGTCAATCCATTACCAACCTAGTAAATAGCGGTTTGTTATATCGTGAAAAAGGAAGAGGTACCTATGTTGCCAATCCAAAATTAGAGCAACCGTTAAAAGGTTTAACAAGTTTTACTGAGGATATGCGAGCAAGAGGAATGGAACCGAGTAGTAAAGTATTACGTTTTGAAAAAATTATACCGCCAGTGGATATTGCAAGGGATTTAATGATGGAGCCCGGAGAAGAAGTATTTTTTGTCGTGCGAATAAGAAATGCTGATTCAAAGCCAATGGCGATTGAAAAAACGTATATACCTGTGAAAGTATATCCAGAGTTGGATGAGAAGCAAATAATGGGCTCGTTATATGCATTAATCGAAGCAAAATTCCATCAAAAAATTGGTAATGCTGTCCAACAGATGGAAGCAGCAATTGTGTCTAAAGAGGATGGAAAGTTTTTGCAAATTAATCAAACAGCGCCTGTTTTAATTATTAAACGTACGAGTTATCTATCTGACGGTCGGCCATTTGAGCTTGTACGTAGTACGTATCGTGCGGATCGTTACAAATTTATAAGTGAAATAAAAAGGTGATTATATGGATGCATATTTTTCTGAAATTGAAAAGCTGATCCAGGTTGTGAAGGATCAGGAGTCTGCTTGTATAAAGGAAGCGGCACAAATTATTGTGCAACGCCTTCAAAAAGGTGGAATTATCCAATTGTTCGGTTGTGGTCATTCACAGCTATTAGCACAGGAGGCCTTTTATCGTGCGGGAGGTTTAGTGCCTGTCCGTCCGATTTTTATTGAACCTCTAGCATTACATGCAGGAGCCATGGCCTCTTCTATTAACGAAAAGGACCCAGCAATTATTGAACAACATAAAGAGCAATTTGACTTTCGCGAAAATGATATTTGCATTGTGATTTCAACTTCTGGAAGAAATTCAGCACCGATTGATGCAGCATTATTAGCCAAAAATGCAAACGTATATGTCCTATCTCTCCAATCACTTGATTATAGAGAGCAGGCAACACGTCATCATTGTGGACTACGACTGGAAGAAGTGGTAGATCTCGTTATTAACACCCATATACCTATTGGTGATGGTGTTCTACATGCACATGCTCAAAACATGCAATATGCACCTGCATCGACAGTTATTGGTTCGCTGCTATTAAATGCTTTATTCAGCGAAGTTATTGAGGAAATTGCAAAGACTTCAACCGAACTACCCATTTTTGTTAGCAATAATGTAGACTCCGATTGGTCACATAATGAGATAATGATTGCCAATTATCAAGATCGAATAGATTTTACATGAAAAAGGAGGCATTGTGAATGAAGAAAATGTATAAAATTACTACACCCGAAGGAATACATGCAAGACCCGCTGCATTACTAGTCACTGCGGTTACACCATTCGAAAGTGATATTACCTTAACTTTTCAAGAGAAGGCAGTAAATTTAAAGTCTATTATGGGTGTTATGTCATTAGGTGTAAAACCAGGAAGTGTAGTGGAAATATCAGCGGATGGACCCGATGTTGAAAAATTATTTCAAACAATAACAGACATTATGATATCGAAGGAAATAGGGGAAATGCTTTAAGGATTCAAGCAGTGGTTGATTTACGAGCCACTGCAGACGAATCTCCTTTAACAGATTCATAGCTATTTAATTATAAGAATATTCAGTTCTAAAAGGGGTGGTTATATGGACATTCGTATCGTCTCACCGAACGATTATGGGCAGATCCATCAATTACGAGATTATTGTTTTCCAAATAAATATACAGGGCCACGTAGAGAGGATTTTCACTATTGGATTGAGCATAGTGCGACACTAGGTGCCTATGATGCCAAAAAGGTAGTGGGGCAGCTATTAATTCTGCCACTCAATATGACTGTGCACGGTATCAGCTACAAGATGGGGGGCATAGGATTTGTCGCTACCTATCCTGAGTATCGTCAGCAGGGAATTATAAAAAGACTGATGACAGAAGCCCTGCAAAATATGCGTGAAAATAAGCAATCCATTTCTGTGTTAGCACCTTTTTCTGTGTCCTTCTATCGTCATTTCGGGTGGGAGTTGTTCTTCGAGAAATTATATTACACAATACCACAATCGATGTTCCCTTCATTTGGGAAGCAACTAGATGTCGTCAAACGGATGAGCTTTGAATGGCCAGACTCCGAGCTTTTTGAGAAGATCAAGGATTTTCATCAGGCAATGGCTATTTCTCAAAATGGTGGCATGATCCGTGATGATGCATGGTGGAAAAGAATTGAAAGAAGGAGCCCGGATAGTCATTTTGCTGCCTATTTTAACGAGGATCATTTAGAGGGATATATCCGTTATACGATCCAGCAGGGTACGTTTGAAATTCAAGATTTTATCGTAGCAAATTATTCAGCAGAACAAGCTATGTGGCGTTACATGACATCTCATGCAGCGAGTGTCAGTAGTATGAAAGGGGTTACTTCCAATCATAGGCCATTTGGCTTTTATTTCGAAGAGCCACAATTTAAAAAGGAAGTTAAACAGGATGTGATGGTCAGAGTAGTAGATGTTTATGCATTTATGAAGCAATATCCATGGAAGGATATTCATGAAACATTGTATGTCCGTATTGAAGATAAGTATTGTCATTGGAATGAACAGATCTATCAAATAAATAAAAGTGGTCATGTCTCAATAATTGAGACAAATTCGATCATTGACATGCATATGTTAACATTACCTATTAATCTTTTTTCTGCAATGATGGTTGGATATCTATCGGTAAAAGATGCTGTTATGTATGCCAATCAGCCTATAAAAGAGATGATTATTCAGCAATGGCAGTGGGCATTACCTACTGAAAAACCAGCGTTTTATGAGTATTTTTAAGCAATGAATAGTCGGGAAAATTAAAAATTTTTTGAATTCTTTTGTGGACTATACCAGTTAAGTAGAATCGTTTATTTTTCTATAAAAGTGCAATAGCCCAATTTTGTAAACACTTTCATAAATAGAAAATTAATGTAAAAAATATATTGTGGTATATACCAATAGGTGCTATTCTCAGATTAAGTAAGCGATTACACTGTTTAAAAATGAAAAAAGGAGTGTTTCAAATGAAAAATATTATGTTAGTGTGTGTAGCTGGTATGAGTACTAGTTTATTAGTATCCAAGATGCAAAAAGCTGCACAGGAGCAAAATATTGAGGCAGATATTTATGCAATTGCAGAAGGCGAGGTTGAAAAAGTACTAGCGACTAAAAAAGCTGATGTGCTGTTATTAGGTCCTCAAGTACGCTATTTAAAGGGCTCATTTGAAAAAAAATTCAAGGACATGGATTTCCCAATCGATGTTATTAATATGGCGGATTATGGCATGATGAATGGCGAAAAGGTCTTGCAGCAAGCATTACAATTAATAGGTTAAAGGAGGCTCAAGGGGGATGGAAGAAACAGCATTATTGGAATCCATTATGGGACTAATTGTTCATAGTGGTCATACAAAAAGTGAATGCATGGAAGCTCTACAATTGGCAAAAAAGGGACAGATAGACGCAGCAAAGGAAAAAATTAAATTAGCGAATGAGGCATTGATCGAAGCGCACCATTCTCAAACAGGTTTATTATCACAAGAAGCAAGGGGAGAGAAAGTCGAAGTATCGATGTTATTAATTCATGCCCAAGATCATTTAATGAACGCTATTACATTTCGTGATCTAGCACAGGAAATGATTGAATTATATGAACGAATTAAAGGGGAGTAACATCAAATTTTGATGTCACAATAAAAAGCAAAGGGAGTGTATGAGAATGTTCCGTTTTTTAGAAGAAAAATTTGTACCGGTTGCTGCTAAGGTTGGGAATCAGCGTCATTTAGTTGCCATTCGTGATGGATTTATTACGATCATGCCTTTGACGATTGTAGGATCACTGGCTGTACTTATTAACAATTTGCCTATCAAATTTTATCAAAATGCACTCGATGCCATTTGGAAACATGAGACATGGACACAGTTTGGAGGCAATGTCTGGGGCGCAACATTTGGAATCATCTCACTATTATTAGCCTTTTCTGTTGCCTACCATTTGACAAAAAGCTATGACAAGGATGCATTATCCGGAGGGGTTATCGGTCTTGCAGGTTATATGACATTTGGTACATTTGGGGAAGGTGGTTTAACGGGATTAACGACAGGTACGGGAGGAATATTTGTTGCCCTCATAACAGCCTTGATATCCGCAGAGCTGTTCTCTCGATTATCAGGTAACTCTAAACTATTGATTAAAATGCCTGCAGGTGTACCATCGGCTGTATCCAAATCTTTTGCTGCATTACTGCCTGCAATTATTACAATTGGATTATTTGCATTAGTTCGGACGATTATTTCGGCTGGTTTTGATGTACCAGATATTATTGGATCGTTTTATTCATCAATTCAAGAGCCTTTTATGGGCTTAACAAATACATGGGTAGCTGGTCTTATTTTAGCTTTCATTCCTACGTTTTTATGGTCATTTGGTATACATGGGGCGAATATTATCGAGCCATTTATGCAATCCATTAACCTACAAGCAATCGATGCGAACGTTGCAGCTATTTCTGCTGGCAAAGTAGCACCGTATATTATTAATAAACCGTTCTTTGACGCATTTATTAATATGGGTGGTTCAGGTACAACGATTGCCTTAATTATTGCCATCTTCATTATTGCTCGTAAAAACAAACAATATAATACAGTAGGTAAGCTATCAGCTGCTCCTGGATTATTTAATATTAATGAACCATTATTATTTGGTTTACCAATTGTATTAAATCCAGTCTTATTTGTACCATTTATTTTAACACCAATGGTCAATGTGACGATTGCATTCTTTGCAACAAAATGGGGGTTTGTGCCTGCAGCAACCATTGCGGTTCCATGGACGACACCACCGATTATTAATGGTTTCTTAGTAACACAATCTTGGCGTGGAGCCGTATTGAGTATCGTATTAATCGTTGTAGCTATATGCATTTACCTGCCATTCCTTTCAATGGCAAATCGCATGGCGAAGCAAAACGAGCAAAAAGCTGCTTTAGCGGCGCAGAGTGAACAATCAACTGTAGCCCAATCAGAAGGTCAAAAGGTAGAAGTATAAGCGTTTACTAACGGAGGGTTTGAAGTGAAGAGATTAGGTATTTCGCTATATCCACAGCATAGTACATTAGATGAAATGAAGCGCTATGTTCAGCTCGCTCATGACAACGGTTTTGATCGTATTTTTACATGTTTGATGTCATTAAAGCAGGAAGAAGAACGGCAGAAATTACAGCAAATTAATCAATTTGCACAGCAATTGGGTTTTGACATTTCTGCAGATATAGCCCCAACCGTTTTTCAAGAGCTAAATTTAACCTATAGAGATATAGGTTATTTGAAAGAGCATTATCATTTGGCAGCATTACGTTTAGACATGGGTTTCTCAGGTCAGGAAGAAGCATTCATGTCACTTAATGAAAGCAATCTAAAAATTGAATTAAATATAAGTAATGGTACGAAGTATGTAGACAACATTTTATCCTACCGTCCGAATAAAGAAAATATTATCGGCTGTCATAATTTTTATCCAAGACAATTTACAGGTTTATCTCGTCAGCATTTTTTACAAACCTCTCAACAGTTTAAAGCAAATAATATTCGAACGGCTGCGATGATTTCCTCTCAGCATGGTAAGTTTGGGCCATGGGAAGTAACGGAACAAGGTTTACCAACATTGGAGGAGCACCGTCACCTTCCTGTTACGGTACAAGCAAAAGATTTATGGCACACGGGGTTAATTGACGATTGCATCATTGGTAATATGTATGCATCTGAAGAAGAAATACGAGCTTTAGGACAATTAAACCGCCAGAAGCTTGAATTAAAGCTTGTTCAGTCAGCAGACACAAGTATATTAGAGGAAACAATCCTTTATAAGGAACCGCATTTTAATCGAGGGGATGTATCTGAATATGTGATTCGGAGTACACAATCTCGCGTGAAATATAAAAATGGGGACTTCCCTGTACATGATACACGACCATTAAAGGTGGGCGATGTCACGATCGATAATAATTTGGATGTTCGTTATAAAGGTGAGTTACAAATCGTACTAAAGGAAATTCCGAATGCTGGGTCAAGTAATGTTGTTGCAAGTGTTGTCGAAGAAGAACAGTTTTTACTAGCACACATTCAACCGTGGTCGTCATTTGGTTTTACGAAATGAAAATAAGAGAGGAAGGGATTGAGTCATCAATCTCTTTTTCTTTATGGGAAAGGAAATGATGTTATGTATGTTTTAGCCATTGATGGTGGTGGCACAAAAACGGCGGCGGTTATTTGTGATGAAAAAGGTCAATGCTTTGCCCAAATAGAGACGACTCGTAGTAACCCTACTGCTATGGATCTAGCATATTTCGAAGCAACCATCCATTCAATCATGCAAAGTTTGCAGCAACAAAATCCTCAAATAGTGATAGAGGTTACTAGTTGCTTTGCGGGGATGGCGGGTGTCAAGGAGCTTCAAGCCGAGGGCGTTGTGGAATCAATATTACGGCAATATGTGTGTAGCTCCGCTTCCATTACGGTAGACAATGATGCTTTGATCGCTCTTTATGCGGGTACACTTGGAAAGGCAGGAATTGTTCAAATCGCGGGGACAGGCGCTATAACGATGGGATATGATAAGGAGCAGCATTTTCATCGAGTAGGTGGCTGGGGGTATCTTTTTGATGATGAAGGAAGTGGCTATGATTTAGGCGTCCAATTACTAAAGGCTGTGTTACAAAGCTATGATGGTAGAGCTCCTAGTACTGCATTGACCGAAGCTGTGCTGAAACATTTCGCTGTAGATTATGTGCCACAATTAATCGGCTGTATTTATGGAGATGAGCATCCGCGCACAATTATCGCGCCATTGAGTGCCTATATTGTTGTAGCGGCTGATGATGGTGATCTAGTAGCCAAGAGAATCATTGAAGAAGCCTGTCAAAACTATTTTAAGGCCATTAAAGCATGCTATTTACGGATGGTATGGGGGCAAGAAAAAGTACCTGTCGTCCTATGTGGGGGAGTATTTACGAATGAAAATTATTTTGTTCCAAGACTACAAGCGATGGCAATGGAGGAAACATTACCGTTTCGTTTTAAAACCCCTGCATTACCTCCAATAGGAGGAGCTGTTATTGCGGCCCTTCAACAAATTAATGTCCAGTTTAGTAGTTCTTTTGTAGAGACCTTTCAAAAAAATTATGTATAATGAAGCATAGAGCAATTGGATCGATTCAATTGCTCTTTTTTCTTTATAATTTTCACTTGATGAATAACATGATAGAATGTAATATAGGTTTTGATTTTATCTTAGTATATAACTAGGTTTACTAATAAAATTTCATAGATGGAGAGTGTCAGGATGTTACATCAATTTTCACGTAACGAGCTCGCTATAGGAACAGAGGGTCTCGAAAAATTAAAAAATACAACGGTTGCTATTCTTGGTGTAGGTGGCGTTGGATCATTTGCTGCTGAGGCATGTGCACGAAGTGGTATCGGCCGAATTATATTAGTCGATAAGGATAATGTTGATATTACCAATGTAAACAGACAATTAGTAGCGTATCTATCTACAGTTGGACAATCTAAATCAGCTATTATGAAAGAGCGTATTGCAGATATCAATCCTGAATGTGAAGTCATTGATATGCATATGTTTTATACGGAAGAAACGTATGAAGAATTTTTCGCACAAGGCATTGATTATGTAATCGATGCAAGTGATACAGTCATGTATAAAATTCATATTATGAAAGAATGCTTAAAGCGTAATATTCCTATTATTTCTAGTATGGGTGCAGCGAATAAGATGGACCCAACTCGCTTCCAAATTGCAGATATTTCAAAAACACATACAGATCCACTAGCAAAAATTATCCGTACAAAGTTACGTAAAGAAGGAATTCATAAAGGTGTGACCGTTGTATTTTCAGATGAAAGTCCGATTGTCGTACGTCCAGATGTTGTTGAACATGTAGGGAAGCCGGATGCTGCCATTCGTAAAGCGAAGATGCCACCTTCTTCCAATGCCTTCGTGCCATCAGTAGCTGGTTTAATTGCAGCAAGCTGGGTCGTTAATACGATCTTAAAAGATGTGAAAATCACACGCGTACAAGGTTAATAGTCTATAGGATTTCAAAAAATAGCATAATGAATCAATTTCATAGAAGTAGCCTCTTTTATTGTTTTTAGGGGGCTACTTTTTCTATGTTACAATAAGACCGTTATAAAAAGGAGGCGTATACGGATGGAAAAAATTTATCAAATGGAGTATAGAGGTTTAAATCTTTTCGATGAAATAAGCACTGTTGAGTTAGCTATAGATGAAGAAAAGCAAACGATACATATTTATGATATTGGACAGGTTGTAAGCCCCATTTTTAATTTTGATGTATCTGCCTATGAGTTGTCAGATGGCTTTTATAAAATGGCCGATATTTTGCGGCATAAGAAAATTTTAACGAATCAACAAGCTGATAGCGACCTAACATTAAGTGAATGGTTAATAAAAAACAATGCTTATTTTTATATCCCCAATAAACGTATTAAAAAATATGTCCAGGGAAGTATTGTGGAAATTGTTGATCGAACAATGGAACAAGCGTTATTTGATGAATATGTACAAAGGTTATAATTTTACCAAAATAGTTCTTCTTATGTGCATAAAATGCTATTAATTCACGAAATTGTCTTATTTTTTTCATGTCCCCACTACTCTAATTGGTTTATTGCTATAATTTGAATAATTCCAATAGATAATCGATCAGTTTGTTTGGGATGCTTTGAGCTAATCAAAAATAGCCATGAAGTTCGAAATCAACAAATGACAAATGGGAGAGTGGGAAAATGGAAATTCAAATTATTCGAGATCATCTAGATATTGTCAAGCTTCAAGAGAAAATGAATGCCATTGTATTTGATTACTTAGACACTTCTGATAATTATCCGAAAGCGATGCGAGAATTAAATCCTTTATATATACAAGTGACAACTTTTTATAAGGAATATATCGATCATCGGGCAGGGGAGATTCCTAGTGCAAATACCTATTGGCATTTGTTTATCGACTGTAGTGCCAAGTTATGTTATTTTTTAGCGGCTTCAACGTTCTATTCATCTAATGCTTTACAAAAGACGCCTGAAAAAGTCGAGAAGTTATTACATATTGCTGCTTCATCTTTACCTAGTATCGATCAAGAGGAAAATGAGCAATTATTAACAGATGTTTTTGCCCTTATGGCTGAAGTAGTAGATGATAAAGAAAAACTGACTACTTTGCGCAATGAAGTGCTTGTACAAAAGGGTGATGTGAAGCAATGTCTTCAACAGTTTAAATTATTTGTTGATCATGAATTAAATAGCTAGACAATTGAAGACACTCTATTTTCTGAAAATAGACTATACGACAAGAATCTACGTGAACTTTTGTAATTATTTCTAGGTTTTCAACACTGGTACGTGTTGGAAAGTGGATGTATTTAACCATTAAAGTTTCGTGGGTTCTTTTTTTAGTGTATCGCTAAAAAAGCAAAGTCGCTTCTAACGGTAGAAGTAATGACTTTGCTCTTGGAAAGCTACTTTTTATTTTGATGAAAAGATTTAAGCTTTTCATAGATACTAGCCATACGTTTTTCCTCGCCGGCAATAACGGGTTTATAAAACTCAGTTCCTACTAGCTCATCAGGTAAGTATTGCTGATCTATCCAGCCACCAAATGTTCCGATGGGTGTGTTATGAGGATACTGATACCCAACGTGACCTAAATCTGTTGCCCCAGCGTAATGAGCATCACGCAAATGATGAGGTATATCACCCGTTTTGCCATCATGAATCGCTTTTATCGCGTCATCGATTGCAAGGATAGCTGAATTAGATTTTGATGCTAAACACATTTCAATAACTGCACTTGCAAGTGGGATACGTGCCTCTGGTAATCCAAGACGTTCTGCTGCCTGTATCGCAGCGAGCATATGAGGACCTACCTCAGGGTTGGCAAGGCCAATATCTTCATACGCCATGACAAGTAAACGTCTGCTGACAGCGACTAAATCACCAGTTTCTAATAAATGTGCTAAATAATATAGCGCAGCATTCGTATCACTGCCACGGACAGATTTCTGCAAGGCAGAAAGTAAATTATAAAAATGTGAGCCCTTTTTATCACCATAAACACCAATTCGACTAATGAGGTGATCAATAATATGGTCTGCTGCAACCGTTTGCCCCTCTACTTCATCACTTGCGTAATAAATGGATTCAAGTAAAGTTAATGCCTTTCGTGCATCTCCATTCGCTGCCTCTGCAATATGCTCAATTTGTGAATCTGTTAAGATAAAATGATATTTACCTAGACCCCGTTTTTCATCTGCAAGTGCTTTTTCTACAAGCTCCATTAGATTTTCCTTGGTTAATCGTTTAAGTTGATAAATCTCACCACAGCGAGATCGAATCGCTGGATTGACATCGTGGTAAGGATTTTCTGTTGTTGCACCGATTAAGACAATCGAGCCATTTTCCACATGTGGTAGCAAAGTGTCTTGCTGAAATTTATTGAAGCGATGAATTTCATCTAAAAAGAGTAGAACTTTTCCTGAGATTCTAGCTTCTTGGACAATATCTTCTACATCTTTTTTGCCCGCTCGTGTCGCGTTGAGTGCAAAGAAAGGGAGCTGAGAGCTTCCTGCAATCGCATTTGCAATAGAGGTTTTGCCGATGCCGGGTTCTCCGTAGAGCAACATGGAAGGGACATGTTCATTTTGAATCATTTTATATAGAGCTGTGTTTGGACCAATAAAATCTTGATGACCTACAATTTCATCAAGTGTTAAAGGACGCATTCGAAAAGCTAGTGGTTCATTGTGCAAAATAATTCCCCCTTTCAGCCGTTGTCATTTTTTATTTATCCATTTTTTGCACTACATACAGCGCTAATAGTGGATCGTTAAACAATGTTGAATCGCATTATTTAGTATATCATATCCTTCTAGGTGTATTTCCGAGTTCATCAAGAGGAGATTATGATATACTGTTGGTAGTAATTTTGACTAGACTAATTGAGGGTGATAAAATGAAAATTTCAACAAAGGGCCGTTACGGGCTTACGATTATGAT
This sequence comes from Lysinibacillus sp. UBA5990, assembly GCF_002429815.1. NCBI lineage: Bacteria > Bacillati > Bacillota > Bacilli > Caryophanales > Bacillaceae > Lysinibacillus > Lysinibacillus sp. UBA5990. The sequence continues at coordinate 379,375 of NZ_DJAY01000011.1, forward strand.
TGAATTAGCAAAGCATTACGGAGAGGGTCCTATTCCTTTACGTAAAATTGCTGCCGAAAAGGAGTTATCAGAGGCGTATTTAGAGCAATTAGTGTCACCGCTTCGTAATTCAGGCTTAGTAAAAAGTGTACGTGGCGCTTATGGTGGTTATATGCTAGCAAACCCACCGAGCGAAATTTCTGCAGCCCATGTTATTAGTGTACTAGAAGGGCCAATTCAACCAGTAGAGGGTATTGAAAACGAGGAAGCACCACAACGTGAGTTATGGTTGCGCATCCGTGACGCAGTAAAAAATGTGTTAGATACAACAACAATTGAAGATTTAGCACAATACACAGAAGAAAATGTAGCGGAAGGCTATATGTTCTATATTTAAAATGTTTAAGCTAAAGCGCTGCTCCCCATTCTTATCATAGTTGAGTTGAAAAATAAACGGTGAAATCAAACACTTAGAGCTGTTTGAATTGAATTTCATGCTGAATGTTTTTCATAAATTTATGATATATTATGTGGGTTCCAGCGTTTTTTATTAAAAAGGAGTTTTCAACATGAATTCATATATCTATCTCGATCATGCGGCCACATCACCGATGAATGGCCAAGTTATAGAAGCGATGACGTCTGCTATGCAACACGTATTTGGCAACGCATCCAGTATCCATGGGGCAGGTCGAGAGGCGCGCAAATATCTTGATGATGCACGCGACATATTAGCCAAGTCTATCGGTGCTCAGGCGGGAGAAATAATCTTTACAAGTGGTGGTACAGAAGCTGATAATACAGCAATTTTGGGCACTGTCTACGCGCGAGCTAAAGAGGGAAAGCATATCATTACAACACAAGTAGAGCATCATGCGGTGTTACATACATGTGAAAAACTGGAACGAGATGGCTTTGATGTGACTTATTTACCAGTGGATAAGGCTGGCCGTGTAGCTGTTGGGGATGTCCAAAAAGCACTTCGTGATGATACGATTTTAGTGACAATTATGTATGGGAATAATGAAGTCGGTACTATTCAGCCTATTGCTGAAATTGGTGAGCTATTACAAGGACATCAAGCTACCTTCCATACAGATGCAGTTCAGGCATATGGTTTAGAACAAATTGATGTGGGTCAATTAAAAGTAGATTTATTGAGTGTGTCAGCTCATAAAATTAATGGGCCTAAGGGAATTGGGTTCCTTTTCCAAAAGGCTGGAACACCTTTAGCTAATTATGCATTAGGCGGTGCACAAGAGAGAAAACGTCGTGCAGGAACTGAAAATATACCAGCAATTATTGGCTTTGCGACAGCTGTGCAAGTTGCAAATAAGTTGCGTGAAGAAAAGCGTTCACTATACAATCACTTTAAGCAAATTATGCTTGATGTATTTTCACAAGAAAAAATAGCGTTCCATGTTAATGGTGATGAAGAGCAGTCATTGCCACATGTTTTAAATATTAGCTTTGAGGGCATGGAAGTAGAATCATTTTTAGTAAATCTTGATATGGCAGGAATCTGTGTATCTAGTGGTTCTGCATGTACCGCTGGGTCGATTGATCCATCGCATGTGTTAGTAGCCATGTTTGGGCAAGGTACAGAGGAATTACGAAACTCGATCCGATTTAGCTTTGGTCAGGATTTAACGGAAAAAGATATACGTGACGCAGCTGAAAAAACAGCACAAATAGTGAAAAAACTAGCTAAAAGATAATTTGTGAAGAACATGTTAGGTTTCTACAATTTATGAAGCATTAACTGTAAATAGATAAAAGAAAAGGTGACCACAATGAAAGAAACACGTGACCCCTCTCAAATTCGCGTAGTTGTCGGCATGTCTGGTGGGGTAGATTCGTCGGTGGCTGCATATTTGTTAAAACAACAAGGTTATGAAGTAATCGGGATCTTTATGAAAAACTGGGATGATACTGACGAAAATGGTGTTTGTACAGCAACAGAAGATTATGATGATGTCATAAAAGTATGTAATCAAATCGGCATCCCCTATTATGCTGTAAATTTTGAGAAACAATACTGGGATAAAGTTTTCACATACTTTTTAGAAGAATATAAAGCAGGACGTACACCAAATCCTGATGTAATGTGCAACAAAGAGATTAAATTTAAAGCGTTTTTAGAGCATGCGATGAGCCTCGGCGCTGATTACTTAGCAACAGGTCATTATGCACGTATTGATCGTAGCGGTGTTGGAGAAGTAAAAATGTTACGCGGTGTGGATAATAACAAAGACCAAACATACTTTTTAAATCAACTATCACAGGAGCAATTGGCTCATGTGATGTTCCCAATTGGCGATATTGAGAAAAAAGAAGTGCGTAAAATTGCTGAAGAAGCAGGATTGGCAACAGCGAAGAAAAAAGATTCTACTGGGATTTGTTTTATTGGAGAACGTAATTTCAAAGAATTTTTGAGTCAATTTTTACCAGCTCAACCGGGCAATATGGAAACAATGGATGGCGTTGTCATGGGAAAACATGACGGTTTAATGTATTATACACTTGGGCAACGACATGGTCTTGGTATTGGTGGAGACGGTGAGCCATGGTTTGTGTTAGGGAAAGATTTAGAGCGTAATGTTCTACTTGTTGGACAAGGTTTTGACAATGAGCATTTATATTCTACTTCATTATCTGCTGTAAAAATGAACTATACTTCGACAAAAAAATTGCCTGGGAAATTTTCTTGTACTGCGAAATTCCGCTATCGTCAAACGGATACACCAGTAGAAGTTGAAATATTAGCAGATGGTCGTACTCATATTACATTTGCAGAGCCTGTCCGTGCTATCACTCCAGGACAAGCAGTTGTTCTCTATGATGGAGAAGAGTGTATTGGTGGCGGAACGATTGATGAAGTCTTTAAAAGTAATGAAAAACTAACATATGTTGGATAACTTGCGCCTAAGACTGCTTTTATTGCCACATGGCTTCATGGAAGCAGTCTTTCGCTACATAGAGGTGAGAAATAATGAATTATAATGAACAGGGCATTCAAGCGTTTCAAGATAAGCGATATGAAGAGGCTGCACAACTATTTACAAAGGCGATAGAAGCTGAGCCTGAAAATGCTATTGGTTATGTAAACTTCGGCAATTTATTAGCAGTATTAGAGGATACAGAACGTGCAGAGCGTTTTTTCCAAAAGGCTATTACGGTGGATGAGACAGCAGCTACAGCTTATTATGGCTTAGCAAACCTCTATTACAATGCAGAACGCTATGCTGAGGCTGTCAAGCTTTATGAACAAGCACTTAAGCATCATATCGAAGGCGCAGATGTGTACTATATGATGGGGAAATGCTTTGAGCGTATGGAGAATCCAAAATTAGCATTGCCTTATTTACAAAGAGCCGTGGAAATTGCTCCCGAAGATACACAGATCCGTTTAGCCTATGCAATTGTGCTATGTGCATTAGAGATGTTTGAGCAAGGGAAGAAGGAACTGGATCTTTTAATTGAACAGGACTGGAACAATGCAGATGCCCACTATAATTTAGGTGTATTGTATGCCGTGTCTACAGAGCAAACAGAAGATGCGATGTATCATTTAAAACAAGCCTTTACCTTACAGCCAGAATACGATCAAGCTCGTTATATTTATGATATGATTGCTCAACGATTTAACTAATAGATAAAAGCAGCAAGTGTGATTTGATGAACTTGCTGCTTTTTTATGCAGTTCTATAGTAGGGTGTCGATAGATTATAGATCAATTTTTTATTATCATTCGATGTTTTTTGTAAAAATTATCCCATCCTCTTTTATTTTTAGGTTAAATTTGTTAGTGTATGTCATGCAGGAAAGGAATAGGTGACACGATGAATAAAGTATTTATTGCACTATTACTTGTAACAGCGCTTGCGGCAATTGAAGGAACGATTGTTAGTACAGCTATTCCAAGTATAACAGCAGATTTATTAGGCATAGATTTAATAAGTTGGATTTATTCTGCTTATTTATTAGCATCTGCTATCGCTGCGATTATTTTTGGTAAGCTAGCCGATTTATTTGGGCGTAAACGGATGATTATTACAGGTATCATTATTTTTTTAATGGGTTCCATGTTATGTGGATTAGCACAATCGATGGAACAATTAATTGTCTTTCGTGCGATCCAAGGGATTGGTGCAGGCTCGATTTTACCAATTACACTAACGATGGTTGGTGAACTATTTACGACTGAAAAAGCACGTGCTAAAGGACAAAGCTATTTAAGTATGGTATGGGGCGTATCAGGCGTAGTTGGTCCACTATTTGGAGGTTTTATTGTTGACCAGGTGTCATGGCACTTTATATTTTTCATTAATGTACCATTTGGTTTAGCTTCTATTTATCTAATTGTTAAACATTACAAAGAACAGATTGAAGCAGTGAAGCGGAAAATTGATTATTTAGGTGCAGGCCTATTTACGATCGGAATGGTTTCACTATTATATGTAATTATTGAAAACAGTAAAACACAAACATGGTTATCGAGTCAATCGCTCATTATGTATGCCGTTGCAGCGGTATTTTTAGGCGTTTTTATATGGGTAGAGCTACGTGCAGAAGAACCGATTATTCCATTAACATTGTTTAAAAATGGTCGTCTCATGGTGATTAATTCACTAACATTAAGTACCATGTCAATTGTCATTGGTGTGACGGTCTATATTCCGATATATGCGCAAAGTGTTCTAGGGAAAAATGCCACACAAGCAGGCCTACTTCTAACACCCATGTCTATTTTTTGGACGATGAATTCTATTGCAGCAGGCTATTTAATCGGACGTTTAACGAATAAACGAATTATCCAAATGGGGACGATTTTATTAGTTACGGGAACGATTATGCTTGCTAAATTATCTTCAGGCTCTAGTGATATAAGCGTGTATCTTGGCTCTTCATTAATCGGGCTTGGTATGGGCTTTATTATGCCAATGCTGATGATTTCCATTCAAAAGGTGGCTAATCCCAAGCAACTGGGTATTTCTATTGGCCTCAACTCCTTCACTAATACATTTAGTCAAGCGATAGGTGCAGCCCTATTTGGGATGGTTTTTAACCTTGCAACGAGTGAAAAAATGGCTTCATTAGGTAAAGGAGAAATTCAGCTAAATGGTGAATTTGCAAAAGGAGGCTTTAGTCTAGAAGAAATAAGCTTTTTAAAGGGGACCATTGCTAATGGTGTAAGCTATGTATATATAACAACTTTAGTTTTTGCCATTTGTGCCCTTATTTTATCTTTCTTTATTGTGACGAAATCAAAAGACAAGGCTTAAATATGAACGAAAATCCACTTTGCTTCCAAGCAGACATTTTTGCTGGAGCAAGGTGGATTTTTTGTTCAACAAAATCTAAAAGTGTTTAATCATTATTATTCAGGTTTGGAAGTTGTGCAAAATATTTAGCAAGCTGTGATATAGGTGTACTGTCTAATAAAGTGGGCTCGGCCTCATTTTCCTTTAATATATTAATCTCTTTATTGAGGCGCTCCATTTTTCGATCTAACTCAGCAGCTTGTAGTGCGGCTTCTTTTAATTCAACACGAATATGTTCGGGCACTTCTTTATTATATTTATAATAAATTTTATGTTCCAGGCTAGCCCAAAAGTCCATCGCAATGGTCCTGATTTGAATCTCTGTATAGACCTTCTCCATATGGTCAGACATAAAAATAGGGATTTTTATTATAAGGTGTAAACTTTGATAGCCATTGTCTTTAGGACTAGCAATATAGTCCTTTACCTCTACAACCTCAATGTCATGCTGTGCCTGTAACATGGCACTTACTTTATAAATATCCTCGACAAATGAACAAGTAATGCGAGCACCTGCAATATCACGAATGTTTTCGCGTACGTCTTCCATCGTTGGAGGAAGTTCCTTTTTTAACATCTTTGTTAATATACTTTTCGGCGACTTTACACGTGTTGAAATATGCTCAATGGGATTATATTCATGAATAAGCTTAAATTCTTCTTGCAAAATATTAATTTTCGTTTCCACTTCTTGTAAAGCAAATTTATAAGCTAGAAAGAAGCGTGTTAACTCAGTTTGAAATGATTTTAAAGAGTTTACTTCGAGTTCGGTTTTCATATTTAAAAAATCCTTTCCCTTATGTCTGTGGACACTTATTTATGTTCCACTTCTCATTCTATGTAGAATAGTCCTTCATCTCAATAAAATAGCAGCCAATGTTTGGCAAGGTTTAAATGTTAAGGATAGTTTTTCATAAGGATAAAACCTTTCTACATCATATATAACTCACATAAGAGGTAAAAGGTTTCAAAAAGGCTAAAATGGGTTGTAAAAAGTGAAGGAGAGGGATGAGTTGTTGCAAAAAAAAGGGGAGAAAACTACCCCTTTGCGTTAACTAATAATTTCAGCATTTAAGTTATAACGTTTATTAAACTCATCCACAAATATTTGTAAGTCAATATATGTTCCTATATAGGGCTCTGTTTCTTGATCGCGTAGGAAACCACAAGTTGCCTTTAATGATTTAGAAAACTCTAGTAGCATTTGTTCATTATCAAGTTGAACATGAATTGCAAGAGAATGATCTTTTTTATTTACTTTGAAATACTTGCCATCAATGATACGTTCTAAATTTGTTTCTTGAAATGGAAAAACATAATCCTTATAAATGAGGTTCACAAAATCCCGCCTTTTTTACAATATTTCACGACATCTGTATAGGGCAGCTCTCCTCCGAAAATAGAGAGAGCACTCCCGATTGTGATATGAAGCTTTCCATTGACTAATTGGTTAAACTTTTCTAAGTCTTCAATTGAACGAATGCCACCTGCATAAGTGGTCGGGATTGAGGTCCAGGCTGCAAGATCTCGTACCAAGCTTTCCTGCATCCCACCTTTTTTTCCTTCCACATCGACTGCGTGAATTAACAGTTCATCACAATAATTCTCAATATCTTGAATTGAGGCTGCATTGACTTCAAAGTGACTAAATTTTCTCCATTTATCCGTCATGACAAACCATTTACCATCTCGCATTTTGCAGCTGAGATCAATGACAAGATGTTCTTTACCGATTAATTTGTTTAAATGTTGTAAACGTTCTAAATCCAGCTTGCCATCATGAAAGATATAGGAAGTGACAATCACATGGGAGGCACCAGCATCAATATATTTTTGGGCATTTGCAGCAGTAATGCCACCCCCAACTTGTAACCCTTGTGGAAATGCAGCTAAAGCAGCTAGTGCAGCATCTTCATTTCCCTGACCAAGCATGATGACGTGTCCGCCTGTTAAGTGATCCTGTGCAAACATTTGTGCATAGTAGCTAGAATCATAACTAGAAATAAAATTCTCAACGACTGTTTGATTGGTAGTACCTAAAGTACTCCCGACAATTTGTTTTACTTTGCCTTCATGTAAATCGATGCAAGGTCTAAATTCCAATAACTTCACGATCCTTCCGTGCCACTAATTCTTATTTATCATAGCATGGAAATAAGGATAAAAGCTGAGAATTGTCATTTGTCGAAATAATGTAAAAATAATAAAGGGGAAAATTTTTATCAACGATATTTCGAGAGGTCTATGGTAAAATAAAAAGATTGAAAACAATTAGAAAGGGCGGACCGAATATGTCAGATCATCTCGATTTATTTGAACTCAATAAATTTTTTATTCTCGGACGTCCGATCGTCTCTATTTTTCATAACACACAAAATATGTATTCCATTATACGAGTGAAAATTCAAGAGACAAACTTACAATATGAAGATAAAGAAATTATTGTTGTTGGCTATTTTCCACCGTTACAAATGGATGAGCAATACCGCTTTACAGGTATATTAAAACAGCATCCTAAATATGGTGCACAGTTCCAAATCGAGACATTTACAAAAGAGGTACCCGCTACTGAACAAGGAATTATTCATTATTTATCCAGTGACTTATTTGTGGGAATCGGGAAAAAAACAGCTGAAACCATTGTTGAAAAACTAGGTGCTAATGCATTACGTCTTATTTTAGAAGATCCGAGTGCACTGGATGCTGTTCCACGTTTATCATCTGAAAAAAAAGAAGTGATTCATCGTACGATTGAGCAAAACCTTGGTTTAGAACGGGTAATGATCCAATTGAATGAATGGGGTTTTGGTCCACAGCTTGGAATGAAAATATATCAAACCTATCGAACAGAAGCCATTGAATTACTAAAAGAAAACCCATACCGCTTGATAGAAGATGTGGAAGGGGTAGGGTTCTTTCGAGCAGATGAGCTTGGTGCAAAATTAGGAATTACCGGAAAACATCCTGACCGTGTTAAAGCAGCTATTTTACATATTTTAAATACGGCTGCATTATCTGACGGGCATGTTTATCTAGACGCGGAGCATGTTATACCACTTGTGAAGGAAATGCTTGAACAAAGTCAACGTCAGGAAATTCCGTTTGAAGACATCTCAAAAGCATGTATAGAGTTACGAGAAGATGGAAAAATTTGCGGGGAAGAAACAAGATTATATTTACCTTCTCTTTATTTTTCTGAGGTAGGAATTGCCTCCAAAATATTGACGCTTGTTGAACGAAATAGTAAGGCTGAACATTTTAGCAAAGATGAGATTCGTAAAGCGATTGGCGAAACTGAGGAACTACTCCATGTGACTTATGCTGAAACACAAGCAAATGCCATTGAACAGGCTTTAAATTCAGCTGTAATGATTTTAACAGGTGGACCTGGTACGGGTAAAACGACTGTTGTACGTGGGGTTGTTGAAGTTTATGCGAAGCTTCATGGCTTATCATTAAATCCAAAAGAATATGCTCAAAAAGAGGAGCCTTTTCCCATTATCCTTTGTGCACCCACTGGGCGAGCTGCTAAGCGCTTAGCTGAATCGACTGAACTACCAGCTATGACTATTCATCGTTTACTCGGCTTTACAGGTCAAGAAAAAGAAGAAGAGACTGAACGAGAGGTAACAGGTAAGCTTATTATTGTAGATGAAATGTCAATGGTGGATACTTGGCTTGCTCATCAATTATTAAAAGCTTTACATGAGGATGTACAGGTTGTCTTTGTAGGGGACCAAGACCAATTACCGCCTGTAGGACCTGGACAGGTATTAAAGGATTTATTAGCATCCAAGCAACTCCCAACGGTGGAATTGACAGATGTTTATCGACAAGCAGAGGGCTCTACAATTATTGAACTAGCCCATCAAATCAAAAAAGGAACCATTCCGAAAGATTTAACATCGAAAACTACTGATCGCTCGTTTATTAAATCTTCCGTCGATCAGGTTGGAAATGTTGTGACACAGGTAGTAAAAAGTGCTGTCGCTAAGGGGCAGGAAATTCGTAATATTCAAGTGTTAGCTCCGATGTATAAAGGTCCTGCTGGCATTGATAATTTAAATAAAATGATTCAAGAGCTTATTAACCCTAATGATACGGGGACAAGAAAGGAACTTGTCTTTGGGGACTTAACGTATCGAATAAAGGATAAAGTCCTGCAGCTAGTCAATCAACCTGAAAGTAATGTTTTTAATGGTGATATGGGAGAGGTCATTAGTATTATTAAGGCAAAAGAGACAGTAGAAAAACAAGATTTACTGATCGTATCTTTTGATGGCATTGAAGTGACCTATCAACGAAGTGACCTCAATCAATTGACACTAGCTTATTGTTGCTCCATTCATAAATCTCAAGGTTCAGAGTTTCAAACCGTCATTATGCCTGTTGTCAAAGGGTATTCAAAAATGCTGCGTCGTAATCTTTTATACACAGGGATTACAAGAGCGAAAAACTTTTTGATTTTATGTGGGGAACCGGATGTCCTGGCAGATGGCTTGCAGCGGACAGATGATTTACAGCGTTTTACTTCGTTGCGTGCTCGTTTAAATCCAATGGATGTCGACGAAGTGATTATTGAAGTAGAGGCAGTTCCAGTAAAACAAGAGGTTGTGCAAGAAACAGCTATCAAGGACCATAAATTAACAGTAGAAATAGCCCCTTATATTCATCCCATGATTGGTATGAATGATGTCTCCCCCTATGATTTTTTGGAAAAGTAAAGTTTGTACCCGATTAGATTCTCGCTAATCGGGTTTTTCTAATGTTCTGTATCGTCACCTAATATTTGGACATTTCATATACTACATAAGTACAAAAACATAGGAAATGTTTAGGAGTGACAACATGCCAATAATGACCGGACAGCAGTATATGGAACGTATCGATGCTTTAAATACCTATATTTCAATTGATGGGGAAGTTGTGACGGGCAAGGTGTCAGAACATCCTGCATTTAAGGGAATCATGCAAAGTCAGGCAAAGCTATTTGATTTACAACACCAAGAAGCATATCTTGAAAAAATGACATATGAATCGCCAACTAGCAAAGAGAGAGTCGGCATGTCTTTCCTTCAAGTCATGAGTCCTGAAGATTTAGTAAAAAGACGTTTGGCCGCAAGAGAATGGGCTTTACAAACAAACGGTTTGATGGGAAGAAGTCCTGATTACATGAATACGACATTGATGGCTTTAGCATCAGCATCGAACTTTTTGAAAGATAAGCCAAATTGTTTTCCAGACCATTTGCTGAAGTTTTATGAATATGCCCGTGAGAATGATATTTCCATGACACATACCTTTATAGAACCGCAAGTAAACCGCAAGCGTTATTACTATGAGGATGAAGAAGTAACAATAGCTGCCAAAATTGTTGCAAAAACGGGCGAAGGCTTAGTCATTAAAGGAGCTAGATTACTAGCCACACAGGGAGGAATAACGGATGAACTTCTTGTTTTATCAACAAATGGCTATGATGAAGGAAAAGGTTTTGGCTTTTCTATACCGAGTAACACAAAGGGCTTAAAGTTTTTATGTCGGCAATCCTTTGTCGGAGGAGATTCTAGGTTTGATCATCCTTTAAGTGCACGTTTTGAAGAAATGGATGCGATTGTTGTTTTTGATGATGTAGTTGTTCCGTGGGAGCGGGTATTTTATTATGAAAATGTTGAAGTAGCCAATCAATTTATGAATGTTAGTGGCTTCCAAGCGTATACTTTGCATCATGTACTGTCACGTCAAATTGCTAAGACTGAATTCATCCTAGGGGTTGTACAAACGATTGTGGATACCATAAATATTGGGGATTACCAACATGTCCATCAAAAAGTGGTAGATGTCATCGTAGCATTAGAAACGATAAAAGCATTGCAATTAAAATCAGAAATTGAGGCACAAAGGGATTCCTTTGGTTTTATACGACCAGACGTATCGACATTACAGGTCGCTATTCATATTTTCCCGAAAGTATATCCTACCTTTACAGATATCATCCAGCTACTGGGAGCAAGTGGATTAATGTCCATACCGAGTGCAAAAGCTTTTGCAACGGATGATGGGGATCTTGATCATTATCTGCAATCATGTCAAGACAAAGGAGAAGAGCGAGTTAAAAAGTTCCGTTTAGCTTGGGATTTAACGATGAGTAATTTTGGCACAAGGCAAACGCTATATGAACGATTTTTCTTTGGAGATCCTGTTCGTTTGTCAAGCCTACTTTATCAATCGTATAAGCGCGATCATTTAGTGAAAAGAGTAGAAGACTTTTTGAAAAATGATTGATAAAAAGTTTGACAGTTGTGAAACTATCCGTTATTATTTACAGGAATAAAAAAATAAGACTCCCTTCGTTAGGTGAGGCTCCTATGTGGAGATACGCTACTACCCAAAAATGTCGAGAGACGCCAATGGGTCAACAGAAATCATCGAAATAAGGTGTTTTTTAACGTAGCTGGTAAATTTCCTATGCCGCATAGTGCTAAAACTCAACGTTTGAAGGTAACAAATATGCAAAGTTTTTTTGCTATTTTTTGATATGTGTATTCAACACGCCTTCATTCGTAGAAGGCGTGTTTTTGTTATGAAAGGAAGGTGATGAGAAATGGATAGTAGTCCTGAACCGAATCAGCATGAGGTATGTAGTCAGAATTTATGGAGACAGCCGTCGTTTCTTATCGCCGGCACGGACAGAAGGTTTTAAAATTAACCTTTTGTTACTTTTTATAATAAAACACGAGGTGAAGTATCATGATTAAAATTCACTATTTCAATCACAATAGCAAAACAGTTCAACACGATTTCAATATGAATGATTTACGACTTCCCATTCATAGCGAGGATTTATTATGGGTGGATTTATATGCGTATAGTCAAAATGAATTAAATAATATAGCAGATGTATTTGGCTTTCATCCACTAGCAGTTGAAGATTGCTTACATGAAGGCTCACGCCCCAAAATGGATAGTTATGGAGATTATAAATTTTTCGTTTTCCATGCACCTATCTACAATGAAAAAAGTAATAATGAAATTACAACGGTCGAGTTGAATATTTTTATGGGACCAAATTATATTGTTACGGTCCATAAACAAAAATTACAGTGGCTAGGCCATATAGAAAAAGTTTGTTTAAATAGTGCGAGATATTTGGAAAAGGGCACTGATTTTTTATTGCACACGATCATCGATGGAATTACAGACGAGTATTTCCCTGTGTTAGAGCGAATTCGAGCACGGATTGATGAGCTTGAAGAAGAAGTTTATGATTATCAACCGAAAGTAGTAACAGAAGAATTCCTTTCATTAAAACGAACAATTATTTTAATTCGTCAGGCCATCATGCCGCAACGAAGAATCTTTTCTACAATTAATGGACAATGGAAATTTGATATACAAGAGGAAAATATCCCTTTCTATAAGGATTTAAATGATCATCTTGAACGCATTGTCGACTCCACTGAAACGTATCGAGACTTAGTCAACAGCACATTAGATACGTATTACTCGATTATTAGTGGCAAGTCTATTGAAAAGCTGAACTTATTAACCGTTATTTCTACAATTATGTTGCCTTTAACTGTCATTACTAGCTTCTTTGGCATGAATGTACCATTACCTTATCAAGATTCACCCATTACAACGATTGCACTGAGTGCCTTTTTAGTGTTATTTACATGGGGAATGTGGGCATACTTCAGAAGAATGATTGCTTAGTTATAATTTGTCATACTAGTGCTAATTGACAGGTGAATAGATTTTTCTTATAATTTTCGTTAGAAAAAGTAAACACGACGATGGAAAAAGTACGTAATTGCACGTGTAGAAGAAAGGGATTTCTTGGCTGAAAAAATCCTCACAGTGCAAATGCTGAAAGCTACTCCGGAGTGCAGTTAATCCCTGCCGTTCACTGACGTTACAAGTGCTAAAGAGGTAAGTAAGAATTTTTACTTACAACTAGGGTGGTACCGCGAGACTGAAGATAAGTCCTCGTCCCTTTTTGGGGATGAGGGCTTTTTTATTTTCATTTAGTAAAAAAAACCAATTATAGTGGTTGGTACCAAAACTTGCTGGCAGGAATAGTTGGGTCATCAAGATCTGATTCTTATCGTGATTTTACATTATAAACTAGGAGGAATTTATCCAATGAAAGCAGTTAACATTCGACAAATGTATTTGGAATTTTTTAAAGAAAAGGGGCATCACCATGAACCGTCTGCGCCTCTAGTGCCAATCAATGATCCATCCTTACTTTGGATTAACTCAGGTGTTGCTACACTTAAGCCGTATTTTGATGGTCGTGTTATTCCTGACAACCCTCGAATTACAAATGCACAGAAATCAATTCGTACCAACGATATTGAGAACGTAGGAAAAACAGCGCGTCACCATACTTTCTTTGAAATGTTAGGGAACTTTTCTATAGGGGATTACTTTAAAAAAGAAGCTATTCATTATGCTTGGGAATTTTTAACGGATAAAAAGTGGATGGGCTTTGATCCCGAGTTACTATCTATCACAATCCATCCTGAAGATCAGGAAGCATATGATGTTTGGCATCAAGAAATTGGTATTCCGGAAGAACGTTTAATTCGTTTGGAAGGGAACTTTTGGGATATTGGTGAAGGTCCTTCTGGTCCAAACTCAGAGATTTTCTATGACCGCGGCGTAGAATATGGCTCAGACGAAAATGACCCTGAAATGTACCCAGGTGGAGAAAATGAACGTTATCTAGAAATTTGGAACCTAGTGTTCTCTCAATTCAACCATAATCCTGATGGTACGTATACACCACTACCAAAGCAAAATATTGATACTGGTATGGGACTAGAACGTATTGTCTCCGTGGTTCAAAATGTACCAACGAATTTTGATACGGATTTATTCATGCCTATCATTGAAAAAATTGAGGAATTTTCCAACCGTAAATACAAACGCCCAAGTGAAGTAGATTTAAATGAAATTTTTGGCTCTGAAGAAGATATTAATACGCCATTTAAAGTTATTGCAGACCACATTCGTACTGTAGCGTTTGCTATAGGTGATGGTGCCCTTCCTTCAAACGAAGGCCGTGGCTATGTATTACGCCGCTTACTACGTCGTGCCGTACGTTATGCAAAACAAATTGGAATTGAGAAACCATTTATGTTTGAATTGGTCCCAACAGTGGGCAAAATCATGGAAGACTTCTATCCAGAGGTAACGGAAAAATGTGAATTTATTCAACGCGTTATTAAGAATGAAGAAATTCGTTTCCATGAAACATTAGATGGTGGTCTTGCAATCTTTAATGAAGTTGTAGAATCACAAAAAGCGGCTGGTCATGATTTTATCCCAGGAGCAGATGCTTTCCGTTTATATGATACTTACGGTTTCCCAATCGAGTTAACGGAAGAATATGCAGAAGAAGTAGGAATGAAAGTCGATCATGAAGGCTTCGAAACGGCGATGGAGGAACAACGTGAACGTGCGCGTGCGGCTCGTCAAGATGTTGACTCTATGCAAGTACAAAATGAAGTATTAGCAAACTTAACGGTTGCCAGCGAATTTGTTGGCTTTGACACATTAGTAGCTAATACTGAAATTGCTGCAATGATTGTGAATGGTCAAGTAGAAAAAGTAGCATCTGAAGGCCAAGAAGCTTTAGTTATTTTAGCTCAAACACCATTCTATGCTGAAATGGGTGGTCAAATTGCCGATAGCGGTATCATTTCTAATGATAGCTTCACCGCTGTAGTAAAGGATGTTCAAAAGGCACCAAATGGTCAACCGCTCCATACAGTAGTTGTTGAATCAGGTGAAATGCATGTGGAAGATGCCGTCCAAGCAATTGTTAATCGTGATGATCGCAATTTAATTATTAAAAACCATACAGCGACACATATTATGCAACGTGCGTTAAAAGATGTATTAGGTGATCATGTCAACCAAGCTGGATCATATGTAGGCCCTGATCGTTTACGCTTTGACTTCTCTCACTTTGGTCAAGTGACTAAAGAGGAATTACAGCAAATTGAACGTATTGTAAATGAAAAAGTGTGGGATGATATAGAGGTCGTTATTGAAGAAATGGCCATCGATAAAGCGAAAGCAATGGGTGCAATGGCTTTATTCGGCGAAAAATATGGCGATGTTGTACGTGTCGTTTCAATCGGAGACTATTCCATCGAGTTATGCGGTGGTATCCATGTAAAACGTTCTTCTGAAATTGGTTTCTTTAAAATTGTTTCAGAAGGTGGAATTGGTGCGGGTACTCGTCGTATTGAAGCTGTTACAGGTAAAGTGGCTTATGAAGTAGTCAAAGAAGAAGAAGCACTTTTAAATGATGCGGCAGCATTGTTAAAAGCAAATCCTAAAGATATCGTCACAAAAGTACAAGCCTTACAAGGTGACTACAAAGAATTACAACGTGACAATGAAGCATTATCTCAAAAAATTGCCAATGCTCAGGCTGGGGCAATTGTTGATGCAGCACAGACAATTGGAGATGTCACAGTTCTTTCTACAAAGGTAGAAGCAAAAGACAATAACCAACTGCGTCAGATGATGGATGATTTGAAGGCGAAAATGCCAAAGGCTGTTATCGTTCTTGGAGCAGTGGATGGCGATAAGGTTATGCTATGTGCTGGAGTATCAAAAGAATTAGTTGGTGGCAATTACCATGCTGGAAATATCGTGAAAATGGTTGCAGAAGCTTGTGGTGGTAAAGGTGGCGGTCGTCCTGATATGGCGATGGCAGGAGCAAAAGAAGCTTCAAAACTTGATGAAGCACTACTTTCTGTGTATGATTATGTTAAATCCATTTAATTAATTCACCAAAACATGTTATAATAAAGAGAAATTGGAGATGAGCTTGTTCGCACATCTCCTTATTTCTGAAAGCGAGGTGCTGGTCATGAGTTCATTTGATCAAACGATGAAATTTAATTTTCCAGAAGAATCAATGGAACAGGAAGTCAAGCAGGTAATGTTGAAAGTTCATTCTTCATTAGAGGAAAAGGGATATAACCCTATCAATCAGATTGTTGGTTACTTACTTTCTGGTGATCCGGCGTATATTCCTCGCCATCAGGATGCTCGTAATTTAATTCGCAAGCTTGAGCGTGACGAAATTCTAGAAGAGCTTGTTAAATTTTATATCAAAAAGAATAACGAGGACTAGAAATGAGAATTATGGGATTAGACGTTGGGTCGAAAACCGTTGGTGTTGCTGTCAGTGACGCACTTGGTTGGACTGCCCAAGGTATTGAAACCGTAAAAATTGATGAGGCTAATGGCGAGTTCGGTATCGATCGTATCGCTGAGCTAGTAAAGGAATACGCAATAACAGAATTTGTTGTAGGCTTCCCGAAAAACATGAATAATACGGTTGGACCGCGTGGAGAGGCTTCTGAAAACTATAAAAAGTTATTGGAAGAAACGTTCTCACTACCGGTTAAATTATGGGATGAACGTTTAACAACGATGGCAGCGGAACGTATGCTAATCGAAGCAGATGTGAGTCGCAAAAAGCGCAAGCAAGTCATTGATAAAATGGCAGCTGTGATGATTTTACAAGGCTATTTAGATAGCAAAAATTAATTGATGAGGTGACTATACATGGCAAACGAGCATAACCATGAAGAAGAATTACACGTTCAACACATTACAGTGATTGATGAAAACGGAAATGAACAGCTTTGTGAAGTGATTCACGTACATGAATCTCCAGAGTTTGGAAAATCATACGTATTTTACTCAATGGTAGGCGCAGAAGAAGATGAAGATGGATCAGTTGAAATTTTTGTTTCTTCATTCGTACCGTCTGATAACGGTGAAGATGGTGAACTAACACCTATCGAAACTGAAGCAGAATGGGATATGGTAGAAGACGTATTAAACGCTTTAGAAGATGAAGACGAAGACTAATCTTCTTTCTTAAAGCTTGGAACAAGGATCGCAGCTTGCAGTCCTTGTTCCTTTTTTATTGAAAGTATATTTAGTTTGTTAGTAAATATCCGAATAATGGTGAGAATCTGCTCGAAGATATTTAGTACGTGTAGAAGTAACTACTTAGTAAATGACATTAAACTGTCAGAAGGAGATAATCGAATGAATGAAGAAACACAAGAATTTATGATAATCGATGAAAATGGAAAGGAACAACGTTGCCATGTGGTCTTTACATTTGATGCAGAGGATAAATCCTATGTGCTATTTTCTTTGTTGGATGCCAATGGTGAAGAAATTCCAGGAGATCTATCAGCGATGACTTTCGATTATGACGATAACAATGGCGAGATGACCAATCTACAGCCTGTCGAAACAGATGCTGAATGGGAAATGATTAATGAGGTGGTATTAACACTTCTAGATGAATTTGAAGAAGAGCCACAGCTTATTACCGTGACAAATGAAGATGGAGCGGATCAAGTTTGTGAGGTAATTCATACTTTTGCATCCGAGCAATTTGGTAAATCGTATGTATTATATGTGCCTGCGACAGATGAGCCAATGGATGAGCGTGAAATTTTCGCATCTCAATATCTGGCTGGAATTGACGGCTCTATCGAAGAGCTATTACCAATAGAAACAGATGAAGAATGGGTGTACGTTGAAGATATATTAAACGAACTATAAAAACTCTGAGTGGTTAGGAGCCACTCAGAGTTTTTTTGTTTTAGTAATAGAATTATTCTATCAAGAGTTTAATCACATGAATTACTATAATCGAACATCTTAGAGGAGCAATTATTACAGTCTTTTATTATTGTAAAGTGACTGTATTAAAGCTATTTCACAAAGCTTTTAGCAAAACAATCTGCTGGCAAAAATAGCCCGCGGATTTTTATATATATGTAAATTCTCCTGAATTGTCGATTTCTGTTTGTCGTGATAGTTGATTTCTAGTATGATATTGGATAGTGATAGGGGGGAAACCCGTGGATAACGGTACTAAAAAACAAGAAATGTTTTCAAAAATGCAAGAAAAAAAATCAGAGGTAAAAATCGTGAGAAAAATCGTTGCCATTGTGGCAATTGTTTTTGTCCTCGTTATAGGGATTGTCGGTTTATTTGGGTACAATTATGTAAAGGGTGCTTTAAAACCACTGGATCCTGACGCAACAAAAGCAATTGCAGTAGAAGTACCAATCGGTTCTAGCTTGAGTTCTATTTCTACATTATTAGAGAAAAAAGGTGTTATTAAAGATGCGCGTGTTTTTAAATACTATGCAAAATTTAAAAACGAATCTCAATTCCAAGCAGGAAATTACGATTTAACGCAAGCGATGACATTTGATGAACTCATTGAAAGCTTAAAAACAGGGAAGGTGTACCGAAAACCTGTCTTTACGATGACGATTCCAGAAGGCTTAACAATTGAGCAAATTGGGAAAGTTATAGAAAAGAAAACACCATATACACAAAAGGAATTTATGGATTTAGTAACGAGTGACACATTTGTTCAACAAATGATGGCCAACTATCCTGAGCTAGTAACGGATGCAGTGTTAGCTGACAATATTCGCTATGATTTAGAAGGCTATTTATATCCGGCTACTTACTCGTACTATGAGGAAAAGCCATCTCTAGAAGCGATTGTTGAAGAAATGATAGGGGCTATGAACAATGTGGTAAAAAATTATAGTGATGTTTTAGTGGAAAAACAAATGTCCGTTCACCAACTGTTAACATTTGCATCATTATTGGAAGAAGAAGCTACGGCTCAAACAGATCGAGAGACAATAGCAAGTGTCTTCTATAATCGTATAGATGAAGGGATGCCACTACAAACAGACCCAACTGTTTTATATGCGCTTGGTGATCATAAAGATCGTGTGCTGTATGAAGATTTAGAAGTGGATAATGCGTATAATACTTACAAAAATAAAGGCTTACCACCAGGTCCAATTGCGGGTGCTGGAAAAACTTCTATTGAGGCGACATTGAATCCTAGTCAAACAGACTATTTCTATTTCTTAGCAGATAAAGAGGGCGTGAACCACTTCTCGAAAACATATGATGAACATTTGCAGAAAGTGGAAAAATATTTACGAAAAGAAGAATAAGTGTTAGAAAAGAGTAAATGGTATAGAGCAAACATAGAGAGTAGAAGGAAAGAAAAATAGCTTTCCTTCTATTTTCATGCTATTATAAAGTGTGATTTTTGATCAATCCGTTTATTCGGGACAAATATGCGTGGTGGCAATTGTTTGAGCATGTCAAAAACAATTGCTCATTTTTGTATGGCAAAGTACCAAGACATCACGTTTGGTCTTTTTCTTTTTGTTGATAAATGATGAAGTACGGACAACGGCTACATGCACGTTGCCTTTTAATTGAGGGTGAAACAATGGAATTATCAGATGCATATATACAATCATTTATACAGCCACGTAATGAATTGCTTTTAGAAATGGAAGCATATGCGGAGGAGAATCATGTACCGATTATGCAACTTGCAGGTATTGATGCTTTGAATCAATTGTTGCGCATTCAAAATCCGCAAAAAATTTTAGAAATTGGCACAGCAATTGGTTATTCTGCTATTCGAATGGCAGAAGCTTTACCAAATGTCCATATCGTTTCGATTGAACGCGATATAGAGCGTGTGACAAAAGCTAAAGCCTATATTAAACGGTCAACCGTATCTGATCGAATTAAGGTCATTGAAGGCGACGCTTTAGAGGTAGACGATAAGGCCATTGACACAAAGTTCGATGCAGTATTTATCGATGCCGCAAAGGGACAATATCAACGCTTCTTTGAAAAGTACGCTCCCCTCGTAAAATCAGGAGGAGTCTTGTATATCGACAATATGTATATGCATGGCTTGTCAGATCTAGATTTGAAGGATGTCCCACGTCGAAAACGTACAATGATCCGCAATTTAAAAAACTTCACAGAATGGATAATGCAGCACCCGGATTATACTAGTGCTTTTTTGCCAGTAGGTGACGGTTTATTACTATGTTTGAAGAGGTGACTACTATGAAAAAACCAGAATTGCTTGTGACACCACAATCATTAGAACATATTAAAGCACTTTTAGAAGCTGGAGCAGATGCTTTTGTTATTGGTGAACAACAATTTGGTCTACGTCTAGCAGGAGAATTCTCAGTAGATGAGGTGGAAGAGGCAACGAAGCTCATTCACGCAGCGGGTAAAAAAGTTTATGTTGCAGTGAATGCCCTTTTCCATAATGAAAAACTGGAGGCACTTGCCGACTATTTAAAAGAAATGCAACGCATCGGTGTGGATCGTTTAATTTATGGCGACCCAGCAGTATTAATTATTCGTCGTGAGCAAGGCGTAACAATTCCATTGCATTGGAATCCTGAGACGACTGCAACAAACTGGTTTACGGCAAATTACTGGGGAAAACGCGGTGCGACTCGTGCAGTGTTAGCACGTGAGCTTTCTCTTGATGAGGTATTAGAAATTAAAGAAAGTGCGGAATTAGAAATTGAAGTACAAGTACATGGTATGACATGTATGTTCCAATCAAAACGCCCGCTTCTTGGCCATTATTTCTTGTATCAAGATAAAGTGATGGAAATTGAAAATCGTAAAGATAATCGAAACATGTTCCTACATGATGATGAGCGCAACAATAAGTATCCAATTTACGAAGATGTAAACGGTACGCATATTTTTAGTCCTAATGACATGTGTGTTATTGATGAGCTTGGCGAATTATTTGAAGGTGGCATTGATGCCCTGAAAATTGAGGGTGTGCTACAAACTCCAGAATATGTGGTAACTGTGACGGAGGCCTATCGTAACGCCATTGATGCATATTTTGACGAATCTGAAGAAGCATATGATGACATAAAAGATGAATTATTAGCAAAAATTGAAGATATTCAACCAGCCATTAGACCATTAGATACAGGCTTTATCTTCAAGGAAACTGTCTACTAAGAGGGGGCAATAACATGGCATTAGCGTTAGAACAAAATGACAAAATCCGTGACATTGTCGACGGTAAACGTGTCATTACAAAAAAACCAGAGCTACTTGCCCCAGCGGGTAGCTTAGAAAAATTAAAAGTAGCCGTGCATTACGGAGCGGATGCTGTATTTATTGGGGGACAAGAGTTTGGTCTACGTTCCAATGCAGATAACTTCTCTATAGATGAAATGCGTGAAGGTGTAGAGTTTGCTAATCAATATGGTGCGAAAATTTATGTAACGACAAATATATTTGCACATAATGAAAATATGGCAGGCTTGGAGCGATATTTAAAAGATATTGAGTCGGCAGGTGTGACAGGTATCATCGTTGCAGACCCACTAATTATTGAAACATGTCGTACAGCTGCCCCTAAACTTGAAATTCATCTTTCTACACAGCAGTCATTGTCCAACTGGAAGGCAGTGCAGTACTGGAAGGAAGAAGGCTTACATCGTGTTGTATTAGCACGTGAGGTAGGCGGAGAAGAAATGAAATTGATGAAGGAAAAAGTCGATATTGAAATCGAAGCCTTCGTTCATGGCGCAATGTGTATTGCTTATTCTGGCCGTTGCGTTCTATCTAACCATATGACTGCTCGTGACTCTAACCGTGGCGGTTGTTGCCAATCATGCCGTTGGGATTACGATTTATATGAATTAGAAGATGGGGAAGAAAAAGCACTGTTTGATGATAATCACGCATCTTTTGCTATGAGTCCTAAAGATTTAAAATTAATTGAAGCCATTCCACATATGATCGAGCTTGGTATCGATTCTTTAAAAGTGGAAGGGCGTATGAAATCGATTCACTATGTGGCAACAGTTGTATCCGTATACCGCAAAGTTATCGATGCCTACTGTGCTGATCCTGATAATTTTAAAATTAAACGTGAATGGCTAGAGGAGCTAGATAAATGTGCAAATCGTGATACGGCTGAAGCATTCTTCCATGATGCACCTGGCTCAGAGGAGCAAATGTTTGGTATTCATGGCCGAAAAACAACATATGAATTTGCTGGTTTAATTTTAGAACATGATCCAGAAACAAAAATGGTTACGATGCAGCAACGAAATTATTTTAAACCTGGTGACGAAGTAGAGTTCTTTGGACCAGAAATCGAGAATTTCCGTCTGACAATGGGAGAAATTTGGGATGAAGATGGCAATAGCCTAGATGCAGCACGTCATCCATTACAAATTGTTAAATTCAAATGTGACACACCATTAATGCCGCATAACATGATGCGAAAGGAGAATAACTAATGGAAGTGAAGCGTCCTGTTGTTATCGGTATAGCTGGTGGCTCATGCTCAGGTAAAACGAGTGTGACGCGCGCCATTTATGATGTTTTCCGAGAGCATTCAGTTGTTGTTATTGAACAAGACTTTTATTATAAAGATCAAAGTCATTTAACATTTGAAGAGCGATTAGGAACAAACTACGATCATCCGTTAGCATTCGATAATGATTTATTAATACAGCACATCAAGAAACTTTTAGTGCGTCAACCGATCGAAAAGCCAGTTTACGATTACGTGCAGCATACTAGAGCAGCAGAAGTGATCCATGTTGAGCCGGTAGATGTTATTATTCTAGAAGGAATTCTTGTGCTAGAAGATGCTGATCTACGTGATTTAATGGATATTAAATTATTTGTAGATACCGATTCTGATTTACGAATTATTCGTCGTATCATGCGTGATATTAAAGAACGTGGACGTACAACAGATTCAGTTATTGATCAGTACTTATCGGCGGTTCGACCAATGCATAATTTATTTATTGAACCTACAAAACGTTATGCTGATATTATTATTCCTGAAGGTGGGGATAATGAGGTAGCAATTGATTTAATGGTAACGAAAATTAAAACTATTCTTGAAACCGACAACGTATTGTAATAAGATAGAGTGGTATTGACAATATTTACATGCATATTTTAAAAAAGCATGCATACTATTAGGTCAAAGCGTAATTTGAAAAACGTTTAAAAATAATAAAATTCGATTAAATGCACCTTACTAGCATTTAGTCGAGTTTTATGTTTTTATATTGAAGAAACAAGGAGTGAAGGACTTTGGCAAATGAAAAACAGTACCCTATGACAGCTGAGGGAAAACGTAAATTAGAAGAAGAATTAGTGAAATTAGAAACTGAAACACGTAAAGAAATCGTTGAACGTATAAAAATAGCTCGTGATTTTGGTGATCTTTCTGAGAATGCTGAGTATGATTCAGCAAAAGAAGAACAAGCCTTTTTAGAAGGACGTATTTCAACTTTAAAATCAATGATTCGCAATGCAGTGATTATTTCTGAGGATGAAACAGATAACAGCGTGGTATCACTTGGGAAAACGGTTACATTTGTAGAAATTATTAATGGTAAACCATCAACTGATGAAGAATCTTATACAATTGTAGGTTCGGCTGAAGCAGACCCAATGGAGTTCCGTATTTCAAACGAATCACCAATTGCAAAAGGCTTACTTGGCCGTGCTGAAGGTGAAGAAGTAGCTGTTCAAACACCTGGTGGCGAAATGAAAGTTAAGATTGTTTCGATTAAATAATATGTAAATGGACAAGCAGTTGGTCTTTCTAATTTAGAGAGGCTAGCTGCTTTTATATTTCAGGCTAAAATGCCACGAAGTAAATTAATGAGTATAATTGTTTTGCAAGTGCTGTCGAACTTGATAGAATATTTGCTAGAGAGGGGGAGGAAATATGAGTGAACGACAAACTCGTAGTAGTCGTCATTTGCAGCCATCTCGTAATAAAAAGCTAGATAAACTATTGAATGTTTTAATTGGTGTAGTGGTTGTACTAATTATTATCACAGCAACTTATGTGTTTAAATGGCAAGATGATGCAGAACAAACAGTGAAAGATGAACCGGCTCAAGAGGAAAAAGACGACAACAAAGAAGTGGATAAAGAGCCTGTGAAAGAGGATGAAAAGGATCTGGCTGTAGAAGAAGATCAAGCTTCAGAGGAAGAGGATGAATCTCAGCCTGAAGAAAATCAGCAGGAACAAGGTGCGCCAGAAGAATCAACTTCAGATAATCCAAACGTAGAAAAAGTGATAACAAATAAAAATTGGCAGCCAACACCTACAACTCAAACGGGACAACATGTGTCTTCCTACGATTCTTCATCCGTAGACTGGTCTGAAAAAGTAGCAACTGTTACAGGTGTAACCGGTATTAGTCAAGATAATATGATTATTTGGCGTATGCAAAATAATGGTGGTCCTAATTCTTCAATTGCCACAGTTTCAACAAAAGATAAATCACAGATGTACCGTGTCAGTATGGAATGGGTGGATAATGCAGGATGGTTGCCTGTAAAGCTTGAGCAACTGAATACATTGGAAGGCGCCTATTGACGAAAATCACTCTTTTGATTATTTTTAATAGAGTTGATAAAGAAGGGAAGTAACATTACATGAAAATTGCAGTAATTGGGGCAATGGAACAGGAAGTAGAATTACTACGAACATCTTTAAGCAATGCACAAAGTACAACGATAGCAGGTAGTGAGTATACAACAGGAACATATGAAGGCAAGGAAGTCGTGTTATTAAAAAGTGGTATTGGTAAAGTCAATGCGGCTATGTCCACTACCATTCTTTTGCATGAGTTTAAGCCTGATGTTGTTATTAATACAGGCTCTGCTGGTGGTTATGATGAAGCCCTTGAGGTGGGAGCTGTAGTCATTTCAGATGAAGTCCGTCACCATGATGTGGATGTCACAATTTTTGGTTATGAAATTGGACAAATGGCTGGTATGCCAGCAGCTTATAAATCAGATGAACGATTAATGAAAGTAGCTGAGGAAGCTGTTAAGGCAGTTGGAGAGCATCAATATGGCATTGGTTTAATTTGCTCTGGGGATGCATTTATGAATGATCCTGTGCGTGTAGAAGCTGTTCGTCATCATTTCCCTCAAATGAAGGCGGTTGAAATGGAAGCGGCTGCGGTTGCACAAGTTTGTTATCAATTTGCTACACCTTTTGTAGTAATTCGTGCTTTATCAGATATTGCAGGTAAAGAGTCAAATATTAGCTTTGATGAGTTTTTACCAGTTGCTGCAAAACACTCGACACAAGTTGTCTTACAAGCGATTGCCTCACTATAATACACAAAACGGTCAAAATGTGTTGTTTCTAATGTGAGAAAAATCACAGTGAATGAATAGTATAAATGCTACACTAGCTGTAATAAATCTCTTCATATTAGAATGGGAGGCATTCATGATGCTATTATTAACAGTAGGTGTAGTGATTATCACTACTTTAATAGGTACATTGATTACGGCAGAACTATCAGAAACAGCACATTCATAAAATTTAAAAAATTCCTTTGCGACATAGCAATGTCGCAAAGGGCTTTTTTTATGCCATAGAATCGGCACATTCTCCACCAAAGATGCATTGAATTTTCTTAGTGAACATTTTACAATATATTACTCAATTGACTTTTGGTCGCGTTTGTATAATTGATAGAGTTTAATGAGTGCCCGTTTTTCAATCCGAGATACATAGCTTCGAGAAATATTTAGCCGAGCTGCAATCTCCTTTTGCGTGAGGGCATCTTGTTGATTTAATCCATAGCGAAGTGTCACAATTTCTAGTTCTCGTTCATCAAGCATATGCAAGTAATGATATAGCTGTGCCACATGCTCTTTATGTTCGATTTTCTCGGTTGCACTTTCTTCATCACATTGGAGTAAGTCTCGAATTTGAAGCGCATTGCCATCTTTATCTGTTCCGATTGGCTCAAATAAAGAGACATCCTTCTGCACTTTTTTCTGTGTGCGTAGATGCATCAAAATTTCATTTTCAATACATCGAGCTGCATATGTGGCAAGTCTTGTTTTTTTGTCCGGGGTATAGCTTTCTACTGCTTTCATTAGCCCGATCGTCCCGATTGAAATATAATCATCTAGTTGTTCATGTTTTGGATGGAATTTTTTTACGACGTGCGCGACGAGCCTCATATTGCGTTCTATTAGGTCCAGGCGTGCTTGCTCGTCGCCACCTAAAAATCGTTCAATACAAGCAGCTTCCTCTTCTTTTGAAAAGGGTTTATGGAATGTTTGCCCCTTTAAATAGCCAAGTAACGCTGGGATCTCAAGCCATAACTGCAACATTGATGTAAAAATTCCGCTCATTGAATGATTTCATCCTTTCCCCATTTTTCGACAGTATATGTTTCAAAGCTGTGGGAAATGAAAAAAGTGCAACAGCAATTGTGCTGTTACACTTTTTTTAACGTAAATGTACTAATCATGAGGAAAGCTAAAATTGGAAAAAGGAAAAGATAAAAGGCCGGATGGAACGTAGTCGCTACAAAATACGTTAAAGTTAAGAACGTACCAGCAGCTGTAATAGGTAAACCTGTGAAATAGCCATTTGCTTCACTAATATTAAAGCGGGCTAATCGCATCGCACCACAAACGATAAACAGGACGGCCATCATCATGCCGACAAAACCAAAATCAACTAGAACAACTTCGTACATTAATAATGCAGGCGCCACGCCAAATGATATAATATCACTCATAGAATCTAATTGTTTACCTAACTCAGACACTTGTCCGAGTGCTCTAGCTACCTTACCATCATAGCGATCAAGTAGAGCTGCAATAAAGATAAACAAGACACTATAGCTATAGTATTCATGTAAAGTGGCCATAATAGCCGCGCCTCCAAAGGACATATTACTAATTGTAATGAAGTTAGCTGCGTGCGATTTCATTTTCTTAACCGTGGTATCCACCAACTTGTGATAAAAAAACAAGGGGGATCACTCCTTTGCACTTAAGATATTGTACCATTATACTTCGAATGCGAAAAAATTGACAGTCTAAATTAATGGATAGGGGTTTTACTAATGAAAGAAAAACTATATCAACGCTTGATAGAACTAACGAATGGTAAGCAATCCTCCAATCTTTTGCAAGCTATTGCGAAAGCTAAGTGGAGTAAACGTATAATTCCAAGCTACATGAAGTTATACGATATAAACCTTGAAGAAGTTTCAAAAAAACAACAACAATTTTCATGTTTACATGAATTTTTTACAAGAGAGCTTTTAGAAGATGCACGACCGATTGAAAAAAATCCGATGGTGTATGTAAGTCCTGTAGATGCCAAGGTAGAATCCTTTGGAAGAATTGAATGGGATATGACTTTTCTGGTGAAAGGTAAGCCATATTCACTTGAGGATTTACTTGGTAATTCGGAGCGAGCGGCCAACTATGCAGACGGCCATTTTATTGTTTTTTATTTAAGTCCTGCTGATTATCATCGTATTCACAGCCCGATTGATGGGGAAGTACTAAGACAGTATACGCTTGGTCAGAAATCTTATCCTGTGAATCAAATAGGTCTTACATACGGTAAAAAGCCAATTTCCCACAATTACCGTTTAGTGACAGAGTTAAAAACTTCACATAATCAGCAAGTAGCGTTTATAAAAGTGGGGGCGACCTTCGTGAATTCAATTGTGCTCACGAACAGAACAACAAACTGGTATAAAGGACAGGAAGTCGGTTATTTCTCATTTGGTTCGACAGTTGTTATGCTGTTTGAAAAGGATTCGATTGAGTTTACGGAAAATGTTGTCCAGGGCAACCCAATTCGAATGGGTGAAGCCTTTGCAAATATGCTATAATGGTCGAATAATACGTTAAGATTAGGGGTCGCTATTTTGTATAATTTTTTATTACCGAACGAATTTGTGACGAATATTTTCGAAATTACACCTGAAAAATTACAAGAATTAGGTATAAGAGGGATCATTACAGATCTAGATAATACACTTGTGGAATGGGATCGTGAGGATGCAACAGAAGAACTGATCATCTGGCTTCGTATCATGAAGGAATCTGGTATTCGTGTCATTATTGCGTCTAATAACAATGAGGCACGTGTTAAACGCTTCGCAGAGCCTTTAGGTATTCCATATATTCATAAGGCAAAAAAACCATTGCGAAATGCTTTTTATAATGCCCTTATTCAATTAGGCTTGCGTCCTAATGAAGTAGTAATGGTAGGAGATCAGCTTCTTACAGATGTAATGGGTGCGAATCGATTAGGCTTGCATACAGTGCTTGTAAAACCTGTTGCACAGTCTGATGGACTTGTAACAAAACTGAATCGATTCATTGAACGTCGAGTGTTTAATGATTTAAAACGAAAAGGAATTATAACTTGGGAGGAACAAGAATGATTGAAATGCCAAATTGTATTGGCTGTGGTACAACAATTCAAACAGAAGATAAAACAGCAGTTGGGTATGCACCCCCATCATCACTAGAAAAGGATGTGGTCATTTGCCAACGTTGCTTCCGTTTGAAAAATTATAATGAAATTCAACCAGTGTCATTAACAGATGACGATTTTTTACGCATTTTAAATGGCCTTGGTACACAGCAAGGCTTAATCGTAAAAATAGTTGATATTTTTGATTTTAATGGAAGCTGGCTACCTGGCCTACACCGTTTTGTAGGGAAGAATCCTGTACTTTTGATTGCGAATAAAGCTGATTTATTACCGAAATCGGTTAAACCGAAAAAAGTTATCAATTGGTTAAAACGCGAAGCGAAAGCGTTAGGGCTTCAGCCTGTTGATGTGTTGTTAGTAAGTGCCCATAAAGGTAAGGGAATGGCCGAAGCAATGGAAGCCATTGATGAATATCGACAAGGACAAAATGTTTATGTTGTGGGCTGTACCAATGTCGGAAAATCCACATTCATTAACCGCATTATTAAGCAGGCAACAGGAGAAGGGGAGGTTATTACCACATCCCATTTCCCAGGTACTACATTAGATATGATTGAAATTCCATTGGATGATGGAAGTGCATTATATGATACGCCTGGTATTATTAATCATCACCAAATGGCCCATCATATTGATTCAAGTGAATTAAAATACATTATGCCAAAAAAAGAAATCAAACCGAAAGTCTACCAACAAAATGCGGGACAAACCTTATTTATTGGGGCTTTGGCGAGATTTGATTTTATTCAAGGAGACCGTTCAGCCTTTACAATCCATGTGGCAAATGACTTACCGATTCACCGAACAAAGCTTGAGAAGGCAGATATGCTGTATGCAGAACATAAGGGAGAACTTTTGGCACCACCAACTGCGGAGTTTATTGACCAACTTCCGCCTTTAGTTCGTCATGAGTTCTCCATCAAAGAAGCTAAAACAGATGTTGTATTTTCTGGACTAGGCTGGATTACTGTACAGCACGCCAATGTTGTAGTAGCAGCATACGCGCCAAAAGGTGTACAAGTTTCAATACGTCCATCACTTATATAGAAGGTGAAGGATGAAGGAGAGAAGAGGGACTAGGAAATGAAGAAGTGGTTTGCAGTTATTGGTGATCCGATTAAACATTCAAAATCACCAGCCATGCATAATGCTTGGTTTGAGGAAATGTCCATAGATGCGACTTATATTCCACTACATGTATCTTCTGAGCTATTAGAGTCAGCAGTTGCTGGCTTGAAAACTTTAGGGGCAAGTGGCTGGAATGTAACAATTCCTCATAAAACAGCAATCATTCCCTATTTAGATGAGCTAGATGAGTTGGCGTATAAAATGGGAGCAGTGAATACGGTTGTACGAACAACAGAAGGAAAGCTGAAAGGCTATAATACAGATGGTGTTGGCTTTGTGCGTTCACTAGAAGAAGCAGTAGGTTCGTCTCATAAAGACAAGCCTGTGTTACTTGTTGGTGCAGGTGGCGCTGCCCGAGGTATAGCCTTTGCTATGCAGCAGCAAGGTTATAATGATTTGACCATTACTAATCGTACTGTAGCTAATGCCCAAGCTATTGTGGATGAAATGGGTAATGGCCGTGCCATTTCATTAAAGGAAGCGGAAGAAACATTGGCTGAATTCAGCATCATTGTGCAAATGACTTCGGCAGGCCTTGCTACGGGCAATTTTTCAATGCCATTTTCCTTAAATCGTCTTGAGAAAGGAGCAATTGTTGCGGATATTGTGTATAATCCATTAATGACGCCTTTTTTACAAGCGGCTGAAGAAAAAGGGGCAACAATTGTGACAGGTTTAGGGATGTTTGTGCATCAAGGAGCCATTTCTTTTGAGCACTGGTTAGGCAACTATCCAAATACAAATTCAATGATTGCGCAGCTAGAGGCGCAATTAGGAGGAAACTAATTTTTATGTTAACAGGTAAACAAAAACGTTTTTTACGTGCAGAAGCACACCATTTATCACCAATTTTCCAAGTGGGAAAAGGTGGCGTAAATGATGAAATGACTAAGCAAATTCGTGAGGCATTGGAAGTACGTGAGCTAATTAAAGTGCGTATTTTAGATAATTGTGAAGAGGATAAACATGAAGTGGCAGAAGCACTTGCAAAAGGTGCACATGCAGAGCTTGTTCAATTAATCGGCCTTACAGTTGTTTTATATAAAGAATCACGCAATCAAAAAAAGATTGTATTACCAAAAGCAACGAAATAAGGTGAGACGATGAAAAGGGTCGGTTTACTAGGAGGTACGTTTAATCCTCCACATATGGGGCATTTATTAATGGCAAATGAGGTATTTCATGCGTTGCAACTGGATGAAATACGTTTTATGCCGAATGCCATACCGCCACATAAGCATGCACGTTATGATGCCAGTAATGTGAAACGACTTGAAATGGTTGAGCGTGCAATTCGCCCATTTCCTTATTTTTCGGTAGAGCCGTATGAGGTAGACAAGGGTGGCGTATCCTATTCCTATGAGACACTTTCGGCATTATGTAGAAAGGAACCTTCTGTAAAATTCTACTTTATTATCGGTGGCGATATGATTGATTCGCTACATACATGGCATTGTATAGATGACTTAGTAGAACTTGTCCAATTTGTTGGTGTCAAGCGTCCAGGATCGGCCGCCATTACAGAGTACCCTATATGCATGGTGGAGGTGCCTCAAATCGATTTATCGTCCACACTGATTCGTGAACGCCTGGCGACTGGAGGAACGGTGACATTTTTACTACCAGAAGCGGTAGAGACGTTCATACGAGAGGAAGGTCTTTATGGAACGCGAACAGTATTTAGCGGCGATTAAGCCCAGAATGCCGGAAAAACGTTATATTCATACAATCGGTGTCATGGAAACGGCCATCGAACTGGCACGAAAGTACGGCGAGGATGAGAAAAAGGCTGAAACAGCGGCAATCCTTCATGATATTGCTAAATATGCAGAGATAGAGTGGATGGAGCAAATCGTCCGAACGGAAAGGTTAGATGCACGCCTCATTGGCTGGGGCAGTGAGCTACTTCATGGCCCAGTTGGTGCATATATTGCAGAAAGTGAATTCGGCATCAAAGATGATGAGCTGTTGAATGCTATTCGTTTCCATACGACTGGGCGACCTAATATGAGTCGTTTAGAAAAAATTATTTTTGTCGCAGATATGATTGAACCGAATCGCCAATTTGATGGTGTGGATCGTCTGCGCAAAAAAGCGCAAAAAAATTTGGATAAGGCCATGAGTGCATGTGTCCGTCATACATTGGCATTTTTAATCGACACAAAGCAGCCTATTTATCCGTTATCAATAGAATGTTATAACGATATGATGAACAGAGAGGATAGTGAAGGATGACTTCAACTTTATTACAAGCAGCTTACAAAGCGATCGACGACAAACATGGTGAGGATATTGTCGTTTTAAATATGCAAGGAATTTCTCTTTTAGCAGATTACTTTATTATTGCCCATGGTAACTCAGATCGTCAGGTACAAGCAATTGCACGTGAATTACAGGATGTAGCAGAAAAAGATGGCTATGAAATTCGCCGTGTAGAAGGATTTGATGGAGCTCGTTGGGTTCTTGTAGACTTAGGAGATGTAGTAGCACACGTATTCCATAAAGATGAGCGTGCTTATTATAATTTAGAGCGTCTATGGGGCGATGCACCACAATTAGACATGCCAGAGGCCTAAGTGAGTAGTTACGAACGCTTCGCCCATGTCTATGATGAGCTACAAACCGATATTCCTTACAATCTTTATGTAGATTGGGTTGTACAGCATGCACCTAGCGGCCAATATAAAAAGCTATTAGATATTGGTTGTGGAACTGGTGTGCTTAGCTTGCTATTTGCACAGGCTGGCTACAAAGTCAGCGGCGTTGATTTATCAGAAGAAATGCTTTCCGTTGCGACTGAACGTTTTACTGATGCAGGATACGAGGCTCCGTTTTATTGTATGTCCATGGACGAACTCGATGGCTTTGAGGGAGTAGATGTGGTCACAATTGCCATTGATTCTCTGAATTATGTTGTAGAGGAGCAAGCAGTCTATACGACATTAGAACGGATCTATCAGGCATTACGAGATGGGGGTCAGCTATTTTTTGATGTCCATTCAAAATTTAAAATGTCGGAAATCTTTTTAGATGGACCATTTACGTATGACGATGGAGACATTAGTTATGTATGGCATACAGAGCCTGGAGACTTTGAGCATTCTATTATCCATCAAATGACCTTTTATGTACGTGAAGCTACAAGTGATTTATATGAACGCTTCGATGAGGAACATATTCAACGTACGTTTCCTATCGAACAATATATGACTTGGCTTCGTGATATTGGCTTTAGTGATGTGGAAGTAACATCAGATTTTACTGACGAAGCGCCAGAATATGAAAGTGAACGTATTTTTATCCGCGCGGTAAAATAAATAAGAAAAAGTACCACGCTGCCGATTGGTAGTGTGGATTTTTTTTGTAGAGCTGGTGGATGGAGGGGAGAGAGTGACGGATGGAACCACAAAAATCGCCGATCGAACGATCAAATGAGAGCTTTTCTTTCTCTCTTTCAGGTTTGCAATCCAGGTTTGTTAGTGTATGATGAGGGTACCTCCATATGATGACCTTTTGCATTGAAAGGACGGTACTATGTTGCAATCTTTATGGCAAAAGTACAAAAAAGGTATGCTAATCCCTGGCGTACTAGTAATCAGTGGACTATTTTTTTACTTCTATTTTTCGAGTTCTGACTCTTCACTTCCCCAAGAAGGGCTCATCGAAACCATCCAACCTATTGAAGAAATGAATCAAGTGGAATCTACTGCTGAAGTAGCGGTCCAACAGCAGATATTTGTTGATATAAAGGGTGCTGTTATGTATCCAGGCGTCTATGAACTTCAGCCAGACAATCGTATTATCGATGCCATTCAGCTTGCAGGTGGTTATATTGAGAATGCAGATACGCAACTTGTTAATCATGCGCAAAAAGTTCAGGACGAAATGGTCATTTATATTCCCATCAAGGGTGAACATTTTGAAGATGCATCTACAAATCTGTTCATTTCACCTATGGAAAGCAAGAATAAGGATCAAAAAATTAATATTAATATTGCTGATACAGAAACACTTGCTACATTACCAGGAATCGGTCCCTCAAAAGCTCAAAGTATTCTTAGTTATCGGGAGGAAAACGGACGCTTTCAAACCATTGATGACTTAAAAAATATTAGTGGTATTGGTGAGAAAACATTTGAGAAAATAAAGTATTCTATTACAGTTAAGTAAAGCTAATAGCATAGGAGATATTGACGCCCCTTTTCCAAAAGGGCTACACTATAGTAGAAAAGCAACAAGGTCGAAAAACTTGTAAGGTAAAATTTTGGAGGTAGTCATATGGAGCGAATTACTTGGGATCAATTTTTTATGGCACAAAGCCATTTACTCGCATTACGTAGTACATGTACAAGACTAGCGGTAGGAGCGACTGTTGTCCGTGATAAGAGGATCATAGCAGGGGGATATAATGGGTCTATTACAGGTGATGAGCATTGTATCGAAAAAGGCTGCTATGTAGTGGACAACCATTGTGTGCGTACGGTGCATGCTGAAATGAATGCGTTACTACAATGTGCTAAATACGGCACACCAACAAAAGGTGCAGATTTATATGTAACCCATTTCCCATGTCTCCCTTGCACAAAATCTATTATTCAAGCAGGCATTGAGCGTGTTTATTATGCAACTGATTATAAAAATAATCCATATGCTCAGGAATTATTTGAAAAAGCAGGTGTGACAGTTGTTCATGTACCATTTGATGAACGGAAAATCGATTTTTTACGAGATGAAAAACTAGCCTTGTATACAGAGATGCTTCATGAGCTTCGCGAGAACGGATTGTCAGCCGAAAAATTGCTTCCGTATGAACAGAAGGTGAGTGCACTATTTGGTATAAAGCTTTAAGGCATAAATGGATTTATGTAGCCCTCACTGTACTTGTCGCTTCCTTAGCAGCGCACAAGTCGGCATGGCTACTCGTTTTAGTACTTCTTTTAGCTCTGTGGCTCATCTTAAAGGGTGAGTCACGTTTCTTAGCAATCATTGTGTTAATAAGTGGCTTATTATCGCATGTTTTTTTTGCTACCATTCAATTAATAGAATCTTCCCCACTGCCTTCCACTTTCCCTCTAACTTGGTCAAACGACTATAAAATAAGCGGTCAAAAGCTCCGTGGTTTTGCTACAACTACAAACGGTCAAAAGTTATATGTAGTATATACATTTTCCTCTCAACACGAAAAAGTTAATTATGAACATACATCTATAGCAGGAATGACGTTTCTAGCGAAAGGTGAGCTTGTGACTCCTTCTCCATCAGCTCATGATTATGCCTTTTCCATGCCAAATTATTTAACGAGTAAGGGTGCAATTGGTATAGTTGAAATCACTAGTTGGACCTTTATGGAGAAGCGCAATTCCCCCACCATATTTCTCGCTAAACATAGACAACAGATGAAAAGGCATATAGAAATGACATTTCCCCAAACACTGATAGCAGAGGCTCAAGCCCTTCTCATTGGAGAGCAGGATCTAATGGATGATGAGCTACAACGAGCCTATCAAAAACTAGGGATCACTCATTTATTTGCAATCTCTGGTTTACATGTAGCACTGATGTCATGGTTATTTTTTGAAGGCTTACTACGCATAGGTATTCGCAAAGAGGTGGCCACTATGGCCTTGCTCATTTTACTACCGATCTACGGAGTCATTGCAGGGGGTGCACCGTCTGTATGGCGAGCAGTTTCAGTGGTGGAATTAATGATGTTGCTCCGTTATTTAAAATGGATGCTGTCAATCGATGATGCACTTGCTATCAGCTTTGCAGGGTTTGTTTTACTTGAACCAGGAGTAATCTTTCAAATTGGTTTCCAACTGTCCTATCTAGCAGCGGCTAGTCTTGTCTATTCTAGTTTTATTTTTACACAGACTAGCAATTGGATATCCCGTTCTTTTTTCGTCACATTCGTTTGTCAGCTACTCGTCTATCCTTTATTACTACATCATTTTTATGAACTTTCCATTTCCTCGTTTTTTGTCAATATTATCTTCGTTCCATTGTTTTCATTCGTTATTTTACCTTTTAATATTGTGGCGTTTGTTCTTACTTATATTTCCTTACCATTAGCAAACCTTTTATTTGCAGGCTATGAGCCTCTGCGAAATGGGCTAACGAATGTCATTTTTTCAATACAAGCCCTGCCTTTTCAATTATGGTCACCAGGTAAACCATCCGTTTGGCTTTGTTGCTTAGCAATGCTAAGCGTTCTCGCGTGTTTTTATTTCTTAGAAACAAAACGTTTTGGGCATGCGATTATTGTTTTAGTCATTCCAGCGATCTGGATTCATTTTTACCCAATGCTGTATAGTGACACAAAGATAACGTTTTTAAATGTAGGGCAGGGTGATTGCATTGTGATTGAATTGCCGTTTAGGGAGGCTGTTTATGTCATTGATGCTGGTGGCCTTTTGCGCTTTGAACAAGAGCAATGGAAGAAGCCAAATAAAGTTTACGAGGTGGGGAAACAAGTGGTAGTCCCATTTCTGAAAGGGAAAGGAATACGAACCATTGATATTTTTATTGTTTCGCATGCAGACGCTGATCATGTGGAAGGAGCCGAGGAAATTTTACAAGAGATTGGGATGAAAGAAATTCACGTTACACCTGGTTCGTTGGGACAGCCTATTATGAGGGATTTGTTAAGGGTAGCCCAAAAGCAAAACGTTCCTATAAAAGAAAAGATGAAGGGCACTTCATGGCAGAAAGGCGAGACTAGCTTTTCTTATTTATGGCCTCATGATACCTATTACGAAGGTAATGATGACTCCCTTGTTTTATACATGCGTCAGAAGGCGTTTACAGCGTTATTTACAGGTGATTTAGAGAAATATGGCGAACAACAGCTAATGATGTATTATGGACCTCTAATAGCTAATCTAACCCTTCTGAAGGCTGGGCATCATGGCAGTAAAACTTCTAGTATCGAATCATTTGTAGAGCTCGTACGACCCCGAGTCACCGTTTTCAGTGCTGGGCTTCAAAATCGTTATGGTCATCCACATGAAGAGGTAGTTGAGCGATTTACCAATCGGAATTTAGCTACTTGGACAACTGGGGTGGATGGCACAATCGAAGTACGTATTCAGAGCAATAGTTTGACAGTTAAAGCAAAAGAAAAAGACCTTGTCCAATGATCAAGGTCTTTTTCCTTCGTATTTAAGTCTGATTACTGTGATACGAACTCTACTATTGTCGCGATAATAAACATTAGTGTGAAAACGCCAAATGATACACCGAAACCAACACCTGAATCGATTGCATCGTTACGTCGACATTGTATGTTTTTTCCTTCAAATGGATTCATTGTTATCCCTCCAATTCTGTTATTTATTATAAGACAACATGTACATAAAAGCTATATCGAAAAGGAGAATTCCCCGTCTGGCAAGGAATCGACACAATTCGGTCAAACTCACTACAGGACCACCTAAGAGGGCTTGGTTATTGCTCGACAGAAATTAAATCTTGGATTGGCCTACCAAATGAACGCCATATAAGTATGGTATCTAGAAGGTTGTAGCCTGCTCAATCCAGATAAAATCATGTATACTTATAGTATTGCTAGATGGAGGGAAAATTATGATTTCAACGGTTTGGAAAACAATAAAAAAAGGTGAGCTGGCACCAGTATATCTACTAGTTGGTGAAGAAAGCTATTTTATAGATGAGACGATTAAGCGTATAAAAGAAGCAATGGGACCAGAAGATGAGCTGGAAATGAACACTTTTGATTTAGATGAAGTGCCTGTTGATGCTGTTATGGATGAAGCGGATACCATTCCCTTTTTCTCTGAACAAAAGCTCATTATTGCCAAAAATGCTTCGTTTTTAAAGGTAACAGAGAAAGGGAAAGAAAAGATTGACCATGATGTGAAGCGACTGGAGGCGTGGTTGTCCAACCCTTCTGATTTTTCCGTAACCGTTTTTATTGCCCCATATGAAAAGTTAGATGAGCGTAAAAAAGTGACAAAAATGATGAAAGAGCATGCATTACTGGTCGAAGTAGAAACACCTAAAGAGCAGGATTTAGCTGTTTGGATTCAAAGTAATGTTAAGGCACAGGGCAATAGCATTACACAGGATGCTATTGAGCTTCTTGTGACGATGGTTGGGGCGAACATGCTTCAATTACAAATGGAAATAGACAAGCTTACCCTTTATCTTGGTGAAGGCGGAGAAATTACGGTATCACTAGTGGAGGAATTAGTGGCAAAAACATTGGAACAGGACGCCTTTAAAATGCTCAACGCTTATTTGGCCAATGATTCAGTCAGCGCTTTGTCGATTTATCATGATTTATTGCGACAAAAGCAAGAACCGATTATGCTTGTTGGACTACTGGCATCCAATGTTCGTACGATGTCGAATGTTTTTTATTTGTTGAAAAAAGGGTACCATCCGCAGCAAATCGCCAAAAACTTAAAAATTCATCCGTACCGTGTCAAATTAATGACTGAGCAACATAATCGTCCATCAGAAGAAAGTTTATTGAGAGCATTATATCAACTGGCGGAGGTCGATTTACAGTTAAAGTCAACAGGTGGAAATCGTGAAAGGTATTTGGAGCTCTTTTTACTTCGTCAACTTTAATATAAAAGCTGTCCGCTATTGGACAGCTTTTATGTTTTCTATAAAAATTAAAAAGACCAGCTACTCTTAATAGAGTGGCTGATCCTTTAAACAATTACGCTTACGCTTTTTTAGCAAGACGAGACTTTTTACGAGCCGCCGCGTTTTTGTGGATAAGTCCTTTTGAAGCTGCTTTATCTAATGATTTGAAAGCTGCTTGTAAAAGATCTTGTTTGTTTTCAGCATTTTCAGCAACAGCGTTTTCAGCTTTTTTCACTGTAGTACGCATAGCAGATTTAGCTTGAGAATTAGCAATGTTAGCTTTTTCGTTAACTTTTACGCGTTTAATCGCAGATTTAATGTTTGGCATATATTTCACCTCCTAAATTAGGTACGAGATGATATCTTCTCATTGATTTCTTGTGTCAATACAACAAAAATCATTTTAACAAACGCTTGGCTAAATTGCAATAGATAAATGCAAAGAATATTTACTTGACAGTTTGAACAAACTACTGCTTGAGGTGATCTGTATGCAAAATTTTAACTGGTATCGGACAGATTTAATCGATGAATCTGAAGAGGTAGTTGTCCATCAGACGAAAGAGCAAAAAGAAAAGCTTAAACAATCGAGTGGCGTTCAAATTGAAGATCGAACAGCCGGTCGAGTAAAAATTACGGATGTCCTAGTGGATGAAGAAGGTGAGAAGCAAATTGGCAAAAAAGAAGGCCAATATATTACCCTTTCTGTTCCGACACTGACATTAGAAGACCATGACGGATTTGTACAGCTCGAGCAAGAATTGCTAAAGAATTTTAAAAAATTACATGAATCGCTCTCCTGGCAAGAAGACGATAAAATTTTAATTATCGGATTGGGTAATCGCACTATTACACCTGATGCGATTGGTCCGTATCTGATTGATCATTTGCATAGTTTAGATGTAATTGATGATAAATTTGTCATGTATGCCCCAGGTGTCACTGGACAAACGGGCTATGAAACGGGAGAGTTTGTAGCTGCTATTGCTGAGCGGCTCAAGCCAAAATTAGTCATTGTCGTCGATGCGCTTGCAACAAGAGCTAGTAATCGACTTTGTAAAACCATTCAATTAACGAATACAGGTATACATCCAGGGTCAGGTGTAGGGAATCAAAGGCAAGAAATCTCCTATGAAATGCTTGGCATTCCTGTAACAGCCATTGGTATACCGACAGTGGTAGATGCACCTGTCTTAATTGCTGATGCGGTTGAAGTTATGCTGCGATCAATAGCGGCTCGCGTAGCTGAACGTAGTAATCCTTCATCGAAGCTATCTTTATCCTCATGGCAGCCAAATATCGACAAAGAGCTTGATATGTCGTTGGTTGAACCTATTTTCGGGGAATGGGCAACATGGACGAGAGAGGAACGTCAGCAGTTGTTTGAAGAAACCTTTGCAGCCTCACATAGACAATTGATGGTAACGCCTAAAGAAGCGGATTACTGGATTGATCGCTACGCAAATTTAGTCGCTTCAATGCTGATGAATTGGGCAAGTGATTTATAAAAATTAGCTAGTTTTATGCATAAATCAAGAAAAATTTTTACGTTCTAAATGACACCCCCGCTCCATACGATATGGGGAGGAGGGTGTGACTTTGCTAAAAAAACTACAATGGTCATTTGGTATATTATTGTTCTTTTTCGTATTACCTGTCATTGCTGGGCAACTTCCGTTCAACAAGCAAACATCGACTCCGATTAAACAACCTGAAGATAAACAAGTCGTGTTTGCCGCTACTAATCTAGAGGAACAGAATGTACTTGAACAAACGAAAGAGCCCGAACCAGATTTAGATCCGTTTAAGGTGTTAGTATTATTTACGCATACGCATGAAGCATACGAACCGATGGTAAAAGCTGTGAGTGGTAAGGTAGCGACTTCTCATGAAACGGTCAACATTATGAGTTTGAAGGATAAGATTGTGAATCATTTTAATGTAAATGGTTTAAAGACTGATGTTCTTGATGTAGATACTATGAAGGAATTACAAGCACAGGGGAAGGGCTATCATCAATCCTATGATGTGATAAGACCTTTTCTTAGTAAACATTTAGAAACCAATAATTATGATCTAATACTAGATTTGCATCGGGATTCCTTAAAACATGATCTTACAACGATCTCATATAATGGAGAAAACTATGCGAAAATCGCTATCGTCGTTGGGGCAGAGCATGCTAATTACCGCTGGAACACAGCCTATGCAGAAAGTTTATCATCTACATTAAATGCCATCGTTCCGAAAATATCAAAAGGTGTTATTTCCAAAAGTGGAGATGGTGTCGATGGGAGATATAATCAAGATTTAGCAAAGCAAATGATGATTATTGAAATCGGTGGGATTGGCAATACAGAAGAAGAGGTAAATCGAACGATCGCGGTAATCGGGAAAGCCATATCAAAGGCATTTGTTAATGATTCAAAAAAATAAACATAGTAGTCAAAAAGTGAGTCTCATTTAGGCTCGCTTTTTGATATTTTATTATAATAAAAATTTCCAGAAAAAAATCTAATTATTTGGCTTTCCATTGCTCTATTCT
This sequence comes from Lysinibacillus sp. UBA5990, assembly GCF_002429815.1. Classification (NCBI taxonomy): domain Bacteria; kingdom Bacillati; phylum Bacillota; class Bacilli; order Caryophanales; family Bacillaceae; genus Lysinibacillus; species Lysinibacillus sp. UBA5990. The sequence goes on from NZ_DJAY01000011.1 coordinate 420,182, forward strand.
TGCCTTATAATTTTCAAGTTGGCTCACGATTTTATAATGAATGAAGGCATATGCTAACAGGGCGAAAGAGCTTTTGTAGTATCTACCATTTATGGTAATGCCTTTTTAGAAATACATATGTAGAGAATGAATTTTATAAGAGACTAGAAAAGTAATGACATTCAATATTTCTCTAAAACTTTTATCGTTTCTCAAACGTCAAACATATAAGTGAACAAACTAATCATTTGAGGGGGGATGATTTTCAATCAAGGTTTCTCATTACTTGACAATAGGTTTTATAGATTATTGAAGGAAGGAATAGTATGTCAGGCAAGTCATTAAATCATCGTTACATTCCTGGACTAGACGGGATTCGAGCATTAGCCGTATTAGCAGTTATTGCTTATCATTTTAACTTCAGTTGGGCTAGAGGTGGCTTTTTAGGAGTTGATATCTTTTTTGTACTATCAGGCTATTTAATCACCTCTACCATTTTACCTTTAAAGGGCAACCAATTAACAGTCAGTCTAAAGAAATTTTGGATTGGACGATTTAGACGGTTACTACCGGCTGCCTACGTTATGATTATTACATCATTTGTTTGGGCAATGCTCTTTCATAAAGAGCTCCTTCATACATTACGTGGAGATGCACTGTCTTCTATTTTCTATTCAAGTAATTGGTGGTTCATCTTTCATAAACTTTCTTATTTTGATAGTTTTGGTTCTCCATCACCCTTAAAGAATTTATGGTCATTAGCCATTGAAGAACAATTTTATGTAATTTGGCCGTTGCTTTTAATGATAGGATTGTTTGTTGTAAAAAAACAAAGTAAACTAGCAAAGGTTGTTTTTATTGGGGCTATTTGCTCGGCCTTATTAATGGCGATACTTTACCAGCCAGGTGCTGATCCGAGTCGTGTATATTATGGAACGGACACACGCTGTTTTGAATTATTAATTGGCTGTTGGTTAGCGCTTGTTTGGCCAATGAAAAGACTATCATCACAAAAATTATCAACAAGCCATATGAAGAAATTAAATGCTATTAGCTTTATTTCATTTACTATTTTCCTTGTGAGCATTATGTATGTGGATGAATTTCAAACATTCCTTTACAGAGGCGGAATGTTCCTATTTTGCTTGAATGCAGCCGTATTAATTGCTTGTGTTTGTCACCCAGTTAGTATTTTAGGAAGAATACTTGCGTGGAAACCACTATGTTGGATTGGATCACGATCCTACGGAATTTATCTTTGGCACTACCCCGTTATGGTATTAGGCACACCTATTCATGAGATTGGAAACCCCTCATATTGGCGAATTGCGCTTCAGCTAGTACTCATCGTGACGATTGCAGAATGTTCCTATCGCTTTATTGAAATGCCGATTCGTAAAGAAGGGTTCTGGGCATATTATCGGAAATATTTCGTATTCAATAAAAAGAAATGGGCAAGCCTCACATTTTCAAGAAAAGTATCTACTGTCATGGTTCCACTTTTCCTTCTTGTATTTTTCACAGGGATTACAGGAGTCGTGGGAGAAGGGCAGCAAAGTTCAAAGGAGTCGTATCCAACTGCCATTAAAATTAATGGTGATGGACCTAGGGCTAATCCAATAAAAGAACAGGACAAATCAACTGACAATCCTTCACCTAGTAAGGAAGAAGGAGTTGATGTTCCAGATATAGAAACACCAAAGCCAGAAGAAAACGAAACAAATGTTGCGCCACAGAAAGATGAAGCTTATCAAAACATACTAGCAATTGGTGATTCTGTTATGATCGATATAGCAACGAGCTTACATAAGGTTTTTCCGAACATTACAATTGATGGGAAGATAGGTCGTCAAGTTTCACAAGCTGTCAAGCTAGCACCAAATTATGCGAGTTTTAATCAATCTAATAATGCGATAATTATCCAATTAGGGACAAATGGCTATTTTACGAATGACCAAATAGATACACTTCTTGCTGCATTTGCTCATGCGGATATTTATTTAGTGAATACACGTGTGCCTCGTTCATGGGAAGGGAAAGTGAATGCAGCTTTACTCGAAAAGTCAGAGGAACATGAAAATATTACACTCATTGACTGGCATGCGGCAGCCCTTAATCATCCAGAATACTTCGCTCCAGATGGTGTTCATTTAGAGAAAAAAGGTGTAGAAGTTTTAACAAACCTTATTCAACAATCTATCAACCAATAAACTAATAAAAAAAGTCAGTATACACAGCTTTTGTCTGTGTAGCTGACTTTTTTTATTTCACAGAATAAAATAATTTTTTCCATCAATACTTATTGAGGAGTCCAATCCCACTGTATTTATTTACTTAAAACTATGAATTTTAATAACGGTAGTAAACATTGAAAGTATTGATATTATAGGGTTTCTAGTCTAGTTGCTGTTGTACTTTGAGTAGCGTTCATAGTATAATTCATTATAGTTTAATTAGGAGTGGAGAAGATGAACCGAGAAGCACGTTTAAAACGACAAGAGAATATACGAAATTTCTCTATTATTGCACATATTGACCACGGGAAATCAACGCTTGCTGACCGTATTTTAGAGCAAACAAAATCATTAACATCCCGTGAAATGAAAGCACAGCTCCTCGACTCAATGGATTTAGAGCGTGAGCGAGGCATTACGATTAAATTAAATGCAGTTCAATTAAAGTACGAAGCAAAAAACGGTGAAGTATATACATTTCATTTAATCGACACACCAGGACATGTCGATTTCACATATGAGGTTTCCCGTAGTTTAGCTGCTTGTGAGGGCGCCATTTTAGTAGTGGATGCTGCCCAAGGTATTGAAGCGCAAACACTTGCAAATGTTTATTTAGCTCTTGATAATGATCTAGAAATTTTACCTGTTATTAATAAAATTGATTTACCAGCAGCAGATCCTGAACGCGTACGTCAAGAAGTGGAGGATGTCATCGGGTTAGATGCATCTGAAGCAGTATTAGCTTCTGCTAAGGCAGGAATTGGGATTGAGGATATTTTAGAGCAAATCGTTGAAAAGGTACCAGCACCAACAGGTGATCCAGATGCACCTCTACAAGCCTTAATCTTTGACTCAATTTATGATGCCTATAAAGGTGTTATCATCTCCATTCGTGTTATCAACGGAACTGTAAAGCCTGGAGATAAAATTCGCATGATGGCAACAGGAGCGGAATTTGAAGTAATTGAAGTTGGGGTACATACACCAAAAGTTGTGCCACAAACTGAATTAACGGTTGGGGATGTAGGCTATTTAACGGCATCTATTAAAAATGTAGGGGACACACGCGTAGGGGATACAGTAACCTATGCAAACCGTCCTGCTACTGAACCACTAGCAGGATACCGTCGTTTAAACCCAATGGTATACTGTGGTTTATACCCTATCGATACAGCCAAATACAATGATTTACGTGAGGCTTTAGAAAAATTAGAGTTGAATGACTCGGCTCTACAGTATGAGCCTGAGACATCTCAAGCACTTGGTTTTGGTTTCCGTTGTGGATTCTTAGGATTACTACATATGGAGATTATTCAGGAGCGAATTGAACGTGAATTTAATATTGACCTAATTACAACAGCGCCTTCGGTAATTTACGAAGTCCATATGACAGATGGCTCTTCCATCAAAGTAGACAATCCTTCCTTTATGCCAGATCCACAAAAAATTGATCGTGTAGAGGAGCCATATGTGAAAGCTACAATTATGGTACCAAATGATTATGTAGGAGCGGTCATGGAGCTATGCCAAATGAAGCGCGGTAATTTCATGACAATGGATTATATTGATACAACTCGTGTAAGTATTATTTATGAAATGCCTTTATCAGAAATTGTATATGATTTCTTTGATTATTTGAAATCAAATACAAAAGGCTATGCATCATTTGACTATGAATTAATCGGTTACCAGCAATCAAAATTAGTGAAAATGGATATTTTACTAAATGGTGAGCAAGTCGATGCACTAAGCTTTATCGTGCACCGTGACTTTGCCTATGATCGCGGTAAAATTATCGTTGAAAAATTAAAAGAATTAATCCCACGTCAACAATTTGAAGTTCCAATTCAAGCAGCAGTTGGCCAAAAAATTGTGGCTCGTTCAACAATAAAAGCTATCCGTAAAAACGTTTTAGCGAAATGTTACGGTGGGGATATCTCACGTAAACGAAAGCTTCTTGATAAACAAAAAGAAGGTAAAAAACGTATGAAACAAGTAGGTTCAGTCGAAGTCCCACAAGAGGCATTCATGGCTGTACTGAAGATGGATGATACGAAGTAATATTGGGTGTAACAGTGTTTATAGGGGTTTAATTAAATAGTTTTGTATCAGTTGGGTGGAGATTGCCACCGCATTGAAATTGTGCCAGCAATTTATAAATCCTTAGCGATGGAATCAAATATATCGGCAGCATCTCTTGCCATCTTCTGTGTTAAATGGACATAGCGGTCTTCAGTAATTGCTGATCTGCTGTGTCCTAATCTTTTTTGAACAGTTTTTATTTGTTGTCCACTTTCAATTAACATAGTTGCATGAGTATGTCGTAAAGAATATAATTGAAATCGATACCTAGCTTTTTTCTGATTAGATCTCTTGTTTGATACTTTATAACAGCAGGAGTGTAATGTTCTCCGTTTTCTTTTTTACAAACAAAATCGTGATCTGGATCTTGAAGATAGAATTCGCCATACTTTAATCGATTTTTAATTTGTTTCTTTTTTGTTTTCTTTAACATCTCCATTAGTTCTGCCAACTGGTATAGTACGATATCCAGCTTTAGATTTTGGGGTAGCAACAACCCATTTAAAATATTCTTTTCCATTTTCATCTGTAATCTTTTTATTAATTAATTGCTGTTCAATTTCTACTGTCATTTCATCGAAGTTAATATGCTTCCATTCAAGTCCACATAATTCTCCGACTCGAACTCCACAATGAAAGCCTATATGAAATGGTAAATAGAATGGATGATCCTCATTTATTTTTTCATTTAAGAGTCTTAAATTCTCTTTTGATTGTATTTTTAAATCATCTTTAGTTGGCTTACGGTCCTTTTCTTTTAATAACTCTACATATTGCATTGGATTTTCATTTATATACTTATAACGATAAACAGCTTGCTTCAATGATTTGTTGAGTATTCCTTGTATAATACTGATTGTTTGTCTAGCCAACCCTTCCCGTACTTTTAAATTCATGAATTGTTGTAAAACATGTGGTGTAAGAGATTTCAATTTATATTTACCAATGTGTGGTAAAATGTGATTTTTAATAGTAATACGGTAGTTTTCTTGTGTATTTGGTTTTAATTGTAATTGTACATATTCGATTTGCCAGAACATAAGAAAATCATGTAATGTCATTTCAGAAGGTTTAAATACAGTACCTGCATTTTCATACTCTAATATTTTTCTTCTTAATACAGATTCTGCTTCAGCTTTAGTTTGAGCATCATCAGCTGGACGTTCTATTTTTTTGCAGCTCCCTTCTTTTTTGTTTATTCTAATAATTTCACATAGTAATCGCCGTCTTTGAAGAATGTACGTTCTATTTTAAAGAAATTTTTTACCATCTATACTTTTTAAAGATAACGTACTTCGGGAACGCCTTTTTCTTTAACAGCATCATAGATGGTAAAACAATTATTATTCTCAATAATATAATTCATCAGGTAATAATAATTCAACAGCAAATGTATTAGCCTCAATTTCTAATTTATCTGTTGAAAATAGTGTATGTATTTTTAAGAAGGAAGTGTTGATATCTGGATGCTGAACTGAATGACCTAATTCATGGCCACATATAAAGATTTGAGATTTCATATCAGCATCTTAATTAATATGAATTATAGGTACTCTAAAATGCTTACTGTAATATCCTAATGCATTACCTAATGGTTCAAACACAATGTGAATACCCATACATTTAGCAAGCTTAAATGGATCATTGGTGCCATATTTTTTTACTAATTGATTAACCATTGACTTGATTGAAGACACACCAACACTTCGAGTGTAGATATAAGTAAAAATATATATACAAAGTATTTTAAAACTGATAAGTAGACAATAATAAGCCTTCCACAGATAATTGTGGAGGGCTATTTTTATACAACAAGACCAAAGCTATACACTGTACCGAGCAGTGCAATTTTTATTTGTGAGGTGTTGACATGGATAGTCAAACAGTAGCTTTAATTGGAATTTTATGTACGGTATTAGGGGCTTTTATTGGAATACTTACAATCGGAATCGTGACAAGGATGTAAAAAATGATGCGTCTGATTCAGCAGTAATACGCACGAAATTAGACAATATTAACGCTGGGGTAGAATCGATTAGGATTGATATTAAAGCTCAAGAAATGCGTGTTACAGGGCTATCAGAGCGTGTAATTCGTGTAGAGGAATAAGTAAACAAGCACATAAACGTTTGGATAAAATGGAGGGAATATCACATGAAAATTAACTGGAAAGTACGTATACAACATAAACCATTTTGGGTGTCATTAATTGCATTATTACTAGTGCTCGCTAATCAAATAGCGGGCATTTTTAATGTCGATATTACTGTTTATAACGCTCAAATTACAGCTATTTCAGAGACTGTATTAAGCATTTTAGGCTTACTTGGTATTATTATCAACCCTACTACTGAAGGTACCTCAGACAGCGAGCAAGCACTGAATTATGCCAAGCCAAAGGGTGATGTGAAATGACAAGCATTACAACAACCTGCCGAGATATTTCTGAACTATTACCAGCTGCACAAACAGCCTGTCGATTGTTATTCCAAGAGTGTTATAAAGTAGGTATTAAGAACGTCTTTATTACTGAAACATATCGCTCTCAGGAACGGCAGAAATACCTCTATGCATAAGGACGCACTCGACCAGGGCAAATTGTTACTTGGACATTAGACAGTAATAATCACAAATCACGTTTAGCTTGGGACATTGCTGTTGGTCCTCCACAATCTTTATATGATGTAACTACATTAAACCGAGTAGGGGCTATTGCACGAAAGCTAGGCATCGAGTGGGGAGGTACTTGGACGAATGCTATTGATCGTCCGCACTTTGAGGTTAAAGCTAATTGGATTATGCCAAAGGGTTATAAGTTAGAAGGCACTGTAATAGTGCCAAGTAATAGCAAGATGAAAGTCCAATTAATTGTGGAAGACAAAAAGTAGGAAATTAAAGTGACAAATTCAACATGGAATCCAGGTTCACCAGCTATGAAAACTGAAACAGAAAACTTTATTGCAAAGGCTGTTAAGGATGAGATTATTCAAGAATCACATTTGAAGGATTTACAGAATGGTACAATGACAAGCGATAGATTGTTAGGTTTATATATTACGATTCAGCAACGTAGAAATAATAAAAAGTAGTTAAAATCAGTACAGTACTTGTTGAATATAATCATAAAAATAACAAAGCCCAGGTACTCAATTAATTTTGAGCCTGGGCTTTTTTGCGTTTAATATTCTCTTACTTCAAACGAAGCAATCTTATCATGCACGATATATTCAGTTACCTTTTTATAAGGAGAAATTGTTTTTGAAAATTTGAATGTTGAAGTACCTTGAGCACTATCAAACCAATTTAAGTAATTGTTTAAAATTGTATTAGACACATCATATTCTTTGGTAATACCATTTACTAAAGTAATACTTAGAATAGCACTCGAAGATTCATTGATTGGTTTTTTAACAATCACAGTAGCTGTGGCTACTAAATCTGTGTTTTCTACTTTAGCAATAATAGTTGTTTCGCCTTCACGAATAGCTGTTACATTGCCATTTTGATCTACGGTAGCGATTGATTCATCACTCGATGACCAGATTACCTTTTTATTTGCTGAGTCCTCAGGTGAAATTGTAGCTGTTAATTTATCTTGACTACCTTCTAGAAGCTCTAAAATGTTTCTGTCCAATGTGATCGATTCAGATTCTGCATTTCCTTGCTTCTTAACAGTAACTATACATTCCGCAATTAGGTTTATATTTGCTACTTGGGCTGTGACAGTAATTACACCTTCTTTAATAGCTGTAACATTTCCGTTTTGATCAACAGTTGCAATACTTTCATCACTACTCGTCCAAATTACATTTGCCGTATCTGGAGAAACTGTAGCAGTTAGCTTTTCTGAGTCACCTTCAAATAATTCTAGATTATTTTTGTCTAATGTGATTGATTCAGGTTCTGAAGGTATTGATGTTTTTTCCATCATTTGAAGTTCAGAAATTGCTGTGTTGATGGTACTAGCTTTGCTATTAGTAAGTGTAATATTAACCCTGTACTTATTATAATAACTAGAATTTTCAAAAGTGAAGCTTTGGCTTGGTTTTTCTTTCCAATCATTTTTTGTGACATTGCTCTGAGAATCTAAGACTACCCAATTTGAACCATCCCAAGCCTCAAATGTCCATGTATTTGGAAATTTTTCTGGCCAACTTCCGTTATTATGTATTACATATTTACTAATTGCTTTTGGACTTGAAAATTCATAGGCTAACCAGCCTGTTTTTTGGGTAGTTCCCCAAGCACAGTAACCACCACCGCAAGAATAGTTTTCTACACCGTCAAATGCTTTCCAACTTGGATAAGCACCCAAGTTACTTGAAGATGAAGCTTTACCAAACTCTGATACATCCGATGTCATTTTAGGTATTAAATTTTCTGAATACCCATCTTCAGCATGAGCACTTTCAACACTAATACCAACTAGTATTAGTAACGTAAATGCCAAATAAATAAAACCTTTTTTAAACAAATTAACCACTTATGTATCCTCCTTTAAAATTGTTAAAGGTTATTTCTTTTAATAACCTTCAAAGACAACTTTAACCATTTAGATACTTATTTACCATGATAATAATCGGTTATTTTTTATAATAAAAGCCACTCGATTGAGTGACCTTGAATTATTTATTTACTACAGTGTTCATTGCATCAATGTATTTTTGAATATCAAGTTCTTTATTATTCATTCTTATAATTATTGTGCCAACCTGTGCATCTCCAAATTTCTTGGCACTAACTTCTTGGGCTTTTTCAACACTTGGCCATTCATAAATACTAACATCTTCAGAAGTAATTAATTTAGTACATTTAAATTTAACGCAATTATGACTATTGTCTCGTGGTTCAGTTGTACTTAAACCAGCATTTTGGAATGCTTTTAGTATATCATCTGCTGTGTAAGTAGCAGTTGATTGTGGTAATTCTTCAGCAGTCGTTTCGTGTGTTTCTCCAACATTATAGTTAAATTCAAATACACCAAGTTCATCTAATCCAGTAGTTGCTTTACCTTTATCATCAGGTGCAACTTTTGCTGTTGCAGCGTATGTATTTGCAACACTGCCTTCTGTTTTAATATTTACCCAGATTGAACTAACATCTTCATATGTCCTAGTCTTTTTTGTACTGTTTAACAGGTGTACCGTTTTCCATTAAAGTTGTAGCATGTGTGAAGAACTACCTAAAGCGAGGGGCATTCTAACCATCTTGAACATACGAAATCTGAGGTAAGAGCAATAGTGGCATTAGTGGATTGGAGATTTAATTTTGGATGATAATGCGAAAAGTTTCTGAGTTAAAAACACTAGGGGATAAGGATTTTAAGCTAATTTATTTAGCGTAAATATAACCTTTATATACAGCATAATAGACATTGAATTCGCCTTCTTTAGCATAATTAAATAAATTTAAGTCTCCACCATATAGGAAACTACCTCTCATTTCACTATGATAAATAGTTCCTGGCGGAATTGAACTAAACGTTTTATTAACTGTGACATAATAAGAACTTGGGTTAGAAGCAAATTGGTCTATAGTTGGAATAGGATTGTGAATTGTAAGCTCTGCTGCCGAAGCGATACCTGATGGATAGATGAATAAAGTAAATGGAAAATATTTCTATTCAAAATATTAGGTGTTATTTGTGGTAGATTCATATCTGCCATGCGTTTAAGAGAAACAAATAATTTGAGTAAAAAAAGTAGGTGCTGCACATACATTACGAGTGGTTAAAGAACTATCAAAAATTAGAGGATGAAATTGCAGATATCGAATTTAATTTAGAACGTAGTAAGAAGGAATTGAAACGTTGGGTGGAAGGCGACTTAACAAAAGTAAAATTAACTTCAGAAAGCCATGGAGCTCAATTAGAAGAAATCATTGAAGCTGCTGAACGTGAATTAGTGCATAAAATAAATGATTTAGAGGAAATGAAAAAGCTGATTTAATACATTCAGAGGGTTAGATAATCAAATATTGTATAAGCATCATGTAGAGGGAAAAACGCTTATCTCCATTGCAGATGAATTAGATAAAAGCCCAAATTACATTTACAACAAGCATGCACAGATAATGAAAATGGTTAAGTATAAATATACGGAGAGAGTAAATGGATGATTGAAAGATATTGTTCAGTAAAGTTATTTATCTTTTATAGGTTTTACAAAGAATGAAAAGAACATAACAGAAACCCCTATAGCAATGAATAGTATTGCTATAGACTTATTTGAAATAAATGAATTGTATTCTAGGGCACCGATTAATCTCACTGATCCGATTGAAAGCGATAAGATGCCAAAAACAAATATGATATGTCCAATTTTAGAATGTGTTTTCATTTCATAACAACTCCTGATATTTAGGTTAATAACTTACAAAATGATAACATGATTAGGGAATATTTGAAAATATGGTTTGGTTTGATTGTTGCATAATATGAAGATACTATCCCAAACCTAACTTAATGTAATGTTATGTTGTAATTATATTATAGAACCTATTGTAATATTTATTTAGATTGCTCTGGTGTTGGTAATTTTGAAGAAGTAAAAATCCAAGCAACAGACGCAGGGTGGAAAGCAATTAAAGGTCACATCTAACCAGGTATGGCTTTTTAATCGGAGGGAATAAGTGGATCAAAATAAAAGGTATTATAAAATTTATAACTTAAAGAAATTCACTCGGAATTTAAATCTCATTTAAAGGATAAAAATATCAAAGAAGATACAACTGTAAAGGATATATAAAAGATAATGTGAACAAATACTCTTATAATGAATTGGAAATTATGAGTGAAAGTACCTTAAAATATAAAGCTTCGATGCTATGGTGTATTATTTAAATTAGTTACCTCTTCTTCATAATCTACTACTTCTGTGCAGATGCACTTTCAACACTAATACTAACTAGTACAAATAACGTTAATGCTAGATAAATAAAACCATTTTTCAATAACTTACTCTCTTATGTATCCTCCTTTAAGATTATATAAGGCAATTACTTAAAAAAATTTATAAAAACAACTTTAAACAATGAAGGACTTATTTACCATAATGGAAATTTGTTATTTTTGATAATAAAAAAAGCCCCTCATTTGAGTGACTAATTTTTGAAAATAATAATATTTTAATGCTTCGTCCATTGAATTTTTAAACTTCTCAAATTCAGCATCTTTCATATCACCATTCATTTGTATTAAAAACAACCCATTTGCATGTGTGTGTAAAGGGTAAAGGAGATTCTTTACCTAATTCATCATAATATGATTTTGCTTTTTCTAATCCTTTTTTATCTTTGAAGGGATTTTGAAGGTAGAAAGATTATTATTTCACAGGGCAAATAATATAAAGACCAAAATAGCTTAAACGTGCTATTTTGGTCTCATTGATATATTATATTGTATTAGTTGAATAAAGCTATTAACTTATTTCATTAATAATGCTTTTTATCCAATTAGAAATTAACATATCACTCTCTTCAAAAGTCAAATCACTCTTTATTTTTAGATAATGTAAATCTTTTCTTAACATCGGTAACTTTTCTCTTAACGGATAATTGTTTTCGGATTCTTCATCGATAAAAACTAATTTTTGACCGCTATCTAAAGTTTTATATATTCTACCTGTATACTCAAGGTTATCAATATAGACATAAGCATGCCCTCTAGCTCGGGGATTTAAGTAAATATGATTCCCTTTTAGTTTAGAGAGCGAATACATAAAAGCTTCTAATCTTGTTTTATTAATATAAAATTTATGTCCATAGTAGAGTTGTTTGTGTTTCTTTGGATTGATATCAAATGTCTCGTATCGAACACAAATATCGGTTTCTTTAGGTTGTTTCTTATAGGTCCAATGAGAAAATGGTAACAACCGTTCTTTTACTAAATAATCAATATTACTATGGTCTAAATCACAACCATAACTTAAAATAAAAACTTCATTTAATTCATTCAATTTGGAGTTCCCCAATTTGGTAAACTTCTATGTCTCAAGAGTATTTGTTCATGATGGTCTACAAAATTGTCATATTTAAGATGGTAATGCCAATTAGTAACTGCCTTATTTTGTTCAAGGCCTACATGTCCTCTCATGATAGAATTACCATTTTTCCCGTAAATTTCAAAAAACGTGTTCCCCTTGTTTGATTCCATTTGCCCCAGAACCCTCTGGTCCTACAAATTTAGAATAGCCATGTTTATTAATTTCTTTTTCAGCTGCTGCTATCCATTTATCCTGTACTTTATCTTTTACTTCATCACCAATCTCTTTTTTTATTTTATCACCCATTTTCTTTTTAAGTGCATCTTTAATTAATACTCTGATTAATACATTTGCTACACGTGGTTGAATGTTATCATTCTGTGAAACAGCAAATGCATTTAAAGTTATTGATGGATAATTAATATCATAAAAATATTTTAGTAATGCAATATTTTGATCTTCAAGACCATATGAATTAAGAAAATTAACATCAGCATTTTCAAGAAATAAACTGCTATGTTCAGAAATAATATCTAAACTTAGTTGTATATCATCTTCAGTTAAATTTGATTCTTGTCTAATTAAATCTAACTCATTTTGAGTGTTAGCGGAACTAGTTAAAGGTAAAGTTAACTGAAGCATTAATGTAAATATTATTAAGATTGATAATTTGTTAAGTATTTTTTTCATTTTCGACTTCTTATTTTTTAATTATTTAGTATTCCGGAATATCAACTTGATTTTACTATATATTACAAAGTTATCAAATAAAAACCTTAAAATGGGATGATTCCTAATATTAACACTATTTAATGGAGATGACTTGATCTAACCGGGACGCCTGCAAGCATGGTAACAACTTTATCTGTTAATGAAATGGGACTACTCGATACTATTAAGTATTTGTTTTTAGGTGATGTTGACAGAAATAATAGCAATTTAAAAATGATTTCTACAATTTGTATAAACACAATGGGATATTATGTTTTCGAGTACTGTTATGATAATGTCTTCAAACTACAAGTTTTGTGAATGAATTAAAATTAGAAATGAATAAGTTTTAAATAAAGAAGGAAAAAATAAAAGTATTAACACTTAGTTAAACTATGCATGATAAAATAGGCTGGTCAGTTACATAAAGCTATTTGGTGCCTTTATAGTATGCACATACAGCTAGCCGCGTTTCGCCTTGCTCTGTCAATCGATCATATACATTTGAATTTTTTAAGTCTTCGCTTCATTTTTACCAAAGCCGTGTCCAATTTAATGTCCATGTCATGCATCGCTTACAGATTGTTTATTGCCATTTCATTTTATAAAAATCCTACCTATAGTCCATATAAAATAGCCACTTATTTATAGTGAACCCCAAAAGCTAGATTTTTGGTCTCACTTTTAGGGTGCATTACAATTTAAGTGGCTTACAAAAATAAATAAACAATGATCAAAGTTGAATCAAGATGGTCTTAAGATAGAATTTTAATTGTTAGTTTTTCTAACGAAATAAAGAAAAATTAATTGAACTAGTACCACAACTATAAATGCAATGCCCAAAATGGCGTAGGTTACCATTTTAATTTCAGGTGTTTGTACTACACCAGCCCCATCAATATTTCTTGCGCCAACAAAAAATGCAAGAGCGCCAAAAACTAATATCCATACACTATTTGCAGCCCACCATATTTTCATTTTCAAAATAAACACCCTCTTTATTCTTGTAGTTTTCTTTAGTGGATTAACTATATCAATTTTACATATAATTGGAAACGTACGGTAGGCTGTTATATGTCTCAGTCTTAAGGCTGATTGACTAATTAAACTACCTAATTGGTAAATGTATGTTCAGTAAGGAAGGTTTGAACGGATAAGACAGGTGGACAGCAATCTGTTATGGCAGCTTTCTATGTCAATGTCTGTTGTTATTATTAGGTTCCTTTGAGATTAATAAAACTATAAACGAATGTAAAAAAAGACCACTTCAAATGAGCGGTCTGAATAGATAAAACGTAAATAGTCTTAAATTATAATGAAGTGGACTTACCTTTTTTCTCATCAACAATAAGGTCTTCTTTATCTGGGTGAGGGAGTTCAGTATATCCCTTACGCCCATTAGATTCTTTAATATTGCTTGGATCTGCTCCCTTAGAAAATGATTGTTTTGTTGGCTCATCTGTTGCAAATTCTGTATTTTTTTTATCTCTTTTCATTTTGACACCTCCTAAAGATATTATTTAACGTATCCAATTAAATATCCCTCGTTTATTTCAAATTTTTTCAACAAGCATTTTATAATAATTGAATTGAACGTCATTTATTTAGCAAGTATTACTTTCACTCTAAAAAAATAGACTCACTCGGAAAATAGTATGTTTATTATAGGCTGCATCGAGATAGGCAGTTATTCTTTTGTATTAATATTGCCTTAAAGGACAAATACTTTTTTGTTATAAAAATAGATAGCAGCACGAAGTTGAGTGAATGGGTATGTATATCCATTGAAGCACTGACATTATTCATTAATTGGCAAGAGACACTTGTCAAAATTGCCTGGAAAGCTATTGTAAATGATGCTTCAAATATGATGGAAGGCCGTTAGCATGGTCTAAATGGTTAAAGAATATACTAGATGTAATGTAAAGGATAGAAAAGGGGATGGGGATTATTGGATTATTAAATATTATTATGAGCGCTTTTGGGATTACTATGATAACTTTATTTATTTTTCTTTGGTCACTTGATGAAGATAAATGGAGTTTAATGGGAATTTCCTCTTACATAATTCCTGCCATATTAATTTATTTTGTTGTTTTTGTGTATGTGTAGAAATTAGATAATTCTAGCAGTGAACTTCATGTATAGTAAATGAATATGAACACTTCTCATCAGGAGGTCGCAGAAGGTCGAAAAATCCAGGGACAAGTATACTTATACAAAGATAAAATATTCATTTTCTTTATGTAGAAAATTCCAAAAATAGTAATCCTGATGCTGGAGTGATTGCCTCAAATATGAATGGCCATCATAAAAGATAGATCATTTAGTGCCTCGAAAACAAGTATGGAATTTAAGATAGTGGAAACGGATTCTGTTTCTAGTACAATTAATATTAGTTTTCATTGTGGTAATAATCATTTGGGTTATACATTTTTCGTTTTACGAAGTGACCTGATGATGTTATATACGTTAATTCTAAGAAATTGGGATGAATTTTTAGAAGCAGGAGTATGGGATTCAACGGATTCTTCCTTTTCGTTGTCTATTTCGGCAAACAAAAGTGAGTTGATTGAAGAGCAAATTTACCAATTTCAATGTTGGATAGACGCTAGTGAATATATGTCAAGTCGATCTACTCGTTCTGGGATTGGAATTACCATTTATCAAGATCAAAATACGATTGAAGATTTTGCATTACAGATAAAGCATGAACTTGATTAGCTTTAATAAGCTCCAGGCTCGCGTTCAGGACGGAACTTGGGCTTTTTTGAGGTGATTATTGAAGCAAAGCTTTTATAAGCTAACGCAATTTTCTTCTTATAAAATGAATAGCAAGATCAATTAAAATATATGGGCGAGAAACTGTAAATGAGCCCATTTAATTGGCTTTGTACCCCTTTTGGATTTGTTTTATTTATGGTAGATTACAGTTTAGTTGGTTTGGCCTCATTGATTGGGTCACACTTGCTGTCTGACAACACTGTACATATTTCATATAGAAGATTGTTTTGAAAAATAAGATGGGGGAATCTAATGAAATGCTGACATATGAGCTTTTGGACACAATGCTTCTAGCAGACGAGGGAACGATTAGCCCTGTTGTGCTGGCAGGTCCATTTCCTATGGTTATCATTCCGACACAGCCCGTATCTATTCAAGCAGAGAAAGGTATTTATCGAATAGGTAAAGGGCAATTTGTCTTGCTTTTACACCAAGAGCAGGGTATCTATCTAGTTCCAAGCGATAGGGAGGACTTTGCACCTGTTTACAGCATCTCATTTACTAGTTACCGGTTGGCGAAACGGGAGAAGGATGAGCTATTATATGTGATTGATTTAACGCATTTGCCTGCACATGGGCAGATCATGGAATTTCCTCGGTATGCAGAAGGTTTGCTTAAAAATTTGCTGGAACAGTTCCAGCGAACGCAAAACCTGAATACAACCCCTAAGCTCCATTTGCTTCTGCACGAATTACTCGATACCATTTTTGAAAGAAAGAGTATTGATAACAGTTTTGTGACGAACGATCAAGCGATTCAACAGGCTGTTACATATATCAAACAACATTTTGCAGCACCGCTAACGCGTTCTTTTATGGCTGATATGACTGGTTTTAACGAAAGCTATTTCTCCTCGCTGTTTAAGAAGGAAACAGGGTGGAGCTTTGCTGAGTATGTGAATCAAATTCGGGTAGACCAAGCAAAGCTTCTGCTACTGGGGACAAATGACAAATTGCAGGATATTGCGTTGAAAACAGGATTCGCAGACGGTTCATATTTGGGGAAAACCTTTACTAAATATGTTCATATTTCACCTAGCAGTTTCCGTAAGAGGAGGCATTCTCATCGTATAGTTAGTATACAATTTCTTGGGGCATTAGTAGCATTGGGCATTCAACCCCTCGCTACTACACGAGAGCTGCTTCAATCTTCTAAGCTATTGCATAAACGATTGCCGACCATTGTGGAAATAGAGTCCTTTGATCAACTCGAAGAGATACGCCAGCTCGAACCAGAGTTAATTGTGGCACCAACTTATTTTTATAATTATCCTGATATAATGAAAACACTCGAACAATTTGCCCCTGTTGTAACAATCCCTTGGGGGCAGTTGGACAAGCTAGAAGAGGTAAGACTGCTTGGAACGCTACTTGGGCGAACGCAACAGGCTGAGGAGTGGATTGCAAAGCTGCAACAGTCCGCTAAAGAAGCAAGAGAAGTCATTCAACCATTTTTAAAGTCAGATACAACAGCTGGTATCTTTGAATTAAGTCATGATAATTTATGGCTAATCCCTTATCTATCAGTGCGCTCCGCCTACACTCTATTTGAATTATTAGGGCTACGAGCTCCTCAAACCATTAAACAGGAGATACTTCAAACTGGTAAGCATCTTAAAGTGACAGAGCAGGATTTGCCTGTATATGCGGCTAGTCATATGTTTTTGATTGTGCCAACGGATGATACGGAATCTTTCCGTGCTCAGCTTATGCAGCGTTCCATTTGGCAACAATTAGTGTATGAGCAAGGCTGCCAATTACATCTACTGAAGCTCAATGAATTTTGGTTTGATGATGGTTTCTCATTGGAGCTCCAGCTGGATGTAATGGTAAAATTGTTAATTAAATAAAACTAAATCCAACAATTTTCCCTATAAAACATCCAATTTAAAGGCGTTGTTCTTGTACAAGACTGTCTCTATAATGAATATATCATCGCGAATGATAATCATTATCAAATAAGGAGGTACCAATCTTGTACTTACATAAGTTGTTAAAATCGATATTATTTCTTGCTTTAATCACCATACTTACGGCATGTGGCAATACCAATGACAGCACTAAATCCAATACAAATCAGGATACTTCTACAGCCGAAACGTCGGAATCAGCAACAAAGATTATTAAAACACAACGTGGGAATTTGGAAATGCCAAGTCATCCAAAGCGTATTGTGACAGACGGTTATTTACCAGAGTTACTTGTACTAGGTGTCAAGCCGATCGGTTCTACACAATGGGATTTGGAGAACAAAGTAATCCAGGATCAGATTGATGGAATTGAAACAACTGGTGAGAGATCATTAGAGACCATCGTACAACTGAAACCAGATTTAATCATTACTTGGGTGAGTGATGAAGCAATCCTTCAGCAATATGAGAAGATTGCACCAACTCTTGCAATTCCTTATAGCTCAACAGGAGATATTTATGAAACTATGCGTCTATTGGGCGATGCTTTGGACAAAAAGGATGAAGCGGAAAAATGGATTAAGCAATTAGATCACACTGCTGAGGAAGCACGAGCACAGCTTGCAACTATAATTAAACCCGATGATACGTTTGCGCTGATGGGCGTTTTTGTAGTAGATAAAGGGTTTTATATTTATGGTGACGGAGGCTATAGAGGCGGTGAAGCTATTTATAAGCATCTTCAACTAAAGCCACCAGCGAAACAGGCGAAAGAAATGATAGGGAAAGAGGCTTATCGCCAAGTTTCGTATGAAGTCATACCTGAATATGCCGGCGATTATATTTTCATCGATCAAGGTGATTTAATCTCAGAGGTATGGGGGGAGAGCGAAGGACTTTGGAAGTCACTTGACGCTGTGAAGAATGACCGAGTATTCAAGCTTGACCCAGAGCTGTTCTGGGGCAATGACCCAATCTCATTAGAACTGCAAATTAAAGAAGTGGTGAAAATGCTGACTGAAAAACAATAATAAATAGTTCCAATCTTAAAGATCACTCTAAAGGGTGGTCTTTTTCTTTTTACCTCTACTAGGATGTTCTGTGTTAATTAGTACTTTTTCCATTAATAAGAAAAGAATTAATTGAGAAAAAATGGGCTATATATTAAAATCAATTTATACATACAATATATTGTATTAAATAACGTATTGGAGAATTCATAATGGAATATTTATCGCTAAAAGACCATGTTTATAATTATATTGTGGAACAAATTAACAATGGGAGCTTGCTGGCTGGAAAAAAGGTGAATGAAAACCATATTAGTGAAAGCCTCAATGTAAGTAGAACACCAGTAAGGGAAGCACTCATTCAGCTGACATCAGAAGGTTTACTAGAAAATATCCCACGTAAAGGGTTTGTCATCAAAAGTTTAACGAAGGAAGAAGCGAAAGAGACTTATTTTATTATTGGGGCATTGGATGGATTAGCTGCTTCGTTGGCATTGCCGTTTTTAACGGAAAAAGATATGAAAGAGATGGAGTTTTATATTCAAAGTATTGATTTAGCTATTAATACAGAAAATTACAGGATGTACGATAAAATGCAAGAGGCTTTTCATGGTGTTTATCATAAGCTATGCCCGAATAAAAGTTTGATCGAACTTTTACTGCAATTAGAGAAAAAATTTATGAAAAACTTAGGGGAAAATGACTCAACTGATCGAGTAAAGGAAATGTTAACGCAGCTCAACAATGAACATCGGGAAATTCTTGATTTTTTCAAGAATGGAGATGCCATTGCTTTAGAAAGATTCCTCAAAGAAGTTCACTGGAATATGGAAAGAGCGGAGAAAGTATTGCTATAATTGCTAGAAAAATTGGAAAAACTAAGAATCTGTTTCGAATGAGACAGATTCTTTTTTTATTGACATATAAAATAAAATATATAATATATAGAATTAAAGACTGAATATTATATATTGTCTTTTAACAAAGGAGAAAGGGGATTATTTTGTTTCAATAAACTTCTCTCTCTTTAATAAGGGGAAAAACCTTTCTACAGCAGGTGCTTGTGCAATATCATGCTGACGGTTTTTAGAGAAACTTTTTCAAGTAAGCTTGAAAAACACCGGAGGCATATGTGGAGACGTAATTAAAGGTGTAGAAAGGCTATGATTTGAAAGATTTAGGGGGATTTACAGTGGAGAATAAAGAGTATGATTTACAACGTGGGTTAAAACGCAGACATCTTACAATGATCTCAATTGGTGGAACCATTGGGACAGGGTTATTTCTTGCATCTGGAAATGTTGTTTCAAATGCTGGAGCTCTTGGAGGTCCTATAGCATTTTTAGTGATTGGTATTTTAGTATTTGTGTTAATGAAGGGTCTTGGAGAAATGTCAACCTTCATGCCTATACCAGGAGCTTATACTACCTATTCAGGATTATTTGTTCACCCTGTGCTAGGTTTTATGGTTGGCTGGAATTTATATATTAATGGATTCCTTGGGCTCGGTGCTGAAATTGTTGGGGGAGGGATGATTCTTAATCAATTTTTCCCAAGTACGTCTACCTTTATATTTTGTCTTTGTATTTCAGCTATCATTTTGTTTTTGAACTTAATTGATGTGAAATCCTATGGGGAAGCTGAATATTGGTTTGCCGGTATTAAAGTACTTGCCATCATTGTATTTCTTATCATTGGGGTCCTAATGATATTCGGTGTTATTGGAGAGCAAGGATTTATAGGGTTTTCAAATTGGAACAGTGAATCGATGTTTCCCAATGGTTTGACAGCGGTCATTATTATGATGACTGGTGTAGTTTGGTCCTATCTAGGAGTTGAGACAGTTGTTTCTGCAGCAGGTGAAGCAGAAAACCCGCAGAAAAATGTTCCAAGGGCCATTAATACAATTTTCCTTCGGATATTAATTTTCTATGTTGGATCTATTACCATCATTGGTTTAGTTGTACCCTATCAAAATGTAAGCGTTCTAAGTAATGGATATGCTGGTCTTTTAGGTTTAGCTGGCATTCCTGGAGCTGCAACAATCATGAACATTATTATTCTAACATCTTTGGTTTCTGCAGCTAACTCGATCGTTTATTTCCTAAGTAGAACACTGATTGCATTATCAAAAGAAGGGAAAGCACCAAAAGCATTAGGGAAGGTTAATAAACGAGGCATTCCAATGAATGCGGTAATTTTGACATTATTCCTTGGACAGGTTTCGTTGATTACGAACTTTATTTCACCAGATAAAGTATTTATTTGGTTAACATCTATTGCAGGCTTTAATACACTACTTGGCTGGTTTGGTAGCTATCTTTCCCACTATAAATTTAGGAAGTGGTTAGTGAAAAATGGTGGGTCTGTCGATAAGCTAAAATTCAAAATGCGTACTTATCCAATTCCAACGCTACTTTGTTTAGCTGCTTTAATAGCCATTGCCATTTATACAGCTTATAGTCCTGAAACAAGATTCTCATTCTATATTGGTGTTCCTATGCTAATACTGTACTTTATTGCAGGCACTTATTTGTATAAAAAAGGGAAAATCCATGATCCTAGCTATAAGCCATTTTTAGAAGCACATATACATGATAAAGAAATAAAATAATCAATGACATGATCGTTGGTTGCATCCATTTTTCTAGTAAACAATCAGAATGTTAAGAGATTTGCGATGAGTTAAAGGAGATACAGAATAATGGAAAAGAATAATTTACAGTTGGCTATACAATTACGACATGAGTTACATGCGCATCCAGAATTATCAAATCAAGAAGCATGGACGAAACAGCATTTAATAGAGTTTCTTAAAACCCATACAAATCTTGAAGTTGTAGATAAGGGGCGTTGGTTCTATGCCGTTTATCACTCAAAAGTAGGCAAAAGAAATATTGCTTTTCGGGCTGATTTTGATGCCCTCCCGATTGAGGAGACGATTGAACTTTCTTACGGTTCGAAGTTTCCTGGTGTTTCTCATAAATGTGGTCATGATGGACATTCCGCAACTCTTTGCGGCTTTGCCCTTGAAATCGATCAGAAGGGCTCTAACAATAATATATTCTTTTTATTCCAACATGCCGAGGAAACTGGTGATGGTGCTGTAGAATGTGCCGTCTTAATAGAAGAAAAGAAAATTGATGAGATTTTTGGCTGGCATAATATGAGTGGCATCAAAGAAAATACGGTTTATGTTATCAATGGAACAGCTCAGTATGCATCAAAAGGAATGTCTATCTATATGGAGGGGGTACCTTCTCATGCAAGTGAACCCGAGAATGGCATAAACCCTGCTTTTGCCATAGCCAAAATTATTGATAGCATTCCAAGCTTTATTGATTCAACAGCGAATAAAGGTAATGTATTATGTACCGTCGTCCAAGTAGATATCGGAGAGAAAGCATTTGGTGTCAATGCAAGTAAGGGCACATTACGATTGACTATCCGAGCTCTATATGAAGAAGAGATGGATAAACTTCAGCATAAATTGGAAAATCTAGCACAAGCAGAAGCAGAAAAATATGGGCTGAAAATTCGTTTTGAATATCAGGATGAATTCCCTGAAACGGCTAATCACGTAGAGAGCTCCAATAAAATACGTCAGGTTTGTGCAGAGAAAAATATACCAATGCTCGAGTTAAAGGAGGCTTTCCGCGCTTCAGAGGATTTTGGTCATTATACAAAACTGACAAAGGGCTCTTACTGTTATATAGGTAATGGAGAGGATTATCCAAACATCCATACCTTTGAATATGATTTTAAAGATGACCTGATCGTAACAGGAGTCGAATTGTTTAAAGGGCTTGCTGAGCAATAAACATAGATGAATAAGAAAAAAGGAATCACCGTAAAGCGGGTGATTCCTTTTAGCATTTTGATGTCGTCTGCAATATTTACTGAAACAATAAAAAGAATTTAGCTAATAAAAAGATAGGGACCCCTACAATTATTACGCCTGCCAAGAAATAACAAAATAGCATAAATACATCGAAAACCGCACCGGCTAAATCATCAATGAATTTTAACATTTCATTTCCCTCCAAACATAATAAGTATAGGCACTTACAAATTTCGAAAAGAGAAAAGCCTCAACGTCACTGTTGAAACTATTAAAACTTACATATTTTTAACGATCTCCCTATTAAAACTAAATCTGTATAAACAATACTAACATTCATCGAAAAGTATAACAAATATTTAGGACTGCTCACATCGATGGATGGTCAATGATTTTGAACTTCACTCATCTTCATCAAAGATTTAATCTTGGCTAGCAACATCCAAATCATATTGTAAAGTCTTTTTTAAATAGTAATGTTTAAAATCTCTTCCTACTTGATCGAGGGTCCCATAAATTTCATAATCATGATTTTCATAAAATGTTAACGCTTGAAAGCTTAAGGTGTCAACCTTAATGAAATCGCACTTATTCTCTAAAGCAATTTCCTCAATGGCTGCTAACAATTTTGAACCATATCCTTGACCACGAAATTTTTCATCGACCATTAATGTGTGTATTTCTAACCAGTTCCAGCAAACCTCCCCTAAAATGCCACCGAAAATTTGATTGTCTTGATCTGTTAGAAATAAATTAATTTCCTTATAGCGCCCTTGTAGGTCTTTTGGAAAGTGTTCTACATTATATTCATAAAGCATGTGATTAACATAAGATTTATTTTTTGCATCTAATTGTTGTGTGATTTGTAAGGACATCTTTTACTCCTTTAGTTGAAATGGTAAATCGCGTTTCCAAATCATATGGTGATTATTTGTTCCCCAAAAATGTTCAAGAACATAGTTTGGGTGTCCGAATTTTTTCTGCCAAACCAGTTGTGCTTGTTTATAGCCACTGTCTAAACAAAAGCTAGGGACATTTTTCATTTCTAACGTTGTTAGCATTTTCTTCACAAGCCTCGTTCCAATCCCGCAACCTTGGTAGTTTGGATGAACATAAACGGTCCCGATTTCTGGACAATTTGACAGGTCTTCCGTAATTGTTTTTTGAATGAATTCATTAGACTCACCATACTCGATGGTGCCAATGATTTCTTTTGTTTCGGCATCCTCAGCCAGCCAGAAAAACCTTTTTTGGCCCTGACTTTCAAAGTCAGCAGCTAAATATTGTTTTTTCGTTGTCCATTCCTGTTGTTGATCGTCCACCAGCTCGGCAAGACCTTCTTTAGCGAAAGTATCCTGAATGACATGTAAAAAGAATTTATGTAGTACAGGAGTATCTGCTGGCTCAGGGCGTCTGATGATTATTTTTCTCAAAAGAGATTTCTCCTTTTACTATTTTTAATAGATCTGGTTTATGTTTTTAGTATGGTTACGGCTTAGATAATAATCATAAGAATACAGACGAATGTACGAAATAATTATAGATGAGCACTTTAAAATTATAACATGTTCTCCTTTATTGAGTAATGATGGGGTATGATAAAATGCAAAGCAGTTAGGAGGAAACTACCTATGAATGAAGTATTTAAGGAAATAGATGATGTAATAGAGAACATGCGTAGTTTTATTTTAGAGATTCAACAACAAGATCCTTCATTTTATGCCGTATATCCGATGGTTTTTCACCAGCCACTAGAAGATGATGGTAGTCGATTGATGGGCAGCCTTTGGCAATTACCGGATGAATATATCTACTTTTTGAAACATTATGTCGTGGAAGGAATTACATGGAATACAGGTGACTATATAAACCTACAAATATTCGGGGCTACGGATTTAGTGCGAGGACAGGAAGGTTACAATTATAATCCTGTCACAGAAGAAGTCATTTCAGATTGGCCACAATATTATGTAGTTATCGCTACCGATGAGGGAGATCCATATTGTATAGATTTATCGAGAGGGGATACGGCTATTTTCACTGCCTATCATGGTGCAGGTAGTTGGGATTTTGAAATGGCCTATGATAATCTCATAGCGTTTCTTCAGAGTGTTCTTGTACCTTCTAATTTAGAGGAAGAGCAGCTGGAAGACCATTCTTACAATTACTATGAAATGTATATTACCGGCAATGGGAAGGATAAGCTTAAAACTTTATTACTGCTTAAAAAGAGATTGTCCTGTGATTATTCAACAGCCAAAAAATCTTTAGAGCAGACGCCGTTATTAATTTATAGAGGCGTCGAAGCGGGTGCAGCTCAATTAGAAAAAGAGCTGCAACAGATTGGCGCAGACTATCAAAAAAAGAAAATAAGCTTAGCAGAATTTTTAACATGAGAGATTTGACAAAGAGGAATTGAATTAATGAAACATGAAAATACCACCAAATCAGCCACACCAGATGCGAAATGATTTGCAAGAGGATGTAGAATTTCTGATTATTTCTCAGCCAACTAGTAAAGGAGATCGAGAGCATTTGTAAGTTATCTAGATAAAACTTCATTCTTTTGCACGAAGTAAATGCCTTTCCTGCCTAGTATAGTAGGGTTAACTACACGCAAGGGGTGGATTTAATGAAAATTACGAGGGTTAAACTAGTTGTTCATGATGTACAAAAGATGCAGCATTTTTATTGCGAGCAAATGGGATTTTCATTGGTAAAAGGTACAGAGGATTATTTTACAATAGCTGTTGGTGAGAGTGAGATGACCTTCAAAAAGGTTTCTTCTCATATCCAAAAACAATATCATTTTGCTTTAAACATTCCATGTAATTTATTTCAACAAGCAAAGGACTGGGCGAATGAACGAGTCGGCCTACTTTTTTCAGAAGGTCAGGATGAAGTTTATTTTCAATTTTTAAAGGCCTATTCATGTTATTTTTATGATCCAGAGGGAAATATAGTGGAGTTTATTTCTAGACAGGAAGTGAATCAAAAACTCCATACAACCTCTTTTTCAATCGATCAAGTGTTACATATTGGTGAAATTAATTTAACAACAGATGATATTTTAGCAGTAGCAAGAGAGTTAAATGAATATGGTATAAAGCCTATTAATAATAATAATATTCAACAAGAGTCCCTGAATTTTCTAGGCAACTATGAAGATGGAGCCAATATTTTAGTAGGACCTAGTGACCGTCCGTGGTATTTTTCTGATAAGATTGCGCAGGTCAGCCCTATATGTATAGAAATAAATGGTTCTCTCCAATTAATAATGGATGAAAAAGGTCATCTAACTGTACAATGATAGTACCTTAAAATGGATAGTAGAATAAATAATTAAAAAATGTATATTTTATTCAAATGCTAAGAAGGGTATGTAATAAGTGAATCGAATCCAACGATAAAAGCGTATGAGCAGTTATACAAGGCAATATGTAATAGTTGGTACAGTACATCTATTTATGATAGTGAGAGTCTAATTGGTTTGGGCGTATTATTTCTGATGGCATCTATCAAACCTTTATTTGTGTTGGGATGGTGCATCCGGATTTTCAGCGAAAAGGAATCAGGACAATGGTGATGGAGACCTTGTTAGAGCATTTTCAGCAGGAAAATATAATGTGGGTTCAATTATTTTGCGCTAAAGGGAAGTAATCATTTTATCAAAAGCTTGGGTTTAAGGAACGTGATGCAGAAGCCCTTGGAATGATACTGTTTAATAGTTAATCCATAAAGGAGCTAGAAAGAATAGTGAAAGTAAAATCTCTTAAAATATATGAATATGGAAATCCTAAAGAGGTAATAAGGGTTGAAAATAAAACCATAATACCCCCTACTCAACAGGAAATTCTTGTGCGTATGCTAGCAAGACCAATCAATCCTTCTGATCTTATACCCATACGGGGGAAATATGCTCATCGAATCATTTTACCAACAGTACCTGGCTATGAGGGCGTTGGGGTTGTTGAGGCTGTCGGATCGCTTGTTTCGTCCAAGCTTCTTGGTCAGCGAGTGCTACCTCTACGGGGAGAGGGGACTTGGCAAGAAATGGTGAAAACCCAAGCAGAATTTGCTGTAGCTATCCCAACTGGCATGGATAATTTTACTGCAGCACAAATGTATATTAATCCCCTTACAGCTTTAGTAACTTGTACAGAGGTTCTAAAATTACGACCGAGTGATGTTTTATTAGTGAACGCTTGTGGCTCAGCTATTGGACATATTTATGCTCAATTTGCGAAATTATTAGGTTTCCAGCTAATCGCGGTTACAAGAAATGGTCAGCATACAGAGGTATTACAGCAACTTGGTGCCAACTATGTCATTGATACATCCTATATGCCCCTGTATGATACTGTGATGGCATTAACAAATGGAAGAGGTGCAGATGCTGCCATTGATTCCATAGGAGGAGATGCTGGCAATCAACTTGCATTTTGTGTGCAACCTGGTGGAAATTTTTTAGCCATTGGTCTTTTATCAGGAGTACAGGTGGATTGGGCAAACATTGTGAAGGAAACAAAGGTCCAGGCTATGATGTTTCATTTACGACATTGGCAACATCAGTCAACAACAGAAAAATGGCAACAGTGTATGCAATATTTAATAAACCTCGTACATAATGGGTCATTAACATTGATGAACGTAAATACGTACTTTCCATTATTGGACATTTACAAGGCCATAGACACTGTTGAATCTAGCAATACTAATATAGGGAAGGTTTTTTTAACAATCTAATAAAAGGAGAACGCATTAACATCACTAGGCAAACATCCTGAATTTTAGACTAGATTGGAGAATATTTATTGCGCGAGGAAATTGCTCAACAGGGGCTCTTTTCTTATCAGGGGAATTAAAGGGAATGCTCCATTATCAAGTGAAGTTATCTGATTAAAAGTCTTCAGGCTAGTTTTGTGGTATAATTTTTTGGAATATAAAGGCTTGAAGGAGTGAGGGTATTGTTAAAAACAGAGGTATTTGATCAATTAAAAACGGCAATGAAAGAAAAAGATATTTTGGCAAAGGGTGTATTATCTCTTTTAAAATCGGCTTTAGATATGGCTGAAAAAGAAAAGGGAGAGGCTTTAACTGCTGATGAAGAAATGGCCATTGTAAATCGAGAGGTCAAACAAACAAATCAGGCTTTAGAGGGTGCTCAAAAGGCTGAGCGATCAGATTTAATTGAGAAAGAAGAAGCCAAATTAGTACTCTTGAAATCATTCTTACCAAAGCAATTATCGGAAGAAGAGATTGCTGGAAAATTAGTAGCCGCTGGTGTTGAAAAAGGAATGAATATGGGAGAGGCTATGAAAATTGCAAAACCATTACTTTCTGGTCAAGCTGAGGGTGCAGTGATTTCAAAAGTTGTGAAAAGTATTATTGCTTAATCTTCTACCTTCTTGGTAGAAGATTTTTTTGTTCTACTAAAAACCGCTACACCTTGTCAGGCATAGCGGTTATGTTTATTTATAATTTAAATTTCTGGATGATATGGCGAAGTTCCTGTGCCATCTCAGCTAAGTTATTTGAGGATGCAGTAATTTCTTCAATACTTGCAGATTGCTCCTCGGATGCTGCTGCTACGTTTTGAATATTGCCTGATGATTGTACAGCTACTACTCCCACTTGCTCAACAGAAACAGCAATACTGCTAACTCCTTCGTTGATATTGGACATAATGCTATTCACATGATCCATTTCCTTCGTCAGGTCTGTGATGTGGGCATAAATATCAGCAAATGCTTCACCTGAGGCATTGAAGGTTGTAGAGCTTTCAGCGAGATTGCTACTACTAATTGCCATTGATTTTACGGCTTGGGCAGATTCCTCTTTAATCGTTTCAATACGTGTACGAATACTATTTGTTGCATCTAATGATTGGTCTGCTAGTTTACGTACTTCCTCTGCAACGACCGCAAAGCCCTTCCCATGTTCACCTGCACGAGCTGCCTCAATCGAAGCATTTAAAGCAAGTAAATTAGTTTGATCAGTAATCTGTGTAATTAATGTTACAATATCTCCAATTTCATTTGTGTACGTACTTAAGCGCTCCACAACAGTTGCAGATTCTTGAATAGCTTGAGATGTAACGGCCATTTTTTCAGTGGCATCTTTAATCGTAGTATTGCCTTTTTCTGAAATAGCTGACGCATTGAATGCCTTTTCAGTCACATCCGTAACGCTTGTTACAACCTCAGACATTTTGCCCGAGATGGATGTAATATGACTTTCGACTTCCTCAATCGAATAGGTTTGTTTTTCTGATCCGGCTGCGACTTCTTGCATGGAAGAGGTAATTTGCTGTATGGAAGCACTTGTTTGCTCAGAGCTTGCTGTTAATTCCTCAGACATCGCTGCCACTTGCTCAGCATTTTGAGCAATTTGCTGAATCAATATACGTAGATCCTCTGTCATATTTTCAATGCCAGATGAAAGTTGAGCAATCTCATTAGAGCCCTTTATATGAAGCGGTTCAACTGCTAATTCGCCCTGCGCAACTTGTCCTACATATTGAGTCATTTTTTTGATTGGTCTCGTAATACCTACGCTAATGAAGTAAGCAACGATAATGCCTAAAATCACAAAAATAACCGTCATAATAATACAAATCCAAAGTGTTTCTGTTTGAAGTTTAGAGATAAAGGAAGCGTCCATATCTAAACCAAAAATAATATCTGTATCTTTAAATGGGATGAATATAGATTTATGGATACCATACTCATCTTTATAAATATCACTTGTTTGAATTGTTCCAGTGTTTATAGCTTCACGCATTTCTACACTAAATTCATAATCTTGTTGATGATTGTCCGTATCACTTAAAGCGACGATATGCTCTTTCCCATTTGCATTAGAAAGCACATAGGCATTTTCAATATCGTATTTTTTAATTGTTGCATTCAATTGATCTAATAATTTTTTATATTTATCAGGACTACCATTATCCGCAGCCTTTACATCATTTTTCTCGATATTTTCAAATATAGTGCTCGATGTTATTTCTAATGTCGATTCAAATTGTTTAATAACAAAATTGTCGATAATACGATATGAAACTGCAAACAATACAATGCTAAATATCAACGAAATAATGGCTATCGGAATAGTAAAGCTAGCAATATACTTATAAAGTAATGAACTCTTAAATTTATTGACGATACGCAATTTGAGACGCCTCCAATACTTGAAGCTTTTTCTGTAAGAATTGAATCATATTAGGGATATGCTCAGTCTCCGTATAAGGTGAAATGGAGAAGAACTTTGCCGCAGCCACTGGTACAAGTTGTGTTGTATCATTTGTATGTACTGTGCAAACTCGAGTTGTATCACCAAAGAATACTTCGTCTCGACCTTCTCCGATAATCTCAAATAAAGAAGCATTGATGGCATTAATACGTTCAATTTGATCTTGTGAATAGTGACCAGCCTGTTCTGCTTGCCAGTTTAAGCCATCTGGGTATAAACGAAAGGCAGTGACTGGCCCAATATTCATTTCATTGACAACCTGTAAGCTTGGTATTTTTGTAGCTAATTGTGCACGGAATGCTAAATTCACACGTACATAATTGGCAAGTATTTGTTGATAGCCTTCCTTACCGAATGCTTGCAAAGCAGCCAAAATTGCAATAGAGCTACCCATACGGGAACATTCTAACGTGTAACCTGTATGATAGGAGCCGTAGCCACGATTACCAACATAAGGTGTATCAAAGTCCTCAATATCTAATAGCTGTAAGCTTTTACCGTCTTTAATTAAGAATAAGCTTGTTAAATAAGGTGTTTGTCCAAGCTTTTGGAAATCAAAGCAAAGGCTATCTGCAATTGCTAGATGCTGCATACGTTCATGGATTTGTGACAGTCCTTGTAATACATTCTCTTCGAATTGAAGTGGATTTTTTTTGAAATCATAATCATTGAAAAATGCATGAAAACCACCTAATGCTGAGTCAGCATGAATATGTACTGGTTGTAGGTTGTACTTTTGCTCAAGGCTAGTTGTAACTTCTTTTACAGCCTTTACATCATCAATGCCAAATTGATCTGTTGCTCCTGTTGTTGCTACGACATAGACAGGAATACCACCTTTTTCGATGACCTCAGTCATGCGTGCACGTAAGTCTTCCACATCCATGGAGTGATCTTTGCCTGCTTTTACACGTACTAAATGTTTACTGCCAATTCCTACTGCTTCAATAGATTTTAAGAGGCTATAATGTGCATTTTCTGAAGCAAAACAATATAAATTATTAGGAATACCATCTTCTTTAGCGTGTGGGAATTGCTTTGCAATAGCCAGACGTAATCCGCTGAAAACAGCCCCTTGACCGCCCCATGTAGTATAGCCAAAGCTTTTCGTGTAATCATAGCCTACTAACTTAGACATCATGGCCACTACCTTTACCTCACACTCAGCAGCAGCAGGTCCATAAACATCCCATAAGTTATTGCCATTCAACAGAGCATTTGTAAACTGGCCTAATATGCCAGGAATGCTGGCCATTGGCAAAACATTTGTGACAAAGTTACGCGTATGATAAGGATGCCCTTGCATTAATTCTGTTAATTCTTCTACCACTTGATCGAGCCCAACACCACTTGTTGGTACTTGATGGTCCTGCATTAGCTCTTGATAAAAATTAGCAGAGCGTTCTTTCATTGGACCTAGTGTCGTTTTATTTGGATCCTTTAACTTATCTAATGAAGAAACAATTTTCTCTAATAAGGATATAAAATTCTCTCTTTGTTGAATATTTCCATCTTCGCTCTGGAATAATTGTTGGATATTTTGCATCATCATCATCCTTTATAGTTCATATTTCCTCTATTTTCAATTAAGTGAAAATAGGTCCTTATACTAAAAGTATAATAGCATATTTTAGCAGAGATGGTGATTATATTTTACTGAAAAAATATATATTAACATTTCCGAAAAATCTAACATTGAGAAACTTCGTTGTTTAACTTTGTAATAAGGGGATAAAGGCTGTGTAAATTTTGTGAAGGTACGATGGTAGGAGAGTAAATAATATAAAATACTATAATGTTAATATTATAGTGAATGAACATGATAGTGCTGCTTCATGACTATTACTGCCTAAGGAATCTGTCCTATAGTAGGCACAGATTCCTAAGTGTTTTTTTATTAATCATTTTTGATGGTTAAAAGTTCATCAATCGTTACAAATGTGTAACCTTCGTCCAACAATGTCTGTAAAATCTCCTCTATGGCCTGTAATTCATTCTCCGTAGAATCATACATAGGATGCATTAAAATAATGGAACCTGGTCGAATGTTTTCCTTTACATACCTCACTTTTTCATCAGCCTGTGTGAAAAACGTATCAGGTTCTAAGTTCCATGTAATTGTCTCTCGCTGGTGTTTATTTAAGTAATACGGAAATCCAATTAGTTTTTTGCCGTATGGAGGTCTTACTACGATTGATTTCGTATAGCCAATTTCAGCTATTAAGTCATCGGTTTTTTCGATTTCATGTTTGATAAAGGCAGGGCTTTTTAATACCATACGCTTGTGTGAATACGTATGATTACCAATTTGATGACCAGCCGCAGCAATTTTTCTCGCCTCCTCAGGATGTTCTTCGATATCCTTTCCGATTAAAAAAAACGTTGCTTTCACTTGAAAATCGTCTAGTAACGATAAAATAGCATCGGTATTTTTAGTTGGTCCATCATCAAATGTCAACGCAACAACTTTGTCATTTGTCTCAACATGAGAGGTTATGTTTCCAAATAATTGATAATTGCGGGCATTCATTAGTTTATAGGCTGAAAAGATTAAAAGTATTACTACAATGACAATTCCACTATAGGCGAGCTTACGTTTCATTGATATTTCTCCTTCTAATATGAATTTGTGTAGCTGAAGTAATTGTTTTAAATGTATGTGATCACGTATTTTTTTTCAACGACATTTTTTTGTTTGAATAACAAAAAAGTAACCATACTATATCGGAGGTGATGACATGTATAAATTACTATCACATAACGATTTAGATGGTGTAGGTTGTGGGATTCTAGCCAAGCTAGCGTTTAACGATCAGGTGAAAATAAGATATAACTCTGTTACAGCACTTGACCGTGAAATCGAGTTTTTTTTGGAAAATGAACAGTCCAAAACTTTTTTATTTATTACAGATCTTTCTCCGAATGAGGGGAACGAAAAAAGGATTGATGATTACTTTCAGGTTACTGGGAATGTGCAACTTTTAGACCATCATCAAACAGCCATCCACCTCAATCAGTACGAGTGGGGTAAGGTTGTAATAGAAGATGAGCAAGGCCTTTTAACGTCTGCCACATCATTATTTTATCAATACCTTGTCATGCATGGACTATTAGAAAAAACAGATGTTCTTTCAGAGTTTGTTGAGTTAGTGAGACAGTATGATACATGGGAATGGGAAAAGAACGGAAATTATCAGGCTCAACGATTGAATGCACTCTTTTTTTTAGTGTCTATAGAAGAATTCGAAGAGAAAATGCTGGATCGTTTAAAAAGTCAAACTCATTTCGACTTTGATGAATTCGAAAAGAAAATTTTAAGCATGGAAGAGGAGAAAATAGAACGTTATATTCGCCGAAAAAAACGTGAGCTTATTCAAACAAATTTAGGTGACTTCTATGGTGGGGTTGTTTATGCAGAATCTTATCATTCTGAGCTTGGCAATGAATTAGGAAAAGAAAACGTACATCTTGATTATATTGCCATGATTAACATGGGGAGTAAAAGAGTTTCCTTCCGTACGATACATGATCATATTAATGTGGCGTCCATTGCAGCCTTGTTTGGGGGAGGAGGGCATCAAAAAGCAGCTGGGTGCTCATTGACAGTGGAGGCATACAAGCAATTTGTGTTAGAAACATTCCACTTAGAGCCCATTCCTGAGGACGCAAAAAAAAATCGCTATAACCTTAAGGGCGCGACCTTTGGAACCTTCTATAAAAATCACGATGATGAAATATTTCTGCTCTATTCAAATAATGAAATGGATTGGATCATTGAAATAAATAAAACTCCACTTGAGCAAACCTTTAAGAGCTTTAAGGATGCCGAATGGTATGTAAAGCGATATTATCGGGCTTGGCTAGTAAGAGATGATTTATTCGTGGACTATTTAATGCAAGAAGTAAATAAGGTTCGTCATCTAAAATAAAGGGAGTGAATAATTCCTTTTATACATATTGATTTTGTTCAACCTTCTTTTCGGGTTATATAATGCCTCTTTACTAACTACAATAAATCATAACTATTTATAAAAAAAGAGGTGTACTTGTTGTCCGATGATATCTTTCGAGTTGTAGATTTAAATAAGGAAAATCGAGGACGCAAAAAGTGGGGAATTGTTGTTGTATTTTTGTTAGTCTTAGTAATTGGTAGTTC
Source organism: Lysinibacillus sp. UBA5990 (assembly GCF_002429815.1). Classification (NCBI taxonomy): domain Bacteria; kingdom Bacillati; phylum Bacillota; class Bacilli; order Caryophanales; family Bacillaceae; genus Lysinibacillus; species Lysinibacillus sp. UBA5990. Next base: position 454,125 of record NZ_DJAY01000011.1, read on the forward strand.
CTCTTTGCTGTATTGGCTGTGGGATAGAGAAGTGGATTTTGAGGCTTATAAAACAGAGGTAGGGGAAACGGCTAACAATAGTCTAGGGCGTTTAACGTTAAATGAAGTAATTATGGATGATAATCAAATTTTACTGAATGCAACCTTCGAGCCTGCTAAAGAGTTTAAGCCAGACCATCAGGTGTTTTTCTTTCCTCAAATACTTGTTAACGGTAAAGATTATATGGTTCGTAATGGAGGTCAGTCTATTGCAAAATCTGCAAATGTTTATACCATTTACAATAGCATCAAAATGGATGATTTCCCGACAGATGAAATTTTGGAATTGGACATTCGGTATAAAGATTGGAATGTAGAAACACGCATTGAAAAGCCGTGGGAATTTCAAGTAGAGGCGTCACAAGAGCAATTACAAGAAGATCGCCATATTTTTTTAATCGAAAAAAAAGTCAAACATATTGATCAGCAAGAGTTAATGATTGATCGTGTAGTTTCCACCCCTATTTCAACTACCATTTATTTTCATACGGAGAAAAGTATCGTTAATGATGCTTTGCACTTTAAAATTCTGTCTAAAGGTGGGCAATCATGGACTTTTGAAACACCCTATCCTTTAAATAAAGAAGGAACAAAGTGGGGAAGCCGTGTGGATGGACTATACTTATCTGAGAAAAATTATATGTTAGTTCCTGTCGATAAGGATGGGAGTAAACTTGATTCCACCATTAAAATAAAAAAAGATTAGCGATGAATGAAAATTTACAAACTCTTAATCTGAAAGAATCACCTTTCCATGTAAGATTAAAAAAAAGATATGGAAAGTAGTTGAGAGTTTGCGAACGCTATGGGAGATTTTTTATGTTTCATTAAAATTAGGGTGTACGTCATTTGGGGGACCAACAGCTCATTTAGGTTATTTTCAACAAGAATATGTGCAAAAGCGTAAATGGCTATCTGCCCAAGATTATAGTCAACTTGTCATATTGAGCCAATTTTTACCGGGACCTGCATCTAGTCAGGTGGGAATGGGGATTGGCTTATTAAGGGGTGGTATATTAGGGAGTGTCCTTTCGTTCCTGGGCTTTACGCTACCCTCTGTGTTGTTATTGATGGTATTTGCCTATTTTTCCATGTATACAGAAATAAAAATGGATTGGATTCATGGTTTAAAGTTAGTAGCTGTGGCAATTGTGGCACAAGCAATATTTGATATGAGTAGAAAATTACTATCTACAAAAATACATTTGTTGATCACTATAATAGCGCTCATCATCGTGTTAGTATGGGTCCATCCGTTGGCACAAATAACAGCGATTTTACTAGCTGCTTGTGTGGGTTTTCAACTAATAAAAAAATGTAACGATGGCAAAGTGCCAATAGCAATTCATATGCCTATTTCTAAATCCACTGGTATTGCTTTATTAACCCTGTTCTTGATATTACTCTTTGGTTTACCGATGATAAGTACTTTGTGGAATCATGAATGGGTAACGATGCTTGAGAAGTTTTATCTAGCAGGCGCACTGGTATTTGGTGGTGGCCATGTAGTCTTACCCTTATTGGAGGCACAGTTTGTTCAAAGTGGACAAATGAGTACTGCAGACTTTTTAGCAGGCTATGGTATGACACAGGCAGTACCAGGGCCGCTATTTACATTTGCAGCTTATATCGGCATGGCTATTGCTGGTGTACCAGGTGCAATTATAGCTACTTTGGCAATTTTTCTGCCAGCATTTTTGTTAGTGATAGGAGCCCTCCCTTTTTGGTTCAGCCTAAGCCGTAATGCCCGACTAAAAGGGGCAATGGCAGGAGCCAATGCGGCAGTCGTCGGAATTTTGGTCGCTGCCTTTATCCAACCGATTGTGACACAAACTATTCAAAACGGATTAGATATTGCCTTTGTCGCTGTCTTTTTATGGTGTTTAATGCGCTGGAAGATGCCGCCTTACTTATTGGTGCTTTTAGGTATAGTGGTCGGTATTGTTTGTTATACATGAATTTAACTAGTAGGCTAGATGAATTTCTTTGGCTTACTAGTTTTTAGTTTGTAGAAAAATAATTGGGGGAAAAATATGTGTAAACCCACTAGAGGGTTTCATAGCGTTCCTTCTATTGATTCGTTATAATGTAGAAATGGAAAAGACTTAACGAGAAAGAAGGGATTGCTATGGCACGAGGTGTTTACATTCATATTCCTTTCTGTCATCAAATCTGTAATTATTGTGATTTCAATAAATTTTACTTTAAAAATCAACCAGTGGATGAATATATAGAAGCACTTGGGAAAGAAATGGCGCTTGCAACGCAAAAAAATCCCGAAAGCTTTCGTCATATCGAAACAATTTTCTTAGGTGGAGGGACACCAACAGCATTATCGCCACAGCAATTGGACAAACTACTTACATTAATTCATACGTATATTCCAATGAATAGTGTGACAGAATTTACATCAGAGGCGAATCCAGATGAATTGTCTTCGGAGAAATTGCAAGTTTTGTTTGATGGCGGTGTCAATCGACTAAGTATGGGCGTTCAATCCTTCGATCAAGGATTGTTACAAAAAATCGGACGGACACATAGTAACGAGCATGTGTATGAAACAATTAACTTGGCTAAAAAAATCGGCTTCCAAAATATTAGTATTGATCTAATGTATGGATTGCCAGGTCAATCAATGGTCCAATGGAAGGACTCATTAGAAAAAGCATTGGCCCTTGATTTACCTCATTTCTCTGCTTATTCCCTTATTGTGGAGCCCAAAACGATTTTTTATAATCAGTACGCAAAAGGAAAGCTCCATTTACCAACAGAGGATTTGGAAGCGGATATGTACGATGTTTTAATGCAGCAAATGGAATTGCATGGTCTTCAACAATACGAAATTAGTAATTTTGCGAAGACTGGTTATCACTCAGAACATAACAAGATCTACTGGGATAACGACGAATATGCTGGCTTTGGTGCTGGTGCCCATGGATATCTAGCAGGTATACGCTATTCCAATCATGGACCATTAAAAAAATATATGGAAACTGTTTTGGCAGGGGAGATCCCAATTGTCCATGAGCATGGAGTATCACAGGCTGAAAAAAGAGAAGAACAAATGTTTTTAGGACTGCGTAAAACTGAGGGAGTTAAGCACAAAATATATGAAGAGAAGTTGAAAACACCAATCGTAGCCCATTATGATTCTGTTCTGAAAGAGCTAGTATCAAAAGGACTTTTAGAACATGATGATGTGGGTGTTCGCCTTACAAGAAAAGGGCGTTTTGTGGGTAATGAGGTGTTTCAACAATTTTTGCTAGAAGAATGAGCGATATCGTTGACATAAATTGTGGGATTTGATAATTTAATAATAGTATTAGCACTCCTCTTAGTTGAGTGCTAACAGAGGTGATAATCATGCTAACAAATCGGCAGTTACAGATTTTGCAAGTAATTATAGATGACTTTATTTTATCTGCACAGCCGGTAGGTTCTCGCCAAATCTCCAAAAAACAAGGGATTACATTTAGTCCAGCCACAATTCGAAATGAAATGGCGGATTTAGAGGAATTAGGCTATTTAGAAAAAACGCATACTTCCTCTGGTCGAGTGCCTTCGGAAAAGGGTTACAGATTTTATGTAGATCATTTGTTGAGTCCTCAAGGCATTAACTCGAGAGACATTCAACAGATTCAATCGATTTTCAATGATCGACTTGTAGAAGTAGAGCATATTATCCGAAAGTCAGCCAATATTCTATCAGAGCTGACATCTTATACTTCCATACTATTAGGCCCTGATGTTCAAAGACATCGTGTCAAAAGATTTTCCATTGTACCACTGTCTAGTGATACAGCAGTAGCGATTATCGTGACAAATAATGGACATGTTGAAAATCGCTTATTTAATTTACCACCTGATTTTACCGCTTCGGATTTAGAAAAAATGGTTAATATCTTGAATGATCGCTTAATAGGTGTGTCATTAGAAGAGCTCCATAAAAGCCTTGAAGCTGAAGTGTTGGCAGTTTTACAGCAACATGTTCGATCAGCGGATGATTTTATTCATGCACTCGTAACAGCGACAATGCAAAATACAGAAAGTAAGATTTTCTATGGTGGTAAAACGAATATGTTTAATCAACCTGAGTTTCATGATTTAAATAAAGTCCGTATGATATTGGACTTAATGGAAACGACCAGCCAAGTGCAGTCATTATTCCATCCAAATGAATCAGGAATTCATATTCGAATAGGCTCTGAAAATAAACAGCTAGAAATGGAAAATTGCAGTGTCATTACCACTACTTATTCTATAGGTGATGATCAACAGGGAGCCATTGCTATTATTGGTCCAACACGCATGGATTATAAGCGTGTGGTGGCATTATTAGACGTAATACGCTTGGACTTAACACAAGCATTTACGAAGAATCGTAGTGAGTAATAATGAGGAGGATTCAAGTGACGGAAACAACTGAAAACAAAGATTTAGTACAAGAGGATGTACAAGCTGAAACGACAGCAGAAGAAGTAGAGGGCACAGAGGTTCAAGAAGAAATTGAATTATCAGTGGAAGAACAATATGAGGCGAAACTTGCTGAATTACAAGCAAAGCTAGATGACGAGGAAAACCGACACCTACGTCTACGTGCAGATTTCGATAATATGCGTCGTCGTCAACAACTAGATCGTGAGGCTGCTGAAAAGTACCGAGCGCAAAGCTTATTATCTGATTTATTGCCAGTCCTTGATAATTTTGAGCGTGCATTACAGGTGGAGACATCTTCTGAAGAGACTGCATCTATTATTAAAGGGATTGAAATGGTGTATCGCTCATTGCTAGAAGCAACAGAAAAAGAAGGCCTGCAAGTGATTAAAGCAGAAGGTGAGCAATTTGATCCAAATATCCACCAAGCTGTAATGCAGGAACAGGATAGTGAAAAAGAAACGGGTGTAGTCTTACGCGAGCTACAAAAAGGATATATCTTAAAAGATCGTGTTTTACGCCCAACAATGGTATCTGTGAACGAATAGTCTTAGCACTATTTAGTCAATTAAAATTAGTGAAAAAACGCATCCTTTGCGTCGAATTAATAGGAGGAAATTTTAATGAGCAAAATTATTGGTATTGACTTAGGAACAACAAACTCTTGCGTTTCTGTACTTGAAGGTGGCGAACCAAAAGTAATTCCAAATCCAGAAGGTAATCGTACAACACCATCTGTTGTTGCATTTAAAAATGGCGAACGCCAAGTTGGTGAAGTAGCGAAACGTCAATCAGTAACAAACCCAAACACAATCATCTCTATTAAATCAAAAATGGGTACAGCTGAAAAAGTAACGGTGGAAGACAATGATTACACTCCACAAGAAGTATCTGCTATGATTCTTCAATACTTAAAAGGTTACGCAGAAGATTACCTAGGTGAAAAAGTTACGAAAGCAGTAATTACAGTTCCTGCTTACTTTAATGATGCACAACGCCAAGCAACAAAAGATGCTGGTAAAATCGCTGGTCTTGAAGTTGAGCGTATCATCAATGAACCAACAGCTGCAGCATTAGCTTATGGCTTAGATAAACAAGATCAAGATCAAAAAGTTTTAGTATTTGACCTTGGTGGTGGTACATTTGACGTATCGATCCTTGAGTTAGGTGATGGTGTCTTTGAAGTATTAGCAACAGCTGGTGATAACAAACTAGGTGGGGATGACTTCGATGACGCAATCATCGAATATCTAGTGGCTGAATTCAAAAAAGAAAATGGCATTGATTTATCAAAAGATAAAATGGCAATGCAACGTTTAAAAGATGCTGCTGAAAAAGCGAAAAAAGACTTATCTGGTGTAACATCAACACAAATCTCTTTACCATTCATTACAGCTGGTGAAGCAGGTCCATTACACTTAGAAATTTCTTTAACACGTGCGAAATTCGATGAAATTACATTACCATTAGTAAATCGTACAGTAGGCCCAGTACGCCAAGCATTATCTGATGCAGGTCTTTCAACTTCTGAACTTGACCAAGTTATTCTAGTTGGTGGTTCTACTCGTATTCCTGCTGTACAGGAAGCAGTACGTAAAGAAACTAACAAAGAACCTCACCGTGGTGTAAACCCAGACGAAGTTGTAGCAATGGGTGCTGCAGTTCAAGGTGGCGTTTTAACAGGTGATGTGAAAGACGTTGTATTACTTGACGTAACACCACTTTCACTTGGTATCGAAACAATGGGTGGCGTGTTCACGAAATTAATTGACCGTAACACTACAATTCCAACATCTAAATCACAAGTATTCTCTACAGCAGCTGACAACCAACCAGCAGTAGATATTCACGTATTACAAGGTGAACGCTCAATGGCTGCAGACAACAAAACATTAGGTCGCTTCCAATTAGCAGATATTCCACCAGCACCACGTGGGGTACCTCAAATCGAAGTAACTTTCGACATTGATAAAAATGGTATCGTATCGGTAAAAGCGAAAGACCTTGGTACAAATAAAGAGCAAACAATTGTTATCCAATCTGATTCAGGTTTATCAGAGGCAGAAATTGAACGTATGGTAAAAGACGCAGAGGCTAATGCTGACGCAGATGCTAAACGTAAAGAAGAGGCAGATCTTCGCAACGAAGCTGACCAATTAGTATTCCAAGTGGATAAAACAATTACTGACCTAGGTGAGCAAATTACAGAAGATGAGAAAAAATCTGTAGAAGATGCTCGTGATGAATTGAAAAAAGCACTTGAAGCTGGCGAATTAGAAGGTATTAAAGCAGCTAAAGAAAAATTAGAAGGTGTTTTACAGCCATTAGTTATGAAAGTTTATGAACAAGCGGCAGCAGCTGCTCAAGCAGCACAAGGCGGAGAAGCAGACGCTGGTGCTGGTAAAAAAGATGATGGTGTTGTAGACGCTGATTTCGAAGAAGTAAAAGACGATAAATAAGAATTAAAAGCACAGTAAAGTGAAAAAGCCAAAGACCGCTTGCGGCTTTGGCTTTTGTCATGAAGTAAGGTTATCGAACTAGTAAAGGTACCAATTAAGGAATACTTGCATACGTTAACACTGCTAGGAAGTAAAAACCTCAAATTTATAGAGCGATTACTCGAAAAATAAGGCAGTTTTATCGACTGCATGTTACAATAGATTTTATGCAAACAGAGCGGAGTGTGAATCATGGAAAAACGCGATTATTACGAGGTGCTTGGCCTAACCAAATCGGCAACAAAAGACGAAATCAAAAAAGCATACCGTAAACTATCAAAGCAATATCACCCTGACCTTAATAAAGAGCCGGGTGCAGATGAAAAATTCAAAGAAATCGCTGAAGCATATGAAGTATTAAGTGATGATCAGAAAAAAGCACGCTACGACCAATTTGGTCATGAGGACCCAAATGCTGGCTTTGGTGGTGGCTTTGGAGGCGGCGGCTTTGGTGGCTTCGAGGATATTTTCAGTTCATTCTTTGGCGGTGGTGGACGTCGTCAGGACCCAAATGCGCCACGCAAAGGTGACGACCTGCAATATCGCATGAATATTAAATTTGAAGAAGCTATTTTTGGGAAAGAAACAGAAATTGAAATTCCTAAAGATGAAACTTGTGAAACTTGTCATGGCTCAGGAGCAAAGCCTGGTACGCAGCCTGAAACATGTTCGACATGTAATGGTGCTGGCCAAATCAACCAAGCAGTGGATACACCATTTGGTCGTATGATGAACCGTCGTTCTTGTACAACTTGTCATGGTACAGGGAAGATCATTAAAGAAAAATGTTCAACTTGTCGTGGAGAAGGAAAAGTTCAAAAACGCAAGAAAATTAAAGTGTCAATTCCGGCTGGTGTCGATGATGGTCAACAAATTCGAGTATCTGGTCAAGGTGAGCCAGGTATAAACGGTGGACCAGCAGGGGATTTATATATTATGTTCCGTGTCCAAGGTCATAATGATTTCGAACGTGATGGGGATGATATTTATTTCGAGTTGAAATTGACATTCCCACAAGCAGCACTTGGAGATGAAATTGAAGTACCAACTGTTCACGGCAAAGTAAAACTACGCATTCCAGCTGGAACACAGTCAGGTGCACAATTCCGTTTAAAAGATAAAGGTGTAAAAAATGTTCATGGCTATGGCATGGGGAACCAGTATGTAACCGTGAAGGTGATGACCCCAGAGAAATTAACGGAAAAACAAAAGCAATTATTACGAGAATTTGCAGAAATTAGTGGCGATATCCCTGAAGAACAAGGAAGTTCATTATTCGATAAAATTAAGAAAAAATTCCAAGGTGAATAATTAGAGGAGCTGAAGAGCTACGTGAAGTGGTCAGAATTATCCATTCATACAAAAAATGAAGCGGTAGAAGCAATTTCGAATATTTTGCATGAAGCAGGAGCAAGTGGTGTTGTTATTGAAGATTCTGCAGAATTTGCGAAGCCACGTGAAGATCAATTTGGTGAAATTTATGCGCTAAATGAAGAGGATTTCCCGAAGGATGGCGTCATTGTTAAAGCCTATTTATCGGAGTCTAGTTTCTTAAATGAAACGGTCGAGGAAATTAAAGCAGCTATTACAAATCTAACGAACTTTAACATTGATATTGGTGAAAATGTAGTATCCATTGTTGAGGTCAATGAGGAAGATTGGGCAACCGCGTGGAAGCAATACTACCATCCTGTCAAAATTTCTGAACGCTTTACCATTGTCCCTACATGGGAGCAATATACACCTGTCTCAACAGATGAATTAATTATTGAGTTAGATCCAGGTATGGCATTTGGTACAGGAACACATCCAACTACAGTGATGTGTCTACAAGGCCTTGAAAAGGTCATCAAAGAAGGCGATACGGTTGTTGATATTGGAACAGGATCAGGCGTATTGTCTATCGGAGCGGCACTACTTGGGGCTAAAAATGTGCATGCCCTTGATTTAGATGAGGTAGCAGTTCGCTCAGCGCAAGAAAATGTTGCTTTAAATAAAGTCGAGGACAAAGTAGCTGTTTTCCACGGTAACCTATTAGATACTGTTAAAGAACCCGCAGATGTAGTTGTCGCAAATATTTTGGCAGAAATTATTATGTCCTTCACTGACGATGCATTTACAATTGTGAAACCAGGTGGATTATATGTCACTTCAGGCATTATCGGTGCCAAACGCGATGAAGTAAAAGTAGCTCTGGAAGCTTCAGGCTTTATAATTGAAGAAGTATTATTAATGGAAGATTGGGTAGCAATCATTGCCCGTCGACCACTATAACATGACGAAGGAAGCGCCAAATCGTAAGCCATATGCTGGCGATTTGGCGCTTTCATTTCTTGCTAGGAAAGGACTGTGGAGCATGCAACGTTATTTTATTGAGACAGCCATAGAAAGTGCACGTATTAGTGGAGAAGATGCACGGCATATTGAACGAGTGATGCGCATGAAACAAGGTGATCAAATCGTTGTTGTGGCACAAAATATTGCTCATATTTGTACGATTATAGGATTTGAAGGTGACGAGGTAGTGATTGAAGCTACTGGCGAAACTATTCCTTCATCGGAGCTACCTATTCAAATAACAGTAGCTTGTGGCTTACCAAAGGGCGATAAGCTAGAGCTGATTACACAAAAAGCGACAGAGCTTGGCATGTTTGCCTTACTGCCATTTGAAGCTGAACGCTCTATTGTGAAATGGGACAAGAAAAAAGGGGCTAAAAAGCAAGAAAGATTGCAAAAAATTGCAAAAGAGGCGGCGGAACAAGCCCATCGTACACATATTCCAGCAGTGTATGAACCTGTTACATTTAAACAATTGTTACAAGATATAGACCAATTTGATGCCGTTTTTATCGCTGACGAAGAGGATGCAAAAGCTGAGAAACGCACAAGATTTGCGGACAAGCTAAAAAATGAGTATGATAAAAAGTCAAAATCAATGCTTATTATATTTGGTCCAGAGGGTGGCATTTCTCGTAAAGAGTCAGAGGCCTTGTTACAAGCAGGTGCTCAAACCATGTCGTTGGGACCAAGAATTTTACGTGCAGAAACAGCGCCACTGTATGCGTTGTCAGCCATATCCTATGAATTTGAATAACTTTTGTCATAGAGACATCTGACACACTTGTGCTGGAGAAAACCACTTATATTACTTGAAGTGGTTTTTTTTTATGGGATATAAATGTGAAATTTCAATACAGCAAATTCAATATCGACATACTCCTAAGGCGTAAAATCTCAAGCTCATAAATACCAAAATATATAAGAGAACAAGTTCAATGTCCATACATAGATTTTATGGCTACATATTCTAGCATAGAGAGCTCACTAAAACTATAAATTGAAATGAGGAGATTTTTTGAGTGAACAATTTGTTAATCAGAATCAACCTTGTCCAGTAACATCAACTGAACAAATACCACTAACGAATGATTTTACGCCACTAGTTGCTACACCAGTTACGGCGCCAACTATTAAAATACCAGTTGCATTGGCAGAACCAACATTACAAATCGTTGTAGAGTCGGATATTACGTTAAGTCCTGCAGCAACAGAAATCAAAAGAGTGAAAAAGCATGTCTTCCTAAATCAAGTGAAACTGGTACCAGTTCGCTTTGCACGAATTGATGGTACTGACTACTTTAGAGTAACAAGAGCTAAATTATTTGTTGCAGGACATATTCGTAAAAATATCGAATATGCTTCATCCGCATGTAACGGGGCACTTCAGGATAGAATAGCTGACGTTCCATTTTCAGGCTTCACGGAACTATTTTTCCCACAAACGATAGGAGGCCCTACACCAATTTTAGGAATTTCTGAGTTTGCGGAAGCGAACTTCCTTAATGAAGTTACTCAAATGGATGCTCGCCTAGATAAGGCATTCTTCCAAAATCTCGTTAAATACAATGAGCAACCATATGGTGAATTAGTAGCAGCAAACTTCTTTGAACTTGATTTTTCACCAAGGATGGCAACACCTGAAGGAACATTTAGCACATTGCGTGAAAAAATAGTATTAGAGCTTACAGTAAAAGTATTGCAAGTTCAACAAATCCGTTTGGGCGCTGGCAGTAGTGTAGTAACGCCTGTTCTTCCAGGGCTTACTCCACCAGCCACTCCTGTAGTTATTACGCCTCCTCCTACTGAATCTTGTTAACCTTGTATATTTAGAGGAACAAAGATGGTAATAAGAAGGCTCTAATATAATATCAATATTTAAGCTAGCAGTTGAAAGTTCGATTTATGCGAACTTTTAACTGCTTTTTTGCATGTTAAAAGACATCGGCCGTGTCCATGTAGGAGGACTGTGACAAAAGTAAAAAAAATGCATAATATGAATGGTAAGTAGTATGGCAATCTTTCGATTAAATAACGTCATTCATCATATGAGTACCTAACATATTCGAAACAGAAGATATAGCTAATAACCGATTATAAAAGAAATGAAATTTTATGTTGTGCGTTATTTGTCAAAATATATTTGGGGAGTGAACGAATGAAAACTCCATGGATTAACTTTAGAGAGATGAGGGAAGTCTCCTCTAAACAAAATAAATACATGGATTGGACGTATCAAACTAACATAGATGACGAAGTTCCATTAGAACCTCCATGTGATGGAGATGAAAGCAATCATCTACTTGGTATAAAAGAAGATGAAACAAGATATACAGATGAAACAATTTTAGCAGCTCAATTAGCTTCTAAACAAGACTTACCAGTACCTACAGAAACGAATGTTGAGGAAGTGATTGAACATTCCCTAGACAGTGATGAGATCATTGTAGAGGAATCCCCTTTAACAACGCACCACCCCGTACCAGCAAAAACGAGTGATGAAGAAGAAACCGAAAAACTCTCAGTTATAGATGAGAACTCCGCAGAGGAATCTTCTTTAACAGAACATCTACCCGTACTTATAGAAACGACTGTTGAGGACGAAATCGAACTTTCCTCTGATAGTGATGAGACTCATGTGGAAGAACAAGATTTAGCAGTTCAATCAGACAGTAATCGTAAATTTTTCAGTAATGCTGAATCCGAAGTTGAAAATAAAATGCAACTTGATGATACTGCGGATTTGGATAAAAATAATTCTATTCCAAAGTCAGTACAAGGAGAAGTGTGCTCCATTACCAAAAAAAGTCCGTTTTCTACTTATGTAGAGATCAAAGATTTTCTCCATGCTCCTATTTGTGGTGAAAATACTCAAAATACTACATTTGAATTTCTTGATTTAAACGATAACTCGACTCCTCAATTTGAGACTAAGCTTTTCCATACGATAACGGATTATCCTGAGTATACTGATTGTCGTTTGGTTCACTCGAACATTAATCAAATGATTTCTTTAATGAAGATGGATACTAATGATAAAAATAATCTGCAGCATCATCCGTTTAAATCAGTGGTATTTCCTTTACATAACCCGCAATCAATTGAAAAAGGAGAAATCAATTCATCCTCTATTGATCACTTTTTACATATTCGAGTTCCCGTTGTAGTCGGGGAATATAAAATTGAAATATGTCTTGAAGAGTTTCTTGAATTTGATAAAGGGATTGTAGAGGTGAAAGAGATCTCAAATAAGGTAGTGCTTACCGATTGTAGATTTATACCTATTCATTTATCCAAATCATTGGGAAATGGAACATGTACAGCATTAAAGGGAAATTTATTTATAGAAGGCTATATACAGCAAAATATTGAGTATACGTTACCTGATACGTCAAATGAATCAGTAATTTACTCCAATCATTTGTGTCAGAATATAGTATTAGAATTGATTATCCATATGCTACAAGTACAAAAAATTCGAGTCCTATATGGCAGCCCATGCTCTGGAAGATAATTGAACTCTTTTCGCACAGCTCAAAAATGCCTATTTAAAATCAATAAAAAACTAATATATACGTCCATGCATAGATTTAATTGCTACATATTCTAGCGATAGGAGAGCTCTCAAATAATAAAAAAATGAAAAGAGGGAATTTTTTTGAGTGATCAATTAGAAAATCAAATCGTACCTTGTCCAGTAGCATCAACTGAACAAATCCCATTGAGTAGTGAGATTACGCCAGTAATCACTACACCGGTTACGACACCAACTATAAAAGTACCAGTTGTACTTGCAGAACCAACACTTCAAATCGTTGTGGAGTCAGATATTACGCTTACTCCTGCAGCAACAGAAATCAAAAGAGTGAAAAAGCATGTCTTCCTAAATCAAGTGAAACTGGTACCAGTTAGCTTTGCACGAATTGCTGGCACTGACTTCTTTAGAGTAACAAGAGCTAAATTATTTGTTGCAGGACATATTCGTAAAAATATCGAATATGCTTCATCCGCATGTAATGGGGCACTTCGAGATAGAATTGCTGATGTTCCGTTTTCTGGATTTACAGATCTTACTTTCCCACAAACGATTGGAGGCTCTACACCAATCTTAGGAATTTCTGAGTTTGCGGAAGCGAACTTCCTTAATGAAGTTACCCAAATGGATGCTCGCCTAGATAAGGCATTCTTCCAAAATCTCGTTAAATACAATGAGCAACCATATGGTGAATTAGTAGCAGCAAACTTCTTTGAACTTGATTTTTCACCAAGGATGGCAGCACCTGAAGGGACATTTAGCACATTACGTGAAAAAATTGTATTAGATTTAACTGTAAAAGTATTGCAAGTTCAACAAATCCGTTTAGGCGTTGGAAGTAGTGTTATAACACCAGTACTTTTCGGGCTCACGCCTCCTACTAGTCCTTAATAATAATTTCTAGTTAACTTAAAAATTCAAATCAACCAATAAAAGGGGTTGCCTATATTACCAGGCAACCCATTTATTTTTTATTATTTAACTGTCTCTAAAACACGTACAAATTGTCCTTGTGAATGTGGGTAGCCTGCTTGTGTAATTTTCACCTTTACAAGCTGTCCGATGAGACTTTCAGGACCCTCAAACACTACTTTTAAGTAATTATCTGTATACCCCGTTAAAAGGCCTTCCTCTTCACTGCCATCATGTACAAACTCTTCAGGAATAACTTCTAACACCTGATCTTCAAAGCGAGAAGCATATTCTTTTGCTAGTTGATCATTTAGGGAGATGAGTCGGTGTACACGCTCATTTTTAATGTCTTCATCAATTTGATCTTCCATACGTGCAGCAGGAGTTCCTGTACGTGGAGAGAATGGGAAAACATGTAGTTCAGAGAACTTATGATCGCGAATAAAATTGTACGTATCCATAAATTCTTCTTCTGTCTCACCAGGGAAACCGACAATTACATCAGATGTAACAGCTAAATCAGGTAAAGCTTCATGTAATTTCGTTAAACGTTCGCCGAAAAATTCCATTGTATATTTACGACGCATACGTTTTAACACAGTATCCGATCCAGATTGAATTGGAATGTGTAAGTGATTCACGACAATTTTAGATTCACGTAATACGTCAATTACTTCATCAGTCAATTGGCTAGCCTCAATGGACGAAATGCGGAGACGTTTTAGTCCTTTTACATTGGCTTCTAAATCACGTAATAATTGGGCAAGATTATAATCCTTTAAATCCTGACCATAGCCACCAGTGTGAATACCTGTCAATACTATTTCAAGATAGCCTGCATCTACTAACTGTTGTGCTTGATGTAATACTTCTTGTGGATCACGAGAACGCATTAATCCGCGTGCCCATGGAATTATACAAAACGTACAGAAGTTATTACAGCCCTCCTGTATTTTTAAGGAAGCACGAGTGCGGTCTGTAAAAGCTGGTACATCTAATTCCTCATACACACGATTTTTCATAATATTACGTACAGCATTAATTGGCTGACGCTCAGCACGATATTGGTCAATATAACCAAGTAATTTTGTGCGGTCCTGCGTACCAACAACAATATCGACCCCAGGAATCGCCATAATTTCTGCTGGCGAAGTTTGTGCGTAGCAACCTGTTACACATATAACTGCATCTGGGTTTTGACGAATTGCTCGACGAATCACCTGACGTGACTTCTTATCTCCAGTATTAGTAACTGTACATGTATTAATGACATAAACGTCCGCTTGTTGATCAAATTCAGTGCGATCATAGCCTTCATCTTTAAATAGTTGCCAAATGGCTTCTGTTTCGTAGTGGTTAACTTTACAACCTAGAGTATGGAAACTCACGATTTTTGATCGCTCGTTACTCATAATTTATATCATCCTTTCAACTTCACATTACCTTGTGTTTCTTCACATTTAAATTACTTTGTAGTGTACTTATTTTAGATACGTGATTTATGATAACATAATCCTTTTAAAATCAATACTTTAAAGATTTTTTTGTGAATGTTTTTGTCCTCTTTTTTAGTGGACTAATTGTTTTCCTAGTGGGTAAACTATACGGAAATGAAAGTTGTTCAAGGACACAATTACTTGAATTGAACTTCATGTATCTATTAACAAAAAGCTAATTTCACAAGAACAACGCCAACAATCATTTCAATAGAAAGAAATTAGACGCCAACGTGAAAAAATGGTATGATTCGAAGAGGTACGTACATCTTGATTAAAGAAGGAGCGTTAAAAAATGGAACAAAATTTTGCGCGTATGATTGATCATACATTATTAAAGGCTGAGGCAACAAAGGAACAAATTGAAAAACTATGTGCAGAAGCGAAGCAATTTAATTTTGCCTCTGTATGTGTGAATCCTACTTGGGTAAAACAGAGTAGCGAATTATTACAAGGTTCAGAGGTGTTGGTTTGTACGGTTATTGGATTTCCTCTTGGTGCCAATACACCAGCTGTGAAAGCATTTGAAGTAAAAGATGCAATTGCGAACGGTGCAAATGAGGTAGATATGGTCATTAATATTGGTGCATTGAAAGATAAAAATTATGACCTTGTACAAGCAGACATTGCTGCAGTTGTGGAAGCAGCTAAAGGTAGCGCACTTGTAAAAGTCATCATTGAATCATGTTTATTAACAGATGAAGAAAAAGTAAAAGCATGTGAGCTTGCTGTTGCAGCTGGTGCTGATTATGTCAAAACATCTACTGGTTTTTCAACTGGTGGCGCAACGGCAGCAGATATTGCCCTAATGCGTAAAACAGTAGGTCCTGATCTTGGTGTTAAAGCCTCAGGCGGTGTTCGTAGCTTAGAGGATATGAAAAGCATGGTGGAAGCAGGAGCAACTCGTATTGGTGCAAGCTCTGGCGTAGCCATCATGAATGGTTTAATAGCAGATTCTAATTATTAATTATTTCTTTTAGGATATATATAAGCCGCTAGCTCTGTAAGAAGCTAGTGGCTTTTTTTGCATTTAGAATAATACCTACTACCATCACATATACTCCACTGATGATTTTGAATATAGAAAGGAGGATGTTATGTTTACGCAGTATAAGTATTGGAAGCCCTATATTAGTCCCTTTGATCCCTGCAAGCCCATCGAAGTAAAGTATTATGCTACGCCACCACAATTATATATGGGTTTTCAACCACCTGGACTTCCCCAATTCCAAACCCCAAGAGAGGCACTTATGGCAGGAACACTATGGCCACAATTATTTAGTCCCTATCCATTTCCAATTAAAAGGAGGGATGAAGCATGACTAAAAAGATGCCGCCCGAATTTTATACCTTACTTGAAGAAATACAGGCAATTGATTTCGTCATCGTTGAGTTAAATCTCTATTTAGACACACATCCACATGATTATGCTGCCATTCAACAATTTAATGAAAACACTGAAAAAAGTATGAAGCTTAAAGTAAACTTTGAACAAAAATTTGGTCCATTAATGAATTTTGGAAGAAGTTATTCAGATTATCCTTTTAATTGGGTTGATACCCCATGGCCGTGGCAAGTATAACATATAATTAGGAGGAATTTATTCTTGTGGTATTATGAAAAAAAACTTCAATACCCAGTAAAGGTTAGTACTTGTAACCCTATGCTTGCTAAATTTTTAATTGAGCAATATGGGGGTGCTGATGGGGAATTAGCAGCAGCACTTCGTTATATGAATCAACGCTATACGATTCCAGACAAAGTGGTTGGTTTATTAACAGATATAGCGACAGAGGAATTTTCACATTTAGAAATGATTGCTACGATGATTTACAAGCTTACAAAAGATGCTACGCCAGAAATGCTAAAAGAAGCGGGATTAGGGGACCATTACGTAAATCATGATAGAGCTTTATTTTATCAAAATGCTTCTGGTGTGCCATTTACAGCAACTTATATTCAGGCAAAAGGGGACCCAATAGCTGATTTATATGAAGATATTGCGGCAGAGGAAAAAGCACGTGCCACCTATCAATGGATTATTGATTTATCTGATGATACCGATTTAAATGACAGTTTGAAGTTTTTACGGGAACGTGAAATTGTCCATTCTCAACGTTTTAGAGAGGCGGTAGAAATTTTAAAAGACGATAGAGATCAACAGAAGATCTTCTAAGAAAAAGTGGCTGGCTGTATCAAGGGGTCTTGAAACAGCCTTTTTGTGTTATTGTATGTTTGAAAAAAAAGCGAGTTCTTTTCGATGGCCAATCATCACTAAAATATCTTCCTGTTCCATGTTTTGCTCAGGGGAAGGGGAAATAATGATTTCTCCTTCTCGAACAATGGCAATAACACTAACGTTATATTTCGCACGCAAATCTAAATCTCGCAGATTTTGCCCAGCCATTTTTGAAGGGATCATAATTTCTTCTATACTATATTCCTTAGACAATTCGATATAATTCAGCATATTCGGAGACAATAGCTGATTCGCCACGCGCTCTCCCATATCTCGCTCAGGATAAATAATCCAATCAGCTCCTACTTTATCCAAAACTTGACCATGTCTTTTACCGAGGGCCTTAGCAATAACTTTTTTTATCCCTAGTTCTTTTAATAAAGATACCGTTAAAATACTTGACTGCATATCGTTACCTATAGCCACTATAACGCAATCAAAATTTCCAATACCAATAGAGGTTAAGGCCTTTTCTTCAGTTGTATCAGCTACTACAGCGTGGGTAACATAGGGCTCTGCATCCTCCACTCTTTCTTCGTTAATATCAATTCCTAAAATTTCTTGTCCAGCTTCATGTAGTCTACGAGCAACACTTGTTCCGAATCTTCCTAGGCCAATAACAGCATATTGTTTAATCGCCATAGCTATAACACACTCCTCTAATTTTGTTATCCAATCATAATATTGCCTTTAGGATGTCGAAAGGCTTCTGTTTTTCGACGTTTTGTAATAGCGAAAGCAATGGTTAATGGACCTAGTCTTCCGGCAAACATTGTTAAAATAATGAGAAGTCTACCAGTGGGGGATAACTCAGGTGTCAACCCCATCGAAAGACCGACAGTACCAAATGCAGAGGTTGCTTCAAATAAATACATCATGAAACTATGGCGTTCTTCAGTAATGCTTAGAATGATTGTCACAACAACAACGATAAGTACTCCACACATTGTGACAGTCAAAGCCTTTAAGATAGTTTCAGTGACAATTCTACGTTTAAATAAAATAACGTCTTCTTTCCCCCTGATTTGTGACCACATCGTAGCAACTAATACTGCGAAAGTTGTTATTTTTATACCACCTGCAGTGGAGCCAGGTCCAGCTCCAATAAACATTAAGAGAATTATTAAAAATAATGTAGAATGTGTTAAGTCACCAATAGCCAGTGTATTGGAACCTGCTGTTCTTGGTGTAACAGCTTGGTAAAAAGAGCCTAATACTTTGCCCCATTCAGTTAAAGGACCGAGTGTTTCATCATTTCTAAATTCAAACATCAATATCAAAATGGTAGCGCTAACCGTTAAAATAAATGTAGACGCTAAAACAATTTTTGTATGGACGGAAAGTCTTTTAGTAACTCGATATTCATATAGTTCATTCATGACAATAAATCCCAAGCCTCCAAATGTAATGAGAACGCAAATTGTTAAAACAACGAATGGGTCATCTACATAAGCTGTCATTCCGTTAAATCCGCCCATTAAATCAAAACCTGCGTTATTGAAATTGGAAATTGCATGGAAAAAACCGAAATAAACAGCTTTTCCTATAGGCATATCAAAAGAAAAACGAATAGATAAAATAAGACCACCAATCATTTCAATCAATGCTGTAAAGAGCAGTATTCTCTTTACTAATTTAACAAGGCCAGCAATGGAAATATTATTAAATGCTTCCTTAAGCAAAAGTCTTTCTTTTAAAGATATTTTTTTCCCAAGTAATAAAAATAACAATGTTGCAAATGTCATGAATCCTAAACCACCAATTTGGATTAAGAATAAAATGACTACTTCTCCGAAAACTGAAAATGTATCACCTGTATCGACAACAATTAATCCCGTTACACAAGTTGCTGATGTAGCGGTGAATAATGCATTTAAAAACGAAAGTCCTTTTCCATCTTCTGTTGAAAGAGGTATCGTTAAAAGAAAAGTTCCTATGATAATAATAAGTGCAAAGCCAAGTACAAGAATTTTTGGAGGATTTAATGTGTTTCTAAAAGTGTTCATCTTGTTCTCCTCTATAAGATGTAAAATAACTTGATTTTAAAAATGTATAAAAAAAGACCAACTAAAAAAGCATGTAAAAGGATAGGAGAAAATATGCTATAATGGTGGTCGAATAGGACCTCCTTCGCTTTAGCCGACGAAGTTAGCTGACGGGTAGGATGGCGAAAGAGTTTTCATCCTTTCTGCATTTGCAGAATTAACCCCAATATTTTGGGTCCTCCGTTCTCAATGTTTGAGATTTGGCCAGTATTAAATTGAATGTGAAAAATGCAATTATTTTTTTATTGTGAGCAAAATTTGATCATCTAATTCCAATTAGAAATAAAACCAAAAATTCACTTGATATTTTCGTACACTTTCTATTGACCATTATTAGACAATACGATATAATTTTTTAGTACACAACAGAAGGTGATTTGCCTAATTGTGTATTGACGTGTGTTCGGAGGGAGGGAAAGAGAGATGTCAAAAACTGTCGTTCGCAAAAACGAATCGCTTGAAGATGCTCTTCGCCGCTTCAAACGTACTGTATCAAAAAGTGGTACAATTCAAGAAGTTAGAAAGCGCGAGTTCTACGAAAAACCTAGCGTAAAACGTAAAAAGAAATCAGAAGCTGCACGTAAACGTAAGTGGTAATTTAATTTCCCATTAAAAATCCCTACGTTCATAACACGCAATCGTATGATTCACTGAGCAGACAAAGATATACCTGAAATTAATTACAGCTGTAATTAATTTCAGGTATTTTACATTGCTCATTTTACGTACATATGAGAAAGCCGGATGGATATCATATAGATTCATTCGGCTTTTTTGTGTAATACTAAGTAATATAAGCAACATGTACTTATAGTCGAAATAATTTTTTAGATTTGTGAAACTTTTTACATGTTCGACCGTATATACAGAGGAGAGGCATGTTAGAAGGGAGGGAAAAAGGTGCGAAAACGGAGAATCCTTAGTTACTTTCTAGTGATATGGATGACTTTTTTGTTAGCGTTTCCATTAACTTCGGCTTTTGCAAGCAGTAAGGTTTACCACGTTCCTATTCATAATGAAGTAGAGCGAGGGCTTCACGCATTTTTAGAACGAGCTTTTAATGAGGCTAAAGAAAACAATGCGAAAGCGATTATTTTAGATATACATACGCCTGGCGGATTTGTGAATGCAGCAAGTGATATCGCCATGCTTATGGATGCAACGGATATACGTACGATTGCTTTTATTAATAAGGATGCCCATTCAGCAGGTGCTTTTTTAGCCTTACATGCGGATGAAATCTACATGGTGCCCAATGGAACAATTGGTGCAGCAGCTGTCATTGATTCAGCTGGTAATGCAGCTGATTTGAAAGCAAATAGTGCATGGCTTGCTCAAATGTCGGCAGCAGCGGAAACGTCAGGTCGAGATCCTAAGTATGCTTTAGCAATGGCTGATTCGAGTTATGAATTGCCGGAGTACCGTGCGGAAGGAAAAAATCTATTAACGCTTTCAGCATCGGAGGCATTAAAAGTCGAATACTCAGAGGGTACCGTGAAAAATTTTCAGGAACTTTTAGAGAAAATAGACTTACAAGAGAGTGATGTCGTTCCAATCGAACCAACATTCTCTGAGAAATTGGCTCGTTTTATTACAAATCCAATCATTGTTCCAATTTTATTATCCATTGCAAGTCTAGGTCTTGTTATGGAACTCTATTCGCCAGGATTTGGAGTTCCAGGTACAATGGGATTATCAGCACTTGGATTATTTTTCTTTGGACACATGGTTGCGGGCTTTGCTGGCTATGAATCCTTATTGTTATTTATTATTGGTTTAGCACTTGTAGTTGCAGAGTTTTTTGTTCCTGGTGGAATTGTCGGTATTTTAGGTGGTGTGCTCATAATACTAAGTTTATTACTGGCAGGTGCAAATATTATGCAAATGATAGTAGCAATTCTCATTGCGCTTGTAATAGCGATTATAGGAATGGTGATTCTGATGAAATTTTTCGGGAAAAAACTGCATGTCTTAAACAGGCTGGTGTTAATGGATGCAACTACGACAGAAGAGGGCTATGTATCCAACGTCAATCGCACAGAATTGTTAGGAAAAGTAGGGACTACACTTACTCCATTACGTCCATCGGGTACAATGGTTCTTGGCAGTGAACGCATTGATGTTGTATCAGAGGGCGGCTATGTCGATGCAAATAAACATGTAGAAATTATTAAAGTTGAAGGCTCACGTATTGTCGTGAGACAAACAGAAAAAGAGATGGAGGAATAGAAAATGGGTTTTGATTTAGCATTAATTGGTCCTATAGCTGGATTGGTTATTTTATTCATTGTACTAGCGGTATTCTTTACCTTTGTACCAGTAGCGCTATGGATTTCTGCACTGGCTGCAGGTGTCCGTGTTAGCATTTTCACACTAATTGGGATGCGTTTACGTCGTGTAATTCCGTCTCGAATTGTAAATCCGTTGATTAAAGCACATAAAGCAGGTTTACCTGTAACGATTAATCAGCTTGAGAGTCACTATTTAGCGGGTGGTAATGTAGACCGTGTTGTCAATGCGTTAATCGCAGCCCATCGTGCAAATATCGAGTTAACATTTGAACGTTGTGCGGCAATTGATTTAGCGGGGCGTGATGTATTAGAAGCTGTACAAATGTCTGTTAACCCAAAAGTCATTGAAACACCATTTATTGCAGGTGTTGCTATGAACGGGATTGAAGTAAAAGCGAAGGCACGTATTACAGTGCGCGCAAACATTGAACGTTTAGTCGGTGGTGCTGGTGAAGAAACGGTTATTGCTCGTGTAGGTGAAGGGATCGTTTCTACAATTGGTAGCGCTTCTAGTCATACGACAGTTCTTGAAAATCCAGATATGATTTCACAAACAGTTTTATCAAAAGGTTTGGATTCAGGGACAGCCTTTGAAATCTTATCCATTGACATTGCCGATGTAGATATTGGTAAAAACATTGGGGCAGAATTACAAATTGAGCAAGCGCAGGCAGATAAAAACATTGCCCAGGCAAAAGCTGAGGAACGTCGTGCAATGGCTGTAGCGAATGAGCAAGAAATGATTGCTCGTGTTCAAGAGATGAAAGCGAAAGTAGTAGAAGCTGAAGCAGAAGTACCTCAAGCGATGGCGGAAGCATTACGCTCAGGTAATCTTGGTATTATGGATTACATGAACTATCGTAACATTCAAGCTGATACGGCTATGCGTGATTCCATTTCAAAAGTAAGCAACGATAAACCAGAAACAAATGAACCAAATGTTTAATAACGGAAAGGAGCGGAACTAACATATGGAACAATTAATTATTTTTGCAATAATTGCCATAGTCAGCTCTATTTTCGGAAAATCAAAAAATAAAAAACCACAAAAACCGATGCCTCCTTTTAATAATAAGGATACACGTGTAGAGTCACCTATTCAGGAAGAAACTCCGCAACGTCATCAAAGACCACAAAGTTTTGAAGATTTTGCTCGAGAATTTATTGGGGATTGGATTCCAGAAAATGAAAAGGTTCAAGAGACTAAAAAATATGTTGAGGAACAAGTGAAGAAGGAAGTCCCAAGCTATGTTGCGCCACCTGTCATTCCAGCTGATGTGCCACACCGCTCGTCTATCCGCGAGCAAAAAGGACGCTTAGCAGCTGGGAAAGAAGAAGTGAAAGCAACTGGGACTCATTCTCCTTTCCGAGTTCCGCAATCTAAAAATGCTCTCATGCAGGCTGTGGTAATGGCTGAAATATTAGGTCCTCCAAAAGCAAAAAGAAAATAACTAGCATGTCCTCCTTTTTCGATGCATATATTGCCGAAGAAGGAGGCATTTTTTTTATGAAAAAATTATTTCAATTAACGCCACTACTTGAATTGTCCGAATATGAATCATTAAAAATCATTGGACCTTACCGTTTTATTCATGCAGATGCAACGACATGTTCGTTTGCTTATGCAGATTATCATATTACTGTTACTGCGGATTTGGTGAAGATTCATGCACTAAAAGAAGAAATGCTTCATCTCTCTGTTGAAAACTTACAAGAGATTCATATGAAAATGACAAAGAATATGGGTGTGAGCAAAAATGTGGAATAATCGGCCAATCATTATACGTATAAAGCGTCATGAAAATGTTCATCCTTTTATTCAAGCATTGCACGCACAACATGTTCCATTAAAGCGTGTTGTCTTTAGAGAACAAGAGGTTTCATTTGAAACAACGATGCATCATTTGCCAAAAATTCGCCGTATAAGAAGAGGTTTTCGCTTGAAAATGGCTGTTTTTTATGCGGATGAGCTGCAAGTTTTCCGAGCTCAGGTTTGGACTTTGCTTGGTTTGGCTTTGATGATTGCCATCCCAATACTTGGTGCGCAAGTGATTTGGAAAGTAGACATAGATGCAGCGACACCTGAATTGGAGCAGCGCTTAGGTAAAACCTTTCATGATACCTTTCAATTAGAAACACCACTTTCTAAAAAAAATTTACCTTCTAATACTGTTATACGCCAAAAGCTATTAGAACAGCATCGAGAGCTCTCATGGGTGCATA
This sequence comes from Lysinibacillus sp. UBA5990, assembly GCF_002429815.1. Taxonomy (NCBI): domain Bacteria; kingdom Bacillati; phylum Bacillota; class Bacilli; order Caryophanales; family Bacillaceae; genus Lysinibacillus; species Lysinibacillus sp. UBA5990. The sequence continues at coordinate 478,174 of NZ_DJAY01000011.1, forward strand.
TTGAAAAAAATGGAGGACGCGTGGTACTAAGACCACAGGAATCGCCTAAACAAACGAAGCAGACAAATGAAAAATTGGCATCTCAATTAGTAGCAACTAAAAGCGGTATTATTACTCACTTTGATATCCAAAATGGGGAGCGGAAAATTTCAATTAATGATACGGCCTATGAGGGGGATGTCCTTGTTAGTGGAGTGATTGAAAGTGGAACAAATCATGTCTTTGTTGGCGCAAAGGGTGAGGTTTTTGCAGACTATTGGCTAGAATGTACATTTAAAATTCCTACAAAGATTACAATGGAAACCTTGCAACAAAAGCAATGGCGAGTATTGGTGAAAGGTATTCATCAAGAAAAAGTTGATTATGTGCAAAAAAAGGATTTACCGAATTGGCTAGACCCTTATGTTTCAATTGTGGAGGAACAGCAAACGAAAACTATGCAGGTGGAGCTTGATGAATCGAAAATCGAGTCTTTACTCATCCCACTCCTGCATGAAAAAGTAATACGTTCGTTACCTGCAAAATCCATCATCAAAAAAGAAAACCTTTTACAGGCAAAGTGGGGTAATGGTACAGTTGAAGGGAAAGTTCTATTTTTAGTCAATGAAAACATTGCAAGTCCAATACATGGCCTACAAGGAGAATGATTATGTCAGAACAGTTAACTGTATTACAAGTGGATAATCCAAACGAAGCGGTTATGCTACTCGGAATTTCCGATGCAAATATGAAGCTGGTTGAGGAAGCACTTAATGTTCATATCATTACCCGTGGTGAACAAATTCAACTTGCGGGTGAAGAAAGTGCTAAGGAACAGGCAACATTTCTGCTGCATGCATTATTGAAGGTCATTCGCAAAGGTATTAATATTGATCAGCGTGATGTATCTACAGCTATTGAAATGACTCAAAAAGGTACCATTGAATATTTTGCAGAACTTTATGATGAAGAAATAGCACGCACGACAAAAGGTAAACCGATTCGTGCAAAAACAATTGGTCAAAGAGAATACATACAAGCAATCCGTCATAAAGACGTTGTTTTTGGTATTGGTCCAGCCGGTACTGGGAAAACGTATTTAGCGGTAGTCATGGCAACGCAGGCACTTAAAAATGGGCATGTCAAGCGCATTATTTTAACTCGTCCAGCTGTTGAAGCAGGTGAGTCTCTAGGCTTCCTTCCTGGTGATTTAAAGGAAAAGGTAGATCCTTATTTAAGACCTCTCTATGACGCCTTAAACGACATCTACGGTGCTGAACAGACGCAACGGTTGATTGAACGTGGAACTATTGAAATTGCACCATTGGCTTATATGCGTGGCCGTACATTAGATGATGCTTTCGTTATTTTAGATGAAGCACAAAATACAACTCATCAACAAATGAAAATGTTTTTAACACGACTAGGCTTTGGTTCGAAAATGGTAATTACAGGTGATAAAACACAAATTGATTTGCCTAAAAATACGGAGTCTGGCTTGATCGTAGCAGAACGCACATTAAAATATGTAAAATCAATCCATTTCCAAGTGTTAGAACAGGGTGATGTTGTCCGTCACCCAATAGTAGCCAAAATCATTCAAGCCTACGAAGAACAGCAACTTTAGAATTTCTGCTCCGAAAGCAAAGCGACAGGGGCAATAGGGTTTAAAAAAGTCCGCCCTGTGAATGAGAATTAAAAAAATGGTCAAAAAATGGAAAAAAATGTGACAGCTATACAAATTTGTATAGCTGTTTTTTGCTTTCTTATACATTTTTCGAGAAAAATGTATGTTGAATTGGTATGATAGTAGGTAGATAGAGGAGGTGCCAGATGGAGAAACAACTTCGAAAATTTACAGAGCTTATCGGTTTTCGCTATTTTATTATCATCATTCTCATTTTAACAGGATGCCTACAATTTGGCTTGATGTATGGCAATGTTAAAGGAGTTACATATGATTTCAAACCTTTACAGTTAGCGCCTGAAACCGTACGATCTACTAAAACAATAGAAGATACCTACAAGACACAGCAAGAGCGGGAAAAAGCCGCAACTGCAGTAGGCCCGGTCTATCAATTTTCGGAGGATGTCGCCAAGCAAAGAGCAGCGATTGTCACATCGTTATTTGATTATGTACTTGAGGTAAAAAAGGATGTGGCAAATAGTAAGGAACCTATTGCAATTGCCGATCAAGTAGGGCAGCTTCGCAAAAAATTTGAATCGCTCGATGAAGATCAAATGCCACTCATCTTTACGGATTCGCAGCTAGAAGGACTTTTAGTGCAGAGCGATGAGGATTTAAATAGAACAAGTATCCAATTATCCAAAACGGTAGAGGAATACTTACAAAAATCCATTCGACCTGAAAATGTCTTTGTTGCTCAAAATGACTTTGAGACGAAAATTCGAGGACAAAGAGGGTATCCAGATAAAATATTCAACACGGTTGTTTTAATTGGCCGTACAAGCATTATTGAAAATGAAACCGTTAACGAAGAGCAAACGAAAATAAGAAAAGAACAAGCGAAGGAAAGTGTAGAACCTACAAGAATTTTACAAGGTCAAATTATTGTGCAGGAAGGCCAGATTATTGATAAAGAGGCATTTCGACAATTAGAGCTTTTAGGGATGATCAGTAATCAAGCTTCCTTAAAACCAATTGCAGGACTCATAATTTTAACACTGCTCCAAATGGTGTTTATGTATATTTTATTCGAGCGTTGGGAGGCTAACGAACGAAAAAAACGAAATGCATTATTGGTAACAGTGATTGTTTATAGTTTGTCCATCTTGCTAATGAAATTTATTAGCTTAGTTTCTGGCGGGTTTGATGTGACCATTGCCTTCCTTTTCCCAACGGCATTGGCTACGATGCTTGTGCGCCTATTGGCAGATGATAAAGCAGCAGTCCTCGTTACAGTTATGACTGCTGCCTCGGCTGGCGTTATTTTTCAAGAAGGTTATTCATCCGTTATGCAAATGGAAATTACGCTTTATATCATTTTTGGAGGGTTTGCAAGTTTATTCTTTTTGCGTAGTGTGGAGAAGCGGTCACATATTTTACAGGCAGTTGCGGTTATCTCTCTTGTAAATATGGCTTTTATCGCCTTCTATTTATTAATGACACAATCATCCTATGGTTTACCAGAATTAGTGTTTTACTTTGTTGCAGCTATGTTATCTGCATTGCTTTCTGGAGCGTTGACAATGGGTCTTTTACCATTCTTTGAGTCAGCATTTAGTTTATTATCGTCATTGCGTTTAATTGAGCTATCCAATCCCAATCATCCATTATTAAAAAAATTACTAATGGAAGCACCGGGAACATATCATCATAGTGTGATGGTCGCAAACTTAGCTGAAGCTGCCTGCGAAGAAATAGGAGCAGATGGGTTACTAGCACGTGTAGGGTGCTACTATCATGATATCGGAAAAACAAAGAGACCAGCTTTTTTCATAGAAAATCAGATGTCAGGAATTAATCCGCACGATTCATTGCCTCCTGAAACAAGTGCAGAAATTATCATTGCTCATACAACTGACGGTGCTGACATGTTAAGACGCTATAAAATGCCTCAGGAAATTATTGATATTGCATTACAGCATCATGGTACGAGTCTGTTAAAGTTTTTCTTATATAAAGCGAAAGAACAAGGGAAATCCATTGATGAAGCTACATTCAGATATCCTGGTCCTAAACCGCAAACAAAGGAAGCTGCCATAATAAGTGTGGCGGATAGTGTAGAGGCGGCAGTACGTTCAATGAAAGAGCCGAATTCTGAGAAAATTCATAAGCTAGTAAGAGCTATCATTGACGATCGAGTACAAGATAACCAGTTTGATGAATGCGATATTTCAATAAAAGAGTTAAAATGTATAGAGAGAGTACTTTGCGAAACATTGAACGGAATTTTCCATTCACGTATTGAGTATCCTAAGGCAGATAAGTAGGAGGATCTATGATTTTAACAATTGATTTTACTGATGAAACAAATGAAGTTGCAGCACAGCATACAGAGCTTGTAGAAAAGCTTTTGCAACATGCAGCGAGTGTAGAAAACATCGAGCCAGAAACAGAGGTCTCTGTCACGTTTGTCACAAATGACACGATTCAAGATATAAACCGCGAGTATCGGGGGAAAGATCAACCAACCGATGTCATTTCCTTTGCATTGGAGGAACTAGGTGAAGGTGAAATAGCTGTAACTTTTGAAGGAATGCCCCGTGTATTAGGCGATATTATTATTTCTACAGATCGTGCAAAAGAGCAGGCAGAGGAATACAATCACTCCTTTGAAAGAGAATTAGGTTTTTTAGCTGTCCATGGCTTTTTACATTTACTCGGTTATGACCATATGGAGCCTGAAGAGGAAAAAGTGATGTTTACAAAACAAGATGAAATATTACAAACTTTTGGTTTAGGACGAGATTAAATGGATTTGCGTAAATACTTGCGATCATTTGGCTATGCGTTTGAAGGCATTTTAACTGCAAGTAAAGAACAAAATTTAAAATCACATATTGTGAGTGCAGTCATTGTCATACTGGCTGGTTATTTTACAGGTTTGTCTCGAACGGAATGGTATATTGTGCTACTATTAATAGCACTTATGTTTGCATTGGAAATGATCAATACAGCTATTGAGAGAGTAGTGGATTTGGCTTCACCGAACTTCCACCCACTCGCCAAGCAGGCAAAAGATATCGCTGCAGGTGCTGTGCTTGTATTTGCGCTATTCAGTGCTATAATCGGATTACTTATCTTCCTACCAAAATGGTTGTAATCGAAGTGAGTAACTGATATGAAAAATAAACTGTATTATACTAACGTGAGGGAGAAATATTATAGATGACAATTGATATGCATGCATTACTAGAGGAATCTAAAAAAGCGCGTGAAAAAGCATATGTTCCATACTCAAAATTTAAAGTAGGAGCAGCTCTTTTAACGAAGGCCGGAGAAGTTATTCACGGTTGTAATATTGAAAATGCAGGCTATAGTATGACGAATTGTGCTGAGCGTACGGCATTTTTTAAGGCTGTGTCAGAAGGTACCTATGAATTCGAGGCTATTGCCATTGTTGCAGATACAGAAGGCCCATGCGCGCCATGTGGAGCATGTCGTCAGGTGATGATGGAATTTTGCGCACCGACGATGCCTGTTTATTTAACGAATTTAAAAGGTGATGTTACGGTAACGTCAGTGGGCGAATTATTACCGTTTGCATTTACAACGGAGGATTTAGAGAATGCTGGAAACTAGAAGTGGCTATAAGTCAGGCTTTATCTCTATTATTGGTCGCCCCAATGTTGGCAAATCGACATTTTTGAATCGTGTCATTGGCCAGAAAATTGCGATCATGAGTGATAAACCACAAACAACACGAAATAAAGTACAAGGTGTACTGACATCAACTGATAGCCAAATGATTTTTATTGATACGCCAGGTATCCATAAGCCAAAACATAAACTTGGTGATTTTATGTTAAAAGTTGCCAAAAATACATTGCGTGAAGTGGACGTGATTTTGTTCATGGTTAATGCTGAGCAGAAGCTTGGCAAAGGCGATGAGTTTATTCTAGAAATGTTGGCGGGAAATTCGACGCCAGTATTCCTTGTTATTAATAAAATTGATCAGATTCATCCAGATGAGTTACTTGGAATTATAGAGAGCTATAAGGAGCGCTATGAATTTGCTGAAATTATTCCTATTTCAGCGTTACAAGGCAATAACGTAGAAAGCTTACTGGACACATTGTCGAAGTATTTACCAGAGGGGCCACAATATTACCCAGCCGACCAAGTAACGGATCATCCAGAGCGTTTCATCATTTCTGAGCTTATTCGTGAGAAAGTGTTACATTTAACACGCGAAGAAATTCCACATTCCATTGCGGTTGTTATTGATAAAATCCGTAGAGATGAGGAAAACAATGATAAAATTCATGTCTCAGCCACTATAATGGTTGAACGTGATTCACAAAAAGGTATTGTCATTGGTAAACGTGGAGCCCTATTAAAGGAAGTAGGGACACGTGCACGAAAGGATATCGAAATGCTATTAGGTTCTAAAGTCTATTTAGAACTATGGGTAAAAGTCCAAAAAGATTGGCGTAATAAATCAACACATTTACGTGATTTCGGTTTCCGAGATGATGAGTATTAATATGCTTTTCTGGCTAGGGTAACACCGTCAAAAAACTAAAGTCTACAGCATTGGCGGTGTGAATGCCCTCTGTCATATAGTTTTACTTTGAGCTGTCCAAAATATTTTGGAGAGCTCTATTTTCATGGACAGTTTATAGGAAAGGAGGGGGACTATGCTTCATAAATGGGAAGGAATTGTTTTAAAAGTACGTGCTTATGGCGAATCGAATAAAATTGTTACGTTGCTTACACGAGAGGCAGGGAAGGTAGCAACCATGGCAAGGGGTGCTAAAAAGCCTTCTAGTAGATTAGCGTCGGTCACACAACCTTTTACATATGGCATGTTTATGGTACAACACCATACTGGTATGGGGACATTACAACAAGGGGAGCATTTGAATTCAATGCGTCATATTCGTGAGGATATTATGGCCACTGCCTATGCTAGCTATATTATGGAACTTGTGGAGCGGGTCGTAGAAGAAGGAAAACCAGAGCCTTTCGCCTTTGATGTCCTGCTGCAAGCACTTCAAGCGATAGAGGATGGCTATGACCCTGAATCCATCACACTCTTTGCTGAATGGAAGATGCTACCCTACACAGGAGTCCAACCTATATTACACGCATGTGCCGCATGCGGTGCTGTAGATGGGGAATTTGCTTTTTCATTTGCACAGGGCGGGTTTTTATGCCACCGCTGTTATCAGCATGATCCCTATATTATTCGCCTAACGCCGACACAGCTTAAGCTTATTCGTATGTTCTATACAGTTCCCATCGATCAAATCGGGAAAATTGAATTAAAAAAGGAAACGAAATATTTTATAAAAAAAATTATAACTACAATCTATGAAGAACAAACTGGAATTCGTTTTAAGACGAGAAAGTTCATCGAGCAGCTAGAGAGAACCCCTGAATTACAAATACGCACTGTGAACGAAGAAAAGCCAGAAGAACCTTAACATTCCTCTGGCTTTATATAGGATCTACAACTTCCCATTCAAATTCCTTACATATATTAAATAAAAGATATTTATAAAGTCCTCTTAATTATCCGAAAATCCAGTTATCACTAATTTACCTCTTCCTTCTTCAGTTAGGGGATTAATTGTGATAGCCTCTGACATAACCTCATCTCCATCCTATATGAGTAAATCCTCTGCAGGAATATGACCATAAACGGCCATCGTATAATCCTGTTTAAATTGACTAGCAAAATCAAAATGTTGCTGCGCTGATGCCATTCCTAGTTGAAATAAACGCTGAGACTTCAACCATATACTCAGAGAATAGTGGTATGAAAAATTTTATAGTACTCTCAATGATTCGTTATTTAATAGCTAATATGAATTATAACACCTAATTTATACTAAAATTTTGGTACCACGAATAGAGGGAGTTATAACCTTTAAATTATGTAATTGGTCATAAATCATCAAAATATTGAACCGGGGGTTCCTATTAAGTTGTGCTGTAAATGAATAAAATTTCAATTTTTACAAACTAAATTTTTTATATAAATTTAGTTTTTTTTAATAATTTTTAAATTTACAAACTAAGTTTATGAGTCTATATAACTTAATGTTTAGCTTTATTGTTTATATAAGAATAAGTTGCTGTGAGAATAGTCTTGTGTTTTTGTGTAGTTTTCAATATATAAATAGTAGAAACTAATCACTCGAGTCCCATATACTAGTTGAAAAGGTATTTTAACCTATGATATTGTAATTGATATAGATATTCTTATTTATGTTTTTTTAATATAATTTAGTCGTTTAATCCCCTGTCGAAATAAATGTACTTAATATAGATCTGACATGCCTATGAAATAGAAAACAAGCCTCTATCAGCAAAGCGTATTTTATACGTTTATCAGAATAACGCAGTCCTATGGAAGAAGGAGGGAGTCACATAGTGCTTAGTACATTGCGTATGTGGCAGAAAATATGCTACGAAAAGTAACCTTAAGTATTCGTGAAGTTGAAGCAGATGATATTTTAGCGGAAGATATCTTTTCGGATTATCGTTTATTAGCTAAAAAGGATTTAGTTTTAACGGAACGAATTATTGCTTTACTTAAACTTCGAAAAGTGGATGAATTATCTGTCTATCTGCCATCGGATTCGGTACGGATTGTCCATGATTTAAGTGCCCAGCGAACGAAAGAATACGAAGATTTATTTTCACCACTAATGGAGGAAAAAGATCCAATCGATGACTATAAAGAAACCGTTCATCAACTTTTTATGACAACACTAGAGAATGTTGTCCATGAATTGCGTTATGGTCAAATTTTAAAAAGCATACAAGATACTGCTTATGTTCGCGGTGTTTTTGAAAAAACTTTAGAAGAAAAACATCGCTATGAGTTACTTATGCGTTTAAAGGAATGGGATGAATATTCTTTTGTTCATTCATTTGATGTATTTGTATTAGGAACCATTTTTGCTCGTTATTTGGGGTTAACAGATATCGAAACATTAGCAAGAGGTTATTTGTTCCATGATATTGGGAAGGTCTTTATCCCCCAAGAAATATTAAATTTAAAGCGTAAACTCTCAGAAGATGAGTTTGAAATTGTTAAAACACATACAACAAAGGGTTATGAGCTTCTTCTCGAAAATAACGAGAAAGATATCGCCTATTTAGCGCGAGATCATCATGAACGCTTTGCTGGGAAAGGTTATCCCAATCAGCTTTGTGCGGATGATATGAGTGAAGGGGTACAGTTGCTACAAATTATTGATGTGTATTCTGCGATGACGTCTAAGCGAGTCTATCACGATGGTTATGGAGCAACGGATGCGTTAGCTGTTTTATACAAGGACCGACATTTATATAACGAAAAATTTATGCATAAATTTGTAGAATGTTTAGGCATCTACCCCGTTAACTCTGTTGTGATGCTATCAGATAATCGTAGTGCACAAGTCGAGCTTGTTTATGATTTATTTCCTACATTGCCCAAGGTAAAATTACTAGATGAGCAAACATCAATGAACCTTCCCTTGAATTATAGTGTTAAAATAGCCAAAATGATTGATTATCGTGCAAATAGCTTTGAAGAGATTTTTAACCTATTCGTAGAGCAATTAATCAGATGTGACGAAAATGGTCTAAGAATGCATTTTAGTAAATTAATTGATCATTTACACCCTAAAGAAATTGTCCTAAAAATATTCTTACCAGCTTTTCGCATTTTACGTCTGTTAACGAGAGAAATACAAACGGATATGACGAAATATAGAAATTCTATTACTATTTTAAAGAAGTTATTAGAAGAACAATTAAACGTTTTGTATATGGACTATCAGCATGAAAAAACGACCATTCTAGTTGTGGAAACAACCCTTCGTGAAAACTTCTTCATTAAGCTTGTACAAAGTATTCTGTATATTGATAAAATTGTGCCTTTCTTCATAAACCCAGGTGATGATCAACGTATTACACAGCTAATGGGGCATTGTGATGTCAATGTCGCTTATTTTATTGAGGATGAACAAACCGTTGAAAAGCGAGTACGTCCAATGCGAGAAGGAGCCTTTCTATATTATTCATTAGCCGATATAGAGGAATTACTTGTTAGTTTAATCGGTATGAGTGTGAAAAAGTTTTCATTTGAGGAAAAAATGCAAGAGCGTTTATTTTCAACTTACAAAGCATAAGAAGAGGGAGTTGCCAACAATGGCGACCCCCTCTTTACTATTTTCAACTATTAAAATTGAAGATGTTTTTCAATATAGGCTTTAACTTCTGAAATTGGCATACGAACTTGTGTCATAGAATCGCGGTGACGTACTGTCACTTGGCCATCTTCTTTTGAGTCAAAATCGTATGTGATACAGAATGGTGTACCGATTTCATCTTGGCGACGGTAACGTTTACCAATTGATTGGGATTCATCAAAATCAACAGGGAACGCTTTGCGAAGTTCTGCCCAAACGTCCGTAGCTTCATCAGATAATTTTTTAGAAAGAGGTAGAACAGCTGCTTTAAAGGGTGCAATTGCTGGGTGGAAACGTAAAACAGTACGTTTATCGTCACCTTCCAGCTCCTCTTCATCATATGCATCGCATAGGAATGCTAATGTCACACGGTCAGCCCCTAAAGATGGTTCGATACAATAAGGAATATAACGTTCATTTGAAATAGGATCGATATAAGTGAAATCTTCACCTGAATGTTCCATATGTTGTTTCAAATCATAATCTGTACGATCAGCGATACCCCAAAGCTCTCCCCAGCCAAATGGGAATTTAAATTCGATATCTGTTGTTGCGTTAGAATAGTGAGACAGCTCATCATCCTCGTGATCGCGAAGACGCATAGAATCTTCTTTCATGCCTAAGTTTAATAACCAATTTTTACAGAATTCTTTCCAATAAGAGTGCCATTCAAGATCCTCGCCCGGCTTACAGAAGAATTCAAGTTCCATTTGTTCGAATTCACGTGTACGGAAAGTAAAGTTACCTGGTGTAATTTCATTTCGGAAAGATTTACCAACTTGTGCAATACCAAATGGTGTACGTTTACGCATAGAGCGTTGAACATTTTTAAAGTTTACGAAAATACCTTGTGCTGTTTCTGGACGTAAGAAAATCTCGTTCGTAGAAGACTCCGTTACACCCTGGAATGTTTTAAACATTAGGTTGAATTGGCGAATATCTGTGAAATCAGCTTTACCACAATCAGGGCACACTACATCGTATTTAATCATTGTTTCTTTCATTTGGTCGAATGTCATACCATCAACAATGATTTCATCACCTTTTGCTAACGCTGCGTCTTCAATGATTTTATCAGCGCGATGGCGAGCCTTACATGATTTACAGTCGATCATTGGATCATTAAAGTTCCCAACGTGACCAGAAGCGACCCAAGCTTTTGGGTTCATTAAGATGGCAGCATCGATACCAACATTGTGCTCTGATTCCTGAACGAATTTTTGCCACCAAGCTTTTTTAATATTGTTTTTTAATTCAACACCAAGAGGACCGTAATCCCAAGTGTTTGCTAGACCACCGTAGATTTCTGAGCCTGGGAAGACAAAGCCTCGGTGTTTTGCTAATGATACAATTGTTTCCATTGATTTGTTAGCCATAAAATAGCCTCCTTCAAAATTTTTCATCTTTTTAGCGGTAAAACGCTAAAGCTTTTCATTCAGTGTAGACTAAATGAAAATAGCACCCGTCTCCGGGCACAATGTATGCCCAGGGACGAGTGCTAATACCCGCGGTTCCACCCTGATTGTTTTAAACAAAACGTTTAAAACCTCTTTTCAAAAAGTTAGCTCAAGGAGTGCCTTTTCTCTGTTACTATGTAGACTTTCACCATCTTCTACTCGCTCTTGAATGGAACAGATACTTTTTTCCTATCATCGCCTGTATAACGCAATTTGCTCGAAAATATAAATAGAGCTAGCGTATGTGTCAACATTGTAGCACGTAGTTCTTTGATTCGCAATCATTATTAAACTGTATAGAAAACATATGATGTTCAGATGGCCATAAACAAGTTTTAACGGTCAACAACCTCGTCACATGAGGGGACGGTAAATATTGTTTCGGGCTTTTTTCTAGTCATACAAAAAAGCTGTCCCATAAGTCAATAATGACCACAGGAACAGCTTTTTAGATTAGCCAACACTTATTTTTTTATTGAAATCTCAAATTTGGAATCTACTTCTCCTGCAAATACTACTATACCGTTTTCTGGTAATAAAACTTCGTTCATACCACTCACCACAGTGTAGTTCACGCAATTACCTGCTTGATCGTATACAGCAAAGGAGCCCTTGGATGGCATTTTAACGGTCATGATTTTTTCTTTTGCATTCATTGGGACTGAAAACCATTTGGCAAGGCCGTCTGCTTGGATCGTTGTCACAGATTGTTTGCCAGGGTAGAGCGGTTTTACAAGCTCCTCATGACCATATAAACCCCCTGCTACTGTGAAATATTCAACTCCATTTTTCTTAAAGAATTCGATTTCCATAGTATCTCGACCAGCCATGCTAGGGATTTGCAGCTGGTTAACTGCTTGGTTTGCTCCAATAATTTTATTAGTTAACAAATAGCCTGGAACATCTTTAATCGTATCTATTGTTACAGTTGGTGCAGAATTAGTGTAGAGCATCGATGAAAATTTCTCATTCATCAAATAATATTTTTTCCCTTCACGTTTCTCCCATACGGTAGCTACGTCTTTTGTTAAGATATTACCTTCGAGCTTTTCAGCTTTATACTCTGAAACGGCTGTTTGGGGAAGACTGGGTACATTTAAATACAAGCTGGACCATAAATAGGTGTGTCCATTTTTCTCCTCTATAAACTTTATCTTTTCTGTACCTTCATTGTTCACAAATGAACCATCTGCTGTATACGAATACGTTTGTACAGGGTTATTAGGGACAGTAAGCGTAGATACAGACAATTCACCAAGAGAATTAATTTCTACCTTCATTAACGCACCTGAAATACCACCATAAATACCTGCATGCTGCGATAATTCTTGTGGCATTTCTGCCTTAATAGGCACGCCATGAGACTTTTTCGGCTTCAGTTCATGAATAATACCTTTTTCCAGAAGTGCACTAAGCAGAAGTTCATTAGCTAACAATTGATCTATTAAGCTTTGACCTCCTGAAGAGACAACAGCCGCAGCCATGTTGTATTCCGGGAGTACAACTAATGAAGAATGATAAGATAATGTATCTCCACCTTTTGTAAGTGCCTTGATACCATATTCACTGAATGGGAACAAGCGAACACTATCCCAACCTAGCCCGTAAGCAACGAAAGACGGATCGGCTTCCTCAGGCCACATGCCTCTTTTATACTCATCTTGTGCCATAGCTACTACCGATTTACTAGAAAGAATATCCTCGACCTGTCCTGTGAAGATTTGTGAGAATTTAACGAGATCTTCAGCTGTGGAGTAAATGCCGCCAGTTCCAATAATGTTTGTATTTTCTGGCGGTAGTTGTCCGTTATAGGTAGGGGAGTAGATACCAGCTAGTTTCAAAGAATCCACAAGGTTCTGCGGTGTTTTCGTATGGTTCATTTCTAGAGGCTCTGTAAAATACTTGTTGATAAATGCGGTGAAGCTTATGCCACTCACTCGCTCTATCAGAATCTCAGCTAACGTAAAACCATCGTTACAGTAAACCGAAAAAGCTCCCGGGTCAGCCTTTAAGTTTTGAGTGGCTAAATGCTTTAGCAAAGTATCATGTGCATACGCATCGTTATCGTCATATAAAAATGTATTTAGCGACGAAGTTCCTAGCAGGCCGGAGGAATGATTCAGAAGCATACGAGGCGTAATTTGTTTGTAACGGTCGTCTTTCATCTTAAAATCAGGTATATAGTTCACCACAGGCAAATCCAAATCTACCTTACCTTCATCGACAAGCTTCATAACAGCCGCTGTGAGCACCATTTTGCTTGTAGAACCTATACCGTACATTGTATTTGCAGTAAGCGGTCTATTGCCATTTAAATCGTTTTTGCCAGCATGCCCTGAAATGACAATTTCTCCACCATCAATGAGTGCGTATTGCAAACTTGTAGCGCCGTACGTTTCGGTTAGCAGCTTAGCTTTTTCTATGCCTACTTCTCTGGTCGCCTCAAATGTAAGACTATCGCTGTTGTTGATGGCAGTTGTGGCCATTGTAGACATGGGGGCTAGTATTGTTAACATGAGGATTAAAAAGATGGACGTTCTTTTTCTACCTGTGCAAGTGACTATCTTCATTTTCATTGCCTTTCTCATTTGAATCTTCTCCTTTCAGTAGCTGTTAATGTGGCCTTTTATCGGGCCTTAAGGAAAGCTTATACAGCGGAGATGTACTGTCGGTGACGATAGTATGAACAGAGTATGAACAAGTGAAAAAATGTTACAATCGACAATGTGAATTTCGGAAGGGTTTGCTTTCATAAAAGCTTAGATGCAAAGTGGAGGAGACTTTTTTCAATGGGTTTAATTTATTCGTTCAAAATACGGCCTTAAGTTTTTTACAAGTATTTTTAATTTTGTATAATGTAGCTCCAATGAACTCTTGCCAAAGTAGCAATAATAACCATATGAACTATTATGGAGAACGAAAAAATACTACAACTTCTCAACAAGAAAGCTTGCATGAGAGCGGTAGTAAAAGAATATTGGCTTGGACAATTTGATGTATTCAACAACCGACTACAGGCCTTAAAGCTTTTTGAAAATTAGTTTTGGAACTTCTCTGGAAATACGAATGTTTTTAATATCATGGTCAATGATGCACGTTTATAAGCGATTTCAACAAATCGTGTAGCCTTCATGACAAATTATCCTTAATCTAAAATGCACTACACATATCCGCCATAACTGATCACAGATTACTGCTATTTTATGCAGTATGTTGTATAATTGAAATACTGCTTTAATTATGCAAAGCATTATTATAACACCTTTTGTATAGAATTAGTGTAATACTTTGCATACCTATCATTCTATAGTATATAATAATTGAGCATAAGTATAACACTATTAGATTTGAGGCGGTGAGTCCAATCGAACTCAATAAACGTCAGGAAAACATTTTACAAATTGTGAAAGAAAACGGCCCTATCACTGGGGAACATATTGCAGAACGTCTCAATCTGACTAGAGCGACTTTAAGACCAGATTTAGCGATCCTTACGATGGCGGGATTTTTAGATGCAAGACCACGAGTTGGTTATTTCTATTCAGGGAAAAAGGCATCCGTTACATTGATGGATAGTATTCACAATTTAAAAGTAAAGGATTTTCATTCAGGCCCTGTAGTTGTTCCAGAAACAATGACGGTTTATGATGCAATTTGCTTTATGTTTTCAGAAGATGTTGGTACACTCTTTGTCGTAGATAAGAATGAGTTTTTGACAGGCGTACTATCTCGCAAAGATTTACTGCGTACAAGTATTGGCACGCAGGATTTAAATAAAATTCCTGTACATATAATTATGACACGTATGCCTAATATTTCGTACTGTGAAAGATCAGATTCTTTGGTTGTTGCTGCGAACAAGCTCATTGAACGAGAAGTTGATTCGCTACCAGTAGTCGAACCACAAGAGGGTGGTTTGACAATTATAGGCCGTCTTACAAAAACAACGATTACACGAGCTTTCTTATCTCTTGCGCAAAATGACTAAATTTGAAGGAGAGCTGCATGAAAAGACTACGCGTATTTGTTGTATCTGACTCTGTTGGTGAAACTGGCGACCAAGTTGCGAAAGCAGTAATTAGCCAGTTTCGACCCGGTCTAGAGAATACAGTTATCCGACGATTTCCACATATTCAATCGGAGGAGCTTATTCGTAAGATTGTTTTCCTTGCAGCACAACAACAAGCATTTATTGTTTACACACTTGTTCGTCAAGAAATGCGAAAGTTATTACGTGATTTATGTGAACAGGAAAAGATACATGCAGTCGATATAATAGGCCCTGCATTACAATCAATGGCAACCTTTATGGAAGAAAATCCATTGGAGACACCTGGAATTGTTCATATGCTTGACGATGATTATTTTAAAAAAATTGAAGCCATTGAATTTGCAGTTAAATATGATGATGGTCGTGATCCCCGCGGATTATTACAAGCTGATATCGTGTTGGTAGGCGTATCCCGAACGTCTAAAACGCCCCTTTCACAATATTTAGCACATAAAAAGTATAAGGTGGCGAATGTCCCTTTAGTTCCTGAAGTAGAACCACCTGAAGAGCTATTACAGTTAGACCCTAAAAAATGTTTTGGCTTAATCATCTCTCCTGAGAAGTTAAATTCTATAAGGAAGGAAAGATTAATGTCTCTCGGATTAAATGATGATGCCATTTATGCGCAACATAATCGTATTTTAGAAGAGATTCAACATTTTGAAAAAATTGTCGGCAAAATAGGCTGTCGAGTAATAGATGTGACCAATAAAGCTGTGGAAGAGACAGCAAATACTATCATAGAACATATTTTGACTTGCAAATAAATTATACAAAAATAAACCACCTCGGTGATAGAGGCGGTTTTTTTGAGTGGATTTTGAAATTAGTATAGATAAAAACTAATTTTTGTTTTATAATAATAAAATTGTGGTAAAAATATTTATAAGAGAAAAATCCTAATTTTTTGTCGAGAAATAAAGGAATTTTAAAACGAATAGCGAATTGTGTTTCTAGAACGTAATTATTAAAGATGGTGATGATGGATTTGGCAGGGAAGATTCCAGAGGAAGTAATTGAACAGATTCGTACACAATCGGATATCGTTGATGTTATTAGTGAATACATGCAGCTGACCAAGCGTGGGCGAAATTGGTTTGGCCTCTGTCCTTTTCATGGAGAACAAACACCGTCTTTCTCTGTATCAACGGACAAGCAAATATTCCATTGCTTTGGATGTGGTGCAGGGGGAAATGCCATTACTTTTGTAATGGACATTGAAGGTATATCTTTTCCTGATGCAGTTGTGAAACTTGGAGAACGAGCTGGCATACATTTAGATGTTGAGCCAAGTTTTCCTGGGGGAGCAAAAAAGATTTCTAAAGCGGAAGAAAGGATGAAAGAAGCACACGCTTTTACAGCAGATTTTTTCCACCATCTACTGTTAAATACAGAAGATGGCGAAGAACCTTTAAATTATTTGCTAGAAAGAGGATTTACAAGGGAGCTTATAGAATCTAATAACATCGGTTGGTCTCTCCCAAGCTTTGACGCCCTAACAATATTGCTTGAAAGAAAAGGTTATAACTTACAAGAAATGGCGGAAAGTGGGTTAATTATTAAGCGAGAGGGAGAAGAACGTTATTTTGATCGTTTTAGAGGCAGGATCATGTTCCCGATTCGAGATGAGAATGGTAAAATTATTGCCTTCTCAGGACGAATACTTTCATCAACAGGTGAGGAAGCGAAATATTTAAATAGTCCAGAATCACCAATATTTCAGAAAAGTGAAGTGCTCTATAACCTAGATAAAGCACGAACTTCTATCAGAAAAAATCGTCAAGTAGTATTGATGGAAGGTTTTATGGATGTGTTAGCAGCTAACTCTGTAGGTGTTATGAATGCCGTAGCAACAATGGGTACCTCGCTAACAAATCAGCATATCACAAAGCTTAAGCGCTTAGTAGAGCAAATTACGATTTGCTATGATGGTGATAATGCTGGATTTGATGCAGCGAAAAGAGCGGCGCAGCTTTTGCATACGGAGCGCATGAAAGTAGATATTGCTGTGTTACCAGAAAAATTGGACCCTGATGAATATATTCGCACGTTAGGCGGACAAGCATTTAAGGAACAAATTTTGGAAAACCCTCATGCGTATATTGCTTTTATGATGATGCATGCTAGACGAAATAAGAACTTTCAATTTGAAAATGATACGCTTCAATATATACAAGAAGTCCTTGAACAGCTCATAGGTAGATCGTCGCCAGTTGAACGAGATTTGTATATACGACAGCTATCAAAAGAAACAAATATCTCGGAAGAAGCCATTTATGCCCAATTCCGAAAGCTGGAGGCGAATCAGGTACGTTCTGCAAAAACAGAAATGCCGACACAAACGCCTTCAATGCCAGTCACGCAACAACAAAAGCCTATGGATGCAGCTGAACGTGCCGAACGTTTATTACTGGCTCATATGCTTCATAATATAGATGTAGTGGACAGGGTATTACGGAGTGAGCTAAAAGAGCCATTTGTACGAGATGCTTATATGGCTGTTTTTGTTCGCTTAGTAGGATTTTATGAGGAATATGGTCATCCTGATTATCAACGTTTTATGGAGATTTTGGATGACGCTGAATTACGGAAAATTGTTATGGAAGCGGCTTTAGTCGAGCGAGATCCTGATCAAGCAGAGGCAGAGGTTGTGGACTCAATCCGTCAGCTTGAAAAATATAGAATTGAGCAAGAAATTTATCAAAAGATGCATGAGTCAAAGGAAGCGGAGAAGATGCATGAGTATGCACGTGCACTTGAAATCGCCCAACAGATTATTCATTTAAGAAAATCGTTATCGGCGATTTAACCCGATTCGGTTGTTTAGAAGGAGGAAGGTTTATGGCGGACAAGTCAGAACGTTCAAAAGAGATAGAAGTAGAAATTACATTAGATGATGCAAAAAAATTCCTACAAGAAAAAGCAAAAACAGAGGGTGAAATTTCTATGAAAGAAATTTCAGAGAAACTAACACCTTATGAATTGGAAAATGAAGAAATTTTCCATTTTGCTGAGGATCTTGAAAAGCATAAAGACATTCAAATTATTGGAAAAGAAGAATTTGAAGAAGAAAGTCTAATGAAAGAAGAAGCGAACGAAGAGACTTTCGACTTAAATGATTTGAGTGTACCACCAGGTGTTAAAATCAATGACCCTGTACGTATGTATTTAAAGGAAATCGGTCGAGTTGATTTACTATCTGCAGAGCAAGAAATCGCACTAGCTGAGCGTATTGAGCAAGGTGATGAAGAAGCACGTAAGCGTCTTGCAGAAGCAAACTTACGTCTGGTAGTATCTATCGCTAAACGTTATGTAGGTCGTGGAATGCTATTCCTTGATTTAATTCAAGAGGGGAACATGGGTCTTATTAAGGCCGTTGAGAAATTTGATTACCGTAAAGGGTTTAAATTCTCTACGTACGCTACATGGTGGATTCGTCAGGCTATTACGCGTGCCATTGCAGACCAAGCACGTACAATTCGTATTCCGGTTCATATGGTCGAAACCATTAATAAATTAATACGTGTACAACGTCAACTTTTACAAGATCTTGGCCGAGAACCTTCTCCAGAAGAAATTGGCGAAGAAATGGATTTAACGCCAGAAAAAGTACGCGAAATTTTAAAAATTGCACAAGAACCAGTATCTCTTGAAACACCGATAGGAGAAGAAGATGATTCCCATTTAGGAGACTTTATCGAGGATTCTGAAGCACAATCTCCATCTGACCATGCAGCTTATGAATTGTTAAAAGAACAGCTAGAAGATGTCCTTGATACATTAACAGACCGTGAAGAAAACGTACTTCGTTTACGTTTTGGTTTAGATGATGGTCGTACAAGAACTTTAGAAGAGGTAGGTAAGGTTTTTGGCGTAACACGTGAACGTATTCGTCAAATTGAAGCGAAGGCTCTAAGAAAATTACGCCACCCTTCTCGTAGTAAACGTCTAAAAGACTTCTTAGAATAATTTAAATAGATGGAGCTATCCTACTAGTGTGAAATTACCTAGTTGGATAGCTCCTTTTTTATACCATTGAAAAGGTAAATAGCCCCGTTATTCCCCAATCTTGTTTCCGCTAATAATAGATAATTAGAATGAAGGGAATGAGAGATTTGCGACTTTATACAGATGTATTTCCGAAAGGTGTGAGATAAAATTGTAATGCAACCATTATTAAGCAATGTTTGGAGTTAACATTATGACGAATCCCCGGAAAAAAATTATTCTAAATGAAATTTTGTTTTGGAAGCAAAATAAGCTATTACCAGAGCACTATTGTGACTTTTTAGCAGCTCTTTATACAGAGGGGGCTGATATAGAGGAGTTAGAACCGGTTCAAGATCCTAAACAAGCAATCTTGCCATCTGAAAAAAGAAAGATGCTTCTTTTGGTAGCAAGTCTATGTATCGCTATAATAGCTGTTTTGGCTATCTATTTTACAATAAAATCATTAACACTGATTTTAACCGTTGTCGTAGGTATAGGTGCATGCATATTATTTATCGCTGCGTTTCAAATGGCTCAAAAAAAACATCTATTAGCTCCTATATTTCATTTACTTGCCGCCATCCTATTATTTAGTATATCTATCCGTGTGTGCACTACATATTTTAGTGGAGATAATATCGTTTTGTTTTGCTTGATTGCAGCCAATTGTCTTATTTGGCTTTGGTCAGGTATTAAAATGAAGCTACTCTATTTCACAGTCTCCGGTGTTTTAGGATTACTAGCACTGATTGGCTATTATATCATAAACTTATTGTAATTTTTTGACCCTTATCAATGATCTGCACACTTTATTTCATGTGTGCGGATTTTTTTATTTTTTTGGTATATGAATGTATGCAAAGGGTATGATAACAGTATGAAAAAAAGTTGTGAAATTGACCAAAATTTGGTTTGGCAAGACATATTTTATCCAATAGATACAGAAATGTCGAATTTGTTACAAACAAAGGAAAACTTAGCGAATAGGGCTTTTCGTTTCTTTGTTAATGAAGTACAATATTAGATGTTGACTGATTCTATATTATAATAGAAGTAGACTTAAAATGAGGAGGGGAAACTTATGAAAAACAATCCAGTCGTTCCTTACATCTTAATTCTGGCATTTGGTATTGGTCTTATTTTCTTCATGTCTTTACAAGGTGCAGATAACAAGAAAGAAATTGCTGCTGAACATGAGGGCGGTGGCGAAACTACTGAAACTACAGACGCAAATGATGATGGTGCAGCACTAGTACAATCTTGTATCGGTTGTCACGGTGGTGATTTAACTGGTAGTATGGGTCCAAACCTACATGGCTTAGATGAAGCCCATATCGTTGAAGTTTTAACAAAGGGTATCGAAGGTACTCCTATGCAACCAAACATGAAAACTGAAGCAGAAGCAAAAGCTATTGCTGAATACATTTCTACTTTAGAATAGTATGACTGACAAGTAGCTGTACTGAAATAGTACAGCTACTTTTTAAATGTAAAGAATCATGAAATGGGGTTGTCCACATGAATACTGTGAGACAACTCCATTTGTTTTTTTTCACGACATCATCCATACTAGTAATGGACTCTATTTAAGGTAGGCGGTATAAAATGAACGCACAAAAACTTTCAAAGCGATTAGAAACAGTAGCAAAATTTGTTCCCACAGGAGCGGTAGTAGCGGATATAGGTAGTGACCATGCCTATCTGCCTTGCTATTTAATTCATCAAGGAGTAGCTTCTTCAGCGATAGCAGGGGAAGTAGTAGCAGGCCCCTATGAATCAGCAGTGGGACAAGTACAAAAAGAAGGATTAAACAAAGAAATTACGGTACGTTTAGCAGATGGATTAGCAGCAATAGAATTAACTGACCATGTCGATACAGTAACGATCGCTGGAATGGGCGGTCCATTAATTGTCTCTATTTTAGAGAAGCATCCTGAAAAGCTGCAAGGTGTCACACGTCTCATTTTACAACCTAATATTCATGCCAAGGTAATCCGTGAGTGGGCTTTAGCACATAATTGGGCTATTCTCGATGAAGAAATTTTAGAGGAAGATGATAAAATCTATGAAATTCTTGTGTTGCAAAGAGCACAAATGGAGCTTTCGCCAGCAGAGATTTTATTTGGTCCTAAATTAAGCACACGTAAAGCACCAGCATTTATAAAAAAATGGACGCGTGAAAAAGAAAATTGGCAACGTGTGTTACAATCCATGAAAGATGCAGAACAAACACCTGAAATTGAAGAAAAACGTGCAGAGTTATTGGCTCTTATTCAATTAGTAGAAGGAGTTTTGTAAAATGAAGACGGTAAATGGTCAAGAAATTATTCAAGTATTCGAATCATGGTCGCCTAAAAAACTGGCTTGCATGGAGAATGATCCAATCGGTTTAGCGATTGGTACACTCAATAAACCTGTTAGCAAAGTATTAGTCACTTTAGATGTCAATGAAGCTGTTGCGAATGAGGCCATTGCAAAAGGATGTGAGCTGATCATTGCACATCATCCTCCTATTTTTAGACGTCTAGCGAATATTCGTACAGACCATCCAGCAGGGCAATTATATGAAAAGCTGATTAAACATGATATTGCTGTTTATGCGGCGCATACAAATTTAGATGTAGCTGAAGGTGGAGTCAATGATTTACTTGCAGATGCGCTTCAACTACAGGACCGTACAATACTAGAAGAAACGTACTCAGAGCATCTTTTAAAGCTTGCTGTTTTTATCCCTTCTGCAAATGCTGAAGATTTACGCGAGATGCTAGCCAAGGCTGGAGCAGGGCGCATTGGAGAATATGAAGCATGCAGTTATACAACTGCTGGAGAAGGACGTTTCCGTGCGTTAGCAGGTGCAAATCCATTTGTTGGCTCTGTTGGTGAATTACATGTTGAAGAGGAAGTAAAGGTAGAAGTCGTATTTCCTGAATCGATGAAAAACCGTGTTTTAAAGGCAATGCTTACTAGTCATCCGTATGAAGTGCCAGCCTATGATGTAATTCGTCTTGAACAGCAAACGAATAGAATGGGATTAGGGCGTGTCGGCCACTTAGCTAATGAAATGACCTTACAACAATTCGCAGAGTTCGTGAAGGAGCAGTTACAGGTTCCAGCGGTTCGTGTCGTAGGTGATTTACAGTCTATGATTAAAAAGGTTGCGCTTGTGGGTGGAGATGGTAATAAGTATATTTATGCAGCGAAACGTGCAGGAGCAGATGTTTTTTTAACGGGTGATATGTACTTCCATACAGCACAGGATGCTCAAGCGATGGATCTGCAAATTGTAGACCCAGGTCATCATGTAGAAAAAGTGATGATTGCAGGGGTGGCGGAGAAAATGACGAAGCTATGTGCGGATAAAAAATATGTAGTTGAATTTGTACAATCAACGATTCATACAGAACCATTTTTATTTGTTTAAGCGAGGGGAATAGATGTGGCTAATGAAAGACCTACTGGCAATAAGGCTGGTAAACTGTGGATTATAATCGGTTTATTCATCGCTGTGTTTGGTATAGGGATGACGGTTATGACGAATATGATGAATGAAAAGAAAATCGATGCCATGACTGAACAATGTGAAGACGATGGCGGTCAAGCCATTATATCAAAGGAAAAAAACTTCCTTTCCACAAGTTATTCATTTGATTGTAAACAATAATAAAAGGATGAACATTACTAGGTAGTGTTCATCCTTTTTGTATGCCAAGAATGTAGGATAATGATAAAATGAGCATGAAATCTATTAGCAGAAATGGAGAGATATAACTTGTTTATTCGTTTAACTAAAGAACAGCAAGAAATGATAGTAGCTGATATTCAGCGATTTTTCTACACGCATCGTGATGAAGACATTAGTGAATTTGAAGCAGAGCGTGTGTTAGATTTTATCAAGGAAAATATCGCCCCATATATTTATAATGCAGCAGTTTCAGACGCAAAATATGTAGTGGAAAGACAGTTTAGCTCCATGGAAGAGGAATTAGAGGCGTTGGAACAGCCCATTAAATTAAAGTAATGAATGAGTTCAAAAGTCTCGAATTTAAATAATTGACAGAAAATAAATAAATATGGTAATTTAATCTTGAATTAAAGATTGTTTAATTCGAAATATTCAAAGCGACTACATAGAGGCCATGAATAAAGCTGTATGTATCTGACCAAAATGGTATGAGTGTTGTTCGCGTACATGGAATGACAATGATTTCACAAAATGAATGGGAAAACGAGGAGGGTCATATGTTAAAAATCGGTATTATTTTAGGAAGTACGCGAGAAGGTCGGGTTAGCCCACAAGTTGGAGCGTGGGTAAAGGAAGTTGCAGAAAAACGCCGTGATGCGGAATATGAAATAATTGATATCGCTGATTTTAAATTACCGTTTCTTGGAGAACCAGGAGGAGATACTTCTGGAGTAGCGACATGGTCAGAGAAAGTAGCTGCATGTGACGGCTTTGTATTTATTGTAGCAGAGTATAACCATTCAATCACAGGTGCACTAAAAAATGCATTAGACTTTTTACGAGTAGAATGGAACAATAAAGCTGCGGGTATCGTTTCCTATGGTTCAGTTGGAGGTGCACGTGCTGCGGAGCATTTACGAGGGATTCTTGGAGAATTACTAGTTGCCGATGTTCGAGTTCATCCAGCTTTATCATTATTTACTGATTTTGAAAACGGCTCGGTCTTTAAGCCAAAAGAAGTGCAGGCAGATTCAGTTCATCAAATGTTAGATCAGCTTATTCCTTGGTCAACAGCTTTAAAAACAATTCGATCTTAATATGCATCAAACATATAGACAGCCGCTTTCAGCTATATTTACAGCATGGAAGCGGTTGTTTTTTGTTGGAATCATCACCATTAATGTTCGATTTCTTCAATAACTTTTTCTTTCAAATCTGCATCCATAGAGGATAGTTTGACCGTATTTGAAAGTCGTTCCTTTAATTCCTTATCCGTCAAAATGCCACGCTCTTTTAGAATTTGTACGAGTAGATTCAAGGTCATAATATTTTTAATTTCTGCTGCGTTTGTATCCATTTAAAACCCTCCAAAAATATAGAATTACTACCTCTTTAGTGTACTCCTTTTTAAGAATCATGACACAGAAGGGACAAAACATAGCAAATTTATTTCGTGTTCCGGAATATGTGAGAGAAATTAAGCAATGCCAGTAATGGTCTATTTCATAGTAATGATAAAACAGTGATAGAAAACGGTGAATATTGTATTTGCAGAGCTCATACCTTCCTAACAGGGGGGATTTCATTGTGAAACGGATAGGAGTCGTTACAGGATTAATGCTAGTCATTATCGCAATCATCATCCTGTTTAATAAATATGTAGATGGTAAGCCTTTAGAAGCCGCTATCGAGAAAGGGCCAATAATTACGAAAGAAGAGTTGAGTTTATCACTATTGAAAGATAAGCTCCTTGAAAAATACGTCGGTATTGATGTTAAAACAACTGCGGAAAAGAAATTGGTCATCCAAATTGTAGGGGGAGAAGAGTATGTTCAGTCGGTTAAAACAGACATGGAAGCTATTGCTAAAAGTACTATAAAAAATTCGGCCTTAAAGGATTATCCGATTGTTTTTGAAAGATGGGAATTTACATCATTGCTCGATGGTAATAAAGCGATGGGTAATGATATTAATCTATTAATTGAAGATTTAATTAAAGGGTTACAATCTTTTGATGTATACGAATACTTAATACTAGAGAATCGAACAACCATTACGATTCAAACAACTATAAAAGGTGACAATGCGGAGGCACTTCAACTAGCGACTAAGATGGAAGGCGCAGTAAAAAAAATTGTCCAAATGAATGTGAATCAAAGTGATGCCTATGTCATTCATATATTAAATGGGGAGCGAGAAAAAATAAATTGAAAAAGCATCGAGACTTTAAATCTTGATGCCTTCTTTTTTGCTATGTAATTTCTTAATGTGAAACTTAATTAATAACGCATTTACTTACTCATGGCAAATAAAGCTTGATAGAGTGTTGCGAGGAGTGCAACAAAGTGCATGTCGTCAGATTGGAAAAGTTTAAACATTAGCCCCGTCCGTATGAGCTCGGTCTCTATCGGGCTTGCACTGGCAATTTTCTCTTCATTACAATATAAATAGGCGGTAGCAGTAAAATCCTTCTCAAAACGAAATGCCAAATTGTCCATTGTAAAGGTGTACGAG
Organism: Lysinibacillus sp. UBA5990; assembly: GCF_002429815.1. NCBI lineage: Bacteria > Bacillati > Bacillota > Bacilli > Caryophanales > Bacillaceae > Lysinibacillus > Lysinibacillus sp. UBA5990. The sequence goes on from NZ_DJAY01000011.1 coordinate 503,723, forward strand.
GATTCTAATAATTGAACTGTTTTTCGGACAATCGGTATGGTGCTACCATCTGGCATAATGAGCTGATGACTAACCCCTTTTGTTAACAGAGTAGATTGTACTTGAAAAAGGGGGGCACCTAAAGTTGTTCGTGTTTCATAACGATAGGGTAAAGTTTGCTGTGTCGCAACTAATAATACGGCATTTAAAACTTTACCAGTAGAAGAACGCTCTACTTTCTGAAGCACACACACTGTTTCGTTGTTTTCATTCGTAATAGGAATATCAGAAAAGCTTTTAAATGCCTTTGGATAGTTAAGTGTAAATGTTGCCATAAAGAAACCTCCATTCATTATGTATACGAGTATGTCATCCAGGAGGTTTCACAAAATTACAGGAGGGGAAAGTTTTGAGCTATTGTTTTCAACCAATTTCACAAGAACAAGCAGAAGATATCGCCTATAACTGGCATTATGAGGGTGACTATTCTTTTTATGATATGGATGCTGATCAGGAGGATTTACGTGCTTTTCTCAATCCGTATACAAGAGGAAATTCTATTTTTGCGGTCTTAAAAAAACAAGAACTAGTTGCTTATTTTAGCATTATGACGGTTGGTGACCAAACGATGGAGATTGGCTTAGGCATGAAACCTAGTCTTACAGGAAAAGGCCTAGGCTTTGATTTTTTAAAAAATGCTATTGATTTTGTCTTGGCAAACTATCCATGTGAAATGATCACCTTATCGGTCGCCACATTTAATCTAAGAGCAATCAAGCTATATCGCAAGGTAGGATTTAGAGATGCTCATACTTATATGCAAGCAACAAATGGTGGTGTCTATGAATTTCTAAAAATGGACTATATAAAAGGCTACTAAAGAGAGACAAGTATCTCGCTTTCAGTAGCCTTTTTAACTATTTAAGGTTGTGCGATTTGACCTGAGAGAGCACGTTTTTCCTGCTCTGTATCAAATTCCTTCTCCATTTTTGAAACAACTACTGTCGCCACACCATTACCAATAAGATTTGTAACAGCTCGAGCTTCGGACATGAAGCGGTCAACCCCGATTAGTAATGCAATTCCTTCTACGGGAATCATCGGGAATGCTGCTAATGTGGCAGCAAGTGTAATAAACCCAGAGCCTGTTACGCCCGCAGCCCCCTTAGATGTAAGCATTAGAATGGCTAGTAATGTGATTTGATGCCAAATATCTAAATCAACACCGTAAGCTTGGGCAATAAATATAGCTGCCATCGATAAGTATATGGATGTTCCATCTAAGTTAAAGGAATAACCTGTTGGTATAACTAGCCCCACAACTTGCTTAGAACAGCCGTAGTTTTCTAATTTACGCATCATGGAAGGCAACGCTGATTCAGATGAAGATGTACCAATAACGATGAAAATCTCATCTTTAATGTATTTAATAAATTTAAAAATACTAAAACCGAAGTAACGTGTAATGAATCCGATGATGACAACGATAAAAATAAACATTGTGATATAGACGGATAACATTAAAAATCCTAAGTTGCCAAGAGATTTAAGCCCAAAGTTGCCGATTGTATAACTCATGGCACCAAATGCGCCAATAGGAGAAATTTTCATTACCATATTAACGATTTTAAAGAAGATATCCGCAACTTGTTCAAAAAATTTTATAACTGGTTTAGCTGGTTCACCAATCGCCGCCGCCGCTAATCCAAATAATACAGCAGAGAATAAGACAGGTAGTAATTCACCATTTGCGAGAGCACCCATAACATTATCAGGGATAATTTGCATAATAAATGCACCCAAACCATGTTCCGCCGCTGCTGCATCTGTATATTGAGAGACATCCGCTCCTTTGGCAGCTTCTGTATTAAAACCTTTACCTGGTTGTACAATATTGACAACTATAAGACCAATTGCTAAGGCAAATGTTGAAACAATTTCAAAATAGATTAAAGCTTTTCCCCCGATTTTTCCAACCTTTTTGACATCACCCATACTACCAATACCAATTACAACCGTTAAGAAGATAATGGGTGCAATTAACATTTTAATTAGTTTTATAAATATATCCGCTAATATTTTTAGCTTAGCTCCAAACTCTGGGAACGTTGCACCTACTATAATCCCTAGAACGATAGCGATCAATACTTGTACTGTTAAGTTTTTAAAATTTATACGCATATAGTTCTCCCCCTACAATATCTATGAAGATTGTGTGAACGCTTTCATGTCGTTATCATAGCTGAAATTTTCCGACAATAGTTTTTATGACCGTAATGTTTCTATTGTTCATTTTGTTCATTTTTCAATGAGAGGGATGATAAATACAGTAATAGCAATGGTTTTAAGCTGTTTTATAGTAGTTTTGAATTTTGATAATCTATTATAATACAAAAGAAAAGATCCCTACGGTATGTAAGGATCTATCATTAATGACCAAAAGTATTATGGTGCAACAATTTTTTTTATCTCAGCTAGGATCTCATCATTTTGTGTTTGGGCCTTATAAAAATCATAGACAGGGGCGAGCTGCTCCTTAAAGCGCTGTCGTTCCTTAAGACTCATTGTAGAAACATCAAAATCATCTTGCTGTTTAAGCTTTAACATATCTTCTTCATTCATACGGGCAGCCTGTTCAAACTGCCAATCCGTTGTTTCCTTCATAGCCTCCACCAATTGATGTTGAATTTTCGCTGGTAAGGAATCCCAAAAACTTTCATTCATTAATACAGCATAGCCTAAAATACCATGCTGTGTGATGGTCATATGTTTTTGAACTTTGTAGAAACCTTTTGAGTAAATATTAGAGGCTGTATTTTCCTGTGCATCAATGGCGTGTTTCTCTAGGTCTGTATAAACCTCACTAAAAGAAATCGGAATAGGCGTTGCTTTCAAAACTTCAAATTGTTTTTCCAATGTTTTACTAGGCATTGTGCGAATGCGTAAACCCTGTAAATCTTCAAATGTATGAATAGGGTGATCCACAGAGGTTAGATGCTTAAAGCCGTTGTACCAAAAGCCCAGTCCTTTTATATGAATAGGTTCTAGCTCGTTTAATAATTGATCACCTATTGTTCCTGTCAGTACTTCCTGTACCTCTTCATTTGTATTAAACAGGAAGGGTAAATCAAGAACTTGCCAATTCGGTACATAGGTTGTCATTTTAGAAAAGGTTGGGATAATCATTTCGACTTCTCCCTTTTGCAAAGCCTGAAACTCATTTTCATCATTAAATAAAGAGGAGTTGGAGTAAACATGCACTTTGACTTTGCCTTTTGTCTTTTCTTCTACTAATTCAGCAAATTTATTGGCAGCCTGTCCTTTTGGCGTATTTTCCGCTACTACATGACTTAAATGGATGGTAATTTGTGTGTCTAACCCCTTTTGCTCATCATCATAGGGAAGCGGGTTCGCGAAAAGTAAACCTTGTTGAACACTAATGGTGATCACTAAAAACAAGACAGTTACAATCGTTCCAATAATAAATTTTTTCATTGAATACACCCAATTTATTCGTATTTTCTATTGTTTTTGTTATTCTAACATATGGAGTAAGCTAAAATATAGTAGGGGGGAGGCGATAATCTTGAAATTTCAGAAGTTATCGATGCAAAGAAAAATTATGTCGCTGACTTTTTTTATTCTTATGCTTTCCTTTAGCATTGGTGGTACTTTTTTGTTGGGATATGTGATGAATGAACAAAAGAGCAAGCTTAGTGACCAAGCGTTACTTGTAGCCAAAACAGTCTCGCAGCTTCCCGAAATCAAAACCTATATTTCCCATGAAAACATAGAAATAGCCGTACAACATATTAACCCTGTGGTAGAAGAAATCCGAGATATAAATGGGGCTCAATATATAGTGGTTTTGGATATGAAAAGACGGAAGTATTCTCACCCAAATAAAAAGGAACTTGGTAGCATTTCGCAATCTGCTGATTTAAACGCTGCTTTTTCTGAACATTACTATACGTCAATCGCGCATGGGGAGCATGGTAACATGGTTCGTGCGTTTGTACCAATCATGAACAATCAAGGACAACAAATAGGTGTTACGGTCGTTGGATATAGTGTTTTGACGGTGGCGGAATTACTGCAATCCATGCAAACTGAGCTGATCATTACTTTACTACTATCTTTAATCTTTAGTGTATGGGGTGCGCGAACATTAGGGCTTCATATGAAAAAGCAAATGTTTGGATTAGAGCCCCATGAAATTGCCAAAATGTATGTAGAACGAACGGAAACCTTTAATGCGATGCATGAGGGTATTATTGCTATCGATAATGATTTGACCATTACCATTTTTAATGAGAAAGCCTGCGAAATACTTGGGGTTGACGAAAAACCACCTAATTTGATTGGTCAGAAAATTTTTCACGTCTTACCAGATACAAGACTACCTGAAATTTTGGAACTTGATCAGCCACTATTTAACCGAGAGTTATATATAAATGATCATAGTATTATGAGTAATCGTATTCCTATACAGGTTAGTGGAGAAACTGTTGGAGCAGTGGCCATGTTTAAAGATCGTACAGAAGTTAAAAAGCTTGCTGAAGAACTGACTGGAGTACGAGCATTTGTCCAAGCGCTTCGTGTTCAAACACATGAGCATAAAAATAAACTGCATACGATAGCCGGACTTTTACAACTTGGACATCATGATCAGGCTTTATCCTACCTAACGCAGGTAAAGGAAGAACACGATGAAATTACTAACTTTTTAAATGAACGTATTAAGAATGAAAATATTTCAGGGCTATTACTTAGTAAAATTTCCTATGCTAAAGAACAAGGAATCCGACTGGAAATTGACCGTGAAAGTCGCTTAACATCTTTTCCACCTAATTTAGATCATCATGATTTCGTCATTCTATTTGGAAATTTAATAGAAAATGCCTTTGATGCATTAAGGGATATGCAGGTGAAGGAAAAGGTTATCCATGTTTCTGTCGATGAAGACGAGGATGTCTTAGCCATTCTTGTCACGGATAACGGTGTTGGCATGACAGATGAGATCAAGAGCCATATTTTTGACAATGGCTATTCTACAAAAGAGAAAAATTACAGGGGAATAGGGCTGTTTTTAATTAAAGAGATTGTTGAAAAAGGACAGGGTGATATTGAAGTCATCAGTGAACCAAATAAAGGGACTAGTTTTTTACTAACATTTTACTATGCATAAGCATTAACGTTGGAATGGAGGGCTGATAGTGGTACAAATCAAAGTATTATTAATTGAGGATGATCCAATGGTGCGTGAAGTAAATCGACAGTTTATTGAAAAGGTCGATCAATTTCAGGTAATTGGACAAGCATCAAATGGTTTAGATGGAGTGACGCAAATTCGTCAACATCAGCCTGACTTAGTATTTATGGATATTTTTATGCCGGAGCAAGATGGCATCACTAGTTTACGTAAAATTCGCGAGCTGGACTTACCAGTAGATGTCATTACTGTAACGGCTGCGAATGATATGGACACGGTGAAACAAGTATTGCATCTAGGTGTTTTTGATTATATTATGAAGCCTTTTTCGTTTGAACGTGTTAAAGGGACACTTGAAAATTATTTACGCTTTAAAAAACAAACGCTAACGGAACGCGAGCTTACACAAGGCGAATTGGATCAATTATTCCATTATCGTGATGGACAAAGCCCTTTGGAGCAGTCTTCCTTATTACAAACAGAAAAAAATCTTCCGAAAGGTTTTAACCGTACAACGCTTGAAAAGGTGGTACACTTTTTGCAATCGGTAGATGGTGCATCGGCAGAAGAGGTGGCAAGTGGCGTTGGTATTGCCCGGGTGACGGCTAGAAGATATTTAGATTATTTAGAGAAACAAGAGAAAATTACGATGGATGTCCATTATGGTGGAATTGGTCGTCCGATAAACTATTATTTTAGTAAATAAAGAAAAAAATCCTGATTGTCATCATGACAACCAGGATTTTTTTTATAGTAATCAATTGGGCATAATTTTCTCGACTGGTGTAGGTGTTTTAATCTTCGGTAGAATTTTATCTAATGTTACTGTACGTTTGATAACGTGTGTGGATGGATCATTTTCATCAAATTGATCTAAGAAGGAAATGACCTCTTTGACAATAGGCGTTGGTGTTGAAGCACCTGCTGTCACAGCAACTCTATTAATCCCTTTTAACCAATCTATTTTTAGCTCTGAAACGTCCGCGATACGATAGGAAGGTGTCCCAGCGATTTCAACAGAAACTTGCGTTAAACGATTGGAGTTATTCGATTTAGGGTCGCCTACAACAATCAATAGATCTGCTTCGCCTGCCTGCTGAGCGACAGCTTCTTGACGAACTTGAGTAGCTAAACAAATCTCTTTGTGTACCTCAATATGAGGGAATTTTTCTTTTAAACTATCCATCAAATGGGCGACATCCCATTGGCTCATTGTCGTTTGATTAGTGACAAGCAATTTATCATTCGTTAAGTTTAACACATCAATATCATTGGAAGATTGAACTAAATGGACATGATCAGGTGCAACGCCAATGGCACCCTCAGGTTCCGGATGTCCTTTTTTCCCAATATAAATAATATCATAGCCTTCTGCAGATTTTTCACGAATTAAATCGTGAGTAACTGTTACATCAGGACATGTAGCATCAATGGACACTAGGCCTTTACGCTTCGCAATTTCACGAATTTCAGGTGAAACACCATGTGCTGTGAAAATCACAGTACCAGATTCAACTTGTTCGATAATTTCTAAGCGATTATCGCCGTCTAAAGTGATGATACCATCTTCTTCGAACGCGTCTGTGACATGTTTATTATGGACAATCATCCCTAAAATGTAGATAGGTCTTGGTAATGTTTTATCAAGTGCGGCGTTTCGTGCGATGACCATCGCATCAACAACACCGTAGCAATAGCCACGTGGATTAATTTTTAATACTTGCATGGTTGTGACTCCTTTCAAGCTTTACCTATCTACATTATAACGGACAGGGGCGGCGAATACAAAGAAACGTTCATTTACATTGGTGGCTGGAAAATACGTGGTTTAGATGGAATTGGTTCAGGAGGCGAAAATGATGCTGATGTACTTTGCCTTGCTGATCGCTTATTTCCTGTAGCAGCCTTGCTTTCACTGCCTGCACGATCAGCGCCAGCCGCCCCGCCTCCCGCCGAAGGTAGTCCTTGGAATCCTTTATATAATTTTAATAAGGACGGTATATTTTTAACCATTGGCATCGCTTGTTGGATATAAGGGGTATAGGTTTTAGCGGAATTAAATAAACTGTTTGCTTGCTGTAAGAATGAACCAATTTTAGATGGTTCTTGCACAGGTGGCATCGGCATTTGTCCTCCAAAGGAACCTATTCCATTTGCCATTGGAAAGCCGCCTGGAATTCGTGGTTGAGCAGGGAAGCCTCCAGGCGGGAAAAAGGACTGCGGTGACATCTGTGGTGGTGTTGGCATGGGCATTCTCATGCCACCCGGATACATAGGGTATGGATAAGGTGGTCGAAATACCATAATGATCTCCTTTCTACTTGTTTTTCATTGATGACATACCTGATTATAGCTATGATATGCAGAGGCTAATGGGAGGGTGCGATAATTTATAAGGCGAATTCATCCATGAAAGAGCAGAAGTGCAAATAAGCCTTCTGCTACAATTCTTTTATCTTATTCATCTTCATGATAGCGAAGCATTCGATAGCCGACTCGCACATGTGTCTGTATCAATTTAGGCTGTGCTGGATCATCTTCTATTTTTTTTCGAAGTGTCGCCATAAACACTCGTAAACTTGGAATATCTGATTGCAGAGCATTGTGCCAGATTTCCTTTAAAATAAAATTATGCGTTAGCACTTTACCAACATGCTTGGATAAAACAACTAAAAGTTTATATTCAATAGGCGTGACATGTATTTCCTTGCCATTTACTAATACCGTATGATCTACATAATTAATTTGAAGATAACCATTGGTAAAAGTTGAATTCTCCTGTTCTAGTGGATGTTCATAGGCTGCTCTCCTTAAAGCAACACGAATTCTTGCTAATAATTCTTCCACACTGAAGGGCTTCGTGACATAATCATCTGCACCTGCATCCAGGGCGTTAATTTTATCATATTCTTCCCCGCGCGCACTAACGACAATAATGGGCGTTTGAGTCCAACTTCTAATTTTTGTAATAAGCTCTACACCGTCTATGTCCGGTAGTCCTAAATCCAAAATATAGACATCTGGTTTCATGGTAATAGCCTTTTGAAGTGCACTATTCCCATCTTGGGCAATGTTGAATTCATAATGCTGGGTAGCTAATGTCATTTTAATTAAATTGGCGATGGCCACATCATCTTCTACTACTAGAATTCGTTTATTCATCAAATTTTTACTCCTTTTTCAGTGAAAAGTTAAAAATTGTTCCTTGAGGTTTATTATCTGTAACAGTGATGTGACTACCATGTAATTTTAAAATTGTTTGACACAGGGCTAAGCCTAAACCGAGCCCTCGTCTACTATCACTGCGTTGTACCTTGCCAGTCGTAAACGGCTCAAACAAGTTACTTTTTAAGGAATCATCAATTCCTGGCCCATTATCTGAAATACTGAACTTTACTAAGCCATCACACTCCTTCACCAAAATAGTAATGTCACTACCTGGGGGGGTGTAGGTCAATGCATTATCGATGATATTGATGAAAACCTGTATGATCAATCTAGCATCCATTAGGCTTAATAAAAATTCTGGTTCTATTTGATAGGATATTTTATGCGAGCTATTTTGGTGAACAACATGGGAAAGAGCCTCTTGAATAATATCTTCTACTAATTCCAATTGCATTTCTAAAGCAAATTGCCCATCCTCTAGCTTAGAAACAGCTAGTAGGTTTTCAACCATTTGTACAAGCCATTTCGAATTGTTAAAAATATCTTCATACAATTTATTTTTTTCAATATCGGGTATTAATGGTGCATTGTTCAGTAAGATATCCGCATTTCCAGAAATAGCAGTGAGCGGTGTTCGAAGGTCATGGGATATAGCCCGTAAAAGGTTAGCTCGCATCTGTTCCATTTCAGCTTCTCGCGCTACTTCTTCGTGGAGCTTCTGTAAATACCATTTATCCATTGCGAATGAAAAATCATTAATAATGGCATGCAAAATATTGCGTTCAAATGCAGGTAATGGCAATCGTTTAGACAGTGCAATACCAATAACCCCTTTAACATTTCCATTAGAAATAACGGGTATATAGTAAGCATTCACCTCAGGAAATATATCTGTGGATACACCAGCTACATGCTTATTATTCGTCACCCAGCTCACAACGCCATGCTCGTTTGGGTTATTAAAAAGCGTAGCTATTTTTTGATTTTCAATTGTAGAAATTTTCTCCGTACGAAAAAAAGTAGATTCCCGAATTAGCTGATTGTCTATTTCAAAAAATTGCACAGGCTTTTCTACTAATTTGACAATTTGAGTCATGCCTTCTGTAATAATTTCCTCAATAGATTTTGCGTGCTGCAGTCTACGATTCGTTTCAAGCAGTACTTCCATTCGATAAGATTTCCGTATAGCTATAATCGTTTGCGCCTTGATCTTTTTCGTTAAGCTACTGGTAATTACTCCAGAGAGAAACATGATAAAAAAAGTCATAGGATAGTCACGATGATACGCATCAAATGAAAATCGTGGCTCTGTAAAAAAATAATTAAAAAGTAAAACAGCAATGATGGAACTAATGATGCTCATTATCCACCCTGATGACCAAATAGCAAGAATGAGAACACCTAGAATATAAATGGTTATAATATTAGGCTCGCTAATATCAATTGAATACAAATATAGGCCGACTATGGATATTACGCTAAATACGATAAACATTTTAAATAGATCCAGCCATTCAAATGCTAGTTTATTTTTGATACTAGGAAAGTAGAATTGTTCATTTTCTTGATCGGGCACGATGTGTATAGATAAATTCGGCACATATTCGTTCAGGCGATCACTAATTTTCGTGTTTGGCTGCCACCACTTTTTTCTCATACTTGTTCGACCAATGACAAGCTTAGTGACACCACTAATTTGAGCATAGTTGGCAAGGGCTGCAGCTACGTCATCTTCTTGAACAATGACAACATGACCGCCAAGCTGTTCAACAAGCTTGATATGCTGTTGTAAGCGTTCTGAATCAGCGTGATTTCTTTCTTGCGCCTGCATGTTTTGAACATATAGAGCGGTAAATTTGCCATGCAATGCTTGAGCAAGTCTTGCAGTAGTCCGAATCACTTTTGCATTTGTAGGAGAACTACTGATACCTACAAGTAAGTGTTCTTCGATTTGTACATAATTTCTGACAGATTCGTTATTGTTTAATTGTTGATAGTTGATGGTATCGGCTGTTCGCCGTAATGCGATTTCCCGTAGCGATACTAAATTTTGCTTACGGAAAAAAGAATGCAAAGCTTTCTCTGCCTGTTGTTTGACATATACCTTCCCATCTTGCAGACGTTGAATTAATTCGTCTGGTTCAATATCAACAACTTTTATTTGCGCGGCTTGATCAATTAAATAATCAGGAATACGCTCTCTCACTTTAATCTCAGTGATTTCTTCCACTAAATCATGAAGACTTTCAATATGTTGAATATTTACAGTTGTAAAAACATGAATCCCTTTAGCAAGTAGTTCTTCAACATCTCCAAAACGTTTCTTATGCCGCATGGTTGGCACATTAGAATGGGCCAATTCATCGATTAGGACAATTTCTGGTTTGCGCTGCAATATGGCATCTATATCTAATTCCTGAAATATTTTTCCCTTATAGGTTATTTTCTTTGTAGGAATTTGCTCAAGTCCTTTTAGTAATGCTAACGTTTCTGGACGAGGATGCGGTTCCACATAGCCAACCACTACATCTTTACCGAGTTTTTGTGCCTGATGTGCCGCATCTAACATGGCATAAGTTTTACCTACGCCTGCAGCATAGCCGAGAAAGATTTTTAATTTCCCTATAGATTGTTCCTCCTGTTGAAGCCTCGCAAGAAACATCTCTGGAGTTGGACGTATATTTTCCATCCTCTTTCACCTCATTTGTATTATAGCGTTAACTTCCATTAAGAAAGTGTAAAGATTTTACTTCTTTATCCTTTCTTAATAGAAAAAAAGATTTCCTAACACTACATTAATTTGAAAGTCAGTATGATGAGAGCATCCTTAAGGAGAAGGGGTGTTACGATTGATGGATTTTTTTATGATGGGCTTACTAATCATAAGCTTTGCTTGTGTTTTGGCGTTAACAGTATGGTGCTACAAACTAGTAGAAGAGTAACGAGGAGGAAGTCAATTTGTGGATTTTTATGGGAGTAGTACTAGTATTTCTGTTCGGTTATTTAGGGCATGCATTACTTTATCCGGAAAATTATTAAGGGCAGGGGGGACACACTATGTGGCAAATAGCCATCGTATTCATAATTTATTTACCACTCGTTATTTTAACGGGACATTATTTATATCGAGTAACATTACAACAAAAAACTTGGCTCGATCCTTTATTAGATAAAGTCGACGCAGTAATTTATAAAGTTTGCGGCATTAAACGAGTTGATATGAGGGGCAAAGAATATGTACTTTCATTAATTGTTTCAAATGCCATGATGGTGTTTGTGGGATATATCATACTACGCATTCAAGCATTACTATTTTTAAATCCAAATAATATCAATAATATGGAAGCTACCCTTTCGTTTAACACGATTATTTCATTTATAACGAATACTAATCTCCAACATTATAGTGGTGAATCCGGACTCAGTTATTTATCACAGATGCTAGTCATTACTTTTATGATGTTTACATCAGCAGCTACTGGCTATGCAGCTTGTATGGCTTTCTGTCGTAGGGTAGTGGCTAAAACAGATACGATAGGGAATTTTTTTGTCGATTTTGTTCGTGTTATTACTCGTATTTTAATGCCCTTTTCCATTGTTGTGGCTCTTATTTTAGTCTCACAAGGATCACCACAAACCTTAAAGGGCAATCAAACAGTACAGACTATTGAGGGCAAATTACAAGATATTGCACTTGGACCTATTGCTTCTCTTGAATCTATTAAACATATAGGGACAAATGGTGGCGGTTTTAACGGAGCGAATTCAACAACACCTTTTGAAAATCCAACCGTTCTTTCAAATATTGTAGAGATGTTATCTATGATGTTATTGCCAGGGGCATGTGTCGTCGCGTTTAGTCTGATGGTTGCCTCCAGAAAAAAGAAAACTATTTTTGGAAAACAGGGGCTGGCTATTTTTACAGCGATGAGTATATTGTTCCTCGTAGGATTAGTGACTGTGTACATAGCAGAGAAGACAGGTAATCCATTCATTAGTGAACTCGGCATTACACAGGAGCTTGGAAGTATGGAAGGAAAAGAAATGCGCTTTGGCGTAGCACAATCAGCATTATTTACGACTGTTACAACCGCATTTACTACAGGGTCAATTAACAATATGCATGATACATTAACGCCACTTGGTGGTCTCGTACCTATGTTTAATATGATGCTCAATGTTGTGTTTGGAGGTAAAGGAGTTGGCCTGATGAACATGATGATGTATGTTCTGCTGACCATTTTCATTGCCTGTTTAATGATTGGTCGATCACCACAGTTTTTAGGTAAAAAAATTGAAGAAAAAGAAATGAAATTAATTGCTCTTTGTATTCTCATTCATCCTGCTATTATTTTGCTATTTTCAGCACTTGCGGTTGCAACACCGTCTGGAATAGCCGGAATAACGAATCCAGGGGCACATGGATTATCACAAGTTCTATATGAATTCGCCTCTGCCTCTGCTAACAATGGCTCTGGCTTCGAAGGGTTAGCGGATAATTCAACTTTTTGGAATGTATCAACAGGGCTGGCTATGTTCTTTGGTCGTTATGTAACCATCATCATTCAATTAGCTATTGCCTCTTTACTCGCTAATAAAGTAAGACATAGCGATTCAGTAGGAACATTAAAAACGGATACGACTACTTTTACTTTTTTACTCGTTGCTATCGTTTTGATGATTGGTGCGCTGACATTTTTACCAGCTTTAGCACTTGGTCCGATTACAGAGCATTTACAACTTTATTCTTAATGAGGAGAGACACATATGGAAACAGCAAGAAAAAGTTTTATGACTGGTGTCATACTAAAAAGAGCATTAATGGATGCTATTAAGAAATTTAGCCCGATATATATGCTGAAAAATCCTGTTATGTTTGTCGTAGAGGTAGGATTTTTGTTTGTGTTACTATTAGTTCTTTTTCCAAATTTGTTTGGTAACGACGGTGGAGAACATGCACGATTATATAATGGGATTGTAGCGATTATACTGTTTGTTACGATTCTATTTGCAAATTTTGCAGAGTCGATTGCAGAAGGACGAGGGAAAGCACAGGTTCAAACTTTAAAAAAAACAAAGACAGTGACACAGGCACGTGTTTTGCTTAATGATGGCTCTGAAATCTTTAAACTGGCACATGAATTAAAAAAAGGCGATATTGTGTTAGTTCAAGCTGGAGAGATCATTCCTAATGATGGTGAAGTCATTGACGGAATTGCTACTGTAGATGAATCGGCAATTACAGGTGAGTCTGCTCCTGTAGTGAAAGAACGGGGAGGAGATTTTTCGTCAGTTACCGGAGGGACGACGGTTACAAGTGATTGGCTGATAATTGAAATTACGTCCATGCCTGGTGAATCATTTCTCGATAAAATGATAACGCTTATTGAAGGAGCTAGCCGAAGGAAAACACCAAATGAAATAGCGCTCAATACGCTTCTCGTAAGTTTAACGATTATCTTCCTATTAGTTGTAGTGTCACTCTATCCAATGACAATATATTTAAATGTGCCGATTTCTATCGCTACATTAATTGCCCTGACAGTTTGTTTAATACCAACGACGATTGGTGGTTTATTGTCAGCGATCGGTATTGCAGGAATGGATAGAGTCACGCAATTTAATGTGATAGCGATGTCTGGTAGAGCGGTAGAGGCATGTGGAGATGTGGATACATTAATCTTAGATAAAACTGGAACGATCACGTATGGAAATCGCATGGCGGCTGAGTTTTTACCAGTAAACGGGGTGGAAAGTAAGGATTTAATTCGAGCTGCATGGCTTAGTTCTCTAACAGATGATACACCAGAGGGAAAATCTATTTTATCATTGGCCTGCGAATTAGGGGTAAATACGGACGGTGAAGAAACAATTATTAAGTCAAGTGAGCATATTCCATTTACCGCACAGACACGAATGAGTGGTTTAGATTCAGTCGATGGCACTAAAGTTCGAAAGGGAGCCTCTGATACGATCAAAAAAGAATGTATGAAAGCAGGCCATAGCATTCCTAGCAATTTGGATCAATTGGTTCAACAAGTGTCCTCTGTTGGGGGAACACCACTGTTAGTAGCGTTAAACGATAAAATTTTAGGGGTCATTTATTTAAAGGATATCGTCAAGGCTGGACTAAAGGAACGCTTTGATCAGCTTCGTGCAATGGGCATTAAAACGATTATGTGTACGGGAGATAATCCACTTACTGCAGCAGCAATCGCAAAGGAAGCGGGAGTAGATAGCTTTATTGCAGAAAGTAAACCAGAAGATAAAATTCAAGTGATTAAAGATGAGCAGGCGCAAGGTAAAGTTGTAGCGATGACTGGTGATGGTACGAATGATGCGCCAGCACTGGCACAGGCGAATGTAGGGCTTGCCATGAATTCGGGAACAAATGCAGCAAAGGAAGCTGCGAATATGGTTGATTTAGATTCAAATCCAACTAAAATTATTGAAGTTGTCGAAATTGGCAAGCAATTGCTAATGACTCGCGGTGCTTTAACCACATTTAGTATTGCAAACGATATCGCAAAATATTTTGCTATTATTCCAGCTATGCTAATGGTTGCTGTACCTGAGATGAAATCATTAAATATTATGAATCTTAATTCACCTACTAGTGCCATTATCTCTGCCTTAATATTTAATGCGATCGTTATTCCATTGCTAATTCCAATCGCCATGAGAGGCGTTAAGTATAAGCCAATGAGTGCCGCAAAATTATTAAATAAAAACTTACTTGTATATGGTGTTGGAGGAATACTAGCTCCGTTTATTGGTATTAAAATTATTGATCTACTAGTAGGACCACTATTTCGTATAGTTGGATTATAAGGAGGAAGCTATATGCGAAAAATTTTTGATAGCTCTAAGCAGGCATTACTTATGACAATAGCCATGTTCATTGTATGTGGTTTAATATACCCTTTCGCCGTGACAGCCTTAGCCCAAGGGGTGTTTCATCAAGAAGCAAATGGTAGTTTAATAGAGATGGACGGTCAAGTGTTTGGTGCTGAATTAATTGGCCAAAATTTTACTGCTTCAGAATATTTCTGGGGGCGTGTTTCATCCGTTAACTATAATGTTTATACGAAAGAGGATACGATACCAGATGACAAGGGCCAAGTGAACTACAGTGGTGTTAGCTCAGGTACATTTAACTATGCACCAACCAATCCAGAATTGCAGAAACGGATAGAAGCAGATATCGAGAAGTTTTTACTTGCAAATCCATCCGTACAACGACAAGATATACCTTCTGATTTAATGACTGCCTCAGGTTCAGGATTGGACCCACATATTAGTGTGAAGGCGGCCCAAATGCAGGTGGATCGAATTGCCCAAGCAAGCGGGCTTTCAAAGGAAGAAATTAATAAAATTATAGAGGCAAATATAGAAAAACGGACATTAGGAGTATTTGGAGAAGATAAGGTGAACGTTCTTATGGCAAATCTGGAAATAAGGGAAAAGATGGGTATAGATAAGGATTAAAAAACAGGTAGAGGGCTTCTCTCTCTACCTGTCTCTCTATATATTAAGCTTGTGAATTTACAAGGATTTTAATATGATTTCGCTCTTTCATTAATGCCTCGAAGCCCTCTGTTACGACTTCCTCAAGTGCAATTCGTTTCGTCACTAGTTTATCAGCAGGGAAGTAGCCTTGTTTCATTAATTCCATTACCGCTGGGAAAATATCACGATAAGCAATAATTCCTTTAACAGAACGCTCTGTTAGTACGATATTGTTTGGCAGAATAGAGGCGTCAGTTTCCCAAATAGAAACAATAATTGTTTCACCTTCAAATGTTGTGGAATCTATCGCTTGCTGCAATACGACTGGAACACCTGTTACTTCAAATGCTACATCAACGCCACCATTCGTTAATTCATGTAGACGAGCTACTGCATCCTCATTTTTAGGATTAATAACTGCTGTAGCACCAAGTTCTAATGCTTTAGCGGCACGCTCTGCTGAAAGCTCTACTGCATATATTTCGGACGCGCCTGCTGCACGTAACGCTTCAATGACAAGGAGCCCGATTGGACCTGTTCCAAAGACAGCTGCCTTATCGCCTGCTTTTAATTTGCTTTGGCGTACTGCATGAAGGGCTACCGCTGCTGGTTCGACCAATGCGCCTTGCTCGTAGGAAAGTCCTTCTGGCATTTTGTGAACCAATTTTTCGTCCACCATTGTATATTCAGAGAATCCTCCGCCACCGCCTGAAAGACCGTGGAAACCTAAATGCTTACAAATATTATACTTACCTTTTTTACAGGCAGCACATTCGCCACAAGATAGTATCGGTTCAACTACGACAGGATCTCCCACTTTTACGGATGTTACAGCATCACCAATTTCAACTACTTCGCCTGAGAATTCATGTCCCATCACTATTGGTGCGATATCTGTACTTACATAGTGAGGTTGCTCTACTGGAATAAAGATTGGACCAGCTGCGTATTCATGTAAATCACTACCACAAATTCCTGTCCAATGTACTTTAATTTTTACTTTTCCAGGTGCAATGACTGGTTCTTCAATATTTTCTACACGGATGTCTTTTGCTTTATACCATCTTGCTGCTTTCATGATCTATCAACCTCCTATAATATCTTACAGCCACATCATAACATGTGGGAATAATGCTAATCATTAGCTTCCTATAAATTGACATAAAATTTACATATACCCAGCTTTTTAGAGTATTGATACAGCGCTTTTTTGATTGCATATTCTTCGTATTTCAAGTACCTTTGATAAGGGCTTTGTTACGGTGATCATAAAACGATAAAATTATGTTTATGCTTGTAAGAATAGGATGTAAATATACCTTAAAGTTCGAATCATGGTACAATGAAAAAAGATGTTAGGAGGAACGAATGATGTCAAAATATACTGATTATAATTTTCAACCATTTTTGCAGGACGCCATTGCAGAACTTGGCTTTACAGAACCGACACCAATTCAAAAAGAAATTATTCCATTAATATTAAAAGGGAAGAGTGCCATTGGACAGGCACATACAGGAACAGGAAAAACTCATAGTTTTTTAATTCCGATTGTTCAACGTATTGATGTAGAGAAACAGGAAGTACAGGCCGTTATTACTTCTCCTACACGTGAGCTTGCACAGCAAATTTATGATGCATTGAATCAATTAATAGAAGGAACAGCTATACAGGCAAAACTTTTTATTGGGGGTACGGACAAACAACGCTCTATAGATAAGTTAAAAACTCAACCTCAAATTGTTGTTGGAACACCTGGACGTATTCGTGATCTTGTTTCAGCACAAGCGTTATTTGTGCATACGGCACCAATTTTAGTTGTTGATGAAGCAGATTTAGCTTTCGATATGGGCTTTATTGAAGAAATTGATGGATTTGCTTCCCAAATGCCAGAGAAACTTGAAATGTTCGTATTCTCAGCAACAATCCCAGAAAAGCTACAGCCTTTCTTAAAAAAATATATGGACGCACCTGTCCATGTTCACATGAATGATAAACGACCTGTGGCAGAGGGCATTGATTTTATGCTTGTACCTGTTCGTTCTAAATCACGTAATAAACGTTTATTAGAAGTTATCGAAGGCATCAATCCATTTTTGGCTGTTATTTTTACTAACACACGTAAAACGGCTGAGCATGTTGCTGGTTATTTAAATGAGCATGGTATCCGTTGTGGACAAATCCATGGTGATTTAAGCCCACGTGACCGTAAGAAAATGATGAAGCAAATTCGTGATCTAGAATATCAATATATTGTTGCGACAGATTTAGCAGCACGTGGAATTGATATTCAAGGAATTTCTCATGTCATCAACTATGAAATTCCTGAGGACTTAGAATTCTTTATTCACCGTGTTGGACGTACAGCTCGTGCAGGTAATAAAGGAACAGCGATTACATTATTTGAGCCATCTGAAGAGGATGCAGTAGTACGTGTGGAAAAAATGGGTATTCCATTTGTGCAAATGGACGTTAAAGATGGAGAATGGTCTGAGTTAAAAGAGCGTCATGCCCGTAAAAATCGTGTTAAACAAGAGAATGAAATAGATGTGAAAGCGAAGGCGTTGGTACGTAAACCTAAAAAGGTGAAACCAGGCTATAAGCGTAATATGAAATGGGAAATGGAAAAAATTAAAAAACGTGAACGTCGCTTAAAAGCGAGAGGAAAAAAATAGGGGGGCTTTTTACATGCTACTTGGCTCACATGTTTCGATGAGTGGGAAAGAAATGTTACTTGGCTCTAGTAAAGAGGCATTATCGTACGGAGCTAATACATTTATGATCTATACAGGAGCGCCACAAAACACACGTCGGAAAGCGATTGCTGATCTGAACATAATGAATGGACTTCTCCATATGAAAGAGCATGGCATGACTAATATTGTCGTTCATGCTCCCTATATCATCAATATTGGCAATACGGAAAAACCAGAAACTTTTCGTCTTGGGGTAGATTTTTTACAGTCGGAAATTGAACGTACAGCAGCATTAGAGGCAACACAAATTGTCTTGCATCCTGGTGCACATGTGGGTGCTGGGGCAGATGCAGGGATTGCCAAAATTATCGAAGGCTTAAATGAAGTATTGTCCCAAGATTATCCTGTCCAAATTGCTTTAGAAACAATGGCAGGGAAAGGAACAGAATGTGGTCGTTCCTTTGAAGAGCTAGCTAAAATTATAGATGGTGTCACTCATAACGAACGTCTTTCTGTTTGCTTTGATACTTGTCATACACATGATGCTGGCTATAACATTGTGGAGGATTTCGATGGTGTTTTAAACGAATTTGATAAATTAATAGGTGTTGATCGCATCAAAGTTTTGCACATAAATGATTCAAAAAATGTGCGAGGCGCTGCTAAAGACCGTCATGAAAATATTGGCTTTGGTCACATTGGTTTTGATGCCCTGAACTATGTGGTCCACCATCCACAATTGATGGCGATTCCTAAAATTTTAGAAACACCATTCGTGCCATTGGCTAGTGATGCCAAATCAAAATCAGCACCATACAAAGCAGAAATTGATATGTTACGAAGTAGTACATTTAAGCCTGAGCTTATCGAGGCTTTAAAAGGCTAACAAAGAAGCCCAACATTCGGCCACAGTGCTGATGTTGGGCTTTATTACGTTATTTTGTAAAAAGTGCGATTAACTGACGAGAACGCTTTCTTCCCAAAACGGCCTCCACTTCAACTAAAATATCTTTTGGGATGCCTAAAAAAAGCCAGGAAAATGAGAATTGCTCCAAATAAGGCCGAAGTTTTTTTACTTCAGAAGTTGTAATGTCAAACCCCTCTTCACGAGCAATCGCGACAATTTCCTTATCCGTGCTTTGTGCCAATTGCTGTAAAAATTGAATACTCAAAGTCAATCCTCCTTTATAATAGGGTTTATCAAATGATTTAAACGGTCGCCATTTTTCTCATTCAAAAAGTAGCTAACTTCTTTTCTTTACAAAAACTGCACTTTCCTATATACTTACAACTTGTAAATCGTAATGATTTTGAATTAGAAAGAAGCGATCATGCATGAAAAAAACATTAATTGACATTGAAAATGTGTCATTTCAATATGACTATACACAAGTTTTAAAAAATATTTCCTTTCGTGTAGAAGAGGGCGATTTTTTAGCGCTACTCGGCCCAAACGGTTCGGGTAAATCAACATTATTAAAAATTCTTTTAGGTTTATTGAAGCCTCTATCGGGAGAAATAAAGCTTTTTGGTGAACCAAGTGCAACTTTTAAACATCGAGAATGGATCGGATATGTTTCGCAAAAATCCAATGCCTTTAATTCAGGATTTCCAGCAACCGTGCAAGAGGTCGTGAAAAGTGGATTAACGAAAAAATTAGGGCTTTTTAAAAGACCTGGACGAGAAGCTAAAGGAAAGGTTCAAGAAGCATTAAGGGCAGTTGGTATGGAAGCATTTGAACATCGTAATATTGGTGAATTATCAGGTGGACAACAACAACGAGTTTTTATCGCGAGAGCTTTAGTCAGTGATCCCAAATTACTTATTTTAGATGAACCGACTGTTGGTATTGATCACGAGAACGTGCAGTCATTTTATGATATGCTGGCGAAATTAAATCGGGAACAGGGAATTACAATGATTCTTGTCACACATGATGTCGATACCGTATCTAATCGCATTAGTCATGTGGCTTGTTTAAATCAAACCATTCACTTCCATGGCTACAAAAATGAATTTGATAATATTTCTCAGGGTGCGCTAGATGCTTGGTATGGCCATTCTGTGAGAAAGATTCATTAGAAGGAGAAGGCACAATGATTGAAGCAATTTTACATTATGAATTTTTACAAAATGCCTTTTTCTCTGGATTATTAATAGGCATACTCGCCCCTCTATTAGGCGTGTTTATTGTAGTAAGAAGGTTATCGCTTATTGCAGATGCTTTGTCACATGTCACACTTGCTGGAATAGCAGGGAGCTTATATATTAGCCAATCAGTGACCGCCCTAGCTTTGCTCAACCCTATTTATCTAGGAATTTTAGCATCTGTTAGTGGTTCTATATTAATTGAGCGTCTAAGACGTTTATATAAGCACTATGAGGAGCTAGCTATACCAATCATTATGTCAGGCGGCATAGGCATAAGCGCTATCTTTATATCGCTTGCGAGCGGCTTTAGCACAGATTTAATGAGTTATCTGTTTGGCTCAGTATCAGCCGTATCACGCCAAGACCTATGGGTGGTGATTGGAATTGCTGCAGTAGTTATTCTCTTTTTGTTTTTATTTTTTAAGGAATTATTCGTCTTATCCTTTGATGAAGAGTATGCAAAAGCAAGCGGCCTTCCAGCACGTTGGGTGCATCTGTTGTTTATGATTGTGACCGCTCTTGTCATTGCTGCAAGTATGCGCATTGTCGGTATTTTACTTGTATCATCATTAATGACGTTACCTGTTGCAGCAGCAATGCGATTAGCAAAAGGCTTTAAGCAAACTATCTTTTATGCGATTGTTTTTGGAGAAACGGCAGTATTAATCGGCCTGATTAGTGCGTTTTATTTAGATTTAGCGCCAGGAGGTACGATTGTTGTCACTTCGATTTTGATATTGCTACTTGTGATCCTTGGAAAGAAAGTAGCATTTAAAATGGCTGCGAAGCAAGGGGAGGTAGCACAATGAATGTTTCAAGAGCGTGGGAAATTTTAAAAGAAAATGGTTATAAAAAAACGGATAAGCGGGAGTTAATATTAGATATGTTTGCTGCAACAGATAAATATCTAACAGCCCGTGATTTATTGGATGTTTTAAAAAAAGACTTTCCGGGAATGAGTTTTGATACCATTTATCGTAACCTTGCTACATTTGTAAAGCTAGGGATTTTAGAGGAAACAGAGCTATCGGGAGAACGTAATTTCCGAATGCATTGTGAATCCGCACATCATCACCATCATTTTATTTGTATGGATTGCGGGAATGTTAAAGAGCTTAACCTTTGTCCGATGGAAATGCTAGGAGAAAAACTTCCTGACTATGAAATTGAAAATCATAAGTTTGAAATATATGGGAAATGCCCGGATTGTAAGCTTGAAACTCTGTCACATTAAAAAATGGACAGAGTTTTTTTATGTAAAAAGAGAGGGTAGTTCCTAATAGGATGTACCCTCTCTATTTTTATTAAGCTACTGCTACTCTACGAATCGCAACAATTTTATTACAGTCTACAATTAAAGGAGAAGTAGCAGCCGCACCTGCCTCAAGGAAGTAAGCACAGCAATTGCGTGGATCCAAAGAAATGAAAGTCACACCTAAGAAGCTAATACCTCCAGATAAAAAGATATCTAGTCTAGTCGCAAGCTCTAATTTTCTTAATTGCTGACAAATACAGCCTCTACAGTTACTGCTCATTTTTGGTGTGCATTTTTCTTCTTTTTGACAAGGGCATTTTTCTTCTTTACGTGGACAACATTTCTCGTCCTTTTTTGGACATTTACAACCTTGCCAGTTCATTTGTGTTGTATATCGTCTATCCTCCATCGTCCAGTCCTCCCTTCCTCTATTTTCGTAAGGGTATCCTTACAGTAATAATCTATGTTTGGTAAATAGATAGAGGCTGGTAATCTGTCCGATAGTCCACTTAAAAATCTATATTTTTCTCAAAAGAATTGGCTATGTGCAAAGCCCTAAATGAAAAATTTACTATAAAAATCTAATAATGATATTTGTGTGGGGATAGATTATCGTCGACAAACAAAAAAAGACGAGTCATTACAGAAACGTAAATCATCGTCATTTTTTATAAGATTATTGATGTTTTTGTTGGAAATCGACCATAAAGTCTCTTAAAGCTTCACAAGCCTCTAATGGCACAGCATTATATGTTGACGCACGACAGCCGCCTACAGAACGATGGCCATTTAGCCCTACAAAGCCAGCTGCTTTTGCTTCCACTAGGAATAGTTTTTCAAGTTCCTCATCGGCAACGCGGAATGTAATGTTCATAAGTGAACGGCTTTCTTGGGTTGCATGACCTTTATAGAAGCCATTGCTATTATCAATTGCATCATAAATAACTTTAGCCTTTAATTCATTGTGCTTCTCAACTGCAGCGACTCCACCATTAGATTCTACCCATTTCAACACTTCACCTAGCATATAGATACCAAATGTAGGGGGTGTATTATATAAAGAATTACTATCAGCATGTGTTGTATATTTAAGCATTGTAGGGATATTTTCATTCGCTTTTTCAAGAAGATCTTTGCGAATAATGACAACTGTTACACCTGAAGGACCTAGGTTTTTTTGAGCACCTGCATAGATGAGTCCGAATTTTTGAATATCAATTGGTTTTGAAAGAATATCACTAGACATATCGGCAACTAAAGGTACATTTCCTGTATTTGGATAATCCTTCCACTGTGTACCGTAAATAGTATTATTAGAAGTGATGTGCACATAGGCATCATTTTCATTAAATTGAATGTCTGCAAGTGCAGGAATATTGCGGTATTGGTTCTCTTTTGTGCTAGCAGCTTCCACAGGTGTACCGAAAAACTTTGCTTCCTTGAATGCCTTCTCAGACCAAGAGCCTGATAATACATAACTTGCTTTTTGGTCAGTAGATAGGAAGTTCATTGGCACCATTGTAAATTGCAGGCTAGCCCCCCCTTGTAAAAATAGGACCTCGTAATTTTCTGGTATCGCATATAGCTTTTTCAATAAGGCGATAGCTTCGTTATGTACTTCGTCAAAAATGGCACTACGATGGCTCATTTCCATAATCGACATTCCTGAGTCACGGAAGTCTACTAATTGTTGTTGAGCTTGTTCTAAT
Organism: Lysinibacillus sp. UBA5990; assembly: GCF_002429815.1. NCBI lineage: Bacteria > Bacillati > Bacillota > Bacilli > Caryophanales > Bacillaceae > Lysinibacillus > Lysinibacillus sp. UBA5990. Next base: position 527,400 of record NZ_DJAY01000011.1, read on the forward strand.
ACTTCTTGGGGCAGTGCAGATGGACCTGCGTTGAAATTGTATGCACGTTGTGTCAAAGTGGGTACACTCCTTGTTTGGTTAATAAGTGAATTTTTATCCATTGGCTATGAACTGCTGAATATACATTGTCCTGATCGAGCTTTAATCGTCTAAGAGACATCATTAGCTATAGGACCATTAAAGCGGGATAACAGAACTTTACTGGATTATAACTTAATTTTCAAGAGAAAAAATAAAATTCTTAATATTTGAGCAGAATAGCGACAACCTCGCAACAAAATGTACACAATTAGCAGGAATTTTTAATTCAAATACGAACGAAAAGTACAATTTCAACGGTATTGAAGTTGGAATTTTCGTAATTAAAATAAATTTCATCCGTTGTAATCCATTTAATGTTCGGATTTTAAAGCTGCGGATAATTGCATGCTCGTGGAGATATGGAACGGCTAGAATATAAAATATAACGTTTAATTATACAGATGATGAATTAAAATGTACGATAAGATTTTAAATAAACCCATTTTATAGTGAGTTTTTGTATAATAAATAAAGAATAGAAAAGGGGTGTTCACGATGTTTACAGTAGAAGAAGCTTGTTTAGTAGTCGTTGACGTGCAAGGAAAGCTTGCAACGATTGTTGATGATGGTGAAGCAACGATTGCAAATATTGCTAAGATGATACAAGCGATGCAGGCACTGCAAATACCTATTTTATGGCTAGAACAAAATCCGAGTCGTTTAGGCGGTACAGCGCTCGATATAGCACAACATCTTCAAGGACAAGCTATTGCTAAAATGGCTTTTAGTGCATGTGAGGAAGAGGAATTTGTGAAAGCGATGAAGGAAAGTGGACGTTCTCAATTTATTGTCACTGGCATTGAAACGCATATTTGTGTTTACCAAACAGCTAGACAATTAAAGGAACAAGGATTTGAAGTTGAGGTAGTGGTAGATGCTGTTTCTTCTCGAACAAAAGCCAATAAGGAAGTCGGATTAGCTAAGATGAGTGCCCTTGGTATTTATCCAACAAGTATGGAGATGATCTTATATGAGCTTTTGCAACGAGCAGACCATGAACATTTTAAAACAATCTTACAGCTTGTGAAATAATAGCTATAATTGAAATCATTGGTCCGTGTCAAGAAAAAAGTAGTAATAACAATTTTTGCTTAAAATAGGAAATTACAAAAAAATGTAGTTTTTATAGAATAAATCCGGGATGCCTGATGGGTCTATAGACCTTGTTTGGGCATCTTTTTTTATAGGCAAGTAGCTTAAGAGAGCAACTATGCTCGAACAGTATATTGAGATCGACAGTGATTTACCAAATATTGAAAATGAAAGAGTAAGAAAAATGACAAAATCCATCGAGAGTGAACTTCTCGACGGACTTTGCTTTTTTATGCCGGCATATCAGTTGGTGTTGGTTTTGCATAGCCTTCTTTATAAGTCTCATCAATTACTTGGCGAATTTCTTTTAGACTCTTGCCATCCTGATGCATTTTAGCCGATTGTACAGCAATTTCTAAGCAGACTAAACAACGAGTGCCGTGATCATCCCAGACGATAGATCCATCCTCACGTTTTTCCTGAATAAAGCAGTTTAAATTACTTTTATGGCCAGCAGATTCTCCACATCCACAATAACATGGCATCCATTCAAGAATTTCTGTAGATTGTCCAGCGACTTGATAAACTAAACGAATATTTTCTTGTTGATCCTCTAAAAATGTTGGAAGAACATTTGCTGAAGCTGTTTCTTCCTGAATATCACCCGAAGCATGACTATCCCCTTCATGGGAAGTTTCACCTTCTGTAGCTACATGATTATTTTCAACATTTTTCTTATTCTCTCCACAAGCACTTAATAACATTAACGCCAAAATAATAAAAATAGAAATCGTTTTCTTCAACAATAGCGCCTCCTACATGTTTACAATACTTCCATTATACCATCGTTCTTAAAAACATTTACATGGAGCCTAGTTGAAAATCAATGAAATATATCTAACCCGCGTGTTTTGTTCATAAAATGTTCTATTTTCTCGCTCAGTAACTTTTTTAAGAAAAAGCCGAATAGGATAAAGAAGAACCAGAAACCAGTTAAGAAGAGGAGATCCACCCATACAGTTGACCAGATAATGCCTCCTACCGCCTCACGCATCATTTCAATGGCATACGTAAAAGGCAAAAATGGGTTAATGATTTGGAAAAATTTTGGCAATAATTCAACAGGATAAGTTCCACCAGAGCCCGCAATTTGTAAAACCAGCATCACAATCGCTAAAGCTTTTCCAACATTTCCAAAGACCGAGACTAACGTATATACAACGGTTACAAATACTATGCTAATCAAAAGTCCAAACAAGATAAAGTAAGCGGGCGCCTGAATAGAGCCGTCTACTAAAAAAGTATCACCGATCGTAATGATGAGGGTTTGTATAATAGAAAAAGTTGCAAATGTTAGTAAGCGGCCAAAATAGATTTCACGGATACTATAAGGTGAATTTTCATGAAGATTAACGGATAATAGTGAAATTAATAATAAACAGCCTACCCAAATGGACAGCACTGTGTAAAATGGTGTCATTGCTGTTCCGTAGTTGGCAATAGGGAATATTCGATGCTCCTTTAGTTTAATGGGCTCTTCAAAGAAGTCACGCTCGGCATTAACATCATTCTTTAATAATTGCACAATCTCTGAAATATCAGCTTCATTTTCTAAAGTTCGAAGTTTATTGGCTAAGTCTTTGATTTTTGTACTTAGAGTAGGGAACTCGCCTTGTATTTTCTGGAGAGCACTATTAGCTGTTCCTAACGTATTTTTAGCCTGTGTCAATTTATCTGTTGCCTGAGGTAGGAATTGTTTTACATCCGTCAACATGGCAGAAGCACTTGTTAATGTACTTTTAGCACTAGACAATGTTGAGCGAATTTGTGGCTCCAGATTATCGTTGTAGTAGACCAAAAATTTTTGTAAATTAGCCGTGGCATTTTGAGCAATGTTTTGAATGGCTGTAATGTCTTGTTGAATGACGTTTTTATCGATGGGCTGTAATTGTTCAATTTTTGCTAGGATATCCGCATGTAACGTATTTAGCTGTTGCAAATCTTTAAGGGCATTTAAAGTTGAATCGGTAAAGCTCGGATCATTTTGCAAGGCATCACGAATAACTGTAAGCTGTTCAATAATTTGCTGATTATCTTTGGCATTACTTTGCTGTAAAGATGCGATGATACTATCTAAGGAATCCTGCAATTGATTTCGGGTTAACGTATCTGCTTGAATCAACTTCTGTAGCGCCTCAAGTGTTTGAATACTATGCGTTATGTTTTCTTTGGACGTCGACAATTGATTTTTTAATGTTTCTTTTGTTTGGGTGATAGAAGCTGAATCAAGATCAATACTGTTGAGTTTATTAATAATATCTGTGAAGTGCTGCGCAATATTTTGAACAGTTTGTACATCCTTTTTGATAAGGGGAGATAGCTCATTAAACAGAGCATCTGCTTCATTCACAAGAGTTAGACCTTTCTGAATGGTAGTTAAACCATTTGTTGTTAATTGTTCCACTTGTGGAATTTGTGTGATCGTACGATTGAGTAATTGGTCGGCATCCTTTCCTTGGCTGGAAGCCTGTGCTAAAAATGAATTGATATCCGGTAAATGCTGCTCTATGGTAAAGACATAGTTTTCAAATTTTCGGAAGTCTGGAATTTCACGTTCCATTTCAAGACCAATGGTATTAAAAATGGAGAATAGTGTCCCGTTGACCGTTGATACAAATTCACTAGAAACCTGCTGAGTAAGGACACTTGCTCCTTTACTTGTTATTTTAGGGGCAATTGGATTCTTTTTTTCATTTACATAATAATCAATATGCGCTTTAGTTGGTTGTTCTGTCAGAATGGAAGTGAGCTTTTGTGAAAAGTCATTGGGAATAACGATCATGGCAAAATAATCTCCATTTTTCAAATGCTCCATGGCTTGCTTTTCGTTTTCAAGCTCCCACGTAAAGCTTTCATTCGTTTTTAAATTCTCAATTACTTCATTTCCAACATTAATCGCTTCATTTCGAACGGTGGTTCCTGTATCCTCGTTGACAATAGCGATTTTCATATTGGATGTGTGGGCGTATGGGTCCATGGAGGCATAGATATTAAGCCAGGCGTAAAGTGAAGGAAGAAAAATCAATCCGCCTACAATGATAGCTACTACCCAGTTTGTGACAATGTTCCGGATATCCTTTGTATAAATTTGAAATACATGCTGAAACGAGTTTTTCATATAATCACCCCACGTTCAAATTTTGCAGGAACTCTCAATATGTATGTTCCCAAATATACTTAAAATTATGTTATAAATGTGAAATATCTTTTTTAAAAGGCGAATTAGTTTACTAGGTTTTCAAAACAATTTATAATCAATCCGGATACACTAAAATTAGGATTTTAGTGTAAAAAAGGAGGTCACTATTCTAGTGAAAAAATTATTAATTATTGGTTCCGTTATTGTTGTATTATTTGCAGCAATCATTGTGCTTACCAATGTCTCAAACAAAAGTAAACTAGAAAGCGCAAACAACCCTTATGGCGATAAAAAGCTGAAACAAGAAACAATTGATCAATTAGATGACAAAAACTATCAAAACATTATGTTACCAGACGAATTAGAGGCAAAAATTAAAGCAGGTGAACCTGTGAATGCGTATTTCTTCAGCCCGATTTGTGTACACTGTCAAGCATTTACACCTGAGTTAATGCCAATTGCAGATGAACTGGGTGTAGACATTGCTCAATTGAATGTCTATGAATATGAAGATCTATGGGAAAAATATCATATTGAAGCAACACCAACGTTTATCCGTTTTGAAGATGGAAAAGAAGTAAACCGATTTGTAGGGGCACTAAAAGAAGAGGATTTACGCAACTTCTTAAATACTGTAGTGTTAAAGAAATAGTACTAAAGGAGACTGTATCAAAATTTTGATCAGTCTCTTTTTATGTTGTTAGTGTATACTAAAAATACTGAATAGTTATACACTGGAGGGATTTTTAAATGTCAATGGATGATTATTTTTACAATGGCGAACTAATGAAATGCTATGAAGCTGCAAAAACGGTGATAAATGAAGAGGAACGAGTACTTGCGCAAAAATATATAATTTTATTAGAAGAGTATGATTTCGCTCATTATCCAAAGCCGACTCTTTATGGAGAATTACAACATGCAGAACGTGCGGACGAAAGCTATCCAGAATCCGATACGGTTGTAGCAATACGTGCGATCAAAGATGAAGAAGAGTTTGCAATGAATATAAAGCAATTAGAAGAAGTAGCAAAGACAGGAACAGGTGATGAAAAAGCCCAATCCTTCTTTACTCAAGGAGAGCTGTTTTTATTCGCCCATCAATACAATGAAAGTGTTCATTGCTTTCAACAAGCCGTCAAGGAAAATCCAAATAAGGCCATCTATTGGGGAATGACGGGCCAAACAATGCACCGCTTTGGCTGGATGCCTTTTGATGCGCTTGGTTATTTGGAGCAGGCAATCAATTTAGATCCAACAAACCCTCGTTGGAAATGGAATAAGGCATTAGTTCTTATTCAGTTGGCCAAGGATTTGCAAATGGCACCGTTTATGGCGAATGCTGCAATCGCTTTGGAAGAGGCAGTAGCTTCCTGTGGTGAACATCAACGATCATTGAAAGATGCTATTCAAAATACTATCGATACTATGGATAGCTATGTTTTCTCGTAATTCATTCAGGATGTCTTCCTTTACAAAGGTAGACATCCTTTTGAGAAATGTCTATAGAGAGGGCTTCGTTGCCATATTTCACAATCATGGTATGATAAGATAGAAAAAAATGATTTGTAGATATAAAGGACGGATTTTTTATGGCACAAGAAGTGGCAAATAAGTTTATTGAAAACGTATGTAATCATTTAGTTCGCAATATGAATATTACTAAGGTAGAAGAACAATTTAAAGAAACTATAGCAATGCAACGGAATTCAGCAACTACGGCCGTTGATTTCTGGGACATGCTAATGATCAATATGCTCTACTTTACTGAGAATGAACAGGCGTGGGAACAAGAATTTCTGAATATGCTAAAGGCTAAAAATTGGGTAAAGCCCTCAACTTTAGAAGAGGAATTATTGATGCATCAGATGCGTATCCGTCAACAAGTAGCAGAGCAGATGGATACTGTAAAGGAATTGTTCCATCAACAATATGAGACAGAAGGCATGACAGAGGAAGCGATCATCTACGACTATGCATATAGCTCTGCGGGGCATTCTATGCGTATGGATTTATTAACGGTTTTGGTGTCCACACCCGAGCAATCACAAGTACTTTTTGACGCAGATCCAGTAGAGACCATTCGTGTTGTCAATGGATATATTGCTTACCATACAGATGGATTAATCAATAAAACAAAATTACTATAGTTTTGTTACAAAGATTTACTGTGAAAGGAATTTGAAGACATGAATACACCATTTACTTTTAAGCATACACCACCTACAAATATGGACACTACAAAAAAATACCCTGCTATTTTTTTATTGCATGGTATGGGGAGTAATGAAGACGACCTACCGCAATTAGTACAGGACTTTCAAGAACAATGTCATATATTTAGTTTGCGTGGACCCATTACACAAAAACCTGGTTATGCTTTTTTTACTATTCAAGAGGTAGGGCAACCAGATCGTGCTATCTTCGATAAAGTATTAGTGGCTTTACAACGATTTATATTAGAGGCAATCGACGAATATCAAGTTGATCCTCATAAAGTATTTTTATTAGGCTTTAGCCAGGGAGCCGTACTAGCACAATCATTAGCCTTTGTGATGGGGAATTTAGTGACGGGCATTGTCGCATTAAGTGGCTATACACCTAAATTTGTAACAGAGGAATATTCTATTCGCTCAGTTGAACATTTACAAGCCTTTATTTCCCATGGTGATTATGATTATGTTATTCCATCACAATGGGGAATGGAAAGCAAAGAGGCTTTCGAACAATTCGGCGCTACTGTGACATTTAAGCAGTATCCAGATGGACATGGGGTAACACCAGATAATATGCGTGATCTAGTGGCATTTTTGGCCCAGCAACTTCAAGGAGATCTTCAATAATAGAAGCCGAGGCAAAATTCTGCCTCGGCTTTTTACTTTTCTCGAATAGTAATGATAAGAATCGAGCAAGAAGGTTCAAATTCATGCCAGTCGGTGGTATCATAGAAGATGTTGTGAATGAGCGTGCTTTACTAGATAAAAACATGTACTTTATGTGAACTTAGAGACAGAACAGAACTAAAAGGGGTAAAATAATAATTTGATGTGCTAGATGCAAATTTTGTCGCTTTCTATCGATTGTGGCGTGCAGAAATTATGGAGAAAAGGAATTAAGATGAATGGAACAAAATCTGAACTCGGAGCATAAACCGCAATCCTCCGGAACAACACGAGAGAAATCGTCCCGCTCTACTATTTTAGCGCAAACAGTCAAAACAGGAATTATCAAATCTAATTTAATACCAATGTGGGCTGGTTTAACGCTAGGGATGTACAAAAATAAAATGACGTTCATAGATAATATACCAGAAATGATTTTCTCAACAGTTGGTTCTGCCCTTGTCATTGGAGCAGCAGGGGCCTTTAATAATGTGTATGACCGTGATATCGATGCGATCATGCCTCGTACACAAAGCAGACCGACCGTCACTGGGGAAATGTCAGCAAAATCGACTCTATCATTAGCGATAGCTATGTTAATCATCGGATTAGCTGTCTTGGCGCTTGCGTCACCATTAGCAGCGGCATTCGGTTTACTAGGAGTATTTTTATATGTAGTCCCTTATACAATGTGGACAAAACGTCGTACAATTTATAATACAGAAATTGGTAGTATTAGTGGTGCTGTGCCGCCATTAATTGGCTGGTCTGCCGTATCGACAGATATTACCCACCCTGCAATACTTGGTTTATTTTTTGTTATGGTTATTTGGCAAATGCCGCATTTTTATGCCATTGCAATCCGCAAACGTGTAGATTATGAAGCGGCAAGTGTGCCGATGCTTCCTGTTGTTAAAGGTATGCGCCGTACGTATTATCAAACAAATTTCTATTTAATTTTATTAATTCTATCAAGCTTTTTATTTGGCTCCTTAAGTGTGGGAATTATGCTCGTTGCATTACTATTAAGTATTGCATGGCTAGTAATGAGTATATATGGCTATCATAGTAATAAAGATCAAGTGAAGTGGGCTACCAAAATGTTTGTTTTCTCACTACTCCATATGACCATATTATTCACAACCGTTATTGTGTACTCTTTAGTAGGTGTTATCTTCAAGTTATATTAATGGAAAAAACCAACAAGTTAATCATTACTTGTTGGTTTTTTATGTTCGACTGAGAATATTTGACGACTTGGCCATTCGAATGCGTGTAATTGTCCACCAAATACAGCACCACCATCAATACCGATAATATTGTTTTCACCAAAGTAGACACTGTAATCAGTTGGGTTATGGTGAAGTCTATACGTAGGTGTATGTCCAAAGATAATGGTTTTATCTCCTTGATAGCCTGCATGAAATTCTTCTCGGATCCACAGTAATTGCATGGGGTCTGTTTCTGCCATCGCAACGCCTGGTACAACTCCACCATGTACAAATATAGCATCCTCTAATTCAATGTATGTTTCGAAGTTTTCAATTAATTGTAAATGCTCTTCTAGCTTTGGCAGCGTTTTAATAAAGCTAGGCAACGTATGGCTTGCAATAGCATCCTCGAAATCGCTCAGCTGGTAGCCGTAGCTTGCTAATGTTGCATCCCCCCCACAAAGTCCTACCCAATGGTTCCATGGTTTAGCAAGGCCAGAACGGCATGCATTGAGCATGATGGCTTCATGGTTGCCTAGGAGAATTCGTGCTCCTTTTCCTTGTAATTCGCTCACTAAATTTAACACGCCACTTGAAGCTGCACCTCTGTCGATGTAATCACCGAGTAAAAAAAGTTGATCTTCATCTGGATTATAGTTTGCTTTTAGTAATAGCTCTTCAAAAAGCGCTAATTCTCCGTGTATATCACTTATTGCTAGAATTCGATTCATTTATGCGCATCCTTTCCAATATCACAGCGGTTACTATTAAGTATAGAAAATATTTCTGCAAATTTCGACTTTCCTAGCTTCAACTATCTATCTTTTATAGAAATTTTACAAAATCCATTCTCTTTATCATATGACAAGTCATTTCTTTTCTTTATATATTTGTCTATAGTGATTGATATAAGTGGGGGAAGGAGGCAAACAACTAACAACAGTAGAAGCAAGGATGCTGCTTCTACTGTTAGGAAGGAGTCTAGTAGATGGAGGAGAGTTACATCTGTAGCTTTTCCCATGCTTGTTTAGCTACTTGTTCATCAAATGTTGAGATTAGACGAAAATTGTTGTTGTCTAAAATGCGGAAATGAAGGCTAATAATATTTTGCTGTAGTCGGAACCCTCCATGCTCATGTATATTTTTCCACCATATGTATCCACCCATTGTTTTATCTTTAGGCTGCAATGTTCCATTATTCGCAATCAAATCCACCACCTCTAATGGTTCACCGCCTAGCTCGTGTTGCAAAATAGTACTGTCACGACACAAAGTACATACGGCAACAGTAGTTGTCCATCCCGCCAGAATACGTCCTTTTTCAATTTGGACAAGTGTTTTTTTAGATAGTCCAAGTAAATCACTCATTTGATCCTGGGTAAAAGCTTTTTCAGTACGGATTAATTTCAGTTTTTCTGAAATGAGTGTGATTAATTGTTCACGATTCATTCTGAACACCCCTTTTTTTCAGATTATTAAGTCCCATTATACATGAAAGTCAAGAAGCTTGTTTTTGTTTCAGCTGGAAAGGGAGGTGAAAAGAAAACAGACTGTCCAAAATGAACAGTCTGTGAGAGGTTAAATTTCATATTTTTTCGTATCAGAAATGACACGGAAATGGATGCCTTTTATTTGGGCACTTACTTTATGACGGAGTGTGTCAATATCTACTAGCTCATCTTTACTTTGAACGCACTCAGCGATTTGCTGTAATAACTTTGTAAAGGCTTCTTTAAATAAAGAGCGCATATTATCGAAATCTAGGCTACGGAAACTGCCATCTATATCAAATGCTTCTACAGAATTTAACTGCTTAGAGGCACCTGCAAAACGATCGTCGTACACTGTGTAGTTTTCATCTGTTACCACGATAATATATAATACTTCGCCTGTAATTGTTTTTAATTCAATATTTGTTTTATGTTTTTTTACATCTGTAATAATGTGTATACCATCTGAATGATATAGTTTAAATAATGTCATGTGTATAGCCCCCTGAAACTAGAATCATATTCCTACTTTCATTATAGCTTGAAATGGCTAATAATGGAATAACGAAAATGGTTTCAAAATAATAAGGTTAGGGCTGTACCTTTGTAATGAAGGACGCCGGTGCACTAATTCGTAGAGGTCGAACCTCGATATAATGTATCTGATGTCCTTGTTGTTCATAAATACTGAAGACATAGGAGGCAAGCTCAATATTTGCGGATGCTTTTATCCCATTATTCACGGATAAGAACCAACCACCTAATGTTTCAACTTCCTCAGCTTCTAATGTTATATTTAATAAATTTTCTACATCTTCAACAAGCATTTTTGCATTTAATATATAATGGTTTTCTGTGATTTTTCGAATATCTGCAATTTCATCACCGTCAAATTCATCACGAATTTCACCAACAATTTCTTCTAAAATATCTTCAACGGTTACGAGACCTGATGTCCCACCATATTCATCCATTAAAATGGCCATATGAATACGTTCTTTTTGCATTCGTACAAGTAATTCTTGAACAGGGATGGTTTCAATAACGCGAATAACTGGATTAATGAAATCTTCGATGACTAATGTCTCGTCTGTAAGCTTTTCAAGTAAACCGTGTGTAAACAATTCCTTAGCATTGATAAACCCTAAAATATTGTCTCGGTCGCCATCATAAATAGGATAGCGCGTATATTTTTCAGCGGCAAAATGATGGATGATAGTTGTAAAAGAGTCATTTCGTTCAATCCCAACAATTTCTGTTCGAGGAACCATGATTTCACGAGCAATACGTTCGTCAAACTCAAAGACGTTATTTACATATTTAAGCTCTGATTTATTGATTTCACCACTTTTAAAGCTTTCAGACAGTAATAGTCGTAATTCTTCCTCCGTATGAGAAAGCTCATGCTCACTTGCAGGCTTCATACCGAAAAAACCAATCAAAATGCGCGCAGAGCCGTTCAAGAACCAAATAAATGGGTACATGATTTTATAGAAGAACATAATCGGCTTTGCGAAAAGTAGAGTAATCGTTTCCGCTTTTTGAATAGCTGCTGTTTTCGGTGCTAGTTCGCCGACAACAACATGTAAAAATGTAGCGATGGCAAAGGCTGTACCAATGGTAAAGATCGTCATATATTTATCTGAAATACCGATCATTTCGAATAGTGGGTGCAGCATAAATTCAAACGTTTTTTCACCAACCATACCGATACCAAGAGCTGTTACTGTAATCCCTAATTGACAGGCAGATAAATATTCATCTAAATGATTGACCACTTGCTTGGCAGCAATGGCTTTTGTGTTTCCCTCTGCAATAAGCTGATCAAGTCTTGAGGAACGAACCTTTACAATAGCAAACTCTGTTGCCACGAAAAAACCTGTTAAAGCTAATAAAATGGTAAAAATCGATAAGTTTATTATGGTATCCAAATAGTCGTTCTGTAAAAACAGAACGTCACCTCCTAATTATGAATAAGTAAAAGTAAAGATTGCATTAATGCAATGCTTTCAGGTGAAACATTTTTTTTAATGGTTTCAATTTTTTTATCATCTTGCTGGTTCATTTGTTCTAGTAGAGAAGCTACATCATGCTCTAAATCTTGCATTTTTAAACGAAGCATTTGTACATCAATTTCTTCATAGGGTGTGATGTTTAATTCATGTTGGATTTCAACGAGTGAAAGCCCTTGTTGTTTGCGCTGTTCAATGAATTGAAGTCGTTCAATCATGAAGGGATCATAGTAGCGATAATTTGTTGCAGAACGTTCTGCAACCAACAAGCCTATGTTTGTATAATAATCGATTGTTCGTTTTGTAATGCCAGTTTTTTCAGCAAGCTCGCCAATTTTTAATTTCTCTGTCCCAATGCAAACACCTCCAAACCATCACGTTGTACTTTAATTATAACGTGATGGTTTTATTTTATTCAAATAAAAGCACCTAATATTTCAAAATTGTAAGACTTATTATAAAAAACGTTTCTGCCAGTTATCATGGCAGAAACGTTTTTAGTGTGTTGACAGTAAATAGGTATCATATAGGTGATGGAGTGCATCTTCTCCATTTTTTTGTAAGAGATTTTCATTATTAAAAATAACGGTCGTTGTAGTTTGAGAGCTATCAATTTTATCATCAATTATTTTGCATGTAACGTCAACAATGCCTGACTCAGCAAGCTTTTCTTTCAACTCATCATTCCATGGCTGATCAGAAAATAGTGGGGGTTGCCAAGTGCCTCTCACATGTAGCTCATTTTTTTCCGGGTCATAATCCCAGCGTATGTCACGTAAAATAGTTTTAAATAGGTCATTAACCGTGAAAGATGTATCTTTATAGTTAATGTCTATAGCGCGTATAGCATGTACATCTCGACTAACTGCACTAGCCGCGGAGTTTGCCGCTGTGTTGATGCCAGAAGCTGCATCTTTAATTTCTGATAATCGATCACCACAGCCTGTCAGTAGTGCGCAGATGCAAGTCATACAAGCTAATTTTGCCATCCATTTCACAAGTAGTCCCTCCAGTCTAGCAAGTTGTTACTACTATCTTATCGAAAAGAAAAATACGAAGAAAGGGCATGAAAGCGGTAGATTGTGACGGTTTTGCAACGATGCGACCTCCACTCGATTGTTCGTCATTTGGGAAGCATAGAAGTATGAAGATTTGGTGAAAAACAAGTAGAAAAGGAGCGGTTTGTGATGAAAATTAATGATGAAATTCTTGATCGTTTAGGAACTTATTTTGTTTATCATGCCGTCTACGATAATTATGGCATTACCTTTGAAAACTTTGTGGAGCGTTGGATACGAGGAATTCTGGAAGTATAGTGGCAAATAAGCAGGTCATTGTCAAACGAGCTTGTTTGAACGGCTTCTGCTCAAAACTTTGCCATTCGCAGGTGGCCAATAAAAGAGTCGTGTTCTTTATCTGAACACGACTCTCCTTTATATTATTTGAAATGATTTGTGATAAATTGATTGGCTTCTTGCCAGTTATACACCCTTACAACATTGTCAGGAACAGCAAGACGGTTATAAGGCGTATCAAATAACACTACAGGAATTTTTAGTTCCTCAGCCAGCATAACCGCATTATCGTGCTTATCCTCAAAGAAAGCTTCTACATGATGCTTTTTAGCAACTGCTAATTTATCATGGCTTCCTAAAAGTTCGATATGGTCATAAGGGATAGCCTGAGTTTTAAACCAATTCATCGTAATGTCTGCTACATTTTCGCCTCGTGCTGAAATATAGTAGAGCTCATAAGAATTTTGCCAAGCAGTTAGAATATTTTTCGCATCTTCTGCCACTTCCGACACTTCATACATATAAGGCTCGTTTTCTTTAAACCATGTGTTAAAGGCACTTCGATCAACAGGGTGCGGAAAGGCTGATAAAAAATCATACTCACAAACATCATCAAGCGTAATATTTACGTTGTATTGTTTATTAATATGTGGGATGAGCGTACTTGGACATGTTACAGTCCCATCAATATCAATACCGAAGCGGGGCTTTTTCATGCTAGTACCTCCTTAGGCATTCGCTTTTTGTGCTTCTTCTGCTGCACGTTTTTCTTCCATCTCTGCCGCTAATTTATCAATTTCTTTTTTCAACTCTTCAACCATTGTTTCTTCAGGGACTTTACGAACTGTTTTCCCTTTCATGAATAACAAGCCCTCACCACGCGCACCAGCAATACCGATATCTGCTTCACGTGCTTCACCAGGACCGTTTACCGCACAGCCTAATACTGCTACTTTTAAAGGTACCTTCAATTTAGAAATATATTCTTCTACTTCATTAGCAATGGAAATTAAATCAATCTCAATGCGCCCACATGTTGGACAAGAGATCAGTGTTGCCATATTAGAAGCTAGACCAAAGGATTTTAATAGTTCACGTGCTACTTTTATTTCCTCAACAGGGTCTGCTGAAAGTGAAATACGTAATGTGTTACCAATTCCTTTTGATAGGATGGCTCCAAGTCCAGCCGCTGATTTTACAGTACCAGCAAATAGTGTACCTGATTCTGTAATACCTAAATGTAGCGGATAATTAAAAGCCTTAGCCGCTTTTTCATAAGCTTCAATGGCAAGATTTACGTCAGATGCCTTCATCGATACAATAATATCGTGGAAGTCCAAGTCTTCTAAAATTTTAATATGGTGAAGAGCAGATTCAACCATACCATCAGCAGTTGGATAACCGTATTTTTCTAAAATATGACGCTCTAATGAACCAGCATTTACACCAATACGAATTGGAATACCCTTTGCTTTAGCTGCATTCACGACAGCCTCCACTTTTTCTTTACGACCAATATTACCTGGGTTAATACGTACTTTATCGATACCATTTTCAATGGCTTTTAATGCTAATCTATAGTCAAAATGAATATCAGCTACTAATGGAATATGGATACGTTTTTTGATTTCGGCAATTGCATCTGCAGCACGCTCATCTGGAACTGCAACACGAACTATTTGACAGCCTGCTTCTTCAAGTCGAAGAATTTCTGCCACTGTTGCATCTACATCATGTGTTTTTGTTGTACACATACTTTGAATGAATAATTCATTACTACCACCAATTGTTAAGTTACCGACACGTACAGGACGTGTATTTGAACGGTGACAAATTTCACTCATTAACTTTCTCTCCTTTTCGGGCCACTATTTTCAGCCGTCACTGTCATTTATTTTAGCAGTGTAAGAAAATAAGGACAAGGAAGAAACGCTAACTTTTCATTTTCCGCATTTGTTTTCGAACTCAAACGTAAGAGGAAGCTTAATATTTTCACCAGGAATTAATTCCTGTAATTGTAAGTGTGGGTTTAAGTTGTAAAATAATTGTAAGCGTTCTGGGAATGTCATGGGAACTTTTGCAGGGTGTAAGGCAAATAAACTATGAATAGTATCTCCTTCAATAGTTTGTACGGTGATATAATTTGGCTCACGTTGCTGTTCACATTGGCCATGAATACTTTTTGTTTGTAAAGCAGCAAGGGGTATCGATCCCTCAGTTAAATCTACTTTCACTACAAAAGCGATGATAATAATGATAGCTGTTAAGATGAATGCTCGCAAAAAAACCCCTCCTTTTCTACACTATATTTAGAAGAGGGGGGATTCATGCACATTATTTTGATATTGGTTGTTTTGGATATTTTGTAAAGGCCACAATTAATAGAACGATAGTCAGTAATAAAGAAAAAACAGAGATAATCGTACTGTTAATCGGTAAATATTCTGCTAACATCGACAATAATGTTGCCCACGTAATGGCAAACGTTGTTGTCCGCCAAATATGCCGGTATTCACCACGACGTTTCATGACTTTTAAGATAAATAAACCGGCTAAGGCATAGAGAGCAATTTGCGCAAAAATCAGCATGGTTGTAAAGACAAAAAGCATTAAGAACGTGAACGGATATAAGAGCCATTTAATGCCATCTATGTATTCAGTTAAACCATTTAAACTGTTCATATCAATCGTATCAACAGACATACCCGCTGCAAATCTACCTAAAGAGAAAACAGTTACAAGGGTAATGAGTAGAAAAGTATACTGAATAACTTTTCCGATAGGTAGTAAACGATAGGCTGCTAGTTTTTTAGGATGAATGAGACTATCGATAAATAGCTGTGAGTGTTTCATACTATATCTCCTCCAATCAATATATTAACATGTTCAAAGAGCATAGGGTATGAAAGAAGTATTAATGAAGGGAGACTTGATGATAAAATGTTAACATTATGTAAAGAAGTTAAAGGATTTCTTTACTTTTTGTTTGTAATCAATTAAAGATTAGAAATAGAGTAGTAGAGACGTAGGAATTGGAGCGAAAACAATTGACAATAGATTGGCAAAGCATACTCTTTCAATTTTTAGGTGGGTTAGGAGTCTTCTTATTTTCCATTAAATTTATGGGTGATGGGCTTCAGAAATCAGCGGATGATCGATTACGCGAATGGTTAAATCGCTTTACAACTAACCCCATCATGGGAGTTTTAGTAGGCATATTTGTAACAATTTGCATTCAGTCAAGTTCTGCAACGACAGTCATTACTGTAGGGTTAGTGAGTGCCGGATTTTTAACGTTACGTCAAGCAATCGGCGTAATTATGGGAGCAAATATTGGTACAACCATTACAGCATTTATTATTGGTATTAATATTGGTATCTATTTTTATCCCTTGTTAGCAATCGGGGCAGGCTGTTTATTTTTCTTAAAAAAAGCAACATACCAACATATTGGTCAAATTTTATTTGGCTTTGGTGGCTTATTTTTAGGGTTAGAGTTAATGAGTGCAAGTATGCAGTCACTACATCAACTGGCAGATTTTGCATCGCTAACGCTTCATTTAAGTAATCAACCCATTTTAGGTATATTATTAGGCACTGTTTTTACCTTACTTGTACAAAGCTCTACGGCCACGGTTGGTGTGCTACAAGGCTTATATGCTGAGCATTTGATCGGGTTGAACAGTGCCTTACCGATTTTATTTGGGGAAAATATTGGTACGACGATTACGGCGGTATTAGCGTCACTGGGCGCTTCTATTTATGCAAAACGGGCAGCCGCTGCACATGTACTCTTTAATGTGATCGGTACAATTATTTTCATGATTTTTTTTACCCCATTTATGCAATATGTTCAATGGGTCAGTGGATTATTTCATTTAGAGCCTCGTATGCAAATTGCAATTGCTCACGGCTCATTTAATGTATTTAATATGATGATTCAACTTCCATTTATTGCAGGATTGGCAGCATTAGTAACGAAATTGATACCAGGACATGATGGGCATATCAATGTCACAACTAAGCATTTAGATCCTTCTTTTATTGATTCCTCCCCAGCGATAGCCCTTGGCCAAGCCAAAGAGGAAGTATTACGAATGGGTGAACATGCTTTACGAGGCTTAGAAGAAACGTTTCTATATATGAAATCAGGGGAAGCTGAACATATTCCTACAGTTTTACAATTAGAGGCAGGCCTTAATCATCTAGATAATGAAATTACCGATTATTTAGTAATGGTGTCTAAGCAGCCCCTTTCTCGTGCAGACTCAGTAAGACATCATACATTATTAACAAATGTGCGAGACTTCGAACGAATTGGTGATCACTTTGAGAATATATTAGAGCTTTTACAATACAAGGATCATCATGAAGTGAGCTTAAGTAAATCGGCAAGACAAGATTTAATTGGCATGTTTAGTTTAGCCATCGAGGCTGTCCGTAAAAGCATAGAGGCGTTGGATACAGCGAGCTTAAGTTTAGCTCAAGAGGTGACGGAGCTTGAAAGCTTGATAGACGATATGGAAGATAAGCTTCGTCAGAAACATATTGCACGTTTGAATACGAATGAATGCAGTGGAGCGGCAGGAATTGTCTATATGGACATTGTAAGTAATCTGGAACGTATTGGTGACCATGCGGTTAATATTGCAGATTCAATTTTAGGTATTCGCCATTAACAAAGTGAAACTTTTCACTTTGTTTGTCCGTATGAAAGACAACGTACGAAAAAGGAGAGAAATTCTATGGAAGTTGTTGGCTGGATTTTAGTAGTAGCCTGCTTTATTATTTCATTTGTTGGTTTAGTCTATCCGATTATACCAGGTGTCTTATTTTTAGTCGGAGGATTCCTGCTATATGGCTTATTTTTCTCCTTCTCTGAGTTAAGCTGGTGGTTCTGGATTATTGAAATATTATTTGTAGTGCTGTTATTTGGGGCGGACACATTGGCAAATGCATTTGGCATTAAAAAGTTTGGCGGCTCCAATGCTGGAATGTGGGGAAGTACCATTGGATTATTATTTGGCCCATTCGTCATCCCTGTGGCTGGGATTTTAATTGGCCCATTTTTAGGGGCAGTTATCGCTGAATTAATTGTAGAGAAGCGAACATTTAGTGAGGCTGTGAAAAGTGGTTTTGGCTCATTAGTAGGCTTTTTAACTTCTACTATTGTAAAGGCTGTAATTCAAATCGTAATGATCATTGTTTTTTTTATCGCGATATAATGTTTACGTGCGAGGTTTAATGTATGGGACTACCGGGTAAGATAGTATACGTATTGGTTTTTCAGTCAAAAGGCTGAAATCTTCTAAATGAAGTATTTTTCATTGAATGGTTTGACCAATTTTGATAATCTATTGATGTACTAAATATTTCTTATTTTAGGGAGGAACTTAACAATGGCTTACGAATTACCACAATTAACTTACGCTTACGACGCATTAGAACCACATATCGATGCAAAAACAATGGAAATTCACCATTCTAAACACCACAATACTTATGTAACAAACTTAAACGCAGCAGTAGAAGGTACTGAATTTGCAGAAAAAGACATAAACGACTTAATCGCAAACCTTGATGCTCTTCCAGCTGACAAACAAACTGCTGTACGTAACAACGGTGGCGGACATGCTAACCATACACTATTCTGGGAAGTAATCGCTCCAGGCGGTTCTAATACTCCAGTTGGCGAAGTAGCAAAAGCAATTGATGCGAAATTCGGTTCTTTCGATGCTTTCAAAGAAGAATTTGCAAAAGCTGCTACAACTCGCTTCGGTTCAGGTTGGGCATGGTTAATCGTGGATGGTGACTCAGTTGCTGTTACTTCTACTCCAAACCAAGACTCTCCAGTAATGGAAGGTAAAAAACCAATTCTAGGCTTAGATGTTTGGGAGCACGCATACTACTTAAACTACCAAAACCGTCGTCCAGATTACATCGGTGCATTCTGGAACGTAGTAAACTGGGATGTAGTTGAAGCTAAATTCCAAGCTGCTAAATAATGATTGAATAGAGATGGCTATGCTAAGGTGAGAAATCACTAAGGCATAGCCTTTTTTTATTGGATAAAAGTACAAAAGAAATGGATAGAACAAATAGGGCAACCTTTCCACCTTAGATGCCGTCAAATAAATGATGTTTTCCGTAATAATTGTCAAGTGCATGCTTTCCTGTCAAACCTACGAATGGTATACTAAGTATCGTGTATTGAAATGAAAAAATATAAGGAGGGGAATACATATGCGCAAAGCACCAGGGAAAAATCGCGCAGCGAGTGTTAAAGCAAAACATCACTCTAATTTAACATTTCGTATGAATATCCTTTTCTTTGCAATATTTATCGTATTTTCAATGTTGATTTTTAGACTGGGTTATATGCAAATCGTGAAAGGGGAAGAGTATGTACGACTTTTAGAGAGTACAGAAGAAGTTCCTGTCAATACGAGTGTGCCTAGG
Organism: Lysinibacillus sp. UBA5990; assembly: GCF_002429815.1. NCBI lineage: Bacteria > Bacillati > Bacillota > Bacilli > Caryophanales > Bacillaceae > Lysinibacillus > Lysinibacillus sp. UBA5990. The sequence continues at coordinate 547,061 of NZ_DJAY01000011.1, forward strand.
GGTAGAATGTATGATCGTTACGGTCGTATTTTAGTAGATAATCACCCGGAAAATGCGATTACGTATACGAAAATGCAAACGACTACAACAGATGAAATGCTAAATATAGCTGAAAAGCTGGCACAATTAATTGAACAACCAACGAAACGCGTCACATTGCGTGATAAACAAGATTTTTGGATTATCAAAAATCATGATGCAGCCTACGAAAAAGTGACAAAGGCAGAAGAAGCTAAAATTCGAGCAAAAGAAAATATTACGACAAGTCAAATCAATGCAGAAATTGATAAACTAGTACGTGAACGCATTACGAATGAAGAACTTTTGCAATTGTCAGAGAAAGATTTAGAAGTATTAGCAATCTTTAGAGAGATGACTTCTGGCTATAATTTATCACCTCAAATTATAAAAAGTGAAGATGTCTCAGCAGAAGAATTTGCACGTGTCTCCGAGCGTTTAACGGAACTGCCAGGAGTTAACACAACGACAGATTGGAAACGCGTAAAATTATCTTCTCTATCGATTCTTGGTCGTACAACTGTCCCAACAAAAGGGATACCAAAAGAGAAGCTGAATTATTATTTAGCCCGTGATTATTCACGAAATGATCGAGTAGGGGAAAGTTATATTGAGGCGCAATATGAAGAGCTACTACAAGGTCAAAAAACAGTTGTCAAAAATATTACCAATAAAAAAGGGCAGGTAGTCGATACTATTACAACTTATGAAGGTGAGCCTGGTAAAGATTTAATTTTATCACTGGATAGTGAGCTACAGGCTGAAACTGAGAAAATTGTAGAAGAAGAACTGCTTAATTTAAAAGCTCTTCCTGGATCGTATTTATTAGATCGTGCCTTTTTAATTATGATGGACCCTAATACAGGGGATGTCCTATCTATGGTTGGTAAGAAAATAGAAAAGAATCCTGAGACAGGGAAAACTGAAATTGTTGATTATGGATATGGAACATTTACGACAGCTTATGAGGCAGGCTCATCTGTTAAGGGAGCAACAGTTCTTACAGGGTACAATCAAGACGTTATCTCGATGGGCACTTCAATGGGTGATGAACCGATTAAATTAGCTAGCACAGAACCTAAAGCGTCTATTTTTAATCGATATGGCTATGTACCAATGAATGATCTGTTGGCATTAGAACGTTCTTCCAACTCTTATATGTTTAAGATTGCTCTATTGCTTAATGGAACACCTTATAGCTATGGTATGCCATTACGTTTAAAGGACGATACGTTCTCGAAAATGCGTAATAATTATGCGCAATTTGGATTAGGTGTGAAAACAGGCATTGATTTGCCGAATGAATTTAGTGGTGTTCGTGGTCCATCAGGTCCAACAATGGGTGGTAAAACACTTGACTTAGCAATTGGTCAGTATGACACGTATACACCTCTACAATTAGCACAATATATTTCAACAATAGCTAATGGTGGCTACCGGATTCAGCCACATGTTGTGAAAGAAGTTCGTGATCCATCACAGGATGGCAAGCAACTGGGACAATTAGTGACTGAAATAGGGCCAACTATTCTTAATCAAATTGATAATCCTAAGGAAGAGATTGATTATGTAAAGCAAGGACTGCGTCGTGTATATACTGGTTCATATGGTACTGCACGTGCTCAATTTGCGGATGCTCCTTATACGGCAGCAGGGAAAACAGGTACTGCTGAGGTAGTTTATTATGGTCCATTGCGTGAACACTTTGGTACAAACACAATTAACTTAACACATGTCGGTTTTGCACCATATGAAAACCCTGAAATTGCCTATGCAGTTGTGATCCCATGGGTAAATACAAATTTAGCTCCACATTACTACCAAAATAATGTCATTGCTAGACGGTCATTAGATAAGTACTTTGAATTAAAAGCAAAATATCAAGCTGAAAAAGTAACAGATAGTAATGTGAAACAGCCAATTTTACCAGCTATTACAGAGGAAAAAATTGGCGAGGATGAGCAAGAATAAGAAAACCGCTAGGCACTGGGATGCCTAGCGGTTATTTTTTTATGGACGAAATAGGCTTCATGCAGATAACTGGCGGATGGCTAATTCAAATTGCTCTCTTGGTTTTACGCCATACAGTTCTAAATTATGATAGAAATAAGAAGCTACCATAAAATCAATCGCCTCTTGAAGTGTAAATTCTCGATGTTCCATTATTAGTGATAGATAGGTTTTAAAATAATCGGCATTTTGTACGTTTGCATGTTTCATGACAAAGGTCAAACTCCTCATTCATTACGCCTTACCAATATAATGACCACATCTTCTAGTTGAAAATCTGTGACATCCTCTGAAGGCTTTATCTTTCCCTTCTGTAGAAAGGGGTTGTACCTAGCTTATATGTTGGTACAAAAACATTTACTGAATCAAGATAAAGTATTTCCTGACACAATTGACTATTATAGCATCTTTCAAATAGGAATCAAATTCTAACCTCTTTATAGAAGAGTGAAATACATATGGATTGGTATCTTTCATTGAATATCGAATTTTCAATTGCATGATGAGAAAATGGTACAGATTTAAGCAGGCGAAAGTTCAAAATCTGGGCACAGTCATAGCAAAGAGAAAATTAATTGTAAATGCGTCTTTACAATCGTTTACAAAGCATTACATTCATTTACATCTCTTTTACGAACCGTTTATACGACTTCAACAATCAGTCATTATAGTAAAGATTGTAAGACAAATAACTATAAAACAGTTCATGACGGAGGCAAATGAGATGAAAAAGTGGAAGTACTTAACGATGACAGCAGTAATGGGTTCTGCATTAATGCTAGGTGCATGTGGTAGCGATTCTGCACAAAATGGAAACAATGCTGAAACGAACGCACCAGCAAGTTCAGGACAAGAAGCTGCTGATGAAAAGCTACAAGGCTCTGTAGCTGGAGATGGCTCATCAACAGTTGCACCAATTATTGAGGCAGTTGTTGAAGAGTATGCAGGCGCACAACCAGATGTCAAAGTATCAGTAGGGGTTTCTGGTACAGGTGGTGGTTTTGAAAAATTCATCGCAGGTGAAACAGACTTTTCAAATGCATCTCGTAATATAAAAGATGAAGAGAAAGCTAAACTAGGAGAAGCTGGCATTGATTATACAGAGCTAGCTCTAGCATATGATGGTTTATCAGTAGTCGTGAATCCAGAAAATGATTGGGCGAAAGATTTAACAGTAGAACAATTACAAAAGATCTGGATTGAAGATGGAAAAGATAAGAAATGGTCTGACATTGATCCATCTTGGCCAGATGAGAAAATCGTTTACTATTCACCAGGTACTGATTCAGGAACATACGATTACTTTGATGAAATCATTTTAGATGGAGCGGATCTAGTAAGCTCAGCAACATTATCAGAGGATGATAATATGCTAGTTCAAGGTGTATCAGGTGACAAAAACGCTATCGGATTCTTTGGTTATGCTTACTATCTAGAAAATAAAGATAAATTAAATATTGTCAAAGTAAATGGTGTAGAGCCAAATAATGAAACAATTGAAGCAGGAGAATATACGCCGCTTTCACGTCCACTATTCACATATGTGAAAAATAGTGCCATGAAAGATAATGAAGCGGCATATGATTTCATTAAATTTACATTAGAAAACGCAGGTGATATGGCTGAAGCTGTTGGCTATGTTCGTTTACCTGAAGAAAAATATACTGAAGGCTTAAAAACTTTAGAAGGCTTGAAATAAGTAGACATGCATAGAGGGAAAGAGATGTATGCTCTTTCCCTCCCTTATTTGAAAGGAGCTCCCAATGGTTTCTCAAAAGGAAAATAAGACATCATCTGTGCAGCAATTAATTGCAAATTCGCGCAATCATAAAACTAAGAAAATAGTGGAAAAAGCAATGCCAGCTCTATTATTTTCTGCAGCAATTATCTCTATTTTAACGACATTTGGCATTGTTTTCACCCTTATTTTTGAAACGTTTGAATTCTTTAAACGTGTGTCGATAACGGATTTCCTTTTTGGGACGAAGTGGTTACCGTTTTCAGGGAATGAACCGTTGTTTGGGATTTTGCCGTTAATCGCTGGTACATTAAAAGTGACACTTATTGCAGTTGTAGTAGCCGTACCATTTGGAATTGCTTCAGCTATCTATTTAAGTGAATATGCAAGTGAAAAAACAAGACGTATCGTGAAACCTATTTTAGAAGTTTTAGCAGGTGTACCGACTATCGTTTACGGATTCTTTGCTTTAACGTTTGTCACACCTTTATTACAAGAAATTGTGCCTGGACTTAAATTATTCAATGCACTTAGCCCAGGGATAGTTGTTGGGATTATGATTTTACCAATGATCACTTCTCTATCTGAGGATGCCATGTCATCGGTACCAAATAGTATGCGTGAAGGGGCTTTAGCTCTAGGTGCAACAAAATTTGAGGTAGCTATTAAGGTAGTACTACCGGCAGCACTATCCGGTATTATAGCATCTATAGTATTAGCTATTTCCCGGGCAATTGGGGAAACGATGATTGTTTCGCTTGCAGGTGGATCGACACCGAAATTTGATCTTAATGTTACGGATTCTATCCAAACAATGACAGCATACATCGTACAAGTTTCAACAGGTGATGCAGGTTATGGAACAACTATTTACTACTCAATCTATTCTGTTGGATTTACACTATTTATCTTTACGCTAGTAATGAATTTACTTGCTCACTATATTTCGAAACGCTTCAGGGAGGTTTACTAGATGCGCTATATGGATGACACAGTCGTCATGAAACGAATGACAAAGCGTATTACATTCAATAAAGTTTGGAAAACCTTATTTTTCTTAGCTACTACGTTTGCGCTTGTTACCTTAGCTATTTTGCTTTACCGCATTGTGACACAAGGAATTGATTATTTAAATATTGATTTCTTAATGAATTTTGCATCACGTTTTGCAGATAAAGCAGGTGTCAAAGCTGCCCTAATAGGTTCACTTTGGTTAATGGCAGTTGTAGCGCCCGTATCCATTATTTTAGGAGTAGGTACGGCAATATATTTAGAGGAATATGCCAAGAAAAATAGAATCAACGACTTTATTCGTATGAATATCTCAAATCTAGCGGGTGTACCTTCCATCGTTTTTGGATTACTAGGTTTAACTATTTTTGTACGTATGATGGGACTAGGCAAAAGCGTTTTAGCTGCTGGCCTAACTATGAGTTTATTAATTTTACCGGTCATTATTGTTGCGGCACAAGAGGCCATTCGTGCAGTACCGAATGAGCAACGTGAAGCTTCATATGGGATGGGCGCAACAAAATGGCAAACGATTTTACGAGTGGTGCTTCCAGCTGCTATTCCAGGTATTTTGACAGGAAGTATTTTGGCTATGTCCCGTGCTATAGGGGAGACAGCGCCACTTGTCGTAATCGGAATTCCAGTCATTCTACAATTTTTACCGAATGGTTTATTAAGTCAATTCACAGCTTTACCGATGCAAATCTATGATTGGGCAAAACGTCCGCAAGAAGCATTTCAGTATGTGGCCGCAGCTGGTATTTTAGTGCTTATGACTGTTCTTCTATTGATGAACTCTATTGCCATCTTTATTCGAAATAAATTCCAAAAACGTTATTAATGAGGTGACCTTATGGTACTAGATTTAAAAGAGGAAAAAACAATTGTCAAATTGAATCAATCGACGACGAAATCTTCCGCTGATATAGCGAAAAATATTGTTTATGATACACGTAACTTGAATTTATGGTACGGTGATCATCAAGGCCTAAAGGATATTAATTTAAGTATTTATGAAAATGAAGTAACGGCGATTATCGGTCCTTCTGGCTGTGGTAAATCTACGTATTTAAAAACATTAAACAGAATGGTAGAGCTTGTTCCTAGCGTTCGTACATCTGGTGAAATTTTATACCGTGAGCGTAATATTTTAAATAAAAACTATACGGTTGAGGAATTAAGAACACGCGTAGGAATGGTGTTCCAAAAGCCAAACCCATTCCCAAAATCTATTTATGATAATATTGCCTACGGTCCAAGAATCCATGGTATTAAAAATAAAAAGATTTTAGATGAAATAGTTGAAAAGTCTCTGAGAGGAGCAGCCATTTGGGATGAGGTCAAAGATCGTTTAAATCAAAATGCCTATGGTTTATCTGGTGGTCAGCAACAGCGTATTTGTATTGCAAGATGCTTAGCGATTGAGCCAGATGTCATTTTAATGGATGAACCAACCTCTGCATTAGACCCAATTTCTACACTAAAAGTGGAAGAGCTTGTGCAAGAGTTGAAAAAAGACTATTCCATTATCATTGTGACCCATAATATGCAGCAAGCTGCCCGTATCTCTGATCGTACAGCGTTCTTCCTGAGCGGAGAAGTTGTAGAATACGATAAAACAGATATCATCTTCCAAACACCATCAGATCAACGTACGGAAGATTATATTTCAGGACGTTTCGGCTAAGGAGGAGCAATCGATGGTAGTACGTGAACGTTTTGAACAGGAGTTAAAAGAAGTTCAGGGGCAATTTATTGCACTTGCCAATAGCAGTATTTTCGCATTAAAAACGGCTTTTGAGGCATTAGTCGAACAGAATTTAGAAAAAGCTTTGAAAATACTTGAAGATGATTTAATCATAAACCGGCTTGAAGAAGAAATAAACGACCATGTGATCCTTATGATTGCTAAGCAACAGCCTGTAGCCACAGATTTACGTCGTCTCATGGTCCTTGTGAAAGCAGCAGCAGATATGGAAAGAGTGGGCGATTATGCGGTGAATATCGCCAAAGAAGCGATTCGAATTGGAAAAGAACCGATTGTGTTCCCTATGACAAACCTACAAACGATGTGCAATAAAACTGTAGAAATGCTAGAGAGCATCATGAAGGCCTTTACAGAGGAAGATACTGTTCGTGCTAAAGAAATCGCTGAGCTAGATGATTATGTGGATGATTTATATGGAGCTACGGTTACACTTTTGCTACGTGCAGGCGTTGAAGACCCAGCACATATTTCTCAAATTACTCATTTAACATTTATTTGCCGATATTTAGAGCGTTCTGCAGATCATGCTACTAATATCGCTGAACACCTTTTTTACTTAGTAAAAGGCAAGCACTATGAATTAAATAATTAAGGAAGAAGAGCTACTTGTTAGCTCTTCTTTTCTTTTGAAAAAAACGATTATAAGCAGCAACATTGTGTTTTTATGTGGCGTCTATATAACGAGTGTTTTGTATTGTCAAAAAATTTTTTTGGTTATACTATAGACAATATCCAAAAAAATGTGGTGCTTAGGAGGTGCTGCTTGTGAAAAATCCGATAGAATCACTCATAGAAAAGTTTGATCAAGATTTGTCACTAGAACAACGTAATTATTTACGTTTTCTCTATGAAAACTTACATCTTGAGGAATTAAGCAACAGGGAACAACACTATTTTATCGACTATTTCTTCAAGAGTGAACCATTACGAAATATGGCAGCATTTGCACTGGAATTGGCAGACATTCTGCATGAAATTAGGGAAAACATTCCTGCTATTGAGAAGGCTGAGAGACTGGCAAATGGTAAGGAGCAGCGTTTGTATTACGAACGGAAATGGTCAGAGCTGAGACGTCAAAAGCTCAAACAGCAAACAACAAAGAATGGCAATGTTTTTTATGTACCTTTTCATGACTATAAACAGGAACCTGGACCCCTGATTATTTGTTTAGAGCAGACGACTGGGATGGAAGCTTATTCTGAGCTGTGTAAAAGCATGATATTACCGTTATTTATGAATGCCCATCGCGAAAAACGCGATTTATATATTATCCCTTATGATCGGCAAATCGATGTTCATTATCGCTTTGAAAATGGTCATTTAAATTTAGCGGATTTTAAGAACTTTATTGAATATAAAGCTAAAGGCGAAGCTGAACTTTTGCCAGTTCTACAGTTTGTCAGATCATTACTTCATGAAAATCAACTAGGCTCCGAAGCGGAAGTTATTATATTTACAGAGGGCACCCCTATAGATGGAAAGCATCTTGTCAGTAAGCAAGCAAAAGCGATGCTGGAGGAAATGAAACGAAAATACCTTGCTGAGTTTTCTGTTATTGCGATGCATGAAGATAATTTTAATAAACAACAATTTTGGTTTGCCAATAAGGCTTTTTTTGCGGATGATGCAATACAATAACAGAAAGGGGCTAACCTTTACGTAAGGTCAGCTCCTTTTTATTGGAGATACATAGGTACTAAAGGAGATATACATGGATTCATTACATTGGATTTTACCTAAATTTACAGTCCCCTCTTGGATGGACGTCTTAATAGCAATCATTATTTGTATAGTTGGTTGGCTGATTCAACGATTCATCATAAAAAAAATAATTAATCGTCTGGTGATCTTTTTAAAAAATCGTCATCGAAATTTCCAAGCAAATGTGCTTGCTCAATTTAGTAAAGCCATTGGCTATGCATTTATGACAGCAGTCATTGTGCTAAGCTTATCTTATTTAATAGAAGTTCCTTTATTTACGCATAAATCAACGAAAAATTTTGTACTGTCTATTATGGTGTTTTTTGCTTTTAAGGGTGTATATGACGTATTAAATTTCTATACAAAGCAGCCACTTCAATTAACCAGTGAAGAGGACCAAAATGTACTACTACCTTTTTTCCTACGAATTGGTAAAGTACTCATTATGATTTTTGCCATGTTCACAATCGCCTCATTTTGGAACTTTAATCTGAATGGCTTTTTAACAGGAATTGGCTTAACGGGAGTAGCGATTGCTTTTGGGATTCGAGATACATTAGCCCATGTGTTTGGTGGTATGTCCGTGGCGCTTGATAATCCATTTCAAATTGGTGATTGGATTGCGACCGAAGATCAAAAAATTGAAGGAACCATTGAGGATATTAATCTTCGCAGTACCTTAATTCAAACAGGGGATAAAGGGCTTGTCTATGTGCCGAACTCTTATTTGGTTAATCGTCCCATTTACAACTTATCGAGACGAGAAAAGCGCAAGTGCGAACAATTTTTATATGTAGCTGCTACCAATGAAGAAGACACATTACGCAGTGCCTTATCGGCTATTCATAAGGAAATTTATTTACATGCTAACACAGAGAAAGACATGATCCATGTTTTTATCGATGAATTTCATCATGATAGTTATCGTGTGCTTATTCGTTTCTACGTCGCTACAAATGATACAGCCGTCATGCTAGAAGTACGTCAGGAAATCTTCTTTGCCATACGCCAAATCGTGGAAGAGCTTTCCATTACTTTAGCATCCCCTGATGAGGATGAAGGACCGAGAAGGAAAAAATAAATTGAATTGTAAGATAGTTTGCATTACAATATAATCTAGCAATCAGCGCTGATGAAGAGTAGTAGCTATTAGTATTTGTCATAGAGAGCTAGTGGTTGGTGGAAACTAGTACAAATAAATGGTGAATGGACTTCGGAGCTCTAATCCTGAATGACAGTATGGATTAGCGTATGCCTACGTTATAAGGCTTAGAGAGGGTCTTCATAGTAGACCAATGAAGGTGGCACCACGGCTTTTCCGTCCTTTTGTGATGGAAAGGCCTTTTATATGTATTTGGTGTAGAAGAGCAGAGCTTAGAGAAGGAGAGAAGAGCATGACAGTTGAGCTTAGAATGTATGCCATGAAAGTATTACAGGGAGATATGATGACCCCTATTTCTGTTTATCAATCATTGAGAGGACAGCATAAAATGTTGTTCGAATCGTCAGCCAAGCATGAGGAAAGTGGACGTTATTCTTTTATTGCAGTTGATCCAGTGGCTGAATTAAAAGGAACTAATGATGCGTATACCTTTCTTAAAGGGCAGGAAAAGGAAAAATCGAATGGGAATGTGCTCGATTATTTAAAGAAAGTGATGCCATTCCATGAAGAAACTTATCCATTCCACTTTTTTGGAGGCGTCATTGGATTCTTTGGATATGAAACAGCTTTTTATGCAGAAAAAATCGGAGAATATTTACAGGATGAATTAGCCATGCCTGATGTCCATGTTTTTTTCTATGATACATTTATTGTATTTGATCATGTGACACAGGAAATTACATTGGCTTCAATAGATTTATTTAGAGAAGGGCGTTCCTTAGAGGAAATGGAAGCAGCTATCTCAACGATGGAGCAGCAGCTTTATATGGGGACAACATTTGATGCCGTGAAGGTAGATAGTCTTGATTTTAAGCCAATGATTTCAAAGGAGCAATTTGTCACATTAGTGGAGTGTGCAAAGCATCATATATTAAAAGGGGATATTTTCCAAATTGTGCTATCACAGCGCTTCTCAGCCTCGTTTACAGGCTCCCCTTTTGCGCTGTATCGCCAATTACGCACATCCAATCCCTCTCCATATATGTTCTACATGGATTATGGATCCTATATTATTTTAGGAACATCTCCAGAAAGCCTAGTAAAGGTTAAAAATCGGCAGGTGACGACAAATCCAATCGCAGGCACCAAGCCTCGTGGTGAAACAATGGAGCAGGATGAAGCCATTGCAAATGCCCTATTGGAGGATGAAAAAGAAGTGGCGGAACATCGTATGCTAGTGGATTTAGGCCGCAATGATCTTGGCCGAATTGCAAAAGTGGGTTCTGTAAAGCTGAAGAAATTCATGAATATTGAACGCTATAAATATGTTATGCATATTGTGTCGGAGGTATTAGCGGACCTCCGAGATGATCTCCATGTTTTGGATGTCCTTCGTGCTTGCTTACCTGCGGGTACAGTGTCAGGAGCACCAAAGATTCGTGCGATGCAGCTTATAAATGAATTAGAGCCTGTAAAGCGTGGCGTCTATGCGGGAGCTGTCGGATATATATCGACGACAGGCGATATGGATTTAGCCCTTGCTATTCGTACCATGATCATTAAAGATGAGAAAGCTCATGTACAGGCAGGAGCAGGTATTGTTCATGATTCGGTCCCATTATCTGAATATGAAGAAACACTTAATAAAGCTCGAGCACTACTGGAGGTGAAAAAATGATTTTAATAATTGATAATTATGATTCTTTTACTTACAATTTATTTCAACAAATAAGTATGCTTGGGAAAGACGTTAAAGTCGTGAGAAATGATGCTATTACAATAGAAGAAATTCAAAAAATGTCACCAGAAGCTATTATTTTATCTCCCGGACCTGGAACACCAGCCGAAGCAGGTATCACGGTTAATGTTATTAAGGAGCTATATCAAAAATTTCCTATATTAGGGATTTGCCTTGGGCATCAATCCATTGGATACGCATTTGGGGCGAACATCGTGCAGGCACAAATGATCATGCATGGCAAGCTGTCACCTCTACAATATGAACCAACAGGTTTATTTGCACATTTAGATGGAGTTATTCAAGTAATGCGGTATCATTCCCTAGTTATTGAAGAACCTTCATTACACAGTGATTTTAACATTATCGCAACAGCGAGTGATGACGAGGAGATTATGGCTATCCAACACAAAAAATATCCTCTTTACGGTCTGCAATTTCATCCTGAATCAATCGGCACAAAAGAAGGAAGTAGGATGATGCAAGCCTTCTTTGAAAGTATTGCTTAAATAAAAAGGCTGTCGCCTCCTTAATTTGGATGTGGCGACAGCTTTTCTTTATTGTTTTTTACCTGTAATTAACTTCGCAATTTCCTCTAAAGACATGGAAGAATTGACTTCGTAGGACCCAATTTGCAAGCTTCGTGCATATTTTGCGTTTGCGAGTAGTAACTCCATTTCTACGCTGTTAGAAATAATGCCACCATCCTCTAGCTTTTGGGCCACTATATATGGTGTAATCCCACTATATATTTGCAATGTCATTGTTGTATCATCCGCATTGGTATCTTCTTTAACAGACGGTTCTGAAGAATTAGTAGCAGTAGTTTCTTCAGTAGTATGTACTTGTTTAACTTGTTTTTTTAACGCAGCAATTTCTTGATTGGCCTGATTGAGCTTATTTTGCAATTCTTCAACTTGCTGCTGATTGGAAGAATCTTTTTCAGGGAGCCCAATGTTCACATCGAAGCGGCTTGCAAGAGCAAGTATGGCACCGACTAGGAAAATGGCTACGCCAAATGAGCGGATGGAAGACTTGTTCATAAATTAACGACCCCCATTTGCAATCACTTGACGAACTTGTTCTTCTGTTAAATTTGAGCGGATACTAATATCTCCTACAGAAAGTCCTTGTTTATTCAATTCGAGCACCTGACTTACGATAATTTGATGAATCGGCTTTGCTTGTGATGGATTAGGCGCTACTTTTGAAGCTTGTGCTGCTTGTTGGACAGCTTGCATGACTTGTTGAACTTTAGGATTTTGTACGCTAGGATTAGGTGTTGTTTTTGATTTTACTTGAAACTCTGGTTCTAATAGTAGCTCTTCCTCTACAATTTTTAAACGGCGCTTTAAATTATTCGTTTCTTGGAATATGGAGATAGATAATTCTTCGACATCTTTCTCGACTTTTTTCGAGCTATTTTTGAAAAAGAACGATACTATAATCAAAAGAATCCCGAAACTCATTAGTATGATGGATAAATCCAATAGTTTCACCTCGTTGTAGTATGTAATTATAAGATATTTTACCATATGCAAACTTAATATGAAATGAAGGTAGATTTTTTTTCATTTTGTGTTATAATAGGTTAGTCGTATAAATCATGCTCAAATTTAAATTCTTGATATAGAGTGGGAGGGTTAATGATGCGCGTAAACATTACTTTAGCTTGCACAGATTGCGGCGAACGTAACTACATTTCTAAAAAGAACAAGCGTAACAATCCAGAGCGTCTTGAACTTAAAAAATATTGCTCTCGCGAGAAGAAATACACTCTTCACCGTGAAACTAAGTAATCGCTCATTAAGCCAAAACCACAAGTGGTTTTGGCTTTCTACATTTTATGAATGATTAAGGTTTTACTATATAGGAGGTAGCCTGATGGATAAAACAACATTACGAAACAAGGTACGAGAAACACTTGCGATAATGAATGAAGAAGTTTATATCAGACAATCTAAAGCTGTAGTGCAAAGGGTGCAACAGGAACCATATATAATAGAAGCAAATACTATCGGCATTACCATTTCCAATCAGCCAGAAGTCGACACAATTCTTTTAATTGAAGAACTATGGCAGCTTGGGAAAAAGGTCGCTGTGCCAAAGTGCCACCCCAAAACAAGAGAAATGACATTTTACGCCATTGAATCATTTGCTCAGCTTGAAACAGTATATATGCATTTGCGTGAGCCTATTCCCGAAAGATGTGAGTTAGTTGACGCAAATGAGATGGATATCATCTTAGTACCTGGGGTTGTTTTTGATCGGTTAGGCTATCGAATAGGGTATGGCGGTGGTTATTATGATCGCTATATATTAAACTATAAAAAGGGTAAATTGATGTCATTACTTTTTGACGAGCAGATCGTTAATCGTGTTCCTACTGAAGAACATGATTGCCCTGTAGACATCATAGTGACACCGACAGAACGTATTGACTGTCTAGCACATCGAGGAGCGAACGAAAATGGATAAAATGTTAGATATTTATGAACTCTTGAAAACTTATGGTACTTATATTTATACACGGGACCCTATTGGCGATTTGATGTTAATGGAGGATGAAATAAAAGAGCTCTATAAAGCGAATGTACTAGACATAAAAGATTACCAAATGGCATTATTACTAATTCGACAAGAAACAACAAGACTTCGTATGGAAGAGAATAAAAAGTAATGTTTGAAATATAATGTAATGTGGTATTGTAAAATGTATGTAATATTCTTAAAAACAGTGGGTTTCCGCTGTTTTTATGTTTTTACGAAACTTTTTACAATGTAAAACGTATATATAGATATCTGGTGCATATACGAGCCAGGAGAGTAAAATTTCCAAAAGATATGTGTTGATTATCTGTAAAAAATGGATTAAGATATATTTTGTTTCCGTAACAAAATGTAAAAATTATTATTTTTTTGTAAGGAAGTAGGGAGGATGTTAGGAATGAGATCAATAAAGTGGCCTAAACATTCATTTATGATACTAGCAATTATAGCAACTTGGATCAAAACGGTCATTGTTTACCACACGAGCTTTGAGATGAAAATTGAAAATGCAATGCAACAATTTATTTTGTTTATTAACCCATTAAGTTTCTTGCTATTTACGTATGGTTTAGCACTTTTCTTTAAATCAGCAAAAGCTAGAAATCGTTATTTAATTACAGTCAGCATTATTTTATCAATAGTCCTATATGGAAATGTAGCGTTCTATCGTTTCTATAATGACTTTATTACCCTACCTGTATTATTCCAAACAAGTAATTTTAGTGACTTAGGAACTTCAGTAGCAGCAATAATAGAGCCATGGGATGTCTTGTATTTTGTTGATGTACTTATTTTAATCTTAGCGAATAAATTTATACCAAAAATGAAAAATTCGTTTAAAGTTAATGTGGAATTCCGCCGTGCATTTTTTGTGCTGGCAATCGCTATGTCATTCTTAAACTTAGGTTTAGCTGAAACAGAGCGTCCACAATTATTAACACGTAGTTTTGACCGTGAATTACTTGTAAAAAACATTGGTACGTACAATTACCATTTGTATGATATTTATATTCAAACAAAATCATCTGCCCAACGTGCGTTAGCGGACGGTAGTGAATTAGTTGAAGTAAACAACTATGTTCGCTCTAATCAGGCAGCAGTTAACCCAGAAATGTTTGGAAAATATAAAGGTCGCAACTTAATTGTTGTGTCTATGGAGTCTTTACAAAACTTTGTCATTAACAATGACATGAATGGTCATGAAGTTACGCCATTCTTAAACTCTTTAACAAAAGATAAAGATACGTATTATTTCAGTAACTTCTATCACCAAACAGGTTTAGGAAAAACATCTGACTCTGAGTTTATCGTAGAAAATTCATTGTTTGGTTTAGGACGTGGAGCAGTATTCTTTACGCATGGTGGAAATACGTATAACTCAATGGCAGAACGCCTTGGGGAAAATGGATACTTTACAAATGTCATGCACCCAAATAATAAATCATTCTGGAACCGTGACATCATGTATCAATCTTTAAAAATCAATAAGTTCTACGATATCGATTCTTATACAGTAGAAGAAGGGCAAGCTGTGAACTGGGGAATGAAAGATACTCCATTCTTAGAGCAATCTGCAGCATTAATGAAAGATATGCCACAACCATTCTACTCAAGACTTATTACGTTAACGAACCACTATCCATTTACATTGGATCCGGAAGATATTATGATTCCTGAATATGACTCAAACTCAGGAACATTAAATCGCTACTTCCAAACAGTACGCTATATGGATGAAGCCTTAAAAGATTTCTTCCAACAATTGAAAGATCAAGGTGTTTATGATAATTCTATTATTGTTATGTATGGTGACCACTACGGTATTTCAGAAAACCATAATAAAGCAATGGCACAATATTTAGGAAAAGAACAAATAACACCATTTGATAATGCATTGTTACAGGAAGTACCTTTATTCATCCATATCCCAGGATCTAACGATGGTAAAGAGATGACTGAGATGGCTGGACAAATGGATTTACGTCCAACAATTTTACACCTGCTTGGCATTGAAACGTCAAAAGATATGCAGATGGGTGCGGATTTATTCTCTCCAGAACATGAAAACTTTGTAGTGTTCCGTGACGGACGCTTTATCACAGATAAATATGTGTATGCGGGAGAAGCTTGTTATGATAAATCAACAGGTGAAGAAATAGAAGTGGAGCCATGTCAGCCATACGCTGATCGTGCAACTATGGAACTTGAAAATTCTGACGCCATCATCAATGGAGACCTTCTTCGTTTCTATGATGAAAAGACAGGTAATTTAAAACAAGAATCCGTTAAGTAAACAAAGAGAGATCTCGCCATGAGATCTCTCTTTTACTTTGCACAATTGACAAATTTGTTGAAGTGATTATAATTAGTGTAAATATCTGCATAACGAAGATTTGTTTTTCACATTTCGGAGTATAAGAGTTAAAGGCATGGAAAAGAACAAGTAGCTTTAATAAAACTGACAGAGAGTAGCCGGTAGCTGAGAGGCGCGAGGAATATTAAAGTGAATACATCTTGGAGCTGCGTACCGAAATTTTAGTAGGCTACGACGGGTTTGCATCCGTAATCATTGCAATAGTATCGCTGCGGCTGTACTAATGGAGGAGTGCTATTTGAGTAGCTCTCGAAAAAAGGTGGTACCACGTTCATTAACGTCCTTAGGATTTAATCCTAAGGGCGTTTTTTGCATCTGGACGTTCTTATTGCCAAATTAGGGGCGACAGCAGTTCTGTCAGAAACTCTTATAGATCTTGCAATATTAACTTTTTAATATTACAAGGAGATGTTTTGTATGTTTTTAACACCAAAGGAGCAGTTAGCTATTATTAAAAAGGGTGCAGACAAAATTGTTGATGAACTCGAGTTACTAAAAAAATTGGAGCACTCATTTCAAGAGCAAAAACCCTTAACAATTAAATTGGGGCTCGATCCATCCGCACCAGATATTCATTTAGGGCATGCAGTCGTGTTGCGAAAAATTAAACAGCTGCAAGATTTAGGACATCATGCAGTCATTGTTATTGGCGATTTTACGGGCCGTATTGGTGATCCTACCGGAAAGTCTAAGGGACGTGTAGCGTTAAGTGATGAAATGGTGAAGGAAAATGCCAAAACGTATTGTGAGCAAATTTTTAAAGTGTTAGATGAAGAGAAAACGATTGTCCGTTTCAATAGTGAGTGGTTAGCGAAATTAACGTTTGAAGAAGTCATCCAGCTGGCAGCCACTACATCTGTTGCCCGTATTTTGGAGCGTGAAGACTTCCAAAAGCGGTACCACCACCAAATTCCAATTGGCATACATGAATTTTTCTACCCCCTCATGCAGGCGTATGATTCTGTAGAATTAAAAGCTGACATCGAATTAGGGGGGACCGATCAAACGTTTAATATTCTCATGGGACGCACCTTACAAAGGCATCGAGGGCTAAAAAAACAAATTGCTATTTTTATGCCATTACTTGAAGGATTAGATGGCATTGAAAAAATGAGTAAAAGCTTGGGGAATTATATTGGTGTCAATGAAGCACCTGAAGTTATGTTTAAAAAAATTATGGAAATACCAGATTCGCTCATTATTAAATATTTTGAATTAGCGACAGATGAGCATCCACTTCAAGTGCAAGCCATTCAAGAAAGGCTGCAAAATGGAGAGAATCCACGTGATTTAAAATTACAATTAGCAGAAATAGTGACAGCTTTATATCATGGTCATGCTGCTACGATGGATGCAAAATCTTATTTTGAAGCTGCTTTCCAAAAGAAAGTTATTCCTGATAATATTCCTGTATTGCTACTTGAAATTGATAAAGAAAGAATAGAGGATATCATTCCACAATTAATTTCTATCCAATTTATTCAGAGTAAAAGTGATTTTTTAAGGCTTATTAAACAAAATGGGGTTTCATTGAATGGAGAAAAAATTGCTGTGGATGATCTATCTCAAGTATTAATGAATGAGGATGTCCTGCAAATTGGTAAGAAGAGATTTCTAAAATTAAATAAGTAAAATGGGATGATGTCCAAGAAAAAAAGAGCGACCTCTAATAGAGACTGCTCTTTTTTCTGTCTAAATTTTAGTGTAATTTTGGTGGATACCCGCTATGAACGATTGTCATGATGACAAACCATCCAAAAACGACAGCACTTAATAAGTTGAAAACAACGCTTAAAAGGTTCTTTTCTTTAATTGCTTGGAATGTACCAACTACAGCTAAAATCGCTACTAGACCAAAAATAACCATTAATAAGTTCATTAAAAATAGACACTCCTTTCGACATCAGAAAATGAATGTCGTAAACAATATTCCTCCTTAATTGTAATCGTTCTACCTGTTTTTGTCGAGAACTATTATAGCGCAAACTATGAACATTTATCGTCAAATTGTGGCAAAGCCTGTATAATAGAAAAATGAGGTGATATCTATGATGAACGTACGTAGTTTTTCTCTTGGTCCAGTCCAAACGAATTGCTATATCGTATCGAATAAAGACAAGGAATGTATCGTGTTTGATCCAGGCGAAGAAGCGGAGCGTCTTATTAAAACAATTCGAAGCAATGGTTTAAAACCGTTAGCCATTTTTTTAACGCATGCACATTTTGACCATATTGGTGCGGTGGATGCCGTAAGGGAAACATTTAATGTACCTGTGTGGATTCATGAAAAAGAGGTTAGCTGGCTAGGAGATCCAGAAAAGAATGGCTCTAGTAAATATGCTGCATTACCAGATTATAGGGTAGCTGCACCAAATCAAGACACTATCATTAAAAAAGAGCAACAATTTGAAATGAGCAACTTTGTGTTTCAAGCTGTATTTACACCAGGACATTCACCTGGTAGCATTTCTTATGTATTTGAAAATGACGGCTTTGCGATTGTGGGAGACACATTATTTGAACAGGGTGTAGGACGGACAGATTTAATTGGTGGGTCCACCAAAATATTATTAGCATCTATTCATGACAAATTATTATCATTACCTGAGGATACAATCATATATCCGGGTCATGGAAATTATACAACTGTCAGTGCAGAGATGGAAACAAACCCGTTTTTAAATGGATTTTAAAATACCATGCGTAAAAAAAAGCGTATCTCGTTAATGAGATACGCTTTTTTAGTTGTATTAATGACCGCCACCAGGTACGTGAATGAATGTTGTATAGTACGTGAAGCCAGCGAAGAATACAGTTAAATATGCTCCGAAAATGTACATGTACATACGTTCTGAAAGGTTTAAGAAGCCTAATAATAAGAATAAACCTGTATTACCTAAGAATAATAGCGATACCTCGTTCATACCACCAAGGTAGAACATAACGGCAAAAATACCTGTCCAGAATGCCATAACTTTATACATATTATCCATGAAATTTCCCCTCCTTTTGCCCACGACACAATAATCTCTTACTCATTATAAATGATAGGAAAGGTGTCTGTAAACTGGAACTTCTCAGTCTTTGTGACAAACAAATGGATTTTTTAACTAGCTATCGATTTCTGTCACGTTTATTTCATATTTACATAAATCGCAATTATGTATCATACTCTCAATTTGCACAAATTCATTGTTTGAATATAACGCATCTAGCTGCCCTTTTAAATAGGATTCATGTAATGAGCAGACAATATCCGAATGTGTTGTAAGTTGCTCTTGGAATGGACAATTAAAAATGGAGAATATAACCTTTTTACCACGCTCTGTTTGTTGAATTTGTGGAACATAGCCGATTAATGCGGCATTGTCAGTTAATAGTTGAAGCTTCTCGTCGAAGGAAAGGGAATTATTGATTGTCAATTCAGCGTTTATATTTTGTTTCATTTGCTGATAGCCATCTTGATAGCTAATTTCCTGACATTTTTCTAAGACAGATGGTCCAAGCTCTTCCACTAATTGAATCGTCCATTTCAGTAAACGCTCTTCGTCACGTCTAGGAAAAGTTAATGATACGCCTTTCTCAGAAGCCTTATACACGCGTCCAGGTCGACCACCTTTGCCCGTTTTCACATAGTCTGCGGAAATAATATTAATTTCTGAAAGCTTTGTTAAATGAAGTCGAGCGACATTTGGATGGATGCCAAACTGATCAGCAATATGTTGGACGGTCACTGTTTTTTTCTCTTTCAATATGTACTCATAAATAGAGTATCTTGTTTCATCAGCTAAAGTGCTGGTAATTTTCAATGGATGGATCATATGCTTCACCTCATTAGTTTTTTATAAAATTATGTTCGTCTACCAAGTGTTAGGAAAATAATCATGTTCATTCTATTATATTCCATTATTGAAAAAGATACAGTTCATTTCGGCATAAATATTAATTTTTTCATGTATTGATCTTCTATTTTAGTGGGAAATTGCACTTTATCCACATTTTTATAGCAAAAAACATGAATGATAGGAAATTTTATAACAAATTTTTATTTTCAGAAAAGGGCTTTCTTCGTAAGAAGATCCTATTTATACTAGGAAATAACGAATACGCGGTCATATTCGAATGAACTAGAAGAGGGGTGCATATATGCAGAATTTTGAAATAGTTGTTGAACAAAAATGTGAGCAACTTTTACTAAAAGCCTATCATTTTGGTGCAACTGATTTATTATTGGTGCCAAGCAATATAAATTATCGGATCTATTTTCGGAAATATGACAAACTTCTTCATGCAGGTGAACTACCAAACGATCTTGCGGAACGGATGATTTCCTATTATAAGTTTCTGGCACAATTAGACATAAGTGAGCGTCGTAAACCTCAAAGCGGCTCATTCCAAAAGACAATGGAACAACAGCCATATGCTTTTCGAGTATCTACACTGCCTTCCGTATTTTTAAAAGAAAGCCTCATTATCCGCTTACTTATCCAAAATCATTCTTTTCCACTAACTTCCTTATGTTTTTTTAAAAGCTCAGCCTACAAATTAATGGAACTTGTACAGAATCGACAAGGCCTTTTGTTTTTTACAGGGGCGACAGGTTCTGGTAAGTCCACTTCACTCTATTCTTTAATCCATTACTGTTCTACCGAATTAAATAGGCATGTAATTTCCTTGGAAGATCCAGTAGAAAATAAACAAGCGAATTTACTTCAAATTCAGGTGAATGAACGAGCAGGCGTTACATACGCTACGGGGTTAAAAGCTATTTTGCGACATTCACCGGATGTAATCATGATAGGAGAAATTCGAGATAAAGAAACGGCGAAAATTGCCATAGAGGCGAGCTTGACGGGCCATTTAGTTGTTTCAACTATTCATGCTAAGGATTCTCTTAGCTGTCTTTACCGTTTAATGGACTTAGGGGTGTCGATAGATGAGCTTCGGCAAACTGTCATTGGTATTGTTGCCCAAGTCCTTTTTCATTCATCAGCCTTACAGGATGATCGACGTGCGTTGTATGAAATTTTATCGGATGTTCATCTAAATCAGGCTATTACCGCTATTTTAAATAAGGGGAATTTTCATCTACCATACGAATTAACCTTAAAGGGACAAAAAGAATTAGTGGAGAGCCATTATGCAGTTACAAACATACATCGATAACTTCCAATTATATTACAACAGAGCTACCAAATGGCGTGTAAAGGAGCAAGCGCAATTTATTCAACGTTTATCTGTATTAATGCAGGAGGGCTACCTATTTCCACAGGCTATCTCCATGCTACTACCTCATCATATAGATGGTCATGAGGAAATTCAGCAACAAATTGATGAAAAACTTAGACAAGGAGAAGGCGTAACAAGTATTTTGGAAACATTGCAGCTGGCTAAACATCATTTAGTAGCGATCAAAGTGGCAGAAAACAACGGACATATGCTTGAAGGATTAAAAGGTATGGCAAAGCAAATGATTGTCAGTGAGAAGACGAAGAAAAAGTTAATTAAATTGCTTGTTTATCCTGTCATACTAATTTTATTTTTATTGTTGCTATTCTTTATATTCCGAACAATTTTCTTACCTAATATTGAACAAATGGTATCAAGTCGCTCGATTGAAGGTGGGAAGACAAGCGTGGCGCTATCTAAAATCTTACTGCATGTCCCCGATTTCGTGATGGTAACAGCTTCGATTGTAATAGTCAGTTTATTGATTTTACACTTCTATCTTAAACGCCAACCCATTCCTCTGCGACTATCAATATTATTAAAAATCCCACTTTTTCAAATCTATATCCGACTATCATGGACAAGACAATTTGCTGCTTATTTAGGTAGTTTACTGCAGAGTGGGTTTTCATTGCAGGCTAGTCTTCAAATTTTAGAGGAACAATCCTTTCAACCTTTTCTACAGCATCTGTCACGTCGAATTAAAGAAAGGGTAATCTTTGGAGAGTCATTGACGCAAGCAGTACAAATTATGTCTATTTTTCACAAGGATTTTGCTAGTTTTGTAGAACATGGAGAACAGAGTGGCTATTTAGGGAAGGAACTTACATTGTATAGCGAATTATTAATGGAAAAACAGGAGCAACTATTGCAAAAGGTGCTCGCCTTCATCCAACCAAGCTTCTTTATTGTTATTGCTATATGTATTTTAGCGGCCTATGTCAGTTTACTATTACCAATTTATCATATGATTGATTTAGTTTAGGAGGAGCAAGATGAAACAAATCAAACAACAAAATGGCTTTACTTTAATCGAAATGCTCATTGTTTTGTTAATCATTTCAATTCTTATTTTAATCACAATTCCAAATGTTACAAAGCACTTTGCTACGATTGATGAGAAGGGCTGTGCTGCGTATATTAATATGGTACAGGGGCAAGTAGAAGCCTATAGAGTGGATCTTATGGCATATCCAACTCTGGAGGATTTAGTGAAAGAAGGATATTTAAAAGAAAATGAAACAACTTGTCCTAATAAAGAAGAAATAGTTATTACGACTGAGGGAGAGGTACGCTTAGCAAATGTAGGTGCAGGTACGAATGGCTAATGAGAGAGCGAAAAAATGAGTTGGGCTTTACGATCCTCGAAATGCTGATTGTTTTATTTCTTGTTATGAGTCTAACAGCTATTGTTAGCAAATTCACTTTAAAATTAGCGGAGTCAAAGGAATTAGAGCGTTTTTTTACTCAAATTCAACTAGATATTCAGTATATTCAAACCTATAGCATGAACAAGCGACAATATATCGCGATGAAATTTGAAAGCTCTACAAGGCGCTACGTTATTCAAAAAGATGTTTTTTCCAATCTATATGAACGGCCATTCCCTAAAGGAGTCGAATTTTCGCCTGATGAGAGCTCTATTTATACTATTGTTTATAATGTTAATGGCAATGTCAGGTCAACTGGCACCCTAACGTTTCAAACGCCACACGGAAAGAAAAAGGTAATCATTACATTAGGGCGAGGGAGAGCGAGAATTGAATGAGTCTGGTTATTCTTTTGTTGAAACGATTTTGGCTATGGGCATCTTGATGTTACTTTGTAGCTCCTTATTGCCCATTACCTATACGATGAAAACGAACCTTACGAATAAAAAAATGGAAATGATTGCAGCTGAAACAGCGTACGAGGGCTTGAAACTATTTCAAGCTATACAACAAACTGAAGGCACAAGAATTATTGAACAGGTTGAGTATCAATGGGTGTTTTATGGTGGAGAGATTTGTGTTCGTTTTCACAATATACTCAAGCAACGCCAAAAATGTATTTCCCTTACAGGTAATGTCAATGAATAATGAAAAGGGCTATACCTTACTAGAAGCAATGTTTCAATTAATTGTGTTTGTGCTTATTTCTCACCTTTTTGTCCTAATTATGCTGTGGTATGCTGAAATGACCTCAACTATGCAAACGGATGAACAGTCGAAATGGGAGCTGTTTGTGTATGATTTAAATAAAGGGCTAAAGGATATTTTAACGTTCTCCGTGCGGGATAATCACAATAGAATCACTTTCCAGACCACGGAATCTGTCCATTATATTGATTGCTATCGTAACATCATTCGTGAACAAGTAAATGGAGGACATGTTCCCATGCTAATTGGCATTAATAAATGTCACTTTACCTATAGCGAAAATATGCTGACGGTAGCGGTGGAAATGCCTAGTGGTATGCAAAAGGAGCGAACCTTCTATGTGCCAATTATTGAAAAATGACAGTGGGGCTATTTTTTTAATCGCAATTGCATTATTATTTCTTGTAACTACTTTTCTTCTTGCGTATTGTATGTCATATGAAATGCAATTTCAAACATATGATGGGCTCGAAAAATTGAATGTTCAAGCTACGATAAATTTATTGGGACAAATTTTGTCAGACAGTGTAGAATCGTAGTTATAAGAAGGTGATTCGAATTGCGAAAAATATATTTAGTTGGTTTTATGGGTAGTGGAAAGAGTGCTTTAGGAAGACGTTTAAGCTTTTTATTAAAGATGCCATATTATGATATGGATCATGAAATAGTGAGACAGCAAGGAATGTCCATCCCGCAGATTTTTGAAAAGTACGGAGAGGCCCATTTTCGAAAAATAGAAACAGAATTTTTGAAAAGTTTCCGCGATGAGGCTTGTATTATTTCTACGGGCGGTGGAGTTGCGATTAATGCTGAAAATCGAAAAATTATGAGGCGCAGTGGCTTAGTATTTTTTTTAGATGCTTCGTTTGAGGATATTTATAAACGAGTTCAGCATGATCCTAACAGACCAATCGTACAAAGCTCGACAAAAGAGGAGCTAGAAAGTCTGTATCATTACAGGAGGAAGTTTTATCGTGATGCAGGGCATATTCAGGTCTTGACAGAGGGCAGAACCATTCGTCAAATTTTAGAGTATTTAGTGTTCCAAGTAAAAAGGCTTAAAAACGAACGATAAAAGATATATGACTTATTAATGTTCGTGTTTTGTTATCTTTTAAAAAATGATTGCCTTTTCAATGCATTTAATGTTAGGATATAGACAAATAAGTAACTAAATGTTCATTGAATACTAAATAGTACCAAGATGTATCTTGGGCGGATGATTGTACGGGGAGAGAGCGTAATTAAACGCCACCGAAGGAGCAAGTAGCAATGGCTATGAATCTCTCAGGTAAAAGGACTCGTATAAGACGCAACTCTGGAGAGAGCTGTAGTATAACAATAGCAGCCACCAAAGGGGAAAGCCGACTAATTGGCATTATCAATCATGCGAGTTAGTCTGGTGTAACTTTCAGGTGCAAGGACAGAGAATCCCGAAAAGGGGTTCGTCTGTCTTTTTTTATGTCTTTAGGTACTCCTTGAAGCTTCTACTTTGCTAAGTCATGACTGTACCCATACAAAAAGCAGACGAACTACTACCAGTAAAAATGTAACTAACAATAAAGGGGGCAAAAAAGAATGACGAATGAATTAAAACGTACACCTCTATTTGAAGAATATGCGAAATATGGTGCTAAGACGGTTGACTTCGGTGGATGGGAATTACCAGTTCAATTCTCTTCTATTAAAGATGAACATGATGCAGTACGTAATCGTGCGGGATTATTTGATGTATCCCATATGGGTGAAATTTTAGTAACAGGTCCCGATGCATTAAATTTTTTACAAAATCTTTTATCCAATGATGTTTCAAGAATAGCTACTGGCCAGGCACAATATACAGCAATGTGCTATGAGGACGGCGGTGTTGTCGATGATTTACTAACATATAAGTTAGCTGATGAACATTATTTATTATGCGTGAATGCAGCAAATATCGCAAAAGACTATGATTGGATGCTGGAAAATCAACATCAATATAATGTGACCATTGAAAATCAATCTGAAGCCTATGCACAAATTGCCCTACAAGGACCTTTAGCAGAGGAAGTTCTTCAATCCCTAACTTCCACTGATGTAAGTGCAATTAAATTTTTCCGATTCCAAGAAAATGTAGAAGTCGCAGGACATAAAGTATTAGTTTCTCGTAGTGGATACACAGGAGAAGATGGCTTCGAATTATATGGAGCACCAGAAGATATTAAAGCGCTATGGGGTAAAATTTTAGATGCTGGTCAAGACAAAGGTGTTGTTCCTGCAGGTCTAGGATGTCGTGATACTCTACGTTTTGAAGCAGGTCTGCCACTTTACGGTCAAGAATTATCAGCAACGATTTCTCCTCTTGAAGCAGGTATCGGCTTTGCTGTGAAATTAAATAAAGAAGATTTTATTGGTCATGATGCATTAGTAGCTCAGAAGGAAAATGGTCTTCCACGCAAACTAGTCGGCATTGAAATGATCGATAAAGGGATTCCACGCCATGGCTATAAAGTGTTTAAAGATGGTAAGGAAATTGGTGAAGTTACAACAGGAACACAGCTTCCTTCCTCAAAACGTAATGTTGGTCACGCGTTAATTGACAGTCAATTCGCAACAATCGGAAATGAATTAGAAATTGAAATCCGTGGTAAGCAACTAAAAGTAATTACAGTTGAAACACCGTTTTACAAGCGTTCAAAATAATAGTTGAAAAGAGGGACCTACATTTATGAAACATCGTTATTTACCAATGACGGAGCAAGATCAAAAAGAAATGTTAGACGTAATCGGTGTATCCTCAGTTGATGAATTATTCGAGGATATTCCAGAGAAAGTACGTTTTAAAGGCCTTTATGACATCAAGGCAGCAAAATCGGAATCTGCTTTATTAAAAGAGTTAACGGCACTTGCTGCTAAAAATAAAGATACAAATGCGAATGTATCGTTTTTAGGTGCCGGCGTTTATAATCACTACAAGCCAGTGATCGTGGACCATGTTATTTCTCGCTCAGAGTTTTATACAGCTTATACACCATATCAACCTGAAATTTCACAAGGTGAGCTTCAAGCTATTTTTGAATTCCAAACTATGATTGCAGAGCTTACTGGTATGGATCTTGCCAACTCTTCTATGTATGACGGTGGTACAGCATTGGCCGAAGCGGGAATGTTGGCTGCTGGACATACACGTCGTAAGAAAATTTTAGTTTCTGAAACGGTACACCCAGAATATCGTGATGTTGTGGCTACATATGCCTATGGTCAATCTATTGATATCATTACAATTCCACATAAAGATGGTGTGACTGATATTGCAGCTTTAAAAGAGCTAATTGACGACAATACAGCAGCAGTTATTGCTCAATATCCAAACTTCTTTGGCCAAGTTGAGGATATTCAAGTAATTGGTGATATTGCGCATGAAGCAAAAAGCTTATTCGTAGTATCGTCTAACCCACTTGCCCTAGGTATTTTAACTCCCCCAGGCAAACTAGGTGCTGATATTTGTGTAGGTGATGCACAAGTTTTCGGTATCTCTGAAGCATTTGGTGGTCCACACTGTGGTTTCTTTGCAGTGACAACTAAATTAATGCGTAAGGTGCCAGGACGTCTTGTTGGTGAAACAGTAGATGGTGAAGGACGTCGTGGTTATGTATTAACACTACAAGCGCGTGAACAACATATCCGTCGCGATAAAGCAACTTCTAACATCTGTTCGAACCAAGCGCTTCTTGCACTTGCAGCTTCTGTAGCAATGACAGCTCTAGGGAAACAAGGTATTCGCGATATGGCTACACAAAATATTGCGAAAACACGTTATGCAAAAAATGCCTTTGAAGCAGCAGGCTTTACAGTAGCATTCCAAGGTGCACATTTTAATGAAATCGTAGTGAAAACTAATAAATGTGTGAAGGAAATTAATAAAGGCTTAATTGAAAAAGGTATTATCGGTGGATATCCTTTAGGTCAAAATTATGACTCTCTTAAAAATCATGTGCTAATTGCCGTAACTGAATTACGCACAAAAGAAGAAATTGATGCACTAGTTGCAGAAATGGGGGCTCTTCATGCATAACGAAAATCAAACACTCATTTTTGAAATTTCAAAAGAAGGTCGCGTTGGCTATAGCTTAGAAGCGCTTGATGTACCTGAAGTAGATCTAACAGATATATTACCTGCTAATCTAGTACGTACAGAGGCCGCAGAATTACCTGAAGTATCTGAGCTTGATATCATGCGTCATTACACAGCACTTTCTCGTAGAAATCATGGTGTAGACTCTGGCTTCTACCCACTTGGCTCTTGTACGATGAAATATAATCCAAAAATTAATGAAGCGGTTGCTCGTCTTTCTGGCTTTGCCAATGTGCACCCACTACAAGATGAGTCAACAGCACAAGGTGCCATGGAACTTCTTTATGATCTACAAACGTCATTAGTAGAAATTACTGGTATGGATGAAGTGACATTACAGCCAGCAGCAGGGGCACATGGAGAGTGGACAGCATTAATGATGATCCGTGCTTTCCATGAAGCAAATGGAGAAGGTCACCGTAACAAAGTTATCGTTCCTGACTCTGCTCACGGAACTAACCCAGCTTCAGCAACAGTAGCAGGCTTTGAAACAATTACAGTTAAATCAGATGAAACTGGCTTAGTTGATATTGAAGACCTTCGCAAAGTAGTAGGTCCTGACACTGCAGCCTTAATGTTAACAAACCCGAATACACTTGGTTTATTTGAAGAAAACATCATCGAAATGGCAGAGCTTATCCACTCTGTTGGCGGTAAAGTGTACTATGATGGTGCAAACTTAAATGCCGTTATGAGTAAAGCACGTCCTGGCGATATGGGCTTTGACTGTGTGCATTTGAATCTGCATAAAACATTTACAGGTCCGCACGGTGGTGGTGGTCCAGGTTCAGGTCCAGTAGGTGTAAAAGCAGATTTAATCCCGTACCTACCAAAACCAGTACTTGTAAGAACAGAAGAAGGCGCATACCATTTCGATTACAACCGTCCACAATCTATCGGACGTGTAAAACCATACTATGGTAACTTTGGTATCAATGTACGTGCATATACGTATATCCGTACAATGGGTCCAGATGGCCTAAAAGCTGTTACAGAATATGCTGTATTAAACGCCAACTATATGATGCGTCGTTTAGAGCCATTCTACGATCTTCCATATAACCGTCACTGTAAACATGAATTTGTTTTATCTGGTCATCGCCAAAAGAAATTGGGTGTTCGGACACTAGATATCGCAAAGCGTCTGTTAGACTTTGGCTACCATCCACCAACAACGTACTTCCCATTAAATGTGGAAGAGGCGTTGATGATTGAGCCAACAGAAACAGAATCTAAAGAAACATTAGACGCATTCTGCGATGTGATGATTCAAATTGCGAAAGAAGCAGAAGAAAATCCATCCATCGTTCAAGAAGCACCACATACTACAGTTGTATCCCGCTTAGACGAAACACGTGCTGCTCGTACACCTGTACTACGTTATCAAAAAGCTTAAAATTGACAAACCGTTCACTTTCTTAGTGGGCGGTTTTTTTATGAATTTTTTTCTATAATTTCCCTTAGATGGTTTGTGGAAGGAGGGGATTCAAATGCAAACAACATCATCTGAATTAAGTTTACCAACAAATAATCTATTAAATAATACATACAGAATCAATATTTTGTGGCGGTGGTCATAGATTGGGAAGAATTTAAGCAAAACCACAAGAACGGACATAATGCTATCAAGTTAGGACAGAAGATGGGGGAAATTCGCATCTGCAATTATAGTCTACTTTATAGTATGTTAGATAGAGGAGGGAGGCATGTAATCCTATGATAGATGCAAAGATGAAGGAACGATTGTTTGCCACTTTATATGGTGGGATAGTTGGTGATTTGATGGGCGTACCTGTCGAGTTTAAAAAGCGGGGGACTTTTCATGTAGAGGATGTGATGGGTTATGGTACTTACAATCAACCACCGGGAACATGGTCAGATGATACTTCTTTAACGCTATGTTTAGTCGAAAACATAATTGAAAAAGGCGATACACGAAGCTTAATGGATAAGTTTGTACGATATATGGAGCAAGGCTATCTGACACCTTTTGGGGAAATGTTTGATATTGGCATCACTACTGCTGAAGCTGTGTCAAGTTATAAAAAGGGAGTTGTGCCTGAGCAATGTGGAAAAACGGGCGAGTTTGATAATGGTAACGGAACGCTGATGAGGATTGCACCTTTAGTGTTTGTATTAATTAATGAAGATGATTTTAAGAAAAGAAAAGCGTTGATCCAGCAATATACCATGATCACGCATAGTC
This sequence comes from Lysinibacillus sp. UBA5990, assembly GCF_002429815.1. Lineage (NCBI taxonomy): Bacteria > Bacillati > Bacillota > Bacilli > Caryophanales > Bacillaceae > Lysinibacillus > Lysinibacillus sp. UBA5990. Next base: position 576,758 of record NZ_DJAY01000011.1, read on the forward strand.
ATCCACGTTCAATAGTTGGGTCTATCATTTATATTGAGTTATTGTTAAGTTTATATAAAAGTAATTCACTTGAGCTTGCATTAAATGAGGTATATACCTTGTTGCAAAATAATTTACAGGATGAATTACATACAGAGTTAAATGCCTACAGTAGAATTTTTGAAGAGAACTTTTTACGTATCTCTGAAGACGAAATTAATTCAAGCGGTTATATTGTTCATTCACTGGAGGCAGCCATATGGAGTGTTGGTCATGCATCTACCTTCAAAGAAGCTATTTTAAAGGCAGTCAATTTAGGAGAAGATACTGATACAATAGCGGCAATAACGGGAGCTTTAGCAGGTATGTGTTATCAAATGGAGGGAATTCCAACTGATTGGTTGAACGCAATTGTAAAAAAACAAGAGATTGATGATTTAATCGAAGCTTTTTATAAGTTTTGTTTTGCATAGATATGAAAAATCTTCAAAGAGGAGGTGACAAAATGTCTCCTTTACATAATATTTTTACTGCCAATCCTCCCGCTAGTGAGCATGATATCCTGCTAATAGAACAGACCATGGCTATTCATCTTCCACAGGAATATAAAAATGTCCTGAAAGAGTCCAATGGTTTTTCACTTATGAATGGTGTTTTAATATATGGTACCGAGGAAATAATGGAGAGAAATGAGACTTGGGAAGTGAATGAATATGCAAAAGGCTATGTTGCCATAGGGGATGATGGAGGCGGAATGGTTTTTTTAATGGCGTTAGAGAAAGAAGCTTGTCAGGTTTTTGTTGTAGACGTTGGCGATATGAATCCGCAACATGCTATATTGGTCTCTTCCCATTTAAACAGGTGGCTACAAGAGGGTTAAAATTGATTGAAAAAGTAAAAAGTGTAGAAGCTTGTTCCTACTATTAGGAGCAAGCTTTTTCTATGTCAATCTATGGAAAAATAAGCAATTTCATTACATATTCTATTATATTATTGTATTTTTTAGAAAATTATGTTGAATTATAGGTGAATGGTGGTATAATCAATTTATAGTTACAAATATGGTTAATAATTCCTTTGCACAGAGGTTTTATTGGATAATAATAGTAACTAAAAAACTAATGAAATGGAGCGATTTTATGATTAACATGGTTCAATATTTAGAGCAAAATCCGTCGTTGGTAACATTGTTAAAAGAAAAGAAAGCTTCTCTTGTTGGTGTAACAGAACTTGAACAAAAGGCAATTTTGGATTCGTTTGATGAAGATGTACGATTAGAAAATGGTCTGTGGTACTAAGTTAATAAAAAATAAGTGGCTATGGCTTGCTATAAGTATATATTTAACATTAGGAGTTTACCTACTATATGTTACTTATAGCACGCCTTTTTTGGGTATCAAATTACAAGAAAAAAATGATCAGTGGTTCATAACAGATCCATACTATAAGGACTGGGCAGAAAAGCAAAAAATTTCTAATGGTGATATTATTCTATCGATTGATGATAAGAATATTAATGAATTGAATAATATTGCTTATAATCCTGTCATTAGGGTTGCGAAGAAATTAACCCTGTTGAAAAGTAATGGGGAGATCTTTCAAATCGATATTGCACCCTTTGACATTCCAGAACAACTATTTTATGTTTTAGTGCTGCCCGGCTGTTTTTATTTATTAAGTTTAATAATCTCAATTTACTTATATTACAAACAAATGAACTCAAAGTTAATTAATTTACTTATTTTATTTATACTCACTGTTTCATTAGCTTACGTAAGTATTGGGGCTTCTGGAAGATTAAATATAGTTGGTACGATTGTAAATCGAAGTAGTATGTTACTTTGTCTTGTAATACTAATACATTTTTTAAAAAATTACTTTTTATTTTTGAATTTAAAATGGAGTTATATTAAAAATATAAAAATAGTATATTTAATACCTTTGATTATTATTTTTCTTAGTATACTTAGTATTGTCTATCCATCTACAAATCCTTTATTTTCTAAAATTACTTTATGGTTATTTTTTATTTTATTAATTGTAATTCTTTATATTCTTGGGAGAGGTTATTTAATTTATAAAACCCCTCAATTTAAAATTTTTTTATTAAGCATTATTATTCCGTTCTTGCCATTTCTTTTTTTGTTTGCTGTTCCAGAAATATTCTTTCAAAAACATATACTCTCTGGTGATGTGTGTTCACTTTTCTTAATGCTCATTCCTTTAAGTTTCTTATTCACACAACTCACAGAACGTATATTTGATATGGAGTACTTTATATCGCGAATACGCTATTACTTTAATTTCTCATTTGCTTTTACCATTTGGCTTTTGGGAGGTTTGTATTTATTGACGGATTTATCGATTACACGTATGACGGAGCTATTCTTTTTTACGTTTCTCTCCTTAATGGCATTGTTTTACATTAAGGAGCGGGTTGATTATCGTAAGCGAAAGATTTTGTTTTCTACAAAAGGTGACTATATCCATCGCTTATATACTACCGTCGATAGTATAGGGAGAGTTGTGAAGATTGAGGATTTATTGGAGAAGTTTGTCCAGGAAGTTGTGCTCCAGCTTGAGATGGAGAGCGTTTATGTTCTCACCTATGATTTTCAAACACACCAAGTTACGTTAACGAACAAATCCAAAGAATACAATCAACATCAAATTGATGAAGTTTTGCTTGAGCGATTAGTATTAGGGGATATTAAAAAAACAGATCATTTCTATATAGCCTTTATTCATCAAGATGCAAATTATAAACGAATCCTTGTGGTGGATCATAATAAATCTATTTATTTGAAGGATGAGGAATTACTATGGCTGGAATTGTTGCTGTTATATTTAAATAACTTTATTGAAAATACTAAAATGGTCGAGGAACTCTTAGATCAGTTAAAGCATATGAAAGAGGCAGATAATCGTCAGCTGCCCTGGCTCAATAAATTACTTTGGCTTCGTTTTGAGGAGGAGAAGTATCAGTTAGCCCAAGAGCTTCATGATACGATTTTACAAGAGCAGCTTCATATTGCAAGAGAAATGGATGTCCTGATGCACATGAAGGATTCAAAAAATATACCAACTAAACTTGGAAAGCTCCATGAGCATATGATTACCTCCTTGAATGATTTACGAGGATACTGTGAAAATTTAAAGCCTCCTTTATTAGATACATTAGGCTTAAATGCTGCACTGGAGAAGCTGATTCAAAAAATTCAAAAACGGGCAAATTTTATATTGTTATATACTATTGATCGACTTTACTTAGAGGACGAGCGTTTAAATTTAATGATTTATCGATTGTTTCAAGAATTATTAAACAATGCATTAAAACATTCCTATGCCAATACAGTTACCATCTATTTACTAAGCACGGAAGAAGGCTTTGAAGTTTTGTATAGCGATGATGGGGTAGGGTGTAATTTAGATGACATTATACTGGCCGAATCCATGGGCATTCAAGGTATGCAAGAGAGGGTTCAGGCGTTTAATGGGAAATTCACATTAAACAGCAAAGTAGGGGAAGGGATGATGATTCGTATATGCGTAAGTGAAACTCAATATCCGTATCCTTATGCGTATAGTACGCTGAACCGACCCACTTATATGATTAGAGGATAATCAGATGAAGCAGAAAGCGCTATATGCATACATTTTTACCTTTTAATCTCTTCATAATTTTTATGAGTGTGGATTAGAAGGCTTTTGTTTTTTTCTACAACATGGGAGTCTAAATAATATCAAAATATTGTTATTGTAGAGATAAGAATACAGGAGAATATACACTTTTTTGAATTCTTTCCCCTGAATAAAGGAAATCAGGGAGATGTGGCCGATATAATTCAATAGAAGGATTGAGGAGGTCAACTGATTTGAATAAAAAATTATTTTTAACAGCAGCAGCAATACCCGTAGCACTTATTGTACCAACTGTTGCAAGTGCAGAGGAAATGGTAACGGTCACAGGGCAGAATATTGTGAATGAAACATTAACCGTTCATCAATTACCCAATAATGCCATAGTCAATGCCTACCAATGGTATTATCTAGAAAAGGTAGCTAGTGAAGATGGTTCAAAAACGTCCACGAATAAACCCATTGCAGGTGCTACTTCTGCTTCGTTAAAGGTGCCAGTAGAAGCAGCGGGTAAAACCATTTTTGTGGAAGCCACTACAACCGAGGGAAAAAAATATCAAAGTGAGCAAAGAACCATTAATCAATTGGATCTTGCGATTACAACGCCAACGTTAGAGGGCTTTTCGACTTCAGATTTTGTTGCACCTGGTGAAACGGTGAAAATAGCGGGTGTTACTGTAACGGATAAGGCAGGAGCGAAATTAACAAGTGGTCAAATTACATATAGTTATCAATGGTTTTATCACCTAGGCGAGGGTGAAAATTCCTTCACTATTATTGAGGGAGCTTCAGGTAGCACATATACCATACCGAAAGATGCGATAGATAAGGGAATCAAAGATATTATTGTAAAAGTCAAAGCTCAGGTAGGCGCTTCTTTTGTGGAATCTCCACGTTCTGAAGTGATCTCTATATCAAAAGAACCAACAGATACATTAACAAAGGACATTAGTAATCTATTAGTAAATGATAACAAATATAATGTTTCAGATTTAAAGTCGTTTGAGGAGAAAGTAAAGGCTTTAGAAAGTAAGTATCAAGCTTTGTCAGCCCCGGCTAAAGGGAATGTATCGAATTATGCTGTCCTTAAACGAGCACTTGAAGATGTGGACCTTATCAATAAATTAAATGAAAAAGTGGACAAGGTAGAGGGAGTTAACGACAAAGATTTGCCTAAATATATTAAAGAGATTGAAACGGCATACGATAAGTTCGACTTATTACAACGTAGCTTAGATGTCAATGATGTTTTATATACTAGCATTAAAAACCTTTTAAATGAGCCAAATGATCTTGAGGAAATAAAAGAAGTTAGAAGACTTAATCAGGCAATCGTTAATTTACTCTCTTATTCGAATGGCATTCCACAGTATGTTCCTTCTGATAAGGATTCCTTACAAGGGGTCGTGAATACGATTGAGGCAGATATTGCAAAATTATCCCAAAATTATCGTGGGGCTGTTCAAAACCTAACGATTCTAAATGAGGCCAAAGCTGATATTAAAAAGGTGGAGCAATTTATTAAATCATTTGATAAATTATCAACCAATAATACGCCAAATAAGCAGGTAACGGTTGCAAAGTCTATTCGTTCTACCTATGAAAAATTAACGTATAAACAATTAAAATTAGTACCAGACAAGTATGTACAGCTTTTAACGACAGCTGAAAGTGCGGAAGAAAGTCAAATTGCTACATTAAACAATGATATCGATAGCTATATTGGGGATGATATTTATCCAATAAATCCATCTGCTAGTTCTTGGCAAAGTCATGTCAACAATGTGGCACGTATGGTAAAAGAATATAAGAGTTTAACAAAAGCATCGGCAGCCAAAATAGAGGGGTATGACAGCCTTGTTACATTACAAAAGGATTTAAAAACGGCTGAAAAAGTGATTAAAGATATGGATGCTTATCAAAAGCTATCTGGCACAACCGGTGTAACTGAAAGCAAATTGAATTCTAGCTATACGAATACTTTAAAAGCTTTTAACAAGCTTACGACTTTACAGCAATCGCTTGTTTACAATGCAGACGATTTTTTACTGAATACCCCAAAAGGTTCTGTTGATGGGAAAGTACCTGATGATAAGGCTGCGGCTGAGGCACTGAAGGGTGATATTGCTAAATATGCGGATGTCACTAAATTTACATTTGATCAATTAGAAAAGGCTGTTGATGCTTCAGCACAATCCTATAAAAAATTGTCTTCGGCGGCAAGAAAATACGTAACTAATTACTATTTACTAACAGCTGCACAGAAGGACATTTCAGGTGTCAAATCCTTCTATAAAAAAATTCAAACTGCTAAAGAAGAAACGGATGCTGCTAAACAAGCTAAAAAAATAGAGTCTGTGCAAAAAGCGTATGCTAAATTACCTGCTAATCAACAACAATTAGCAAAAGAGCAATACGATGCACTGTTAAAGAATCAAATTATTGATGGAAATGCACCGAATATAAAGCAATTGAATGATGAAATAGCTACCATTGTGTCAAATGATCAATATTTAGTGTCTATTGATAAGATTAATACACTTTCTAAGCAATACAGTAGTCTAAGCTCAAGTGATAAAAAGCTGATAACGAATTATGATATTTTAAAAGCGGCAATCGCGGATGTAAAAAAAGTAGAATCCTTTATGAAGACATATGAAAAATCATTTAGTACTAATCCAAGCACTGTCATCAAGGCATTTGAAAAACTTACATCTAAGCAAGTGAGCCTTATCCATTCTGATATACGAAAATTGATTAGCGAAAAGCAACAAGGTCAACAACAAACGAATGAACATGCTTTGACTTTAATTGAATCGATTAATTCTCTCCTCGTCAATGGTGAGTATATAGCTGATCTAGAGGGTAAAGTAAAAGATATTCGTACTAAGTATGATGCCTTGAGCGCTAACGATAAAAAGATTGTCAAAAACTACTCGAAGCTTACACAAGCCGAAAGTGATTTGAAGAAGGTTGCTGACGTCCATGCATTATACAAAGCAGATGGCGATGAGGCGGCTATCAAAGCCTGGCAATCCGCTTATGGGAAACTTTCCAAAAAATTGGAATTACTTTATAAAAACATGTATCCACAGGATATAAAATGAGATAAGCCCCGAGAAATTCGGGGTTTTTCTGTATTGATTTTTTTATTTGTCTAGTAAATTGGTTGTCCGCTATACTATGAACAGAAGAGAAAAGAAATTTTTTACATAACTATTGTAGTTTCACAAAGAAGGTAGGAACAAAAGATGTATAAAATAGGTGTTGTAGGTCCCGTTAAATCCGTCAAAAGAATTATTGCTTTAGCCAGAGAGATTGAACAGGATATGGAATTTATTCCGTATATTTATGCGATAGCGACAGAGACAAAGCTTCTTGTGGAGACCTATGATCAAGATGTGGATTTCTGGCTGTTTTCTGGCTATATCCCCTATAAGATAGCGAGCCAAACAAAGGTTTCGCAGGATAAATTGGCTCATATCATTTTTTCGGAGGCGGCTATTTATAGAGGATTTTTAGAGCAATCCTATCGGCAAAAGAAGTTTATTGAAAATGTTAGCATCGATATTATACCTTCTCCCTCACAAATGGCTTCAGAGGGTCTAGCGGAGATCCAAAAAAATGTGAATAACATGTATTTAAAGGAATTTGATGTGGCGATTGATCCAAAAGAGTTGTTTGATTTCCACTATTCTCTTTGGCAGGAGGGAAAGATCGATTTTGCTATCACTTGCTATCCTTCCGTTGATGAGGAGCTGAAAGATCGAGGGGTTCCCTCCTATTGGGTATCTCCTACAAAAACAGAAATTTACCATACGGTTCAGCTGTTTACCGAAAAAATTAAAACGTCCTACTATAAAGAAACTCAAATTGGTGCAGTAATGCTTGAAATCAAGGATTTTGATTCCTTAAAGGAGCGCATGAAGCAAGGGTATCGCATCCAATATTTAGAGCTACGGACTAAGGAAAATCTACTTCAACTTTGTGAACAAATTGACGGTTCCCTCATTGAGGAGGGGAATGGAAAATATACGATTTTTAGTACAAGAGGAGCCATTGAAGGACAAATTAAATTTCTACAGGAAAAAATGATTCAATTATCAATAGAAATGGAAGCAAAAGTAACTGCAGGTATTGGGTTTGCACAGACAGTATTCAATGCAGAGCTACATGCTCATCGTGGGCTAAGGCAGACGAAGGAAAATGAGGCCATCGATATCGTTATGATTCAGGATGATGGTACGATTATTGAGTCGGTCGGAAATATGGAAGAGCTGTCTTATTCTTACCGAGCGGAAGATCCTGATATTTTAGAAAAGCTAAAAAAAGGTAATATTAGTATTAAAACATATATGAAAATCCATGCGCTTGTGCAGAAAATGCGCTGGAAGCATTTTACGACAAAGGATTTAGCGACACAGCTTCAAATGAGTGAGAGAAATGCACAGCGTATTGTTGCTGATTTATGTAGTGTAGATTTAGCAAGAATTTGTGGCGAAGAATTACAGCATACGCGTGGTAGACCAATAAAAATGTATCAGCTTGTCTAGAATCTAACAAAATGTTCCAAACCAATGTATGGTTTGGGACATTTTTTTTTTCTAAAATTTTTGGATCGATAAAACAAAGGTGAGTCCACAAGTTATGAGCTTTTTGAGGGAAGTCATTCTAGCTAGAAAAGCGATTATCTATTAGAAATTTTCAAAAAAATATTGTTTTTTTTGAGTACTTTGATTATTATACGAATATATAACGAAAATGTCGGTATATAAAAGGGGTTTTTAATTTTACTAGATTTGCAAGGGGGCAAGGATCTTAACGAACGATTGTAGCGGTGATGCAGTCACTGCCATAAAGAGAAGGTTTTTGATCATGGGAGGGATATAAATGACAACAAATGACGTAACGAAAAAATCTAGAAATGTTATCCTTGCACTATTATTTTTAGGCTGGTCTTTAGGAAATTTAGATCGCTATATTATGAACTACGCGGTCGTCTCCATTACAGGAGATTTGCAATTGGATGCATCTTCGACGGGTATCATTTTAAGCGCTTTCTTTTTAGGCTATGCCATTATGCAAATACCAGGAGGCTGGTTAGCTGATAAATTTGGCGCAAAACAAATCTTGCTGATGGCTGTCATCATGTGGTCCATTTTTACCGGATTAACGGCTATTGCCTGGTCTTTAACAGCGATGATTGTTATTCGTTTCTTATTCGGCATTGGAGAGGGTGGATTCCAGCCATCAAGCTCTAAGATTATTGCCACGATTTTCCCAAAAGAAGAAAGAGGAAGAGCGATGTCGATCATGCTGACTTCTGGTGGGATTGTTTCACTAATTGTACCGCTGTTAGCCGCTTATCTATTAGGAACGATTGGCTGGCGTATGATGTTTATCATTATCGGGGCTATTGGAGCGATTATTGCTTATTTATATTGGAAATACATTCAGCTCCCGAAAGCTGAAACAGCAGATGCTGCTGAGACAGGTAGTCCGGCAGTTAAGGTAAGCTTTAAAGAGCTATTGAAAACACCCCTCATGTGGAATTTGATTATTGCTTATTTCTGTATTTATGCGGTGAACTGGGGATTAGTATCGTGGATTCCAACATACCTTCAAAAAAATCGCGGACTAGATTTAATGTCCATAGGTTGGGCACAAACGATCCCTGCCATTACAACGATTATTGGGGTGTATGGTAGTGGATATATCATCGATAAGCTTCCAAAAGGAATGGAAAAGGTGTTAGGCTCTATTTCCTGTGCAGTCATCGGTCTTTTATTGTATTTAATGTTTACTGCGAAAACGGTGACATTATTTATTGGCTATCAAACAGTTGTTTCTATCTTTATTGCATTTGTCATTACGCTACTACCGGTAATTGTTCTAAAGAAATTGCCTTCGTCTATTACAGGCTCAGCTATGGGGATTGCAAATACAGGCGGACAGCTAGCGGGATTTGTTACGCCTATGGCTATTGGTTTTATGGTAGATGCCTTTAATGGTTCCTTTGATGCAGCCTTTTGGATGTTAATTGGATTCGCGCTCATTTGTATTGTGTCGCTTGTAACGCTAAACGACCAAAAAGGAGCATTATTGAAAGCAGAATGAATAAATTGGAGGGACAATAATGAGTTTTCAAGAAAAAATTTCTACTTTAATTGAGGCAAAGAAGAGAGAAAGTGTGGCCTTAAGCGATGCGATTTGGGCTGTACCGGAGCTTCATTTTCAAGAAAGACAATCGATGCAATATATGAAAGAGGCACTCGAAAAAGAGGGTTTTCAAACTGAGGTTGGCGTAGCGGGTCTTGATACTGCACTTGTTGGAACTTTTGGCTCAGGAAAGCCAGTCATTGCCTTTTTAGGGGAATATGATGCACTACCAGGCTTGAGCCAAAAAGGTGGTGTTACTACTCATGAGCCTCTAGAAAATGGGGGAAGTGGTCATGGCTGTGGCCATAATTTATTAGGAACTGGCGCATTTGCAGCAGCTGTTGCAGTAAAAGATTATTTAGAGCAACATCCACAATCTGCAACCATCCGTTTTTACGGTTGCCCTGCAGAAGAAAATGGATCTGGTAAAGCTTATATAGCGAAAGCTGGCTTATTCGATGATGTAGATATCGCCATTTCTTGGCATCCTGGTACTTTTTCAACTGTGATGACTTGTAGTTCTCTAGCAAACTATGCTGTTACATTTAAGTTTACAGGTAAAAGTGCACATGCTGCAGCTGCTCCTCATCTTGGAAGAAGTGCATTAGATGCCGTTGAGCTTATGAACGTTGGGGTAAACTATTTACGAGAGCATATCATTCCAGAAGCACGAGTGCATTACGCTATTACAAACTCTGGTGGAACATCTCCGAATGTTGTTCAACCATATGCTGAGGTTACCTATTTAGTGCGAGCACCTAAAAAGCAACAAGTGCAAGAAATCTATCAGCGCGTTGAAAATATTGCGAAGGGTGCAACGCTCATGACAGGCACTTCCCTAGAAATCGATTTTGAAGGTGCAGCTTCAAATTTAATAACGAATAAGACGCTTTATGATGTCATGTATCAACAAATACTTGAAATTGGCATGCCAGACTATACAATAGAAGATGAACAGTATGCTCAGGCTATTTTCAATACGTTTTCTCCTGACGTACAAGCTTCTTCATTAATTGGTCTACATAAAGGCGATGTTCACCAATTACAAGGAAAAGTTATTGCTGATCATATTCCTCGTATGCTCCCTGAATTTACCATGGGTGGCTCTACTGATGTGGGAGATGTTAGCTGGAATGTGCCAACTGTTCAATGTACGACAGTATGTATGGCATTAGGAACGCCACTGCATACATGGCAAGTTGTTTCTCAAGGCGTCATGCCAATCGCCCATAAAGGTATGCTACAAGCTGCTAAAATTATGGCGTGTACAGCGATTGAGTTATTGGCTAATCCAGTACTGATTGAGGAAGCTAAAAAGGAATGGCAAGAACGTCTTGATGGGGAGACGTATGAATCGTTAATTCCGGAGGGGACATTGCCTCCAAAGCTATAAAAGGATAGCAAAAATATGGATAGAGTCTTCATAGGAGAACTATGAAGACTCTGTTTTTGCACATTTTGAAAGGAGTCCACAGTAATGTCTACACAACCAAGTCACGATCAGCTTGTGGCACAATGGGTAACGCAGTTTCGCTCTGCCGCCAATGAAGGACAGTGCGCAAACTATATCCCTGCATTAGCTAAAAAAGACCCGAATCAATTAGCTATAGCTATTATTGGCACTGAAGGGCATGAAATTAAAGCCGGTGATACGACGGAACTATTTACGCTTCAAAGTGTTTCCAAAGTAATCACCTTTATATTGGCCTGTATGGATCGAGGATTGCCATATGTATTAGAACGGGTGGATGTGGAGCCGACAGGGGATACATTCAACTCCATTATTCGCTTAGAAAGTCATCAACCAGGAAAGCCTTTTAATCCAATGATTAATGCTGGGGCGATTACTGTATCCTCTATGATGATTGGCCATTCACCACAAGAGAAGATTGACAAAATCCTGCAATTTTTAGAGCAAATCATAGGTAAGCAATTAAGTATCAATGAGGAAGTGTTTCAATCAGAGTGGCAAACAGCTAACCGTAATCGAGCACTAGCCTACTATTTAATGGATTCTGGTTTCTTGGACTGCCCAGTAGAGGCGGCTCTTGAGGTGTACCTAAAGCAATGTGCGATTGAAGTTAATGTATCCGATTTAGCGATGATTGGTTTAGTTATCGCTAATGATGGCTATCATCCACTATTAAAGAAACAATTATTTCCTAAACAAGTGGCAAAATTAGCAAAGGCTTTAATGGTAACATGCGGTATGTACAATGCTTCAGGAAAATTTGCGGCATTTATTGGACTTCCTGCTAAAAGTGGTGTTTCTGGTGCCATTCTTACTGCTGTCCCAGGCCATGCAGGATTAGATTCACCATTCCCTGCTGGCTGTGGAATAGGTATTTATGGACCAGCCATCGATCCTATCGGGAATAGTGTCGCAGGTGTCCAATTACTGAAACATTTAGCGACAGAATGGGATATGACCATTTTTTAACGAGTAGAAGATGACTTCAGAGTGAGCTCTGAAGTCATCTTTTTTTCATTTTATATAGAATGAATAAGGCAATAAACCAAATAGGTGTAAGTAGAAGTGCTGTACGTGTTGCCTCAGAAATAAACATCACAATTAATAGAAAAGCAAAAAAAGCAAGCACTACGTAGTTGATAAAAGGTGTCAATGGTGCTTTGAAGCTTGAGGCCTCATGTAGGGCACGATTTTTCCGTTTATAGATGATGTGAGAAATGATGATAATACTCCACACCCATATGAAGCAAATCGCACTAATAGTTGTCACGATACTAAAGGCATTCTCTGGCATTAGCTTACTTAACAGTGCCCCTGCAGATACAACAATTGCAGAAATGACTAGTGCGTTACTTGGAACACTATTTTTATTGAGCTTAGCAAAAGCCGGTGATGCTTGTTTATTTTTACCAAGATTAAAGAGCATACGACTTGTTGAGAATAAACCACTATTACCAGCAGAAGCGGCTGAAGTTAGCACGACAAAATTAATAATACCTGCAGCAATTGGAATACCCGCTAACGTAAATACTTGGACAAATGGACTGCTTGCGGCAGACATTTCATACCATGGATTGATACATAGGATGACAAACAGTGCCCCTACATAAAAGAGTAAAATTCGAAATGGTATTTTATTAATAGCAGAAGGGATGTTTTTTTGTGGGTCTGCAGTCTCGGCTGCAGATACTCCTACTAATTCCACACCGACGAAAGCAAAAACAACCATCTGGAAGGCCATTAAAAAGCCATATACTCCATTTGGAAACAGGCCTCCGTGGACCCAAAGATTATCTACTGAAACCGTCCCAGAGCTTGTTTGAAAGCCTGTCACTAACATAATAAGACCCAGGATAATGAGCGCCACAATGGTAATCACTTTAATGATAGCAAACCAAAATTCTAACTCCCCAAATAGTTTGACCGTCAATAAATTCAGCAGTAGTAATAATACTAAACAACCAATAGCTGGAACCCATTGAGGGATATCAAACCAATATTGTGTATAAACCCCCACAGCGATAATATCTGCCATCGCCGTCATGATCCAACAGAACCAGTAGGTCCAGCCTGTTACATATCCTGCCCATGGCCCTATGTATTCGGAGGCAAAATCTGTAAATGATGTATATCCTGAATTCGATAATAATAGTTCGCCCAATGCACGCATAACAAAAAAGAGTGCCGTTCCGACAATTAAATAGGCAAGGATGATCGAAGGCCCTGCTAACGCAATAGCTTTCCCAGAGCCTAGAAATAAACCAGTTCCTATTGTCCCACCAATGGCAATAAGCTGCACATGGCGATTTTTTAATTCACGTTTTAATTGTTGCTGTTCCACGTTAATCCCCCCAAAGATGCTTAAAAAATGATGACTGGAAAAATAAAAAAGAGACTAGTTGTGACACTAGTCTCGGAAAAACGTCAGAATAACAAATACCATTTGATCACGGATGTTTCATCAAATCATCTTAACCTTCGTATGGCATCGCTTAAAAAAGCTGTTATTACTCCTCTGTCCTTTTGCCTGAGATAGTGAACCCTTCGGCGACGCAAATTGCGCTCTCTCCAGAACTGCTCCTGCTATAGTTTGATCCATAGCATTCATAGCTTATTAATTTTATAATTATATATTATTTTAAGATATTATATATCCTAGCAGTGCTTTTACAATTATTCAACTATAAATTTATATTATTTTCAGAAAAATAGAAGAATGTAGTGCATAAATAAAAATTACTAACGAAAATTAGTATTTTTGGACATACAAAGATTTCACTAGTTTGAGGAAACGGGTAAATACGAAAGGCTTATGTGAAGAATGGTGAAGGCCATTAAAGTAATCTCTAAATGATGATGGGACGATTGTTGGGAAGAGGAAGCGGATCATTTATTTTATGTAAAATGCAATAAATAGCCACTTAAAATTTTGCAATAGATATAATATAGTAGAAACTCTGAATTTTTTGTATAAAAAGAAGCCGTCTCCTAGTTCTTTGAGACGACTTTTTTAGGGAAATATTAATATTTTTTGGCTTTTATTTTACCTGTCCAAGTTTTGAATCCACCTTGAAGTTGGTAAATTTGGTTGTACCCACGTTTTTTAAGAAATAGTGCAGCACGTGAGCTACGGCCTGTATTTTGACAGTATAAATATACTGGTAAATCTGGGCGAATTTCTTTATAACGTTGACGTAATGTTGTGGAAGGAACGTTTCGTGCTCCAAGAATGTGACCAGCATCAAATTCTTTTTGTTCACGAACATCGATTAGTTGTGCTTTACGATAGCCTTCAATAAATTGTTCTTGTGTTAAGTTGGTTACAGCTTTTTTGAGTCTTAGTGCATTAATACCGATGTATGCAATTATGACTACTAAAACGACACCGATTGTGATAAGTATGTCCAAGATTTTCTTACCCCTTTCTATCTTCTTTATTATTATAAAAGATGCGCTAGCGATAGTCCAATGAGTTTGATAAAATTAACTAGATTGTGGCGAATTCGTCGATATCGTTTCAAAAGCAACAACTTGAACTGTAACGTAATCTTCGTTAAGGTTGAACCGCAGGTGGGGCCTGAGGTATTTTTATAAATTGTAGGAGATGAACATATGACAACTTGGTATTTTTTAAATTCAGGGAAATGTAGTCCTTCTTTTAATATGGCACTAGATGAAGCATTACTTGATTGGCATAGTGAGGGGTTAATTCCACCAGTCATTCGTTTTTATGAGTGGGAACCAGCAACATTATCAATCGGTTATTTTCAGCAGGCTAAAAAAGATATAAATTTAGATGCTGTACGTGAGCAAGGCTTAGGTTTTGTACGTCGACCAACTGGTGGACGAGCTGTGTTGCATGAGCATGAGCTTACATATAGTGTCATCGTAACAGAAAGCTATCCAAATATGCCAGAGTCAGTGACAGAGGCGTACCGTGTGCTAAGTGAGGGAATCTTGCAAGGTTTCCATAACCTAGGGATGGATGCCTATTTTAGTGTCCCTGATACAGAGGAGAAAAGAGCAGACTTAAAGAGTCCGAAAAGTGCTGTATGCTTTGATGCTCCAAGCTGGTATGAGCTAGTAGTCGAAGGGAAAAAAATAGCGGGAAGTGCGCAAACACGTCAAAAAGGTGTTATATTGCAGCATGGTGCCATTTTATTAGATTTAGATCAGGAGAAGTTATTATCGGTCTTTAATTTTTCGAGTGAAGAAGCGAAGGATCGTATGCGCAGAAAATTACCAGAAAAAGCAGTAGCGATTAACAGTCTTGTGGAAGAACCTGTGACAGTTGAACAATGTGTCACTGCTTTTCGAGATGGTTTTGCAAAATCGTTGCAAATTGAATTAAAACCATTTACACTTTCTGAGGAGCAGTTAGATTATGTCCGTGCATTAGAAGAAAAAAAATATGCATCTGATGAGTGGAACTTCAAAAAGTAAAAAATGGTATAAAAAAAATATTTTTTAGCGTTCAATCCTTGCTATTACAAGTAGTTCTGATTCTATTGAAAAAAGCAAGAGTTGAATTGAAAATCTATATATAGTATCTTTTTTAAAGACATATACACAATATGTAGTGTTTAACAACACATGATATTGTGTATTTATTTTGTAAGGGAGGCAAAACGATGGTACTCACAAATCATCAACCCGATGTAAACAATCAATTTGAACAGTTAAACAAAGATATCGAACAATTCCCGCAGGTACACCCTGTAACGCCTGATATGCATATCACGCACAAAGGTGTATCAAGACTTGTCATGATCGATCGCTACTCGTTTAAAGACACAGAAAAGAAAACACTGAAAGCCGGTGACTTTGTTGTTTTAACGGTAAAAGCTGATCCAAAATTCCCTGCACGTGGTTTAGGGACAATTCAAAAGCTGGACATGACTACAAAAACAGCAGATATTTTGATTGAGGAAGATTATCGTAGTGCTTTAGACGATCCAAAAGAGCAAGAAACGGGTGTGATTACGCGTTCAATTGACGTGCTAGAGAAGCCTCTTGAGATTTTTTATGAACAAATCGCTAAACGAAATGCAACAGGACTGGCGATTGTTGAAAAAACGCCAGAAAAACGCCAAGAATGGTTTGAAAAATTTTATGAGCAATTAGTGTCCTTAAAGTTCATTCCAGCAGGACGAGTAATATACGGAGCAGGATCTGAAACAGATGTAACATTCTTTAACTGTTACGTAATGCCTTTTGTCGCTGATTCACGTGAAGGTATTAGTGATCACCGTAAGCAAGTAATGGAAATTATGAGCCGTGGTGGTGGAGTAGGAACAAATGGTTCCACATTACGTCCACGCAACACACTGGCACGTGGTGTAAACGGTAAATCATCTGGTTCTGTTTCTTGGTTAGATGATATTGCTAAATTAACACATCTTGTAGAGCAAGGTGGCTCACGTCGTGGAGCACAAATGATTATGCTTGCCGATTGGCATCCAGATATTGTGGAGTTTATTATTTCGAAAATGCAAAACCCACGTATTCTGCGTTACCTAATTGAAAATACAACGGATGAAACAATCATTCGTCTAGCTAAAGAAAAATTAAACTTCAAGCCACTTTCTATGCAGGAAGAAGCTATGTATCAAGGCATTGTAAACTATAAAAGCATTGAAGGTTTAGGTGGATTTGATACAGCAATTATTCGTGAGGCTGAAAATAAATTACGTGATGGTGGCACATATACTGTTCATAACTCAGAGTTCTTAACGGGTGCAAACATCTCCGTAACATTAACAAAAGAATTTATGGAAGCTGTTGAAAACGATGCTGATTTCGAACTGCGTTTCCCAGCGGTTGAAGAATACTCGAAAGAAGAAATGCACGCTTACAACACAGAATGGCATAATGTAGGTGACGTTCGCGAATGGGAGAAAATGGGTTATAAAATCCGCACATATCGCACGATCAAAGCGAAAGAATTGTGGAATTTAATTAACGTATGTGCAACATACTCTGCAGAGCCAGGAATTTTCTTTATCGACAATGCGAATGATATGACGAATGCAAAGGCATATGGTCAAAGCGTTGTAGCAACTAATCCATGTGGGGAACAGCCACTTGCGCCATACTCAGTGTGTAACTTGGCAGCAGTAAACCTTGCACAATTTGCAAATAAAGACAACCAAACTGTAGATTACGAAGCACTACGTGAAACGGTTCGTGTAGGCGTTCGTATGCAGGATAATGTTATTGATGCAACACCATATTTCTTAGAAGAAAACCGTGTACAAGCACTAGGTGAGCGTCGTGTTGGTTTAGGCGTAATGGGCTTAGCTGATTTACTCATTTATTGTGAGAAAGAATACGGTTCTGAAGCAGGTAATGCTTTAGTCGATGAAATCTTTAAAACAATTGCTGAAACAGCGTATGAGGCGTCTACAGAGCTTGCTAAAGAGCGTGGAAGCTTCCCATTCTTAGTAGGTGCTACGGACGAAGAAACAGCTCGTTTACGTAAAGCTTTTACAGAAACAGGCTTTATGCAAAAAATGCCTGCTCACATCAAGGAGCAAATTTTAGAAACAGGTATCCGTAACTCGCATTTATTAACGGTTGCCCCAACTGGTTCAACAGGAACAATGGTAGGCGTAGCAACAGGTCTTGAGCCATACTTCTCCTTCACTTACTACCGTTCTGGTCGTCTAGGTAAGTTTATTGAAGTAAAAGCTGAAATTGTAAAAGAATATTTAGATCGTCATCCAGAGGCTAATGAGCAAGAGCTTCCAGAATGGTTTGTAACGGCAATGGAGCTAAAACCAGAGGCACATGCTGATGTACAATGTATTATTCAAAAGTGGATTGATTCATCGATCTCTAAAACAGTAAATGCACCAAAAGGCTATACTGTACAACAAGTTGAAAAAGTATACGAGCGACTATATAAAGGTGGCGCTAAAGGTGGTACGGTCTATGTGGATGGTAGCCGTGATTCACAGGTACTTACGCTAAAAGCTGAAGAAAATGATATGGATCAATTATCATTTGAAGAAGAATTAGTAGAAGAACATACAAAACGTCCAGTCGTATTAGTTGATACGATTCAAGCACTAGAGTCCACGACGGTAATTGGCTCGGACGTAGGAAATACATGTCCAGTATGTCGTAAAGGAACAGTCGAAGAAATGGGCGGCTGTAATACATGTACAAACTGTGGCGCACAGTTAAAATGCGGCCTGTAAAATCGTAGAAAATGCTATCTTGTAGCTTTAAATAAAGCCATGATGAAACACCCCTTAGATTATTTTAATCCAAAGGGGTGTTTTTATGTCTTAACGAACTTTGGTTGTAATGCTGGCATTGGCAAATCAATAAAGTTTGTAGTCCGATATTGAATATCAATAGTAAAAGGAAATTTTTTATTTCAAATAGAATATATATATTGAATTAGTAGATGGGGGATAAAAAATGAATAACTATCTTAACAGAATTTCTCAAGACTTAATAAATTAAAATTTGAATCACTATTGGTCAGGATTTCAATCGGTTGCTTACGCACTATATGATAAAAATTATGTTTATTTATTTAACCATCCTAGAATGAAAAGAAGTGAACAAAATCATTATCAGATTTTTAATTGGGATGAGCGATTTATAGGTTGTACACTTATTCTCTATAATGATTATCCAACAGCAATTGTAAATATGGATTTGTGTGAGAATTATGAAAGTTTATATTCTCTTCTTGTCCATGAACTGTTCCATGGTTTTCAGTATGTGAAAGGTGAAACGCGATTTGCAGATGAAATTTTAGGAATTACATATCCGTTATCAAAAGAAAATGTGGAATTACGAAATCAGGAAAGAATCAACCTTTTTAGTGCTGTGCTAGAAAACAATATTATTAAAAAGAAACTATATCTTAATACGTTCATTGCTCTTAGAGAAAAAAGGGCTAATAAGTTCCCTAATAATTTATTATATGAAAGCTTAATTGAAACAATTGAAGGACCCGCGTGGTATGTTGAACTCAAGGCTTTCGCAGAAAAAACTCCGATAGCTTACGAATCCGTTTTAAAAAAATATGGGCAAAACCTAAAGGACAAATATGAGTCCACATCTAATATACGGAAGAGTTGTTATAGTTCAGGTTTGTTTATGTGTTTGTTACTAGATGAGTTTTCACCAGGTTGGAAAGAAAGTTTTTGGGGGGAAGAGGAAACATTATACGATATAATTAAACAACTTTCGGATAATTTAGTAAAAATAAATCAGGTAGAAATAAGTTCTGAAACAGAAGAAGTAATTAATTTTGCTATAGAATGTAGAAAAACTACATTTGAAAGCTTTGAACAACAAAAAGGAATTCATTTATTTATTGAAGGTAAAATAGATGCTAAATCTTTTGACCCGATGAATATCGTCTCATTCGAATATAAATTTTTACATAAAAATTTTCTAAAAGTAAGAATTAACAATGAAGAATATCTTGTACAGCAACCTGTAATTGCCTATTGTAAAAATCGGCTTCAAAATATCATTAAATTACATCTGATCCTAAAGAATAATCCTATTGAAAATGCCGATTCACTTACAATTGATGGAATAGGAGTAATCAAGGGAATGTATCAGAAACACGAAAATGTTTTGTATCTATATGTAAATTAGGACCATTTCTTTGTTAACTAATAAAATAATCAATCTATCGTTAATACAGTTAGTAAAAATAGAAAAAAGCTGTCATTTTGATCAATCTTCTTCAAAATGACAGACTTTTAAATACGTATAATCAAGGGATATTAATAATCAACATTCATTGTAACTCAGCATTATTTCTTCAAAGAAGCGGATAGATATTTAATTTAACATGCAAATTTGAAGGAGTATACGCCAATATGTGGAATTAAAATAATGTCCGATCTATTGTAATAAAGTTTGACGACAAGACCTATTTTGTAAAGTACTTGCTAATGACTTGTTCATTTTAAGTCTTGTTTGTTAAGGGTTCTCAGACATCCACCTAGGGGAAAAAATGTTGAAAGGGGAGAAAGAAATGAGTGTAGTAATTTTTAATGGAGAGCGTTCTGAAGAAAGTGTTCAATTTGAAAAGTTGTTATTTTCCCAGAGTAATAAAATGAGTTTTTCTAGTGTTGAAAATGCTAAACAGTTCATCGAACAAAGAGCAACTGTGAATAATCAGCCCTATGTCATTGGAGAAGATGTTCAATTTTTAAGTGTTAAGGACGAACAAACTTTTGAGGATATGCAAGTTTTTACATTAAATGATCAAAAGTCCTCGAAACAAAAAGTGATTCTCTATATTCATGGTGGCGCTTGGACGAATCAACCGTTAAATTTACACTGGCTGTTCATGGATAAAATGGCGCAAGCATTACAGGCAAAAGTTATTGCTCCGATTTATCCAAAAGTACCTCATTTTAACCATAAGGATACGTACCAAAAAATGCTTCATCTATATAATAGAATTTTAGAGACGGTTGAAAGCTCCAGTCAATTAACTATTATAGGAGATTCTGCAGGAGGCAATATAGCACTTGGTTTGGCCCAGCTTTTAAAGCAAAACCATTTGCCGCAGCCGCAAGATATTATTTTACTCTCAGCTTGTGTTGACCTAAGTCTAGAAAATCCTCTTATCCCTGAATATGAAGAAAAGGACCCTATGCTTGCTAGTGAAGGAATGGGAGTCATCACAAACATATGGGCAGCTGATAAGGATTTAAAAGACCCATTGATTAGTCCAATTTATGGTGATTTTCAGGGTCTAGCGAGTATTACTCATTTTATTGGTACCCATGAAAGTTTATATCCAGATGCAGTAAAGTTTGATGAACAACTAAGCGAGCAAGGGATTGATATTACAACCTTTGTTTATCCTAAAATGAACCATGTGTTTGTTGTCATGCCCATCCCCGAAGCACTAGACGCTCAACAGAAAATTATAAACATTATTCATAGTAAAGTGTTGAGATAGAGTGTGGAGATTCCAAGTGTGTTTTGATTTTTCAAAACACGCTTTTTTTATTTACTGTTATAATAGACTGATTTTTACTCTAAACCCCTCACATCTCCATTGTTTAAACGAAAATTAAATTGTAAAGCTAGCTTGACATACCAAAAGATGTAAAGTAAACTTTACTTATTACTAAATGTACAGTTTGCTTTACATTTAATGAGGAGGCATTATGAAAAATAGAATTCGTGAATTGCGGAAATCGAAAAAGATTACGCAAGAGGATTTGTCTAAGGTAGTGGGTGTCTCACGACAATCCATTATTGCAATTGAATCGGGAAAATTCAATCCATCATTAGAGCTTGCTTACAATATTTCAAAAGCGTTCAACTGCACGATTGAGGAAGTTTTTATTTTCGAAGAGGAGGGAATGGCATAATGGAATTTTCTATAGGGGGAATTTTCGGACTATATGGCGGGATGATTTTTGGCATCCTTGGCTGGTGGTTCGGAAGGAAAAAAGCGAAGAAAAATAGAGGCTTAGATGAAGTACACGACCATATTTGGCAAAAGGCGAAATCTTATTCATGGTATTTGACGTTAGCAGCAATTTATATTTTCTTTTCTTTAATAGTGTTTGGGATTAAATTAAGCACTGCCATGGTTTTAGCTGTACTTTTATTCGTACACTTAGGGAGCTGGGCGATCATTGGGCTCATTTTGACTATTAACATGTACAGTCCAATACCTTTTAAGCCTTCTTATGTGAAGTTAGGTATAAGCATCAATGTCGCATCTATACTTATTTTTACCATTATCTCGATCATAACAAATAATTGGCTGTTTTTATTATTCAGTATTTTACCTAGTATGATGGGTATATTTACTGCACTTACAGTCAATAGGAAAGATTTTAAGTAAGTTTAGTTGTCCGTTTCATCCCTTTGGATAGGTTTATCTAGCTACGATTATAACATTTAAAAGAAAAATGCAAGGCTAGCATCTATATAAAAAAAGGCAGGTCCAACAACATACGTTGGGACTGCCTTTTACTTAATCATGATTTAATGTTGCTGCAATTTCTGGTTGTTGCTCTACTTGAAGTAGCATATTAAAGGATGCAATGGCAACTTCCACCTGATCATCCTTTGGTTCGCGAGTCGTTAGCAATTGAAGCCATAGACCAGGATAGCCAAGGAATCGTAATACAGGGATATTACGGCAAGCATTTGTCGCCTGTAATACTTCAAATGATATTCCTAGTACTACTGGAATTAATAAAATACGATCTAAAATACGTAGCCACAGCGGGTCAGTTGGCACAAAGAAATATAAGAACATGCCGACAAAGACTGTGAAAAGAATAAAGCTACTACCACAACGATAGTGTAGACGTGATTGTGCTTGGACGTTCTCAACTGTAATGTCTAAACCAGCTTCATAGCAGTTGATGACTTTATGCTCCGCTCCATGGTACTGAAATACTCGTTTGATTAGAGGCGTTAACGAGATAAAATATAAATATGTGAGCAGTAATAGTAGTTTAATACCGCTTTCTAGTAAAATTTGGCCTGTTTTTCCTTCAATCCATTTAGAGAAAAAATCAGCTATAAAAACTGGAATTAGTGTAAAGGCAAATTTTCCAAATAAAAAGGAAAGAATACCTACTACAGCAACGCCAAGTATCATTTGAAGTTTGGATCCTTCTTCTTTATTATCTTCTTCTTCACCAGGTACTACGTCATAACGATCCCCTGCAAATTGCATATGACGAGAACCTAAGCCTGCTGATTCAATCAGCGCGACAACGCCACGAACAAATGGGATTTTTTTAAGCTTTTGTAAAATAGGCTTTTGTACTTTTTTAAAATGATAATAATCAATGGAATCATCGTTACGACGAATGGCTGTAACTGTATGATCCTTTCCTCCGAACATCACACCTTCTAATTGTGCTTGTCCCCCGTATACAGGTGAATTGCTCAAGGCTAACACCACTCTCTTTATATATTTCAACTGTACCATTGTACTAAATTTAGTCAAAAACCTCTACAGTTACGCATAGTAAATTTTCTATATGGCTACACTAATCGTACATTTTAGGAAATGATTAGTGGGCAAAGGAGGAAATATTGTGAAAATAGGGACAATAACATCACTTGTAAATGCTCTTATTTTAGCCTTGTGCTTAAAAGGTTTGCATTATTTTAATCTTATTAAATGGCATCCAATTGGGTTTTATAAAAAATGGGGATGGTTTGAAGAAAGCTCTAAGTTATTTCACTGGACCTTCTTTATATTTCTTCTATTCATCATCGGATTGTTTGTATATATGACTATGCGCTATGTCTATGTCATTCCAGCAGTCTTTTCTTCGCTACTGCTAGGGCTTTTTGTGACGATTTTATTAGAGTGGATTGCATTAGATTTACCATTACAACTTTCTTCCTTTAAAAAGCTTTCGATTCCATTCATAGTTGTCGTGGTTTGCCTTTTACGCTTCTTGTTAGAAACAGCCAATTTTCATCAAAGGGAGCATACAGCGCAAAAAGGAAATTAGTTGCTGTATGCGCCGTGTATGATAAAATAAATGGCAAGTACATAGAAAGAGGCGAATAGAAGCGTGAAGTTATTATGTTTGAATGGACCTAACTTAAATCGACTTGGAAAAAGAGAGCCACATATTTATGGACATGAAACATTGGATGATGTTAAAGAAAATGTTCAAAATCTTGCGGCTTCTTTAGGTGCCACAGTTGAATTTCGTCAATCCAATCACGAAGGGGTACTTGTGGACTGGGTGCATGAAGCAGAAGACGAAAAGTATGATGGCATTATCTTTAATCCTGGTGCATATACCCATACAAGCATCGCGTTACATGATGCCATTGCAGGGATTACGGTGCCAGTAATCGAAGTACATATTTCCAATATCCATAAACGTGAGGCTTTCCGTCATCATTCCTATCTTGCTCCGGCCTGCCTTGGTCAAATTTGTGGACTAGGTACGAAAGGCTATGAACTGGCACTACGTACATTTATCGAGAGGGAGAATTGATTATGTTGAAATTACAAAAGCTACGTAAAGCACTTCAAGAACAAAACATCGATGGCATTTTAGTTACGAATGGGTATAACCGCCGCTATATGACTGGTTTTACAGGGACAGCGGGCGTAGCAATTGTGTCCCAAAATGATGCTGTGTTTATTACAGATTTCCGATATACAGAACAAGCTGCCGCACAAATTCAGGACTTCCGAATTGTTAAGCATGAAGCAACGATTATTGAAGAAATTGCTACACAAGTAAAGAATATGGGCATCAAATTACTGGGCTTTGAGAGAGATACTGTAAGCTATGGCACATATGAACTGTATAAATCGAACATTCAAGCTGATTTAGTGCCGATTTCTGGGCTAATTGAAAAAATTCGCTTGATTAAGACGGAACAAGAGATTAATATTATTAAGGCTGCGTGTGAAATTGCAGATCACGCATTTACACATATTTTAGGCTTCATCAAGCCTGGTAAAACAGAGCTTGAGGTTTCGAATGAATTAGAATTTTTCATGCGTAAACAAGGAGCGACTCAGTCTTCGTTTGACATAATTGTTGCGTCTGGTCTTCGTTCAGCATTACCACACGGCGTTGCAACGGATAAAGTGATTGAAAAAGGCGACTTTGTTACATTAGACTTTGGTGCGCTATACAATGGCTATATTTCGGATATTACACGTACTGTTGCTGTTGGAGAACCATCTGAAAAATTAGTAGATATGTACAATGCAGTCCTTGCTTCTCAGCTGTTAGCACTTGAAAAAGTGGGTCCTGGATTAACAGGTATTCAAGCGGATGCTATTGCACGTGACTACTTAAAAGAAAAAGGATATGGCGAAGCATTCGGTCATTCTTTAGGACATGGTATCGGTCTTGAAGTACATGAAGGCCCTGGCTTATCGATGCGTTCTGATGCAGTGCTAGAGCCAGGTATGGCCGTGACGATTGAACCAGGTGTTTATTTACCAGGTATCGGTGGTGTCCGTATTGAGGATGATATTTTAATCACTGAGACAGGGAATGAATTACTCACACATTCGTCAAAAGAACTCATTATTTTATAAACTTTGGAGGAACACAAATGATTTCAGTAAACGATTTCCGTACAGGTCTAACAATTGTTGTTGATGGCCAATTATATCGCGTGTTAGATTTCCAACACGTTAAACCAGGTAAAGGTGCTGCTTTCGTACGTTCTAAATTACGTAACCTACGTAACGGCTCAGTAAATGAAAAAACATTCCGTGCTGGTGAAAAAGTAGAAAAAGCACAAATCGATAATCGTAAAATGCAATATCTATATGCACAAGGTGACGACCATGTATTCATGGACCTAGAATCATACGAGCAAACTGAACTAGCTTCAGCAGCAATCGAGTATGAATTAAAATTCCTAAAAGAAAACATGGAAGTTCATATTCAATCTTACCAAGGTGAAATGCTAGGTGTTGAATTACCAAACACTGTTCAATTAGAAGTAACTGAAACAGAACCAGGCATTAAAGGCGACACAGCTTCAGGTGGTACTAAACCTGCTACTCTTCAAACAGGTCTTATTGTACAAGTACCATTCTTCGTAAACCAAGGTGATGTACTAATCATTAACACTGAAGAAGGCTCTTACGTTTCTCGTGCTTAATTATTAATGATAATCAACCTACTCTTTTTTATTGAAAGAGTAGGTTTTTATTTTTTTCTTATACATTTCTTGTGAAACAATCGGGACATTGTGATAATGGATAGAGAAACAGTCTCTTTTTTTCTTGTCTCCCTCCAAGTTTCTATCATCAGATAGATGGTCATTATTGGGAGAAATGTCTACAATAATCGTAAGGAGTGAGAGTTATGCTACAAACAATACTAGATAGTCAACATCCAATCATTCAAGCACCCATGGCAGGTGTAACATCACCTAAATTCGTGGCAGCTTGTACAGAGGCAGGATTATTAGGCTCTATAGGTGCAGGTTACTTAGATGGTGAACAGACAAAGCAATTTATTCAGGAAGTGAAGAAGCTAACGACAAAACCTTTTGCGGTCAATCTTTTCGTACAAGAGGAGCCGCAAATTGATATCGAGGTTTTACAAAAGGCCCGCATGGCACTCCAACCTTTTTATGATGAGCTTGGACTATCGCCTGTACAAAGCGTTGTATCCAAGGAAGTTTTTGCAGGACAAGTACAAGCGGTTATTGAGGAGAATGTGAAGATCTGCTCCTTTACATTCGGTATTCCTTCAGCGGAGGTGCTCCAACAGTTAAAGGAACACGGGGTATATACAATTGGTACAGCTACTACATTAGAGGAAGCTCAGCTAGTTGAGCAGGCTGGCATGGACGCGGTGGTCCTACAAGGTGGAGAAGCTGGTGGTCATCGAGGTTCCTTTACAGCACCACTCCAATTAATCCCTTTATATGACCTACTGCAGCAGGTAGCGGGGAACATAGCTATTCCTATTATCGCAGCGGGTGGCCTCGTAACGAAGGAGGATATTCAGAAGGCTTTAGAGAGCGGTGCACAGGCAGTGCAAGTGGGGACGGTTTTACTGGTGGCAGAAGAATGCGAAATTTCTCCGCTTTATAAAAATGCGGTATTGGCATCAAAAGAACAGGAAACGACCATTACGCTCGCATTTACGGGTAAACCTGCTAGGGGCTTAGCAAATGATTTTACTAACCGTATGAAGGATGCGACAGTTGCACCTTATCCGTTGCAAAATTATTTAACGACAACCATTCGTAAGGAAAGTGCTGAACAGGGCAATGCGGAGTATTTATCGATGTGGATGGGTGAAAATAGCCATCTTGTACAGCACACTGGTACGGTCAAAAGTATTGTAGATAAATGGCTATAAAATTTTTAGATAGAAGATCTCTATACAGCTGTATAGAGGTCTTTTTTTTTGTAGAGCGACATATATTGCTGTACACGAGGGGGCGTAGGAATGGAATTACAAGACGTATTAAGAGTTGCTGGAGTGGGACTAGTAGTTGCGCTTCTTCATGTTTTCTTCGATCAAACAGGGAAGAAGGAATTTTCATTTTTCCTATTTTTCATTGCCTACTTATATATGACAGCAGAATTACTCCGATTTTTACGTCTATTTTTTAACGAAATACTCACATTCTTTCAATGGCTGACATCATCCGGGTAGGGTAAATGGAAATTGTTATCGTTGCTGTTGTCATGCTGCTTTTATTATTGCTGATAAAAGAAGTCATACAGCCACTCCACGCGCTAATAAGTGTGATGTTTTCGTTTTTGCTTTTTGGCATGCTGTTCTCGACACTTTTATTGCCCTTCGTCAAGCAACTTTTAGAAACGCTTGCGTTTTTGCCTTATGCAAAGGCTATTTTAATTAGTGCAAGTATGTTCTATGTTGGGCAATGGGTGTCATTGCTGCTTGTAGAACATAACTATAAAGTGCTCGGGAACATTGTTTTTGCAGCAGTAAAGATTGTTATTTTATTGTATTGGTTCAAAGAATTTTTGGCTGTTTTACAGGAGGTGTCGGCCATTTTACAAAGGCTAAACTAAGGAGCGAAGCCATTGCAGGAGCAAATACTATCGTTTTTAATCGACCCATTCTTTCTCTTGCTCAAGATGACACTGTTGCTTTGTAGTTATGTCATCATTATTTTAATCATCAACATGATATTACCAGAATTTGAAAAAGGGACAAGAATCCTTTTTTTTCTAATTGTGTTAGCTACGATAGGACCAGTTGTTGTTAAATCTTTTACATTAATTGATGAAATTGCACAAGGACTAGCCCATTTATTTACGGCGTTTTATCCTATTTTGACTTCAAGCTTTATGTTATCTAGTAGTATTACAGCCATTGCATCCTGGCAACCTTTTTTACTGTTTTTTGTACAAGTTCTCACAATTATTAGTAGTAAGTGGCTTATTCCAGGTGTTTTGTTAGCCATTGTTTTTGATGTATGTAGTGTGATTGTCAAGGAAATATCTTTTACACGGATCGCGGATTTGATTCGCTTTACCATTATGAGTATCGTTTCTGCCTCTGTTATTTGCTACGTCCTATTGATGACTGCAGGAGGAGTGGCAGCGTTTAGCGTTAATGCAGCTGTAGCTGAGCCAGTCAAAAAATTAATTGAAGAAAATATTCCGGTGGTTGGTTCGTTTATAGTTGATAGCTTTTCGATGTTTCAGCATATGACACAATTCACATCCTCCCTTACTAGTATTAGTGCCTTCATTGCTGTTATTACCGTATCGTTTATTCCAACAGTTCAACTTGTTGTCAGTGCCTATTCTTTAAAAATGCTTGCTGCTATTTTAGAACCAATTGCCTTTGATGATATTTGTAGACTACTAGATCAAATAAGTAAATCCCTATTTACCTTATGTGCTGTATCATTTTTGATTGCCTTTTCATTTATGTTCTCTTGTTTTTTCCTCATTGTGTTCGTACAAGTTATGGCAGGGGGGAGATAGATTGATTCTTTTATTGGCATTGCTCTTTGTTTGTCAGATATTTGTGTTTCTAACGGATGATAAGGAAATAATTTCACTTACAAAATTGGTCATCACGTTAGTATTTTTGCAATTGCTATTAAAGATTCCATTTATCAATTCATAGGAAGAAACAAGCGTACATACACTTGAAAAAGAGAAGATGAAAGGAGGCAATGTACAAGTGATGTGGAAAAGACACGAAAAAAAACAACGTCATTAATGGTTTTAATACTGGTAGCTGCCTCCGTTGGTATTTTCATCATTTTGCCTATGTATCAAACGAATTCACCGAACGACAAAGGTTCACCGCTCACTAATGAAGAAAAACTTGAGCAAACACTGAAAGCAATGCAAGGTGTTGGGGAGGTTAAAGTCTATTTTTATTATGGAGAGATGACAGATGATCAAGATGCCAATAAACTATTCAGCCAATATTTTCGAGGGACTGAGCAAGGCGCGAAAAACGTAACAGGAATGCTAGTTGTTTCAGAAGGTGCATCCGATATCTTTGTGAAAAATGAAATTCGTGCAGTCGTCAGTCAAGTGATGCAGTTGCCGATTCATCGAATTATTATTGTTCCAATGGAAAATAAGGAGGAAAAGTAAATGCGCGTACGTAGAAGAACAGTTTGGTTTATGACATTATTAAGTTTAGTAGCAGTCATTTCAGTGTATTATTTGGTTGATCCAGCAAAACAGTTCAATGGACTTACTATTTTTACGGATGATACATTACAACAAACAGCTGTAAGTGGCGTTACAGATCAAAAAGCAACGAATGATGTGACACAAGAAGTTTCTTCGCCGAGTCATTTATTTGAAGAAATGCGTATGCAAGTTAGTGATGAGAGAAGTCAACTTCGTGAGCAGTTAACACAAAAAATTGCTTCAGAAGAATCTTCCGCTGACGAAAAAAATGAGGCATTCAATGAAATGGATGGTCTTATTAAACGAGAATCAGCAGAAGCGATGCTTGAAATGCTCATTAAATCATTAGGTTATTCTGATGCATTTGTTCGTGCTGAAGGAGAAAAAGTGTCTGTTACAGTCATGGCTGAAGAATTATCAAAGTCCCAAGCAAATGAAATTATATACTTAGTAAGAACAGAAATGGAAGGCGCAAATGATGTACAAGTAAAGTTCAGCGCGAATAATTATTAAAAGTATAGAAAATAATAAATTTTTAGTTTATTTATAGAGCGTTGTTATATATCAGCGTTATGAAAAGGCTTTCGCTTAGTAAAGGAAAGCCTTTTATTTTGTTCATATTTACTTAATTTTCATTTAACTGTTTCAAATTGATTCGAAAAAATATAAAATAGTTATTGTAGTAGATTTTATTTCATAAGGAGAGTTAGAAATGTTCAAAATTCAAGAAATTCGCGAAATTATTAAATTAGTAGATTCTTCTTCAATTGACGAGTTTGTGTATGAGGTAGATGGCGCAAAAGTTAAGTTAAAAAAGAATAATATTGTTGTTACAGAAACTGTAGCACCTAAAAAAGAAGTAGTAGCACCTGTTGTACAACAGTCTGCACCAGCAGAAGCTCCAGTAGCAGCGTCAGCTAAAGTGGAAGAAGCACCAGCTACAGCGGCACCAGCGATTAACGACCCATCGCTACATAAAATTGTATCTCCAATGGTCGGTACTTTCTATCAATCACCAAACCCAGATTCACCAGCTTACGTAAAAGCAGGCGACAAAGTAGGGAACGAAACAATTGTATGTATCGTAGAAGCAATGAAATTATTCAACGAAATTGAAGCAGAAGTGCAAGGGGAAATCGTTGAAGTACTTGTGAAAGATGGCGAATTAGTAGAATACGGCCAACCATTATTCCTTGTAAAAGCTGAGTAAGGAGTGCAAATCCATGAAAAAAGTTTTAATTGCAAACCGCGGCGAAATCGCTGTGCGTATCATTCGTGCTTGTAAAGAGTTAGGCATTCAGTCAGTTGCTGTGTACTCTGAAGCAGATGCAGACGCATTACATGTGAAATTAGCAGACGAAGCCTACTGTATTGGACCGAAGCTATCGAAAGATTCTTATCTTAGCTTCCCAGCTCTACTTAGTGTAGCTGAAAAAACAGGTGCTGACGGTATTCACCCAGGCTATGGCTTTGTGTCGGAAAACGCTGATTTTGCAGAAGCTTGTGAAAACGCTGGCATTAAATTTATCGGTCCATCATCTGATTCCATTAAAATTATGGGTATCAAGGACGTAGCACGTACAACAATGGAAGCAGCAGGAGTTCCGCTTGTTCCTGGTACTGGTATTGTGCCAGATATCGAAACAGGTAAAGAATGGGCTGCTAAAATTGGCTATCCTGTGATCATCAAAGCAACTGCTGGTGGTGGCGGTAAAGGCATTCGTGTAGCACGTACAGAAGAAGATCTTGTCAAAGGTATTGATATTACGCAAAAAGAGGCTGCTGCTGCATTCGGTAACCCTGGCGTGTATTTAGAGAAATTCATCGAGTACTTCCGTCACTGTGAAATCCAAATTTTAGCGGATGGCTATGGTAACGTCGTGCATTTAGGCGAGCGTGACTGTACTGTTCAACGTCGTATGCAGAAGTTAGTAGAGGAAGCTCCATCTCCAGCTCTTTCTTCTGAACGCCGTGCTGAAATGGGTGCAGCTGCCGTAAAAGCAGCCCAAGCCTGTGACTATGAAGGTGCTGGAACAATTGAGTTCATTTATGACTATCAAGAGGACAAGTTCTACTTTATGGAAATGAATACTCGTATTCAAGTAGAGCACCCAGTAACAGAAATGATTTCTGGTGTAGATCTTGTACAACAACAATTAAAAATTGCATCTGGTGAAAAACTACCTTTCACTCAAGATGATATTCAATTAAATGGATGGGCTATTGAATGCCGTATAAATGCAGAAAATGCCTATAAAAACTTCATGCCTTCAGCAGGAACTGTTGATACGTATGTAACGCCAGGTGGCTATGGTGTACGTATTGATTCTGCTGTTTATGCGGGTTATACAATTCCACCATACTATGATTCAATGGTGGCAAAACTGATTGTTCATGCTAATACACGTGAAGAGGCGATTGCGAAAATGAATCGCGCGCTAAGTGAATTTGAAGTATCTGGTCCTGGAATCAATACAACCATTCCATTCCACCAAGCACTCATGAACAATGACGTGTTCAAATCAGCACAATTCAATACGAAGTTCCTTGAAGAGAATGATGTATTGGGGACAAGCAAGTAATTGATTTGTGGGTTTAGGGAATCGAATAGGGAATAGAACACCTATCAAAGTTCGCAATTTTATTACCTTCTAACTTTTATTAGTTAGGAGGTTTTTTATGTCCAAAAATAAACAGAGAACAGGGATATATGATTTGAATTACATTACAGGGAGTATACAGCTTTCAAACTTTAATGGGGCATTTCAACAGGATGACATAGAGCTAATTGCACCTCCGAAAATGCTAGTGGACGTAACTGAGGTGAAAAAGGGCATCAAAGTCGTTAATGCACTACTAATCGTAAAAGAACAAATGCGGTTATGGAAGGGTAAGTAATGTGAAAAAAGCGGGTACATTAAAACCAAATTGATCAAGTTAGCTATTTGGAAATGTAGTAGCACTGCGATCCCTGCAAACCGTAATGAATTGTGTAAATCCTTAATTCTTAACTATCTTTAATAAAATAGATTATAATTATTCATACCTGAAGGGGCTACTAAAGATTACGTCATTTACACTCAAATATAGAACAGATCAAGATAGAGGGATAATTAGATGAATTATTATATTGTAATGCAAGGGCACACCTATTTAGAAGAGAAAGAAGCGGGCATTATTTGGTCACCGCAAAAAGATAAATCTGGTAAAGTACCACACTCATGGAATCGGATGAAAGAGATATTAAAAGGGGATTGTATATTTCATTATGTACGTGGAGAGTTAGTTGCTATTAGTATCGCACAGTCAAATTATTATGAAGCTTCAAAACCAGGAGAGATGCAAAGTTATTCACAATGGGAAGATGCAGGTTATTTAGTAGATTTAAAATATCATGAGTTAGATATACCGCTAAATATAAAGGCATGTTTTGATGTGATTTTACCGCTTCTACCCATAAAGTATTCTCCTTTCCAGCAAGATGGAAATGGCAATCAAGGTTATTTATACCCATGTAATGAAACGCTCGCAATTAAATTATTAGAATTGACTAGTGACTTAAATATCTATGAAGAAAATCAGGAGCAATTAGAGTTTGCAATTGGTTCTGTTGTAAGTAGAGAAAGTAATAAACTTGTACCAATCCTAGCTGAGACAGAAGCGGAAGCAAAAGTGAAAATTCGTAAAGGTCAGCAGAGATATAAAGAGGCGTTAGCTCCTTTATGGAATCATCAATGTGCATTGTGTGGCATAGATTTACCTGCAATGCTAAGAGCAAGTCATTCAAAGCCTTGGAAGGATAGCGCACATGAAGAAAGATTGGATGCTTATAACGGTTTATTGTTATGCTGTAATCATGATGCATTATATGACAAAGGCTATATTGCATTTGATGGGACAGGTAAGATTCATATCTCTGAACGGATTGATGAGGAGGATTATGTGAAGTACGGTATTCATCCTAAAATGCGCGTGAATCGCCATGAAGAAAATAAAAAGTATTTTAAATGGCATAAGAAGCATGTATTTGTATAGTAGTAATCATCAGAGAAGCTGGATTAATATGCTTCTCTTTTTGTATGTTACTAGACTAGATTTTACAAGCCTTTTTAAAAGTAATTTAAAGTAAAATTATGAAAAAAGATTGTAATAGAAGAGCGTTCTGAAATTGTTCTATTCTTAGATATATCGTTAAAGCTTGAGGGAGTAGGCATTGACAGGATTTTTAACGTTACTAGTCTTTTGTAAAACAACCATTCCACCAAGCACTCATGAACTTGATAAAATTTTAATTATTAAATAGGCCGAAAAAATCAGTTGTTATCGTAAAAGTTATTATAAAAGCAATTAAGATAATCCATGTTTCAAAATTTCGATAAACGACAAATGAATCGTTGTTATTCATATAAACTGTACTAATAAAAAATAGACTTATAAAAAATATTCGTACTGACCAATCAAGTTTTTTATGTCTTTCATTAAGATGATTATAGAAAACCATTTTTTTCTCTCGACACCTAACAATTTTCTAATTACAAATCCCAAAATACTAATTACTAACACTAACACAATTTAAAAATAGTAATAATGTTCCTTTTCATTCTTAATCAATTTATTCACCTCTCAAATCTGCTTTTTCTTAACTAGCTAAAACTTTATTCATAATAGAGAGCATATCATAGTAAATTATTAGTTGGTATAAAAATGGAAAATGTAAACTTTATAAATTAACTGATATAGCAGTGTGAATTAATAAATGTTGAGGAGCAATAATGATCATTTCATGAAGCTTCTTTATAAATTAAAACGGCTTTCGACAGCCAAACCTTCCTTTTTATAGTATAATAAATGTAAGTACAGCATTTGTTTGTGATGTGTAAGGGAAAGGATGATATTTGTATGGCAGAGAAAGTAGGACAATCTTTCGTACAACCAACACCTTCTGGAAAAGAAGAGCTTGGAAAAATTGAAGTAGCGGCAGAGGTTATCGAGGTTGTGGCAGGGATCGCAGTAAATGAGGTCGAAGGCATTGCTGCAACACGTGGTAATATTGCGACAGGTGTCGTGGAACGTTTCGGTAAAAAGGTACACAATAAAGGGATTAAATCAGGTGTAACAGAAACGGGTGAAATCGCTATTGATGTATTTTGCTCTGTGAAATATGGATATGCCATTCCTAAGGTAGCGAAGGAAGTACAAACACAGATACGCCAAGCTATTTTTAATATGACAGCACTCGAAACTGCAGAAGTAAATGTGCATATTACAGCGATTCATTTCGAAAAAGAAGAAACTGTAGTACATGAATAAAACTAAAAGGATTGCCCGTAGATGACATTTATCTGTGGGCAATCCTTTTTTAATTTGGAAATTCATTCATAATATGGTATCGCTGTTCGTTTATAATTCAATATGCTTTGGTTTTCTCCAGAATAACGCAAGGATGACACCAATCACTAAAACAATTGTGGCAAAGTAATATGGATAGTTCAAGTTAATATCGAACAATATCCCGCCTAAAATAGGACCGAAAATATTACCAAGGCTTGTAAACATAGAGTTCATACCACCCACAAACCCTTGCTCATTGCCGGCAATTTTAGATAAATAGGAAGTGACTGCTGGACGAATTAAATCAAAACCAACAAAAATAAAGAATGTGACAAATAAAATGGCAAAATAATGATTCACGATAGTCATAGCAAAAGTTAAGACCGCTGAAAGGATCAGCGAATAGCGAATGACATTAATTTCTCCCATTTTCTTTGTCAGCCAATCAAAAAGTAATAATTGTGCCAATGCACCTACAATCCCACTACCTGTAATAATAATGGCGATATCTGATGGCGTAAAGGCGAATTTATGGTCGACGAATAAACTAAATAATGATTCGAATGCAGCTAAGCCGAATGATAGGACGAAAATAAGAATAAATGGAATGAAATAAAGCGGGCTAAATACTCGCTTGGCACTCCCTAAAATTGATGTTGGTGTATCTTCCTTATCTCCAGCACGTGTTGGTTCTTTTAGTAATACCAATGAAAAGATTGCTGCTACAAGGCCAAGGATACCTGCCGCATAGAAAGGAACACGTGTACCATATTCGGCTAAAAACCCTCCGATTCCAGGACCAATTATAAAGCCTGTACTAATTGCAGCACTCATATAGCCAAGAGCTTTCGGGCGTTGAGATAGTGTTGTAATATCGGCAATATAAGCAGTGACGGCTGGCATAATGAAGGCCGCACTCACGCCACCTAACATTCGAGAAATAAAGAGGACTTCAATGGAACGCCCCAATCCAAATAAAAACTCAGAAAGTCCAAAAATAAAAAGCCCTGCAACAATCATGACTTTGCGGCCAATATTATCGACTAACTTACCAGCAATGGGTGACACGATCAGTTGCGTAATAGCAAAGGCTGCAACCATATAACCAACGACAGAGCCTGAAATATGAAGCTCATTCATGATGGTTGGTAAAACAGGGATGACTAAACCAATACCTAAAAAGGCAATGAATAGATTCGATAGTAAAATTGCTAATGTTATATTTTGCTTCTTGCTCATAATGTTCTCCTTTTATTCGTTCACGATACATGAAATTGACATTCTACTAGAATATTTCCATGTAATACGATAAACCCTATAGTAACTATAGGGTCAAAAGATTTGTTTTCAATTTGATGATTTTTTATCAGTTTGGAAATTAATGTGGAGAGTTATACATAACCGGAAAGCGTATCTTTATTGTTTTTTCCGAATCTTTAATTCAACAATGAATTTCTTTTCATGTACTAAAGTAAGGGTTGCAGGCATATACAGTTCATAAACTTGAGATTCAAAAGTTTCTGACTGAGCCATGACATAATTCCTTAATTTTTCATAAAAAGAAAAGTAGGTATCCGGGTGGTAGATAAATGCAATACAGACAAATGTACCCGCAGGTATAATTGTTTGCTCAATATTTGACGATAGCTTCGAAAATATTCGCTCTGTTAATAGCGGGGTGAAAATGGCATCATAAATAATTGCATTCACATCTTCATAGGGAGCGAGCGGATATATGCAACCATAGCGACTATTTAATACACTGCCTTCCTTCTCAATAATTTTTGTAAGTGTTGCGTAATATGTATTGGTACTAGAAGTTGGAGTTAATTCGCTAGTTGTCACTTGTAGAATGGGCATTGCTTCCTCTACCTGTATATACACCTCACCAAAGAAGGGGATATCAATTTGTTCTTGTAATTGCTTTTTGGTTTTTAATAACGTGTTTTTAACTTCATTCAAGCGTGAAATTTTATTATCAATTCTTAGCTCCTGTTGAGCAAAAAAGTCAAGTAGTTCTTCAGACGTTAATTTGAGCGCTTTTTTTATATCCTCTAGCGAAATGCCAATATATTTAAGTGATTTAATGATATCTAAATAGAAAATTTGACTATCTTTATAATAGCGATAATTGGTATAAGTATCGGTATATGCGGGCTTAAATAAACCGATCTGATCATAATAGCGTAAAGTTTGAACGGATAGATTGGACAGCTTGGCAACCTCACCGATTGTATAATAATGTTCCTTCATAATGGCCTCCACTAGTAGTAGCTAAAGAAGTTTCGGATGGCATCAAAGCGAATTTTATGCTTGCACTCTTCGCAATAAAATAGGTGAGCTTTACGTTCTTTCATTTGTTTATATTGTACTTCACCTTCTTGGAGCTGGAATGGTTTTTTACAGCTTGTGCAAATAGCTTCATATTGCATTGTGAACACCTCTGAAGATTCTTTCAATTTTCTTTATTATAACATTTTGTGAATTAAACAATCATTTTGGAATGCTCAACACGAATTGTTAGATGCGCAAAAAGTTTCTTGAAAAAGGTTTCAGATTATTGAAAACTTGCTTGAAATCGTGTTTCTCGGGCGATTTTATGCTATTATAAACCTTAATGCCACTTAAGAAGGAGAGCTTTACATGAAACGACATGAAGCACGCGAAAAAGCGTTGCAAGTTTTGTTTCAGCTAGACAATACAGATTTAACAGTTGAAGAAGCAATGGGTCATATTAAAGGCCAACCGACAAATGCCTTCTACGAAAAAATTGTTACTGGAACAGCTGAACATTTGGAGGAAATTGATGCTACCTTAGAACAGCATCTTGAAAAGTGGTCACTTGCCCGTTTACCCAAAATTGAGAGAACTGTTTTACGCCTAGCTGTATACGAGCTGTTATACATGCCAGAAACACCAAAAAGAGTAGTACTAAACGAAGCAATCGAGTTATGTAAAACATTTGGCGATGATAGTTCATCTAAATTCGTCAATGGTGTACTTTCTAAATTTACAGAACAAGAATAATGTGTTGAATTGGAAGGAGTAACGAAGGTTTATGTCAAGTGCAATTATTAATGGTAAAGAGATTGGTCAAGAAATTCGTAATGCTGTAGCAGAGCGTGTAATTCGTTTAAAAGAACAAGGGTTAACACCTGGTTTAGCGGTTGTGTTAGTTGGGGACAACCAAGCTTCAGCTACATATGTGAGAAATAAACAAAAATCTTGTGAAGCAATTGGTATGTATTCGGAACTGATTAAATTGCCAGAAGAAACGACGCAAGAGGAATTATTAACACAAATTCAACAATTAAATCAACGTGAAGATATTCACGGTATTTTAGTACAATTACCACTTCCAAAACATATTGATGAGGATAAAGTCATCGCGACAATTGCTGTCGAGAAGGATGTTGATGGCTTCTCACCTATCAGTGTTGGGAAAATGATGCTTGGCCAAGAAACGTTTTTACCTTGTACTCCTTTTGGCGTAATGAAGCTTCTTGAGTATTCAGGAATTGAAATTGCAGGAAAACATGCTGTAATTGTAGGACGTAGTCATATTGTTGGTAAGCCAATGGGGCAACTACTATTGCAAAAAGATGCTACGGTTACGTATACACATTCCAAAACGCCAGATTTACCTTCATTTACAAAACAAGCGGATATATTAATTGCTGCTGTTGGACGTGCAAACTTTATTACAAAAGAGCATGTGAAAGAAGGGGCTGTTGTAATTGATGTTGGCATTAATCGTGATGACAACAATAAATTATGCGGCGACGTAAACTTTGCTGAAGTAGATGGTTTAGCGTCTCATATCACACCTGTACCAGGCGGTGTTGGACCGATGACCATCACAATGTTACTATTCAACACTGTACAAGCAGCTGAAAATAAGCTTGCTAATTAAATAGCCTTTTCAAGGAGTCATCTCAATATCGTGTTGAGATGACTTTTTTTTATGGATCGATTCCAGAACTTTTATGCTAATTTTGACGTCTAATGTAACGTTTGGGACATACATACTTAGTAGGAGGTTTTTATGGAAAATATCGATATTGTGTTAATTGTGAAGCATATCATTATTGGCCTTGTCCAAGGGTTTACAGAACCAATTCCCGTATCGTCAAGTGGACATGTGATGATTGCCAGCGAAATTCTAGGGCTTGGTGAACAAGGGTTTACGTTCGCCATTCTAACCAATACAGCGTCGTTACTTGCTATTGTTTATATTTATCGTGAGGATATAGTGCGATTGATTTCCCATTTCTTCTTGTACTTGAAAACACGTGAGAAGCGCTACAATGCTGATTTTCGTTTTGCCTTGTATATCATTATAGGTTCTATTCCGGCGGGCGTTTTAGGAGTATTATTAAGTGATGTTATTGCTGACAATGTGAGTATGACGATAATTGCGCTCATGTTGTTTGTTACGGGTGCGGCATTATGGTTGATTCGTAATATGCGTGGGAAGAAAAAAGATGCAGATTTAAGTGCGAAGGATGCCATTATTGTTGGGTTAGGGCAAGCAGTCGCTCTCACACCAGGTATTAGCCGATCAGGTGCCACGATTATTTCAGCTATTGCAGTAGGTATGAGGCAGGATACAGCTTTACGTTTCTCCTTTATGCTTTATATTCCAGTAAGCTTAGGTGGGGTCGTATTAGGAATAACTGATTTTTTAGATGAGCCTAATAAAGGTGCGTTGGCGATTCCTTATGCAGCGACTTTTCTAGCTACACTTATTATGACGTACTTTGCCATGCGTTGGTTTATGGGCATTATGAAAAGTGGTAAACTTAGCTATTTTACGTACTACTGTTTTATTGTAGGAACACTATTATTATTATTTTATTAAAATGTAAAGTCTCATAACAATTGTTGTTATGGGACCTTGTTTTGTTATTCATTGAATAGTCAATTTCTATTAGTTAGAACGTGTATGAATATGTTATAGTTGTTTTTTGATAGATAAAAGACAGGCATTTTTTCTAGCGAAACTGCATTTAAACGCGTCAACACCAGTAAAAAATGTTATGATAGGTGTAGTTTTTGTGAAAAACTTGATCTTAGTAAAGGAGCCGAAAACATGTCCTCTGCTTCTTATTTAACTGTAAAAGCATTAACAAAATATATTAAACGAAAATTCGATGCGGACCCTCACCTACGCGAAGTGTATGTGAAAGGTGAACTATCAAATGTAAAAATTCATCAATCTGGCCATATTTACTTTACATTAAAGGATGATGGGGCAAGAATTGCTGCCACCATGTTTAAAACAGCTGCCACGAAATTAGCATTTGAACCAAAAGAAGGTATGCAAGTATTTATCCGTGGTGATGTAAACGTTTACGAAGGCTACGGGACTTATCAGCTATATGTCCAAGAAATGCAACCGGATGGTATAGGTAGTCTATTTGTTGCCTTTAATCAATTAAAAGAGCAATTACAAAAAGAAGGGCTTTTTAAATTAGAATGGAAACAATCGATCCCAAAATTTCCTGAAAAAATTGGTGTGCTAACATCAACAACAGGAGCAGCGATTCGAGATATTTGTACGACTTTAAAGAGACGTTACCCTCTAGCTGAAATTCTGATTTACCCTACTCTCGTACAAGGAGCACAGGCGGCACCAAATATTGTGCAAAATATTCAACGTGCCAATCAAGATGCAACTTGTCAAGTGTTGATTGTCGGACGAGGGGGAGGCTCTATCGAGGACTTATGGGCATTCAATGAAGAAATAGTGGCGAGAGCTATTTTTGATAGTCGAATCCCTATTATTAGCGCAGTTGGTCATGAAACAGATACGACAATTGCCGATTATGTTTCTGATTTACGTGCACCTACACCAACAGCGGCCGCTGAGATGGCAGTACCAGATCAAGCGGAGCTATTCCAACGGGTACTTTCGCAAAAATCTCAAATTCATCAAGTGGTTAGGTCGCAACTTATGGCTGAACGACAACGTCTTAATAAGCTCCAACAGTCTTATCCACTGTCAATGCCAGAAAGACTTTATCGACCGTTCACTGAAAGATTGGCACAGCTCGAGTCAGGATTGCAAACAGCTATGCAGGTAGATTTGATGAAGAAGAGTGCTCAGCTTCAGCAATTACATAGTACGGTGGCACAACATTCACCAAAAAAAGCACTTGCTTTCCATCAACGGGAACTAGAAGCGCGCATGCAACAATTAACACGTGCTACAACCTATTATGTAGCGAAGCAGCAACAACAATTTGAGGCAACCATTCGAACATTAGAAGCATTAAATCCACTTTCCATTTTAACAAGAGGATTTACAGTCGCTTATAAAGATCAACATATGATCAAATCGTCCACTGACCTGCAGAAGCAGGATCTTCTGACATTGACTTTCCATGATGGGAAAGTTGTGG
Source organism: Lysinibacillus sp. UBA5990 (assembly GCF_002429815.1). Lineage (NCBI taxonomy): Bacteria > Bacillati > Bacillota > Bacilli > Caryophanales > Bacillaceae > Lysinibacillus > Lysinibacillus sp. UBA5990. The sequence continues at coordinate 617,859 of NZ_DJAY01000011.1, forward strand.
CTGAAGTGAAGGATATGTTGCCAAAGAATGAGGGGGAATCGTTGTGACAGAAAAACAACAAACTTTCGCAGAAGCTATGACGGCATTGGAAGAAATAGTTCGCCAGCTAGAACAAGGCGATGTGCCATTGGAAAATGCGATTGATTTATACAAGCAAGGAATGGAGCTATCAAAGTTTTGCCATAGTAAGCTGCAGCATGCTGAAGAGCAGCTAGTATCTATTGTCCAAGAGACAGGTGAAACAACAGCATTTGATCCACTAAAGGGAGAGAATTAGGAAATGAATGAGCCATTAAAGTACTTTATCGAAAGCAACATACCACAAATCGAAGAAACTATGTTTGCACTTGTTTCAAAAATTGATGCTCCAGTAGATTTAAAGGACTCCATGCTATATTCATTAAAGGCAGGCGGTAAACGTATACGACCACTTTTTGTATTAGCTGTCCTTGAGTTTTATCAAAAAAATTTACAGGATGGTTTAATTGTAGGGGCTGTCATTGAAATCATTCATACGTATTCGTTAATCCATGATGACTTACCAAGCATGGATAATGATGATTTTAGAAGAGGAAAGCCAACAAACCACAAAGTTTATGGAGAAGCACTTGCAACACTGGCGGGAGACGCATTAAACACATTGGCGTTTGGTATTTTAGCGCGCATGGATTTAACGGCTGAAAAGCGAATTGAGCTTGTTCAGTTGTTAAGCGTTGCCGCAGGTGCTGAGGGCATGGTTGGTGGTCAAGTACTGGATATGGAAGGTGAGCAGCGTCAGCTTGATTTAACTGAACTGGAACAAGTCCATGTTAATAAAACCGGTGCTTTATTAAGATTTAGTATTGAAGCGGGAGCCGTATTAGCAGACGCATCTAAACAAGACCGTGCTACATTGAAGGAATATGCCCATCACATTGGCCTAGCTTTCCAAATTCAAGACGATATTTTAGATATCGAAGGAACAACAGAGGAACTAGGAAAAACGGCTGGGAAAGATGTAGCTAGTGATAAGAGTACTTACCCAGCACTTTTAAAGCTAAATGGAGCGAAAGAAAAGCTTGCGGAGCATTATCAACATGCTATTAATGCACTCGATCAATTACCAATAGATGCTAGCTTATTACGAGACTTTGCGGCATATATTGTTCATCGTAAAAACTAAGAGAAAATCAAGGCATTGAAGGAAAAGAATATGCTAGAATAGGTGGGAACGTTTACAAATTGTAAACAATGAAGTGCTCGTACTTTTAGCATATTGATAACACTGCTATAATAGTGAAAACGAATGCGGTGAATATTTTATTGAAAAGGTGTGTGAGAAAGGTGGATTTAAATAAAATAACTAGTCCATCCTTTTTAAAAAACTTAAATAAGAAGGAGCTTGAGCAGGTAGCGCAAGAAATTCGTACCTTCTTAATCGAAAAATGTTCTGTCACAGGGGGACATATCGGGCCGAATTTAGGAGTAGTCGAGCTTACGATAATGTTGCATAAAATGTTTGACAGTCCAAAAGATAAGTTTTTGTGGGATGTTGGCCACCAAGCTTACGTGCATAAAATTTTAACAGGTCGTGCGAGTCAATTTGACACACTTCGTCAGTTCAAAGGGCTTTGTGGTTTTCCAAAGCGCGTGGAGAGTGAACATGATGAATGGGAAACTGGTCATAGCTCGACTTCCTTATCAGCAGCCATGGGTATGGCAGCAGCACGTGATATAAAAAAAGAACATAACTATGTAATTCCTATTATTGGGGATGGCGCTTTAACTGGCGGTATGGCGCTTGAAGCGTTAAATCATATCGGTCATGCCAAAACGAATATGATTGTCATCCTAAATGATAATGAGATGTCCATTGCTCCAAATGTTGGTGCGCTTCACAGTGTTTTAGGTCGTTTGCGTACTGCCAAGGAGTATTCAAAAGCCAAAGAAGAGCTAGAATCACTTATTAATAAAATTCCGGTATTAGGTGGAAAGCTTGCTTCTACTGCGGAACGACTTAAGGATAGCTTAAAATATTTAGTGGTGTCAGGTGTCTTTTTTGAGGAGTTAGGCTTTAAATATCTTGGTCCTATTGATGGTCATGATTTTGAAGCATTGGAAATGACATTATCCCATGCAAAAAAAGTGAAAGGGCCAGTCCTTGTTCACGTAATTACGAAAAAAGGAAAGGGCTATAAACCCGCTGAAGACGATACGATCGGAAATTGGCATGGAACAGGTCCTTATAAAATTGAAAATGGTGCCTTTGTTAAGTCAGAGACTAAAGGCCCAGCATGGAGTAGTTTAATTGCAGAAACTGTTCGTAAAATTGCTCATGAAGATGAGCGAATCGTGACGATCACACCTGCTATGCCTGTCGGGTCAAAATTACAAGGTATACAACAAGATTTTCCAAATCGTTTCTTCGATGTGGGGATTGCCGAGCAACATGCAGCAACAATGGCAGCAGGTTTAGCTACACAAAATATGAAGCCGTTTTTAGCCATTTATTCAACATTCCTACAGCGTGCTTATGACCAAGTGTTGCATGATATTGCGCGTCCTAATTTAAATGTCTTTATCGGTATTGATCGTGCTGGTTTAGTTGGAGCAGATGGTGAAACGCATCAGGGTGTATTTGATATCGCTTTCCTTCGCCATATTCCAAATATGACGATTATGATGCCTAAAGATGAGAATGAAGGGCAACATATGGTTAAAACAGCTATTGAGTACGATGGTGGTCCAATTGCACTACGGTACCCACGTGGTAATGGGATTGGCGTCCCGCTAGATGATGAGCTTGTAGCATTACCAATCGGTAGCTGGGAAGTTTTACGAGAAGGAAAAGACGCTTCCATTTTGACATTTGGCACAACGATTTCGATGGCCATGCAAGCAGCGGATATGTTAGCGCAGCAAGGTGTTGATATCGAGGTGGTCAATGCACGCTTTATCAAACCGATGGATGAGGATATGCTTCACCGAATTTTATCTAATCATAAACCGATATTAACGATTGAAGAAGCTGTCTTACAAGGCGGTTTTGGTAGCGGAGTATTAGAATTTGCTCACGACCATGGCTATCTCAATGCAATTGTTGATCGAATGGGTATTCCGGATCAATATATCGAACATGGTAACGTTGATCAGCTGCTTGAAGAAATTCATATGACAGCAGAGGATGCGGTAGCACGTATGCAAGTATTACTTCAACAAAAACAGCAAGTAGGTTTAAATAAATAATGACAAAACAACCAAAAGAACGAGTGGATATTTTACTTGTAGAGCGTGGATTATGTGAAACAAGAGAAAAAGCAAAACGTTCCATTATGGCCGGACTTGTTTTTTCAAATGAAATACGTATCGATAAAGCAGGAGAAAAAATTGCTATCGATGCCCCTCTACAAGTAAAAGGCTCCGATTTAAAATATGTTAGTCGTGGTGGTCTGAAGCTAGAAAAGGCCCTACAAATTTTTGATATGTCTGTAGAAGGGAAGCTAATGCTTGACATTGGCTCCTCTACAGGTGGATTTACAGATTGTGCATTGCAACATGGCGCAAGACACTGCTATGCATTGGATGTTGGTTCCAATCAATTAGCATGGAAAATTCGATCGGATGAACGTGTTACCGTCATGGAAAAAACTAATTTCCGTTATACTACGGCAGCAGATTTATCTGAAGGATTACCTGATTTTGCTACAATAGATGTTAGTTTTATTTCTTTATCATTAATTTTACCGGTGTTAAAAACAGTATTGCTACCAGGTGGCGATGTCATGGCATTGGTTAAACCACAGTTTGAAGCGGGAAAAGATAAAGTTGGAAAAAAAGGTATCGTTCGTGATAAAAAAGTCCATCTCGAAGTATTAGAAAAAACAGCGGCAATGGCCACAGAAATTGGATTTGTTGTGAAGGATGCTTCTTATTCCCCGATAACAGGTGGGGAAGGAAATATTGAATTTTTATTCCATTTAGTGAATCCTATTGGAGAAGAAGACATTCCTGCATATACAGCTTTTAATGCACTCGTTGAAGAAGCGCATAATTCTTTAAAATAACACGTGCTCGCTTATAGAGCCGTGTTTTTTCTTGTGCTTTTTTGTTGAAAATGGTAGTGTGATTATACACATATTTAATTATTTATTAGAGGTGGCTACGATGAATAAAGGACAACGACATATACGGATTCGGGATATTATTGCTAATCATGAAATTGAAACACAAGATGATTTAGTCGATTTCCTAAAAGATGCAGGCTATAATGTGACACAAGCTACAGTATCACGAGATATCAAAGAACTACATTTGGTGAAAGTACCATTACAGGACGGTCGCTATAAGTATAGCTTGCCCGCTGATCAACGATTTAACCCAGTGCAAAAATTACATCGGGCATTAGCGGATGCCTTTATAAGCATTGATGGAGCATCACACTTTTTAGTGATGAAAGCTCTTCCGGGTAATGCGAATGCCATTGCATCCTTACTAGACCATTTAGATTGGCCAGAAATTTTAGGTACAATTTCTGGAGATGATACCATTTTAATTATTTGTCGAAATGAAAATGAGCGGGAAAATACAAAGAATCGCTTACTAGACATGCTGTAAAAAATGGGGAAATGGATTCAGAGGTGACAATTAGTGTTAAGAGAGCTTAGTATTCGAAACTTTGCTATCATTGAGGATTTGACTGTGAGTTTTTCAGGAGGTTTGACCGTACTTACTGGGGAAACTGGTGCTGGTAAATCAATTATTATTGATGCGGTTCATTTACTTGCTGGTGGACGGGGAAATACTGAATTTATTCGTCATGGGGCAAGAAAAGCTGAATTAGGTGGCTTATTCCAACTTTCGAATTCCACGCATCCTGTGCTGAAAAAATTAGAAGAAGCGGGCATTGAAATTGAAGAAGATACAGTTATTTTACGTCGTGATTTAAACGATTCAGGTAAAAGTATTTGCCGTGTAAATGGTAAACTTGTGCCATTATCAGTACTGAGAGAAATTGGTGCGAGTCTCATTGATATTCATGGCCAACATGAAAACCAAGAGCTGATGGATGAAAAACAACATATCAATTTACTCGACCAGTTTGCAGAAGAGCAGCTGTTGCCTATTCAAAAAACATATAGCGAACAATATGAAGAATATCGATTGCTGAAAAAGGACTTAGCCTCGATTTCCATTGATGAACAACTGATGGCACAACGTATTGATTTGTATCAATTCCAAATAAAAGAGCTAGAAGAAGCCAATTTAAGGCTAGGTGAGGAAGATGAGCTACTTGATGAACGCCGTCGTCTCATGAATTACAATAAAATTTTTGAACGTTCTAGTGCTGCCTATGAGGCCATTCAGGGAGAATCAAAAGGTCTGGATTGGATTGGTAATGCAATGGGTGCCTTAGACGATGCAGCAACAGTGGACGAGCAATTCAAAGAAGCTTCTGAGGCAGTGACAACGGCATTTTATGCACTACAAGATGCGGCTTATCAGGTCAAAAATGTATTAGATGAATTGGAGTTTGATCCAGCGCGTTTAAATGAGGTAGAACAACGATTAGCACTATTCCAAAATTTAAAACGCAAATATGGTTCGACAATGGAGGATATCTTAGCGTATTTCGAAAAAATAAAAACAGAGTTAAATGAACTGCTAAATCGCGATGAAATTTTGCAGGTGAAAGAACGAAGAGTGCTCGAAATGGAGTCGGTGCTTAATGAGCTTGCTTCAGAACTTTCAACTGTGCGTAAAGCTGCTGCCCAACAGTTAAGTGAAGCCATTATGGCAGAGTTACGTGAATTACATATGGAAAAAGCTAAATTTATTGTCAATTTTGAAGAATTACCATATTTCGATGCGAATGGAAAAGATCAAATTATTTTCTATATTTCTACCAATGTTGGAGAACCGCCAAAGTCCTTACCGAAAATTGCTTCGGGAGGAGAATTATCACGAATGATGCTGGCACTGAAAACCATTTTCTCTTCTTCTAATGGTATCACATCCATCATTTTTGATGAAGTAGACACAGGAGTTAGTGGAAGAGTGGCACAGGCCATTGCAGAAAAAATTGCAGCGGTATCCATTAATTCACAAGTATTATGTATTTCACACTTACCTCAAGTTGCTGCGATGGCTGATCATCATTACTTTATTAAGAAAGAAGTCGAGCATGATCGAACATTTACTTCTTTATCAGAAATTGATCAAAAGGCACGGATTGAAGAAGTCAGCCGGATGATGTCTGGAACAGAAATTACTGCTTTAACGCTACAGCATGCAACGGAGCTACTAACAATGGCAGAAGAGCGAAAAAAACAAATGCGTTAACCATATTCCAGAAACAGTTGAACCTGTTTCTGGTTTTTTTCTTTTTGCACAAATATTTACCGCTTATAAGAACGCCACAACAACACATAGTAAAAAGACAAAAATGAAAAGGAGGTGTCGTATGAATCGTCGTTGGCGTCAATTAGTCATTTTACCTATGCTCATCTTTTTGTTAGTGATGCCTATACAAGCTTTAGCCGCCAAAAAGCTTATACCCATGGGTGAAGCCATTGGAATCCAACTTCAATTATCACATGTGTTCGTAGCGCATGATGTACTGTTAGCTTCCAATCAGTGGATGAAAGGTGGCGCAGTGATTGAAAAAATTAATGATATACCTGTAAAATCGCTGGCAGATGCCAAACAAGCTATGGCTAAAGAAGGCCAACAGAAATGGACGATCAATAATGACGGAAAACAAGTAACACTCGAATTACAAAATCAAGAAGCAGAGCATATCATATCCTTCTTAAAAGATGAAACAGATGGAGTAGGAACACTGACTTATATTGATCCAGAGACAAAAAACTATGGTGCACTAGGTCATCAAATTGTCGATTCAACCCTACAAGAGGCCCCTGTATTTAGAGCTGGCTCCATATTTTTAGCTTCAATTCAACAAATCCGTAAAAGTACGCCTGGCCAACCAGGTTATAAAATTTCCTCCATTGAAAAACATCAGGAACGTCTGGGCAGTATAGATAAAAATACTGTTTATGGAATTTTTGGCCGTTGGGAAGAAGGCTATCCACAAAGATTACCCAAAGCGATTGAAATTATGCATGAAAAAGATATAAAAACAGGGAAAGCGGAAATTTATACAGCTATTGAAGGCCGAAAAGTCGAAACTTTTTCCATTGAAATAACAAAGGTTGAAAATGAACGACTTGAATTTATAGTTTCTGACGAAAAGCTCATTGAAAAAACTGGTGGAATTTTGCAAGGAATGAGTGGCAGTCCTATCATTCAAGACGGTCGATTTGTCGGTGCTGTAACACATATGTTTGTGGAGGAACCGAAAAAGGGAGCAGCTCTAACAGTAGCCGAAATGTTAAGAAAGTCTTCTTAAATATAGGGATGGCATTTGGTAAAAATCCGCATTTTCCGCAGGCAGAACAGGTGCCGCTGGAGACTTGCGGATTTTTATCTTTATGTTATAAACACCTTGAATTCAACAAGTATTTCTAATAATAACCTAAAGGAGCCATGATATTTAAAAAAACTGTAGTTTTATCTTATTTTTTTATCTAAAATAGGTAATAAGAGCGTTTCGACAGTTTGCCAATATTTAGCGCAACTTGTCGATATAAAAAGAAAGTATCGGACTACATACTCATTTTTGGAAATGAAAAAGGTTTTTAAACAAAAATGTCGAAAATTCCACAGTGTGCCAAAAACGGCATTTAGGGGTTAGGTTAACGCTTTGGAGTGTTCAAAGCAAGTCCAGAAGGAGGAATTGAAATGACAAAGGTAAAAGTGGCGATTGCAGATGATAATCGTGAGTTATTAAAAACAATGGAGCAATATTTCCAGGGACATGCCGAAATAGAAATTATTGCGACGGCTTCAAATGGGAAAATTTGTCTACAAATGCTTGAGGAATTTACACCTGATGTTTTACTTCTAGATATAATCATGCCTCATCTTGATGGTTTAGCTGTTCTAGAATCGATGTATCAAAATGAGAAAATGTCATCAGTCCAAGTAATTATGTTAACTGCTTTTGGCCAAGAAGATGTCATGAAGCAGGCTGTAGATCTAGGGGCATCCTATTTCATGCTAAAGCCATTTGAATTTGACCAATTAGTGCAAAAGATTTTACATTGTGCTGGACAGAAGGCGACACTTCCTAAAAAGACAAGCGTTTTACAACCTACCGTCCCTCAAAAATTAAATCAACATCAATTAGACAGCACGATTACAGCTATCATTAAAGAGATCGGTGTGCCTGCACATATTAAAGGGTATTCTTATTTGCGTGAAGCCATTCAAATGGTATTTGAGGATATTGAATTATTAGGATCTGTGACAAAGATTTTATATCCGGAAATCGCGAAGAAATTCAATACAACACCATCACGCGTTGAACGTGCTATTCGTCATGCTATCGAAGTCGCATGGAATCGTGGCAATTATGAATCCATTTCATCGATGTTTGGCTATACGGTCCATCACTTGAAATCCAAGCCGACAAATAGTGAATTCATTGCCATGATTGCAGACAAAATCCGCATCGACATGATGGCTAGCTAAACGTATAATTTTTAGCAATAAACGATAGAAAAACTGATATAGCAATTATACCTCGAGTTTTTATAACGCCATTTTTAGACAGTGTGACCACTGTTTAGAAAGGCGTATTTTTTTATATCATTAACCCCTTTCAAAATTTGGTTTGATGGTAATCTAATCTTATAAAGGTTGATACTTTTGTAATAGCGTTTTTGGATTTCTATGTAAGTATAAATAAGGGGATACATATGAAAAAAGTGTTAAGTTCATTGTTTTTTGTATTAATTTTGTCTATTCTTTCATTTAGTGGTTCAGAAGTGAATGTAGCAGAAAAGATTTCAAATCGTGCAGAATCAATTGTAGAAATTGGAAATCTTTTAGGGTTGGATGGTACTCAAAGAGTAACGCAATTTAAAGATGTCCCTAAAAATCACTATGCAAGTGGTTATATTCAATCAGCAGTCGACAAAGGACTTCGCATAGAAGAAATAATTAGAAGCAGGTGATCAAAATGAAAAGTGTCAACTTTCAATTAGATGGAATGGACTCAATAGAAATTACACAACTAGAGGAACATTTATTTGAAGTCCGACTCGTATTAGACGGTAAAATAAGTATGCAATATATGAGCAAGGAGGAATTGGGACAACTTGGTTCGACCTTTCAAATTGGAAATATAAAGAGTTATCTTGAATAAAGAGCCTTAATATCTGATATTTTTATAGTTCCAAAGACCCTTTAATATTTAAATTTTATGACAATCCTATCCTATAATATATATAGAGGGAATACGATTCGTTCAAATTATCCTAATAGAATAACCTTGTATTTAAGGGTAATTTTATTAAAAAAATTAAATAATAAACATTTTTTTAGTATTATACACCTATTTATATATATTGGAAATAAAATATAGTTGGATGTTTTAATGATTAAGTAGTACTATTTTCTTTCTCGTTAGTGACAATGGTCTCTAAACAAATGTAAGTGGATTGTATATACTTACATATAGAGGGAAGGAGGAGGTAGCTTGATTCTAGTTCGAAATGAAAACTTCGAAATTTCTGAAGAGAATGGCAAGGTATTTATGCTTACTTTTAGTGCCGGATTCCCATTAAAAGAATTTGATAGCATCCTACGTAGTCATCCGCGACTTAAATTATCTAATTTTTCAATTTTAAAAAATGTGCTGTCAACTCAAAACACAAGTCCAGTAGAAATTGGTCGCTGGCTTCCAAATATAGAAGCTGAAATTGCCCGTGATAAAATGTCAGCCTCTATTTTTATCTATGAAACAAACGAATATATGGCAAATCATAAAGAAAAGCTAACACAGCAAGTACAAGAAACACTTGCTGAAAATGAAATTGTGCATGGAATATTAGATTTTGATATTTCGAAGGCTGAACCAGGAAAAGCATTTTTGATTGCACAGGGGCAACCACCAATAGCTGGCACGGATGCACAAATTACATACTTACCTAAACCGGAGAGAAAACCGGTCATTCGTGATGATGGAAAAGCGGATTACTTTGATATGAATTTTATCTCAGAAATTTCAGAAGGCTCATGGCTAGGTGAAAAGATTCCTGCTACATTAGGTAAACCAGGGAAAAATGTGCTAGGTGAGGTAGTGGCTGCTGCACCAGGACGGGATTTTCCTATCCGATACGATACAAAATCAGCATATGAAGTGGAAGAGGACGGGAAAATTGTGATCCGCTCGAAAATTGCTGGTGTTCTAGATGATGTAAAAGGTATGATTGGTGTAAACAGACACCTACCTATTAACGGTGATGTGGGCGTTGAAACAGGAAATCTAGAATTTAATGGTTCTCTTAGTATTAAAGGAACAGTAACAAATGGCTATACGGTAATTGCAACTGGCGATATTTCCATTGATGGTGCTGAAGGTGTAAGCGGTGCCAAACTAATTAAATCTATTGAAGGCGATGTTTATATTCGCGGAGGCATTTTTGGTCTGGGCTCAACAGTTGTGGAAGCGGGCGGCAATATTTTTGTCAAACATGTCAATGAAGCAAATTTATTTGCGGCGGATAGTATCCATATAGGCTTCTATGCATTAGGGTCACAACTTTCCGCTCATTCTGTTTTTGTGGACGAACGAAAAGGTAAAATTATTGGAGGACGTGCTGTAGCTAAAAATACGATTGTCACTGCCATTTCAGGTAACAGATTGGAACGTCGAACGGATTTGATTATTGAAAGTGTTAATAAACAAGAAAATAATTCGATGATGCAGGAAAAAGCTGTTCAGCTTAAAGAGTTACAATCAGAAATTGCAGCCCATGAGGCCAAAATGAAAAGCTTATTACCATTCCTCAACCAAATGTCTAAAGAACAAACAGCATCCTTTGAAGAGACAAAGCAAGCTTTAACAAAGTTAAAGGCAGAAGCTGTTACCTTAGATCGTGAAATTAAACTGATAATGGACGAAATGCGTCATATTGGAAAAGAAGAGATTGTTGTAACAAAGGAAGCGCATCCGGGGACGTATATTCAAATTGGTAAAAAATCATCTTTATTAAGCAAAATGACCAATGGGAAATTTCTGCTAGAGTTTGGTGAGTTAAATGTCTAATTTGTCCTATATTCCAGTGTTTGCACATCGAGGGGCTTCGGCCTATGCGCTTGAAAATACCTTTAAAGCTTTCGAAAAGGCATTGGAGCTTGGGGCTGATGGCATTGAGTTAGACATCCAGTTTTCAAAAGAGGGATGTCCAATCGTGTACCATGATCCACAATTGTCAAGATTAGTAGGTATCAATAAACTGGTGAGTGATTGTACGATGGAAGAGTTATTACGCTTTAAACTCGGAAAGCCTTGGAGGCGTCTTTTTTCATCGGCTAAAATGCCAGCATTTGATGCAGTTTTAGCATGGGCTAAAACAAATAAGCTCCCTTTAAATATTGAATTAAAATCAACCATTCTAGACAATCAAAGTGGACTAAAAGATTTTCTTCAAGGGCTCTCATTACCAACAGGGAGCCACTTCTCATCATTCCATTATGAATTACTGGAAATTGTGAAAAAACAAAGGCCTGAATATGAAACGGCGCTAATAGCCACGAAAAAATTAAAATGGGATTTGTTAGCTGATTATAAAGCGGCTGATACTGTTCATATGCATAAAAGATACTACAAGCCAAGATATTTAGAAGCTTGCGTTACAAGCGGCAAAGCCTGTCGTTTTTATGCAATTGATGGTAATGAACCGTTTTTAACGAATCCACACCATGCTGTTTTAGGTTGGATTACGGATTACCCTGATAAAGTCATTACTACACAGCAGCGAATATAAAAATAGCTATCCAGTAAGTCCGTGTGACTTATTTGGATAGCTGTTTTTATTTTTTTTGGAAGCGAGGTGCTACTTTTCCATTTTTGCGGTCACGATGTAGTAAAAATCCTGCGAAAAAGCCGAAGCCTATCACAAAGAAAATAACACCCACTACAAATTGTAGCCATAAAAATGGGAAAGGCGAAAGAAGCTTTCCAAATAATGTATCACGCATAAATTTAATGCCGCCTGCAGCCATAAGACCTGGAATAAGCATTACAATAAATGCAGCTAAACGGGCCATGTATACCCCTCCTTATTCCTATGATTAATTGTACCTGTGGATGGGGGAATGTCAAGAAAGGGTATCATCAATATAATATTTATTCCGCAAAGCTAGGCGGGATATAAAATGGTTTTTGTTACTGAATGTTTAGAAAATTCTTACTTAAATAAGAATGTGTAATAATAGTTGCGAAATTGTGAATTTGTCAGTATTGTAAAAATAAGTGGAGCAATATTATCCATTACTAAACAATTTTTTTCTTCCTGTATAAGGGTCTAAACACCTACTGGAAAATGGGGCTCAGTATTTTGCTGAGAAGAGGACAACAAGGGAAAGAATTGTTAGATAAAACTTGATTGGGACGGGCATTTGGGGATGCACTTTCCAAAGCAAAGGGGCGAGTTTCATGGAAATCTTCAAGTATATGGAAAAGTATGATTATGAACAATTGGTATTTTGCCAAGATGAAGCATCAGGGTTAAAAGCGGTTATCGCTATCCATGATACAACACTTGGACCAGCATTAGGCGGGGCACGTATGTGGACATATGCTTCAGAGGAAAATGCGGTTGAAGACGCATTGCGCTTAGCACGAGGCATGACCTACAAAAATGCGGCAGCTGGTTTAAACCTTGGCGGTGGAAAAACGGTCATTATCGGTGACCCATTTAAAGATAAAAACGAAGAAATGTTCCGTGCATTAGGTCGTTTCATCCAAGGCTTAAATGGCCGTTATATTACTGCAGAAGACGTAGGTACAACGGTAACAGATATGGATTTAATCCATGAGGAAACAGATTATGTAACAGGAATTTCACCTGCATTCGGTTCATCAGGGAACCCATCTCCAGTAACGGCGTATGGAGTTTACCGTGGTATGAAAGCGGCTGCAAAAGAAGCATTTGGTTCAGAATCATTAGAGGGATTAAAAATTTCTGTACAAGGTCTAGGAAATGTAGCTTACAAGCTTTGCGAGTATTTACATAATGAAGGGGCAAAACTTGTTGTAACAGATATCAATCAGGCAGCAATTGATCGAGTTGTAAATGATTTTGACGCAATTGCAGTAGCTCCAGATGAAATCTACGCGCAAGACGTTGATATTTTCTCACCTTGTGCTTTAGGTGCTATATTAAATGATGAAACAATTCCACAACTAAAAGCAAAAGTAATTGCTGGATCTGCTAATAACCAGTTAAAAGATTCACGTCATGGTGATTACCTACATGAATTAGGTATTGTCTATGCACCAGATTATGTCATTAATGCTGGTGGAGTTATTAACGTTGCGGATGAATTATATGGTTATAATCGTGAACGTGCTTTGAAACGCGTTGACGGTATTTATGATAGTATTGAAAAGATCTTTGCTATTTCAAAACGAGATGGCATTCCAACATATGTGGCAGCGAATCGTTTAGCTGAAGAACGCATTGCGCGTGTGGCAAAATCTCGCAGCCAATTCTTAAAAAATGAAAAAAATATTTTACACGGTCGCTAATATACAAGGTTTGAAAATTTGGAGAAGTCGCATTGTCGACTTCTTCTAATTTTACCAACAAATAAGAGCATCGTTGTAGTAAAGCTAAAGTTCTTCTTAAGCAAGAATAGACCGTAAAAATTGATAGGGTGATTGTTTAATAGATAGAATACTTTAGCACTTTTCTCAAAAGGGGGAATAAACATGGCTCAAAATTATGATGTTGTCATTTTAGGTGGAGGTACAGGCGGTTATGTTGCGGCCATTCGAGCAGCGCAACTAGGCTTGAAAACAGCTATTGTAGAGCGGGAGCGTTTAGGCGGAACATGCTTGCATAAAGGTTGTATTCCAAGTAAAGCCTTACTTCGAAGTGCAGAAGTATATCGAATGGCTAATAAAACGGCTAGTGAATATGGTGTCGATATTGAAGGTGTAACACTGCAATTTGACAAAGTTCAAGCTAGGAAACAAGCAATCGTTGAGCAATTAAGCCAAGGTGTGAATACACTGATGAAAAAAGGTAAAATAGATGTTTATCATGGTACAGGACGAATTTTAGGTCCATCTATTTTCTCACCAATGCCAGGAACGATCTCAGTAGAAATGTCTAATGGGGAAGAAAATGAAATGCTTGTACCGACGAATGTTGTCATTGCAACTGGCTCAAAGCCACGAGGTATGGCCGGATTAACAGTTGATGGTCAATATGTGATGAATTCAGATCATGCGTTGGAGCTTGATAATTTACCGAAATCATTGTTAATTGTTGGCGGTGGTGTCATTGGTATTGAGTGGGCATCTATGCTTTGCGATTTTGGCGTATATGTAACAGTGGTAGAGTACGGACCAACTATCTTACCTGCAGAGGATGCAGATATCGTCAAAGAAGTAACAAAGCAGCTTGAAAAGCGGGGAGTTCGCATTGTGACAAATGCCCGTTTAGATGCAGATACATTCAAAATAGAAAATGATAACGTTTTCATTTCTGCCAAAGTGAATGAACAGGAAGAAATCTTTGAGGCAGATAAACTATTACTTTGCGTAGGACGTGAAGCCAATACACAAGATATTGGTTTGGAAAATACAGAAATCGAAGTGGAAAATGGCTTCATTAAAGTGAATGATTCTTATCAAACGAAGGAATCACATATGTATGCCATTGGGGATGTGATTGGTGGCTTACAGTTAGCGCATGTTGCTTCTCATGAAGGTCTGTCAGCGATTGAGCATATAGCGACAGGTAAAACAGAGCATTTAGATGATCTGAACGTACCGAAATGCGTTTATTCATATCCTGAGGTTGCTAGCATTGGTTTAACAGAAGTTGCTGCCAAAGAGAGAGGCTTTTCATTAAAGATCGGTAAATTCCCGTTCAAGGCAATTGGTAAGGCATTGGTAAATGGAGAAGCTGAAGGTTTTGTAAAAATTATTGCTGATGAAGAAACAGATGATATTTTGGGTATTCATATGGTAGGGCCGCACGTGACAGATTTAATTGGAGAAGCATCTTTAGCTAAATTATTGGATGCAACGCCATGGGAAATTAGTAAGGCAATTCATCCACATCCTTCATTAAATGAGGTATTAGTGGAAGCTGCTTTAGCAGTTGATGGTCGTGCTATCCATTTTTAAATTTTTCTGAATTTCATAACTAACGTATCCAAATGTGGGGATATAGGATAAGATAGTTATTTCTCTATAATACGAAAGGGGTGTTCGTATGCAAGATGTTCAAATCAAACATGAAGATTTAGGTTTGTCAAATGAAGATGTACTTGCTATGTTCGAAACAATGTTAATGGCCAGAAGATTAGATGAGCGTATGTGGTTATTAAACCGTTCTGGTAAAATTCCGTTTGTTATTTCTTGTCAAGGTCAGGAGGCAGCACAAGTTGGGGCAGCCTTTGCGCTAAATAAAGATAAAGATTATATTGCACCGTATTATCGTGATATGGGTGTTGTTTTACACTTTGGTATGACACCAAAAGAGTTGATGTTGTCTGCATTTGCAAAAGCGGAAGATCCGAACTCTGGTGGACGTCAAATGCCAGGGCATTTTGGTCAAAAGAAAAATCGTATATTAACAGGATCTTCGCCTGTAACTACGCAGGTGCCTCATGCAGTTGGCGTTGCACTTGCTGGACGTCTACAAAAAGAGGATTTTGTATCTTTCGTGACACTTGGTGAAGGTTCTTCTAACCAAGGGGATTTCCATGAAGGGGCAAACTTCGCAGGTGTTCATAAATTACCAGTTATTATCATGGTAGAAAACAATCAATATGCGATCTCTGTACCAGTTGAACGTCAGTTAGGCTGTGCGAAGGTTTCTGATCGTGGAATTGGCTACGGTATGCCAGGTGTGACGGTTGATGGGAAATGCCCATTACAAGTTTACAAAGTGGTGAAAGAAGCAGCGGATCGTGCACGTAATGGAGAGGGCCCAAGCTTAATTGAAACAGTCACATATCGTTTAACAGCCCATTCTTCGGATGATGATGATCGTCAATATCGTACGGCAGAAGATATTGCAGAAGGTAAGGCAAAAGATCCGATTGTGTTATTCGAAAAGTATCTAACAGATGCTGGCGTCATGACTGAAAAAGTACGTAAAGAAATTGAAGAACGTGTGATGGCGGAAGTAAATGAAGCTACTGATTATGCAGAAGCGGCTCCATATGCACAACCAGAGGATGCTATGAAATATGTTTATGCACCAGTGGACGGAGGTGACGTGTAATGGCAGTTATGTCTTATATTGATGCGATTACATTAGCAATGAAAGAAGAAATGGAACGAGATGAACGAGTTTTCATTTTAGGAGAAGACGTTGGCCGTAAGGGCGGTGTATTCAAAGCGACTACAGGTCTGTACGATCAATTCGGTGAATACCGTGTGCTAGATACGCCACTTGCAGAAAGTGCGATTGCTGGGGTTGGTATTGGGGCAGCGATGTATGGAATGCGTCCAATCGCAGAAATGCAATTTGCTGATTTCATTATGCCAGCTGTCAACCAAATCGTCTCTGAGGCAGCTAAAATCCGTTACCGTTCTAATAATGATTGGTCTTGTCCAATGGTAATCCGTGCACCTTTTGGTGGAGGAATTCACGGGGCACTTTATCATTCTCAATCCGTTGAAGCCCTTTTTGCGGGTACACCTGGTTTAAAAATAGTTATACCATCAACTCCGTATGATGCCAAAGGATTGCTGAAAGCAGCTATTCGTGATGAAGATCCCGTATTATTCTTTGAGCATAAACGTGCTTATCGATTAATTAAGGGGGAGGTACCGTTAGACGATTACACGTTACCAATCGGTAAGGCAGATGTAAAGCGTGAAGGGGATGATGTGACGGTCATTACCTATGGTTTAGCTGTACATTTTGCGCTACAAGCTGCTGAGCGTCTTGCTGCAGATGGTATTTCTGCCCATATACTTGACCTACGCACAGTTTATCCACTTGATAAGGAAGCAATTATTGAGGCAGCAAGTAAGACAGGAAAAGTATTACTTGTTACTGAGGATAATAAAGAAGGCAGTATTATGAGTGAAGTTGCCGCAATTATAGCGGAACATTGTTTATTTGAGCTTGATGCACCAATTCAACGTCTAGCAGGACCTGATGTGCCAGCAATGCCATATGCACCAACAATGGAGAAATATTTTATGATTAATCCTGATAAAGTTGAACGTGCGATGCGAGAACTTGCGGCATTTTAACATACCAAGCAAGGCTGATTGAAAAAATGAAAGCCTCAGACGGAAGAACAGATTTTGACTTAGCCGTTTGAAAGTCAAAATCTGTCTATTTGCCTAACTTCGTTTATTAATTTAGCGCTGCATCAGGTACAATGACGCCTAGGCTTAATTGATGGGAGGAATAAATGATGGCGGTTCAAAATATTACTATGCCACAACTCGGCGAAAGTGTAACAGAAGGTACAATTGAAAAATGGCTTGTGAAGCCTGGCGATACAGTAAAAAAATATGATTCTTTAGCAGAAGTTGTGACAGATAAAGTAAATGCAGAAATTCCATCGTCGTTTGAAGGAGTTATTACGGAGCTAATTGCACAAGAAGGTCAAACATTACCAGTTGGCGCAGTCGTATGCTCGATTGAAATTGCAGGGGATAGTGAATTACCACCACCACCACCTGAAAAAAAATCTGCAGTAAGCACAGCCATTTTAAATGCAGGTGTTCAAAAGAAACAAGAGGCATCACAATCAGTTTCTACTCCTCCTTCAGCCGCTCCAAAAGAATCGCGTAAGGACAAAGTACGCTACTCACCTGCTGTTCTAAGACTTGCACAGGAGCATGATATTGCACTCGATCAAGTTACGGGAACGGGCGAGGGTGGTCGCATTACAAGAAAAGATTTGTTAAAGCTAATTGAAACGGGCAATATTCCAACAGCAACTAGTGCGGTATCAGCGCCAGCAGCGATTCAAGCGATATCCGCACAGCCAGCTCCTGCACAAGCACAGCATGCAGAAAAGCCTGCAGCGCCGGTACAACCTATCCAGCCTGGAGATATTGAAATCCCAGTGACGAAGGTCCGTCGTGCCATTGCAAATAATATGGTGAGAAGCGTTCATGAGGCTCCACACGCTTGGATGATGATGGAAGTGGACGTAACAGATTTAGTTGCTTACCGAGATAGCCTAAAAGGTGAATTTAAACAAAAAGAAGGCTTTAATCTTACATATTTCGCCTTCTTTGTAAAAGCAGTGGCTCAGGCCTTAAAGGAATTCCCAATGATGAATTCGATGTGGGCTGAGGATAAAATTATTCAAAAGCATGACATCAATATTTCGATTGCTGTAGCGACGGATGATGCATTATTCGTGCCTGTTATAAAACACGCTGATGAAAAATCCATTAAAGGGATTGCTAAAGAGATTCATGAGCTTGCCAATAAAGTTCGAACTGGAAAATTAGCCATGGATGATATTAAAGGTGGTACATTTACCGTTAATAATACGGGAGCATTTGGCTCTATTCAATCAATGGGTATCATTAATTATCCACAAGCTGCTATCCTTCAAGTGGAAAGTATTGTAAAAAAACCGGTCGTTTTACCAGGTGGAATGTTTGCCGCTCGTGATATTGTGAATTTATGTTTATCATTAGATCATCGTGTATTGGATGGACTAGTATGTGGTAAATTCCTAAATAGAGTAAAAGAAATACTCGAAAATACAAATAAATCTTCAACGTCAGTCTACTGATGACTTGTCGGAAACCTGCTGTATAAGGGTTTCCGATTTTTTTTATGCTTTCCGAGTCGCAATTTGTCATGTAGAATAACAAATAGAAACTACTAAGGGGGGAAGCTGATTAAGCGTCCGCATGTCAAACAACATGAAAAATATTGAATTTGAAAAGCCGGCCTATTCCGACTGGCAAGATGCAGCAATCAAAGCTTTAAAGGGGAAACCATTTGAGTCTCTATTCACGAAAACAAATGAGGGTGTTACACTACAGCCAATTTACACACAAGAAAGTTTAGTAGCTAAGCTTGGTGATGAGCTTGATCGACAAGTTGCCACAATCCGTTCCCTACAAAATAGTCAAGCATTTCAAGTAGCTCAGCAAGTTCATGCTGATACGAGTGAAGCGTTTTTTGCACAGCTTGATGACAGTTTAGCTAGAGGTAATGAAGTTATTACAATTGATAGTCGTGTTAATTTTGACTGGACAGAAGATGTATTGGTCAAATTAGCATCATATTTCTCAGAATATTCATTTAAAATTACTATTAAAGATACAAAAGACCCATTATTAACAGTGTTTGACAAAATTGATTTAGATCAACGAGAAGCTGTGAAGGGCTTCATCGTTTCGAACGAACCAATCTCTTTACAAGCTTTTCCGAGCGTGCGCTCAGTCGGCGCTAACACAGTTCTTTATCATAATGAAGGTGCCAACGCCGTTCAAGAATTAGCCTATGCACTTGCATTAGCAGCAAAGTTTGTAGAACAGGAAGAAAGCTTCGAAGCATTTTCCAAGAAATTTTTTGTATCCTTTGCTGTTGATACACAATTCTTTACAGAAATTGCAAAACTCCGTGCTTTTAAAGTACTTTGGAAAGCGTTCTCATCCGCATATGGTGTTACAAAAAATGTAAAAATTCCAACAGTTGCTGAAACATCTTTAAGAAGCTTCTCTAAATTGGATGTTTACGTGAATTTATTACGATCTTCTAATGAAGCGCTTTCTGGACTAATCGGCGGTGCTGATCTCTTTACGGTTCATCCACATGATGTGTTAACAAAACCTACAGAACAGTCAGTACGTATTGCTCGTAACGTGTCATTAATTTTAAAAGAAGAAACGAACGTCTTAAAAGTAATCGATCCTGCAGGTGGCTCTTACTTTATCGAGTCGTTAACGGCGGACTTTGTCAAAGAGGCATGGGCGTTATTCTTAGCAATAGAGGCAGCTGGAGGCATTGATGAATTCACCGCATCTGGCAACCTCGCTGATGAAGTAGAGAAATCGTATCAATCTCGTATTCAAGCTGCACAAACACGTAAGCAATCATTGATTGGAACGAATATTTATGCAAATCCAGCTGATGTACTTGAATGTGAAACGAATCCGTTATTTGCTAGCATTAAACGAAGTGCTATTCCATTTGAAAAGCTTCGTGCAGAAATGACAGCAGCTGATGTGAAAACGGGTATTTTAGCATTAGGTACATTAAAAAGCTCCAAGCCAAGAGCAGATTTTATTGCTGGTTTCTTAAATACGGTAGGTCTTGTTCCTGAAAAAAGTGAACCGGCGGCGACTGTTGAAGAGGCAATAGCTTGGCTAAAGGCAACAGAGGCTAAATATGTTGTAATTGCAGGTAATGATGAGGATACAAAAGAATTTGTCCATGCCATATTAGCAGACAAACCAGCGGGTGTACTTGTGGATGTGGCTGGGAAATTTAAAGACGAAGAAGAAGCTTGGTTAGCAAATGGCTTAAACGGCTTTATTTTCGCAGGACAGAATATCATTGAAAAATTACAGTCAGTGTTCGCGAGCATAAAGGAGGTCCAACGATGAGTAAGCCAAATTTTAATGCAATTGAAATAGAAAAAGTTTTATCAGCTAATGCACCTCAAGCGTCTGATGATAAGTTTATGACAAATGAAGGTATTGAAATTAAAGATATTTATACAAAAGAAGATATCAAGGATGCTAAACATTTAAATGATGTAGCAGGTATTGCACCTAATACACGCGGACCATACCCTACTATGTATGTGGCTCGTCCTTGGACTGTTCGTCAATATGCTGGTTTCTCAACAGCTGAAGAGTCTAATGCCTTTTACAAGCGAAATTTGGCAATGGGACAAAAGGGGTTATCTGTAGCGTTTGACCTAGCAACTCATCGAGGTTATGACTCTGATCATCCACGAGTTACAGGGGATGTAGGAAAAGCCGGTGTTGCCATTGACTCTGTCGAGGATATGAAAATTCTTTTCGATCAAATCCCGTTAGATCAAATGTCTGTTTCTATGACGATGAATGGTGCCGTACTACCAGTTCTTGCTTTCTATATTGTGGCAGCGGAGGAACAAGGGGTAACACCAGAAAAATTAGCAGGGACGATTCAAAATGATATTTTAAAAGAATATATGGTGCGTAATACATACATTTACCCACCAGCTATGTCGATGAAAATCATTGCAGATATTTTTGAATATACAGCGAAGTATATGCCGAAATTTAACTCGATTTCGATTTCTGGTTACCATATTCAAGAAGCGGGAGCAACAAATGATATTGAACTTGCCTATACGTTAGCAGATGGTTTGGAGTATGTGCGTACAGGTTTGAAAGCAGGTATTGATATCGATGCATTTGCACCACGTCTATCGTTCTTCTGGGCTATTGGCATGAACTATTATATGGAAGTGGCTAAAATGCGCGCAGCACGTCGTATTTGGGCACAGATGATGTCAACGTTTAATCCAAAAAATCCGAAAACATTAGCTTTACGTACCCACTCGCAAACATCAGGGTGGTCATTAACAGAGCAAGATCCGTTTAATAATGTAGCACGTACGTTAATCGAAGCAAATGCGTCATCAATGGGACATACTCAATCACTGCATACGAATGCACTGGATGAAGCTATTGCACTTCCAACGGATTTCTCTGCACGTATCGCACGTAATACGCAGTTATTTTTACAAGAGGAAACAGCAATGACGAAAGTAATTGATCCATGGGGTGGTTCGTACTACGTGGAGAAATTAACCGAAGAAATTACTAAATCAGCATGGGCATTGATTGAAGAGATTGAAGCACTTGGCGGTATGGCGAAAGCAATTGAAACGGGTCTTCCGAAAATGAAAGTTGAAGAAGCCGCTGCTAAACGTCAAGCGAAAATTGACTCCAAGACAGAGACGATTGTTGGTGTAAATAAATATCGTCTGACGAAAGAAGAGCCAATTGATATTCTAGATATTGATAATACCCTTGTGCGACAAAAACAAATTGAGCGTTTAGAAGCGATGAAAGCCGCACGTGATGAGGCTGAAGTTCAAAAACATTTAGCTCGTTTAACGAAGGCCGCGCAAGATGGCGAAGAAAATTTACTAGCTATAGCAGTTGATGCGGCTCGTGCACGTGCCTCATTAGGAGAAATTTCGGATGCAATTGAAGCCGTTTCTGGACGACATAAAGCTGTCATCCGTTCTATTTCAGGTGTCTACTCTGCCAACTTCTCTGATGAGGAGCAAATTTCAGAAGTGAAGCAAATGACAGAAGAATTCCTTGAAAACGAAGGCCGTCGTCCACGTATTTTAGTAGCTAAAATGGGACAAGATGGACATGACCGTGGAGCCAAGGTTGTCGCAACAGGCTATGCTGATTTAGGCTTTGACGTAGATATTTCTCCATTATTTATGACACCTGCTGAGGCAGCGCAAATGGCTGTTGAAAATGATGTTCATGTCATTGGTGTCTCTTCGTTAGCAGCGGGGCATAAAACATTAGTGCCTGAATTGATCGCGGAGCTAGAAAAATTAGGGCGTGAAGATATTATTATCATTGTGGGTGGTGTTATACCAGCTCAAGACTATGATTTCCTTTATAATGCTGGCGCAGTAGCTATCTTTGGGCCAGGTACCGTGATTCCTGTATCCGCACAGAAAATCATTGAGGAAATCTACAAACGTTTAGGCTATGAGGAAGTGTCTGAATAATGGACAACAACAAAGGAATGGAAGAAAGTGCGCTATTTGTAATGGACGGGGTCGAGGCGACTCACGACGGTATGCACTATGGTACACCTAAAAAATTCCGAAAGAAAAAAGCCGACACTGTTAATATTAGAGAGCTTGCACAACAAGTACGTGCAGGCTCTCGCACACATTTGTCAAAAGCGATTACCCTCATTGAAAGCTCGAATGCCACTCATAAAGTCCAAGCACAGGAGCTTTTACAGGAGCTTTTACCGCATACAGGAAAGAGTATTCGAATCGGTATTACGGGCGTTCCAGGAGCGGGGAAGAGCTCGTTCATTGAGGCTTTCGGAACTATGCTTTGTGACATGGGAAAACGAGTAGCAGTCCTTGCGATTGACCCAAGCTCTTCTTTATCAGGGGGGAGTATTTTAGGGGATAAAACGCGCATGGAGGAGCTCGTCAAGAAGCCTACTGCTTTTGTACGTCCTTCACCATCGGCTGGTACCCTTGGGGGTGTTCATAAAAAGACACGTGAAACGATGTTAGTTTGTGAAGCAGCAGGCTATGATGTCATTCTCATTGAAACAGTGGGTGTGGGACAAAGTGAAACCTATGTCCGAGGCATGGTGGATTTCTTCTTGCTTCTAGTTTTAACTGGAGCAGGGGATGAATTGCAGGGCATGAAAAAGGGCATTATGGAGTTAGCAGACGCCATTGTTGTGCATAAGGCAGATGGTGATAATGTGCGGCTTGCCAAAAAAACTGTCGCAGAATATAAACAGATTCTGCATTTTTTACAGCCTGCTACACCAGGCTGGATGTCAACTGCAATGCCAGTTAGTTCATTGGAAAAACGGGGTCTCGATAAGGTTTGGGGAACCATAGAAGAATTTAAACAAATTGTTGAATCAAACAGTTATTGGGCTACTCGACGTCAAAAACAAACAAAAGAGTGGTTCCAATCCATGATTACTGATCATTTAATAGATATGTTCTATGGAAATCCACAACGTAAAGCACAGGTACAGCTTCTGGAACGTCAAATTTTAAGTGGCCAACTAACGGTTACACAAGGTGTAGATCGTTTATTTAGCGACGAACAGGAAGATCAGTAAACTAGTTTCTTTAAAAGCTTAGAAAATTCAACTGATATGTATGAGCAAGTGGGTGCACAAATTCGTTGCAAACTGCTATGATAAGAGATGTATGTGCGTCAAATACCTACTATAAAAAGCTGAATTGACGCGATTTGAAAGGAGCTATCGCTATATGAATATGGATTATGATTTATTTATGCAGGAAATTTTAAAAACAGCTCGTGCTGAAATTGAAACGGCTGGCTACGAACAGCTAAAAACACCAGAGGCTGTTGAGGAGGCGTTTGCTCGTCCAGGTACAACATTAGTTATGGTGAACTCAGTGTGTGGTTGTGCGGGTGGTATTGCTCGTCCAGCAGCAGCGCAATGTGTACATTACGATAAACGCCCAGATCACTTAGTAACAGTATTTGCAGGGCAAGATAAAGAAGCGACTGCAGCGGCGCGTTATCTTTTTGGAGAAGATCACCTACCATCTTCACCATCATTTATTCTATTAAAGGATGGACAAGTTGTGGCTGAAGTGGGGCGCTATGAAATTGAAGGGCATGACCCGATGTCAGTTGTGACAAACTTACAAGCAAACTTTGAAGAATATTGTGACGAGCTTTAAGTCAATTCTTGCATAAGAGCAATCCTTTTTAACTAAGTAGAAAAGCCTCATAGAAAGTTGATCTATGCAGGCTTCCTACTTAATTATCATGTATAGATAGTTCAGCATTACCATTAAAATTTTTGTAATATTGGCTAAATAATTAACTATTTTCACTGAAGAGTACTAAAAGATAGGAGGCAGTCGGCCTGAAGAAGTTTTCAATCGGCTATCGAACTTTAAAAACAGCAATTGGTGCAGCACTTGCGATTGCCATTGCTCAATATTTTAATTTAGCCTCGTATGCCTCTGCAGGTATTCTAACGATATTATGTGTACAGCCAACGAAGAAAAAATCCATTCATGCAGCCTATACACGATTAGTTGCTAGTATAGTGGCCATGTTTTTTGCCTTTGTAAGCTTTGAGCTTTTTTCCTACCAGCCACTTACACTAGCGGGAATGCTAATACTTTTTATTCCAACAATTGTGTCCTTGAGAGTTGCAGACGGATTTATTTCTAGTGTCGTAATTATTATGCATATTTACGCCGCTAAAAGTTTTTCGATGGAGCTTGTTTATAATGAATTGGCGTTAATGGCTATCGGCTATGGAACTGGTATAGCCATCAATATGTATATGCCAGATATTCAAAAGGAATTAAATTACTACAGAGTTAAAATTGAGGAACTATATAGCAAGATATTTTTAGAAATTGCTAGCTATTTACGACAAGGGGATACGTTATGGGATGGGCATGAGATCATTGAAGCTATTCGAACATTAAATGATGCAAAGTCCTTGGCATTTAAAGATGTTGAAAACCATTTTACGAGACGCAAAAATGATTACTATATGTATTTCGATATGCGAGAAAAGCAGCTAGAAATTATTGAAAGAGTATTACCAAAAATTACAACTTTACCTGTTATAGTACAAGAGGCTGAAATTGTGGCAGATTTTTTACAAGACCTCGGGGGACATATTCATTCTGGAAATACAGCGAGTCATTATCGGGAAAAGCTAGAGCAGGTGAAACATGATTTCTCTCAGCTACCATTGCCGCAAAACCATGAGCAATTTATCGCTCAAGCCGCACTCTATCAGTTTATCGAGGAAATGGACAGGTATTTAGAAATAAAGCAGTCATTTAAGGGTTTAAAGGTAAAAAAAGAGCGCCCACAGTAGTGTGGACGCTATGTCCTTGCCTTAAACTAGCATTGATAAGCCGAATGCTAGAGATGAGATTAGCATGATTGCGACCATAGTATAAACAACAATTTTTTGAAACTTTTTATTACTCATATGCTCGTTCGCTCCTTCTTTTCTTATAAATAGTTTATCAAATCTGAAAAATTTCTCAAGTAGTAGAGTTTTGACAAAAAAGTCTGTAAAATAGAGTATGTACCATAACAGAAGGAGATGTCACCATGGAGAAAGTAGACCATATTGGGATTGCGGTGCGCGATCTTGATGAGCGCATTACATATTATACAGAAACTTTAGGTTTAAAGTTGATGAAAGTGGAAGAAGTAGATTCACAACAAGTTCGTGTTGCCTTTATCGACGCAGGTAACGTGAAATTGGAGCTATTAGAACCAATGAGTGAAAAAAGTGCCATTCATGGATTTATTGAGAAACGTGGAGAAGGTATTCACCATATTGCTTTTGGTGTGACAGGAATTCGTGAGCGTATGGTAGAGCTTCGTGAAAAAGGTGTACGTCTTTTATCGGAAGAGCCAGGACCTGGTGCTGGAGGTGCAGAGGTTGCGTTCATGCATCCTAAATCTTCGTTCGGGGTGTTATATGAATTATGTGATAAAAGTGGAAAAGGGGATAAGTGATTAATATGGATATGTTCGACAAAATCAATGACTTGTATGATCGTAAGACGGTAATTGAACTTGGTGGTGGCTATGAGCGCATCGAAAAACAGCATGAAAAAGGGAAATTAACAGCTCGTGAACGTATTGATTTGTTACTAGACGAAGGCACATTTTTTGAAATCAACCCATTTATTACTCACCGTACAGTAGACTTCGGAATGGAGAAAATGGAAGGACCTGGTGATGGTGTTGTAACTGGTTTCGGTAAAATTAACGGACGTCCAGTATACTTATTCTCTCAAGACTTTACAGTGTTTGGTGGCGCACTAGGTGAAATGCATGCGAAAAAAATGGCAACAGTTATGGACCTCGCTGCGAAAAATGGCACACCATTTATCGGTATTAACGATTCAGGTGGCGCACGTATCCAAGAGGGTGTTCTTTCACTAGATGGCTATGGTCATATTTTCTACCGTAATGCGATTTACTCGGGCGTTATTCCGCAAATCTCCGTAATAATGGGGCCATGTGCTGGAGGAGCTGTATATTCTCCTGCCATTACAGACTTTATCTTAATGGTAGATAAAACATCTCAAATGTTTATAACAGGACCTAAAGTTATCGAAACTGTAACAGGTGAAAAAATCTCGGCTGAAGATTTAGGTGGTTCAAAAGTAAATAATGCAGTAAGTGGAAATGCTCATTTCCGTGCACCATCTGAAGAAGAGGCAATTCAAGAAATTAAAAAACTATTAAGCTATTTACCACAAAACAATAAAGAAAAAGCACCTCGTCAGGATCGACCAGAGGGGGATGACTACCGTCCAGAAATCGTAGATACTGTGCCGATTGAAACAACACGTCCTTATGATGTGCGTAAAGTCGTTGATCAAGTAGTGGATGAAGGTTCATTCATGGAAGTTCATGCAGAATTTGCGAAAAACGTTGTAGTTGGCTTTGCACGTATTGCTGGTGAGTCAGTTGGTCTTGTTTGTAACCAACCAAAAGTACTTGCTGGAGGATTAGATATAGACTCTTCTGATAAAGCAGCTCGTTTTATCCGTACTTGCGATGCTTATAATATTCCAATCATTACATTTGAAGACGTATCTGGTTTCTTCCCAGGTGTTAAACAAGAACACGGAGGAATCATTCGTCATGGTGCGAAAATTCTTTATGCTTATTCAGAAGCAACTGTACCAAAAATCACAGTGATTTTACGTAAAGCTTATGGAGGCGCTTACGTTGCCCTAAACTCTAAATCAATCGGTGCGGACCTTGTTTTTGCTTGGCCAAACGCTGAGATTGCAGTTATGGGAGCTGCCGGAGCTGCAAACATCATTTTTGCCCGTGAAATTGCGAAATCAGATGATCCAGAAGCAACACGTGCCGCAAAAATTGAAGAATATAAAGAGAAATTTGCTAATCCATATGTTGCAGCATCTCGCGGTATGGTAGACGATGTTATTGATCCAAGAGATACACGTATTAAACTTATTCAAGGACTTGATATGTTATCTAATAAACAGGAAACGCGTCCTGAGAAAAAACATGGTAATATTCCATTATAAAACGTCCAAGCCTAGTAGCTATGCGGTTACTAGGCTTTTAATTTCCAAAAATTAGTATACAATATTATCAATGAATGTTGAAACATTTTTCCTTGTCAACCGTACTGATATATAAGGAGTTGATATGAATGGAATGGAAGCAATTACAAAAAGAGCAGGAAAAGATTCATACACAACTAAGAAAAGCGGCAAGGCTAAACGAGCAAGGACTGTTAATTGACAAGCAGATTGAGCATACACAACAGGAAATAAACAAACATTTTAGTACACTCAATCAAATTCGGGCCAAACTACATAAATTAGAGGGTTTTTCATTTATGAATATGATTCGTACTTGGACGGGGCAACAAGATGAATTACGGGCTGAAAAAATTGATAAAGCAGCCGTACTTGAATTAAAAATTAAAGAAGCGAAGAAAATGCAGACGGATTTAAGCGAAGATAAAGTTCAAATAACTCAGAAATTAGCTCAAATCAATACGATAGCCTTACAAGATGAGCTTCGAGTAATTCACGCAAAACAGAAGGGCTATTTACAAATCCATAATCCTGCACAGGCAGAGAGATTGGAGCATTTAGCTCAGGAAAAAATGCACACTAAACAACTCATTGCTGAAATTCAAGAAGCAGAAGGAGCAGGGGAGGTAGCTCTGACAAAGTTGGGGCAAGCAGCTGCGTCACTTCATTCGGCCAACGAATATTCGACTTGGGATACTTTCTTTGGTGGTGGAGTAATCGCTACACACTTAAAGCATGGTGCACTTGATCAATCAGAAAATTACATACATAGTGCACAAATTGCGCTGCAACGTTTTCACAATGAGCTATTAGATGTTCATGAGATGTCTACAAAGACACTACAAGTCGAAACAGATGGTTTTGTTAAATTTGCGGACTATTTCTTCGATGATCTTTTTTCAGCTTGGTCGGTCCATTCCAAAATTTCAACCGCAAGAGAACAGGTTTCACGTGTCCAAGATGATGTACATAATACAATTTGGCGCTTACAGGATAAACATAATAAAGCAGCGAACTATTTACAAACAATCGAACAAGAACAAGGAACCATTTTCAATGCGTAAGTTGAGTCTGAGATTAATTTCTCAGACTTTTTATATGGGGAGTATTGTTGAATGATTTCAACTCTTCTGACGTTGTGCTAAAATAATACTTATACTATAACGTGGAAAAACACGTAAACTAAGGGAGTTTTACAACATGACAAGTCGTTTAGTGGAAGAGTTTTTTGAGCTCGTTCAAATTGATTCAGAAACAAAATATGAACAAGAAATCGCACCAATTTTAGTCGATAAGTTATCAGCACTTGGATTTACAGTAGTCCAAGATGACGCCCATACACGTAACGGACATGGTGCAGGCAATATAATTGCCACATTAAAAGGTACATTAGATGTAGAACCGATCTATTTTACTTCTCATATGGACACAGTTGTTCCTGGTAAAGGCATAAAGCCATCATTACGTGAAGATGGTTATATTGTATCGGATGGCACAACGATTTTAGGTGCGGACGATAAGGCTGGACTAGCAGCACTACTAGAAATGGTAAAACGCTTAAAAGAGCAAAATATTGCTCACGGAGATATTGAGTTTATACTTACTGCTGGTGAAGAAAGCGGTCTTGTTGGTGCCAAAGAATTGGATCCATCTATTATTAAAGCAAAATATGGCTTTGCTGTGGATAGTGATGGCAAAGTTGGAGGTATTGTGACAGCAGCACCGTTCCAAGCGAAAATTTTCGCGAAGATTATCGGCAAAACTGCGCATGCTGGAGTTGCGCCTGAAAAAGGAATTTCAGCTATTACAGTTGCATCAAAATGTATTGCACAGATGAAGCTAGGTCGATTAGATGAAGAAACAACAGCCAATATTGGTCGCTTTGAGGGTGGACAGGCGACAAATATTGTTTGCGACGAAGTTACTATTCTAGCTGAAGCGCGTTCGATTGATAAAACAAAATTAGATGCTCAAACAAAGCATATGCAAGAGACATTTGAACAAGTAGCTGCTTCATTAGGGGCACGAGCTGAAGTTGAAGTGAAGCTTATGTATCCAGGTTTCCGTGTAACCGAATCAGACAAAGTCGTTCAAGTGGCAATGGCAGCGGCACGCCAAATTGATCGTACCCCTACATTAGGTATTTCAGGTGGTGGGTCCGATGCAAATGTGATTGCAGGCTTTGGTATCCCAACAGTTAATTTATCAGTTGGGTATGAGGATATTCATACGACAAATGAAAAAATATCCGTTGAAGAATTAGAAAAATTAGCAGATTTACTAGTTGAAATCGTCAAAGAATCTGCGAAAAAATAATAGTCGAATTTGAAGGGTGTGACCATATGGAAAGTGTAAAAGCAGTAGTTTTTGCTTGTGGTACAGAGGAATATGCAGTGCCTGTAGAGCAAGCGATTTCAATTGAAAAATTAGAGCAGGTAACACCTATTCCTCATTTACCTAACTATCTTTTAGGTTTTACAAGAATTCGTGGGGAACTTGTGCCTGTCCTAGATTTTGAACGAATATTATATAATCGCTCTTCGAATACAGCAACTGCTCGGGTGATTGTATTGAATACAGATGTTGTAAACTATGGGTTACTTGTTACGGAAGCTCGTGAAATTCTTGATTTAGATGAATCTATACTTCAACAACTAGGACTTGTGAATTATAGTAAAACTCGCTATTTTACAGCTGTGGCTAATCTTGAAAACCGAATGATTACGTATGTTGACCCAAAAATACTCGTCAATTCATTAGAGGGTATTCGTGAAATTATCAATTATTTACACAAAATGCTTGAAAATGAAAAAGAAAACGTAGAGGCTTAGGCTTCTACGTTTTTCTTATGTTCAAATTGTTGGGACAGGGGACGTATGAACCGATCCCAAGACTATACAGCTATAAAAAGAAGCCCTTCCTGCAAAAACGGAAGGGCTTTGTCGCGTTCTTAAGAAAGACGACCACTGTAGTCTTCAAATTTAAATTCACGAATAATTTTAATACCTTCTTCATCATTGTAAGAAACGATAGAAGGCAGGTTAACACCATTAAACATATGGTTTTTTACCATTGAATAATGGGCCATATCCGTAAATACAAGACGATCTCCTGGTTTTAATGGCTGTTCAAATGAATAATCGCCAATAACATCACCAGCAAGACATGTTAGTCCACCTAAGCGATATGTGTGGGCAAATTCATTGGCTTGACCTGAACCAATAATCATTGGACGGTAGGGCATTTCAAGTACATCAGGCATATGACATGTTGCCGACGTATCTAAAATAGCAAGATCCATCCCATTTTCTTGAATATCAAGCACAGTAGCTACTAAATAACCTGTATTAAGGGCTACTGCTTCACCTGGCTCTAAATACACAAGTAGGTTATATTTTTCTTGCACATAATTAATGATGTTCACAAGCTTCTCTACATCATAATCTTCACGTGTAATATGGTGACCACCACCGAAATTCAACCATTTCATTTGATGTAATACATCACCAAATTTTTCTTCCACTACTTCAATAATGCGCTCTAGCGTATCCGAGTTTTGTTCACACATTGCATGGAAGTGTAAGCCATCAATGCCGTCAAGTTGGGATTTATCGAAGTTTGCCAAAGTCGTTCCAAGACGGGAATTCGTATAGCAAGGATCGTAAAGAGCTGTTTCAATTTCAGAGTACTCAGGATTCACACGAATACCACATTCAATTGTTTTACCAGTAGATTTTACTTTATCCTTGAATTGAGCCCATTGGTTAAATGAGTTAAATACGATGTGATCCACATAGCCTAGAAGCTCGTCCATTTCATGCTCAATATAAGCAGGTGCATAAACGTGAACTTCTTTGCCCATTTTTTCATAGCCAAGACGTGCCTCATGCAGGGAGCTGGCTGTAATGCCTGCTAAATATTCCCCTACTAGCGGGAAAGTTGAATGCATAGAGAACCCTTTAAGGGCTAGTAAAATGCGGCAGCCTGTACGATCTTGAATTGATTTTAAAAGCTCAAGATTTTTTGTTAATAATCGCTCATCCACTACATAAGAAGGGGATGGAACTTTTGAAAAATCAATTGGTTTCATCGGCTTAATTCCTTTGTATCTAAATCAAGGTCTAGTAACTCTGGGTTATGGCTTTCTTGCCATGGTAGACCCCATTTATTTAATGCATCCATGAATGGATCTGGATTGAAATCTTCTACATTCCAAACACCTGGTTTACGCCATTCGCCGTTCATCACAAGCATTGCACCAATCATAGCTGGTACGCCAGTTGTGTAAGAAATTGCTTGTGAGCCCACTTCGTTATAGCATTCTTCGTGGTCACATACGTTGTACACATAATACGTTTTTTCTTTGCCATCTTTTAGACCGCGAATGATACAACCGATATTTGTTTTACCTTTTGTACGTGGTCCTAGAGAAGCTGGATCTGGTAATACTGCTGTCAGGAAGTGGATTGGTTGAATCATTTTACCTTCAAATTCGATCGGCTCGATTGATGTCATACCAACGTTTTCTAATACTTTTAAGTGTGTTAAGTATTTTTCAGAGAACGTCATCCAGAAGCGGATTTGTTTTAAACCTTTAATATTTTTCGCTAGTGATTCAAGCTCTTCATGGTATAGAAGGTAAATATCTTTTGGTCCAATTTCTGGTAAGTTATACACTTCTTTTTTCTCAAGTGGTGCCGTTTCAACCCACTCGCCTTCTTTCCAGTAACGACCATTCGCTGTTATTTCACGAATGTTAATTTCTGGGTTGAAGTTTGTTGCGAAATGATAACCATGATCTCCTGCATTTGCATCCACGATATCGATATAGTGGATTTCATCAAATTCATGTTTTTGCGCATGAGCAGTGAAAACGCCTGTTACACCTGGGTCAAAACCGCTACCAAGTAATGCAGTTAAGCCAGCTTTTTCAAACTTTTCTTTATAAGCCCATTGCCATTTATATTCAAATTTTGCCGTTTCAGGTGGCTCGTAGTTTGCAGTATCCACATAGTGCACACCTGTCGCTAAGCAAGCATCCATAATCGTTAAGTCCTGATAAGGTAGGGCAACGTTAATCACTACATCTGGTCCGAAAGCTTTAATAAGCTCAATAACCTCTTCTGTATTATCTGCGTCTACCTGTGCAGTATGAATTTTTGTTTTTCCGCCGTCTAGTTTTTCTTTTAGAGCGTCACATTTTGAAACAGTTCTACTTGCGATACAAATTTCCTCAAATACGTCCGAATTTTGAACACACTTGTGTACCACAACACTGGCAACTCCGCCAGCTCCGATAATCAATGCTTTACCCAATTGTCTACCCCCAAGTTCATAAAAGTATTGTCAAACAAGCTGATTATACAGAAATTTGATATAGTACTCAATCATTGTTTTAAAATTTTCTACAAAAAATTTAATTTTTCTACATCAATTAGACGTAATCAGAAGAAAAAAGCATGGAATACATGAAAAAATCCCTTTTCTACAAAGGTAGCAAGGGACATCATTGCTTGAAACATCAGAACATCATTTCACTCTTTTTATTTTAAAAATCGACTGGATATTTGTTGCTTTTCATCTCCCCATACATAGAAGAAAATCACAAGTAATGTACTTAAAAATCCCATCACTAGTGCATACGTACTGAGGGCTACATGTACTTGGCTTTGCACGGCATAAATGAATATGGCTCCTATTGTTAGCAAATTTCCAGTAATAAGCGATACAAAATGAAAACGTTTATTCATTGTAAGCCCCCCTTTGTAGATGAATGATAAATGCCTCAAAATAAAGTTAGTCCGCTTCAATTATCGCATAATTCAGAACTTTTATCCAATACTTTTATTTTATAGGAAAAATTAAAGATGCTTTTTTAATACATCTTTTTGTAGTATGATGAGAAAATAAAGGGAAAATTCATAGATTATTACAAGAAAGGGGAGAAGATGAATCGTGAAATTACGAAATTCATTAACTTTTCAACTTGGAACGATTATCGCTGGTATTTTAGTGGTCATGCTAGGGATTACATCGTTCGCTACATACATAACTGCTTACAATAAACTTTATGATGCTGCTGGTGTGGAGGCATATGGATGTGCCAATATTACGACTGGTCTAATTGCTCCTGAACTAATGGACAAGGCCATGCGTGGTGACCAGGCAGCTCAGGAACGGATTGGGAATGACTTAAACTGGACAACCGGACACAAAGATATTTTTCAAACTCAATATATTCTGTCCCTTGATGGTACATTGTTAGCGCTGGACGACCATTTAGCCCAGAAAGGATTTGCCCCTGGGGATTCTTTCTATTTGGATCAAGAGGCGATTGATAGGTTGTTACAAGATAAGCATCCAACTTACTCTCAGCCCTATACGTATGCTGACATGGATCGCTTATCGGGTTATGCGCCCATTTTCAAAGATCACGATTCAAGTAAAGAAATCATTGCCATCAGTGTGATCGATTTTGACGCCAATATTGTCAAGGAGCGTACATGGGATGTTGTGCGAAGTGGGATATTAATTAGTATTTTCCCTATGCTGATTGCTTCAATTATTACAGGCTTTTTAATCCGACGAAAAGTGAAGCCAATTAGTGTTCTCATTCAACAGGCCAAAGAAATTGCGAATGGCAATTTAGCAGTAGCTGAAACAAAAATAAATAGCAAGGATGAGGTGGAGGATTTAGCGAAGACATTAAATCGTATGACCGCTAGCCTGCAAAGTATGATCATGACCATGCGTTCTACTTCTAATACACTTGCTAATAATGCTGATGAAACCGCTTGCACCTTAAACGATATGACAAATACCATTCAAGAGGTCGCTCATAATATCGAAGAGGTAACAAGCACTGTGACGGCAGGCATGCATCATGCTGAAAATGCTACAGAAGTGTTAACCTCCTTAGCAGAAGACTTGCAGGTAATCCAGTACAATGCTACGGATAGTGCTAATAATGCACGAGAAACAATGAAACTAGCAACAGAGGGAGAAAGGCTAGCCAAAGACATAAACAATGATATGGCATCCATTCAAAGCGGATCAGATGAAGTGAAGCATACTGTTGAAAACTTAGTTACGTCTGCTGCCAAAATACAGGCAATTACAACATCCATTGCTGGTATTGCATCACAAACAAATTTATTAGCACTGAATGCTTCTATCGAAGCGGCAAGAGCAGGAGAGCAAGGAAAAGGCTTTGCGATTGTTGCTGAGGAAGTGCGAAAGCTAGCAGAGCAGTCCAATGCAGAAGTATTACAAGTTGAACAGCTTATTCAGGATATGATGAAACATGTTCAGCAAGTAATGTCGTCAACCAATGATAATACGCAATATATTGAAAAAGGAACAGAGACAGTCGGTTTAACAGCACAATCGTTAGGTAATATTTCAAACGCTGTAGCGAAGACCGTTGAGGAAATTATAAGTATTTCTCATGCGGTGACTGCTGAAAATGAAAAGTCAGCTCGAATTGTTCAGATGATACAACAATTAACAGAATCCATTAGAGACATCGAAGAAGCCATGAATAGAATTACCTTAGCGGCCCAGCAAACAACAGCAAGTATTGACGAGGTTGCACAAGGTTCGAATGAAACGACCCATATGGCACATACACTAGAGCAACACGTGAAAGCATTTAAATTAAAAGAATTGTAGAAAAATTAGAATAAGTTAGCTTTTGCTTGCGTGTCTAAGATGGTACACTATCAATAAGATTTTTCTTTTGGCGAAGGTGAGGATTTAATGGTGGTAAAACAAATGGATGAGCAAGTACAGCAAATGAATGACTTATTTTTAAGCGGTCAAGTAAAAGGGAGTTACCAGCTAGCAAAGGAGATACTTGCCAACCAGACTAATTTAGAAGGTGAGACCCATCAGCTTATTCAGCAACATGTTGCATTACTCGAGGCAAATGGATATGCCAATATGCCCGAAACGACTGACGAAAAAGTCATGCAAAGTGCAGAACGTACTGATGGTTCGTACCCAGAGCGAGATGTTCTTACAGCCTATATCGGTACTCAAGATGCTGAACAGTTTGGGAAAGTAATAGACGAATTATTAGCCGGACCCATTGAAGCACAGGCAAACGCGTATTATACGATGGCTGAATACTACGTCCTTACTAAAGAACAGGATAAAGCAATGGTACAATATGCGGAGGCTATTAAATTACAGCCTAACAAGGGTCTCTATTGGGGTGCATTTGCTCAATTTTTAAATCGTCATGAGGGGAGCCCTTATTTAGCACTTAGACTCATTGAGGAAGCCATACAGCTAGATGGTATGAATCCTCGCTGGCACTATATTCAAGGTAATATTTTTTTACAGTTAGTAGCTGCTACGAAAAATTTAAGCTATTTACCTGCTTTAGAAGAGGCTTGGGAAAGAGCTAAAAAACGCTGTTCTACCAAGCAAATTACCTTGAAAATGGATCTCGTGAAATCAAATGATATGTTAAGTCAATGGAAAAAGCAAATGCTATAAATCTAGAAAAGAGACGTTTAAACTATTAATAATTATTTCCTTTTAAGTATATTTATGCTATTATGAAACTATAAACGGACGTATGAAGCTTATCGATGACATGAAAGAAGTGTTTTTTTGAGTTTATATGTAGCGTATGTATTAGTGGGACTTGCCATTGCCATGCCTGTAGGTGCTATTACAGTGGAAATGACAAAGCAAGGACTTAAAAATGGTTTTCTGCACGGCTGGGCTGTAGGGCTTGGTGGCATGACCATTGACATCGTATTAGTTTTTGCCTTGTATATGGGATTAGCCTCCATTTTGGCTCTGCCCATGGTACAGCTTCCGATGTGGATCATTGGAGCGGGCTTTTTATTCTTGTTAGGGTATGACTCTATTAAGAATGCCGATCATGATATTACATTGGCAGGAGAAAAAGTAACCAAGTCCTTTTTTGCCTCTTACTTTAATGGATTATTGGTAGCGATCTCCCCTGGTAACCTTGTTTTTTGGGTCAATGTATTCGGCGTGGTTCTAGCTAAATCGTACGGACAAGGGGAGCAAACGAGCTTTTTAATCATTGCTGCTGGTGTCCTTAGTGGAATTTTACTCCATGATCTTGGTTTACTAACCATTGTCTCAGTTACGCGTAAAGCCATGAATCGTAAAATGATTAAAACATTTACGATTGTCGCAGGATTCTTGTTAATTGGCTTTGCTGGATATTTTATATATGAATTTATACAAGCAATTAAAATTTATATATGAAAAGTGCGATCTCTCAGATTGCACTTTTTTTATGATGGTGAAACGACTGTTGTCTGCTCTTGGAGACAAGCCAAAATTTCTTCTGCTACTTGATGTGCTAAGGAAAGCTCTGAAGTAAAGCCCACACAAGAACAATTCATTTCACCTAATATATAGCAATCTTCTCCAGCTTCATCTGTATCTAACATAAAATCAGCTGTCCAAATTAAGGGTAAGTCATAACCGCCTAATAAGTTCGTTACTTGAGGGAGTTGTGATAAAAAGTTATCGACAAGCTCTTGCCAATCCTCTGGTTGATCATAGCGATATTGCGCACCTGAGAATAATGTTGCGCTAAAGGCATCCTCGGTATTGGCAGGTTTTTTATGTACTACGTGAACGGGGTGATTGCGCAACATCAATAAGCGAACTTCACCTTCTGTAATACGTGGAAGAAATCGCATATCGATCAACATACCATTCAGTCCAGTAATATATGGCTCACAAAATGTCATAAATTCTCCAAGCGACCAATATTCCACATGATTATCTTTCGCTTCCGTACATTTAATTTGTGCATCTAGTGGAACTACAGTCATTCCTTCGGCTAGAGGTTCTACTAATTTTACACGCCAAATACCTTCACCCGTAGATCCACGATTTTGCTTCAGAACACGTTCTGTTAATGCTAGTGAAGTAGGAAATTGTGCTTTAAATGCTTCAATCGTATAATAGGCGAACGTATCATTAGGTACTAAATTTGTAGCAGTAAGCTTGGATAATACATCTTTAGAGCCATAGCTAATCATTGCATCGGGATGTGGCATGCCAATTACGCCGACTTGACAAAGTTCTCGAAGCATCGCAAAATATTGTTCTTCATGCTGTAAGTTGCCAGGGTTTATACGTGATACATAGGCAGCACCATGTTCTTTCACATAGTCAAAAATTTGCTGTTTTTTTTCAATATCAAAAAATAGCACCTCTGCATCTTGCCCACGTTGCTTTAAAGCTTCCACCATCGGCATTGTATCTGGACGATAGCCATCTGGTCCTTTGTCTGTGCCACCCTCAACCTCGAAAAAAATTATTTTTTTATTCATAAATAATACCTCCCTTTTTGGTTGTCATTATTTTCAGTATAGTAGACAAACAAGGAGAAAAGATATATGAAATATGTAAATTTTATGTATAAATTCATATATTTCAATATTTGATATAGGAGGTATTGACTATGAAAAATCAGAAAAATCAGACATTCGGGTGTTTAATCCTGTTTCTTTTGAAACACTGTGAGATACAGAATCATTAGAAGAATTAGCAAAGTGCCAATAAACTGATAACCTCCAAAGCTTATTTTTAACCACCATACACTTGTGATGACGGCCATTAATGGTTCTAAGCTTCCTAGTAAGCTTGATTCCTTGGGGGATAAATAATGCAAGCTAGCAATATAAAACCAAAAAGCTAGCATTGTGCCGAATATAATAATAAAAAGAAAATAGGAAATCGTAGAAACAGTCCAGTCTGATACATCAATAGCCCATGGTTGATGGAAAAAACTCATAACAATTCCTCCAATGATCATGGACCAACCAACAACAAGTAAGGAATGAAATTGCTGTAGAAGGGGAACGGCGTATAGTGTATAAAAGGCAACTGAAAGTCCTGATACTACTCCCCAGAAGACCGCCATAAAAGGAACTGACAGTGTTGAAAAGGACCCATTTGTTAATAATAAAAAAGTTCCCACAAGTGTAAGTGTAACAGCAATACTATCCTGTTTTGTCAGCGGGCTTTGTTTAGATATGAGGTAATACGCCATAATAAACAACGGTGCTAAATATTGTAGAAGCGTGGCTACCGCTGAATTTCCAATGGAAATAGACATCATATACGTATATTGGACAGCAAGCATGCCTAGTAAACTAAATAGTAGTTGTCTCATTGCATTTTGTTTTGTCCGCCACATTACAAATATTGATCTATGTCGATGGGTTATTTTATATATCCCTATAAGTAATAGACCAGACAAAAGTAGACGACTAGAAACTAGCCATTCTACAGCTATTTGCTCCTGCTGAAATAGTCTTTGGGCTACGGTTCCACCGATTCCCCAAAAACTTGCCCCGAGGATAACTAGTAAAAATCCGAGGGTACGTTTTTTTTGGATGATTTGATTCATGGATGAACATCTCCTAAACTATCAATATAAAGTGATTATAAGATATCCATAAAACAATAAATATCGTGTTAAAACGTTAAAAATATCAATATATTGAGGTGATGAGAATGCCTTTAACACATATAAAAATTGCGAAAGATTTACAAGAGCTAACATTGCATGGATCGAAAGAATTTCCAGTTGCCTTGTATGAAACAACAATGAGCATGGATAGTATGGATTTTCTACCGCTCCATTGGCATAAAGAAATTCAATTTGTTTATCTCAAAAGTGGACGTGCTAAGTATCGGATAGGAACGAATGTTTTAGTTTTGGAGGAGGGGGAGGGGCTATTCATCAACGCCTCACAATTACATGAGGCGAAGCCTTTTCAAATGGAGCAGGCTATTGTTTACTGTATAAACGTAGATCCTATAATCATCGGTGGACATGAGGGCAGTATTTTTATAACTAATTATGTTCAACCTTATTTAACGAATCATCGACTGCCATACGTCAAGCTTACAAAGGAGTTATCACAAAAGGTGGCATGTATGGCTGATATATTGCGAGAGCAAGATGCCTTTTTTCAACTAAAAGTATGGAGAGAGCTACTATACATTTGGGAATTGATGTTAACCCAATCCTTGCTGACTGAAGAAATCATGGACCCCTCTATCATTGTGCAACAAGAACGGGCTAAAATGATGCTGAATTTTTTACATACGCACTTTCAGCAAAAAATAACTTTAGAAGATTTAGCAAAGCACGTGTATTTAAGTAGGACAGAGTGCAGCCGTTATTTTAAGAAAATAATTGGACTAACACCATTTACTTATTTATTACAATATCGACTTCGCAAAAGTATTGAATTATTGAGGGATGACGAGCAAACTGTCACGATCATTGCTGCCAATACAGGCTTTAGTACAGTCAGCTATTATATTGAGAAGTTTAAAGAATATACAGGCTATTCACCACATGTTTATCGCAAGAAATTCCTGCAAAATATTAAATTGTGAAAAAATCTTGAACGTAAATGGAAAAAATATGATTATTTATGCCTGCAATCTATACATGATTCACCATTTACAATAAAGTGAAATTAATAGTATGTAGGGGGCGTTAGAATGATGGTTTTAAGGAAAAAGCAGCATATTTGGCTAGCCTTTTTATTCATCGTGTTAGTCAGCAATTATACGCTTTATAATACGGGGCTTGGTTCTTCCATCTTGCCAATTGAAACAAATGGAGTTGTCCTAGGTTCCCTTATTGATTTAGTAGTCATCATACCTGTATTATGGATGCTTTATAAAGGGAAGTTTTCATTAAAGCGAGCCATATTATTAGCCGCAGTTGGCTGTATTGCCGCACGTTTTATCATTCCGCTAGAGCATCTTCAGCCCTTTGTGGCAGTCACGTGGGCAGGCTTTGCCATTGAAGGCATAATGATCGTGTTAGAAATTTTACTCATTGCTACACTTGTAGGCTATCTACCAAGAGTGCTTGCCGAAGTACGTGCCAGTTCATTACCCGATTTATTTTCATTTTCAAAAGCTGTGGAAAAACAAATACCACAGCATTCTGTCATTCAAATGATTTGTTCGGATTTACTTGTCCTTTATTATGGGTTTGCTAGCTGGAAGCGACAAGAACGACTCGGTTTCACTTTGCATAAAAATTCTAGCTATATCGCTTTTCAACTGATGATTATCCACGGTATTGTGATTGAAACAATTGGCATTCACTGGTGGCTACATGAGAAGTCCATGATCCTTTCCATTGTTTTGCTCATTTTTAATGTGTATTCAGTGATCTTTTTTATCGCAGATATGCAGGCGATTCGATTAAATCCTGTATACGTAACAGACGAAACAATATATATTTCGCTAGGTTTAATGAAGCGTACAGAAATAGACTTTAATAAAATTGAAGAGATCATAGAGGATAAGGTACTATTAGAAGGAAAATTATCAAAGGATACGATAGATTTCGTGGCACGTGATTTTGGTGAAGCTTATCCGCACGTTATTTTAAAAATGAAAGAGCCAGTGGAAGTGACCTTTATGTTAGGCATTAAAAAAAGCTATCATCAAGTAGCGATTAAAGTTGACCAGTCACAAGAATTTAAACAATTGCTTCAACTAAGAATGTCAAAGCATTTTGCCTAAATATATATAGCCAACGTTTTGAATAAAAACGTTGGCTTTTTTTATTTAATCAAGGTCTGCGATTGCATGTAAAATGTCATCACGGATGGCTTCCCAAAATTGCAGTTGAACCGAGTCACAATACGTATAAAGCTCTTTATGCTGAATATGATCGTATAGAGCGGCAATGTCTTCTTGATGGAAGGATAGTCGATGATTTAGATTCGCTCGTTCTTCCTCCAGACAAAATAATTTATAGATGTCAGCTAGGCGCTCCAGTTTGGCTAGTTTTTTTGTCATCGCTTCATATTGTTTTTGATGAAACCGTCCTACTGCAGAGGTCATCGAAATTTTTGCACGATGTTCCGCTTGAAGACTACGACACTCCTCCTGACGAATAGCTACACGATACCAAAATTCATAGCGAGTCGGTAATTCTTTTAGTTCATAGGTAAGCAATGATTTTAAAATTGTATGCACTTGCTCATATGTATCAATGCTTTTCTCTGCGTCTTTAAAAATCCCAAACATACAACCACCCCCATATAGTGTAATACTACACAACTCGATAAAACTCCTTTCATTTAAGAAGTATCTCCTACTTTATTTTATGAAAAAGCGTATTCAGTTAGTGCATTCTTTGAAAGGTCTAAATTTTCAAGAAGCTATGACAAGATTTTGCTATTTTTGTGCAAGTTTCTGAGAAATTAAAGAATAGGCATTTACAAAAAGAAATTAAATGTGTTAACTTTTAAATTGTATTAGGTTAACTTAATGAGAGGGGGTGGTTAACAATGCAACATTTTTGGGTTGTCGGTACTGATACAGATGTTGGTAAAACGATTGTCACCACGCTGTTGATGTGTCAATTGCAAAGGCTGGGGCTGAACATTACACCTTTCAAGCCTGTGCAAACAGGAGAGGTATACGACAATTTGCATAGCTATTATGCAGATACAGCTATGTATGAAAAGTATTCCTTGCAAGCATTAAATAAAGAGCATATGAATGGCTATTCGTTTAAGGAGGCCGCATCTCCTCATTTTGCTGCTCAACTGGAGGGACAGCAAATTGATGTAGAAAATCTTTTACAGCGTATGCAATTCTTACAAGAATCCTACGATGTCGTTATTGCCGAGGGAGCAGGGGGATTATTTGTGCCTTTAGATGTTCAACAAAGCAAAACACTGCTTGATGTCATTGTTAGCAGCAAATTGCCAGTAGTGCTCGTTACAAGGACATCACTTGGGACAATCAATCACACCTTGTTAACGATGGAGGCATTGCAATCACGCCAGATTGACGTTCTTGGCATTGTTTTTAATGGTGACACGGGCAGTATGATGGAACAGGACAATATAAATACGATTTTACAGTATCACCCTTTGCCCTATGCGGTTATTCCACGTCTTCAGGACATTTCACAGCTAGTGAATATTAACATTACACACACAACTTTATTTGAAAGGCTTTATGGAAATGGTACGAGAAATAACTGAATTACAAGCTAGAGATTTACAGCATATTTGGCATCCGTGCTCGCAAATGAAAGATTATGAAGCATTTCCGCCAATTGTCATAAAAAAAGGACAAGGTGTGTGGCTTTATGATGAGCATGATAAACACTATTTGGACGCTGTTTCCTCATGGTGGGTAAATTTATTTGGACATGCCAACCCGCGTATTAGTCGAGCCTTAAGTCATCAAGCCTTTACATTGGAGCATACGATTTTTGCTAATTTTACACATGAACCGGCTATTCGATTAGCTGAAAAATTAGTCGCTTTAGCACCACCTGGTTTACATAAAGTATTTCTTGCGGATAACGGCTCTTCTGCCGTTGAAGTGGCATTGAAGATGAGCTTTCAATACCATATGCAAACTGGAAAACAAACAAAAACTAGGTTTCTAGCGTTTACAGATGCGTACCATGGTGAAACCGTTGGTGCATTATCTGTAGGGGGGGTAGGACTTTACAATGAAGTATTTGAGCCACTTTTATTGGATACTGTACGTGCCCAGGGGCCGGATTGTTTCCGTTGCCCGTTTCAGAAATTACCAGAAAGCTGTGACGCATCATGTAGTCAGTTTGTAGAAGAACAGCTCAAGATGCATCATGAGGAAATCACGGCTGTTATTATAGAACCACTTATTCAGGCAGCAGCAGGAATGAAAATGTATCCACCTATTTATTTAAAAAGGCTACGAGCATTATGCTCACAATATGATGTTCATTTAATTGCTGATGAAATTGCTGTTGGATTCGGTCGTACAGGGACAATGTTTGCCTGTGAGCAGGCGAGTATCTCACCTGATTTTATGTGTTTATCCAAAGGCATAACAGGCGGCTATTTACCATTATCTGCTGTCCTAACAAATGATGAAGTTTATAACGCATTTTATGATGAATATGGAACAATGAAAGCATTTTTACATTCTCATAGCTATTCTGGCAATACATTGGCATGTCGTGTGGCGTTGGAAGTATTAACAATATTTGAAGAAGAGCAAATAATGGACATGATTCAACGCAAGGGGCAACAAATGCGAGAGCTAGCAATGGCAGCATTTGGTGATATGCCATATGTGGGTGAATACCGACAAGTTGGTTTAGTGGGGGCTATAGAACTTGTTGTAGACCGTCAGACGAAAGAGCCATTTGCTAGTGAAGAACGAATTGGTTACCAAATTTATCAACAAGCGTTAGTAAAAGGACTACTCATACGACCTCTTGGCAATATTGTATATTTTATGCCACCTTACATCATTTCAAATGAAGAAATGACTTTTATGATTAATACAACGAAAGAAACAATTGAACAATTTTTCAAAGATAGGGGGAATGAAGTTGATTAAACGTCATTCCACATTAGCGTTAGTCATGATTGCTATGTTCGCTGCCTTAACGGCGATAGGGGCGTTTATTAAAATTCCTTTACCGATTGTCCCATTTACTTTACAAATTGTTTTCGTCTTTTTAGCAGGTTGTTTACTAGGTAGCCACAACGGGCTTTATAGTCAGCTTGTTTATATCGGTGTTGGATTAGTAGGGCTACCTGTTTTTACTCAGGGCGGAGGGATCACTTATGTATTACAACCCACATTTGGCTATCTTATTGGCTTTGTTCTTGCCTCGT
This sequence comes from Lysinibacillus sp. UBA5990, assembly GCF_002429815.1. Classification (NCBI taxonomy): domain Bacteria; kingdom Bacillati; phylum Bacillota; class Bacilli; order Caryophanales; family Bacillaceae; genus Lysinibacillus; species Lysinibacillus sp. UBA5990. Next base: position 662,450 of record NZ_DJAY01000011.1, read on the forward strand.
ATGTAATTGGAATGATCGTAGAGAGAATTGAGAAGCCAACGAAAAAGCATTTTATTGGGGCGACCATTTTGGGGCTTTTCATTGTATATGCTGTAGCTGTTCCGTATTTATATATAGCTTTAAACTTCTGGTTAGATATGAAAACAAGCTGGTCACATGTTTTTGTTGTTGGCTTTGTAAGCAGTATCATTGCTGACTTTGGCTTAGCTATTACAGCCGGCTTATTAGCAGAGAAATTGTATAAAGTATTTCAGTCAGCTAGAAGAGTAAGTATTTCTCAAGGGGAAGGGGAGACGATGATATGAATTTTTTACAGGTAGCACAGGAAGTAATCGGTGGCAAAATCATTAGCAATGAGGAGGCACTTGCTATTTTAAATAGTAAGGATGATGAGCTATTACAACTGATGGACGGTGCCTTTGCTATTCGTCGGCATTATTATGGTAAAAAAGTAAAACTGAATATGATTATGAATGCTAAAAGCGGGTACTGCCCAGAGGATTGTGGCTATTGTTCTCAATCCTCTAAATCAACAGCGCCTATTGAAAAATATCCTTTTATTACGAAAGAGGAAATCTTAGCTGGTGCGAAACGAGCATTTGATAATAAGATTGGAACGTATTGCATTGTAGCAAGTGGTCGTGGACCGACACGGAAGGATGTCAATGTCGTAAGTGATGCAGTTGCTGAAATTAAAGAAAAATATGGCTTGAAGGTTTGTGCCTGCCTTGGCTTGCTAAAAGAAGAACAGGCACAGCAATTAAAGGAGGCTGGGGTGGATCGCTATAACCATAATTTGAACACCTCTGAGCGTCACCATTCCTTCATTACGACTTCACATACGTATGAGGATCGTGTCAATACGGTAGAGATCGTTAAAAAACATGGTATCTCCCCTTGTTCGGGCGCCATTATTGGGATGAAGGAAACTAGGGAGGATGTCGTCAATATTGCGCGTGCCCTCCATCATTTAGATGCAGATTCTATTCCTGTTAACTTTTTAAATGCGATTGATGGCACAAAGCTGGAAGGGACAAAGGACTTAAATCCACGCTATTGTTTAAAGGTTTTAGCATTATTCCGTTATATCAATCCAACAAAGGAAATTCGAATTTCCGGTGGACGTGAAATCAATCTCGGCTCTCTACAGCCACTGGGCCTCTATGCGGCGAATAGTATATTCGTCGGGGATTATTTAACAACTGCTGGTCAGGAAGCAAATAGTGATTATCGTATGTTGGAGGATTTAGGCTTTGAGATTGAATTAACACAAAAGCAAGAAGCAGCATTTTGTTAGGGTTTTAGAAATGAAATCTACTACTACAGAAAACCGTACATTCGCTACGGTTTTTTGCTTAAGTATGGATAGAATTGTAATAAGGATGGATAAATAGAAAGAAGCTACGGATAAAAGCCGAAATGCAATGGATATAGAGCGAAAAGTGACGGATAATCCTAACATTCCAAACCGGTTATATACCTAAAAAATAAAGAAATTCACAAATTGTTCAATGTAAGCGGTTTGAAATTGAACAGTTTGTGAAGACCTTCACATAAAGCTTTCTTTTTCAAAAATTCAGCGTAAAATAAGAATCAAGTAAGGAATTGTTGTAAAACAGTTGACGAATAGTCTCACAAGTTTTAGTAATTGTTATAGTACAAAAAATAAGAGAAGGGAGCTTTTTACATGTGGGTTATTACAGTATTTGATAAAAAGGATGTTCGAATTTTTGAGTATGCAAACAAAAATGAGGCAACAGAAGCTTTGGCGAAATTCAAAAAAAATGCGGTTTTAACATATACAAAATAAAAGTTCTTTTACTACAGCCCTCGACAGTTGAGGGCTGTTTTTTTAATGAACAACAATTGAAAATGCGCTATAAACAAGTAATAAAGCCATGATGATATTAAATAATTGTCGATGCTGTTGCAATACTTTTTGAAAAACGGACCCACATAATGCCCAACTAAATGTACTAATGATCCCAACGAAGCCTAAAAAGATTGCGAAAAGTAGATAGCTTATATAGGAAGAATTATAAGGAAGGATGTAAGTGGCAACAACGGTAATCCCAAATAGTATTCCTTTTGGATTGATAAATTGTAAGAAAGTTCCTACAAAAAATAAGTTCCGTTTTTCTTCTACCTCATTGCTTTCTTCCTGCTCGTTGCTTGTTACAATTTTAAAGGCTAAGTATAGCATATAGCAGACACCAAAAATGGTTAAGGGCAATTTAATGATCGGTAAAATATTTAGCATGACTATGTTGAAAAAGCTGCTTAGAGCAATAATGATAAAAAAACCAATCCCTACACCTAAACAGAAGGGCAAAGTTTTTGATAAGCCATGCTGTTTAGCAAATACCATCGCCATAAAGTTGTTAGGGCCAGGAGTGAAGCTTGTAATCGTGATAAAAACTAAAAAGGAAAATACAGGCAAGGATCATCACCACTTTCAATTTGTATGTTATAATGTCCGAAACAGACATTATAACGTTGTTTGTTTTATTGTACACAACGTGCGTTATGTTGTATATAAGGAGATTAAATATGGATGATATTCAACTGATTTTTGCTCGAAATTTAAAGGCTATTCGTGAGAGAGAGAAATTAAGCCTAGAGAAGGTATCGCAATTAAGTGGCGTAAGTAAAGCCATGATCGGACAAATTGAAAGAGGGGAATCGAGCCCCACATTAACTACTATTTGGAAAATAGCTAATGGGTTAAAAGTTTCCTTCACAGAGCTTATTCATCAACCGCAGGCAGAGACAGAGCTCATCTTAGGCAAGGACATTCATGCATTAGAGGAAGATAACGGGAAATATATCGTCTATCCTCATTTTCCTTTTCAAAAGGATAGCCGCTTTGAAATTTATAGTATCGAGATAAAGGAAAATGGGACATTACACGCTGAGGCGCATAGAGAAGAAACGGAGGAATATCTAACTGTTTTTGATGGGGAATTAATTATTCGAATACAAGATAAGGACTATCGATTAGCAAGCGGTGATGCAATCCGTTTTAAAGCTGATCGCCCCCACACATATATCAACCCCGGGGAGACTTTAACACGTCTCAGCATGACCATATACTATCCACATTAATAAACCGTATAAACGCCTTCAAAGCGTTTATACGGTTTCATTTTTTACAGTATACTTGCTAAACGTTTGATACCCTCGCGGATTACTTCAGGTGTTGCATTTGTATAGTTTAATCGCATTGTATTCACGTTTGTTTTGGATGTATAGAATGGATCACCAGGCACGAAGGCAACCTTTTGTTCCATCGCTTTATGGAATACATCAAGGGCTGGCGTACCATCTTTCATTGTCGCCCAAATGAACATGCCTCCCTCTGGTCGTGTGTACTCGACATGTGCAGGGAAAAACTCTTGCATCGCATCCAGCATCGCTTCTGATTGATTTTTATATAGGCTAATTATTTTATTAACATGCTCCGTGTAATCATTACTTGCTAAATAATCATAGATAACATATTGCGAGAAAATATTCGTATGAAGATCAGAAGCTTGCTTAGCTGTTTCGATATGCTGTAATAGCTCTTTATTTTTTGTAATGATAAACCCTAGGCGCATACCAGGTGTGACCGTCTTAGAGAAAGAACCTAGTAAAATACTATTTTCTAATTTACCAGCGCCGATATAAGGAAGAGGCTCGCCCTGGAAACGGAGCTCCCCATAAGGATCATCCTCAATTAAAGCAACATCGTATTTGGCAACCAATTCGTAAATTTGCTCACGCTTTTCTTTCGAGTATGTTAGACCCGTTGGATTTTGGAAGTTTGGAACTGTGTAAATAAATTTTACATTTGGTTGTTGTAGAGCTTGCTCTAATTCTTCCAGATTAAGACCATCGTTTTCTAGTGTTACCCCATGGAAGGTTGGTTCAGCTAATGTAAAGGCTTGGATAGCCCCTAAATAACCAGGCTCTTCGATAATGATGCCATCGCCCTTATTAATAAGCACTTTACCAATTAATTCAAGTGCTTGCTGTGAACCTGTTGTAATAAAGACGTCGTCAGCATGTATATCAAGTCCGTGTAAACGTTGATACTTCGCTGCAATGTACTCACGTAATGGTGCGTAACCTTGTGTTGAAGAATACTGAAAAAGGCGGCTACCGTTTTTTGTAATAGCTTGATCTACTGATGCTCTTAACGCATCAATTGGGAAAGAAATTGGGTTTGGAAGCCCACCAGCAAAGGAAATGACATCCTCTGCATCGGTCACTTTCAAAATATTTCGAATAAATGAGGATGGAGTATTTAAGATTCTTTCAGAATATTGCATAATAATCGGTCCTTTTTTTCTGATTTTTTAAAAATTATATCATTGTCATCGGTTGCATACAATATTATCATTGTATGCAAGACAATTAAACTATTGTATGCAAATTAATAGAAAGAAGGCGCTTTGCGAATGCCTATTAATTCATTTGATGCGTATCCTATGAGTTGGAAGCCAGATATTAGTAGTAGCACGGCTCCATTATATATAGCCATTGCACAACAGCTAGAGGAAGACATTAAAGAAGGAAAGCTAACGCCAGGAACAAAATTGCCACCACAACGCGAATTAGCTGATTTTTTAGATGTGAATTTAAGCACGATTACACGTGCATTTAAGCTCTGTGGACAAAAGGGATTAATATATGCCTCTATTGGTAGTGGCACATTTGTTTCAACGGATGCAGCTAGCAATAAAATTTTATTACCAACAAACCGGACGACACCGATCATTGAAATGGGCTCCGTACTACCAGACAACTTTGTCAATGAGGACATTACTCGCTATATGAAAAAAATGGTAAGCGAACCTAGCTTTCATAAACTATTTCAATATGGACGACCTGAGGGTAATGCGTGGCAAAATGAGGCCGTGCTAAAGCTCTTCGAATTGGTGAATTTTCAAACAGGTCAGCCCATTTTGCTTGGAGCGGGCGGACAAAATGCCATTGTCGGAACACTTGCGGCATTATTCCAGCCAGGGGATCGAATTGGGACAGATCCCATTACTTACGCTGGGATGAAAACTGCGGCAAATATGCTAGGTATACAGCTTGTCGCTATTCAACAATGCCAGGGTGAAATGACAAAAGAAGGACTGTTGTATGCTTGTAAAAATGAACATATTAAAGGTATCTATGTTATCCCTGATTTTCATAATCCAACTACACATACGATGTCGGTAGAAACAAGAAAAATGATCGCAGAAGTAGCTAGACAGAAAAATTTGATTGTTATTGAGGATGCAATTTATAGCTTCCTTAAGGAAAAACCATACGCTCCAATTGCTTCCTATGCACCTGATAAAGTGATCTATATTGCTAGTCTGTCGAAAACGATCTCACCAGGATTACGACTATCTTTTATCGTCACACCTCCTGCACTTCGAAAGAAAATGATAGAGACTCTCTATAATATCAATATATCAGTCTCTCCAATTATGCTAGAGCTTGCAGCAAGATTGATACATGAAGGGGTAGCGCAAACGATATTGGAAAAACATCGAGCATATGCAAAACAGCAAAATGCACTTGTTAATCATTACTTAGCAGAGTATGAAATTCTTGGTGATGAGGAATGTATTTTCAGATGGCTCCTATTGCCAGACAAATTCACAGGCGTACAATTTGAATTGCTGGCCTCGAAAGCCGGTGTACAGGTCTATGCTGCGGAACGCTTTGCGGTCGGCAATGCAAAGCCAGTGAATGCTGTGCGTATGGCTATTGCAGCTCCAGAGTATCAGCTGGAGCAAGCATTAATAATTTTAAAGGATATTCTCGAAAGTAATGGTGACTATGTATTTGTTGATTAATAATCTTTAAGTCATAGGAAGAGGTGCAGAGATCTTAATGAAGAGTGCGTGATTCTTAGATGGGCAAGTCTATTGCAATTATAGGAAACTAAAATTTTGTAAGAGCGCTAGCCATTACTATCCATGAAGAAAAACATAAAAGTCCGTAGACAAACTTTTAAAATATTAAGTTTGTCTACGGACTCGATTATGTACTTACAGCCAACCTTTAAAATCTAGCCTATAATAATATTCATGAATTGTCATGTTCCCTGTAAAAGTGTTTACTTTCCCAGTAAACGTAAACCCATAAGATGTATATAATTTTTTCGCAATGTTCATATATAAGAAACTTATTCAAACCTCATCATTATAAAGGGACATAGGATGCATATTTGAAGAATACACAGATTCCGCTAAAGATACAGCATTACTACATATAAATTCTTCATACCAATGTAAGTTGCCATTTTTATTACTTGTTAACTCACAAACCTCCAAATAATTTTTTCAGTGATTTCTCTAATTGAAATTACCATGATAACTCCTTCTATATTAAAATTTGTTTAGTTGAGACAAAAATATATTTTGTCAGTATTCATACATATCTCTTTTAATGTTTTAAAAAATAGGAGGAGTAACAGAAAATAATACAACTGCCACTGTATTAGAATTATTTTCCCATTTATGCTTCAAATTTGCGGGTATTTTCACACTATCACCAACTTCTAAACGATATTCTTCCTCACCCAAATAAATTTTTATGCTTCCTTCTATAATAACTGCTATTTCCTCGCCTCTATGATCCAAAAGTTTCTCTGATGAAGACGTATAGGGGGGAACGGTCATAATGGCTGACGCCAAATTACCTGTGAAATCGGGTGATAATAACTCATAGGACAAGTTATCTATAATCATTTTCTTACGTTTATTGGATCTTACTACTAAAGCCTCGGTGTTTGTTTCTTCCATAAAAAAGCTAAATGTTGGAACATCTAAAGTTTTTGCTAAGACTTTTAATGTTTGAATGGATGGATTCGCTAGACCCCGTTCAATTTGGCTTAACATGGAAGGGGTAATGCCAGCTAAAGCTGCTAATTCTCTATTGGTCAAATCCTTCATTTTTCGGTATTTCTCAACTTTCTTCCCAATATCAAAATTCTCCATTTTGAAACTCCTATCGTATGAATTAAAAATTATTTAACGTTATTAAATTTTATTTAACAGAAACGACAATTATGTTAAACTTTATTAAATATTATTTAATTATATTTTATAACTAGAACTACTACAAGAAAAATGGGGGGATCAGCTAGATGATGAAAAAAGATATGCAAATATGGAAAGAACAATATCCATTATTCGATAAGCTTACAGGAATGGAGGAAGTATTTTGGATAAATCCGAATGTGGAGATTTTCCAATCAGGAATTAAAAAATCCCCTCTGAACAAAGCGGATGTAAGGGATGCGGAGGAAAGGTTGGTACGCTTCGCTCCATATATCGCGAAGGTTTTCCCTGAAACGGAAGGAACAGCGGGAATGATTGAATCTCCTCTAGTGGATGTTCCTGCCATGAAGCAATCATTACAGAATACTTTTCAGCAGCCGATTTTAGGTGATTTATTACTGAAATGTGATAGTCATCTTCCTATATCTGGATCTATCAAAGCTAGAGGGGGGATTTATGAAATTCTCAAACATGCAGAGAATTTAGCTATTCAACATAATTTGTTAACGGTCGATGATGATTATTCAATTTTGGCTAGTGAGAAGTTTCGATCTTTCTTCTCACACTATTCTATTGCAGTAGGATCAACTGGGAATCTAGGGCTGAGTATCGGTATTATAAGCTCAAAATTAGGTTTTAATGTGACTGTTCACATGTCAGCAGATGCCAAGCAATGGAAAAAGGACTTGCTCAGAAATAGTCATGTCACGGTTATTGAATATGAAGCTGATTATAGTAAAGCAGTGGAAGAAGGTCGAATTCAGGCAGAAAAGGACCCAACATGCTATTTTGTGGATGATGAAAATTCACATGATTTATTTTTAGGCTATGCAGTAGCTGCGTCACGCTTAAAAAAACAATTAGATGATCTGAATATAACGATAGATAAACATCATCCGTTAATGGTTTACCTTCCATGCGGTGTAGGTGGAGGTCCAGGGGGGATTGCTTTTGGCTTGAAGCTATTGTTTGAAGATAATGTTCACTGTTTCTTTGCTGAACCTACTCACTCTCCTTGTATGCTACTCGGTTTAATGACAGGACTGCATGATCAAGTTTCTGTGCAAGAGATTGGTATTGATAATGTAACAGAGGCAGATGGACTTGCTGTAGGAAGACCCTCTGGATTTGTTGGTAAGACAATAGAACCTTTTTTAAGTGGTAATTTTACTGTCAGCGATGAACAATTGTATAAGTTACTTAAGGAGCTTGTCGATAATGAAGATATTTATTTAGAACCATCAGCACTAGCTGGTATGTTAGGACCAATAAAATTATTTAAAGAGGGCGCTGATTATTTAAGCAAGCTTCATTTAACAGAACAAGTAATGAGTAACAGTACACATATTATTTGGGGAACTGGGGGGAGTATGGTTCCTGAAGATATCATGAATCAATATTATCAAAAAGGTTTGAAATTGGCGCTAGAAACCAAAATTGATGGACCAGACATAGTTTCTCGATAAAAAAGTGCTGGGCCTTTTCTATACAAATAAGCAATTTTTTTGCAACTGAACATGGCGATCGCTATGTCCAGTTGCTTTTTTAGATTTATCGGGACAAGAGTCGGTAGATTGTTGTCCTGTTTTGATGATAGCGCTGGCTGAACAGGTACATGTATCAATAAAAAAATAAATTCTGAAATTTTAGAAAAAATAAATAACTGTATTGACAACTTTGCCCAAAATCAATATGATTAAAAAATAAAACATTTACTTTATTTTTGTTTTATTTTAAAGTAAATACTTCAAAAAGGGTGGGTAAAATAATGAAAATCTTGATAGGCGAAATTGCACATGAGACAAACACGTTTGCTAATGAGAAAACAACTGTTGAATCGTTTAAGGAATGGGAATGGATTCATGGCGACGAGATCTTACAGAAACATCGTAAAGTAAGAGATTACTTGGGTGGAATGATGGAGCGAGCTGAAGAAACAGGAGTAGAAATAATTCCTTTATTTTCAGCATTTGCCATGCCTTCTGGAGTTATAACAAAAGAAACCTACAACGTGCTTCTTCAGGAGTTAACGAATTCAATTAAAGCTGTGAAAGAGTATGATGCCATTTGTCTTGCACTTCATGGTGCTGGTGTCGCGGAAGACGTTGATGATCTTGAAGGCGGTATATTATCGGCTATTAGAGAAGTTGTCGGGTATAAAATTCCTGTTGTCGTCACGCTAGACCTACACGGAAATATAACGGATCAGATGGTTCAAGAAGCAGATGTCCTATTAGGCGTTAATTTTTACCCACATGTTGATTGTTTTGAAAGAGGAATCGAGGCAATCGATATTACCCGAAAAATTCTTTCAGGTGAGCTTCAACCAAAAATGAGTCTAAAAAAACTCCCACTTATGATTCCTACATCTACTACAAATTTACCACCAGCAAAAAATATCAATGAACTGTGCTGGGCACATGAAGTAAATGAAAAAATTATTGATTGCACATTCTTTCATGGCTTTCCTTACACGAATATACCTGAAGTTGGAGTTTCGGTGGTGACCGTCACTAATAATGACCAGGAGCTTGCAGATCAAACTGCAGAAGAAATCGCTTTGGAGATTTGGAATACAAAAGAGATGTTCTTTCCAGACATTATTAATCCAGATGAAGGAATTAAAAGAGCACTAAAAATAGAAGGAAAGCCAATTGTCATTAACGAAACTTCAGACAATCCTGGAGGGGGTACGCCAGGTGATGGTACTCATTTACTTTCAGCCATGATAAACGCAGATCTTAAAAATGCTTGTTTCAGTTTTATTTATGACCCTGAAGTAGTGAATATTGCTCATAACAGTGGGGTAGGAGCTTCAATAGATGTATTACTTGGCGGCAAAACAGATGATTTACATGGAAAACCGCTCAAGGTAACTGCTTATGTTAAAACTCTAGCAGATGGCCGATTTATCCAGTCTTCTCTGATGGGAAAAGGTGCAAAAGTAGATTATGGTAAGTCTGCGAGGTTAGTAGTTGGTGACATTGATATTGTTGTTTGTTCCAAAAGGTCCCAAACACTGGATGAACAAATCTTTTTATTACACGGGATTGATATTAAGTCCTACAAAATTGTTGCTTTAAAATCAAGTCAGCATTTCCGTGCCGGATTTGAACCCTTAGCCCATACAATCATTACGGTTGACTCACCTGGTTTATCAAGTTTCAATCTGTTTTCTTTTGAACATACAAGACTTGCAAAAGAAGTTTACCCTTTTAAAAAAGATGTTGAATTTTTACAGAAAGATAAAGTTAAGTAAAGGGGAGGATGAAGGTGAAAAAGAAAACCAGCAGAATTATTAAATTAATCGTTATGGTAATGATCATGGTTATTTTAGCAGGCTGTACCCCAGATTCAAATGAACAAAGTTCTGGAAATGGTGATAGCAAATCAAAGAATACATTAGTCATCTCTTCTGTTCGTGAGCCGGATACAATTGATGTCCATAAAACAACTTGGGTTGATAATTCAACAGCTAATATTTATGACACATTGTTAAAAAGAGACTTGGAGGGAAATATAATACCAGGTCTTGCCGAAAAATATGACATTTCAGATGATGGCAAAATATGGACCCTTTATTTAGATGGAAATGTCAAGTTCCATTCTGGGGAACCACTTACTGCTGAAGCGGTTAAAAAGTCATTTGAAAGGTTCCTAGAGTATTCTGCCGTCAAGTTTTTAGCTGGACCAGTGGACAAAATGGAAGCTGATGGACAAAAATTAATGGTTTATTTCACAGAGCCTTTTGCACCTTTTGCCAGTGGATTAACTACCGCCTATTTAGCACCGATGGATCCTATGGCACTTGATGAGTACGGTGAGGATTTTGGAAAAAAACCTTCAGCTTCAGGAATATTTAAATTTGAGGAAAGAGTACGTGGATCTTCTATTACTTATATGAAAAATGAGGGTTATAATTGGGGCCCACCTTTTGTAGACAATAAGGGCGCACCTGGTTTTGATCAATATGAGTTCCGTTTCATTACGGATGACGATACGAGGGTACTCGAATTTAAGAAAGGAACCACGCAAATTATGACCAGTGTGCCACCGAATTATATTAAAGAGCTTGAAGCAACAGAAGGTGTGGAAATTGATAGTATGTTGGAACAAGGCATAACATACTTAGGCTTCAATAATAAAAAGCCAATGTTCCAAGACAAACGTGTTAGACAAGCGATCGCACTAGGTATCAATCGTGATCCACTCGTAGAATTTGCCTTGGAAGGCTATGCAAAACCGCTCTTTGGTCCACTGCCTCAAAGCATTCCTGGATATAGTGAGAAAGTTGAAGGAGAGGCAGCACAAAAATACACGCAAAATGTGGAAAAAGCTAAATTGTTGCTAGAAGAAGCTGGGTGGAAAGACACAAATGGAGATGGAATAGTTGAGAAGGACGGAAAGCCTTTCTCATTTGAATTATGGTTATCTGATGAGCCAGTCATGCAAAGAATTGCCCAAATTCTGCAAGGTCAATTAAAAGAGATTGGTATTGTAGTTAATATTTCGGTTCAAGAGCCAGCGGCAATTACTGCAAACACACCAAAGGGGTTACATGATGCCATTCTAAATATGTATGGATGGTCAGATCCAGATATCTTATACATGCTTTTTGGAAAAGGAAGCTCATTAAGAATGCATTACGAACCTGAGGAATTACACAATTTACTCACGAAAGCACGTCAGACGATGGATACGGATGAGCGGATGAAAATTTATGAACAAGCGCAGCAATTCCTTGTGGAAGAGTCTCCTTGGGTTCCGTTATTTGTACGTGAAAATGTAACCGCTTACCGTGACATTAATGGATTTAAACAAAATCCTTACTCACAATCAATTATTTTCAATGATATCACATCAAAATAAAAATTAACTTGTAAATTTAGGGACCGCTCATTGCTAACTGCCTTATTAAAGGGGGGGATTAAAACTTGTCTAAATATATTTTGAATCGAACTCTTTCAATGGTTATTACTCTAATTGGTGTATCAATTTTAGTCTTTTTGATGATGCATTTCATACCGGGTGATCCCGTAACTTATATTCTAGGAGACTTTGCTTCAGAAGAGGCTATAGCAGAGATGAAAAGTAATTTAGGTTTAGACCAACCGCTTTTTATTCAATACATTGATTACATTAAAAATGTGTTACAAGGGAACTTAGGGACTTCCTATATTACGGGCTTGACAGTGGGTGAAGAGATTATGGCTCGCTTTCCTATTACAGTACAACTAGCACTGTATAGTTTAATCATTGGATCCGTCATTGGAATTTTAATGGGTATTTTAGCAGCAGTGAAACAAAACACAATCTTTGACCAGCTAGCTATGGTGATTTCCTTAATAGGAATATCTGCACCAGGTTTTTGGATAGCATTATTTTTAATTTGGATGTTTTCCTACCAATTCAATATTTTCCCTATTTCTGGATATCAAGGGTTTTACTCGTTAATTTTGCCATCTATAACACTGGGTTTAGGCTCAGCTGGCAATATAGCAAGAATGACGAGGTCTAGCATGCTTGAAGTTATTAAACAAGATTTTATGAGAACGGCTCAAGCTAAAGGGCTTGCCATGATTCCTATGATTTTTAAGCATGCCCTCCAAAATGCGATGATCCCTGTTATTACTTTAATTGGTCTACAGTTTGGTTTTCTATTAGCAGGCGCAGTAGTCATAGAAACGGTATTTGCACTACCGGGGTTAGGGAGTTTTTCTATTGAAGCCATTACTAAAAGGGATTTGCCAACCGTACAAGGGTTAGTTCTATTTATGGCATTTCTTTTTATTATAACTAATATGATCGTGGATCTCGTTTACAGTCTAATAGATCCTCGTATTAAGTATTAGAAAGGGAGGCAAGTATTTTGAGTAGTTCAGCTCCTAAACTTACAGATTCAGAAACTAAATTCAATCCTCCTCACAATAAAGATTCTGAAGCAAAGTCTAAAACTTACTGGTCGATCGTGGGGAAAAGAATAATAACTAACAAAAGTGCTGTTAGTGGGGCTCTTATCTTATTGTTCTTCGTATCGATCTCCTTACTTGCTCCTTGGATAGCTCCACATCCAGTTGACGTAATGAATTTCGAACAAAGGTTTTTACCTCCAGGAGGACAATATTTTTTAGGGACAGATGATTTTGGGAGAGATATATTTTCAAGAATAGTATATGGTGGTCGGGTTTCCTTAATGATGGGGCTTGTTGCAGTGCTAATCGCAGGTGTTATCGGTGTCATTTTAGGAGTGATAGCAGGCTATTATCGTAAACTTGATATTTATATTATGCAGGTTATGGATATTTTACTGGCTTTTCCTTCACTCCTTCTTGCCATCGCTATTATTGCTGTACTTGGGGTCGGATTAACGAACGCGATGATCGCAGTCGCAATTTCGGCAATACCTTCATATGTAAGGGTGGTTCGAGGATCAGTTTTATCAATAAGAGAAAAAGAATATATAGAGGCAGTTAAGGCCCTTGGCGTTTCAGATTTTAAAATCATTGTAAAGCACGTATTTCCAAACGTCTTATCACCCGTCATTGTTTTATCCAGCTTACAATTTGGAACTAGTATTCTAGTAGCTGCAGCGCTAAGTTTCTTGGGGCTCGGTGCTCAGCCTCCAACTCCTGAATGGGGTTCGATGGCTTACGTAGGGAAAGCCTTTTTAGGGCAGGCTTGGTGGATGTCCCTTTTCCCGGGTATGGCCATTATGTTAGTCGTCCTTGGCTTTAATCTGCTAGGTGATGGATTGCGTGACGCACTAGATCCAAGGCAAAAATAACTGCTTGGGAGTGAAAAATATGGGAATAAAAGATGAAGCGCTTCTGAGAGTGGAAGACCTTTCTATTAAATTTAAAACGGGGAAGAAAGATTATGTAAATGCAGTGAGTCAGGTGAACTTTACTATTAATAAAGGTGAAACACTTGCTTTGGTAGGAGAATCTGGATGTGGAAAAAGTGTTACGTCCCTTTCCATTATGAGATTAATAGCAAATGGTGTTGGTGAAATTGAAGGGAAAATTCTTTTTAAAAATATGGATTTTAATCAAATATCTGAAAAGAAAATGCGTTCGATTCGAGGGAAAGACGTTTCAATGATATTCCAGGAGCCTATGACATCCTTAAACCCTGTTCATAGAATTGGCAGGCAAATTAGTGAGGTTCTTAAGCTTCATACAGATGCCTCAGGAAATGAGTTGAAAAAGCAAACGGTAGATATATTAAAAAAGGTTGGAATTCCGCGTCCAGAAAAAATTGTTAACGAATATCCCCATCAACTTTCTGGCGGAATGAGACAAAGGATCATGATTGCAATGGCGATGGCGTGTAATCCTAGCCTATTAATTGCTGATGAGCCGACAACAGCATTAGATGTAACTATACAAGCTCAGATTTTAGATTTAATGAATGATCTCAAAACTAACTACGATACAGCCATATTATTAATCACGCATGATTTAGGTGTTGTAGCAGAAATGGCTGATCGGGTTATGGTCATGTATTATGGACAAATTGTTGAAGAAGCCCATGTGAAAACGATCTATAAAAATCCACAACATCCTTATACTATTGGTCTATTAAATTCTATTCCTAGTCTTGAAGATGAACAGGATAAGCTGCAACCAATCGAAGGCAATGTACCTAATATCGGGGAAGTAACGAAAGGATGTCCTTTCTTTTCTCGGTGCACCAAAGCTCATTTAAAATGTTTTGAAAGCAACCCACCTCTCATAAAAACGAATAACGAACACTCCGTTAGATGTTGGTTATATAGTAAGGAGGAGGCATTCGCATGAGTGAAGTATTGTTAGAAGTTCAAAATCTAAAAACCTATTTTCCAATAAATAAAAGTTTTTTTTCAAAAAATAAAGACTATGTTAAAGCTGTTGATGGCGTTACTTTCAAGCTATTTAAAGGAGAAACATTAGGAATTGTTGGAGAAAGCGGCTGTGGCAAGTCTACAACTGGAAGAAGTATTTTAAAATTAATTGAACCAACAAGTGGTAATATCCTATTTGAAGGCAAAGATGTTCTAAGCTTGAACAAGCAGGAATTGAGAAAGCTCAGGAAACAAATGCAAATTGTTTTCCAAGATCCATTTGCTTCTTTAAATCCTCGTTTACGAATATCTTCTATTTTAGAAGAAGCACTATTAACACATGGAATAGGAGCGACTAAAAAAGAAAGAAGACAGAAAGTAATAGAGATTTTGCAAATGGTGGGGTTAGGTGCTTTTCATGCAGATCGTTATCCTCATGAATTTAGTGGGGGGCAGAGACAAAGAATTGGTATCGCCCGAGCAATCGCGGTTGGACCCTCACTTATCGTAGCAGATGAGCCAGTTTCTGCCTTAGATGTATCTGTACAAGCACAAATACTAAACCTTTTTCAAAGCCTCCAAAAAGAATTAGGACTAACTTATATTTTTATTGCTCATGATTTAAGTGTTGTAAAACACATTAGTGACAGAATTGGGGTCATGTATCTAGGGAGAATGGTAGAGTTTGCCGATAAAAACCAATTGTTTGCTGAACCGCTTCACCCATATACAAAATCCCTTATGTCTTCTGTTCCAGTCCCAAATCCTGAAAGTGAAAAAAAAGACCGGATCATTTTAACTGGTGATGTTCCAAATCCGATAAATCCCCCTCTTGGTTGTACTTTCCATCCGCGGTGCTTCGCATGTATGGAGGTTTGTAGGACAAAAAAACCTCGAAACATAGAAGTTAAACCGGGACATTTTGTAGCTTGTCACTTGTTTGAACCAGAAAGAATGGAAGTAAGAGACTAAAAGTAATTATATATAAAAAGGAAGGTATTACTAAATGGATATAAATAAAATTTCGTTACAAAGAATTAAATTACCCTTAAAATCTTCGTTTGAAACTAGCTTTGGTAAAGTGACTGAAAAGGATATTATCATCGTTAAGGTTCATAGTGGAGATAAAGTTGGCTTTGCTGAAAGTGTCGCGATGCCTTTTCCTATATACAATGAAGAGACTACAGGCACAGTATGGCACATGCTTGAAACTTACTTGATTCCAAAGCTATTAGAAAATGAAATTAAAGAGCCCAAAGATTTCTCAGAATTGTTTTCCTATATACGTAGAAATAACATGGCAAAGGCAGCACTTGAAATGGCTATTTGGGATTTATATAGCAAGCAAAAAGGGCAAACGCTGTCTACTACACTAGGAGGTAAACGATCAGAGATTGAAGTGGGCGTAAGCATTGGAATTGAAAATAACATAGAAACTCTATTAAACAAGGTGGCAGGCTTTTTAGAGGATGGCTACAAAAAGATTAAAGTGAAAATAAAACCTGGCTGGGACATTAAACCTTTAGAGGCTATTCGGAAAAAGTTTGGAGAACAAATTCCACTAATGGCGGATGCTAATTCTTGCTACAGTTTGAATGATTCACAACTATTAAAAGAATTAGATCAGTTTAATTTAATGATGGTTGAACAGCCGTTAGCTCATGACGACATTATAGATCACGCAAAATTACAAAACTTATTAACAACACCTATCTGTCTAGATGAAAGTATTCATTCATTAGAAGATGCAAGGAAAGCAATTGAAATTAATGCATGTAAAATTATTAATATTAAGGTTGGTCGTGTAGGAGGGCTATTCGAAGCAATTCGAATGCATTATCTATGTGAGGAAAAAAATATCCCAGTATGGTGTGGTGGAATGCTTGAAGCTGGCATAGGTAGGGCTCATAACATTGCAATCGCTTCATTAAGTAACTTTAGTATTCCGGGTGATACATCTGCTTCTAGTCGTTATTTTGATAAAGATATCATTTTACCAGAAGTAAAGCTTTCAAAGGCTGGCACTATTATTGTTCCAGAACAACCTGGCATTGGTTTTGAGGTTAATCAGGAATTTATTAATCAACTTACAGTGAATCAGAAAGAGTTTATTAGAGATAAAATAAAGTTCTACTAAATGATTTTCAAGTTGATTTTATTTTATGATGTCTGGAGGGATTTACCAATGGTTTTCACACAGCCAATCATCTATAAAAGTATTATAAGTTTAAAGGAAATACAAGATGTAGTTAGTTTTCAAGAGGATATCTGGGATAAAGATGTAGTAACGCCTCTTCCGCAGCTTGTTGCTGCAACTCACAATGGGGGAAACATCGTTGGAGCGTTTAAAGAAGGTGAGTTAATTGGGTTTTCATACGGTTTTTCGGGCTTTAAGAATGGGAAAAAATATTTAATTTCTCATATGACTGGCGTCCATAGTAAGTACCGTAATTATGGGATAGGCTTACAGCTAAAACTTAAGCAGAGGGAGTGGGCAGTGGATTACGGCTATCAAAAAATTGTATGGACTTTTGATCCTTTAGAAGCCAAAAATGCATACTTTAATCTTAATAAGCTAGGAGCATATTCTCAAACGTACTTTCCTTCTTATTATGGTGAAATGAGCGATAAACTGAATAAAGGTCTACCATCTGATCGTTTTTTAGTAGAATGGGATATTTGTTCGAACCGAGTAACGAATGCACTTACTGGTGTACTCAAAAAGGATACATTGGTTAATCACTATAAGTCTCTTTTGTCATATAGTGATAGTAGGAATATCCCATATCCCGATGAGAGAGAATCGATTAAGAATGAAGAGGGATATTTAATACCTGTTCCAGCTAATTTTCAGATTTTGAAACAAGAGGATTTTGAAGCTGCGAGGGCTTGGAGGTATAAGCTGAGAGATGCAGTAAATGATGCTTTCTCAAAAGGTTTTGTGGTAACTGGAATGTTAAAAAAAAATTTAGCCAACATCCATTTTTATGTTATTGAAAATAAATCCATGGAGCCCCTATATGATTGAACAAATCAATAATTGGGTTGATGAGAATAAAGAGTTAATAAAATCAACATATCATCATTTTCATTCTAATGCAGAAATTAGTTGGAAAGAAAAAGAGACAACGGATTACTTATGTAAGCAATTCGAATATTTGAAAATACCTTTTGAGAGGTTTGAGGAGCATACCGGAGTTGTTGGATATTGGGGAAATGAAAAACTTGGTCCAACTATTGGAATTAGAGCAGACATGGATGCGTTATGGCAGCTGGTCGACGGAGAATGGAAAGCCAATCATTCCTGTGGTCATGATGCTCATATGACGATGATTCTTCATACTATTTCTTGTCTAAAGAAATTAGGTTTTCAACCAAGGGGTCTTATTAAAATTATTTTTCAGCCAGCTGAGGAATCCGGTTTAGGGGCTAAGGCTCTAATAGATAGAGGCATTATGGATGATGTTGATTGTTTACTGGGGATACATGTACGTCCCATTCAAGAATTAAAATTTGGTCAAGCATCTCCTGCCATCTATCATGGCGCGACAACATTATTAAAAGGGAAGATCCATGGAATTCAAGCTCATGGTTCACGACCAAATCTAGGAATAAATGTTGTTGATTCACTTGGAGCCATCATTCAGGCTGTTAACTCAGTTAAAACAGATCCGACATTCTCCTCATCTGCCAAAATAACCATGGTTCAGGCAGGTGGAAACAATATTAATATCATTCCCGATTATGCTGAATTTGGCATTGATGTCCGTGCACAACAGAACTATGTTATGGAAGATTTACTTAAAAAAGTAGAAAATGCGGTTCTTTCTTCGGGCTCAGCCAATGGGGCAATAGTTGAAATAGAGACACTAGCATCGATGATTGCTGCGGAACCTAGTTCACAACTTGAGGAACTAGTGGAAGAAGCTATTATTGAAGCTCTAGGGAATGACGCAATCGCTGCTCCAGTCATTACTCCTGGAGGGGAAGATTTCCATTTTTATAAAAAGTATTTTCCTCATATTAAAGCTACAATGATTGGACTTGGAACCGATTTACAACCTGGACTGCACCATCCTCATATGAATTTTAACTTAGATGCTTTGCAAAATGGTGTGAAAATACTTGCTATGACTACCATTAAGTTATTAAAACCATAGCATTAATGACAATTAATAGAAGAGACTAGATTAGAATATTGCAAAAATATTTTTCTGAAAAATAGCAATAATTAATTACCTATTTCTAATTAATAAGGAGCGATAAAAAATGTTAAGAACTACAGTGCCAGAAGATATTTATAAATTTGAATGGCCAAGCAATCCTGTCATTTCTCCTAATGGACAACAGGTAGTATATGAAAGAACCATAGCTGTGAAAGAAAATAATTACGAAACACATTTATATTTAAGTGATGTAGAAGGAAAAACGCGAAGAGTTTTGACATCCTCAGGCACCAGGAATGTCAATCCTATCTGGTCACCCGATGGAAAAACTATAGCATTTATCTCGAACCGTGCTTACGGAATGCAGGCATGGCTGTTATCTCTCGATGGTGGAGAGGCTCAGTGTCTGACAAAGTTTCGACAAGGAATTAGCTCAATAGTATGGGCTCCTGACGGTAAAACGATATATGGATTGGTACCAGTAGTTGAACATTCGGAACTAGAAACTTTTCATGAAAATGCAACAATTCATGAAGCGAATAGTGAGAAGGAACAAGAGGATAAGTTATGGAGAGATGGGGCTAAACGCTATCATCATCTATATTACAAAAATGATGGAACTGGGTTTCATAAACCGTACAAACGTCAAATTGTTGCTATTCATATAGATACAGGAACATTCGTTTTGATAACAAAAGGAATAAATGAAGTTCATCAGCCTGACGTGTCACCAGATGGGAAATATATCGTGTTCAGTTCAAACGCAGAAAATGAAAATGTTCTTTTTGGAGGAAAGGTATATCGTGTTTCGTCTTCCGGAGGAGACGCAGAGTTGCTTTACAGTGATACGGAAGCAAGCTCACCTTCTTACTCACCTGATGGAAAGTGGATAGCGTTTTTTGGCAACCATGCAGAACAGAAGGAATTGTTAGTCATACCTTCAGAGGGAGGGGATGTAAGATGTTTAAGCAAAAAATATCAAGACACACTCCTTGATATGACTTTTACAGATATGCGTAATCTCAGATATGCACTTCGCCCACAATGGTCTAATAATAGTAGGTATATTTATGCGCTTAGTACCCATGAAGGAAGAAATGAAATTGTTAGATTCTCGAATGTTAAAAATGACGATCAACCGGTAATTATTGCTGGTGGAGACCGCGCTATTTTTCATTTTTCATTTGATGGAGAAGAGACGATCAGTATAGCCTATTCGACAGTCAAACATCCTGGGAAGATATCAGCCATTAGAATTGATGAAACGAATACAGCCGACTGTAATTATCGGTATCCAACAGAAGCTTTTCCTCAATTACATGTACCCATTTTCCCTGAAACTGAAGTTCGTCTGGATGACTGCAACGACAAGTTATTATCCGAACTCATCGTAGTTGAACCTGAGGTTTTTTCCTATAAATCTGTTGATAACTGGTATATGCAAGGTTTTATTTTAAAACCCGCTAACTTTGACCCTGAGAAAAAATATCCTATTCTATTGGATATTCATGGAGGACCACATTCTGCGTATGGTTTCACATATTTTCATCAATTGCAATTATTCGCTGCGCGAGGCTATGCAGTTATTTATACGAACCCACGAGGAAGCTCAGGATTCGGTGTAGATTTTACCAATGCTGTACATGGTGATTATGGTGGAAAGGATATGAATGATATTTTGAACGGACTGGATTTCGCCTTACAAAAAAATCAATATCTTGATAAAAATAGGGTAGCCGTTAATGGAATTAGCTATGGTGGATTCATGGTAAATTGGCTCATCTCTCACACCGATAGATTTTTTGCAGCAGTTTCTGAAGGCTGTATTTCGAATTGGATTTCCATGTATGGCACAAGCGATATAGCACCATATTTTATTGATCAGGAGTTTCTTGGAAAGACAGATTTGGAGAATCTTTGGAAATTCTCTCCTCTTGCCTATGTAGATAATGTAAAAACGCCACTTCTACTTCTACACAATGAGGATGATTTACGATGTCCAATAGAGCAGGCAGAACAGTTTTATTCCCATATTAAGCGTCGAGGAGGAGAAGTAGAATTGGTTCGTATCCCACAATCAAGTCATGGGCTCCTCCAATACGGCAAACCCGAATTAAGAATAGCTAGATTGAATTCAATGCTCGATTTTATAAACAGACATTTACCTAAAGAAAATTTTTCGAACTTGATAACGACTGAGAATCAATAATGTGAGGATAATAGTTAGATCATCGATTCGATCTACATTATTATATACAACTACTCTAAAGGAGGAAAAGAAATGAAAGTAGATGTGAATTTAAAAGCATTTGAAGAGGCTGGTCAAAAGATAACGGAAAAACATAAGATTCCTGGTACTTCTGTTGCAATTGCTGAAGCTGGGGAGATTCTTTACCATAAAGGATTTGGCTTCCGTCATGTAGACGATGGACTACCTGTAACTGAAAATACAGTTTTTGGTATTGGGTCGATAACAAAATCATTTACTTGTGTGGCTATTATGCAACTGCAGGAAGTTGGTAAATTGAATGTGCATGATCCTGTTAGTAAATACTTGCCTGAATTCAATGTTAAAAATAAAGAGGCTATCAAAGATATCACTATTCATCACTTTATGACTCACACAGCAGGATTGCCTCCAATGTCTTCGTTATTTTACGCAATGAAAAGGTCACTAGATCTTGACCCAACTGTAAAAAATTATCCGGGTTTAAATATTAATGTTGAAGATCACGGACCAATTGACACTTATGAGCAACTTATGCAGTTTATTGATGAACAAGATATTGAATTATTGGGGGCACCTGGTACACATTTTAGTTATTCAAATGAATCATATGCCTTGTTAGGAACAATCATCGAACGAATCAGTGGAATAAGTTATGAACAGTATATATATGATCATATCCTCACTCCTTGTGGTATGGAAAACAGCTATTTCACAATTGAGGAGTACGGTGATTATGAAAATATCACCACTTGCTATACAGAGGACAAAAGCGATGGAACAAAACACGTTTTTGCTGCACCAATTTGGTGGGATTCTACCTCAATGCGAGCAGCAGGCTTTTTGAAATCTACAGCTAGAGACATGTTATTGTATGCAGAAATTTTCCGTAATGCTGGTGTAGTAAATGGTAAGCAAATATTATCGGAAGAAAGTGTAAAAGAAATGACTAAACCCCATATTCAATTACAACCTGGAAGATTCTATGGGTACGGTTTTATGATTACTCCCGATTATTTTGGCACTACTCTTATTGAACATGGTGGAGGGCTCAAGGGAATTTCAGCTCAATTAAGTATTTTACCTGAAAAAGGGGTTACAGGTGTTGTATTAACTAACTTGGCAGGTGTACCTGCTGCCCGAATTATGCAACTTGCATTTAATGCTTTGAGTGAAAGAGAGGTAGACGCCAATCACCTTACCTTTGAAGAATATGATATTTCAGAAGAACGACTTAAACAGTATCAAGGAGAATATCAATCGAATGAAGGGACGAAAGTGTGCATTAAAATCAAGGAAGGAAACCCAGTTCTACTCTCACAAAATGTAGAGATACCAATAACTTTTGTGAGCGATAACATGTTTATAGCATATTTTAATGACTTTACAGAAATAGCTGAGATACTAGTAGATGATAATAGCGAAGCATACGGAATATCATATCATTTTAGACAATTCCCTAAAGTTTCGGTAAATATACCACTTAACTAGTGATTTCCAAGGTTTTCATATTGAACTCCTTATATAGAAATTTGAGAGGATGTTGAAGATGGGATTACAGGAGAGTTTGGAAAAAGTTATACAAGAAGCTACTGGGACATTCGGGGTTTATGTGAAACATCTGGAATCTGGAGAGACTGCTGCAATAAATGAGAATCGTTTATTTCAAGCTGCAAGTGTTTTTAAGATTCCGATTTTGGTCACTTTATATCGTGATGTTCAAATGGGGAAGGTCGAACTAAAAGAACGTATTAGGTTGGAAGAAGAGGACTTAGTCAATGGATCAGGTATATTTAAGGAGTTAATTCCTGGAATCGACGTTACGATAAAAAATTTAGCCACTATGATGATAATTGTTAGTGATAATGTGGGGACAGATAAATTATTGAACATGTTAGGAAAAGAAAATGTAAATCAATATATGAAAGAAATTGGACTAAGCAATACTTACATTAATCTCAGCTGCTGGGAGCTACTTTGCTCATGTGTTGGATTACCGCCCCAAAAATTTTCAATTGACACTTATAATGACATTAACCGTCGATTTAAAAATGGTGAAATTGATCATCATTCAATTGTATTTAAAGAAAGTCATGCAAACAATGTAACAACCGCAGCTGATATGGCACTTTTATTAGAAAAAATGGCAAATAAGCAATTAATCTCTGAAAAAGCTTGTCACGATATGTTTGAAATCCTTGCCAAGCAACAGTTTCGAAGTAGAATACCTTATTTATTACCTCAAAATACAGTTGTTGCTCATAAAACTGGCACCATTGCTAGTGTTGTCAATGATTCAGGGATAGTCCAGCTACCTGATAGTAAAGGTAATTTTATCATTTCGGTATTTTCTATAGGAAATATTACTGAAGCTGAGGGTGCTAGTATTATATCTAAATTATCGAGAGTTGCTTATAATCATTTTCTAAATAAAGTAACCGTGTAGCTTTTAAACCCAAAGGCTATTATAGTTTATAAATATAACCTGTTGAAAAAGTATACAACTATAACGTAACGCATAGCTAAATGGTATGATGATGTTACAACTAATAAGTTATTTTCTTGTTGAAAAATCAATTAATGTTGGGGTATTCACACTAAATATATTTAAAGTGAATACCCTAGGATCTATGTTTAAAGGTTACCGGGTTCGGGATATGCTAATAATATGAAACTGAAATTATACATAAAACTCACAAAAAAGGTTCGTGTAATTATCAAATTATCTACGTAATAGATTGAATGTTTCTACTATAGTAATTGTTCATTGGATAAATTACACCGGCAGATAAAACATATAAAAGTGATGCATACTGAATGGTAAAATGGGAGGGTTTTTTAGTAATCAACCATTTATTGAACCTGTATTATATAAGTAGCATACCTAGATTAACTCATTGGAAGGACTGGCTGTATGGATAATTATAATGAAAGAATTAGAAAACAATTTAATGAACTAACAAAAAGACAGAAATTAGTTGCAAAATATATTGTTGACTTTCCAAAAGAGGTTGCATTTCAAACATCGAAGCAGCTAGGTATTGCAAGTGAAACAAGCGATACAACGGTGATTAGGTTATCATATGCTCTTGGGTATTCTGGATTTAGCGAACTGCAAAAAGAAATTCAAGCTACTTTATTAGAAGATTCTTCACCCATTTCAGATCCAATTGAAGGGCTTCGATCTACGTCCAAGTCTTTAAAAGATACAAATTTAATTCAACATGTAATCGAGAAAGATACTTCGTATATACGTGCAACGTTAGAACAAATAGATTACACCCAGTATAAAAAAGCTATAGATCTTTTAATTAGTTCTGAAAAAAGAATAGTCATTGGCTTCCGTTCATCATATGGTCCTGCTAACTGGCTATCGTTTAGTCTCAATGTTGTTGTAGGAAATACGTTTTTATACCGTGGAGAAATAGAGGATTCTAATTATTTATTATCCTTAATCGATGAAAAGACATTATTAGTGGCTATTTCTTTTCCTCGATATTCAAAAGAAACGAATGCATTTGTAAAAGCAGCAAAGAAAAAAGGGGCACAAGTGATAGGCATAACAGACGATGAATTGTCCCCATTAGGGCTACTCTCGGACATTTTGTTTAAGGTAGTTGCTCCTCCTCCTATTTCTCTAAAAGGTACTACACCAACCTTTGCACTACTTAATCTACTAATAACAGGAATAGCAGCTTCTGATGAAATAAAGGTTCAAAAGCGGATGGAAGATTATGACCAAACAAGTGATGATTTCTCACCATTTACCAATCAGTAATAAGGGACTCTTCGGATAAAGATTCTTTATTCGATAATAGGTAATCAATAAAGAAGGTTTTTTTGATATCATTCAATTTTCCAAGAGTCGACATCAAAAGAACCTTTTTATTTTATTGTGAAAATTATAAAAAACATACTTTGCTTAGGCGGTAGATTAAGTGTTAAAGGAATCATATGTGATAAAATATAGCTAACTTTACATTTAAAAAGAGGTGAACGAAATTGCATAAAGGAAGAATCATTTTACATATTGACCTTAATTGCTTTTATGCCTCAGTGGAACAAATTTACGATCCCTCATTAAAAGGAAAACCTATAGCCATTGCAGGTAATCCAAAAGAACGTAGAGGGATTGTTATTACGTGTAGCTATGAAGCTAGAAAAAGTGGTGTATATACAACCATGAATGTCGGTGAAGCAAGAAGAAAATGTCCAGAGTTAATTGTGCTACCTCCCAACTTTGAGCGATATAGAGCTGCTTCAAAATCTTTTTTTGGATTACTGAAAGAATATAGTGAAATACTTCAACCAGTTTCTATAGATGAAGGTTACATACAATTGCCTATAATCGAAGGACAAAATGTATTAGAACATGTACATGGTATACAAGATCGAATTTGGAACGAATTACAATTGCCTTGTTCAATCGGCATTGCGCCAAACAAATTTTTAGCAAAAATGGCCAGTGAGATGAGAAAGCCAATGGGCATTACAATATTACGTAAACGTGATGTCCCTTCAGTTTTGTGGCCATTGAATGTTAAAGAAATGCATGGGATTGGGAAAAGCACAGCAGAAAAGTTGAAAGAGTTGGGTATACAAACAATTGGAGAATTAGCTGCAGCTGATGAATACACCTTAAAACAGAAATTTGGCATCAACGGACTTCGTTTGAAACAGAAGGCCAATGGCGAGGATGATCGACCTGTTGATCCAGAAGCAATATATGATACGAAGAGTGTAGGAAATTCAACAACATTATCACATGACACGACTGACCGAGATGAATTATATAAAATAATGACAACACTTTCTGAAAAGGTAGCAGAAAGATTGAAGGCTAAAAAGCTTGCTGGAGTGACTGTGAGTATTATAATTCGTACAGCTTCTTGGGAAACGTATACTCGGAGTAAATCAGTCAATAACGCGATATTTTCAAAAGAGGATATAGTTGAACAGGCGTGGAATCTGTTTAATAAAAATTGGAATGAGGAGCCTGTTCGATTGTTGGGTGTGACCATTTCAAATGTAAGTGACATTAAAGAGATGACTCAGCAGCTAACTTTTTTTGATTTTGAAGAACATATTAAAGATGAACCGATTATTAAATTGGTAGATCAAATTGAACAGAAATTTGGAAAAGGTATCATTTTGAGAGGTTCTGATATTGTAAAGCCAGCAGGGAAGCATCAGGCAAACACGAGCTTTAGTAAGGATTTTTGGGATGATCATTTGTAAATGATGCGCATTTTGACATTTACGCAACGAGAAAGACATCCGTTAACAATTGCCCAGGAAATACAAAAATCCAGAACAATCTAATATTCAATCAATCTCAAACAAGCTTTTGATAAGTTAAACATTAATGAAAGTAGGTGCATGTATCCATTATGCAATATAAAGAATATGGCTATATCGACGGTCCAGTGATGATGTTTCTTCATGGGGGTGGGGTTGGGGGATGGATGTGGGAACAACAAGTTCAGCACTTCTCCAATTACCACTGTGTAGTCCCTGAGCTTGTGCCCGATCATTCATTTTCCATTGAGCAATGTGCGCAACAACTCGTGCAACTCTTAGAGGAAAAGGCGAATGGCAAGCAGGTGATTGTGATTGGCTTTTCATTAGGTGCTCAAATTGCCATACAAATGTTAAGCATAAAGCCTAGTTTAATCCACGTTTCGATTATTAATAGTGCTCTTGTTATTCCTTCTCCTACTATAGCATGGATGATTCGGCCGTTTCTCCGACTAACATTCCCGCTTATCAAAAATAAAGCCTTCGCAAAGCTTCAAGCGAAAACCTTATACATCAATGATCGCTATTTTGACCGCTATTATCATGATAGCGCTAAGATGACATACGATGCATTAATTCAGGTTTTACAAGAAAATATGACGTTTTCGATCCCACGTAATTTCCACAATGCACTGGGGCATATTTTAATTACTGTTGGCAATCAAGAGAAAAAAGTAATGAAAAAGTCTGCACAAGCGCTTGTACAAAGCCATCCCAATGCTAAAGGGATCATTTTGAACAACATAGGACATGGAGTATCGTTAGCTCAACCTGCGTTTTTCAATCGTTTTGTAGATAATTGGATAAAGGAAGGGCTATTGCCAGTGGGCACAGTCATTCAATAGAAAAACTCCATTATGAATAACGATACTCATAATAGAGTTGAAGTTTTTAAGAATTATAGTGAGGATATAAATTCATATGCTGCCGAATCCATTCCTTCATGTCGATCATCATTTCTTCATAGCTAGGGACTGTAAAGGAAAAATCGTTTCTAGTATTTATTAATGTTTTATTGACATTAATTAGCTGATGAGGAGTAATCTTTATTGTATGGTCCATAAAGTGCTTATTCAATAATTGAAGAAGATCGTATTTTGAAATAGGCGATGTATTAACAAGATGATAGAGTCCCGTTATTCCTTCCTGGACTGCTTGCTCCATGGCTTTCGCCAAGGTGAGCGTTGTGACTCCCGTCCAAATAGCGCCAGTATAGCCGTGAATAGGGCCTTTTTGGTGCATAAACCAATTGAAAAGCCCAATTCCATCCATCTTCAAATCAGGGCCAATAATTGAATTACGGAATGTTAAATGCTTGGTATGATCAATTTCTCCTAAACCCTTTGTACGGTCATAGAAGGTAGTTCCGTCCTGTACACTATTTTCATAATAGGGTGCGTTTTCACCTGAAAATACACAGTCTGTACTCATGTGAATAAGCTTCGTCTGGCGATTTTCAAGGAGAGATACGATAGCGTGGGGTAAATAACTATTTAAGAAAATACTCTTTTCAGGATTTGCCTCACAGGCCTTATTTAACATACCGATACAATTAATGACGATATCATACTGATTGTCTTGAAGAAGTGAACGTAAAAAATTCAGGTCCGTAATATCACCGGTAATATTATTTCCATATGGGAAAGTTGTTCTCGTATACGTTGTTACATCATGTCCTTGTTCCTGTAAATAGATGGAAATGGTATGACCGGCCATGCCAGAAGCGCCGAGCACTAAAAATTTCATGGTGTTCCTCCAGTCCAATGGAGAAGCTCTTCTTGAAGTAGAGATAAGGTTAGTAATTTTTCTTTAATAGCCATCACGTTTAACATTTGTGTATTATTGGAATTATATTCATCCGATAAGGTAATTTTAGGAGAGCCCTCATCCAGGTATTTTCCATAATTTAAATCCCGATTATCTGCTGGGATTCGATAAAAATTACCTAAATCTATGGCTTTTGCTGCTTCTTCCTTTGTACATAATACTTCATACCTTTTTTCCCCATGCCGTATGCCGATAATGTGAATCGCATTGTTCACTTGGAAAATTTCAAGGAGAGCTTGTGCTAAATTCTCGATCGTAGCAGCGGGTGATTTTTGCACCATAATATCGCCATTTTGCGCATGTGAGAAGGCATACAATACCAATTCGACTGCTTCCTCAAGGCTCATCATAAATCGAGTCATGTTTGGGTCGGTAATGGTTAAAGGTATGCCAGCTTTTATTTGTTCGATGAAAAGTGGTATGACTGAGCCTCTTGAAGCCATTACATTCCCGTATCGTGTGCCACAAATCAATGTTTGCTTTGGGTCTACCATGCGTGATTTAGCAATAAATGTTTTCTCCATCATCGCCTTGGATATTCCCATTGCATTGACAGGGTATGCCGCCTTATCTGTTGAAAGACAAATAATCTTTTTAACGCCAGCTTGAATAGCCGCAGTTAAAACATTGTCTGTTCCTATAATATTTGTTTTCACAGCCTCTAAAGGGAAAAATTCACAAGAGGGAACTTGCTTAAGTGCCGCAGCATGAAACACATAATCTACGTTATACATGGCAGGGTGGAGGCTTTGTAAATCGCGTACATCCCCGATATAAAATTTAATTTTGGAATTCTGATAAAGCTTTCGCATATCATCTTGCTTTTTCTCATCTCTTGAAAAAATCCTTATTTCCTTAATATCCGTATTTAAAAATCGATTTAATACCGCATTACCAAAAGATCCTGTTCCTCCAGTAATCAGTAAAGTTTTATCTTTAAACATTGTATGGCTTGTTACACCTCCCACTTGCATAGGTCCGTTCATATGTTATTTCAATCCTCTTTCATGCAAATCACATTCTGAGTTTTCTCGTGGATAGTTGTACCAATAAGCGTATTCATGGGTATATTTACTGGTTGGATTTTTGTCCATGAGCGCACAATTAAAATCCCAATCTCCTGCAATATCCTTACGTATAGTAAACTTCGCATCCCCGATAAAGCTTCTTCGTATGATTTTAAATTGTCCTGGCAATGAATAACGATTTGATTCATCTTTAATAAACGCATAGCCATTCTTAATGATCATGTTGTAATAGTAAATATCAAATTCACCATCCACCTGTGCTAATACATTACGGATGGCAGGCAAATAGTGGTCATCACTATCGATGATGGCAATATAATCTCCTGTTGCTTCAGCGATGCATCGGTTATAGGCAACGCTTGCACCTAGATTTGTTGGATGGACGATGATTTTTAAGGCCGCGCAGTTTTTTTGATAGTCCTGCAAAATGGCTAACGTCTTGTCTGTGGAGCCGTCATCTACAACGATAATTTCATAGGCATATTCTTTAGGAATACTGTCAAGCATTGTTAGGATCCATTCTTCGCTATTGTAAGTAGGTGATAAAAAGCTTATTTTCATTTTATCCCTCCATCCTAATTAAGTAGTATAGTTCTTCATAGATTCTTTATTACAATATGCGTGGATAGGGGGCTATTGTAGGCAATTGCTTGTTATCATAAGTTTTTTAAGAGAGTAATTTTATGGATTGCCTTTATTTTTGCTAGAGAACTATGGGGATGGTTGTGACATTTTACTAAGTTATACACGTTTGACAGGTGTGGGCATAAACTAGGAAAGAGCGCTTTTTAAGAAAGAGGGATTCGATGACAAAAAGGATCGCATTTATTTGTAGCGTGGAATCAGCTAAACTTTCCGATGCACACATTTTCAAAGATCTATGTCTTGTGCCTATTTTACTAGGGGAGTATTTAGGCTATGAAGTTAGTATAGTGACGGCAGAGATGAATGAAACCCTTCTGCAACAATCTTTTCCGGCTGTTAAATTTGAGCAGGTTCCAATAGGGATTGATTATGTTGCCAATATGAATGCTTATTTAGTGAAGCATGCCAAGAACATTGATCTTGTATTTGCTATAGGACCGTACCCATCCTATCTTTCCATTCTTCAAACGTATAAGCAGTTTAATCCTAATGGCAAAATCTATATGAAGTTAGATGTTAATCGATTTTGGTTAAATCGATTAAAAACCTATCCATACTTTCTAGAATTGCTAAAGCTTTGTGATCTTCTAACCTCCGAATGTATATCGATTCAAACGGCCATTCGAGAGTTTTCACAATTAGATGTTAGGCATATCCCAAATGGCTTTTATGAGTATTTTCACACAGAGCCTGTGCAGTTTCATGAGAAAGAAAATAGAATTCTATCAGTGGGCCGATTAGATGCACCAGAGAAGCAGACGATTTTTACAATAAAAGCCTTTCTAGCTGCACAGCTGACAGACTGGGAGCTTCGTTTGGTAGGACCCATGTCTGAATCGTTTCAGCAGGAAATAAAACGAATATTGGCCAGTCATCCTTATCCTGCGCAAGTCACAATTGTAGGGCCAATCTCTGACAAAATACAACTAGAAGAGGAGTATCGCAAGGCAAAAATCTTTTGCTTAACATCCACGGTTGAATGCTTTGCACATGTTTTTGCAGAGGCGGCTAAAAACGGTTGTTATATTGTGACAACCGATGTGGATGGGGCTGCAGATATTACCCAACAACAACGTTTTGGCCGCATTCATCCAACACATGATTGGGAAAGTATTGCTCGGACGTTGCAGCAAGTCACTCATCAGGAAGCATTGTTGGAAAATGCTTGTCTTCAGCTACAGGCTGATGCACGGAAGGGTTTAAACTGGCAGCATATCGTGAAAGATGTCGCTGCATATTTAAATGAAATAAAGTAGAACTTCGCTCGATGAAGAGGAGTATTCTTTTCTTTGTGCCATTTTTTCCTATATAATAATACTAGTTTTATAATGGTAGAAACAATCATGGGAAGACACAAGGGGAGACAAGAATGGAAATAATTCAAGCATCAATGAACGAACTAGAAGAGTTAACAAAGCTATTTGATGAATATCGTCAGTTTTATGGTATTGAATCGGACGTAAGTAGCGCAAAGGCATTTTTACAATTACGATTGGCCCTCAAAGAGTCGGTCATTTTTATGGCGCAAGTAGACGGCAAGATGGTTGGATTTACACAATTATATCCAACGTTTTCTTCCATAGCGTTACAGCGGGCCTATATTTTGAACGATATTTATGTTACGGAAGATGCTAGAGGCCTAGGGGTGGGCAAGGCATTGATGGAAAAAATTTTTCAATATTGTGAGCAACAGTATGCTCGCTATGTGACACTGCAAACAGCAGCTGATAATGTGAATGCGCGTAAGCTGTATGAAAAGCTTCATATGAAGCAAGATGAATACTGTAATTATGTTAAATATTTTATGTAATAAGCATTTTATTTTAGGATGAAGATGCTTTTATGTATAAAAATCCCCTAGATATTTCGTTATCTAGGGGATTTTATTGATATTATTTAATTTCTAACGTATATGGCTGTGTACTTGCTTGGCCGTAATATTCACTAACTTCAATATAGTATTTACCTGCATCCAGTTCAACTGTACCTACCTCTGCATCTCCTGCTCCGTAAAGATCTAAAGTTTTCACTGTTTTTCCGTTTGCATCTATTACTCGAATCACACCGTCTAGTGCTTTTTCAGTTTGAAGTGAGAAGAAGACATCTCGTTTTTGAGCGTTGTTAAATTCAAAGTAATCCTTATCACCAAATGGGATACCCGCATTTAAGTATTGAGTGGCTACCCATTTGTCGTCTTTTTTCGTGAGGGCAGACGGTTTGGTTGGTACACCATTCACTAATTGAGAATCTGCATCTTCATCTGCTCGTTTATGGTCGAACATCGTTAATGTATAGGGCTGAATGGACAGTTGGCCAAGCCCTGTGCTATTAACTTGAATAAAGTAACCTCGATCCTTTTTAGCCTTAAAGGATGTATTTACATCTGTCGTACCTATCATGCCAAGAAGCATTTCAAGAATATTATCGCTCAGTCCAAATGGAATGGCGGTCTCCATTTCTTTCGGATCAATTTTCTTATTGCCATTTGTATCTTCAATAATCGATCCTGCAAACTTCAAGTCCTTCTGTAACTCTTTTGGCAATTGATTTAATTGTTCATTGGTAAATGGAACAGAGGAAATCAATAAACTCATAATTTCATCATTACCGTCTTGCTTATAATAGTAATAATCCTCATCATCTTGGTAAATTAGATGATCTTTATAAGTTGTACCTGGTTGAATTTTTAAAGCTTTTGCTTCTTCACGATTTTCTGGATTATAATCTGCTGGAATATCACCTATTTTACTTGTTTTCAACGTATAAGGTTCTGCAGAACGTTCACCAGCATTCACAACGGCTACTACATATGTTTTGTCCTTTTTCAATGCTATTACTTTTGCATCGTTTTCATTACCGGCTGAGCCAAGGAGTAATGAAAGTAAGCCTAATTCATTGGTTAAGGATGACACGGGAATTAGTTCCTTTGCTTTTTCATCATATTCAAAAACAGTACCGGCAGGCATTTGGTTCGCACCTTTGTTAAAGCTAAAACTATAAAGGGCATCTTCCTTTGTTTTAAACAAGAAGTAGTCCTCATCATATTCTGTTTGGAAATAGGCTTTTTGATCCTCACCGATGTTAAAGCGAATAGCTTGCTTGATGATCGGATCAACATTTTCTATATTGTTTGTTGTAAAGGGATTCATAAGCATACTCATAATGCCATCAATTTCATTCCGCTTTTTTGTTGCACTTGGTGTTATTGGTAATTGATCTTCAGTAGCATTTTCCTCGAACATGGCTTCCTCTAAAGGTAGGCCATCCTCATCTGGAGGGAGCGTAACAGTTTCTCCCTTTAATGTGTATGGGATCATGGATTCACTGACGGTTTCCTCTTTTTCAATGCCCCCACTGAAGAACATCTCCATTGAAAACTCGCTCTCACTCTCATTAGATACACTTAAAATGTATTCTTGGTCTGGAACAGCATCGATGATCATGCTAACTGCTTCACCTTTAGCTGAACCGTAAGAACTTTGAATTGAGTAGGCTTCCTCTTCTTCACTTTCCTCTTTTTTAGTTTGCTTCATCTCTTCAGGTGGTATCGGATTGAAATCCTCCTTTAAGTAAAGATCCATAGATGCAGTAACACCTGGAATACCAGATAGATCAAACTTCAATGTTGTTGGTTTTTTTACTGAAAACGTAAAATAATCTTGATCCTTTTGTTGATCTTTGGACAGTAGGGTGTAGTTTTTACCTGCTGTACTGTATGGAAACTTTTTAATTGGCTCCATTGAAGACTTATCTAATGCATCGATTGGTAAGTCTGAGTCTTTCATAGTTTGTGCTGTAAAAGTAAAAGTAGATTTGCCTTTTAAACTATAACTACCATTATGATCTTTCACACCAATTAACAGCGTTCCTTTTTGATCTGCTTTAAAGAGGTGACCTTCTTTTTTTCCTACACGAACATCATTAACTTTAATAGGCTCTACTTCACCTTGTTCGTTATTAGGGTAAAAGTATAAATCAAAGGCATAGTCGTATTTATCTGCGCCTTTTAACGTTAACTGAGCATATTCATTTGCCTCTAACTCAACCTTGTACCATTTTTTTTCATCTTGCTGTTCGAAAACACCTTGTTCTGTATTTAATTTATTTTTGGCAAGAACTTTGGCATTTTTCATACGCTCTTCTTTGGATTCTGAATAATGTTTAGGGAGTTTATTTAAATCGAACTGTAAGGCTTTCACGGGATCTACAAGACCGTGACCAAAAGTAAGATCATAACCTTTTTCGCCTAAATCTTGTGCTGTCAGTTCAAGTATTGCTTCAATTTCATGTGGCTTTAAATTCGGATATTTTGATTTAAGTAGGGAGGCAATACCTGCCACTACAGGAGATGCCATGGAAGTACCACTAAACTTGACAAAAGAAGATCCTTTTTTCTCATCGTGTACAGTACTGTAGATGTCTTCACCAGGAGCCACGACATCGACAGAGGGACCATAATTGGAATAGCTTGATAATTTATTACGATCATTCGTGGAACCTACACTAATCACACCTTCATAGGAAGCAGGGAAGGAATATTCATCAGTCGACTCATTTCCAGCCGCTGCGACAATCGTAATGCCACTATCAACGGCTTTTTGAACAGCATCCTGCATAAGTGGGGATTCACCATAGCCTCCTAAACTCATATTAATGACATCAACACCTTGCTCAATGGCGTACAGAATGCCTTGTGCAATGATAAAATCATTTGCTCCTTCTTTTCCGTTAAAGACATCAATAGGTAGTAGCTTCGCTTGTGGATTAATTCCATGTCCACCAATCCCATTGTCTTTGGCAGCGGCAATAATCCCAGCAACATGTGTTCCATGGTCACCTGGATAAGATGTATTTGCCGGAGCAGCTGCATTATAAGGTGTGAGTACTTGAGATTTTAGGTCAGGATGTTTAAAATCAACACCAGAATCGATGACAGCTACTGTTACATCATGTTCCCCAGCTAATGCTAATGCCTGATCCATTTTCAAGAGGCTTAGATGATACATATCTTGTTTCTTTGGGTCAGTTTCTTTGTTGAAAGAATGATAGACATAACTAGGGGATACACTTGTAATCCCTTGCTGCTTTAAATAGTAAGAGACGGCTTTTTCGATGGATACACCTTTGTTAAGTTGAATCACATCATAGCCTAATGAAGGAATGGAGCGGATGACCTTAGAGCCAATTTTTTTATGTACGTTTTTATCAAGGCCAGAATGCTTGATAATAATCGTATCCTTACTCATCCATTTGTCTTCATTTTTAAGATTCTTACCTGCATGTTGTGAATTGCTTGCTAATACGTTCTTCGTAGTTTGTTGTGGTGTCTCCTCAGCAAAAGCTGAAGCGACTGGAACCATTAATGCAGCGGATGCTACGACAGCGACTGATTTTTTAAACCAACTTTTCAATTGTATCTCTCCTTGATGTTCTATAATATGTCTCGACTATACTAATACGGATAAACGTTAGAAAAGTTTCGCAAATGAGGAAAATTTTTCTCTGCGATTTAAAAAACGAACAGTAATGGGCCGAACTGTCCGTTACTTTTTATTGATGATGCTCATTACGCCTCAACATATAGCTGTTCAATCAATTGCAGTATGTCATGCTTAGAGCGAGGAACTGAAATGTTTTCTTGCCATAATTTCTTTTTTTGTAGAGCCAAGGCCATTTCGAATACCCATGGCCGCTCAAGATGTGCACGTTTTAGCAATTCTTCTTCATAAAATAAGGCGACAGGATCACCATTATAAATAATTTTTCCTGCCTCCATGACAATAATTTGATCTGCCCATTCATAGGCAAGAGAAATGTCGTGAGTCGCAAGGATAATCGTTCTTTCATTGTCTTCTAATTTGGCTAAGTATTGAAAAACTTGTGTAGCGTAATAGCTATCAAGACCCGCTGTTGGTTCATCTAATAAAAGGACAGTCGGTTCCATTGCTAATACACCTGCCATGGCCACACGCTTTTTCTGTCCTACGCTTAAAAAGTGAATGGGTTTATCAAGGAGCTCTGTCACTTCAGTTTGTGCAACAGCCCATGCTATTTTTTCTTCAATTTTTTCCGTAGACCATCCTAGGTTCATTGGACCATAGGCTATATCTTGCTTAACGGTTCCTGAAAAAAGCTGATTGTCAGCATCTTGAAAGACGATCCCCACCTGTTGGCGAAGAGCCTTTAATGCCTTTCTATTATATTGAAGTTCGTCCCCATCAAATGAAATAGTTCCGGCTGTTGGCTTCAAAATACCATTAAAATGTTGAAATAAAGTGGATTTTCCTGCTCCGTTATGACCAAGTATAGCTATTTTTTTCCCTTTTGGAATGTTTAATGTAATATCTGTCAAAGCCTTCGTTCCATCTGCATAGGCATATGACAAGTTGTTAAGTTTGAAATAAAATGCTGTCATGAGAAGTACCCTCCGTATACGATGAGGAATATAAAAATAACCGTCATGCCTAGCCAGTTTTTTTTGCTATAGGTGCCTGTTTGATGCCAATAAACAGTTTCACCACCACGCGCCTGCATGGCAATATTAAGCTCTCGACTGCGCTGAAACATTTCAATAAACAACGCTGCAATCAGCATAGACATTGAACGTAACCCTTGCATGGGTGAATGGTAGCCAAGGCGGGCTTGCTGGGCTAAATGTATTTTTTGCATGCTTTCTAAAAAAATAAAAATAAAACGATAGGTAAGTTCTACTAGCTCAACTAATAAAGGAGGGAGCCTCCATTGTCTTAGCACATAACAAATCCCTTGTACAGATGTCGTTAAAAATAAAAAATATAAGCAACTTATACTACCAAGTACGATAAAGAATAGCTGCTGCGCGGTAGCAATACTAGCTCTCCCAATAAAAATTGTCAAGTTCATATACGTAAATGCCCCAATATGTGCTGGTAATATATGCGTTGCTGGCGCTATCGAAAGTAGGATGGATAGGAGACTTGTGAACAAGAAAAAGCCTGGTAGTAATAATAGCTTCGCATAGTATTTTATTGGAATTTTTGCGCCCCAAATGATAAAAGCACTCATTACAAAAAATGTAATGAGTGAAAGTCGCTCATTTCTCATAATAAGCGTGAATAAAAGCAGTCCTAATGAAAATATCATTTTTTCTAGCGGATGAACGAACGCTAACTTATTGAGATACGCATACTTATCAATGAATAACATATTCCTTAACCTTCTTTATGCTTGCTACGCATATAGCCAATAAAATAGCCGATAAAACCAGCACCAATAGCTGCTTGTAGCACGAATAATAAGCTTTCAATTTCACCACTAGGTGGTTCCCACAAACTATCAAACCATGGCTCATATTCTGCATTGATCTCACCAATGGCAGCTTCTGCTTCACCGTCTGCTCCACCAAATTCTGCTCCCTTTTGGACGAAGAGCGGAATAATGGCCAATAGCACAACTATTGCTAATAGTAATAAATTTCGTTTCATGTTAGTGCGCCTCCTTTGTAGAGAAAACACGTAAAGATTTTAATTCGCTAATATTATATTTTTTTAAGAAGTTCATGATAATAACTGTTAATATCCCTTCACTCACAGCTAATGGGATTTGTGTTAAGGCAAAAATACTTGCGAACTTTGTAAAGGACGCCATAAAGCCTCCAACTTCAGATGGGAAGGCAAGTGCTAATTGAATGGAAGTCACCACATATGTACCTAAATCTCCAAGCATAGCCGCAAAGAAAACAGCTACTGAAAACGATAACCCCATTTTTTGCGCCCCTTTCAATACAAAGTAGGCGATAAACGGGCCTACAATAGCCATTGAAAATGCATTAGCCCCTAATGTTGTAATCCCACCATGTGCTAAAAGTAAAGATTGAAATAATAAAACAATTGTCCCGATGACACTCATCGCTAACGGTCCAAATAAGACTGTTCCGAGACCTACTCCTGTTGGATGTGAGCAACTCCCTGTAACTGAGGGGATTTTTAAGGCTGATAGGACAAAGGCGAACGCACCGGACAGCCCCAGAATCATTTTTGTTTCAGGATTTTCTTCAATTGTTTTACGAATAGAGCGCAATCCTAAAATAATAAATGGGATGGAGATTACCCACCAAAAAATAGCCCATTCGATTGGTAAAAAGCCTTCCATGATATGCATAGCGAAGGCACGCTTTGGCACCATTAAAAAAGCTAATAAAAAGTAACTAAGTTTCCACCAAGACAGATTCAATTTTCTTCCTCCAAACTGTAAATAGATTTTTAGAATGTAGCGTGCGTAATAAAAAAAGCACTTCTCCGTTGTTGGAAAAGTGCATAGCTAAAAAAGCAAATAACATTCTCATCTGCTAAGCCGCACACCTATCCTCGTAGGTTGAAACGATCACATATTTTCGGCAGGTCTCCTGGCTCTAGTTCAACACTTTATAGGTCTTCCCATCCATTGGACAGTGACATTTTCTATAAAGCTCCCTATTACAGTGGCGGGACCGCGCCGGACTTAAACCGGCTTCCCTTTTAAGCAAAATGACGAGCATTTTACACCGAAAAATAGTAAGTTGTGAGATTTCACGACAAAGTGTATCACGAATTTCCATAAATATGCTATACTTTTTTTATAAAAAATTTAAAATAGAATATCAATGTAGAAAATTCTGATAACTAATGTTTTTAGGATTAAAGGAAGCAAAGTCAATTTTTAAAATAGCTTCTAACCCTCCTGTGAAATTGATAAATTTGTCATGATTTTTTAAAGAAATATTGAAATTTTAAAATAATAAGATATGATTAAGACAGTTTTCTATTATATATACGATTAATAATTTCATATAAAACGTCGATAAGTGCTCGAAGAACTCGAGATAATAGGGAAATTGGTGAAAGTCCAATACAGCCCCCGCTACTGTAATAGCTGATGAAATCGCAATGCCACCTGTGCAAACTAGGGAAGGTGCGACAGTAAAATGAAGCTTAAGTCAGGAAACCTGCTTATCAGATTGTGCATGCAAACTTTTCGGAGGGAGAAGTTGAAGCAAAAGCGAGGATCTTTCTTTCAATCTATTCGTTTTTATTTGGCTTCTACAAACCTTTACTCTTCGGGAGAGTAAAGGTTTTTTCTTTTTTCCAAAAGCAAATGAGGGGAGATATAAGATGACAACGTGGAATTTAGAGGGGATGAAAACACATCTCTTTATTTGCAATGGCAGTAGCTGTATGAACAAGGATGGGGAGGAAATTACCCAAGCTATACGAGATGAAATACAGCGAAATGCACTAGATAAAGAAATACATACGACTAGAACGCGCTGTAATGGACGGTGCAAAGATGCTTGTGTTGTTATTGCTTACCCCCAGGGGAATTGGTATCGTGTACCATCAACGGAGCATGCTAGAACACTTGTACAGGATTTGCATCATGAAACCTTAT
This sequence comes from Lysinibacillus sp. UBA5990, assembly GCF_002429815.1. NCBI lineage: Bacteria > Bacillati > Bacillota > Bacilli > Caryophanales > Bacillaceae > Lysinibacillus > Lysinibacillus sp. UBA5990. The sequence goes on from NZ_DJAY01000011.1 coordinate 701,917, forward strand.
ATAACGATCATGTTTTTACACTTCGGGAAGGGACATTACAGCGAACAGTGCAAACGACAGCCATTAAAGGGATTGAAAAGGTGAAAGAGGGGTAAAAACATGGCGCAAAAAGGGAAAATTTTCGTAGTAGGCTTTGGGCCTGGAGACTTTAAGCATATTACGACACGTGCAGTAGAGGCTTTACAACAAAGTGATATGATCATAGGCTATAAAACCTATGTTGAGCTGATTCAAGATTTAGTCAGCGCAAAATCCATTGTCAGTACAGGCATGACAGAAGAAGTATCACGTGCACAGGAGGCCGTTCGTCAAGCAGAGGCAGGAAGTACAGTTTCAGTCATTTCGAGTGGAGATGCGGGCGTTTATGGTATGGCGGGATTAGTGTATGAAGTATTAATTGAGCTAGGTTGGACAGAGGCAACTGGTATTGAAGTTGAGATTGTCCCAGGTATTTCAGCTATCAATTCATGTGCTAGTTTACTTGGTGCGCCGATCATGCATGATGCTTGTACCATTAGTTTAAGTGACCATCTCACTCCGTGGAATTTAATTGCGAAGCGTGTGGAAGCCGCAGCTATGGCCGATTTTGTTATTGCTTTATACAATCCTAAAAGTGGTCGCCGTACAAGACAAATTGTCGAAGCACAACGAATTCTTTTAGAATATCGTTCGCCTGACACACCAGTAGGACTTGTAAAAAGTGCCTATCGAGAACGTCAGGAAGTGACTATGACAACATTGGCAGAAATGTTGGAACATGATATCGGTATGCTGACAACCGTTATTATCGGAAACTCATCTACGTTTTTCTATGATAATAAAATGATTACACCGCGTGGCTACCAACGCAAATATACACTTGGCGAGGAAAAACAGCCGTTACGTCCACATCAACGTTTGCGGGAAGAAAATGAGCCATGGGCGATGAATCAAGAGACAGGGACAGCACGAAATGACTTTGCGGCAGACCCTAATGCAGGGAGAATTAATAAACCCAGTATAGCCGTTATGCCAAAGCCGAAAAAAACAGCACTTGAAATGGCTACAGCGGCACTTGCAATGGTAAAGGGAACAAGTGCTATAAAGGCTACGCCAAAGCTTGTACAACAAAAAATAGAATCAATTTTTGAATTAGCAGTGAGCCCTGGAGTGGCCAATAAATTCTTCACACCACAGCAAATGATGACGTTAGCAGAGGTCGTAGGGGAAGATGGTTCGATGGAATATACACCAGATCATCAAATCCATTTAAAAATACCTACAACAACGCCTGAACGTATCACTGAGAAGTTACAGGAAGTAGGCTTTTTATTAGCACCAATTGGTGATGTGTTATCGTTGAAGGCTTGTGATTTTTGCTACGGTGAAAAAGCAGATTCCATTCCATATGCGGAGGAAATCCAAGAAAAGCTCGGCGGTATGTCATTACCGAAAACGTTAAATATTGGCTTTAATGGCTGTGGGATGGCTTGTTATCGAGCCGTGTTTGATGATATTGGGATTGTTTATCGCAAAAGTAAATTTGATGTCTTTATTGGAGCTAAACCAGTCGGGCGTACGGCTCATGCAGCACAGCCTGTTGTAGAAGGTTTGGAGCCTGAACAATTGATCCCTTTAATTACAGATATTATTGAAGAATATAAAGCCAATGCGCATCCAAACGAACGTTTATTTAAATACTTCAAGCGTGTGAAAAAGATCATGCATTTTACGTATCAAGATATGTCTTCCAAAATAAAAATAGAGCCAGCTCCGTGCGGCGACTAGTGAGGAGAAAAGAGATGAAAGCTATATTATTTGTTGGCCATGGGAGCCGTTTAGCAGCAGGAAATGATGAGGTACGTACATTTATCGAGCAAATGAAATCTCGCATTGATGAACAATATTTAGTGGAAACATGTTTCCTTGAATTTGCTTCTCCTAACATCGAAGAAGGTATTACAAACTGTGTGAAAAAGGGTGCTACAGAGGTACATGTGATCCCAATTATTTTACTTCATGCAGGTCATTCTAAGCTACATATTCCAGCAGAAATCGAGCATGCTCGTGAACATTATCCGAATATCACATTCACATATGGTCAAACAATTGGCATTCATGAAGAAATATTTGCGATATTGCAAGATCGTTTAGTTGAAATTGGATTTGATACTGATCAAGAACAGGAAGATACAGCCATTTTATTAATTGCTCGAGGGGGCAGTGATCCTTATGCAAATGGAGATTTTTATAAAATTACACGATTGCTATGGGAAAAGCTACCTGTTAAATACGTGGAAAGTGCCTTTATGGGCGTAACGGACCCACGTGTTGAAGAAGGCATTGAACGCTGTGTCAAACTAGGTGCTAAAAAAATTATCATGCTTCCTTACTTTTTATTTACGGGTATTTTAATGGAGCGAATGCATGTTATGTGTGAGAAATTCAATGAGCAATTTCCAGCATGTGAGATTCAAATTGCCAACTACTTTGGCTACCATGAACGTTTACAAAATGTTCTATTAGAACGTATTGAGCAAGCGGTGAATGGTACATCAACAGGTATGAAAGATCTTGAAGATTATCGTGCTTACGCTGCTGTTCATGGACATGCACATCATCATCATCATCATGACCACGACCATGGACATGACCACCACCACAACCATGATCATGACCATGAACACGATCACCACCATCATCATGAAGAGGAGCCAGTAAAATGATTTTCATGTTAGCAGGGACGAGTGATGCAAGGAATCTAGGCCTTGAATTGCAGAGGACGGGACATGCTGTAACTGCCACCGTTGTGACGGAATCTGCAGCCTCAAGTCTTGCTGACGTTGGCTTGCCTCATTTAATAGGGCGACTAACAGCGGAAGAAATGGCGACTATTATAACGGAACAAGGCTTTCAATTGGTGGTTGATGCCTCTCATCCATTTGCAGAAGAGGCATCGAAAAATGCCATGGCAGCAGCTGAAAAAGCGCAAGTTCCTTATATTCGCTATGAACGTGCCCATGAACATTATGCACACCCACTTATTACAGTCGTGAAAGATTATGAGGAAGCAGCTCAGTTAGCAGCAGAAAAACGTGGTGTCATTATGCTGACAACAGGTAGTAAAACGCTTGCTACATTTACGAAAGTTTTACAAGGCTTAGAAAATACAAGAGTAATTGCTCGTATGCTCCCACGACTTGACAATATGGAAAAATGTGAGGCGCTCGGTGTGGTACAGCGAGATATTGTAGCTATTCAAGGCCCATTTTCAAAGGAATTTAATGAAGCATTATTCCGTCAATATGGAGTGACCTTAATGATTACCAAAGAAAGCGGCAAAGTCGGCTCAGTAGATGAGAAGCTAGAGGCAGCCCTTGCCTGTTCAATAGAAACAATTCTTATTGCAAGACCCAATATTAAATATGGCCAGCAATATTCCACTTTTGAAGAAGTGTTACATGCTGTACAACATACACTTTAGGAGGCAATAACAATGGATTTTAAAACAGATTTCAAACCATTAACAGTAGACCCAGATAAAATTTACGATTACAGTTTCTCGATTATCGCGGAGGAAATGGGAGAGCATGACTTTTCAGAGGATGAATGGAAGGTTGTGCGCCGTATTATCCATGCATCTGCTGACTTTGAGCTAGGCCGTAGCGTTATTATTACACCAGGAGCACTTGAAGCAGGTGTTAAGTCTATTCTGGCAGGGCGTCATGTAATTGCGGATGTGCAAATGATTGAAAGTGGTTCTGGTAAAAAACGTTTCCAAAAACATGGTGGCGATTTACATTGCTATATTGCGGATGAGGATGTATCTGTAGAAGCGAAAAAACAAAATACAACTCGTGCCATTATATCGATGCAAAAAGCCTCAAAATTGCATGAAGGCGGTATTTATGCTATTGGTAATGCCCCAACTGCTTTACTAGAATTGATTCGTTTAATTAAAGAAGGCTTAGCAAAACCAGATTTAATTATTGGTATGCCTGTAGGTTTCGTGTCTGCGGCTGAATCGAAAGAAGAGCTGCTAAAACTTGAAGGTATTCCGTACATTACAAATGTTGGTCGTAAAGGCGGTAGTACAGTGACGGTTGCCGCATTAAATGCCATTTCACTTTTAGCGGATGAACAGGCGAAAAAATAATGGAGCGGAAGCCAAAAAAGGATCCTAAGGACATGCGTCACGGTTATACAACAGGAGCCTGTGCAACTGCAGTAACAAAGGCAGCTTTACTCGCCCTTATTACAAATGAAGAGCAAGAAACAAGCACGATTCATTTGCCAATAGGTAGGGATGCGACCTTTACCATTGAAAAATGCCTATTTGAAAACAATGCCGTCAGCTGTGAAACGATTAAAGATGCTGGTGATGACCCAGATGCTACACATCAGGCACTCATCGTCGGTACTGTGAGCTGGGCAGAGACACCTGGTATTCATTTAGATGGAGGGATTGGAGTCGGGCGTGTGACAAAGCCCGGCTTACCAGTGCCTGTTGGAGAGGCAGCCATTAACCCTGTCCCACGGAAAATGATTCACAGCACTGTTCAAGGTGTATTGGACGAATTTCAAATTACACGAGGGGTAAACGTAGTGATTTCCGTACCTAAGGGTGAGGAGATTGCGAAAAAAACGTTAAATGGTCGTCTTGGTATACTTGGAGGCATCTCTATTTTAGGCACAAGGGGAACCGTCGTGCCTTTTTCAAGTTCTGCGTATATGGCTAGTATTGTACAGGCCATTAGCGTCGCTAAAGAGGCTGGCTGTGAGCATTTAGTAGTGACAACAGGTGGTCGCAGTGAAAAATTTGGGATGAAACAATACCCCCATTTACCTGAAGAAGCTTTTGTTGAAATGGGTGATTTTGTTGGCTTTACTTTAAAGCATTGTAAGCGACTCGGTATTAAACAAGTGTCCCTTGTCGGGATGATGGGGAAATTTTCAAAGGTGGCACAAGGGGTAATGATGGTGCATTCCAAAAGTGCTCCGATTGATTTTAACTTTTTAGCACAACTTGCCGAAGATGTAGGGGCAGATGCCGACACAATAACCGAAATACGAGAGGCCAACACAGCATCGCAAGTAGGTGAAATTATGATGGAAAAAGGATATGAATCATTTTTCCATCGTATGTGTGAGGCCTGCTGCTATTCCTCCATTCATCATATAAAGGGCGGTTTAACGCTTTCCACATCGATTTATTCGATGCAGGGACAATTATTAGGAAGGGCTGATGATATTGCATCGATCGATGAGATTAATTGGGATCGGGGATAACGGATTAGCAAGCTTATTACCACAATACCGCCAGTGGATTGAAGACTGTGAGGTACTTGTAGGTGGTGAGCGCGTGCTTGATTTTTTCCCCCATTTTACAGGGGAAAAAATCAAGATTAAAGGAGGTCTTTCAACACTTGTTGAGAGATTGTCAGAGGAGACAAGAAATACGATTATTCTCGCATCAGGAGATCCATTGTTTTACGGCGTGGGAGGCTATTTAGCGAAAAAGCTAGATTTGGAGGTTTATCCATATATGAGCTCCGTACAGCTAGCCTTCGCGAAAATGGGAGAAAGCTGGCAGGATGCTTATGTCACAAGTATTCATGGACGATCTATGAAAGGCTTGGCACAGCGCATCGATGGGAAAAAGAAAATAGCTTTATTAACAGATGCTGAAAATAGCCCAAATGCGCTCGCACGTTATTTAAAGCATTTTGGTATGACCGAATATCGTGCATTTGTAGCCGAAAATCTACAGGGTGAAGATGAAAAATATGATTGGTATTCGTTAGATGAAATGGAGACCACACATTTTTCTCCTTTAAACGTAGTTATTTTACAACAAAACATTGAACCCAAACGCTACACACTCGGTATTGATGATGAAGAGTTTTCTCAACGAAAGCCAGATAAAGGACTCATTACCAAAAAAGAAATTCGTGTCTTAAGCTTACAGGCGATGCAACTTCAAAAGGATAGTGTTATTTGGGATATTGGCACATGCACAGGATCTATGGCCATTGAAGCAGGTAAGCTTTCACCTGAGGGACAAGTTTACGCCGTTGAAAAAAATGCACCTGATTTAGAAAACTGTCTGCACAATCAGCAAAAATTCCGTGTGGATATAACAGCAATTCATAGTAAAGCTCCAGAGGGACTCGGTAATTTCCCAGACCCTGATGCCATTTTTATCGGTGGTACTGGTGGTGAAATGGTCGAATTACTACAATTGTGCTGTAACCGCTTAAAACCAAATGGTCGCATTGTTTTAAATGCAGCGACAATTGAAAATTTATATAAAGCAGTGGAAGCGTTTAAGGCTTGTGATTTTGAGGTTGATATTTTACAGGCACAGCTTGCGCGTAGCAAACCGATCTTAAATATGACACGCTTTGTGCCATTAAATCCAATATATATTATTTCGGCTTATCGAAAGGAAGAAAATCATGAATAATTTAGGTGTTTTATATGGCTTGGGCGTTGGTCCTGGCGATCCAGAATTAATTACAGTGAAGGCGTTTCGTGTGATTCAAGAGTCACCTGTTATTGCCTATCCGAAAAAACTTAGAGGTAGTAAGAGTTATGCCCATCGTATTGTAGATGTTTATATTAATCCAGAAGAAAAAGATATGCTTGGTCTTGTATTTCCAATGACGAAGGATGAAGCTGTCCTTGAGCGTGAATGGACTAAGTCAGTCGAGCTTGTATATGAAAAATTACAGGAGGGCAAGGATGTGGCCTTCGTTACAGAAGGTGATCCGTTATTATATAGTACGTTTATCCATATGATGAAGTTAATGCAGGACATGCATCCAGATGTAGAAATTCGTACGGTTCCGGGGATATCTTCATTTAATGGCTCCGCTTCTCGACTTGGCATTGCATTAGCAGATGGTGATGACCGTGTCGCAATTATTCCTGCCTATGATGATTATGGGGCAATGCGTGAAGCTATTGAAAGTCATGATGCTGTGGTCTTTATTAAAGTAGCAAAAGTAATTGATTTAATGCTTCAGGTACTACGTGATTTAGATTTACTGGATAAAGCATCTGTTGTGACAAAGGTAACATCTGACGAAGAAGTAATTTGGGATGTACGTGAGTTGGATGGTGTCGATTTAGAATATTTAACATTAATGGTGGTGCGTAAATAATGAAGAAAATCTATATAGTCGGCGCTGGTCCTGGTGATCCAGATTTAATTACAGTTAAAGGCTTACATATGTTACAAACAGCAGATGTCGTTATGTATACAGATTCATTAGTGAGTGAAGATCTCATTGCGAAAGCTAGACCAGATGCGGAAATTATTCGAACAGCTGGTATGCATTTAGAGGAAATGGTCGCTGTGATGGCTGATCGGGTCCATGCTGGGAAAAAAGTAGCTCGCATGCATACAGGTGATCCGGCCATGTATGGAGCGATTATGGAACAAGTAGCACTCTTAAAAAAGCAAGGCATTGGCTACGAAGTTATTCCAGGGGTTAGCTCTGTTTTTGCATCAGCAGCGGCTATTGGGGCTGAGCTAACGATTCCTGATTTAACACAAACTTTAATTTTAACTCGTGCTGAAGGGCGTACCCCTGTACCCGAATTTGAAAAATTACGTGATTTAGCAAGCCATCATTGTACAATTGCTCTATTTTTAAGTGCGACGCTTACAAAGAAAATTGTCAAAGAACTACAAAGTGCTGGTTGGGCTGATGATACACCCGTAGCGGTTATTCAGCGTGCTTCTTGGCCAGATCAAAAAATTGTTCGTACGACATTAATAGAATTAGATGAAGCGATGCGCGTGAATGGAATTCGTAAGCATGCGATGATTCTAGCAGGCTGGGCACTAGATCCTAATATTCATGATAAGGATCAATATCGCTCGAAATTATATGATGCAACCTTTACACATGGCTTTAGAAAAGGTGTGAAGACAAGTGATTGAGTTACAAGAGGGGATATTACCAGAAGTTGATCAGCGCAATGCATATGCTGTTGTAGCGATTACAAAGCACGGTGTTCAAATAGGACGTCGTCTCCAACAAACGTTTGCTGCTAGTGATTTGTATTATATGAGTAAATTTGAACAGGGCGATGAGGAGGAAAAGCATATTCAACTGTTTACTGGAACAGTTCGTTTGCTTTTGCCGACTTTATTTAAACAATACAAGGGTTTGATTTTAATTATTTCTTTAGGTGCAGTTGTTCGAATGATCGCACCCATTTTAAAGGATAAAAAGACTGATCCGGGTGTTGTGGTTATTGATGATCGAGGTGAAAACGTAATAAGTGTCTTGTCAGGACATCTTGGCGGTGCCAATGAACTAACACATGAGGTAGCGGCAGCTCTTGGTGCCAACCCTATTATTACAACAGCTTCCGATGTGCAAAAGACTATTCCTGTCGATCTATTTGGTGCACGTTTTGGATGGGTTTGGGATAGTGCCGATAAATTAACGCCTGTAAGCGCTTCTGTCGTCAACGAGGAACATGTGGCAATTGTGCAGGAAACTGGTGAACGAGATTGGTGGATGCGTGATACACCAATGCCTGAGCATATTAAAATTTATCCATCTACACAGACGGCCATAGAGGCTAAGCCTCATGCAACATTGTTAATAACGGACCGTATAATCGAACGAGAAGAAGAGGTTTTGCTTGAAAATGGTGTCATTTATCGACCAAAATCAATTATCTTAGGCATGGGCTGTAATCGTGGTACCTCTATTGAGGAGATTGAACAAGTCATTGATGAAACCCTGGCAGAGCTTAAACTTTCGAAAAAAAGTGTGAAGGCACTTTGTACAATTGATCTGAAGAAAGATGAGCAATGCTTCCTAGATATTACCCAAAAATATGATTGGGAGTTCGTTACCTATTCACCGACAGAATTAAATGAAATTGAGTTCCCATCACCCTCAGAAACAGTCTTTAAATATACAGGGGCATATGGTGTCAGTGAACCTGCGGCTATGCGTTATGCTCAAGTCAAATCACTCATCTTAGAAAAGAAAAAATCAGGTAATGCTACGATTTCAGTTGCTAGATACCTATTTTAAGGAGGAAGTCCATGCAAACAAATCGCTTTGTACTAGCTGGGACAGGCAGTGGTGTAGGTAAAACTACTTTTACTATTGGACTGATGAAGGCTCTACAAAATAAAGGGAAAGTCGTGCAGGGCTTTAAATGTGGACCTGATTATATCGATCCAACCTATCATACGGCCGTAACAGGTAGAGTTTCACGCAATATTGATAGTTGGATGTTCTCGCATGAAGCAGTATGTGATATTGTAGCTCGCGCAAGTAGGGATGCAGACGTCTCTATTATTGAGGGTGTAATGGGCTTTTATGATGGTAAAAGTCCATTATCAGATGCTGGTTCTGCCGCAGATATTAGTGTAGTAACAGAGAGTCCAGTTATTTTAATCGTTAATTGTGCAAGTATGGCTAGAAGTGTTGCGGCAGTTGTGAAAGGATTTCAATTATTATCAAATAAACCAAATATCGTTGGTGTAATAGCAAATCAAGTTGGTAGCGTTGGCCATTATGAAATTGCCAAGACTGCTATTGAACAAGAATGTGGGGTTCCTGTAATCGGCTACTTAAAACGCGAGGAAGGGATAGATATTCCAAGTCGTCATTTAGGATTAGTCCCTGCTATTGAAAGAGGAGAGCTCCATTCATTTTTTGACAAGTTAGGTGACCTGATGGCTGAGACCATTGACTTAGAGCAATTACTCCGTATAACAAAGGCCCCGGTACTTCAGGAATCAGGCAAATTATTTACAGAAGAGCCTACACAAAATATTTGTCTCGCTGTAGCAAAAGATGCGGCATTTAATTTTTATTATGAAGAAAATTTGGCGTTATTACGGGCGAAAGGTGCGACTTTACAATTTTTCTCACCACTTGCCAATGAGCCAGTACCAGCAGAGGCAGATGGCTTATATATAGGGGGTGGCTTTCCTGAAGAGTTTGCGCAGACACTTGCGGCAAAAACGATTGCCAAACAATCTATACGTGAAGCCATAAACAAAGGTCTACCGACATTGGCTGAATGTGGGGGCTTTATGTATTTAACAGAAGCTATTACAGATAGCCATGGGGAACGTTATGACATGGTAGGTGTAATCCCAGGGGAAGTAGCGATGCAAACAAAGCTAGCAGCACTTGGCTATCGTGAAATTTTTGGTACAGCAGGTAATTTCTTAATCGGTTCAGAGGAACAGGCAAAGGGACATGAATTCCACTATTCCAAGTACAGTGGCTCCCATCATACACCTGCCTATGAAACAATTGGACGCTTTGGCAAAAAGCAAGAAGGCTATCAAGTAGGGAATTTGGTGGCTGGTTATACGCATTTTCATTTTGTATCAAACCCAAAGCTAGTTGACAATTGGTTAACAGCTTGCAAGAAGGTGAAGAATAATGACTAATTATTTTCCTATTCATATTAATCTAGAATATAAAACGGTTGTAATCGTAGGCGGTGGTCATGTAGCCACACAAAAGGTAGCATCCCTTTTACCAGCGAAGGCGAATATCGTCATCGTTAGTCCAGCCTTGCATGAAGATTTACAGCCACTAGCCGAATTGGGGCAAATTACTTGGAAACGAAAAGAGTTTGAACCACGTGATTTGGATGATGCAATCCTTATTATTGCTGCCACAAATGTGACGGCTGTTAATGAAGCCGTGCAAGAGGCGGCACAGCATTGGCAATTAATTAATCGAACAGATAGACAAAGTGAAAGTGATTTTATTACCCCAGCGACAGTTCGTCGTGGTCCCTTAGTTTTAACTGTCTCGACATCAGGAGCAAGTCCCGGGCTAGCACGTAAAATTAAAGCAGACTTAGAAGATCAATTTGATGATGCCTATGAAGATTACGTATGCTTTTTGCAGCAAGCTCGTTTAATGGTTGCTGCAAAGTTTGATAAAGGCCCACAAAGACGTGCGGCATTACAGGCCTTGCTGGAGCCAAACATCCTTGAATGGACACGTCAAGGTGAGATTGATAGACGTGAAGCTTATTTACAACAACTATTGATGGGAGAAAAGCAATGAAGGATGGAATAGTTTATATCGTTGGCGCAGGACCTGGAGATCCAAAGCTCATTACGGTCTATGGTCTGGAATGTATTCAAAAGGCTGATATTATTGCGTATGACCGTCTTGTAAATCCGGCATTGCTAGACTTCGCAAAAAAGGATGCGGAGCTCGTTTACTGTGGGAAATTACCAGGGAAACACCACCTGATTCAGGATGAAATTAATGCATTACTTGTGGAGAAGGCGCAGGAAGGCAAAATTGTCACACGTCTTAAAGGTGGCGATCCATTCGTCTTTGGCCGTGGTGCAGAAGAGGCTGAAATCTTAAAAAATCATGGCATTGTCTATGAAATTGTGCCAGGTATCACAGCAGGTATTGCGGCTCCTGCTTATGCGGGGATTCCTGTGACACATAGAGACTTTGCCACAAGCTTTGCCCTCGTGACAGGACATGGCCGAGAAGAAAAAGGACAGGATTTTTTAAATTGGCCAGCATTAGCAACTGGTATTGATACTGTCGCTTTTTATATGAGCGTTGGTAATATTGCCTACATAGCTCGAAAATTAATCGACAATGGACGTAAAGCCACAACACCTGTCGCGGTGATTGAATGGGGAACGACTGCTCAACAAAGAACTATAACAGGGCAACTAGATGAAATTGCGAACATTATTGAACGTGAAGGATATCATAATCCTTCCATGATTGTAGTAGGTGATGTCGTCAATGTACGTGAAAAAATTCAATGGTTTGAAGAGCAGGGACTTGCTTTTTCATAATCATCTCATTGAGAGAGCAGAAGGAGGAAGCAATATGACAGTCATCGAAGCACTAAAAAAGCGTCGAGCTATTCGGAATTACACAACACAGCCAGTAGAAAAAGAGAAAATTGAGCAAATATTACAAGCAGCTACATTTGCCCCTAATGACAGAATGAGAGAGCCTTGGCACTTCTACGTCATTCGAGGTGAAGCAATGGAGCGTTATGAGGAAATGGCGAGTGCTTATTTACAGGAACGCTTCCCGACAAAGCCGAATTTAGTGGAAAGCTCATTAAAGGTTGTACAAACAACCCCTGTCGCAATTGTTGTGACAGCAGATGTTGTGGAGGGAGATGCCGATGCGACAGAGGACAATGTTTTTGCTGTATGCAGTGCCATTATGTCGATGTGGCTAACAGCAGAGGAGCTAGGTCTTGGCTTTGTTTGGCGTACACGTGGTGTTGGACTTGTTCATGATCCGCGCATGCATTCGTTTATCGGTGCAAGTGAAGCACAGAAAGTGGTAGGGACGATTTTTATCGGCTACCCACAAGAACAGGAGCTTAACGACAAGAAGCGTACATCATTTGAAGAAAAGACAACTTGGCTGTAAGGAGGCTAACAGCATGGCAAGAAAAGGCTTGTTTTTAGTGTATACAGGCGAAGGAAAGGGCAAAACGACAGCATCTCTAGGTGTAACATTACGTGCGGTAGGTCGTGGGTTAAATGTGCGTTATATGCAATTTATTAAATCACCTGAGCGTACGTACGGAGAGCAAATTGCCCTGCGTAAGCTAGGTGTGGAAATGGAACAAATGGGCATTGGCTTCACTTGGACCAAAACACCTGAGGAGCATCGTGTAGCCTTATCGAAGGCATGGAAAAAAACGAAGGCAGCTCTACAAGATGACAGCATTGATTTATTAGTGTTAGATGAGCTAAACAATGCATTGGCTATAAGTAAGTTTCCAATTGATGATGTTCTACCACTGGCGGAAGTCATAGAAGCAATTCAGCAACGTCCATCGACCATGCATTTAGTGGTGACAGGACGAAGTGCCAATCCCGCGTTGCTAGCAATGGCTGATTTAGTTTCTACGATTGATGCTACAAAGCATTATTATGATGAAGGTATTCCAGCTGTGAAGGGGCTTGAATTTTAAAGCATCCTTCACCTTCAGGGTGGATGAATTATTCTGAACTAGGTGAACTACGCATGTTGGATAAGAGTGATTACTAACGGAACGAAGGCAAATAACCGTGTCTCGTGGAACAGAATATGGCAGCGTGACACCTATAATGACGGAGGGAAAATGATTATGCCAGCAAAATCGATCATGATTCAAGGAACAGCTTCCGATGTTGGAAAAAGTATGATTTGTACGGCATTGTGTCGTATATTTTCGGATGATGGCTTTAAAGTTGTCCCCTTTAAATCGCAAAATATGGCGCTTAATTCATTTGTAACAAAAGACGGTGGAGAAATTGGTCGTGCACAAGGAGTACAGGCTGAAGCTGCCCGTGTTGTTGCAACAACTGATATGAACCCTATTTTGCTCAAACCAAAGCAAGATATGATGTCTGAGGTCATCGTCCACGGAAAGCATTTTTTAAATATGGATGCCAAAACATATCGCAATAATTTTGTCCAGGAAGCGATGCCCATCGTCGAAAAATCAGTTCGTACGCTTCAAAATACATATGATGTCATTGTCTTAGAGGGGGCAGGAAGCCCAGCAGAGATTAACTTAAAGGATCGTGATATTGCTAATATGCGAATGGCACATTTAGCAGATGCAGCGGTTATCCTTGTTGCCGATATTGATCGTGGTGGGGTTTTTGCCTCGATTGTTGGTACTCTGGCATTGCTAGATGAGGCGGAGCGGGCACGAGTGAAAGGGCTAATCATCAACAAATTTAGAGGTATGCGTGAATTATTGGATGATGGTTTGGCATGGGTGGAGCAAGAAACAGGCATTCCAGTGCTAGGTGTTGTGCCTTATTTAGAGGTCAATATTGAAGCGGAAGATTCACTCGCTTTATCATCATTACGCTTTAAAAAGCCAAAACCAGGAGAATTTGCTGTTGATGTGGCGATGATTCGTTTACCCCGTATTTCAAATTTCACAGATATCGATCCATTTTTTGATGAGCCTGAAGTGGGAGTTCGATTAATTGGAAAAGTTCATGAACTTGGTACCCCAGATTTGCTCATACTACCAGGAACAAAAAGCACTATGGATGATTTAGCCTGGTTAAAGGCACAGGGCTTCGATCAAGCCATTGCCCGATTAAGGGAGCATGGCACCAAAATTATTGGAATTTGTGGTGGTTTTCAAATGCTTGGCGAGACGCTATTAGATCCAGATGCAGTGGAGGGCAATGGTGAATCTGCTTATGGTCTTGGCTTATTGCCAATGGAAACTATTTTTGTAGGCAATAAAAAAACGGTACAAATGACTGGCACAAGAGGACAGGACCTATTGACCGGCTATGAAATTCATCTAGGACGAACAAAAATTTTACGTGATGAAGTTACATCGTTTTTACAGCTTGAGGATGGTCGAGAGGATGGCGCTATTAGTCAAGACGAACAGGTGATTGGCACGTATTTCCATGGTTTATTCCATAACCGTACGTATACCCGTCAGCTTATCAATGACATCCGTGTAAAAAAAGGATTAGCTGCCTTACCTCGTGAGGTAAAAAGCGATGCTGAAAGAAGAGAAGATGCCTACAATATGTTAGCTAGTCACGTACGAGCAAATCTTGATATGAAAAAAGTATATGAATTATTATCAATAGAGGTATCTGTATGACAAGAAAAGGACCATTAGCCATTAATTTTGAAGCATTATGGCAAGAAGGTATGAAAGACTGGCATGGGCATATGCCTGAGCGTATGGTGAATGATCAGCTAGAAGAGCAATTTTGGGCACAATCTGTTGCACGAAAAAATATGGGGCAAACTGATCCGTATGCTGCACGCATTTTTCAGGAGCTTCAAAAAAGTATTGAGCCCCAACATTCTGTATTAGAAATTGGACCTGGCTGGGGAAATTACACCTTTCCTTTAGCAGATAGAGTAAACAAGCTCACATGTGTGGATAGCTCCGAAAGTATGTTGCAGTACTTACAGCAGTGTATGCCTCATCAGGAGCACGTTTCCTACGTAAATGCAAAATGGGAGTGTTTAGAAAAAGATGAGATTGAGCAACATGATATCGTCTTAGGCGTCAATTGTTTTTACCGTATGTATGAAATTAAAGCTGCTTTAGCACATATGAATCGACTCGCGACCAAACGGGCCATCATAGGGATGACGACTGGGCCCATTCAGCCACACTACGAACGATTGTATGAAAAGTATGGCTATACGATCAAATTCCCCCGAAGAGATTATATAGAGTTTTTAAATCTACTATACGAAATGGATATTTACGCTGATTGTAAAATTATTCCTTTAGAGCGCGTCTATGCTTATGAAAGCTATGAACAGCTAGTGACGACTCAAAGTAAAAAAATATTAAATACAGATGTCAAACAAGCACACGTTGAGGAATCGCTGCAACCTTTTATTGAAGAAAAAGATGGTCGCTATTATTATCGTCATGATTTTCATGCAGCACTTGTTTCTTGGCAACCAAAATAAACGACAAAACCTTTGGAGAAAGCTTTTACCAAAGGTTTTTCTTATGAGGCCCAATAAGGTACAATAAAACGATAAAACATGAAGTGAGGTGGCATTTGTGCAGCTACATTTTTTAGGAACAGGCGCAGGCATGCCTTCCAAAGAACGAAATACAAGTGCTCTGATGGTAAAGCTGTTAGACGAAATAAGTGAAATGTGGCTTTTTGATTGTGGAGAGGCAACTCAACATCAAATTTTACACACCTCGTTAAAGCCGCGGAAAGTGTCAAAAATTTTTATTACGCATCTTCATGGTGATCATATTTTTGGATTGCCTGGTTTTTTAAGTTCTCGTTCGTTTCAAGGAGGAGATGAACCTCTAACAATCTTCGGTCCAGCAGGCTTACAGCAATGGATTGAACAAACTTTCTCTTTATCAAAGACTCATTTAACATATCCTTTGCACTTTGTAGAAGTTCAAGAAGGGATTGTATATGAGGATGATTGTTTCACGGTACACGCGAAGGAATTGCGTCATGTTGTTCCATGCTACGGATATCGTATTGAACAAAAGGATTTACCTGGCGAATTATTAATCGAGAAAGCAAAGGATTTAGGTGTTCCCCAGGGACCTCTTTTAGGACAATTGAAAAGAGGGCATGATGTCGTGCTTGATAACGGTGAGGTCATACAAGCGAAAGATGTTGTTGCACCAGCCAAAAAAGGCTTTACACTGACCATTTTAGGTGACACGAAATATTGTGAGGAAGCTGTTCAACTATCAATGGGTGCTGACATCATTGTACATGAAGCAACATTTGACGGCACAACAACCGATTTAGCAGCCAATTATGGTCATGCTACCAATTTGGAGGCAGCCAAGGTCGCACAGCTAGCAGGGGCACAATATTTACTATTAAATCATTTAAGTGCTCGCTTTCTTCCACAAGATTTACCTCCATTTTTGGCAGAGGCACAGGAAACTTTCCCGCAAACGTTTCTAACTTCCGATCAAGCGATTTATACTTGGCAAAACAATACATTGCTTTAATCTGAAAAACATCTATTAATTGGAATGACAGCTAATAGATGTTTTTTGTTTATAGCATCTAAAAGGGAAAATGTAGTACGATAAATCACTTATTTCCCTTATAATTGAAAAAAGGGGTGTGGTTAATATGAATCAGCAAAAGATGCCGCCAGCACTATTACGATTAATCGTTATCTTCCCAAATGTGCTGAGCTATTTATTATTATTCGGTCTCATCATGTTTGTCATAACAAATTATGAAACTTTGAAAGCAACAAATAATCTAACAGTTTGGATCATTTTTATTATCGTCTTAGCACCAGCTGCTACATATACGACTTTTAGTATTGTGAGAAAAATACGGGCTGGACATATGTAAGCCAACACATACGTGTTACCTGTAGAAAATTAGTTCTAGAGGTAACGCGTTTTTTTTGACAAGGAGGGGAAAGTTGTTTATATTTTTGTTAGTCATGACTAACATTTCGGAGGGATTGAGCGTGAAAAAAGATACAAAAGAGAAAATTCTTATGGCAGCTACAGATTTAATGACTGAAAAAGGCTATTCGAATGTTTCGGTAAAAGATATTGCCACTACTGCGGGTGTTAGTGAAATGACCGTTTTTCGTCATTTTGAAACAAAGATGGGTATTCTTCATGCGGTACTTCAAACCCATTCATATATTCCGTACTTTGAACGTTTTTTTGCCGAAGAGTTATCTGGTAATCTCGACAATGATCTTCAGCAAATTGCTCATACATATTTAGCGTATATGGAAAAAAACAAACCCATTTTTCTCATCGCAGCCCAAGATCGCGATAGACTACCTGAACTAATGGAATCTATTTCGAATACCCAAACCCAACAGCTACAAAAGTTATTGTCTACTTATTTCCAATCTCAAATTACGCAAGGGTCGTTGAAAGAGATAGATACTTATGGGCAGGCTATTGTTTTTTTAACGAGCCTCTTTGGTTTTTTTGTAACCAATGCATTATGGGGCAATCATTTTTTAAAGGATCAAAAAGAACCTTTTATTCAACAATTCGTAGCTACTTTTGTGAGTGGAGTAAGCGTATAGCTTTTCCCTCACTAAAAGTGCTATATATTTTTAAATAAAATGTTAGTTATCACTAACTAACAATAGGGGGATGTAATATGAACGACAAAAGAAATTTAATTGTAGCGATTCTATTATCTGCTGCCTTTGTATCTATTCTTAATCAAACATTATTACTAATTGCCATGCCACCAATCATGGAAGATTTCAAGATTGATGCCAATTTAGCTCAATGGCTCACGACGGTTTATTTATTAACAAATGGTATTCTCATTCCAATAACTGCTTTTTTAATCGGCCGTTTTTCCAACCGATTATTGTTAATCGTAGCATTAACATTATTTAGTGTAGGCACATTTTTAGGTGCGTTTGCGCCATCCTTTCCAGTTTTATTAATTGCTAGAATCATTCAAGCATCCGGTGCAGGGATCATTATGCCTTTAATGCAAACCATTATATTAACGATGTACGCAAAAGAAAAACGTGGTTCAATTATGGGGTTTGCAGGCCTAGTAACTGGTTTTGCACCAGCAGTGGGTCCAACATTAGCAGGCTGGATTTTAGATCACCTTACATGGAGACATTTGTTTTTTACGGTCTTGCCAGTCTCCGTTATTGTCCTAACAGTAGCAACTATTTTTATGAAAAATGTAACGACGAAAAAAGAGGGGCAGATAGATAGTCTTTCTATCGTATTTTCATCCTTTGGTTGGGGAGGCTTGTTATATGGTTTCAGTATAGCGGGAGCAGTGGGGTTTCTAACAATTCAGGTTTGGATACCATTAGCAGTGGGAAGCATTATGCTTGTCCTATTTATTAGACGTCAGCTCCATTTACCACAACCAATGCTTGAATTTCGTGTGTTTCAATCGACCATTTTCACGATTACAACTATATTATCAAGCGTAGTCTATGCACTTATGATCGGTACGCAAATACTGTTAACTTTTTATATTCAAAATGTACGTCAATTGACCGCACTTGAAACGGGGGTGGTGTTATTGATGGGTGCATTAGTGATGGGCATCATGTCACCAATAACAGGGAAAGTTTTCGATAAGGTTGGGGGTAAAGGCTTAGCACTTGTAGGATTTACCTGTATTTTGCTTGGGTCTAGTGTATTAATAGGGTTATCAATGAATACGAGTCTTTGGTTACTTGCACTTCTATTTACTACGATTTCATTTGGCATTTCCATGATTATGATGCCTCTGACAACGGCTGGTATGAATGCTTTACCTCTAGCATTGATGGCACATGGAACAGCAATGAATAGCACATTGCGTATGGTTGGAGGAGCATTAGTCACTGCGTTATTAGTTACAATCATGAGCACAGTCACTACGCTTCAGCTAGAGATGGGCACCGCAAATGCGATGCTAAATGGAATTCGTTCAGCCTTTTTCGCGACAACCATTTTAAGTATGATAGGACTCATATTGTCTTTCTTATTAGAGAAAAAGAACGCTTCATAGCTCTAACTTTCTGGGGCGCATAAAAATAGCTTTTCCAGGGAAACTAAGAGAGAAAAACTTTTATAAAAAAGAGGTGCCTTTTGTGAATCCAATAAATTGTGATTTTTCACCAATGAAAGAAACATTAAAAGATGAGCTTCTCCAAGTGATTATGTCATTACAGCAAAGTGTTCAACAAATGGATACTGATACAAATTGTCTCCTTGGCAATTTTGAAAAAATTAAAGAAAGATTTGTGGCAATTGAAATGAAAGCAGCCACGTTTTATTTAAATTGTTATCTTTCCCCGTTTACTGAAAAGTATCCTGAACTATCGCATAGTGTACAAAATATGTCGCTGAGAAGACATGGTGGATTAATTGTGATCCAGCGAGAAGACGCTTTGGAGAATCTAGTTCAGCCTGGTATTCATATAGGTGCTGACTTAACTCATTCGTTAGTAGAATCTATTTTTTTCCCGGGCAATCCACTTCACGATGGTGCTGTATTAGTCAATCATAATCAAATTGAATCGGCAGCAAATGTATTACCACTGTCAGAGCGCTATACAGGTGAAAGGAAATTAGGCACAAGACACCGTGCAGCATTGGGATTAAGTGAGGTCAGTGATGCACTTGTTATGGTTGTATCAGAAGAAACAGGGAGAATCTCATTTGCTTTTAAAGGAAATCTATATCCTATTACCACTCATGGGATCATATAGGGGTATTCCCTATTTATTTAATATCTCAAATTCGAGATATTTTCCTTGCTACTTTATCACTTGCGTGGTAAAGTGATAACAGAAGGGAGGATAAAGTCGTGAAAAATCATACATTAGGTACTTTAACCTGGATTCGCATGATGCGCTTTACAGCCCAAAGTAATCAATTATCCAATGAATTTTTAAAACGTTTTGATCTAACAACAGCACAATTTGATGTGCTGATCCAAATTAAAACCTATGCACCTATTACACAATGTCAACTAGCAGAGAAAGTAACGGTCACACAAGGTGGAATGTCTCGAATGCTAGCAAGACTTGAAAAAGAGGGACTGATTGAGCGTAAGCAAAATTGGAAGACGAAGGCGATTTCGTTGACGGCAAAAGGGGAGCAAATGATTGATGCAGCAACACCTAGTCAGCTTCACTTCCAATCCTCATTTTTTGAAGATGTATTAACAGATGAAGAAATGAAAACTTTATATAAAGTCATGACAAAGCTGGAAAAGCATAGTCAGGAAAAAAAATTGCCACTTGCGTAATTTTTTTTACCCTATCACTTGCTTAGTCAAGTGATTTAGAGGAGGAGCAGTCAAATGAACAAATTAAGTGGGCACCATCATATTTCCATGCTAACGAAAAATGGTAAACAAAATAATCATTTTTACACAAAAATTTTAGGGTTACGACGCGTAAAGAAAACCGTGAATCAAGACTCCCCATCTATGTATCATTTATTTTATGGAGACTTAACAGGGGCGGCGGGTACAGAATTAACATTTTTTGAGATGCCTGTTGCGGGACGTACAGTGCGAGGAACCAATGCGATAACACGTATTGGTCTACTTGTACCAAGCTATGAGAGTTTACTTTATTGGAAAGGTCGATTTCAAGAACTCGAGGTTGAACATAGTGACATCACCACATATACGGGGAAAGATGCCTTGTTTTTTGAAGATCATGAAGGATTAAGAATGGTGTTATTAAACCATCATGGTCAGGAAACGCCAACTCAATGGCAACCATGGGATGGCAATGAAATCCCTGAAGAGCATCGCATTTTAGGAATGGGTACAGTTGAAATTACGGTGCGTTATTTACAACGGACTGTAAATTTACTACAAGATTTATTTCACTATACTGTTGTTGCAGAAAATGACCAAGGGACAGTTCTGCAATCGATAGAGGGAGAAGTACTTGGTGAGATTCTTGTTAAAGAATTAGAAGGTCCAAGCGAAAAGCCAGGTAAAGGGAGTATTCACCATCTCGCTATACGTGTAGCAACGGGCGAGGAGCTACTAGAATGGGATACAAAAATTAAAGAGCTAGGGTTGACTAGCACAGGTGTTGTTGATCGTTATTATTTCCAAAGTCTTTATTTTAGAGATCGTAACGGAATTCTATTTGAAATGGCGACAGATGGCCCAGGGTTTACGGTAGATTCCTCAGTAGATGAACTAGGAAAAGAGCTAGATCTTCCGCCATTTTTAGAAGAAAAACGAGCAGAAATTGAAGCGATTCTAGAGCCGCTTGAATAAGGAGAGATAATTTATAATGGAAAAATATCGTATTGATCAATCACAAGGACTTGAATTTGGACTGTATTCTTTAGGAGACCATATTCCCAACCCATTAACAGGAGAACGAATTTCTGCGCAGCAACGACTAAAAGAGCTAGTTGAAGCTAGCCAATTAGCGGAGCAAGCGGGCATTGATGTATTTGGAATTGGTGAAAGTCATCAATCTTATTTTACAACACAGGCACATACTGTCGTGTTAGGTGCTATCGCGCAAGCAACATCTAAAATTAAACTATCCAGCTCTGCCACTGTGTTAAGTGTTTCAGACCCTGTGCGTGTTTATGAGGATTTTGCAACCATTGATTTATTATCAGATGGTCGTGCGGAAATTGTGGCGGGACGCGGTTCACGAGTAGGAGCATACCATTTGCTTGGTGTAGATTTACAGGATTACGAAGAACTTTTTGAGGAAAAATTAGAGCTACTCATGAAAATCAATGATGAAGAGCTTGTGACATGGGAGGGCCAATTCCGTGCCCCACTTCATAATGCTCAAATATTACCGCAGCCAAAAAACGGCTCATTACCGATTTGGCGTGCAGTTGGTGGGCCGCCAGCGAGTGCGATAAAAGCAGGATATATGGGAATTCCCATGATGCTAACGACTCTAGGTGGGCCAGCTGTAAACTTTAAGCCATCAGTTGATGCTTATCGAGAAGCAGCAGAGCGACAAGGCTTTGATCCAAATGAATTGCCAGTTGCCACAACAAGCTTGTTTTATGTAGCCGATACAACAAAAGAGGCATTGCAAGGGATGTATCCACATTTAAATGGTGGTTTCCAAGCGATACGTGGGGGAGGCTATCCAAAGCAGCAATTTGCACAAGCAACAGATACACGGGATGCGATAATGGTCGGAAGCAAGGAGCAAATTATTGAGAAATTACTTTATCAATATGAGCTTTATGGCATGCAACGATTTATGGCTCAAATTGATTTTGGAGGCGTGCCATTCGATAAAATCATGAAAAATATTGAAATGATCGGTAATGACATTATTCCTGCAATGAAAAAATATACAGCAAAATAAGGAGCGAACAGTCATGAAAATTGTCGCACTTGCCGGTTCTATTATCGGCTCAAAAACAAGAACAGCTATGCATAAATTTGTCGAAATGGTCCAAAAAAAATATCCGGAGCATGAAGTGACGCTTCTGGATCTCTCTGACTATCAACTAGTATTTAGTGATGGACGTAATTATTTTGACTATGAGGGCGATACAAAATATGTGACAGAAACCATCATGGCTGCGGATGCTATTGTTATTGGTACGCCAACATTCCAGGCATCCATTCCAGCAACATTGAAAAATATCTTTGACTTATTACCAGTCAATGCCTTTCGCGATAAAGTGGTCAGTGTTGTGGTCACAGCAGGTACGTCGAAGCACTACTTAATGGTGGAGCAGCAATTAAAGCCGATTCTTGCTTACATGAAGGCCCATATTGTGCCAACCTATGTATTTATAGAAGAAAAAGACTTTTTACGCAAAGAAATTGTCAATGATGATGTTCTTTTCCGTCTTGAACGGTTAGCAGAGGATACTATAATGGTAACAGACGCATTTGCAGAAATTCGTGCGAAAAAGGATGCTGAATACGATTTTTAAAGATTAAAAGAAACGCTGTGTAGCAATAGGGCACAGCGTTTCTTTTTATTGTACATGCTAGCAGTTGGTCCATTTAAACCAGCGTGCATGCCCATCTGGTCGTTCCATTGTACGAATCGGCTCGATGGTGCCAAGATGCATATAATCTTGATGTAGCTGTAAGTCAAATAGATTATTATAGCAATGATAAAGAGGTCGCACCATGCTTATTTCCTTTAACTGCTCCATTAATTCATGCCGTAATGATAATGGCATTTGATTGGCGACATGTGTATGATAAACGACTAACATTGCCTCTTGCGCAATTGTTTGACTAAGCTCTTTGATCAGTTGGATTGCATCACCCTTTATGAACTGAATATCTAATTGACCAAAGATAGGGAGAGCTTCATTCAACAACAATCGACGTTCGTGGTGTTCAGGCCAGATTAAAGCTTGCAGCCATTGACTTTCTTCCTTTTGCCGGAGATCAATAGGATTTAAATCAATGCCAATCCTTTGACAAACAACAGGTGGCTTAGACACAGTCGCAGGAAGTGTTTCCCCTCGGTTTTCTGAGGATATGGTACATCCATTGTTCGTATTGATAATGGATAATTGACGATTGTAGCAATAATTGTAGTGATCCATACCAAGCTGAAGTCCAGCACTTGCTCCTATTTCTATGAAGGCTAATGGTCGTTGATGTTTGTGATAAATGTCAGTCATCATAGGATAGAGATAGGCACAACGTCGAATTTCATTGGTTTGGACAAGTTTTTCTTGAAACAATGATTTTAACTGTGCTGTATGCGTCATTACAAATGCCTTAAAGACAGGGTAAACCCCTTGAATGGGAAGTGGAGTTGCCGTAAGAGACGCGTAATACTTAGCTAAAGGATCTTTCAAGGAACCCAATAAATATTGCACAGCCGCCAACAATAAATTGGGTGCTGGTTGATTGGGTGGAATCATGGAGGCAATCTCTAATAGCTCCTCATCCACAGCAATATTATTAGCTAAATGTTCATACAGGGGGCTAGAGTCTACACATTCCTGTTCGGCAAATATTCGAAATTGACGACTTAATGTAGCATAAGACATGTATATCTCTCCTTTTGCATCATCTATTTAATAGTCAGTCTATTATTATTGTATAATTTAGTAAATTAAATATATGTAATGAACTTAATCAAAAATAGTAATCAAGGAGGAGAATACATGGAGTTTAAATGGTTACAGTCCTTTATTGTAGCGGCTCAAACTTGTAATTTCCGAACAGCGGCACAACAACTTCATCTTTCACAGCCAAGTATCACCGTTCACATTCAACAGTTAGAAGAATTTTTGCATGTTCAATTGTTTAAGCGTGAAAGAAACCGTGTCCAATTAACTGAAGCCGGGAAGCTTTTTCAACTAGAGGCACAGCAAATGGTCCTTCAGTGGGAGCAAAGTATTGAACGTATTCGTTTAGTCAGTAAAGGCATTCACGAAAAGGTTATTATCGCTATGACCCCTTTAATGGTGGAAACTATTTTACCGCATGTTTTGTATCAATTTATCAATGATCACCCTGCATTGGAAATTTCGATTTTAGTGGAGGATTCAGCTAAAATTGAAGATTTAGTTCATCAGCATCAAGCCCATATAGGTATCTCCTTATTACCAACTCGCTATCGACATTGGCATCAAGAGCTGCTTATTGAAAGCCCGTTAGAATTAGTGATTCCATTAGATGCTTATGACGATGAAACAGGGGCTTACATCGATTATGAAGAGCTATTTCAAACATATACATTATTTACGCATCATCACCCAACTATTTGGAATGAGCTTTTACATAATTTAAGAGAAAACTATATTTTAACGAGGCAAGTATCAATTTCCCAATCCTATGTTGTAAAAAGATTAATCAAAGACGGGTTAGGGATGTCTTTTTTACCTCGTATGATTGTAAGAAAAGAGCGTATGGAGGGACGTTTTAATATTGTACCGTTTGAAGGTTTTTTATTGCCAAATGTACCCGTATACTTGTTCTATAAAGAGTCGACAAATGTTCCAAATGACTTACTAGAGCTATTACTAACTAGAAATTATTTATAATTCACATGATGTTCAAAAATGAGGGAAATCTGAGTGAAATGTTTGTAAGGGTTTTCATAGACAGTGTCCCATTATGATATGATAGATGATAGTTTGTAAGGGGGAATAAACATGGTATTTTCTCTTTTTAAAAAGAAGAAAGATTCACAGCCATTAAAAAATAGAGTTGAGTTTTGCATCACGAATTTATCATTAGGTGCGGCAGATGCATATGATGTCTTACTAGAACGTGAAGATATTGAGATGGAGGAATCGGGTTGTACATCGCATTGTGAAATCTGTGAGCAAGGTATTTTTGCTATTGTGAACGGAGAAATCGTCACTGCGGATGATGCGGAGGCATTAGTACAGGCTATTGATGAAGAAATCAAACAAAATCCACTGTTCTAATTAAAAAACAGCTTGTG
Source organism: Lysinibacillus sp. UBA5990 (assembly GCF_002429815.1). Classification (NCBI taxonomy): domain Bacteria; kingdom Bacillati; phylum Bacillota; class Bacilli; order Caryophanales; family Bacillaceae; genus Lysinibacillus; species Lysinibacillus sp. UBA5990. The sequence continues at coordinate 727,296 of NZ_DJAY01000011.1, forward strand.
AACGCACAAGCTGTTTTGTTATGGAAAGAGGATTACCAACCACGAACATATTGTACGGGTGGTTGCAGTTCTTCGCTTAATTCTTTAGCTGCATGGAGGGGCCAGTACGGCTCACGGAGTAACACACGAGCTAAGAAAATTAAATCTGCACGGTTATTTTGCAAAATTTCTTCGGCTTGAATGGCTGTTGTAATAAGGCCCACTGCACCAGTAGGGATATCAGCCCCATGTTTGATGGCTTCTGCATGAGAAACCTGGTAACCTGGAAAAACATTGATAGCAGCAGGGACAACGCCACCTGTTGATACATCTACTAGATCTACTCCTTGTGACTTCATCCAGCGGCTAAAGACAATGAAATCATCCATTGTAGTGCCATCGTCTGCGTAATCTTCTGCAGAAACACGTACCAATAATGGCCCATCCCAAACACTGCGAATGGCATCGATGACTTGACGCAATATACGATAGCGATTTTCCTGTGAGCCACCATATTGATCTTCACGTTTGTTTGTAGCAGGTGATAAAAATTCACTGATTAAATAGCCATGTGCCCCATGAATTTCTAGTACATCAAAGCCCGCCTTTGCTGCACGAATAGCCGCTTGTTTAAACGCTTCAATCACATGATGAATGTCCTCTTCAGACATGGCTGTAGGTGTTTGATAGTCTGAACTAAAGGCAATTGCTGATGGGGCAAAAATTTCGCCATCTATTGCTGCTTTACGTCCGGCATGACCAAGCTGGATGCCTGTTTTAGCCCCATATGCTTTCATGCCTTCTACTAATTGACGTAAGCCTTCAATATGCGCGTCATCCCAAATGCCTAAGTCCTTGTTGGAGATACGACCTTCTGGTACAACACCCGTAGCTTCTATAATGATTAATCCTACTTGCCCAGCTGCCCGTGTTGCATAATGGACTTGATGGAAAGGTGTGACCATACCATCATCCTCGGCTGAGTACATACACATCGGTGCCATGACAACACGGTTTTTTAAGGAAATGGATTGTAATTGATAAGGTTCGAATAATTTACTCAAAATAAAGCCCCCTAATTCCTAGTGATAAACTCTATTTTGCACCTAATGTTATCCATTTGCAAGTGAACGAGATCGTGCTTCTGCTTCTTTAATACAAGCTTCAATCGCCTCATTAAATTGATATTGCTCTAGCGCTTGAATCCCTGCCTCTGTTGTTCCGCCTGGGCTAGTTACTTTTTTGCGTAGAACATCCGGTTCCTCTTCGGATTGCTTGAGCATTTCGGCAGTACCTGCAAGTGTTTGTGTCATCAATAATCGTACTGTATCTTTGGATAGACCTACCTCTGTTCCTACACGCTCGAATGCTTCCATTAAATAATAAATATAAGCAGGACCACTACCTGAAAGGGCTGTGACTGCATGTAATTGATCCTCATCGACTTCAATAACAGAGCCAACAGCCTCTAATAACTGGAGAAAAAGAATACGCTGTGCGATGGATACTTCGTTATTGAATGCAATGCCACTTGCGGACATACCAATAGTGGCAGACGTGTTAGGCATCACTCGTGCGACTGGACGGCTCCCTAAAAGTTCAGTAATCGTACCAATGCCAATACCCGCTAGAATCGACAGAATCGCAGACTGTGGTGTAATTTTCGGTTTTAACTCACGCATCGCTGCAATTGCGTCTTTTGGCTTCATCGCCAAAATGATCAGATCTGCCTGACGATAAATGGCCTGATCAAACATGCAGTGAATGCCATATGTTTCTTGTAAAAAATGTAGACGTTCTTTGTCAGAGCGATTGGTGACGTAAATTTCCTGTGGTGAAAATACCTTTTGCTTTATCCACCCTTGAATCAATGCCTCTGCCATTGAGCCCGCACCGATAAATAAAATTTTTTTCATGAATAAAACCTCCAGTTCAAAATAAAAAAGCGCTCTCGTCCTTATTTAGAAGGACGAAAACGCTTTTGTTTCCGCGGTACCACCTTTGTTTGCCAATATTGGCACAACTCTTAGCCCTTTTATCGCAAGGGAGACGGTTATGTTTGCATAACTGCTCAGAAATAGGTTCGGTAATGGGAGTGGGCGATGTTACTCTCAGCAAATGTAACACTCTCTAACACCTTCACCAATTACGTACTTGGTTTCTTCAACGCACATTAATAATTAGATTATTCAAAATTATAGTGATGGATAAGCAACCTGTCAACAGGAAGATGACGAAAACAGAAAAAACTTGTAAAATAGAATGAATCAGTATTCACTAGCGAGTAAAAAGGGGGAGACAACTTTGTCTATATACAAAATAGAAATACCAACACCCTATGAAGTAGGAGATGTCAATGCATTTATTGTGAAAGGTGATGCACTTAGCATTTTTGATGTTGGACCAAAAACGGTAGAAGCCTATGATGCTCTGAAATGGGGGATTCGCGCTGCAGGCTACGATATGCGAGATATTGAACAAGTTGTGCTTACCCATCATCACCCTGATCATGCGGGATGGGTCGATGCTTTTCCACATGCTGAAATTTTAGGCCATGCCTATAATGATAAGTGGCTTCGTCATGATGAAGATTTTTTACGTTATCACGAGCAATTTTACAGTGAATGTTTATTTGAACATGGGGTGCCACAAGAGTATATTGCTAAAAGCGTACATGTTCGTCGCGAATTAGAGCTTGTAGGTGAACGTCCATTGACACAAATTTTGACGGATGGAGATGAAGTACCTGGGCATCCAGGGTTAAAGGCGATTGAAACATTAGGGCATGCACAAAGCCATTTTATTTTTTGGGATGAACAAACACATCATGTGATTGGCGGAGATTTATTACTTGAAAAAATAACGCCGAACCCTTTAATTGAGCCACCATTAGATCATTCATTGGGACGCACGAAATCGTTATTACAATATAATGAATCGCTAGAAATTTTACGTCAATTGCCTGTCGAAATGATGTATACAGGACATGGGGCTGAACTACAAGACATTCCGATATTAATTGATAAACGCCTAGAAAGACAGCATCAGCAATCCATGAAAGTTTGTGAATTACTAGGGGATGATCAATTAACGGTTGTGCAAGTGACGAAACGATTGTATCCAGCTATCTTCCAGCATATGCTTGGTTTAACACTGTCCAAAACGTTGGGCCATTTAGATTATTTAGAGGCAAATAATTATATTACTTCAACGAAGACAGAAGAAGGTATCTATTTATTTAAAAGAAAGTAGGACTATATATGAATAGTAAGACGATCTTTGTGACAGGGGCAACAAGTGGTGTAGGCTTAAAAATAACGGAGTTACTAGTAGCGCAAGGTCATACCGTTTATGCTACAGGTCGCAATGCTGTAGCTTTAAAAGTTTTAGAACGTTTGGGAGCCAAAGTCATTCAAGCTGATTTAACCCATTTACATACACTCGACGCTGTTTGTGCGCAGCTTCCACCCATTGATGTTGCCATCCTTTCAGCTGGTGTTGGAAAGTTTGCTGAGGCTCCAAAGTTAATGGATGAGGATATTGCACAAATGATTGAATTGAATATTAGTGTACCTATTTACCTTGCTAAACGGTTAGCTTCCACGATGATGGAGCGAAATCAAGGGCATTTGATTTTTATTGGGTCTCAGGCTGGCAAGGTCGCTACTCCGAAAGCAAGTGTTTATGCAGCTACCAAACATGCAATTGTAGGATTTACAAATGGACTACGCATGGAGCTTGCGCCATATCATGTAAAAGTAACGGCTATCCACCCTGGTCCGATTGATACACCATTTTTAGACAAGGCCAATGATCAAAGTGGCTATCGTGCATCTTTAGGGAGATTTCTATTATCAGCTGATGAAGTGGCACAGGCGACAATTAAAACAATTGAACGCCCAGTGCGAGAGGTCAACCTACCAAAAATCATGGGGCTATCGAGTAAACTGTATGCACTGGCACCTGCAACCATTGAGTTGTTAGGGAAATCATTTTTCCATAAAAAATAATTAATATCTTACTGTAAACATGTTCTTTGCATGTCTACAGTTTTTTCATACTGGCAAAGAAAAGGAGGTTATTATGTATACAATTGGACAAGTGGCAAAATTTTTAGGCATTTCTAGAGATACGATCAAATATTATGAGGAAAAGGAATTGGTCAAGCCTCAACAAAATAGTGAAAATGGCTATCGAACATATAATCAATTGGATATATATCATTTAACAACCGTCAATTTCTATCGAGAATTGGATTTAGAAATTAAACGAATACAAGAAGTTAGAAAAGGCATGAGCATTGAGGGAATCCAACATCTATTAGAGGAGAAAGAACAACAGGTATTAGAGGAGATAGCCTATAAAAACCTACTGTTAAAAAAACTCCAAAATGCTAAAGAAGATTGCCAAAAAATTCAACAATATTTAGGTACCTATACGATAAAAGAAATGAAACCTCTAGCCATGTTAGGAGTAATAGACCATTATACAGCTTATGAAGAATATGACGCACTTAAAGAAAACACAGACAGTTTAAAAAAAGCGGTTATCCTGACTTCATTAAGAAGAGTGATACAGTTTAATGAACAAGGCATGCAGGAAGATAAATTTATGATTGTGCGAAAGCTAGAAGAAAACGAGAAAACCTTAGAAGAGCAAATTTTATATCATCCAAAATGTTTATATACGGTAATTGAAGATGGAAGATGGTCGACGGGGGGCAAAAATACAGACGATCAAGTGGAAGCGACAATTAGAAGAGTAGCTAAAGAAAATGGCTATGAACTTTTAGGCCTCGTTTATATTAACTTATTACTAGCCACTTTCGAGGGAGGACTAGAACGAATTTTTTTAGAAATGTATGTTCCCATAAAATAGAGTGATAGATATAAATATGTATTGACCTGTGAGCAACCCCTAGGTTTAAGCTGAAAGTATTCAGAACGAAACGGGGGATTTATTATATGAACAAAAAAAAGAAGCTAAAAAGACCGGTAGCGAGTTTCATTATCTTAACTAATATCATCTTTTTGCCACTTTTTTGCCTTGTAGGAGCCGTCAAAATGTTAGGGTTTCCAACATGGGTATTCGATATAGTCCGCTGTCTATCAGCATGGTCATCGACTTTTGCCTTTGCCATACTATTTCCAAAAATTTATCCAGGGCAGCATTTTTTACCTTTCGTGAAACAAAAATTTAAAAATCAACTTCGATTTTCTGTCATTCTGTCTGTCCTGCTCATTCAAGCCACCATCTTTATGATCATCTTACTTCTTGTTATGAATAATGCTAAAGCTGACGCGATTTTTACTATTTCCTCCTGGGGAATGCTTAGTTATTATTTCTTTAAAAACCTGTTGTCAGGACCTATAGGAGAAGAATTAGGGTGGAGAGGCTTTGCATTGCTTGAGCTCCAAAAGAAATACGGATCACTGCAATCTGCGATCATCATAGGGTTTTGGTGGGGAATTTGGCATTTACCTATTTGGTTCACTACAGGGTTTACAGGGCTTGAGCTACTGAAATACATCGTATTCTTTATGCTTTCCATCATTTCAACGACCATCATCATGACAGCCTTTTATACAATTAATCAAAATTTAATCATTCCTATAATGATCCATCAATTCTTCAATTTTTTTATAGGCATTATAAACGAGAATTTAATTATTTTAATGATGTATAACGCTATCCTGTATTCAATAGCAGCCTTTCTACTTATACTGATGAATCCAAAGAAGGTTTGGTCTAATAAACTTAGCCAATGACATAATAAAGTAAAAGCTGTGATTTCCACATAACTTTGGGCTTGAGCTGCTCCTCGCTTGTAAATAATTGTCCAATTTGTCCCAAAGACCAATTAAGACGAAAACTAGAGGCAGTATGGATAGTTCGTTTATTTATCCATTAGTAGCGTTACAAGAATCCAATTTATACATTGGATTCTTTTTTGTTGTAATTTATAAAGTATACATTTATGTCTATAGTAAAAAAAACGTTTTTTCGAGTAAATATCATTGAGTTTCTTTAGAGTAATGTATAGATAAAGTGACTTTTTATAAGAAAAATAAAAGTCTATTAATTTATAAAAATACACTTGTTTTTATTTTTATAACATGATACTATTCGTGTATAAACTTTTAATTGAATGTATAAACATACATATCTATAGAGCAATGGAGGCGCATTATTTATGGCAAATAAAAAGGTTGTACTAGCATATTCAGGAGGACTTGATACTTCAGTAGCAATTCCATGGTTAAAAGAACAAGGTTGGGACGTTATTGCGGTATGTCTTGATGTAGGCGAAGGGAAAGATCTGGAGTTTGTAAAAAACAAAGCTCTGCAAGTAGGTGCAATTGAGTCTTATATGGTGGATGCAAAGGATGAATTTGCAGAAAACTATGCATTGATTTCATTACAAGCACACACATGGTATGAACAAAAGTATCCATTAGTGTCAGCTCTTTCTCGTCCATTAATCTCCAAAAAATTAGTAGAGATTGCAAACCAAGTAGGTGCAGATGCTGTAGCTCATGGTTGCACAGGTAAAGGCAATGACCAAGTTCGTTTTGAAGTTTCTATTAAAGCATTAAATCCAGATCTAGAGGTATTAGCACCAGTACGTGAGTGGGGCTGGAGCCGTGATGAGGAAATTGAATATGCGATGAAACATAATGTACCTATTCCTGCAACATTAGATTCTCCATTTTCAATTGACCAAAACTTATGGGGTCGTGCAAATGAAGCTGGCATTATGGAAGATCCATGGGTATCTCCACCAGAAGAAGCTTATGGCTTAACTGTTTCAGTAGAAAACGCACCAAATGAAGCAGAGTATGTGGAAATCGAATTTATTGCTGGTAAACCAGTTGCTTTAAACGGAAAAGAAATGAAACTGGCTGATTTAATTCAGGAGTTAAACGCAGTAGCAGGTGCACATGGCGTTGGACGTATTGATCACGTTGAAAATCGTTTAGTAGGCATTAAATCTCGTGAGGTTTATGAAATTCCTGGTGCTAAGGTGCTGTTAACGGCTCATAAAGAGCTTGAAGATTTAACGCTTGTCAAAGAATTAGCACACTTCAAGCCAGTTATTGAGAAAAAACTATCTGAATTAATTTACGATGGTTTATGGTTCTCCCCATTACGTGATGCACTTGAAGCATTCCTTGCACAATCACAGCAATATGTGAACGGTACAGTACGTGTGAAATTATTCAAAGGGCATGCCATTGTAGAAGGACGTAAATCACCAAATTCACTATACAACGAAAAATTAGCCACATATTCGAAGGAAGACCAATTCAATCACGCTTCCGCTGTAGGCTTTATCGAACTATGGGGTCTACCAACTGTAGTGAACTCATCTGTTAATAAAAAGTAATCGTAATAAGCAAGGTGTGGTGGGGCCTTTGTGCTTGACCTACACCTTTTAAAAAGTACTAAAGGAAAAGGTGAGCTGACATGACAAAACTTTGGGGTGGACGTTTCCAAAAATCAGCAGAAGCATGGGTAGATGAATTTGGTGCATCCATTGGCTTTGATCAACAACTTGTGTTAGAGGACCTTGAAGGTAGTGTTGCACATGTCACAATGCTTGGCGCAACAGGGATTTTACCAACAGCTGATGTAGAGGCCATACTTAGTGGTCTTGCCCAACTGAAAGAAAAGGCAATAGCAGGTGAGCTTGAATTTAGTATTGCTAATGAAGATATACATTTAAATTTAGAAAAAATGCTAATTGATTTAATTGGTCCTGTTGGTGGCAAACTACATACAGGACGTAGCCGCAATGACCAAGTTGCGACGGATATGCATCTCTTTTTGAAAAAGCGTGTCCAGGAAACGATTGATTTAATTGCTACATTCCAAAAAACTTTATTAGTCCAAGCCGAGGAGCATATTGAAACGATTGCCCCAGGCTATACACATTTACAACGAGCTCAGCCGATATCTTTTGCCCACCATTTAATGGCCTATTTTTGGATGCTAGAGCGTGATAAGCAACGTTTCACAGAATCCATCAAACGTATTGATATTTTACCATTAGGGGCAGGAGCAATGGCAGGGACAACATTCCCAATAGACCGTTTAAAATCTGCAGAATTGCTTGGATTTAGTGAGGTTTATGCCAACTCGATGGATGCTGTAAGTGACCGTGACTTTATTGTAGAATTTTTAAGCAATGCATCCTTGTTAATGGCACATTTATCTCGCTTTGCTGAGGAGATTATTTTATGGTCTACAGATGAATTTAAATTTATTGAATTGGATGATGCCTTTTCAACAGGTTCTTCCATTATGCCACAAAAGAAAAATCCTGATATGGCTGAGCTCATTCGAGGCAAAACAGGGCGTGTTTATGGAAATCTGATGGGCTTGTTAACTGTTTTAAAGGGGACACCATTAACGTACAACAAAGATATGCAAGAAGATAAAGAAGGCATGTTCGATACAGTGCATACGATTCTTGGTTCTCTGAAAATCTTTGAAGGTATGGTTCGTACGATGACAGTCAATACGGAACGCTTACAGCAAGCTGTTCATACTGACTTCTCGAATGCAACAGAACTAGCTGATTACCTTGCTACAAAAGGTATGCCATTCCGTGAAGCACATGAAGTAACAGGTAAACTTGTGTTCACATGTATTCAAAAAGGCATTTACTTATTAGATTTACCATTGGATGAGATGAAGCTTGAAAGCGAGCTAATTGATTCGGATATTTATGATGTGTTAGCGCCAGAAGCGGCCGTTCGACGCCGTCACTCTCTTGGGGGAACTGGCTTTGACCAAGTCAAAATTCAAATTGAAAAAGCTCAAGCTTGTCTAGTCGTCCAACATTAATTTTGCGTGCATGTCCTCGTGACTTTTGCATAGATATTCATTAAAGCTGTCCTGTGAGGCGCTATGAAAACCTTATCCTTTTTCAACAGAGCCGGAGGGTGACGTGAAAAAGAGTACCTTACATACGTGAAGGACAATCCCCAATTCTGGAGACGCAGAATTGGGGTTTTTGTATGAAAACGTGGTAAGAGGACAAAATAGTTGAAGGTTTTTTTAAAGGGCTTGAAACAAATAAACAAAAGATCACAAAGGAAGATGCAGCAAGGATGGTCGAATACAAAACATAAGTAGATATAGAATCGGTTTACGTAAAATGATTATTGAATTTTCGAATGGCGGTGTCTATGCACGATCAGCACTTAATAATTGTCGCTTCTCAGCAATTGTAATGGTAGAGGGATTCTTATAAGGAATGATTGTACGCCAAAGAAAAGATTATATTCATGCATAAACAAATGGGCAATGGTTCATAATAAGAGCGGAAACACTTATTAATCTAAACTGATGGGGAGGATGCAGAATGAGTAATAGTCAAACACCCAAAGACCAAGAATCTCAGGAAAGTCCGCCACAGCTGTGGAGGGTTGAAGCTTCTTAAAACTTAAGCCTAAAGGTGAAGCAGAGTTCTGTTTCACTGTAGATTAAGGTGAAGCGTAAATCATCCCAGTAAAAAATCAAATAGAAGCAATAAGTGTCCATGGATCCAGAATTATTCTGGGTCCTTTTTTAATGCTACTTATTAATGGAGGAAGGTGACCAAATTAAACTCCAAAAATACCTACAATTGACAACGAAAAAAATCTGTACTACTCTATATAGAACAGATTCTATTTGGTTTCAATTAGCCAATCGATTAATGGAATAACTGTGCAATTGCTTGGGGTTTAGAAGAAGAGCAAATGACAAAATTGTTCCAGCGAATTTTAAAACAAGGGAAGTAGGGGTATTATGCTTATAAATAGTAGGCATTTTTTATCCCAATACATACGATCCATCCTTGTAAGCTCAGAAAAATAAGGCATTGATTGGATAATCAATTAAGTTTCACATAGAGAGGGAGATTATAATGAGGAAATTGTTTGTGCTATGCTGTACGCTTTTACTTTTAGCTGCCTGTGGACAAAAGGGAGCGATTGCTGAACATAAAGAAACAAAGGGGGAAAGTGCCATGAGCGAACAGTTTATTGGAAAATGGGAAGGCAATATTGAAACACCGAATGGACAGATACCAATCATTGTTGATTTACAGAAAGATAGTGGTACTCTATCCGTCCCAGCACAGGGCATATCCAATTTCCCGTTAAAGAGAGTGAAATATACAGGTGATCAGGTAACGGTTTCCATTGATTTAAACGGCTCAGTAATTGCTATTAATGGTACTTTCAAAAATGAACAAATAGAAGCTACATTTCAACAAAATGGTGGGACCTTCCCACTTATCTTAAAGGCATATAAAGAGGAACCAGTAACTTATGAACCATTAAAGATTCCAGTTCAGCAAGGTGACCTAATAGTGGCTCTTCAAAAAGCCAATACAACATCTCCATCACCAGTCGCAGTTATTATAGCTGGCTCAGGGCCGACAGATAAGGATGGTAATTCAGTTTTAGCTGGTAAAAATAATAGTTTAAAAATGATTGCTGATGGTTTGGCTCAGGAGGGAATCACAACTGTACGCTATGATAAACGAGGTATTGGGGATAATCAAGCGCTCTTGACCAAAGAAGAAGATGTGACGTTTGACCAATATGTTGAAGATGCAGTGCAAATCATCCAATCATTGCAGGCTAATAAAGCCTATACTAGTGTTCATGTTATTGGACATAGTGAAGGTTCATTAATTGGTTTATTAGCGGCTCAAAAAACAGGAGTAGAATCCTTTGTTTCGATTGCAGGTGCTGGGCGTCCGTTGGATGAAGTATTAGTTGAGCAATTAAAAAGTCAGCTAGCACCAAATTTATTCAAAGAATCGAAGGACATTTTGACAGCTCTAAAGCAAGGGAAGCAAGTGAAAAGTATTTCGCCAGAATTACAAGCAGTCTTCCGTCCTTCTGTACAGCCTTTCCTTATTTCCGTGTTAAAATATAATCCAGCCGCAGAGCTTGGAAAAGTAAAGAGTCCTGTACTACTTGTGCAAGGAACGACCGATTTACAAGTGAAGGAAGCCGATGCAGAGGCATTAAAGAAAGGTAACCCTGATGCAAAGCTTCTTTATATGGAGGGGATGAACCATGTGTTGAAAAAGGCACCAGAAGACTATGCCGCGAATTTAGCAACCTATGCAGATCCAACACTTCCACTACATGAGGATTTACTACCAGCTATTCAACAATTTATTAATGGAAAGTAGGCTGATTCACTGTGGGTGTCTTTGTATATTTAATCATCATGCTTCCATTTCTCATTTTTGCCCTTGTATTATCACAGGGGAAAGGGACTTTTTTAATTACTGGCTTTAACACAATGTCACCTGACGAAAAAGATATGTATGACGAAATTGCACTTGCAAAATTTATGGGGAAGATGATGTATGGCTACTGTTTTTGTGTACTTTTATGGGTGCTGAACGAAATATTTCAAACACAGTGGTTATTTATTGTAGGTCTTGTTCTTTTCGTAGTACTTACGATATTTTTAATGATCTTTATGAACACAGGCAATCGATTTAAAAGATAAAAAATACAAAGAAGGACTTGATCGTAACAACGACAAGTCCTTCTTTATATGAGAATCATTATCATTTATCGAGAATTCTGTTAAACTAGAGCCATGTCAATGGTAAAACTAGAAGGAGTGCATGAGCTCAATGAAATTAAGCGACCATATACTTTTGTGGAATCACACGTACATTAAAATAATGGATATACGTTTTATAATGATGGAACAGGGAGAAGCTTTTGGCCCTTATCCATTGCCAACCAATGCCTTTCTTTATACAAAAAGAGGCGATGCTCAAATATGGGTTGATAAAAATAGGCATTTGGTACAATCCTTTCATGCTCTTCATGCAGGAAAAGGGGGCTGTATACAGATTGTAGCAGAGAAGGAATTTGAGTATTTTCTGATTTTCTATAAAGCCACTCTACCGTTACCGAATCGACAAAAAATTGTCGCTTTGTTGGAAAACGACAATCCGTTCCAATATCAGTATGCTTTCGCACCAGCTAATCCACTTACGCTGCTTGATAAAGCGGAGCAGATGCATACGGTTTGGCTACAACCCAATGATAAAGAGCTGAAACGTTTACATATAAAAGCGTTGTTTTATCAATATATTTATGAATTACTACGACAAATGCATGCTCAGGGGATTCACCCTATTAAGCCAGATATAGTTACAGAAGCAGTTCGTTATATGGAGGAACATTATCAAAGGCCATTGACGCTTGAAAAGCTGGCTCAGGAATTATCTTGTAGTGTTGGTTATTTATCTAAGCTGTTTAAAGAAAAAATGCATACTAGCCCGATTCATTATTTGGGTGTAATGCGTATAAACAAAGCAGCAAAATTATTAGTACAAACAGATGCGACATTACAGGACATTGCTGATCATGTCGGTTATCCTGATGGCTATTCATTAAGTCGAAGCTTTAAACGACATAAGGGCATTTCTCCAGCTCAATTTAAAAGCGCGTGGAAACAAAAAAGCCAAGATGAAGAATTGCCACTTAGGAGAAGAAGATATGCTATTCTCCCTAACCATATCGAATGGTATATTGATGGTGAAATTGAAAATCATTATCAACGAAAGGGAGCAAGTGAAATGTCGAAGTTTAAAAACATGAAAGTAACGGCCATGACGTTGTTTATGTGCCTCTCATTATTATTAACTGCATGCTCACATGCAACAACTACAAATGGAGCCTCACCAGCTGCCAATCAAGAAGCAAAGGCGAATAGTGGACAAGAAGTGATGCAGGAGGGGAAAACAAGAATTGTTGCTACGCCAAGAGGTGATGTTGAAATTCCAGCACACCCACAACGTGTAGCGGCTGATCAATATATGGGGCAACTATTAAAGCTAGGCATTATTCCAATCGGGGTTCGTGAAGGGATGTTAACGGAAGGGTGGATAGAAAAATCAGGCATTTCGAAAGAAACACTCGATAAAATTGAGAATTTAGGTAATTTTCCAATGAACCCGGAAAAACTTATTATGTTAGAGCCAGATTTAATTATTGGATCAATCGAAAAAAATATTGAACAATATGAAAAAATTGGAACGACAGTTTTTATCCCCTATTGGGAAGAACTTTCAACTGCAGGGCCTTTGGAAAAATTCAGAAGAATTGCTGAAGTATTTGGTAAAGAGCAAGAAGCGGAGGAATGGATAAAAGGATATGAACGCAAGGTAGAAGATGCTCGAAAACAAATAGAAGGCATCATTAAGGAAGGTGAAACGGTGTCAATTGTGCAATTAAGCCCTACAGGTTTGTTTGTGTTAGCTGCTGAGGGTGGGAATTATGGTAGTAATACCATTTATCAGATGTTGAAATTACCTCCTACAGGACAAGCATTAAATATGAAAGAAGGCTTTGAAAAAATCTCGATAGAGAGGTGCTGCCCGAGTATTTAGGTGCTCATGTATTTGTCTATGTGAATTCGCAAGAAGATGCAGAGGAGATATTGAACAGCCCTATTTGGCAAGGAGCCCCTGCAGTGAAAAATGGCCATGTTTATATGTATGGTGAATTCGATGATGAATTCGTGATGGAAGATCCATACTCTTTAGATCTTCAGCTTGAGAAAATTGTTAACGTTTTATTAGAGAAAAAATAGTGACCAACATGACTTGGACTTGTTTTATAACATAATTATAAACCCTCCTCTATGGCTTGTTTTAGAGGAGGGTTTGTGCTGAGAATGGTCCTAATGACAATAATTTATGCATGTTGTATGACTATTTTATATATATTAGTAGCATAGAATATATGAAATGAAGTAGAACTATAAGAATGGTTCTACTTTTTATAAATACTTAAAAAGCTGAATATTTAGGAAACCGTAAAATTAGTGTCACGAATATGCTCGAAAAAGATTTATTTTTCTTATTTTCTGTAAAAATAGAATTTTTAGAATAATAAGTATTATTATAGAGGACATTAAAAAATTACTAGGTAAGGAGAATTATTTAATATGTCTCAAATGTTAGCACTGACGATAGTACTTGCTATTCTTTACATCGGGGATATTGTCGCAACTAGAACAAAGGCTTGGATTCCATCCGTGTTCGTCTGTGCGGTATTATTTTTAATCGGATATTGGACGTTTTTCCCAGAAGATATTGTTAGTATTGCCGGGATTGGACCAGTAGTTGCCACGATGTTAATGTATTTATTAATTACCAATATGGGGACACTTCTGTCACTCAAGGAATTGAAAAACCAGTGGAAAGCAATTGTCATTTCATTGGCCGGTATTGTAGGAATTATTGCTATTTTATTTACAATTGGCGCCATGATTTTTGATTTGAAAACGATGATTGTGGCAGTTCCACCATTAGTTGGAGGAGTTGTGGCTGCATTAGTCATGTCAGAAGGTGCCTCGGCAGCTGGCTTAGAGGATTTAGCAGTTTTTGCAATTGTTATTTATGTCATTCAAGGATTTGCAGGGTATCCGATTACTTCAATTGTATTAAAACGTGAAGCTAAACGTTTATTAAAAGAACACCAACAAGGTACGCTACATACGATTTCACAAGTGCAGGAAGAAGAAAACTTTGCTACTGATCAGCCTAAATTATTTAGGAAGATACCTGCAAATTATAATACAGAATACTTTAAATTTTTCCGATTGGCGTTTGTTGGTTTATTGGCCTACGGTACATCGACTGTATTGGCTCCAATTGTAACAGTTAATGCACTCGTACTGTGCTTAGTGTTTGGTGTACTTGCTTCAACATTTGGCTTTTTAGAAAAACAACCGTTACAAAAAGCAAATGGCTTCGGCTTTGCCATTATGGGCTTAATGCTCTTTATATTCGATGGCTTAAAACAGGCAACCCCTGAAATGCTGATGCGAATTATTGTGCCATTAGTTGTTTCTATTGCCCTAGCAGTAGTCGGCATGTATATTTTCTCGTTCATCGCAGGAAAAATATTAAAAGTTAGCCCGAACTTAGCGTTTGCAGTTTCCTTAACAGCGCTATACGGTTTCCCCGCAGATTATATTTTAACGAATGAAGTAGTGAAATCATCAACGACGGATGAAAAAGAGCGTGAAATGCTGCTAAGTCGTATGTTGCCACCTATGCTTGTTGGAGGCTTCATTAGTGTAACGATAACATCGGTTATTTTAGCGGGTATTTTCGTCAATTGGTTATAAAAAGGAGAGAGGAATCATGAGTAACATTAAACCTATTATTGCAGATCTTAACAGCGAGCTTGTGGCGATTCGTCAAAAATTACATAGTGAGCCGGAGCTTTCGTGGGAGGAATATGAAACAACGAATTATGTAGCAGCTTATTTAGATAAGCTCGGTATTCCTTATAGACGAACAGAGCCCACTGGTATTATTGCTGAATTAAAAGGGGACAAAGAAGGAAAAACAGTTGCCCTACGTGCGGATATGGATGCCTTGTCCGTTTATGAAATTCGAGAGGATATTCCATATCGATCTAAAACAAATGGAAAGATGCATGCCTGTGGTCATGATGCCCATACAGCCATGCTATTAATTGCAGCTAAAACTTTACATGCAGTACGTGACGAAATAGAAGGGACAGTTCGATTTATTTTCCAGCCTGCTGAAGAAGTAGCTACAGGGGCAAAAGCAATGGTTGAGCAAGGCGCTATGGAAGGTGTAGATAACGCATTCGGTATTCATATTTGGTCTCAAATAGACACTGGAAAAATTCAGTGCAATAAAGGACCCGCGTTTGCCTCTGCTGATATTTTTAAAGTAACTTTCAAAGGGCAAGGCGGTCATGCTGCAGCGCCACATGATGCTATCGATGCAGTGATGATTGCTTCGACCTTTGCTTTGAATGTTCAAACGGTTGTATCGCGTACGGTCAATCCACTTCGTCCAGCTGTCTTAACGATTGGTAAAATGGATGTCGGTACCCGTTTCAATGTAATTGCCGAAGACGCTGTTTTGGAAGGAACTGTGCGTTGCTTCGATCAAGAAGTTCGTACGCATATTGAGGCGCAAATTCGCCATTATGCTGATCAAGTCGCAACACTCTATGGTGGGACAGCTGAGGTTATTTATGAATATGGTACACAAGCCGTCAATAACGATAATGCTAGTGCCGACTTAGTTGAACGTTTAGCGATTGAGCATTTTGGTTCTGAAGCTTATCATGTAGACGACCCAACAATGGGTGGCGAGGATTTCAGCTTTTACTTAGATGAAGTGCCAGGCTGTTTTGCATTAGTAGGCTCTGGAAATACAGAAAAAGATACACGCTGGGCCCATCATAATGGTCATTTTGATATTGACGAAGATGGTTTACGCATTGGAACAGAATTATATGTGCAATATGCATTAACTTGGCTAAAAGAAAATAAATAATATGAAAACGTAAGTGGTTATTTAAGTTGTATAATTCCATCCCAGCTGGTCATAATAAAAAAGATTTCACTTATGAAATCTATAATGATGAGGAGGATGAAAAATGAGTAGGTTCGAACAATTAGACCCCAAATCTCAAAAAATCCACCGCAACTGGTCAAGGATTAAGCGATCAAAATCGCAAGTAAACGGGGAAACGGAGATAACCCTTCATAACCGTCTCTTGCGAAGCGAAGCAAAGGCCCGTCAGTTTTAATCATGCTAGAAAAGTAAGTGTCATCGAGCCCAGAAATTTTCTGGGCTTTTCTTTTTGTGTAAAATTTATTGTATGATAATACTGAAAAGGGATTGAATAAAAAGGGAGTGAAGCCAACTATGAACAATCTTATTCCTACTTATTTACAGCATTTTGCAAAAAGGATTCAACAGCCAGAAGGGGTCGAAACACAATTACAGCTTTGCTCTAGTTCAAATAATAAGCAATTTGAAATTTGGTATTACGGTGATTTATTAGCCTTAGAAGGAGAGGTTTTACCATTCATTTCAGGTTCGACTGCTAAAATCATTGCCAAGGACCCTTTAACAGCAGAGGAAATTTTGCTTTTTGATGCGACTTTACATGGTTATAATGCGTTGTTTTGTGATGACTATACGGAAGAACAACGTGGCAACCGTCCTCTTCAGCCATATAATATGCCCGCCACTGAAGTTATCTTATCATTTTTCTACAACATTGATTATGATGAAGAAGCGGATGACTATGAGATGGATGAACAAGGAAATGTACAGTTAATGAATGGTGAAACAACAGATTGGGAGACGGTAAAAAAAAATGGCTATGATGCATTTGCTTTTTATTACAAAAAAGAAGATGGGACATTATTAGCATTTGCTCAGGAAGA
Organism: Lysinibacillus sp. UBA5990; assembly: GCF_002429815.1. NCBI lineage: Bacteria > Bacillati > Bacillota > Bacilli > Caryophanales > Bacillaceae > Lysinibacillus > Lysinibacillus sp. UBA5990. The sequence goes on from NZ_DJAY01000011.1 coordinate 744,543, forward strand.
ATTAGCATAGCGTGAAAGGAATCAAATTAGATGCAACTATTTCATTTTACTCAAGATTTAGCGAATCAAATTCACTCATATCAGTCCTTAAATGCGTTTTATCAAAAAATCATGAAAACGGTAGTTCCCACGAATATCGGATTTATCTATATTAAGCCAAATGGTGTAGTAGGCATGCATGAAGCACCTGTGCCACAATTATTTATTGTTATTCAAGGTGAAGGCTGGGTTTGTGGTGAGGATGGAAAAAGAGTCGATATTGCAACAGGAGATGGCGTTCTTTGGCAACAAGGACAAGCACATGAATCTGGCAGTATATCAGGATTAACAGCGCTTGTCATTCAGGCCGAACAAATTAATCTTACATAAATAAGAACGTGGGTAGAGTACTGGGCAAATAGCAGAATGCATAAGACTGAAAAATGTATGCCAATCACTGCTCTGATGATGATAGTCCAATAAGACACTCTAAAATCGGGGACTAGATGCGATTTTAGAGGGAGGTATGATGCCGACTTCGACTAGTAATTTCTTGTACAAAAGTAATGTCATTTTCTTGCATCTGACGTATAATAAGTGTCAACACTTTTCACCTGCTATTCCAATTTTTATCTTTATTGTACCGCACAATTAGATAGGGGGAAGACTTCATGCAAGTAGTTGAAAAAGCATTTGGCTATATTACAAGAGAGCACGGGGAACAAATTCAAGTTCTAGTATTTGAACAAAATACAGTAGGGGCAGGTATTCAAGTTCCTAAAGGTACCATTGAAGAAGGGGAAACACCATTAGAGGCCGTAAAGCGGGAGATGTTGGAGGAGACAGGCCTAACAACACTTGTTGTTCAAGGGCTTATTGCACAGGATTATTTTAACCATCCATCAGGTGTTTTACAGAAGCGTTATTTTTATCATTTAACTACCTCCGATGAGACAAAGGAAACCTGGCACCATTATCCTACTGGGTTGAATGAAGCAGATTTACTTTTTTCTTTTTACTGGATATCAGCTGAGCAAGATACTTTGTTAGCAAAGGGGCATGGCGATTATTTATATCGCGTATTGGCTAAGGTGAAAAATTGAACGTACTGAAAAACCGCGTCATTATTGGCGCGGTTTTAACGTTTATTTGATTAAGCTTTTGCAGCGACTTCTAAAGCTTGTGCAAAATCGGCTATTAAATCATCTACATGCTCGAGTCCTACAGAAAAACGTAAAAGTCCATCTGTGATCCCACGTTTGGCACGTTGCTCAGGCTCCATAGCGGCATGGCTCATCTTTGCCGGGTAGGAAAGAATGGATTCCACACCACCAAGTGAGACAGCGAAAACTGGGATTTTCATTGCCTCGACCAATGCTTTTGCCGAAGCATAGCTTGGTAAGCGGAAGGATAAAACTGCTCCAGAGCTTGTACTTTGACGCTGATGGATGTCATGACCTGGATGTGAGGAGAGGCCAGGGTAATAGACTTGTTCAACTAGTGTATGAGTTGCTAAAAACTCGGCAATTTTTTGAGCAGATTGTGCAGAACGACTAAATCGTACATCTGTCGTTTTAATGTTCTGCAAGAGTGTGAATGAATCCTGTACACCCAAAATATTGCCAAATGAATTTTGGATAAAGTATAAGTCCTGTCCAAGTTTTTCATCAGCTGTGACTGTTAATCCTGCAATAATATCAGAATGCCCCGATAAAAACTTCGTCGCACTATGAATAACGACATCAACACCTAATTCTAACGGACGTTGATGTAATGGAGTCATAAATGTATTATCCAAAAATGTATGACACTGGTGTTGTTTCGCCAGTTCTACTACACCACGAATATCTGTAATGCCTAGCGTTGGATTAGATGGTGTTTCCATATAAAGCAGTTTTGTAGCAGGCGTTATAGAGGCTTCCACGGCTGCTAAATCCGTGAAATCTACAAAAGTATGGGAAATGCCAAAGCGCGGTAATACCTTTGTCACAAAACGATATGTTCCACCATAAACATCTTCAGTCATGACGATATGGTCGCCCTGTGATAACAGCATTAAAGCTGCTGAAACGGCAGCAATCCCTGAAGAAAAGGCATGGGCACGAACTCCACCTTCAAGCTCTGCTATCGCTTTTTCTAGAGCATCGCGCGTAGGGTTACCGGAACGAGCATAATCATATTCGCCAAACTCATCAATACTCTCTTGGTGGAAAGTAGAGGAAAGGTACATAGGAACATTGACTGCCCCCTTTTTATTTGAGTAGCCATCACGAACACCCGCGTGAATGAGGCTAGTTTCAATATGTTGCTTCATTATTATGCCTCTTTTCTTAGGATATCAAATACTTGTCGTAAGTCTGCGATTAAATCTTCTGCCTCCTCAATACCAACTGAGAAGCGTAGTAAACGATCGCAAACGCCACGTTCAACTCGTTCTTCATAAGGCATATCTGCATGTGTTTGAGTAGCTGGGTATGTAATAAAGCTTTCCACACCACCGAGACTTTCAGCAAAAGTAATTAACTTTAAGTTACGAAGGAATGGGTCAATCCACTCAGGCTTTTGTAAGCGGAATGACAGCATACCACCTTTTCCTGTATAAAGGACATCGGTAACTAGTGCCTCGTCCTCTAAATAAGCAGCAATGGCTTTAGCATTGGCATCATGTTGTTTTAAGCGAAGGTGCATTGTTTTTAAGCCACGAATAAGTAACCAAGAATCCATAGCACCAAGCACCATGCCGCTACCATTATGAATAAAACCAATGCGTTCCGCTAATTCTGTGCCTTTAGCTACCACGATCCCAGCCAAGACATCATTATGCCCGCCAATATATTTTGTTGCAGAGTGAAGCACAATATCTGCTCCCAAATCAATAGGACGTTGGAAGTATGGTGTATAGAATGTATTATCTACAATTAACAATGCACCATGCTTATGTGCAAGCTCAGCATATACTTGTAAATCAAATTCCTGCATAAGCGGATTCGTTGGTGTTTCGATGAATAATGCACGTGTATTTTCATTTATTAATGCTTCTACCTGTTCGACTGATTCAAATTTTGAATAAACAGGCTTAATATTATATGTCTCTTGGAAGAAGTTAAATAGTCTATATGTACCGCCATATAAATCATCTGGCACCACTAATTCATCGCCTGGTTTAAATATAGATAATACTAATTGGATGGCAGCCATCCCAGAGCTACAGGCAAAGCCCATATCGCCACCCTCTAAATCAGCAAAGCCTGCTTCTAAAAGAGCACGGGTTGGATTTTTTGTACGTGTGTAGTCAAAGCCTGTAGATTCCCCAATCCCAGCATGTTTATAAGCCGTTGATAAATGGATAGGTGGACTAACCGCTCCCGTTGTTGGGTCACTTAAATTACCTAGTTGTACAAGTTTTGTTTCAATGCTTCTGTTCAATGTCATGACGTCACTCTTTTCTCCAATATTATGTAAAGCGGGACTATTCGCTTTTCATTTAATAGTAGTAATCTCAATAATTGTTACCAATTTAACATGGATATTCAAGAAGAACAAGGGTGATTTCAGAAAATTAGCTAGATTATTTTATGTTAATCACGTAGGAATAGTAGGTTATAGTGGGGAATGGATCATTTCTATGTCCGACAATGCGGCTTCACTGGAAGTAAGTTCATTAATCGTTGAGGGAGTAATGTGGATTTAAAGAAAAGCCATTGGAGGTATTTTTCTGCTAATGAAAAAGAATCTGCCTCATTGGAATGAGACAGATTCGAATTAGCGATAGATACTAGGCTTGTTCTTTTTTTAATAAATCGCGGATTTCTTTTAGAAGCTCTTCCTTGGCATCGAGCTCAGGAGTTGGTTCTTCCACGACTGCTTCTTCCTTTTTATTGGTAAGCTTCGTCATAATTCGTAAAGCCATAAAAATTGCAAACGCAATAATTAAAAAATCAATAATTGATTGTAAAAATACACCTAATTTGATTTGAGCGTCACCTGAGCCATAGACAAAGCTTGCTGTTAAATCAATACCACCTGTTAACACACCAACTAATGGCATAATGATATTTTCAACTAAGGAGGTTACAATTTTACCGAAAGCACCACCAATGACAACTGCTACTGCTAAATCGATAATATTGCCTTTCATCGCAAATTCTTTAAAGTCTTTCCACAAAATAAAATTCCTCCCTATTATGATCCTTAAAATTAATCAATTTGTATTTTACTATATTTTTCCCAAGTCTTTCAACTGCTTTCGTAGTGGAAATGATGTCCTACGCTGCTAGGTTGTATGACTTAAAAAATTTCACTACTTATTTCGAGAAATTTGGTAATATGGAAGTAGACTACTAGATTAGGTGTGACTTATGGCTAAAAAAAAGAATAACAAACCGATGTTATCACCCGCGACAAAATTGGGTATGATAGCATTATTGATTCCAATTGCAATAACCGTATATGTCCTTACTTTTTTTGCTTGGAAAGAGCTTCAAACCTTACCGATTTTTGAAAAGCTTGCTCAGGAAAAGGCAATAGAAGAAATTCAGGAGCATTTTGATATAAGCATTCCTGAAAAATTTATTCCTGTATACATAGCGGCCGAGGAGAAGTATGGCGTACCGTGGACCCTACTTGCTGCACACCATCGAATTGAGACTCGTTTTTCGACGGTGAAAACGATGGTATCGTCAGCAGGCGCAGAAGGGCATATGCAATTTATGCCTTGCACATTTGTTGGCTGGAAGCATCCCACTTGCTCAGGTTTAGGGAAGGGGAATATTTCCAAGACAGAGTTAATGAGCCCGCAGATCATTGCGAAATATGGGGGATATGGTGTTGATGCAAATGGGGATGGGATTGCAGACCCATATGACATAGAGGATGCCGTTTTTAGTGCAGCTAATTACTTGTCGAAATATGGTGCGGCAAAAGGTGACATTAAAAAGGCAGTTTTTCAATATAACCACAGTGAGGAATATGTGAAAAATGTGTTGTCTTACTATCAATTGTACAATGCTTATCATGATGAGTTAAAAGCGGCAGTCCTTTTACATCAAGAAAAATAAAGAGCCATCACATTGGATGGCTCTTCATCGCATATTTAAGTCGCTTTACGCATACCTTTGAGAATAAGGCTTACGATAAATATCAGCACGATAGCACCGATTAACGCAGGGAATACGTAGAAATCACTAACTCTCCAACCCCAGTTCCCTAAAACCATACTACCGATCCAAGAACCGACAATCCCCGCTATAATATTACCGATGATACCACCAGGTACATCCTTACCTAAAATTACGCCTGCTAACCATCCAAGAATCCCTCCGATGATTAAATACCAAATGAAACTAATCATATTTCTCATCTCCTTAAAGTTAAGATATAATGGCGATTACTTAGTTATACCCTGAATGAAGCAGATTAAACGTTGCCATCTTTTTTAGTAATAATTACATGCTTTTATCAGGCTGTCGTCAAACCTTGAAGCTCTTTCACCATGTCAATTGATCGTTAGCTGGAGTGACAGCCAAATCATCTGCATAAATTGTTGCAAAAATGCCTACATTACATAGAACAGCTTTTATATGATATATACACCGATTATCGCTTACTTCTATAGTATGTTTGCGCCTTCAAATCGTACCTAAAATACATTCACCTACTTTCGAAAGAAATGAATAAGCCTTTTCTAAAATTATCTGCAAAAACAGCCTATTCATTCGTAAAAAATATTTTTGATTCATCACCTCGATCGCCCATGCATAACTTTATTTAGCACATTCCTTATAGGTAGCCTTTTTAAATGGGTAATTTTCCATTATTTGAATAGTTTGAAAAATGAACTAAAAAAGAATATAATGTGAAAAAGGAGCGTGGTATATATGAATATGGCTGTAATGAAACGATTAAATCGTCAAGGTTTACTAATAGCGGGCTTGCATTTGTTAGTTTTATTAAATCTAGCAGCGGATTTCCTATACGCATCGTAACCAATTTAATAGAAAGGTGAATGAAATGTTTGTCCCATTTTAAAACAACCGTGTAGGCATTGTTAGTTAACTGCTCACGGTTGTTTTTATTTTGATTAAAGGAATTATTCTATTACATGTCTAATACTTAGTACTTAAAAGGGAGGGATTAAATGACAACAAGATGGGATCAACCGTTTTGTCATTTGGAACGGCCATTTGCGTGGTTGGATTTTGATGCACTTGATAAAAATATTCAAATTGTACAGGATGCATGTGGGGGAAAACCAATTCGTTTAGCAACAAAATCGATTCGTTCAGTAGAGGTGCTTCGCTATATTCAAAACAAACTTGAGAATGTAATAGGATTTATGACTTTCACAGCAGCAGAGACGATTTTTTTATTGCAGGAGCAGTTCGATGATTTGTTACTAGGCTATCCAGTGATGGAAGAGACGGCTATACGTCAATTATTGCACTTTGTTCAAGAGGGGAAAACCGTTACGTTTATGGTTGATCGACATGAACATATCCAACTATTAGCGAAGTTAGGGAATGAAATGGGTGTGCGTGTCCCAATTTGCATTGATATTAATGTTTCAAATGATTTTAAATTATTGTACTTTGGTACGAAACGTTCATCATTATATTCCCTTGAGACGTTAACTCCATTTTTGCAAGCAATAAAAAATAATCCTTCTATTGAAGTAGTTGGGGCTATGGGCTATGAGGCACAAATCGCTGGTGTTGGTAATCGTCCAGCGAATGTTTTAAAGGGTAGAGTAATAGAAGCCATGCAAGCACAGGCGAAAAAGCAGGTCACTCAATTTCGTCGACTAGCTGTAGCTCATATCAAAGCCTACTTTCCAACTTTACGTTTTATTAATGGAGGAGGCTCAGGTAGTATGACTTACACAACTCAACAGAAAGAAGTGACTGAAATTACGGTTGGCTCTGCATTTTATGCCCCTGCTCTTTTTGATCAATTTACCCATTTGCAGCTTGAAAAAGCAGCAGGATTTGCCTTACGTGTCACGAGACAGCCTGAAAAAAATATCGTTGTTTGTCATGGTGGGGGATATACAGCTTCCGGTGCGATTGGTAGTGATCGGTTACCTGTATTCTATGAACCTACCAATTTTGCATATCTTAGCTTAGAAGGTGCCGGAGAGGTGCAAACACCGATTAAGGTCAAAGGGGAAAACATTCAAATTGGTGATACCATTTATTTTCGACATGCTAAGGCTGGGGAGCTTTGTGAGCGATTCCAATTATTACATGGTGTTCGAGGGGACAAGTATGTAGGACCTTTTACAACTTACAGGGGGGATGGACAATGTTTTCTATAGAAAAGTGGAAGAATGGAGAAAAATGGACAAATTGGGCTGGGAATGTTATTTCCTATCCAAGTGAAATGTTTTTACCTCATTCTATTGAAGAGGTTTCAATGATTGTTAAACGTGCACGTGAATCAGCAAAGACGATTCGTGTTACAGGTGCAGCACACTCATTTAGCGCTGTGGCAATGCCGGAGCATATAGCTATTTCCTTACATAATATGCGCGGATTAATCGCTGTGAATGAGGAAAAGCAGGAGGCTACATTATGGGCTGGAACCTATTTATATGAAATTGGACCAATGTTAGCAAAGCATGGCTTTGCATTAATTAATATGGGAGATATTCAGGAGCAAACTATTGCAGGTGCCGTTTCAACTGGTACACATGGCACAGGGATTACACTTGGTTCCTTATCCTCGACCGTCATGTCGTGGGGGTTTGTGGATGGGACGGGAACTTATCAGGAGCATCGACGAGGAATGGACGATTTATCTGAAGCGCTTCATGTCTCGCTAGGAATGCTCGGTATTCTTGTCAAAGTAACGATCAAAGTCATGCCATTATATGGTCTGCATTATGTGGGGGCAAGAGATACTTTAGCTAATGGACTCATCGGATTTGCAGAGGATATCCAACAACATCGTCATGTGGAATGGTTTTATTTCCCTGGTAGTGAGACGATTCAAGTAAAGCGAATGAATGTTGTGGCTCCTGTCTATCAAAGTGAATGGAATAAGAAAATAGAAAACCTTAAGTTACAAATTGTAGAAAATGGTGCTTTTTTTGCGATGTCTGAGCTTTGTAAGTGGAAACCAGCTTTAAGTGGTGCCATGAGTAAAATAGCAGCGGCTAATGTGGTGGAAAGTGAAAAAATAGGTATAAGCTATGAAATTTATCCTTCACCTCGTAGTGTGAAGTTCCAGGAAAGTGAATATGCCATTCCATTATCTCAATTTGAAGCTTGTCTAGAGGAAATTCATGCAACCTTTAAAAAGGGTATTTTTAATGTTCATTTTCCATTAGAATGTCGAACAACTGCAGGGGAAGCTGGTTTTTTAAGCCCTACACAGGGGCGTGAATCAGCCTTTATCGCCTTCCATATGTATAAAGGAATGTCAGAGGAGCCCTATTTTAAATGGGTGCATACGTTAATGCAAAAATATAAAGGTCGTCCACATTGGGGAAAACAACATCATTTAACGGCTCAAAAGGTTTATGAATTATATCCAGAAATTGAAAAGTTTTTAAACATTCGACACCAATATGATCCCAATCATGTGTTTTTTACAGGATATTTAAAAAAATTATTTCTATTGTAAGCGCTATCTCCTTTTCCGTCCTTTCCAACCCTCTGTTCATATTTAGAAAATTATCGTTCTATATTTTTAAAAAATTAAAATTTGAACGAAATGTCAAAATTTTTATCAAAGCGAGATAAAACTGATGCTTAATCAGCATGTAAACGATTTCAATTTTGACAGATTTTTTTAATTGTTTAAACAATTCAAAAAATAGTGTTGACGAGACCTTTTTTTCGTACTATGATAACAACAATTTAACACGTTCGTTACAGCAGTAGTACTCTAGAAAGCTGTTATCTATAAACAAAAAATAAATAGACAGAAGATTTTGATTTTGTATATAGCAACGAACATAGTATGGAAAGCAATAAATGAGGGGCGTTTAAAATGAGAAGTGACATGATAAAAGTAGGCGTAGATCGAGCGCCACATCGAAGTCTTTTATATGCAACAGGCAAAGTAAAAGCAAAAGATTTAGGCAAGCCATTTATTGGGGTTTGTAACTCCTATATCGACATAATACCAGGTCACGTTCATTTACGTACGTTCGCTGATGTTGTAAAAGAGGCCATTATTGAAGCGGGTGGTATTCCATTCGAATTTAATACAATTGGTGTCGATGATGGTATTGCAATGGGGCATATTGGTATGCGCTATTCATTACCAAGTCGTGAAATTATAGCAGACTCAGCCGAGACGGTTATTAATGCACACTGGTTTGATGGCGTATTTTATATTCCAAACTGTGACAAAATTACACCAGGTATGCTTATGGCAGCAGTTCGTACTAACGTACCATCGATTTTTGTGTCGGGTGGTCCAATGGAGGCAGGTACATCTGCCTCAGGCAAACAGCTTTCATTAACTTCTGTTTTTGAAGGTGTCGGTGCTCATAAATCAGGAAATATGTCTGCTGAAGAGCTATTAGATATTGAAAATAATGCTTGTCCGACTTGTGGTTCCTGCTCAGGGATGTTTACCGCAAACTCTATGAACTGTTTAATGGAAATGCTAGGGGTTGCTTTACCAGGTAATGGAACAATCGTAGCTACTTCTGAAGAGCGTCATAAGCTGATTAAAGAAGCGGCGAAACAATTAATTCGTATGGTGAAGGAAGACATTAAGCCACGCGATATTATTACAAAAGAGGCAATTGACGATGCTTTTGCATTAGATATGGCTATGGGCGGCTCTACTAACACGGTTCTACATACATTAGCCATTGCCAATGAAGCAGAAATAGATTACAACATTGAGGATATTAATAAAGTCGCAGAACGAGTACCCTATTTAGCAAAAATCATGCCTGCTTCCGATATTTCAATGGATGATATTAATAAAGCTGGTGGCGTTAGTGCCATTATTAATGAATTGGTGTCTATTCCAGGCGCTATACATCCTAATCGTCCAACAGTGGCAGGAGTGACAATGGGTGAGTTAGTTAAAGATCATCACATTACGAATAATCAAGTCATTCGAACGAAAGAAAATCCATATAGTGCTGTAGGCGGTTTATCGGTGTTATTCGGTAACATCGCACCAGAAGGCTCAGTGATTAAAGTCGGCGCAGTAGATCCCTCCATCCAAGTATTCAAAGGTCAAGCAATCGTCTTTGATTCACAGGAGGCAGCACAAGAAAATATTGATAATGGAATAGTGAAAGAGGGCCATGTAGTCGTCATTCGCTATGAAGGTCCTAAAGGTGGCCCCGGAATGCCAGAAATGCTGGCGCCAACATCTGCGATTCAAGGTCGTGGCCTTGGTACAAAAGTGGCATTGATCACAGATGGGCGTTTCTCAGGGGCATCACGCGGTATTTCAATTGGACATATTTCACCAGAAGCTGCTGAAGGTGGTCCAATTGCTTTAGTCGAAGACGGAGATATGATTGAGATTGATCTACCAAATCGTACGATTAATTTACAAGTTTCAGAGGAAGTTTTAGCTGAACGTCGTGCAAAATTACCAGTCTTTGAGCCTAAAATCAAACGTGGTTGGCTCGCAAGATATTCAAAATTAGTGACGAACGCTTCCACTGGTGGCGTTATGAAGATTTAAAACTAGATAAATGAAAACGTTGATGAGGTTAAAGGTTCTAGAGCCTTGTATCTACCAGAGAGCCGGTCGTGCTGGAAGCCGGCGATACAACTAGATCCGACATCCCCTCGGAGTGAGCTATTAAACGTGTTTACACCATTAGATAGCTCCGGGCATAGTCGAAAGTGCTCGTTATTAATGAATAAATGTTTTAGACACCCTATTGGATGCGATATCTTCCGCATAGGTGTATAAATGCTGTCATTTATTCGCGAGGTAGCAATTATTTGCTATAAAAAAGGGTGGTACCATGGAAAGTCTTTTTCATCCCTACGTAAGGTAGTTCTTTGCGTGTGGAGAAAAAGGCTTTTTATTATTTTCACAATGGAATGAGCAAACTCTTCTTCTTCGGTAGGAGAGCATAGACTAACCAGCTAGTGACACTTCACTAATCTACAACACTGATGTGTGAGTTTAAAAGAAATAAAGGAGGCATATTGATGAGTGCGAATGTTTCAATCAATGAAAAAGAACAATTAGCAACAACTGCAACAGTTGAGCAAACCTATCAAGCAAAGGACGGGGCCGACGTACTAGTGCAGGCATTGCATGATCAGGGCGTTGAAATCATCTTTGGCTATCCAGGTGGCGCTGTATTACCAATTTATGATGCGATGTATAAAAATCCAATCCGTCATATTTTAACAAGACATGAACAGGGTGCCATCCATGCGGCGGAAGGCTATGCCCGTGTTTCAGGGAAAACGGGTGTTGTCATCGCTACAAGTGGCCCAGGTGCAACAAACCTTGTCACAGGGATAGCTGATGCCATGATTGATTCCATACCATTAGTGGTATTTACTGGTCAGGTTGCAACTTCTGTTATTGGCACAGATGCTTTCCAAGAAGCAGATATTATGGGGATTACTACACCAATCACCAAGCACAATTATCAAGTGCAAGATGTGAATGACATCCCACGTATTGTCAAAGAAGCTTTCCATATTGCCAGCACAGGTCGGAAGGGGCCAGTTGTCGTTGACTTCCCAAAGGACGTTTCACAAATGCTGTTTGATGTAGAAAATCCACCTCAAGCACCAGATGAAATTTATTTACCAGGCTATCAACCAACCTATAAGCCTAACTACTTACAAGTCCAAAAGGCGATACAAGCAATTTCTTTAGCAAAAAATCCAGTCATCTTAGCTGGTGCAGGTGTTCTTTTTGCCGACGCACGAGAAGAATTAACGGCGTTCGCTGAAAAATACCGTATCCCTGTAACGAATACTTTACTAGGCTTAGGCTCCATCCACGGTGAACATGAATTATTCCTAGGGATGGCAGGCATGCATGGTACAGCAACAGCGAACACAGCTATAACAAAGGCAGATTTACTACTTAATATTGGTGCTCGATTTGATGATCGCTTAACAGGTAATTTAGCTACATTTGCACCAAATGCGACAATTGTTCATATCGATATTGATCCTGCTGAAATTGGTAAAAACGTACCGACAGATATTCCGATTGTGGCAGACGCAAAAGAAGCATTGAAAGCGATACTGAAAAAGGATTTTGATGGTCCTGATACAACGGATTGGCTAGCCTATTTAAGAAATCACGCCAATGATTATCCATTATGGTATTGCAAGAATGAACATGATCAGGAAATTTTACCACAAGAGGCATTGCGATTAGTTCATAAGATTACAGAGGGTGATGCCATTGTGACAACAGATGTTGGCCAGCATCAAATGTGGACAGCGCAGTATTATCATTTAAATAACGATCATGCATGGGTAACGTCTGGTGGACTTGGTACGATGGGCTTCGGCTTCCCAGCCGCAATTGGTGCCCAATTTGCGAAGCCAGACAAAAAAGTTATTTCAATTGTAGGAGATGCAGGTTTTCAAATGACCGCACAGGAGCTGTCCATTCTACAGGAATTCAATTTACCAGTAAAAATAGTGATTTTGAATAATAGCTGTTTAGGGATGGTTCGGCAATGGCAAGAAACATTCTATGAAGAGCGTTATTCGTCCTCACTTATGCCAATCCAACCGGATTTTGTTAAATTGGCGGATGCGTATAGCATTAAAGGCTATCGCATTAACACAATTGATGAAGCGGAAGCTATTTTCCGAGAGGCATTACTTTCGGATGAGCCTGTGTTAATCGATTGTCGTGTGAAACAGCTTGAATGTGTATACCCAATGGTAGCACCAGGCAAAGGCCTACATGAAATGATTGGGGTGAAAAAGAATTGAAACGAGTAATTACCGTAACTGTGATTAACCAAAGTGGTGTGTTAAACCGATTAACAGGTTTACTTATGAAACGTCAGTTTAATATTGAATCCATTACAGTTGGTCATACAGAGCAACCGAATTTTTCAAAAATGACTTTTGTTGTCAACGTAGAGGATGAGGGCAAAATTGAACAACTAGTGAAGCAATTATCCAAACAAATTGATGTATTAAAGGTTAATGATATTACTGACAAATCGATTGTCCTGCGAGAACTAGCACTAGTAAAGGTTATTTCACCGCCAAATTTACGCTTGGAAATGAATTCGATTGTCGAACCGTTCCGCGCTCAAATAATTGACACAGCTAAAAATGTAGTGACGTATCAAGTCGTAGGACACCCAGAAAAAATAGATGCCTTTATTGAACTCATTCGACCATATGGCATTAAAGAACTTACACGTACAGGGGCAACTGCCTCAGTTCGTGAAACACAAAAAATCTCAAATCCGCAGCTCTCTATTTTAAAATAGTTTGCCTATAAAATTGATAGCTTTGGATGTGGGCACTACCAAAATGTCATGCATCTAGAGCTGTGAAAATAAACCAAATTCTAGGAGGAAACAACAATGGCTACAATGTACTATGAACAAAATATTAACGAGGAAGTATTAAAAGGAAAGAAAATTGCAATTATCGGATACGGCTCACAAGGTCATGCACATGCATTAAACCTTAAAGAATCAGGCTTTGACGTAGTGGTAGGGGTTCGCCCAGGTGGATCTTTCGATGCGGCTAAAGCAGATGGTGTTGACGTAAAAACAGTGGCTGAAGCAGCACAAGAAGCAGATGTAATCCAAATTCTACTACCAGATGAGCGACAAAAAGCTGTGTATGAAGCAGAAATTGCTCCACATCTACAAGCAGGGAAAGCGCTAATGTTTGCACACGGCTTCAATATTCACTTTGGGCAAATTACACCGCCAGCAGATGTTGACGTATTTTTAGTAGCGCCAAAAGGCCCAGGGCATTTAGTTCGTCGTCAATTCCAAGAAGGTGCTGGTGTACCAGGTTTATTCGCTATCAATCAAGATGCAACGGGTCAAGCAAAAGATTTAGCACTTGCTTACGGTAAAGGCATTGGTGCCGCACGTGGTGGTCTTCTTGAAACAACATTTAAAGAAGAAACAGAAACAGATTTATTTGGCGAACAAGCAGTACTTTGTGGTGGTGCAACGCAGCTAGTAAAAGCAGGATTTGAAACGTTAGTGGAAGCAGGCTACCAGCCAGAATTAGCATACTTTGAAACACTGCATGAGTTAAAACTAATTGTTGATCTAATGTTTGAAGGTGGAATGGCAACAATGCGTTACTCCGTATCAGATACAGCTGAGTGGGGAGATTATGTGGCTGGACCACGCATCATCGATGAGTCTGTAAAAGCACGTATGAAAGACGTGTTAACGGATATCCAAGATGGTACGTTTGCTCGCCGCTGGATTCAAGAAAATGAAAATGGTCGTCCTGAATATACAAAGTTCAAAGAGGCTGGTGCGAACCATCAAATCGAAGAAGTAGGCGCAAAACTACGTGAGATGATGCCATTCATCAATGAAGGTAAAGAAAAAGTGGTAAGAGAAGTGGCGACAAGTGCGAAAAATTGATATTTTCGATACTACGCTTCGCGATGGTGAACAATCTGCTGGTATCAATTTAAATACAGCAGAGAAAATAGAAATAGCTAAACAGTTAGAGCGCCTTGGTGTGACAATTATTGAAGCAGGGTTTCCTGCTTCGTCGCCCGGTGACTTTGATGCAGTCCATCGCATTGCTGAAACAGTAAAAAATTCAGTCGTAACGGGCCTTGCTCGTTGTATCCAAAAGGATATTGATACGACATGGGAAGCTATTAAAGTAGCTCAACAACCACATATTCATATTTTTCTAGCTACTTCGCCGATCCATATGGAATACAAGCTGAAAAAATCACCAGAACAAGTGATCGAGCAAGCAGTTGAAGCGGTTAAGTATGCGAGAAGATACTTTCCTCTTGTACAATGGTCCGCTGAGGATGCATTCCGTTCAGATCGTGAATTTTTAGTACGAATTATGAATGAAGTGGTTGCAGCTGGGGCCACAACGATTAACGTCCCTGACACAGTCGGCTATGCCTCCCCTTACGAATATGGTGCATTATTTAAGTATTTGCTGGAAAACGTAAAAGGCGCTGATAAAGTCAAATTTTCTGCCCATTGTCATGACGACTTAGGAATGGCAACAGCCAACACATTGGCGGCAATTGAAAATGGTGCTGCACAAGTGGAGGGAACAATTAATGGCATAGGAGAGCGAGCAGGCAATGTAGCGTTAGAAGAAATTTCCGTAGCACTTCATATACGTAAGGATTTTTATCAGGTAGAGACAGGGATACAGCTGCAAGAGATTAAACGTACGTCCCAATTAGTCAGTAAATTGACAAACGTCGTGATTCAGCCAAACAAAGCGATTGTTGGAAAAAATGCATTTGCACACGAATCTGGTATTCATCAGGACGGTGTGTTAAAAAATCCAGAAACCTATGAAATTATTTCACCTGCTCTTATCGGTGAAGGAGAAATACCTTTAGTTCTTGGAAAACATTCTGGTCGAGCAGCCTTCCGTGATCGAGCTGAAACAATGGGCTTTGATCTATCGGATGAAAAGCTGAATAAGGCGTTTGTGGAATTTAAAAAATTGGCGGATCGTAAAAAGGAAATTACAGAGGAAGACTTACTGACTCTTCTTACAGAACAGCAAATTCAGTTAGAGGATGTGCCAGTATTTGAATTGAAAATGGTTCAAGTGCAATACGGTACAGAAAATATTCCGACGGCCACAGCTATTGTGCTAACACCAGAGGGATTAGAGAAAACAGTAGTTGCTACGGGGTCTGGGTCAGTAGAAGCCATTTTTAACACGCTAGAGCAGCTAGTACCAAGTGCTGTTCATGTGATTGATTACCGTGTGACATCAGTGGGTAAAGGCCGTGATGCACTTGGTGAAGCTGTTATAAATATTCGTTATGATCATGTATCGACGACTGGCCGCAACTCCTCTCAGGATGTTTTGGAAGCATCGGCGAAAGCTTATTTAAATGCTATTAACCGTCATTTAATAAAAGATAGTCTTCGTGCACATCCAGTTTAATTAATCGTCCAGTTTTACAAGTAGTGAAATGTGTGAGGTACCATTCACAAGTCGGATGCAATAATCATGGCGTATAAGGTTAATCAAGAAAATTGAATACGCTCATCACTCATAAATTTGGTGAGCGTCTTTACTAAATTAGCGAATGCGCTATATAAAGAAGGGTGTTTTGATGATGGAGAAAAAAATTACAGTACTTCCTGGTGACGGAATTGGGCCAGAGGTTGTTGCTTCTGCTGTGCGTGTATTACAAGTGATTGGTAAACGGTTTAATCATACTTTCCATTTAGGGTATGGAACAATCGGGGGCGCTGCCATCGACCAACACAATAATCCACTACCAGATGAAACAATTGAGATGTGTGAGAATAGTGATGCGGTTCTACTAGGGGCTGTTGGAGGACCAAAGTGGGATCAGAATCCACCTGAATTACGCCCTGAAAAGGGATTATTACGAATTCGCAAACACTTTGATTTATTTGCTAATCTACGTCCTGTAAAGGCGTTCCCGAGTTTACTAGATGCTTCACCATTGAAGCGTGAAGTAGCTGAAAACGTTGATTTAATGATTGTTCGTGAATTAACAGGTGGCGTGTATTTCGGGGAACCACGTATGCGTACTGAAAATGGCGCAATTGATACAACTGTTTACTCGAAAGCGGAAGTAGAGCGTATCGTTGAAAATGCCTTTGAGTTAGCACGTTTACGTGGAGGCAAGTTATGCTCTGTTGACAAGGCGAATGTTCTTGAAACAAGTCGTTTATGGCGAGAAGTCGTAGAAGCAAAGAAAAAAGAATATCCAGATGTTTTGGTGGAACATAACCTAGTGGATTCTGTAGCGATGAAACTGATTACAAATCCTGGACACTATGATGTAGTAGTTACAGAAAACATGTTTGGGGATATTTTAAGTGATGAAGCATCAGTTATTACGGGTTCTCTAGGTGTATTACCATCTGCATCTATTCGTGGAGATAATTTTGGCTTATATGAGCCAGTACATGGGTCAGCACCTGAGATTGCAGGGCAAGGAGTAGCAAATCCTGCAGCAACCATTCTTTCTGTAGCGATGATGCTTCAATACTCATTTGGCTTAAAGGAAGAAGCAGCAGAAATTGAACGTGCAGTAAGTGCGGTATTTGATGATGGTTATTTTACTGCAGATCTTGCCCGGGATGGCAGTCGCGTTTTATCAACAAATGAATGGACAGACAAGGTTATTAATGAAATTGATACTAGTTTTGTTTCACAAAGTATTATGACAACATATATTTAAAGAAATAGGTGAAGACAATGGGTAAAAATATAATTGAAAAGATTTGGGATAAACATGTTGTTTATCAGGAAGAGGGCAAACCGGACCTGTTATATATTGATCTTCATTTAATTCATGAAGTAACTTCTCCGCAAGCTTTTGAAGGACTTCGGATGAATGGACGTCAAGTACGTCGTCCAGATTTAAGCTTTGCAACAATGGATCATAATGTTCCAACAAAAAATTTACCAACCATCCATGATCCGATTGCGCGTAACCAAATTGAAACTTTAGCCAAAAATGCTGAAGAGTTTGGTGTTGAGCTTGCAGGTATGGGCCATCCTGATCAAGGAATTGTCCATGTTATTGGACCAGAGCTAGGACTTACACAGCCAGGTAAAACGATTGTCTGTGGGGACTCACATACATCGACACATGGTGCATTTGGGGCAATTGCCTTTGGTATTGGAACTTCTGAGGTAGAGCATGTATTATCGACGCAAACATTATGGCAAAATAAGCCAAAAACAATGGAAATTCGTGTTGAAGGGGAGCTATCAGTCGGAGTAGCCGCTAAAGATATTATTTTAGCCATTATTGCAAAGTTCGGAATTGGAGTGGGCACAGGATATATTGTGGAATTTACTGGAGAGGCTATCCACAACCTGTCCATGGAAGAACGGATGACGATTTGTAATATGTCGATTGAGGCTGGTGCCAAGGCAGGGCTTATTTCCCCTGATCAAACAACAGTAGACTATATTCGTGGTCGTAAATATGCACCACAAGCTGAACAATTTGAGGAGGCAGCTAACTATTGGTTAAGCCTAGCTTCTGATGAGGATGCTAGCTACGATACAGTCCGTATTATTCATGCGGAGGAAATCGAACCTATCATTACATGGGGAACAAATCCATCGATGGGTACGGGTGTTTCTGGCCACGTCCCAACAATAGCAGATTATAAAGATGAATCCGATAAGGCAGCACTTCAAAAAGCTCTTGATTATATGGGCTTAGAGGAAGGGCAACCATTAACGTCCATTGATATCCAGCATGTCTTTATTGGCTCCTGTACAAACTCGCGTATTAGCGATTTACGTGCAGCTGCAGATATTATTAAAGGAAGAAAGGTACATGGCGATGTTACAGCAATCGTTGTTCCGGGCTCTCATACTACGAAAAAACAAGCAGAGGCAGAAGGTTTAGATAAAATCTTTATAGACGCCGGCTTTGAATGGCGAGAGTCAGGTTGCTCCATGTGTTTAGCAATGAATGATGATGTAGTCCCAGCTGGTGAACGCTGTGCCTCCACATCCAACCGCAACTTTGAAGGGCGTCAGGGAGCTGGTTCTCGTACACATTTAGTATCTCCACCAATGGCAGCGGCAGCCGCGATTGCAGGTCATTTTGTAGATGTACGTGAATTTGTAAAGGAAACTGTGTAAAGCTTGTTTTTACACGGAAGGGATGTTGAAAATGGAACCAATTAATATCGTAAATAGTGTAATTACACCACTTGATCGTAAAAATGTGGACACTGACCAAATTATTTCAAAAGAATTTTTAAAGCGTATTGAGCGCACAGGCTTTGGACAGTTTTTATTTTATCACTGGCGCTTTGATGCAGACGGCAATGAAATAAAAGACTTTGTATTAAATAAACCTGAATTTAAAGAGTCAAAAATTCTAGTGGCACAGGATAATTTCGGCTGTGGTTCTTCTCGAGAGCACGCTCCATGGGCCATATTGGATTATGGATTTAATGTCGTCATTGCGCCTTCCTTTGCAGATATTTTCCATAATAACTGCTTTAAAAATGGTATCCTTCCTATTAAGCTAACAGAAGTGGAATGTGATGAAATTCTAGCGAAGGGCAAAACGAATCCATATTCAGTGGAAGTGAATCTTGCGGCACAAACGGTATCTGATGATGATGGAACAGTCTATCATTTCACAATTGATCCGTACTACAAGGAAACATTGCTAAATGGTTGGGATGAAATTGCCTTAACTTTTAAATACGAGGACCATATCGCTGCTTATGAGGATAAGAGAGTAGCCTATTAATATATTTTGGAGACTGAAGACAAAGTGAGAGTTGTCTTCAGTTTTTTTGCGTTAGCAAATATCTATCCTAAATAATTATGGATAGAATGTGAATAGATGTAAATTTAACAAGAATATTCTGAATATAAACATTGTGAATAAATGGTATTTTTTGATAATGTGGAAGTAGCAAGTTATTTGAAAGGAGAATAGATTATGATTACTTATTCAGTTTCCTGTATTTTTTGCAAAAAGACGTTTGAGGTTGTGGAAGGGACAAGGAAATATACCTTGTATAAAAAAAATATGAAAGGGAAATTCTCCTGTGAAGATTGTGATAGTAAAATTGAACGTGAGGCTAGAAAAGGATTGTTAGGAAAACTTTAAAAATGCTTTTAAAACAACTTGTCCGTGACCTTTTTTCTCCATTAAAATAGAGTTTAGAAGAAAGGTTGGGAAATCAATGATTACAGTTATAGGAAGTTTAAATATGGATTTAGTTGTACAAATGAATGCTTTTCCAAAGCAGGGAGAAACCATTCTTGGCCATGCATTTCAAACAGTTTCAGGAGGAAAAGGGGCAAATCAGGCAGTTGCCGCTGCTCGACTTGGGAGTGACGTGGCGATGATTGGCTGTGTCGGTCAGGATAGTTTTGGTGAAACATTATGTGTGGGTTTACAGCAAGAACAAGTAAACACAGATGCCATTGTTCATAGTACTACAGCTCCAACAGGTATTGCTAATATTCTTATTTTCAATCAAGATAATCGAATTGTAGTGGTGCCTGGCGCAAACTATGAATTAGCACCTTCACATATTGAGGCATCCAAAGACTTGATACAAAAAAGCCAAATGGTGATCATTCAACTGGAAATTCCAAAAGAGACAACAGCATATGCCATTCAACTATGTAAAGAGGCGGGAGTGCCAGTATTGTTAAATCCTGCACCAGCGGCAAATTTTGATAGACAGTGGATGAAGGATATCGCCTATTTAACGCCAAATGAAACAGAATGTGCGGAAATTTTTAATGAGCCCGTCGATCACCTACTAGAAAAGTATCCTAATAAGCTCATTATGACGCTAGGTAGTGATGGTGCTCATTATTTTGATGGTACATTTCCCATTCATATTCCGGGCTATATGACGACAGCTGTGGATACAACAGGTGCAGGTGACACCTTTAACGGTGCACTAGCTCATGCCTTAGTAGAGGGTCAATCATTGGATGAGGCAGTGTACTTTGCTAATCTTGCTGCCTCATTGTCTGTTGAAAAATTTAGTGCACAGGGAGGCATGCCTACACTTGGGGAAGTTTACGCGCGTATGGCGGGCACAGGGGAATAGTATATCAATTGGAGCAGGCAGATCTAAATAGCTATAACAAAGGTTAATTATACTGGGAATTTTAGTGAAATTCATAAAATTGACTATTTCTTTTAGTCTGAATTGTGAATGAAATGTGAAATGACATTGTATCGGTATAAGGATGAATTCCTATTTAGTGTATAAATGCATAAGTATATTGTCCTCTTTTCGTTGATCTATATATTAGTAAAGCATTAGTATCATTTATAATGGTCTTATAGATACATACGAAAAGAGGTTTTGAGGATGACGAACATTGACAATACGCCAATCGAATTTACAACCTCAGCGAATAATATATTGCCACAATTTGTTGATCAACTTCGACAATTGTACGGTATTATTGTCCAAAATACATATGTGAAAGATACAGCTAAACATTTAAATCGTATTATTCAAGATGCTAATAACCAAACCATGATTTTAATCGTCGGTAAACAACGAGTAGGCAAAACGACACTAGTCAACGGACTCCTCGGACGTGAGGTTTTATCTGTAAATGATCAACATCCGACAGGTGTCAATACATTTATTCGATATGGCGAACAAGAAGAGATTAAAGCCTATTTTTTAGATGGCGTTGTAGCCATATTTGATCTTAGTAAATTAGAACTACTGACAACAGGTGATACATTTGCTTCGCAGATTTTACGTGAACATCTAGATTACTTAGAAGTATATTTAAAAAATGATTTATTAAAATCTGTGACAATCATTGACTCGGTTTCCTTAGAAGCTGGGGGAGGTGAAATGGCCTATTTCTCTGAAGCACTGATGAACCGTGTAGATGAAATATTCTGGGTTTTACGTGCCGGCTCTAGGGCGATTGATGCTGAGCTTTTATTAATGGATACGTTAAAGCATAAAGGAGTGGAGCCTTTATGTGTCATCAATGGTATTGATGCTGATGAGCATGCAGACGTATTTATTACTGCTGAACAACAACGTATTGGCCATTTGATGAGTGATTTTATAGCTATTTCCGCAACGAATGCACTGGTAGCCAAGCAAACGGACAACCTTGAGCTTTGGCAGAAAAGTCAATATGATCATTTAATCGCTCACATACATCGTGTGGCTGAAAATAGTGAAAAAAAAACCTATGCCATTTTAATTCGCTTCTTACAATGGCTTGAACGGTTCCGCTTCGAATTAACTGTAATTCCACGACGTGACCCATTTCAGTCTGCTGTTGAGAATATCGAAAAATACGCAGGCGATACCCAATTTGAGTTTTCTCGCTATCAGCGTGACTTAGCGATAGTTAAGGAATATGAGCAAGAATATGAGCAGGTGGCAAATACATTTACACATGTTCAAACCCTTTATCAGCTCTTACAAACTATCTCCCAACATGATTATTTACAAGATGAGAAGGTAGAAAAATTTACTGAAATCGCTGTATATTATCAACAAATGTTACGGGAGTATCGTACTATGCACAGTGAGTATTCACGTGAATATGAGCGCTTAGATGCACAGCATAAAAAGATACATGGTAAAGGGCTTATGAAGGCTATCTTCGGTCAGCATACTCAAAATGAATTTTTCAAAGAGCGTGTGCAAAAATTAAATGAGCAACAAGTAGTTTGTGTAGCTCAATACGACAAGGTACTGCAAGCAGAAACGTCCATGTTGCAAGCAGTTCGAGACATTCAACCTTATTTAGTCAATTTAGTAAAGGAACGTATGAGTCGTATTGAACAAAAAGTGCAAGAATTAAATCAACAACGTGCGAAAGAGAAGCGACAATTAAAGCGTTATGCTGAAAAACTAAATGAATTTTCATGTTTAATTGAAGCACAGGGCTATATTAAGGAACATCTTCAACCTTTCTTAATGCAGGAACAAATGCCACTAAAAGCCAAGGACTTAGAAATGCTTGAAGAAACGGTGCAGGCTATTTTGAGCATAGATCTTTCAAGGAATGGTTTATTGGCACGTAGTCAAATGAATAATAAAATGGAGAGTATTGCTATACCTTTTGATGTGGAGGAAATGCATCCACAGCAATGCTTAACGTTACAAGAAGAAGATGTAAAATCGAACGATATTCCAGAGATACCAAATAAACTAGCCATACAATATGCAGAATAAACTTTACAAAACGTTCTAAAAGAATGAATCTTTTAGGGCGTTTTTTTATGGAATGAAACATATCATACCATTTATACGTATAAATGGTATGGAGGGATAAAAATGATTGAAATTAAAGGACGTTACACGGAGGCTAAAATTTATGCTGAAACAGCATTGTCATCAGCGATCGATCAAATTCAAGAATTGACGAATCAGCCGTTTATGTCAGGTACGAAGGTACGTATTATGCCTGATTATCATGCAGGGAAAGGCTGTGTTATTGGCACGACCATTCACCTACAGGAGCGGGTTGTGCCAAATCTGGTCGGTGTGGATGTGGGCTGTGGTGTATTTGTAGCGAAATTAGATGTAACGACGGTTGATTATGAGAAACTAGATACTATCATTCGAACGTATGTGCCGAGCGGTCAAGAGGTTCATAAGGAACTATCGCCTGACCGACAATTTTTAGCGTTCGAAGGGAAACAGTTCAAAGCAAGTGGCTTTAAGGATGAGTATACAAATCTATCATTAGGGACACTTGGTGGAGGCAATCATTTTATTGAATTGGCTAAAGATGAGGAGAATCAGTACTATTTACTAATTCATACTGGTTCACGTTATGTAGGGGCAAAAGTAGCAAACTGGCATCAAAAAAGAGCCTATGACAATTTACGTCAGCAAGATTTGACTGAAAAAATAGAGGACTTCAAACAACAGGGGAGAGAAAAGGAAATTCAAGCGATGATTCAAGCCTATAAAGAAAAGCATCCTGCGGTTCCGAAAGAGTTAGCCTATTTAGAGGGCGAATATTTCCATGACTATATTCATGATATGAAAATCGCGCAGCAATTTGCGCAGATGAATCGTTGGACTATTGCTGAAACCATTGCAAAACATATGGATTGGCAGTTAATAGATACATTTGATACGATTCATAATTATATTGAGACGGAGACCATGACGCTACGGAAGGGAGCCGTTCGTGCCAATAAAGGAGAGATGCTTGTCATTCCTATGAATATGCGCGATGGATCACTTATTTGTATAGGGAAAGGAAATGCTGATTGGAATCATTCAGCCCCACATGGAGCAGGACGCATGTACTCTCGTCGTGCCGCTAAAAAAGCGCTGAATATGGAGGATTTTAAAGAGACGATGCAGGGGGTCTGGACAACATCAGTCAATGAAGAAACATTAGACGAGGCACCAATGGCCTATAAGCCTATGGCAGAAATTACATCTGTGATTGGAGAAACAGTAGATATTATTAAGGTTGTTAAACCTGTCTATAATTTCAAAGCGAGTGAAGCGACAAAGCCTTATGAGAGAAAGGGACCCTCGAACTCCCTATAATTAATAGGCATGTATGGTATAATATAGCTTTACAACAATGAAATGGGTGGTTTTTTGGTTTCTTCAAAAGATGTGGCAAAGCATGCTGGTGTATCTCAAACAACCGTGTCAAGAGTGCTGAATACACCAGAGCTAGTAAAGCCAAAAACAGTTGAAAAAGTGATGAAAGCGATTGAGGACTTAAACTATATTCCAAATGATATAGCTAGATCGCTTGTTCAAAAAAAGACAGGCATCATTACATTAATATCAGGTCCTTTACACAATCCTTTTTTTGTTGATACGACGACTGCTATCGTTAATTATGTCAACGCCCGTGGCTATAAAGTTAACGTTTATTTTGGTACAGAAGATAATTTACACTCGATTTATAATGCAGTTTTAGAAACGAAGGCAGATGCCATTATATTATCTTCCATGCTCTATCGAGATGATTTATTTTTTAAATTAGAAAAACTAGGAATTCCATTTATTATGTTTAATCGTAAGCATCAAGAAAACAGACATTTTGTAGAAATTGATAATGTGCAAGCAGGATATCTTGCCGCTAATCATCTGTTGTCTCTAGGGCATCAATCATTATGTTGGATTGGTGGTCCACATCAAATGAGTACATTTTTTGGTCGCTACCAAGGGTTTGAAAAGGCACTAAAGGATCATGAAATAGTAGCTAAATCTGTTCCAACATTTTTTACCAACACAAATAAGGAAGATATTGAAAAGGCTTTTGAGGAACTATTAAAACTGGATAGAAGACCTACAGCAATTTGTGCAGCAACAGATGCCATCGCTATAGAAATTTTGAACCTTTGTTTAGAAAGAGGCTTTCATGTTCCTAGGGATTTCAATGTGATCGGCATTGATAATGTGGAGCTTAGTAAACATCATTCCATTGCTTTGACAACGGTAGGGATAACATCCGAAGAAAACTTAGGATTTTTAGCGATTGAAAAATTATTTGAGGTCATGGAGAAAAAAAGTACTTGCATCCAGCAAACAGAGTCTGTTAAACTTTTCCCAAGAAATACAACGTGTAAAAATGAACTGATTTAACGTCAGTTTATTTTTTACACCAAAATGGTTACGTATTCATTTCTTTATTTTCAGAAATGAATACGTAACCATAATAGGGAGGAGTGAGATAAGTCTTGAAAAGGGGCTTATGGATTCAAGGAGAATGGAAGATGACTGCAGAGTATATGGAGGTTCAAGCCCCGCATTCGCAAGAGATGATTGCACATTTTGCAATGGCCACTGAACAAGATGTACATGAGGCCGTTGCAAGTGCACAGGCAGCAGCGAAGAGCATGGCTGCGTTAACGGCTTTTCAACGAGCAGAAATTTTGGAGCATTTATCGACACTATTTTTGGAAAATCGTGAAGAGGCAGCTAGTATTATTTCACTAGAATCAGCAAAACCGCTCAAGTATGCCTATGCTGAAATTGATCGCACCATTGAAACCTATAAATTTGCTGCAGAGGAAGCTAAACGATTATCTGGCGAAATGATTCCAATGGACGCTTCTAAAAATGGAGAAGGGCGCTTTGCCTATACAATTCGAGAGCCAATCGGCGTAATTGCAGCAATTACACCGTTTAATTTTCCACAAAATTTAGTTGCGCATAAAGTAGGTCCTGCTTTAGCGGCGGGCAATACGATTGTGTTAAAGCCAGCTACTCAAACAGCTCTATCCGCTCATTTTCTAGCAAAACTATTGGCACAAACTAATTTACCAGCTGGCGCTTTTAATCTAGTGACTGGGCAAGGGAAATTAGTAGGAGATGTATTTTTAGCACATCCTCACGTGAAAATGATAACGTTTACGGGAAGCCCTGCCGTAGGTATTTCGCTACGAAATCGTGCAGGTTTAAAAAAGGTCACGTTAGAATTAGGCTCGAATGCAGGAGTAATTGTTGACGAAGGAGTTCGACTTGACCAGATTATGGACCGAATAATTATGGGGGCCTTTTCAAATCAAGGTCAGGTATGCATTTCATTGCAGCGAATATATGTAATGGAAAGTATCGTAAATGAGTTTTTAGACAAGCTCAGCGCTAAAGTGGCACAGCTAGTCATTGGCGACCCTCTCGATGAAACAACGGATATAGCCATGATGATTTCTGCAGCAGAACAACAACGAGCCCTTGAGTGGATTGAAGAAGCAGTTGCTGAAGGGGCTAAAATCATCGCTGGTGGTCATATTGACAATCAGGTTTTATTGCCAACTGTGTTATCGAATGTATCTTCACATAGTAAGGTATCCTGTGAAGAAATTTTTGCACCTGTTGTTATCGTCAATTCAGTATCTACTATAGAGGAGGCAATTGAAGCTATTAACGATTCTCATTATGGGCTACAGGCAGGTATTTTTACACCATCGATTGAGACGGCTTTTAAAGCTTCCAAAGCATTACAGGTAGGGGGCGTACTTATTAATGATGTGCCAACTTATCGTGTAGATCATATGCCATATGGTGGCGTAAAAGAAAGTGGTACAGGTCGAGAAGGCATTAAATATGCAATGGAAGAAATGACAGAAATGAAGCTCATTATTTGGAATAACCAATAATCACGAATGGAGATGGGAAACATGAAAATGATCAAACAACACCCAAAATTGTATGTAATGGATAACGGTACGATGCGAATGGATAAGAATTATATGATTGCCATGCACAATCCAGCAACAATCGATCATCCAAATCAACCAAATGAATTTGTAGAATTCCCCGTCTATACAGTACTTATCGATCATCCAGAGGGCAAAATTTTATTTGATACGGCGTGTAATCCAAATGCTATGGGGCCTGATGGACGTTGGGGGGAATTTACACAAAAAGCGTTCCCTATTAATATGCCAGAAGAATGTTATTTACATCATCGATTAGAAGAATTAAATGTTCGTCCTGAGGATATTAAATATGTTGTAGCATCCCACTTGCATCTCGACCATGCAGGCTGCTTAGAATTATTTACGAATGCGACGATCATTGTACAAGAAGATGAGTTTAACGGCACACTTCAAACGTATGCAAGAAATGTTAAAGACGGTGCCTATATTTGGGGCGACATTGATATGTGGATTAAAAATAATTTACAATGGCGCCTTATTAAACGTGGTGAGGATAATGTGAAGCTTGCAGAAGGCATTCAAGTATTAAATTTTGGCAGTGGTCATGCTTGGGGCATGCTCGGTCTGCACATTAATATGCCAGACTCAGGAGGAATTATTTTAGCTTCAGATGCTATCTACACGGCGGAAAGCTTTGGTCCACCTGTTAAGCCACCAGGCATTATTTATGATTCAGTTGGCTATAATTCTACAGTTGAACGCATTCGTAGACTTGCCAATGAAACAAATTCTCAGGTTTGGTTTGGTCATGACCCTGTCCAATTTAAATCATTTAGAAAATCGACAGAAGGATACTATGAATAGATAGGAGTAGAGAAGCCATGCATAAATTAACCTTTACGCCTGTAAGCTATACAGGTTGGGGATGTTTAAATCAGCTTCTGCCTGAAGTAGAAAGATTTAAAGCTACAAATATTTTAATTGTCACAGACCCATTTTTAAAGGAATTAGGGCTAGCAGATAAAGTCCAGCAGCCCTTGCTTTCAAAAGGATATGCAACGACCATTTATACAGATATTGCCCCAGAGCCCCCACTTGCTATTGGAGAAAAGCTAGTTGATTTTACTAGAAAACATCAATTTGATTTGGTCATTGGTTTAGGTGGAGGAAGTGCTCTTGATTTAGCTAAGCTTGCTGCTGTTTTAGCCGTACATGATGGGAAAGTAGCGGATTATTTAAATTTAACAGGCACAAAAGCACTTGAACAAAAAGGTTTACCTAAAATTTTAATACCAACTACATCTGGGACAGGCTCAGAAGTGACAAATATTTCAGTTCTGTCCCTCGACACAACAAAAGATGTTGTGACACACGATTACTTATTGGCGGATAGTGCGATTGTAGACCCAGAGCTAACGATTTCATTACCACCAAAGGTAACAGC
Organism: Lysinibacillus sp. UBA5990; assembly: GCF_002429815.1. Taxonomy (NCBI): domain Bacteria; kingdom Bacillati; phylum Bacillota; class Bacilli; order Caryophanales; family Bacillaceae; genus Lysinibacillus; species Lysinibacillus sp. UBA5990. The sequence continues at coordinate 772,720 of NZ_DJAY01000011.1, forward strand.
TGCAACGGGGGTTGATGCTTTAACACATGCCATTGAGGCATATGTTTCAGTCAATGCCAATGAAGTAACGGATGCACTTGCACTACAAGCTATTCGCCTAATTAGTGGCTCTATTCGTACGGCTGTACTAGAAGGGGAAAATAAGCAGGCACGTTCAGATATGAGCTATGGTAGTTATTTAGCTGGCTTGGCCTTTTTTAATGCTGGAGTAGCCGGTGTTCATGCTTTAGCCTATCCATTGGGAGGTCAATTTCATATAGCCCATGGCGATTCCAACGCCGTACTATTACCATATGTCATGGGGTATATTCGTCAAAGCTGTGAAAAACGAATGAAGGATATATTAGATGCCATGGGTGTATCATCTGCCTACTTATCGCAAGAAGAGGCTTCCTATAAATGTGTGGATGTATTACAACAGCTCGTTCAAGATGTAAATATTCCTTCTACATTAAAGGGTTTTAATATACCAGAAGAAGCTTTAGAACAATTAACGGACGATGCAACAAAGCAAACAAGAATTTTAGCACGAAGTCCTATGCTATTAGAACGAGAGGATATTTATGCTATTTATCGATCTGCATTTGATGGAGAAGTTCGAGAACCAGACGAATCATAAAGAAGAAAAGAGAAACGTTGATTGTTGACGTTTTTCTTTTTTAATGTAGGAATTTAAAATTGAACTGAGCGATCTGGTTATTAAAATGCGTCATAAAAGTATGAGAATTTGAGGAATTGGAGAAAACGTACATACCCACGACCGCTTTGAAATGATAGATTTCATTACTACACTATTTATGGAGCAACAAGAAGAAACATTTTGAGCGTTTCTTTTTTTATAAATTCGAAAGTAATATTTGAAATTTATATTTATGAATATTTTCTCTTAGCTATTTTAAATTTTATAGTAAATAATGGGTAATTAGTATATAATATTAATTATTTTTCAATATATGGAGGGTGTGCTAATGAAACTAGTACTACAGATATCAAGTTTTATTTTATTTGTTACAGCTATAGTTTTTAGTTTATCTCAAATATCAATCTTAAAGGAAGAAAAAGAGGATACGGAATACTGGGAAGAAGCAGCTAAAGAACATTATGATAACAACCTTATTGAAGAAAGATATTTTGCTATTAAAAATATATATAGCTCGCACCTTACAACAACCTTAGTGTCAACAATATCCATGGTGTTAACAGGAGTATTCTTTCTTGCAATAGCAAAAATTATTGCATTGCTTCAAGACATAAATTCTAAAGTTACAAATAAGCCTCAAGAAGAAGAATTCGAATTGTTGAATTAATAGGAGGAAACGAATGTTAGTTGATATAAATTGTCCAGTTGAATTGCTTAAGTATCAGCTATATAGAAGTAAGAAAACAGGTAAGGTTTATTGTTCATTGAAGTTTAATAATATTTCAGAAAAAAGAATAAAAGGCTTAAATGCTACTATTTATTGTTTTGATCAATTTGGTGAACCAGTTGGCTGGGAATCTACTAGCTTTAATTATAAACTGCATCTAAGTGAATCAATAGAACCTAACCAAGCATTTGAGAACAATGAAAAAATTGCATTAGATAGTTTTTCTCATACCAGAAGCATAGATGTAGTCTTTGAGAAAGTACTTTTTAGTGATGAAACAATATGGACGAAACCCGAATCAGAGCTAGAGAAAGTAGAACTAAAACAAATTAATGATCCAGGTCAACTAACGTTTGTACTAACGCATGAAGGAAATGATGCAAAATATTATTCACAATTGATAAATGATAAATGGACATGTGTATGCGGACGTCTTAACTTGGAGAATATGAAAATATGTAAACGTTGCAAAAGAGAAAAAAATTATGTTCTATCAATTTATATGAATGAAAAAACGATTAGTGAAAATATTAAGTTATATGAAGAACAGATAGAAGAGGAAAAAAAGCAAGAGCTATTAGAAAAGGAACGTCAACATGAAATATTTCAGAAAAAGGTAAAGAAAATAGTAAAATATAGCGCTGTGTTAATCAGTTTTCTATTTCTTATTGGTATAGCTACTTATGGTTTTATAACAAAGTTTACTTTTTCATGGGATAATTATCTTTTATTAAAAGATAAGGATAACGCTTTGATTGAGGCAGTAAAAAATCAAAATTCGAAGGATATAAATTTTTTGATTGAAAATGGGGCCAACGCTAATTTTGTAAATAGGGATGGCGAAAATTCAATTAGTAAAGCCATCGAATTACCGAATAAAAAATTAGCTATTTCCTTAATGAATAAAGGAATGGGAAGTATCAGAGTAGGAAAAGAAGACGATAGTCTTGCACATGTTGCAGTTAAAAATGAACAATATGAAATACTAAAAGAGCTACATAAATTCGGAGTTGATATGAACGTAAAGAATGAGATGGGACATAATGTATTATATTCTGCTATACAGACAGGGAATAGAGAGATACTTGAATACCTTATTTATGAATTGAAAGTAAATTTTCAAGAAGTGGATAATGACGGTAACAATATTGTTCAAGTAGCCTTATTACAGTCTTTAAACAATACAGCATTAATCAAGGAATTACTAAACTTGGACATTGATTTGAAAAAAGTGAATATAGGTGGTCAAAATACATACACAACAGCTATACTTACTCAAAATAAAGAGATAGTTCAACTATTTATAGATAAAGGATTAGATCTTAATAAGGTTGATGAATTAGGAAATAATGCGATCCATATTCTCCTTAATCACAAAAAAGACAATCTGACTTATTTGGCAGAGTTAATAAATAAAGGAACAGCTGTAAATGGACTTAATGAACAAGGACAAACACCATTGTATTTAGCGATCCTAAACGGGGATAAAAAAACTGTTGAGGGACTACTTAAACATAAGGTGGATAAAAATATTGTCAATAGTAATGGGGACTCTGCTAAAGACATTGCCGAAAAATATAATAAATCATTGGTAGAATTATTTGAGCAAGATAGGTTTACAATTAAGCATGATAAACAAAAGAATGTTTTCATAGTAAGTGGGGTTACTTTAGGTAATTCAAGAAAAGACGTAGTTAATAAGTTAGGAAACCCTGCTAAGAGGAAACAATTCGAATCAATAGATGGTGACATAGACTGTAATATTTACTATCTAAAAGATAGTTCCGAAAAAGATATAGAGACGCATTATTGTTCTTATATAGGTATAAGCGATAAGATTGAATATATTTCGTTTAACTTATATCCTAAACAGCTGAATGAAGAATGGTATAATGATTTAGGAAAACCGTTTATCGATGATGATGCTCCATTATATTATCTAGAGGAAACGGAGCAGTTACTGCTATTAAAACCAAACGAAGAAATAGGGTTCCTTTACTATGCAGGTTACGAATTTTATAATAATTTGTACCAATAGAATTAACATATCTAAAGCAAAATAAGGCTACGAAGCTTCTTTGACGAAACTTCGTAGCCTTTGTTATTGGTTAGCTAATTTATTAAGTATGTTATGCTTCTGCATCAGGCGTAAATGTACGCGTAGCTAATTCTGCATCTAGCATAAAGATAGCGTTGGAGTCGTTTTCGATACGTTCGATTTTACGAATTAATGTATCAAATGTAGATTCTTCCTCCACTTGCTCATCGATGAACCATTTTAAAAAGGCCATTGTCGCATGCTCACGTTCATCTAAAGCGATATCTGATAAATTATAAATACGGCGCGTCACTTCTTTTTCATGAGAAAGAGCTGTTTTAAAGGCATCTAAAATCGATTCAAAATGATTGCCTGGGCTTTCAAAGCCTTGAATGGTTGCACGGTAGCCCATATCACTTAAGAAGTTATAAAATTTCATCGCATGGAAGCGTTCTTCTTCGGCTTGTACTAAAAAGAAGTTAGCGAAGCCATCGTAATCCTGGTCTGTGCAATATGCCGCCATTGCCATGTAAGCATGAGCCGAGTAAAATTCAAAATTCATTTGTTCATTAAGTGCTGTGTGTAGTTTTTCAGATAACATAAAAAATTTCCTCCTTTTGCAGTAAATGCCTTCATCACTAGTATACAGTGTTAACGGTTCTTCATACAAAAAATTTAAATTTCATGGGAAAATGTGCAAAACTTAATTGATATTAGTTCTCAATTAGAGAATTTACACTTCTTTATATTTAGTCTCAACTGCTGGCAAAGGAAATTAAGCATTTTCCTATTGTGTCATATGTATAGTCAAGTGTTGGTAGAGGAAGTTGGATAAGGCAACCTAGTGAGGTAGAAAATGACTTGAAAATTTGTTTGTTTGGCATAGGGAAGGGCACTCGTTAAAAAATAAAATCACTACTTTCATATAAAATAGAAAATCGCCTCGACATAGGTCGTGGCGATTTTTTTAAATCATTATTGTTCTTGTTTTTTTTGGTTTTTGACCCCAACTAAGTAACCACCTAGGGCAATTGCTACTAGGACAATCCAGAAAATAGCCTTCCAAATTGTAGAATGTGGGAATTCATGTGGAATAATGCCTAATTTTTCATGTGCTAATGTTAACACAGCTAATTTCACACCAACCCAACCAACGATTAGGAAGGCAGCCGTTTCCAATGAAGGGAATTTATCAAGAACTTTTACGAACCAACGAGCCGCAAATCGCATCATGATGACCCCGATAAGGCCACCTAAGAACATAACGGCGAATTGTCCTGCATTAATGCCACCAATATCAAAATCGCCGAGATGTGGTAGTGTTACGGCAATAGCAACCGCAGCTAGGATAGAATCCACCGCGAATGCGATATCAGCAAGTTCTACTTTTACAACTGTCATCCAGAAGCCAGATTGCTTTTTCGGCTCTTGGATCTCATCGGAGCTTTGCGATGCTTTCCGTGAATCATAAATATGCTTAATAGACATAAACAATAGATAAGCTGCACCTATTGCTTGGATCTGCCAAAAATTAACGAGTGTTGTAATAAGGAATAATGCGGCGAAGCGGAAAACAAACGCCCCCACTAATCCATATAATAAAGCTTTTTGTTGTTGTGCTTTTGGTAAATGCTTAACCATAACTGCCATTACGACTGCGTTGTCAGCTGCCAACAAACCTTCTAATACAATTAATACGACGAGTACCCATGCGTATTCTAAAATAATTGCCTCCAAATTTGTTTCCTCCTTTAATTGTTGAACAGAAATGAATGGTTGCTTCTAACATATTCTTCCCAATTTTAAGCAAAAGAAAAAGACCCCTGCCTAAAAAATAGGCAAAGGTCTTGCTAAGCAATTTACTGTTCGTTGCACAGAAATTATTCTGTGAGACAATTTATGCCATCACACCCGATGGTACGAAACCATGTAATGACGAATGTGAATCAGATGCTTCGATCGCATCCGCTAGCTACTCCCCTTTGACAATAAAGTCAAAAGCTATTCAATTCTTACACCAATCATAGCATGCGAAAAACTGAAAGTAAATAAAAATATACTGCTATGGAGAAAAAATACTTTTCCGTTACGTTTGCACAAATGGTACTATTAAAAGATAGGCGAAATTTTTACAACTTAGAAAGGAGACAAACATGTATAGAAAATTTTTTTCCTATTATAAGCCGCATAAACGATTGTTTGTCATCGATTTTTCAAGTGCAATCATTGTAGCCATTTTAGAGCTTGCCTTTCCATTAGCCGTTCAGTGGTTTATTGATGAGCTATTACCAACAGGCGATTGGGGCATGATTGTAAAAATAAGTGTATTATTGCTGCTAGTGTATGCAATAAGTACATTTTTAAACTTTATCGTGAACTATTTAGGTCATAAATTGGGGACTAATATTGAGACAGATATGCGTCAGGAATTATTTACGCATGTACAAAGGCAATCATTCCGATTCTTTGATAATACGAAAACAGGTCATATAATGAGCCGCATTACTAATGATCTATTTGATATTGGGGAATTTGCCCATCACGGACCTGAGGATTTATTCATTGCCATTATGACCTTTGTTGGGGCCTTTGCCATTATGTTTAATGTGAATCCAACACTCGCTTTAATTGCAGCGATTATGGTGCCATTTTTAACATGGCTTGTGACATTTAGTAATATAAAAATGAACAATGCTTGGAAAACGATGTATGGCAAAATTGCTGATGTAAACGGACGTGTAGAGGATAGTGTGTCCGGTGTCCGTGTTGTGAAATCCTTTACAAATGAAGATTTTGAAATTAAACGCTTTAAGGAGCAAAATGGATTTTTCCGTGCGGCTAAATTATATGCCTATAAAATAATGGCAGGAACTAACTCGACTATTTACATGATGACACGCCTTCTTACATTAATGGTGTTAGTGGTCGGCGCTTGGCTCAGCTTTAATGGAAAATTATCTTACGGGGAGCTAGTGAGCTTTGTTTTATATACCAATGTACTCATTAAACCAATTGATAAGATTAGTGCTTTATTAGAGCTTTATCCAAAGGGAATGGCTGGCTTCAAGCGATTCCGTGAATTAATTGAGCAGGAACCAGAAATTCAAGATCGTGAAAATGCGAAGGTCATTAACCATTTAGATGGTAATATTTCCTTCAACAATGTTCACTTCAATTACGATGCATCAAAACAGGTGTTAAAAGATATTTCATTTGATGTAAAGGCTGGACAAACCATTGCGTTTGTTGGTCCTTCGGGTGCTGGTAAAACAACCATTTGTTCGTTAATTCCTCGCTTCTATGAGGTTTCAAAAGGTGCTATTTCGATTGATGGCATCGATATTCGCAATATGACCCAGGCTTCCTTACGATCTCAAATTGGTATTGTACAGCAGGATGTCTTCTTATTTACAGGGACAATTCGTGAGAATATTGCCTATGGAAAGCTAAACGCCAGTGAAGAAGAAATTCGCGAAGCGGCAAAAAAGGCCCATTTAGAGGGATTCATCGCAGAGCTACCAGAGGGGTATGATACGCAAATTGGGGAACGAGGCTTGAAATTATCCGGTGGACAAAAACAACGATTAGCCATTGCTCGTATGTTCCTGAAAAACCCACCAATTTTAATTTTAGATGAAGCGACTTCTGCGTTAGATACAGAAACAGAGATGATTATTCAGCAATCTTTATCAGAGCTAGCTGAAAACCGTACTACTCTAGTTATTGCCCATCGCCTGGCAACTATTAGGAACGCAGATCGGGTAATGGTCGTGACGCCAAAAGGTATTGAGGAAGATGGTACTTACGATGAGCTAGTGGCTCACAATGGTATCTTTGCGAAGCTCCATCACATCCAATTCCGTAAGGGACAAAACAAACAAAGCATTCAAAATGATTATGTAGAGATGACGTAAATTAGCGTTAAGCAATTCAACAAGGCAGAAATGTGTGAGAGCATTTCTGCCTTTTACTATTTTTATATACTTATCACAAAAGATAAGTACTAATAGGACAAGGATTTTTAGAAGAAGGGAGGAATTATTAGTAGTGAATAGACGATGACAGATTAATAGATGGAGGTTAAGACATGGAGAGCCACAAAAGTATTGGACTAACCAAAACAGTTGGTTATCAAGTAGGGGTTAGAAGAACGTTTCCAATCTCGCAACAGCAAGCATGGTCACTTATTACAGGGGAGGAAGGTTTGATTGCATGGTTAGGAGGAGGGGAAAATATAATTATTGAACCTGGTCATCAGTATCGTACAATGGTGGGAACCGGAGAAATTCGGATTGTCAAACCACTATTGCAACTCCGTCTTACTTGGCAAAAAGAGGGATGGCAACGACCTTCTACCGTGCAAATTCGAATCTTATCCAATGAAAATAATAAAACGACCATTAGTTTTCATCAGGAACATCTTGCCGATCAACAAATAAGAGAAGAAATGAAGCGATATTGGGAGTCGAGGTTAGTATCCATCGAAGAGAGCATACAAAAGATGTAGCCAAAAATAACTAGCATCTCCTCAATATGTGAGGGGATGCTAGTTATTTTCTTGGACTTTTTTTGTCTTCGATATGGGCATTAGCTGAACGGGTTGCATCCTGAGGTGCAAGTGCTTTATTGCGCTCCGTGTAACCCTTAGGTGTTAGACGGAAAATAGATTTTTTGATGGTGGACCAGTTTAAATCTGTCGCAAGGTTCATATAAGAGTAACCGTAAATGCGAATATTGCATAAGTAAAGAAGTGTAAAATATAAAGAAACAAAGAAGCCAAATAATCCTAAAAAGGCGCTAGCAAGGATAAAGGCAATACGTAATATACTAACTGATGTTACAAGTGATTGATTGACCAATGTAAATGAAGCGATGGTAGAGATGGCGATGACAACAATCATTTCAGGGCTTGTTACACCTGCTCGAATTGCAGCATCTCCAATAATGATTCCCCCTACAACACTGATGGTTCCCCCAATAACTGAAGGAAGCCGTAGCCCTGCTTCACGGAACAATTCAAACATCAAAAGCATTAGTAGCATTTCAAGTGAAGAAGGGAGAGGTAATCCAGCTTTGGCCTGTACAACGGTTGCCAGTAACTGTAATGGCAATTGATTTTGATGGTAGGTTGTTAAAGCAAGCCAAAAGGCAGGTAGTAGTAATCCGATAAGAATACCGAGAATCCGTAGTACTCGTTCTACAGAACTAAAAATGACCGGGTATTCATTATCTTCGGCAGATTTCAATAATAAGAAAAGATTCACAGGCGTGATAATGCAATAAGCGACACCATCTACGAAAATAATAAAGCGGCCCCTTGCTAATGCTTGAACGGCATAATCGGGTCGCCCTGTATAATCAAACTTTGGAAATAATTTCGAGTTTTTATTCACGCGTTCCATCAATAAATCACCACTAAAAACAATATCTGTATCGACTGCAGCTAACTGTTTCTTAATACCATGCAGAATGTCCATATCCACAATATCTTCAAAATACAGGATTGCCACTGTTGTTTTTGAGCGTTTTCCGAGCTCCACCTTTTCGACGCAAAATGAATTGGTCGGTAATCGTTTGCGAATTAAAGCGATATTGACGCGGATATCTTCAATAAAGTTATCTCTTGGCCCTTTAACAAGAACCTCCATACGTGTTTCTTCCGGCTTACGATTAGGCTTTTTAGCGATATTGCTTGCATATAAAAGATGATCTTGCTCAAAATACAGCAATAGGAAGCCACTATAAACGGATGAAATAAGCTGTTCCTTATCTTGGATTTTTTGAAGGCTTGGAATATGAAGATGCCTCGCTATATTTTCTTCAAATGAAACGTCATCCAAATGATCATACAAATACTGGGTTCGCTGAATAATGACACCGTTCAGCATTTGCTGATCAATCATGGCATCACACGTTATAAAATGTACCCTTTGTTCATTAAAGCTATATTCCTGAAATTGTATATCTGCGGATTTTTGAAATAGTTTTTTTATTGCATTTAAATCTAACTCATGCTCCTGTTGAGACATTATGATTCACCACTTTTCATGTCTTGTTTTTCAGTTTTCCCCTTTTTAGAAGATTTATCCGATAAGTAAGCAACGACAATGAAAAAAATTGATAAGGCAAAAAAGAAAATAAACGTAGCACTTAAAATATAATGTCCCTTTACTTTTAAAAATAAGCTTTCATTTAACATAATTAACGGTAAACAAATGATGAAGAAGGGTGGAGCGAGCATTTGCCAAATACGCTTTGGATCGCCAGTCATTTTTAATAAGTCTGCCACAATATATAAGAGGAAACTTACACGAATGAAAGTCCCTGTTAACCATTGGTAAATAGAGAAGAAATCTAAATGCTCAATATAGCGTCCGATGGTCACTAATCCCCATTCTTCATAGGCAGGATAACGTTGTTTCGATGCTTCACTTGGCCCGAATTCAGTAATGGCTCCAATTAACGGACCTAATGTAAGGCCAATTAAGATAGCCAGTATAATAGTGAAATGGTACCAACGAAGACGTTCTTTAAATTGGTGCTGCAAAAATAATAGCAATAATAGCTCTATAAATCCTGAAGCAGGAAAAATCATACCATGTATGATAGGCTGAAAACCATGCTCAAAAAAAGGGCGCAACAAACTATAATCTTTTACTTGTATATTGGTAAAGGCGACAAAAAAACCAAGGATGACAACTCCAAATAATACAAAGACATTGACAATAACAATGGTTTGTAAGCTAGTTGTCACTAGTAAAATGCAAAGAATGGTATAAACAAACAATAATATAAGGACAGGTGTTTGAGGTAAAAATGTGCTATTTACCCATTGTAATGTTTCTACCATTGTAAATGCTGCGATAATCAAAAGAAAAATGGCGACAATATAGATAATGGTAGTAGAAGCGACTTTTCCTATTTTTTCGCTGAGCCAGTCTCGAAGGGGTTCCTGTTTCGATTTTTTTTGGATGTAAACTAATAAAAATAACCAAAAGAAAATAACACCCCCAGCAAATAGTACAGATAGCCAGCCATCTCTTTTGGCGGCATCTAGCAGTGGAGGAATAATAGTTACATGATTTTTTAAGCCAATAACGGTCATTGATAGGAAGATTACATGTAAAATACTGATGGATCCTACACTTTTCATGATGAAAACCCTCTAACATTGATTGATACATATTAGCTTAGACAAAAAACAGTAGCTTTATAAGCAAAAAATGGGTTGATCTCCATGAAAAAAACGAGGTATTTGATGATGTAATCATCAAATACCTCGTTAAGTCCTATTTAATTAATGGATGTATTTTGTGCTCACAAGATCATCCTTTAAGACGTCTGTTGGGATTTCAAATTCCACAACGCCCATAAAGCCTGGTGCCACTTCATATTTATCAAAGGAAATCACAAGCTTACCTTTATCTGAAATATAGAATTGCTGATCAGGTTGAATGGCTGTAAATTCCTCCATCAAATCTTCATCAGCCATGCCAGCACCTTTCACCCAATAGACTTTATCCTGATTGGATTCAGCGATTTGTGTACGCATTTGTTCCTTAATATTTTCACTTATAGCTTCAATATAATTTTTATCTTTAAACAGCATAGGTAAAGTAATTAAAATTTCATTTTCTTTATCGATCGTATCGTATTCCATTACAGTGGAAGAAGAGCCAACAGTATTTACTACATAACGACCAATCGATAAAATTTGGTCATTATCAGTTTTAATTTCAAAGCCGCTATCAACGCCTAAATGACCACCACTGCCACTGGCTTTTAAATCACCCACTTCAGTGATAAATTCATCGTAGAGAGCTTTGCCTTCTGCACGATACTTTTCATTTAATGTATTTGCAAGATCTTGATTGTCCAAATTTTCAATAGCAGGTACTTTAATATTGGCATCAAAATTATCTTCTGCCACCTCATATTCTGTCCAAGTTAATACTTTGACAACACTTCCTACAACAGGTATGTCTGATAGTGTTCGAGCCATTGCTGGACTCACATTTAAACTAGCAGTAAATAGCATAGCTGCAGCTGCCGAGCCAAGCAACCATTGAGAAGTACGGTTCTTTTTCTTTTTTCGACCTTGCTTTAATGCTCGTTCTACCACCAAATCTAATTCCTTAGGAATAGAAACATCTGTATATTGTTTTTCTAAATTTTTTAATTTTTTATCCATGTGCAGTTTCTCCCTTCACATCTTCCAATTGTATTTTTAGTAGTTTTAATGCTTTATAAAGACGCGATTTGGCTGTACTTAACTTAATATCAAGGATGTTCGCAACGTCTGCGAGCTTTAAATCCTCGAAATAATGGAGAATTACAACCTCCCGATACATTTGCGGTAGCTCATCCAACGCATGCTCTAAATCGACGTTCTCATAGACATCTTCTTGAGCGGGGGTTAAAAATTGCAAAGTATCATCATCAGTTACTTGTAAGCGTTTATGCTTTCGTAAAAAATCAATGGCTGTACGAACGACTATTTTATAAAACCAGCTTTTCATATAATCAACATTTTCAAGTCGATCTAATGACAGCATGGCTTTTTGAACACTGTCCTGTACAACATCTAGTGCGTCCTGTTCATTTTTTGTATAGCTATACGCGAGCAAATAAAAACGCTCTTTTTGTTCACGAATGAATTGGACAAACACCTCTTCATGTTGAAATGCATTTCTTGTTTTCATGTCCAAAGAAGCTCCTTTTTTAACATATTCAAATTGTATACATGTACTAGACGTACGAAATGAGGGAAAAAGTTGAAAGCCATAAAAAAAACTTACCCCAATATGAGATAAGTTTTAGCCTTCTATACTGTTGGCATACGTCAGCATAACAGATGATTATGAGAAATAGTCATATGTATTTTTCAAGAGTAATAGAATGGTCACAACGATAAATAACTTACGTACGTAACCGCTGCCACGTTTAATCGCAAATTTGGAGCCCACAATGGCCCCAGCAATTTGCGCAAGTCCCATTGGTAAACCATATGCATAATTAATTTGCCCTAAGTATATAAACATAAGAAGGGCTGCAACATTACTTCCGAAATTTAAAAATTTTGCATTACCTGCTGATTGTAAAAAATCAAAACCAACCATGAGAAAGGCAAATAATAAAAATGAACCTGTGCCAGGACCTAGGAAACCATCATAAAAACCAATGACTGTAATTACTACTACAAAAAATAGATAACGTTTTGGTGTTAATTTTTTATAGGTAGTGATGCTTCCCCAATCTTTTTTAAAGATCGTATAGATAGCTACGGCAGCAAGCATAATCAGCATGAGCGGTTTCAGGATACTAGGATCCATTAAGTGGACAATCCATGCTCCAAGCATAGATCCGAAAAAGACAAATGGAAATAGCTTATAGACCGCTTTAATATCAAGCTTACCAGAGCGATAAAATGTCAAAGTACTCGTAAGTGATCCCATTGTACCTGCTAATTTATTGGTTGCCACAGCGCTAGAAGGTGGGAGACCTACAAACATAAGGGCTGGTAAAGAAATAAGTCCACCGCCGCCAACAACTGAATCAATAAATGCGGCTAAAAAACCAAAAACGATAAGAATGACTAAAATATTTAAATCTAAATCAAATGGCACAACAGGTCATCTCTTTTCTATCATAATAATCTGATAGTAGCGAACTGAGGTTGGGCTGTAAATACTCTTTATATAATTTTGCGGAGCTTGAATAAAGAATTTTCATATAATTTCTACAATAAACAAATATTTTCTACTTGAAGTTAGAAATTTGATGTATTATGTAAATGATAGTGTTTTTACGTAAAGGGGACGTGATGACATGAGTTTAGCAAATCATATACGTGTATTTCTCTGTGTTGTGTTTATGGGGATGCTTGTTGGATATGTCTTTAATGTAAAAAAAGATATAACAGATCATGAGTATATTGATATCGTCAAAGAAGGTTATTTGGAGAATTTTTCTGATGTCACAGTTCGTAATGCATTTAACTACGCATTCTTTGAACCATATTGGCGATATTATCAAGCGAAAACAGGGGAGCAAGTTGTAGAATTATCAGGTGATATTACGTTTCAAAATGAAAAAGGACATGCTATTTTACAATTCGTCGTTGACGAACAAGCAAAGCAATTTTCCCTTCGTGCGATGAAATTTAATGAAAATGTTCTAAATGCTGAACAAAAACAAAAACTCGTCGGCATGGTCTATCAAACATGGGAAATGAAACAACTAGCTTATGAGTAAGGTTTTTTGCTTTGTAAATAAGCAGAATTATATTACAGTTAAAAGGGGGAGCTTACAGACAGAGAGGATGTTTTGAATGAAGTTAAGTATTTTAGATCAAATGCCTATACCAAAGGGTCATTCGGCAGAGGAAGCCTTCCAACGTACAGAACAACTAGCTTTATTAGGGGAAGAACTCGGTTATCATCGTATGTGGCTAGCTGAACACCATAATAGTCAGTCGCTGGCAAGTTCAGCTCCCGAAGTAACCGCTGCTTTTTTAGCTGCGAAAACGAAGCGACTTCGCATCGGGACAGGTGGCGTCATGATGATGCATTATTCACCATATAAGATCGCAGAGGTTTTTAAAACATTGTCAGGATTAGCACCTCATCGAATTGATTTCGGAGTGGGGAGAGCGCCAGGTGGTGATCATGCCTCTATTTATGCGCTTGCAGAAGGAAGAAGACAACGCTTCACCGAGCAATATGATAAGCTTGAAATTATTTTAAAGCTGATGAATAACCAAAAAACGGGTGAACATGTCTATGATCAAGTCGTTGCGGCACCAGTTCATATTTCATTACCTGAGGCATGGCTACTAGGTTCAAGCGGTCAAAGTGCGATGCAAGCAGGGCAGCTAGGTGTAGGTTATTCCTATGCCCAATTTTTTACGGGCAATATGTCAAAGGATATTTTTGATGCCTATAAAGCCTATTTTACGCCATCTTATTATATGGAAAAACCACAAATCATTGTGACCTATGCGGCGACGGTGGCACCTACTTTAGAGGAGGCGGAATACTTGGCAAAACCAATCGATATTTCTCGTCTTCAGCTGATGAAGGGGCAAATTATTCAAACTATATCACCTGAAGAAGCAAAGGATTATCCATTAACGGAAATGGATAAAATGACAATCGCCAATAATCGCAAAGCAAATCTTGTCGGCACTCCAAAAGAAATTGCCGCATTTTTAATGAAAGAACAAGAACATTATGGCTTTGATGAAGTCATGCTGAATTGTAATCAATATGAATTAGCAAGTCGTTTAAATACCTATAAATTTCTAGCGAAGGAATTATTATAGAACAAAGTCACCTCGTTGTTACGCTTCGAGGTGATTTTTATTGGGCTTGACTGCTTTTTACCATACATAAAATAGAAAAACCCGGAAATAAATTTCCGGGTCGATTACCACTTACATTAAATACTCCATGACACACTGCCTCGCTTCCGCATAGAATCTTAAGATATTCCTAAGAACTGTACTTTACTCAGCTTTGATGGTCCTTTTGAGTTATCGATCAATCGCACTCATCGGGTTAACCCTCCTAGTCATAGGATTTGAAGTGAAATCTTTAATAGTATAGACCACGACATATTTTTTATACATAAATGAGAAATTTTTTTAAACAATAAAAAGAAACTCCATTTTGATACAGTTTCTTCAAAAGGGAGTTTCTTTATTGATGAGTTGCTCAAACGCGGCCAGAGCCACTAACAAACGCTTGATCTTGATAATACATATTTTTTACTAAAACGTTAGGACCTAGGCATTTAACAGCTGGACAATGACAATTGAGTGATTTAGCTAAATCGGTTGCCATCCATTTATCAAACACTGCTGGAAGCTCGTCATGTACAATATTACCTAGTGCTGGTGTATCACCGAAATCAGTAACGATGACATCGCCCGTAAAAATATTGATATTCAAACGTGAACGGCCATCTGGGTCGTTACGCATAGTGACATTTTTCGCTGTACGAAGACGTTGAAGTAATCGTTGATCCTCTTCATTCGTACTGCAAGGGTAAAATGGAAGTGTTCCGAATAACATCCATGTATTGTCATCACGAATATCTAGTAGATGGTGGATCGCTTCACGAGTTTCCTCTAATGAAAGGGATGTGAGGGCACTAGCAAAATCTGATGGGTACATTGGATGTACCTCATGCCGTGCACATTTCATTTCATGGATGATTTGGTTATGAATATGATCTAAGTATGGTAAAGTTTTTTTGTTTAACATAGTTTCCGCAGATACCATAACGCCATGCTCTGCTAGCATTTTTGAGTTATCAATCATGCGTTGGAATAAGGCTGCACGTTGGTCGTATGTTGGTTTGCGCTCCATCATGGCAAAGCCCGTTTCAACGAATTCGTCGATAGTACCCCAGTTATGTGAAATATGCAGCACATCTAAATATGGGGCAATTAATAAGTATCGGGCTGGCTCCAATGTTAAATTAGAGTTAATTTGTGTGCGTACACCTCGTTCATGAGCATATTTCAAAAGTGGCAACACATAATTTTGGACCGACTTTTTACTCATCATCGGTTCTCCTATGATTATAAAGAA